>NZ_CP135922.1:4800000-6000000 GCF_032399705.1 Paenibacillus sp. BIC5C1
CAACTATGAACCTTCGTCACTCGGTGGACTAAAGGAAGCAGCGCCACGTGGCAAGGAGCATGAACCATTGGTGGAAGGTAGGCTAGTGCGTGAGAAGATCGAACGTACGAATGATTTTGGTCAAGCCGGTGACACGTACCGGGCGTTCGAGGATTGGGAGCGAGATGAACTGATCAGCAATCTGGTAGATGCTTTAGCCACATGCAAACCGGATATCCGCGAGCGCATGATCTCCCATTTCACACAAGCGGATGCTGATTATGGACGCCGGGTAGCGGAAGGATTATCCTCCGTCTCAACAGATGACAGTCCCACGGTTCAGCCCAAGCATGAGCCCACAGTGGAACAGGCTGCCAAAGACAGTCATGAAGCAGATCCATATTAAAGATTGCTGATGTAGCTGATGCATGCATGTTTAAAGGCAACGGATATGTTTTAAGGCAACGCACATGTTTTATAGCAACGTATAGGTTCATTTCATAACCCCTGGTAGCAAAGACTGCTTGAAGTGGCCTGCTATCGGGGGTATTTGACGTTTCAACCTGAGCAGACTGTGAGCTGTCCACGTGAGGCTCTTCTATTCTAAATATTGTTAAGTTGATTTCAGCAGATTGGAGGTATGGATCATGCCGTTTGCTGGGAAAAGGGTCTCTTTCAACGTTCATTTCAGATGATCCCCTGTTAAATGAGGGACATGAACTGAGCGCAGGATTATGCGTTACTTATATAAACTTCCATTTTCAACCAGCTATACGAGGCTTGTCAGCAGGTTGAGCCCATCTGATCAAATGATTATTGATGATAACGTTTACAACATTTACCATGAACCTGTGTCCTAGAGATTGCATCCAGCCAACCGCGGTGACTTATCTCATTGATAACGGTCTGGTACACAACTGCCACGCTTCTTCATTCTACTCCCAATTAACCAAGGAGGTTTGCTTAATGAAATTATTCCCTATTACTTCTGCTCATGCCTCATCTCAACGTTCGCTGAAATCGAAAATGACTCACATCTGCCTAAGTGCCGCGTTCCCTCTATTATTGCTCGGCGGTGGATCCGCTGGTGCGGCGGAATTGATCGATAACGGACTGCAAAATCCCTCTGATTCTGTGGCTGCCTCCAGTATCGCACTCGCTGCAGGTGATCTATATGTCGCTCCTGGCGGCTCGGCTAGCAATCCCGGAACCCTCGCGAGTCCTACGTCACTGGCTAACGCGTTGACCCAGATTGCACCGGGTAAAACAATATATCTGCGCGGTGGCACCTACAGCTTCTCGGAAACGGTTACGATTGAGCGAGGCAACAGTGGTACATCAGGACAACGCAAAAATCTGGTGGCGTACGGATCGGAAAAGCCTGTCTTTGATTTCTCGGCACAAGCCTTCGCCTCCACCAATCGTGGGCTGCAAATGTTCGGAGACTACTGGCTCGTCAAAGGGCTTGAAGTGAAGGGTGCGGGCGACAACGGTATCTTTATCGGGGGCAGTTACAACCGTTTGGAGCAGATCGAAGCCCATCACAACCGGGATACCGGCATTCAACTCGGACGCTATGCCTCTACTGCCGCCAAGAATGATTGGCCTGCTTATAACGAAATTATCCGCTCCTATTCCCATGATAACTATGATCCGGATGACGGAGAAGATGCAGACGGCTTTGCTGCCAAATTGACGGTAGGCCCAGGCAACCTGTTCGATGGTTGTATCGCCGCCTATAATGTGGACGATGGTTGGGATCTGTATAGCAAAACAGACACAGGTGCCATTGGCGTCGTGACGATCCGCAACAGCATCTCCCATCACAACGGGCAGACTTCGGATGGTACATCCACCACCAATAGTGACGGTAACGGCTTCAAACTGGGCGGCGAGAAAATCGCAGTGAATCACATCGTTGAGAACAGTATTGCGTTTAATAACAAAAAGCACGGCTTCACCTATAACAGCAATCCCGGTTCCATTCAGATGAAAAACAATACGTCCTGGCAAAATGGTCAAAGCAACTTCGCCTTTGATGTAGGCACACATATCTTCACCAACAACCTGTCCTTCGAAGGCGGCGCCAGCGACAAAACCAGTGGAACCGACGTTAGCAGCACCAACGTCTGGTGGAAGAACAAGAAAAGCGTCAACGACAAAGGCCTACTCGCCAGCGCAGCCGACTTTGTCTCGCTTGTGCCATCGGTGACACGTAGCGCGGACGGAACGCCTGTCTTGGGAAATTTCCTGAAGCTTGCCACAGGCAGTGATCTGATCGGCTCGGGTACTCCATCGGGTACGAATATTGGGGCGCGGTAGGTTAGTTAGACAGCTGTAGTTGAAAAGTTCAGGATTAAACACAAAATCCCCTTTCCATTCCAGTCTGATTGCTGGTGATGGATTAGGGGATTTGTGGTTTTAAAATGATCGGGCAGTCACAGTGCTAGTTGCTTATGTTTTTGGCTTTTGTGGGCCTGGTTTTAAAAAGTGAAATCTGCCCTGCTCGCTTCTAGGTAAGGCTAATCATTTGCGCTCATGTTCTGCACAAAACCTCGATCATCAACCTACCGCCTGTACGGAAACCTTGCTCAAACGCTGCTTCCACGTACATGGACGTCGATTGCCCAATTAAGTCTACCAATTCTTCCAATGCATCATATTCATTCTCGCTATGCTATATCTTATAGTTCTGCATAAGATCCGAGATCCGACGATTGATCTTCTGATACTAGGCATGCTCAGGATGAATCGACTCGTCCAACCGCAGATTCCCGTGAAACAAATCTTCGATCAGGTTTGGCATGTTATCCTTCATAGTAAGGTCACCTCAGGAAAATTGTACATGAAGGAAATTAGCAAGGTGAGCTTTTAGCGGGAAATCCGCTAGTATTGTTTTATCGTTTATAAATAGGTTGAGTCGAAGTATAAATTGATCATTTTTCTGTATTCTAAACAACTCCTAGATAAGGTGTTACGAAGAATTAGAATATTGAAAGGCAATAATTTAAAAATCTAAGCCTCGTTGTAAGACCTGGCTATTTCTCCTCTGAATATATAAATACATAATTACCTTCATCCGACTTCTCTTCTGAAAAAACAAAGTCTAACCGATCAAAGTTTCTAATATCCTTCACATCTGTAATCTTACGCTCTGCCATATACCGTACCATCTCACCTCTAGCCATTTTGGCCCGCGTTGCCTTTTCAACAAGCTTCCCATCGACCATTTGTCCAAATACACAAGTAATCAACCGGGTTTCCTCCTTCAGAAAAGGAGTGATGTTTTTGCTATACTCTTTGGAAGCCAGATTCAGAATACAGTCGCTTTCCGATTGAAGCTGATCCGCCAATTTGCTACCCCAGAACTGATAAAGGGATTTGAAGCCCGGACCTTGCAGCTTGCCCTGCATCTCCAACCGATAAGGGGTAACTCCATCCAAAGGCCGTAACATGCCATAAAAACCGGATAATATGCGTAAATGCTGCTGAAGATACGCCAGTTCTTCATTTTGAAAAACACCCAGAGCCATATATTGATACTGAATGCCCTCATAGGCATAGATGGCTGGCGTAAGATTTGCTTTTATATCCATATTCCGAATCCGCTCCACGTTCTGTTCGGCGATTGCATCGTTACACTTCCACATCGCTTTAAGTTCGTCATAGGATAACTTTTGAAGCAGACTCAACAGCTGTTCTGACTCGTTTATAAACTGCGGCATCTGCGCAATAGCCATAAGATCGGTATCAATCTTCATCTTTTTAGCTGGTGATATGATAATTCTCATCGTGCTGATCCATCCTTAATCTACCGTTGTTTTTGTCGTTATTCATTGTACAGGATCGGCTAGGTAAATCCAATGTCAGGGCTTAACTAAATCCCTCATGGTACCTTGTAAAGACTCAAAAATGAACAAGTCAGCCCACCATTGGACCGGCTTGTTCATTGGAATTCAACACATTAAATTGTTGAGAAAGCAAGGCTCGCATTTCAGACCGCAATTAGGGAGATACGCTTCCCGCCCCGCTGTTTTGCTCTACTTTAGTACCCGGCAATTGAATCATTGGCGTATTGGACCCACTTACATATGGAAGGGCTCCATCCCATTTCTTAATGGTTTCATATTCAACGAGTTGACTCGATAGAGATTGTTGAAGCTCTTTATTCGCTTTAGCCTGACCTTCTGCTTCAATTAATAGTTTGTCTGCATTACCTTGTGCTTCCACACGCTTGCGTTCTGCTTCTTTCTTGGCGATCTCAAGTTCAGTCGTTTTACGTTCCAGTTCTTGAGAAGCTTCGACACGCTTATCGATGGCTTCCTGAGTCTTAGCATCTGGTTGAGGAACACCTACAGTAACGTTCGATACAATAAAGCCTAACTCTTTAACGTCATCAGAAAAACGTTGCTGGACGTCCACTCCTGCATCGGATGACTTTTCACCATACACATCAATGACTGTAAACTTGGAGATACCTTTACGAGCTGCGTCACGGAAACGTGTTTTGAGATATGTATCCTCAATTTCTTGAATGCTAATTGGCCCAAATGTATTAAAGATAGAAGATACTTTACTTGGTTCGACTTGGTAGTTGTAAGCAAAATCGATTGTGATGTTTTTCCCGTCAGAAGTAGCAATCTGAATATCTTTGTATTCAACCGTTTGAATTCGGATCGGATATTTCGTCACTTTATCAAACGCTCCAACGAGTTTCCATCCTTGACTCAGTGTACTATCTTTTACGCCTCCATTGGGTGAATATACGACCCCAACATATCCGTTAGGAATTCGTGTGACAAAGAAGGTCACCAGTAACACTCCCACGATAATAACCAATGCAACCGTGATCGCCCCTACCCTATACGTCTTTGAATTTTTCATCTGCATTCTCCTCTTGTTTGAATTTATCGTACTTTTTCAGAATTCTACTACCTATTTTATTGAATAGCGGGATCATTAATGCCCATAGAATAAATGCTAGGATCAATATTAAAATGATTCCCCCAATAAATGGCATATTCGTCCTCCCCTCTATGGATGTAACCAAGCACAAATTTATAAATTGCAACTAATTATATCCTTCTTTATATATACTTTGTAAAATCGTATTCGGTTTCAATGGTATTCAGACACCATTCTAATATTCTTCTATCGCTGTAGATTGAAAAGAGGGACATACAAAGGCGGAAGATTTCCCCACTTTCCTCGTCTGCACAACCAAAATATAAAAGAAACCCCGGTAGCACGTCTGCATTCAGCAGCGTTCAGCCGAGGTTCATCATTATATTTCAATTATTAAAAAATATATTTCTACTTAAACTCATCTCGTAAAATCATGCTGCCCAATCGTCAGCAGCGTTGGTCTGCTCTTACTCCACAAGGACGTCGCAATCTTCGGATTGTAGTAATACAGCGCTCCATTCGTGGGATCAGTACCATTCAAGGCTTTTCGAGCTGCCTTATAAGAGGTCGCCGTCGGCTTGGTATTAAACTGCCCATCGTCTATGGCCGTGAACTGCCCTTTTTGGAAAATCACTTTCGGGATTGATGACGGGAATGCATTTGAATGCACTCGGTTTAAGACGACCGCACCTACGGCAACCTGTCCTTCAAAGGATTCTCCGCGTGCTTCCCCATGAATCAGCTTCGCGAGCTGGCGCAGTGTATTACCTTGGGCTGCAGCCTTCTTGTTCAGTCTATTTAATGTTGCCGGGCCTGCAATCCCATCCGCACTCAGCCCCTGAGCCTGCTGGAACTTACGGACAGCGCCTTTGGTAATAGAACCGTAATATCCGGTTAATCCAGCCTTAAAATACCCCAGTTCGTTTAATTGCTCCTGCAATTGCAGCACATGTTCACCGCGAACGCCCTGCTCCAGTTTCTGTGCTCCAGCTGACGGAGCTGCCATTGTCAGTCCCAGAGCCATTGCAAAAGCACCGAGAAACACACTGACTCGTCCTGCTCTTTTGCCAGCCTTTTCCCCCCTGCGATGGGTGACTTTCCGACTGACGGTAATAGGCTCCATGTGGTCAGTGCTTGTGTGCATATCTTGCAGATCAAGCTTCTCATCCCCGCGATCTAATCTAAATTCTTCATCAAGGCTGTACATATAGCTCGTCATCTTCATCTGTTTCATTTCTCTCATCTCTTTAACAGGAGTAAGATCAATCACATCGTATCTCCCGCTTATCTCACTTATCCTATCATTGCCATTATAACTGTACATCACATTCATCCCCACATTATCAGTCACACGTATTACTTCACACACGCCATTCTGTCCACTCATCATATACTTTTCATTCATTCTATTCTTGTCACTTATTCTATTCTGCTCATTCATCATATTCTCTGCATTCGCTTCGCTCAATTCATTCATTTCACGGGTCTGATGCATTTTAATATTGTTCTTCATCATTCCATTAACCTCCACTTTTCTGAATCCAGATCCCACTTCTTCCCCCTGAATCCTCACGGCCCTACATCCCGAGTGTCATTATAGGATATCAAAAAAGTGACGTCTATCGGACCGATGGCGCAGGCGAAAATCCACTCCAGACACAGCAAAAAGAGGCATGAGCCCATGGTCACGCCATAGTCATGCCTCTTCTTGTATCAACCATCTGCCGCTCGTCTAGCCCATCATTTCCGTAGGCAGGTTGACCCGTACAAAAGTTGCGTTGTATTTATTGACATTTATTCAGCCAATTCCAGACCCTTGGTTTCCCGGCCCAGGAACAGCACAGCCGCTGCCCCAATAAGAATGGTCACGAAGAAAATCGTGAAAATCAGGCTGATTGCAACCTCACGCTGAACCAACATACCCACCATTAATGGAGCAAGCACGCCCCCAATTCGGCCTACCGATGTGGCAAGACCCACACCTGTTGAACGAACAGAAGTGGGGTATAATTCCGGACTATATGCGTACAGACCGCCCCAAGCTCCCAGATTGAAGAAGGAAAGACAGATCCCTGCGGTCAGAATCGTCGCTTCCGTTGTTGCCAGTCCAAAAGCAATCGCACTTACTGCTGTCAATGTAAGATAAACGACAAGTACAAATTTGCGGCCAAACCGCTCAATGAAGTACGCCGCCGTGAAGTAACCTGGCAGCTGTGCGATCGTCATAATCAGCACGTACTGAAAGCTTTTGACCAGTGTAAAGCCTTTTGCCATAACAACCGAAGGTAGCCACAAGAACATGCCATAATAAGAGAAAATGACGGTAAACCACAAGATCCAGAGCATCAACGTTGTACGGCGATGAGGTGCTGACCATACCGTCGCAACCTTTTCTCGGAACGTGATTTTCTTAATCTTGGTATTGTTCTTGTAACGAGGTGGGTCCTGAATGGCACGGCGCAGATACAGCGCATAGAACGCCGGAACGGCACCAATGGCAAAAGCAATTCTCCAGCCATATTCCGGGATAACAAAGTTGGCAATGAGTGCTGATACAATCCAGCCACCTGCCCAGAAGCTCTCCAGCAGTACAACTGCACGTCCACGTTCTGCCGTAGGCATCGACTCCGATACCAACGTAGATGCAACGGGCAGCTCCCCGCCGAGGCCAATACCTGCAATCAGACGCAGTACACACAACACGGCGAATCCGGTCGCCAATGCTGACAGGCCACTAGCAATCGTAAATACCAGCAGAGTCCACATCAAAATGGCCTTTCGGCCGAAACGGTCCGCAAGTGCCCCCGCAAGCAATGCACCTAGCGCCATACCGATGGAGTTGATACTCGTAAGCACCCCAACTTGTCCCGGACTGAGACTCCATTCCTTGGCGAGTGCAGCCACGATGAAGGAAATCATGCCGACTTCCATGGCATCAAACAGCCAGCTCATGCCAGCACTGAACAGCAGCTTGCGCTGCTTGGGATTCCGCAATACTTCCAGTTTGCTCATGTCTTATAGCTCCCTTGATCTCTATGTAGTCATTCTGACACTAAACCATTATTATGCAGAATGATCCAGAAATCAATGTAAAATACGCATATCCGTTGATCTTCTTCACATACCTTACCCCTTGAGTGAACCCGCTGTCAGACCTGCAACAAAATAACGCTGAAGCAGAATGAACAGCACGATCATCGGAATAGCCGTTACCAGCACACCGGTGAGCATCATCGGATAGTTTGTCACGTATTCTCCGCGGAACTGCATGAGTGCGAGTGGTAACGTCAGCTTGGACTTACTGCTGAGCATTAGCATCGGAATGAGCAAATCATTCCACACCATCACGAGCAGGAACGTCGCTGTAGCTGCCAAAGAAGGTGCGGCGAGTGGCAAAGCAATCCGCGTGTAGAGTCTCCACTCATTCGCGCCATCCATACTGCCCGCTTCCAGAATTTCCGCATTGAGCATACGCATGAAGCCTGTCAGCATAAATACGGAGACCGGCATCAACATGGCGGCTGATACTACAATGAGTCCTGTCAGACTGTCCGACCACCCGAGCGTACGCGTGAGGGAATAGATCGGCAGCATGCTTACTTGGGAAGGAACGATCAGACCTGCCACAAACAAGGCAAACACGATTTTGCCCACACTGCCGCCCCAGCGAACAATGGCATAAGCAATCATGCTGCTAAGCAGCAGCTCAATCGCAACCGTGCCCAGCGTGACGACCAGACTGTTCCCGAAATACTGCCACATCGGCTGGTTGCGGAACATGCCCGTGAGATTATCCCACGTAAACGGGTCCGGCCAGCTAAATGGACTGATGAAGAAGTTGCTGCTTGTTTTGAACGAAGATACAAATACAAAGTACAGCGGCACGATAATCAATAGGGCGTACACCAATAGGATCAGTCGATTGAACCATTTTAAAACCATATGAACCCCCTCCCTTCTTGTATAAGTCTTTTAGGTCTGTTCAGGCATCGTTCTCATTCAAGTTTTCTGCCCTCGTTTAATCATTCGTTGAACAACTAACATACTCACGATTCACGACTCACCTATCCAAGCACATCTCCATCTGTCTACCCCTTAATAGCTTACCCGGTCGGCACGCAGCGCCTTGAACTGCAATAACGTCAGCAAAGCGAGCAGAACCAGGAAGATCATCGAACCCGCAGAAGCGAGGCCAAATGAGTAGCTGCCAAAGGCGGTATGATAGATATATGTGGTCAAAATTTCAGTAGCATAGTTCGGGCCTCCGTCCGTCATCGTGAAAATGAGATCAAAAGCTTTGAACGATTGAATCGTGGTATAGGCCACGACAATCGTTGCCGAAGGTGCAAGCAGCGGCCAGGTCACGGTACGGAATACCTGCCATTTGCTGCCGCCATCCATACGTGCTGCTTCATACAGCTCCGCCGGAATGCCTTGCAGACCTGCGATAAACACGATCATCATCTGTCCGGCATGTGCCCAGACCTGTACCGCGGCAATGGAGTAGATGGCGATCTTCGGATCACCAATCCAGTTGTGGGCCATGCTCCCCATACCTGCCTCTTTCAATCCATAGTTAATCAGTCCGATCGAAGGATCGTACATAAAAGCCCAGATCAAACCCACCGATACGGAGGACAGAATCGCAGGCAGAAAATAGAGCGCCCGGAGCGCGATGCGTGTCTTTGTGTTACGTACCAGAAGCAGCGCCAGAACAAGTGAAATAAAGGTTTGCGCAATGACAACCGTTAACATGAACTCCACGTTGTTGCCAAAAGCTTTGCGAAACACGATGCTGCTGAGACTGTCCTTGTAATTATCCAGCCCTACAAATGCATACGACGGGGATACCCCGTCCCAATCCGTAAAGGAGTAGAACAGCCCCGTCAATGTAGGAAATACGAACAGTGCAACGTACAGCAGCAACCCGGGTAACAAAAACAGGGATAGCTGAATACGGTTCTTCATCGTTTATTTCCCGATATGCTGATCAATGATCGCCTGTGCCTGCTGCGCTGCCTCTTCAGGAGAAGTGCCGCTCAGTACAGCCTGAATGGAGTTCGTCACTGCTTTCTGGTTATCTCCGTTCAGGATAGTGAACCGTGGCTGGAACACGGTTTTTTTGCTTGCCCAATCTCCGGCAACCTGAAGCTCAGGTGAATCGTACTTCACATCATTCACCGTTACATTCTGTCCCGTCTGGTTGGCATATTCGCCAGCCACTTCCGGACTGCTCAGGAATTCGATGAACTTCTTTGCTTCTTCCGGGTGTTTGGACTTGCTGTTCACCGCGAGCATGAATGTCGTGGTATGAACACCTTCATACTTCGCTTGATCTGCACTTACGGTAATCGGTGCAAGCAGCTTCTGCTCCAGATTCGGATTTTGCAGTTTGTTCTGTGCCAACTGATACGATCCGCTCGCCAGCATGGCTGCTTTCTCCTGGATAAAGAGTGCACCCGCTGCCGGGTCTTTCGTTCCCAGTGCATCCTGTTGGAAGTATCCTTTGTCGTTCAGTTCCTTGATCTGAGTCAATGTTTTCACCCAAAACTCATCCGTCAGTTTGGCCTCTCCGGCTTCCACTTTGGTAAAAATGTCGTCACTCGGTGCATTGTTCATCACCATCGTATTCATGAATTGGCCCGGACCAATATCCGCTCCGGCAAATGCAATCGGAATGATGCCGTTGTCTTTCAGCGTCTGGCAAAGTGCCAGAAAGCCTTCCCAATCTGTCGGAGGAGTCAGTCCGTATTTTTCAAACAGCTTCACATTATAGATTGGATCGTTATATACGAGTTGATAGGGAATTGCATATTGCTTGCCATCGTGCTGGCCTGCTTCAATCAGCTTAGTATTGTAGGCCGAGAGAAACGACGATCCGGTCAGATCGGTGAACAATCCGGCTTTGGTGAAGGCTTCGAACTGTGCACCAGGGAAGGAAGCAAATACATCCCCGACCGAACCGTCACTGATTTTGGATTGTACAGTGGATTGATATTGGTCCGAAGGAAGCGTCTGCATTTCCACATGGATGTTCGGATTTTCCTTTTCAAACGCATCAATGGTCTTGTTCAGTGCTTCCACATCCTCTCCACGCCAGTGCATGAAGCTGATTGTTACTTTGCCCGAACCGGAGGAGTCGTTCCCTCCTGATGCCGCGTTATCCCCGCCGCCGCAGGCAGACAGCAGGATGGACAACACCAGCATGCTGACAAGGGGCAGGATATATTTTTGTTTTTTTCTCATGAAAGAAGACCTCCTGAAGGATGATTAATGTAAGTTGCACGAATGTTTTTTACACTGGATACTCCGAGTGCAGTACCATCTTCCGATCGCTGTTATCCCCGAATTTCTTTGAATCATCTCTAGAAATGGTTAAAATCCGGGGATAAAGGCGAGCGCTTCGCTTCTTCAGATCGGTTCTGCCCTCTCCGTTAAAGTGTAAAAAAAGGGGCCCTTACTTAGATTTGGTAGTAACTTAGTTCGTAGTAACTGAATGCTCCTTCTGTCTTGTTTTCCACTTCTCACGAATGATGGGCATAACCGTGCGGCCAAAAATTTCGGCTTCTTCCAGATGTGGATAACCGGACAAAATAAATGTGGTCACGCCCAGATCCCCATATTCCATCAATCGTTCTGCAACCTGTTCCGCTGTACCCACAATGAGGATCGCTCCGCCGGAACGTACGACGGATAACCCTGTCCACAGATTGGGACCTACGACGAACTGCTGTTTCTCGGACAGTTCCCGCAGCTCATTCTGTCTGCGTTGGTTGGTTGCATCCGTCTCTGCGAAGGCTGCTTTGGCTTTTTCAATCGCTTCAGGTGGGACTTTGCTAATAATCTCCCAAGCCGCCGCCCATGCTTCTTCTTCCGTATCCCGGATGAGTACTTGTGCCCGCATGCCGTAACGCAACTGGCCATCTTGTCCGGTTTCCTCTTTGATCTGTTCGCGAATGACTTCAATTTCTTCGATCTGCTCCTGAATCCAGTCATGAGGCTCGCCCCACATGAGGAATGTATCTGCGTGTTCAACAGCGACCCGTTTGGCAATCGGTGAACTTCCACCCAGGTAGAACGGCGGATACGGCTTTTGCACCGTTTCAGGCATGCCTACCGGACCTTTGAAATTGTAATACTTACCATTAAACTCCGATTTGTCTTCGGATGCTTCCTGATTCGACTGAGCACCACTTCCGGCAAACTCGGTCAGATTGAGCCCGGCCGATTGTGTCCATGAACGCTTCATCACTTCCATGTACTCGCTCGCCCGTTCATAACGTTCATCATGGGCATGAGCCAATGGATCTCCCAGTTCCTCCAAATCCCGAACCGAGCTGCCTGTCACCACATTGATCATGGCACGACCGCCAGACAGTTGATCCAGTGCCGCTCCCATTCGTGCCGCCAATACAGGGGTGACCAGACCTGGGCGAATGGCCACAAGCGGACGCAGTGTTTTCGTGTGACTCATGACAGCCGAACCCACAACCCACGCATCCAGACAGGCTCCACCTGTCGGAATCAATACAAATTCAAAACCTGCCGTCTCCGCTGTCTGCGCCACTTGAACCAAATAATCCAGACTCGGCTCCCGCTCCGGGGCAACCCCTACATACTTTCCGTCTCCTGCTGTAGGCAAAAACCAACCAAACTTCATTTCTTCCTGTTCGCTCATGCAAGTCAATCCCTTCTATGAATAAATAAAGTCTCATGATTAAAATAAGATCGGTGTTGTGCACATTGGCCGTTCCGGTTACGAATCGTTCTTTCGATCACTGTTATCTCCAGATTTTCTTTTATCTCTTTTTCAAGGGTAAAATCCGGAGATAGCTTATGCTTCCGATGTAGCTTTCTCTCAGAAAGCTTTCAGGTGAACGCGTTGCTTCTTCAGAATCGATTTCGTCCCCTCCACTACGTTCGCACTCGTTAACCTTATTTTTAAAGTGCGCCTAATTTCTAATCATTTTATAAGTACGTTTACATCCAAATGCCGATTAATTAACTTGGTTTAATAGGTATGGACATCATAACAATTGATTTGTCTGTGATCAATGTCATTTCGCGGTAATTTTATTTTGTCATTTTGTGGTGAATTCACAGGAATAGGTCTTCTCGATCTTGAATATTTACAAAACCCACCTGTATAATAGGTTATAAGAGAAACTTTCAGAGATTACAAACTATACTTATATTAAAGAGGTGTTCCTGATGATCGAGAGCATGAAGGAGGACCACCACGAGTTTTTGGATATTATTTTTTTTACTCCGTCTGAATTCGAGAAAGCCGGTGGAGCTTGGCCGATTCGAATTGGCCGTAATATAGCCAAGAGCAATTATCATATTGGCCCTCGAACGACGCCTTTTCATTATTTGATTTTTGTTCTGGAGGGCGAGGGAACGTTCATCCAGAACGGACATCGTTATTCCCTGCGTGCCCGTGATGCTTTCTGCCTGTATCCACAGGTTACCCATGAGTACTGGTCCGACCCGAAGGAATCTTTGCACAAAATTTTCATTGCCTTTGATGGAAAACATGCAGCTGAACTTTTGGCACGAATCGGGCTTACGCCGGACGCGCCGCATCGTTCAGGTGTACTCACGCCGGAGACGGCAAGTGGCATGCGTGCTTTTATGGAAGAGGTTCGCAAACCTCAGGGAGGCGCAAGCGACCTGGGACGACTTACCCGTTTTCTCGGATTGTTTGACCGCATTGCCAAATCCCCCACTACCCGAGTGCTTCAACCAGACACTGCTACACCATGGCTGCAAAAGGGCAAGGAGTACATGGATATTCACTTTGCCGGCGGTATTACCGTGGAAGGTGTATCTTCACACGCAGGCGTGGATCGGACCCATTTTGCCAAACAATTCCGCAAAGCCTACGGCCTGTCCCCTGTCCAATACATTCAACGTCTGAAAATGAATCAGGCCAAACGACTGCTTGTTCAGACCCCGTTAACGTTAACTGAAGTAGCGCACTCGGTCGGTTACCCTGACCTGTTCTCCTTCTCCAAAGCATTCAAAAAGCAGGTCGGTCTTCCACCCAACCGCTATCGAACGGCCGAGAACAACAAAAACAAAAACTGATTTATCGCCAAGCCGCAAGCTATGAATAGCAAAAAAGGCAAGCCTCCCTGACGGAGACTTGCCTTTTCTCTCTTACAATTCACAACGATCTTTCCATTAACCACATGCACCTGTTACTTCTTCTCCTCGCTCTTTCTAGCCAGCGGAATTCCATTTTCCTTTGCATACCATGCCTCATAATGATGCACTGCGACACCTGCAAAAGAGGAATGAGAAGCACCGAGATCAAACACTTTCTTCATTTCTTCGTCCATGTTGGTGATGGATTTGCTGAAAAAGGTTAGATGATCGCCCTCATGTGTATCTGCAAGCTCGGCTCCAACCCATACCTTCTTGCCAAGCTCATCCGCTTCGTCCAACTCTTCCTTGGACAGATCATACATCTGCTGACCACTATCCCGATAGGCCATAATAGCCACCGCATCAAAATGGTCAATCACCCAGCGGCTGAATGTACCTCCGCCTTCTGCCGACTCGCGTGCATCCAGCCAGAAAGGGATTGCGGCGCTCATGTAGAGCCCGGCACCCTTACCAGCTTTGGTCCAGGCCTTCATGTTGTCGCTCCACTCCGCAATAACGCTATTCTGCTCGTCCTCCCAGCGTTTTAACTGATAAGGCTCCACATCCAGCTGAATTCCCTCAAAGCGTTCCTTTTTGGCTGAAGCTGCATTATATGCCCGTACTTTTTCAATAAACGCAAGTCCCTCTTCCCGCTTCTCCGTATAGGCCCAGTCTGCATGACCATTAAGGGCATGTACTTCGATCTCAGCCTGGCTCGCAGCCGCGATGAATTTGCGGTATGTCGCATCGGTTACCTCATCCTGAATTTGCAAGAAAATGGTATCCACGCCCTGCGCTTTGGAGAAGGAGATAATCTCAGGCGTCTGCTCTGCAATAATGGAAGCGTCCCACAGCCAGGTCGCCTTATGTTCCTCATGTGAAAACCATTTGAGTAGCCAGGGCAGAAGAAGCAGGCAGAACAGCAGGGCCAAGATGGCCCATTTTGCCTTCACCGTCAATTTGCCCCACTTGTTCGTTAGATTCCTCAGACGAGCAACGCTTCACTTGGCTCAAGCACAGGGTGCTGTACCGAATGACCAATCTTGTAAATGTGCGGATGTGTATACGTTTTGAACGCATTACGTGTATCCAGAATCGGCACACCCATCTCGGCAATATCAAAGTAAGGCAAATCGCTGTGGTTGGTGATCAGCACGATGCAATCGTACTTCTTGAACTGTTCCAGATTGAACGCTTCGCTATAAACCGTCTCGCCATGTTTGTCCCGGAACGATTCAGCATGTGGATCATAATAGCTGACATTAGCTCCACCTTCCTTGAACAGTTCGTAGACTTCCAGTCCTGGAGATTCACGCAAATCGGCAATATTCGGTTTGTACGACATACCAAGCAACAGAATGTTGGATTTACGTACCGATTTTGCGTACTCATTCAGAATGGTTGATGTTTTGTTCAGTACATAATATGGCATATTGTCATTGGTGGATTGCGCCAGCTCAATGAATTTGCTGTAGAAACGGAATCCTTTGGCCTTCCAGGACAGGTACATCGGGTCAAGCGGAATGCAGTGCCCACCGATACCAGGGCCCGGATAGAAAGGCATGAAGCCAAACGGCTTCGTCGCAGCTGCGTCGATAACTTCCCAGATATCAATGCCCATACGGTCACACATCATGGCCATTTCATTAACAAAGGCAATGTTTACGCTGCGGAACGTATTTTCCAGCAGTTTGGACATTTCAGCCACTTTTGGTGAAGATACAGGTACAACCGTTTCAACATATTTGCTGTACAACGCTGTTCCCAGCTTGAGGCAAGCTTCAGTTGTGCCCCCGATTACTTTTGGTGTATTAAACGTAGTGAATCGTCCGTTGGACGGGTCCACACGCTCAGGCGAGAAGCACAAGAAGTAGTCTTTGCCTGCTTCATGTCCGATCTTGTCCAGCTCATCCTGAATCAGCTCTTCGGTTGTACCCGGATAAGTGGTGCTCTCCAGGGTAATCAGCATACCTGGTTTCATATGCAGTTTAATCTGATCCACAACCGTCTCGATATAAGACGTATCCGGGTCCTGATTTTCACTGAGCGGTGTAGGTACGCAGATACTCAACGCGTCAATTACACGCAGCATGCTGTAATCCGTAGTAGGCTGGAAGCGGCCGCTTTGCATCACTTTTTTCAATTCATCGGACGAAATATCGTGAATATAGGAATCTCCCTGATAGATGCTCTCCACTTTGGATGCATCCAGATCAATCCCGATTACCGTGAAGCCCTGATTGACCATCTCCACCGCAAGTGGTAATCCTACGTAACCGAGCCCGACCACGCCGAGCACCGCTTCTTTATTTTCAATCGCATTCAATAATGTGTGGAATTGTTGATTCTCCATGATATTCCCTCCGGGCAGTGTATTTGTTTGGTTAATTGACGAATCCATTTGATAGATGTTTGTCTGTAGATATACTTGTTTGACTGATAAAAATTAAAGAAGACTATCTGTTTCTCTTAGCTTTACTTGTGGTTGCGTTTAATGCAGGCAACGCCTGATTCGGGCATCCAGCTCCACAGGCGAGAACGGTTTGGTCATATAATCATCGACTCCGCTGCGGAAGCATTGACTGATTGTTTGTTCCACACGCTGTTCCGTCAATACGACGATTTTGGGCGGCTGCGCCACATCCAGGTTCTGGATATGTTGAATGAACGGCAGGCCATCAATGCCATACAGGTTCAATTCAGTCAGCACCAGGTCAGGCGTGATTTTCTCAATCAGTTCCAGTGCAGCCAGTCCATCCACCGCTTCATAGGTTTCGTACCCCTGCATCCTCAGACGCAATTGCAGAAACTCGCGTACCGTCGGATCGTTATCCACAATCAAAATTCGTTCCGGCTCGTCTGCCGTCTTGTCCAGCGTGTAGATATGAATCTCCGACGGGTCTACCAGCTTGGCGGACTCAGCCATATGTTGAATGGTTGCCTTTGAAGGGCGTTCACCTGCCGGGAAACTTGCCAGCGTGATTTGCGGATCGGCACCAGGTACCGTTTCCTGCAATTCATGCTTGATGCGAAGCCCCTCATAATGAACCTCATCCAGTGTCAACCCTGGCAGCAGGACAGCAATCGCCTGTGTAGCTCCATCCTCCCAGACCTGGAAGGCAGACTCACTGGTCTGCTCCAGATGTGTCCTGACCTGCTGCTCCGGCTGAGACTGCCCTGCACAATGGATGAACATTAAGCCGCATGTTTCGGCACCCGTTTCTTTCAATCCCTGTTCTACACTGCGATACACATTAACGGCAGCCTCACGCTGCAATGTCGCCGTATTTGGCATGTTCTTTTCCACCCTTCTCCCTCGGTTATCTATATTGTTTCTGCTGTATTACACTGTGCTTATGCCGCCTCGCTTGTTTTCTCTTCCTCGGACCAGCTTTGGCGTGTCATGGTACCCCATGAGTTGTTATTTTGCATGAACTGAATATGCCCCTGCAATCTCCACAGCACGCCAAGCTGATGGTAGCCGACGAATTTTAGCGCGGAGTAGAACAGCATTTTGACTAGATCGGACAGCTTGTTATATCGCTTGAATGCAATCTCCTCGAGCACCAGGGCTCCCACACTCAGCAGATAACCACTCACCACGTTGAGCAAACCAAAGAGTACAAGTATCGGCCACTGGGTCATATCCATCAGTACATATCCCGTGAGAGCGAGAAGTCCGGTAATGCGGAAATATGGATTCAGCGCTTCAAAAAGAATGTTGTACGGCATGGTCAGCATGCCCATGACTTTATATTTCGGGTTGAACAACATACCGCGATTCTCGATCATGTTCTTCAGATTTCCACGTCCCCAGCGTTTGCGCTGACTAGACAAGATCCGATAGGAATCCGGCGCTTGTGTCCAGCACACGGCTTCAGGGCAGAAGGCTACACGGTATTTCAATTTGTTCTCCAGCATATAACGGTGAAGCTTGATGATAATGTTCATGTCTTCACCCGGATAACCGTCCCGGTATCCCCCAACCGCGATAACCGCATCCTTGCGGAACATGCCGAAGGCACCCGAGACGATGATCAGACCATTCATGTGACTCCAGCCAATCCGTCCACCGAGAAAAGCTTTGAGATACTCGATAGACTGGAACATCGGCCAAATCTTGCGAGGCAGTGAAACGTCCTGCACTGCCCCATTCTCGATTTTGCAGCCGTTGGCTATCCGTACATCTCCGCCAATAGCAACGGTCTCTTCCGGATTCTCCATATACATGCGAGCCATACGAATCAGGGCATCCTTCTCCAGCAAAGAGTCGGCATCGATGGAAGAAATCAATGGATAATGAGACAGGTTGATTCCGGCATTGAGGGAATCGGCCTTCCCGCCGTTTTCCTTGTCAATGACGTAAAGGTCCGGGAATTCCGGATTATGGTAGATCCCGCGAATTTTCTGACAGGAAATCTTGCCCCGAATCTTCGTGTTGGGTACCGGCTTTAGACGATATTCTTCCAGCAACACCTTTAAGGTGGTATCGCTGGATCCATCATTCACCACGATGACTTCATATGTTGGATAATTCAGCGTCATCAGGCAGTTCACATTTTCAATAATCGTCAGTTCCTCGTTGTATGCGGGAACCAGCAAGGAAACCGATGGTACCAGTTCCGAGCCTGACAACGTATTGTATTTCGAATAATGCGATCGCCTGAAGATCGTCCAAATGTTACGGAATGACAAGGCCAGAATGGAAAAGTAAAGCGTATTTACGGCAACGACATAATAGATTGCAACCATGCCGTAGATTAATAGTAGATCTCTAAGCAGTGTAATCCCCTCCTACCGCAGCCACACCTGTACGTTTCTTGCTTGTTGTCCGGTTCCCACGTACGGGACCGAAGTACCGATCATACAGCAGCCTTTTTTTGTTATGTGCAATCATCTGGTCAACGGCTTTGTGGTCTGTTCCTGAGTGCTGCATCGTGCTCTCAATCTGCTGCATTGCAATTTCCCGTTCAGCACCTGTGCCCTCCACAGCGGCCTGACACAAGGCTTCAAATCCCGGTTCACCCAGCTTGCCCAGGCTCTCCGCACTGTTATAGCGTACTCCCCAATCTTCATCACGCAGCGCTTTGCGCAGCAGTGGAATGCTGCCTGCCGCATGTTTTGAACCGAGCGCCTGAACCACTTCGGCACGCACCTCCGGGTCCGAATCCTGCATGAGCTTCAGAATGGTTTCGTCCTGAAGTGCCGGACTTGCGCTAAGGTACAGCTTCACCGCTTCTGCCCGTACATCCTGATGTTCTGCGCCAACGAGTCTGTCGAGTGCAGGCATTACTTCCGGCACAGCTTGTCCCCACATCGCAACCAGTCCCACTTTGACAAAGTCAGGATTGCGATCTTCCAGCAATTCAATCAAAATTCTGCTTGTATCCAGACTGGTTTCGAGCAGAATATCTGCTGCCAGATGATGAATCGATTTTCCTTTGGTCAACAGCAGTGCGAGCATGTCTTTCAGTTCACCCTGACGAGTGGTACATCTTGCAATTGAACGACCAATCATAATCGCCATCGGGCCGGGTTTCTCATCCTTAAGCAATTCCATTAAGCCTGGAACGGCCTCTGGACAACGCATGCCGCCCAATCGATAAGCTGCATCAATCTGGCGTCCATAACGAATACGACTCAGTTCCTTCAGATCATGCTCTACAAATCCGGCTTCACGGCAGAGTACAATCAATTTGTTGCGATACTCGCCCTTGAACTGATCGATCCATTCAATAAGTTTGCTCTGGATGACCCGGCGCTCAAGCGGGGCCAGCTTCCCAGGTGGCAATCTCAGGGGACTGTCCTCTGTCAACGCCGTCTGCAGATACGTAAAGTAGTCACGCTGCTTTAGTTTATAAAACTCAATCTTGCGCCGTTTGCCGTTGTGGGACATTTTCATGGCAAACAGCAGGATTACACCCACAGCGACGAGCGCCGTACAGATGTATAGAAATAGATAAGCCAAAGCCAAATTCGGAAACATGTGAAAAGGTCCTCCTTTATACTCATTTATTCGGTCTGAAAACTTGGAATTTGTTCATACCGTTTCTTCATTTCCTCGTAGCTCAGTTTCAGTCGTTCACTGTACTGTACCTGCTCCCATGGCTTCCAGCTGTATATAGGCAATGTTTTCACATCCAGTGTCTTCTGGTCACCACCAGGCCAAGAGATATTTCCAGTAGAACGATCCATTAGCCACGGAACCAGGGTCACACCCTTGACTGCGACAGTTTCGAATTCCCGTCCACCTTTCAGCGCTCCATACTTGATCGCTTGCAGTGAACTTGGGTCACCGAATCCAAGCAGCATCCAGGGAATACGCATCTCGATCTGATTACCGTTATACTGCCAGGCGGTTAACGAATCGGTATCGGACTGATCCGGAGCTGTCGTTCCCCGTTTCAATGTACCCACCTTCTCATTCATGAACGGTTGGGCCGACCGGGTATCTGGTGGGGTCATCCGCAGGCTGACAGCCAGGTTCCATGGATGGAATGGATCTGCCGCATTCTCTTGCTTCTCGGGCAGCATACCGTAACCGTCCTTGCCATAGAGGCGCTGGTTAAAGTCATAGTCCTTGGCGATCTCCACTTGTGATTCATCATCCTGCCCCAGTGTAATCACTGTTTCGAGTCCGTCACTCAGCGTTCGATCTGGAAGTCTCGTACCTGGCTGATTGCCACCATCCAGCGTATCTGTTCCGATACGAAGCAAAGTCTGATTCGGGTCAAAAGGTTGTTCCAGCGTCATGCCAATGTACAGGTAGGCTTCATCATGGGTCATTTTCATTTCCTTGATGCCTTCTACCTTGCCTTGCCAGATGGTGACCTCTTCCTTCTTCAGATCATTCCAGTCGTCCAGTTTCCCGTCGATGGTCAGCTGTTCCTGCTTACCCGGGTCCATGGCGAGCAGACCGAACATCTTCTCATTAGTCAGCACGTTCAGCCAGTAGGCCCGCCGATCAGCGGGAATTTCCAGCGGCATCGTGTTCCAGGTTTTTTTGAACCACTCATCCTGCCACATGAACAAAATCGCTCCCGCATACCCCTCATCATAAATATCCTGAGTCAGCGATGCGTCGATCTCGCCCTGTTCGGCCTCGTTATGTCCGCCCTGATCCCGACCTCCCATACCCAGATGGGAGATCCCAAGCGAAGACGGTACACCGTACTCTGTAATCATTACAGGCATATCGGAAAACTCGGCTTTGAGCTTGCGCAGATAACTTTTGTACGTGTTGTACTCGCCGTTCTCATCCTTGATCGTCTGGAGTGTCTGGTCCGTATGGAACAAGTCCGGGTAATAAGGGTACACATGGTATGCTGCAAAATATCCGCCTTGCCACTCTTCCGGTTGAATATGTCGCGCATCCACACTCACCAAATCCTCTTCAAACAGCGGCTCGCCCGGATGATCCAGCACATCGGTGGTTACCCAGTTGGTAAAGGTCATCGGATGCTCCCACCCGTATTTCTTCTCCAACACGGCGGTATAATCCAGCAGCTCTGCGAGCCAATTCTCGAACGGTGATGCATCCTGCGTCCCGGAAAAATGAACGCCTTTGTACTGCGGCACGTCAGGATGGCTCTCATTCGTGTTGTTCACCATCGAAGGGTCCCACTCGGTTCCCACATGCCAAGCCATCAGATATTTCCCGGCATTCGTCTTGTATGTGCCGCTTGACTCTCCCGGTTTATCGGGAATGTCCGCATCCCCATATACAGCCGATACCGCCTTTTCAATCTCCTGCTTGAACGTCTGCTCAATATGGTCAGCATAGGCATCCTGCTTCTCGATCAACTCTTCTTCCGGCGACCATATGCCCTGTATAAAATATAACGGTTGCTCCCGGCCACGGTTATACTCAACCAATGCGGTGTAAAAAACCGGCTCATGTACCGTGTACACCCGGATGACATTGGCCCCCAGATCCTCAATCTGCTGGAACCACTTTAAGTAATCCTCTTTGGTCAACGGAAACTCGCCTGGGTAATGTCCTGGTGATGTTGCGCCCAGGTTCACACCTTTCACGAACATCTCCCGCCATGCAGCATCGGGTCCATATTCCATGAACCGGTCTCCATCGGTCTTGAATTTCATCTCCGTGCCATTATCCGCTGTGTACGTAACGAGCTGGGGTTGCATATAGTGCCAGCCGGCAAATATTCCGCCTGTCACTACGGCCGCTCCTGCAAACATCGTTAGCAACCAGCGTCTTCGTCTTCGTCTGCTCATGGCTCTTAATTGCTCACCTCTCTAGTATGCATCCTGCTTCATCTGCGGATCTTAAATGACATGAAGGTCTACGGGAAATTCCGCATCGGATGTCCGCTTTGGGTAGAGATGTCAGCGGTGTAGTTCTCACTATAGCTCTAAGTCTCTGCATTTGTAACTAGGCTGATGGAAGCAAACGTGAACTGCAACATTCTGCCCATAATTCGTAAAATGCGCCATCAACTAGCATCCAGGAGTCCTTCTTGCTCTTATGTTCCATGGACACGAATATTGCCACTTTAACCGTCCGTTTGAGGTTCTTCCAGCCTTGCACATCTCTACCCGTTATTGTTATATGCAACGCGGATTGCGAGATCTGTTTCCGCTTGAACGCTTACCCCATTAAACGCTAATGATATTTTAAAGTTGCGGACATTTTTACAGTATTAACCATAAAGATTACAAAATTGATACTATAGTCCGATAACGCATCCTTGAAAACCCGCGTCCTATCAAGGTTTTCTGAAAAGTGCAGAAAATGAAAAAAGGACATCAGTCCCCCCCTATAGGACTGTGCCCATTTATATTACTTTTACATAAAGCCCAATGAACACCCGGTCATCACCCGGAAGTCACGGATCTCTTACATGAAATGTAAAAAAATACATCTTATTTCCTAAATTTTGACTCTATTAGGTCCATCCAATATTTGTGTCCAATTTGCAAAATAATTCCGGTTGCCGCGTCTGACATTGTCGGATATGCTTATAAAACAGGAACACTTGTTCCATACTGTAAATAAACTGTAAAATAACATTGGCTGAATGAATCCCATCGCTGCACAGAAGCAGCCGAATTATGAATAAAAGGAGAGAAGTACTATGCCCCGCAAAGACGGACGTGTCATTATGCTGGCCGATTGCCAGTCATTTTATGCCAGTGTGGAGAAGTCTGCACATCCTGAATACAGAGACCGTCCGCTTGTTGTTGCGGGAGATCCTGCACGCCGTTCAGGTATTATTCTGGCAGCCTGCCCACTCGCCAAGTCCTATGGAATTACTACAGCAGAACGTCTGGGCGAGGCTCTTGCCAAATGCCCCGATGTTGTCGTCATTCGTCCCCGGATGGCCGAATATATCCGTGTTTCCCTACACATTACCCGTATCCTTCAGTCCTATACCGACCTGGTTGAACCATATAGCATTGACGAACAGTTTCTGGATGTCACCGGAAGTTTGGATCTGTTCGGCAGTCCCGAAACGATTGCCCGCAGCATCCAGGACAGGGTCATGGATGAGACTGGCGTCTATATCCGCGTCGGCATCAGCGACACCAAGGTTGTCAGCAAGATGGCCTGTGATCTGTATGCCAAAAAAGTCCCGGGAGGCATCTATACACTGCCCCGCAAGGACATGCAGACAACGTTGTGGAATAAACCTGTTCGAGACATGTTTATGGTCGGTTCCCGGATGGGGCAGCATCTCTATAAGATGGGGATTCACACGATCGGTGATCTGGCGCAGACTCCATTGTCCCGGCTTAGAGAACGTTGGGGGGTAAATGGTGAGGTATTGTGGCGTATTGCCCGCGGAATCGATGATTCTCCGGTAAAACCCGGGACATATGCTCACCAGCAGCAGGGCATTGGACATCAGATGACATTGCCTCGGGACTATGAATCGTGGGCAGACATCAAGGTGGTACTGCTCGAACTGGCAGAGCTGGTCAGCCGGCGTTCCCGGGACAAATCGCTCATGGGCCATGTCGTCTCTGTAGGATGTCGGGGACAGGATTACGATCGTCCAACCGGCTTTTCCCGCCAGATGAAGGTGAATGAACCTACCAACATCACCGATGAAGTATACGATGCGGCAGCAGCTCTGTTTCTGCGCCATTGGGACGGATTACCCATTCGCCGCATCAGCGTGTCATTGACCGGGCTTGTGCCTGATTCCGAAGTACAGCTGTCCTGGTTCGATGACCGTGAACGCAAAAGAGAACTGGAACGTGCCACGGATGACATCAAGCGCAAGTTCGGAGAAACCGCGATCATGCGGGCCTCCTCGCTCTGCTCGTCCGCGCAGGCACAGGACCGTTCTCATAAAATTGGAGGTCACTATAAATGAGTAAAAAATTACAGCAAAACGGGATTTTTGAATCTTCGCGCATGATGCTTCCTGAACACCGGGAAGCCTACATCATTCATCAGGAGCAACTTGCTCCCCGTACCCGTCCATCCCTGGATGCCCAGGCAGCGGAAGAAATGTCCCGTTTGCTTAGTAACTCCATGCTGCTTGGGGATGCAGTCACCATCACCCTGTTTCATGAACATGATGATATCCGTTTTACCGGACAGGTGCTCCGATTGGACTCCCCTGCCCGTACCCTTAAACTGCTGATGGAGAGCGGGACCCGGGACATTCAGATGAATCTTATTACGGATGTGGTGCTCGCGAATGAATGATGCGGGCTGGGGTTGCGGGTATACAGGAATAGATGCAGCATAGCCATTGCTGTGCAGGACCGTTTTCCTACACATTCTGAACCAAGTCTGAAGCAGCCGACAGGCCAGATTCCTAACGGATCATTTCGTTCAAAAGAATCAAAAGGACGGATTGATGATTCATCGGCTGCTCAGGAGGGTAAAGGAGATTTCTTAGTTTTAGAACAAAGTTTTAGAACAAACTCCAGTCAAATTCTTTGGAAAGACGCTCAAGCAGATGCACGCCTGCAATGCTGTTTCCTTTCCGATTCAGAGCCGGACCTACAAGACCGATGCCAAACTGGCCTGGAACCAGAGTCAGAATTCCTCCCGACACTCCGCTCTTGGCAGGCAACCCGACCTGAATCGCGAATTCGCCTGATGCATTATACATACCGCAGGTGGTCATGAACGTTTTGGCGATCTGTACATAACGACGAGGAATAAGCTCAATCCCGGTGATGGGATCTGTCCCGTCATAAGCAAGCACCAGTGCCATACGGGCCAGGTCCGCACAAGTCACCTCGATGGAGCAATGGCGGAAATAGACGGCGAGCACATCTTCCACGTCATCCTTGAGCACACCATTGTGCTTCAGAAAATAACCAAGCGAGCGGTTCAGATGGCCTGTCTCCGATTCGGACCGATATACCGCTTCGTTATAGCCCAGCCGATCATTATTCGCCAGCTTGCGGAAAAATTCCAAAATGCGCCGTGACTTCTCCTCTTTGCAATCCCCGGCAATCAGGGACGATACCGTGATCGCACCCGCATTGATCAATGGATTAAACGGAATGCCCGGTTCGACCAGTTCGAGCTTGATCATGGAATCATAATCATCCCCGGTAGGTTCTTTTCCTACATTAAAGAAGACCGCTTCCTCCCCATGATCCATCAGGGCCAGAATGAGTGTAAATACCTTGGAGATACTTTGCATCGTAAACGGGACACCACAATCTCCGGCTGATACATGATTGCCTTCGGCGTTCATGATATGTATACCCAGTTCGTCTTGTGAGGCCTTGAACAACTCGGGAATATAAGAAGCGACTTTCCCCTGTCCAGTGTGCAGACGGCTGGTCTCCAGCCATTCTGGCAGCAATTGGTTCAGACGTTCCATTGCAGCATTGCTCATCTCCATCTCCTCCAAATCTCTGTATAAGCATTTCACAAGCATCCGAATGACAAGTTCCCATCAAAGTGATGCAAAATGCTCGGTATAGTATGTATTACCCGCGAGTCTGATCCCTTACCGCTTCACCTGAAGATTCAGCTCCAGAATCTCGCCGGGTAACCCATGATAATCCCCAACCCATGTGGATACAAAGTTCTGTCTGAGCAATATTCGACGTGATGCCGCATTGGACGGATCGATAACCGCATAGAGTACACCAATTCCCGCCGCCTGTGCCTGAATAATCAGCCGAGCTGCGATGGAAGTCCCGTGTCCTTTCCCCCAATGCTCCGGCAGAATCATATAACCCATTTCCGCCCGGGACGGATCGGATTCATCCGGGATCAGTTTCGCATAGGCCATGCCTACCCCATCTTCACCAGATATCCGATAATAGCCACAATTGTTTCCGAGATTATAATTCAGCATGGATTCAAATTCCGCCGTAGCTTCATGCTCAGGCAAAGCACGTTCGGTAATCTGCTGCATGACTTCAATATTGGACACAAGAGCATAATAATCAGCAAAATCAGATGGTGCATATTTCAAGAAATTCATGACGAACATACCTCCTCCAAATGGCTAACAAGGACTTGCTCTTTTTATTTCACCTAGAGTATACCAGAAGCAAAGTATGCATTGCACACAACCGCATCATGTACAAAAATCTCATTCCTCCCCAGTCGAGCAGGTACCAAAAAAGCGGCCTCCACAGAGACCGCCCAGCTTGCATTTATAAAATAGAACTTCGTCCCTGGCTACACTCAGCTTGCCCGGGATGAAGGCTTAAGATTCATCTGCTGTTCACGTTGACGTGTACGACGTCCTTGACCCGGAGGTGTAATAATCAACGCCAGCAAGAGCGAGATGGCACACAGTACAGCGATCACTATAAAGGTAAGATGGAATCCGCCCAGCAGGGCGCTGATAAACGATCCAGCCAAGGCACCAAATCCAAATCCCTGATAGATAACGCCATAGTTTTTGCTCTGATTTTTCAGTCCGAAGTAATCTGCTACAATCGCCGGGAAGACCGTGATATTCCCACCAAAGCAGAACGCGATAGCGGCTACACAGGCGAAGAAAATGCCAAAGCTCAGCGGTACCAAACTCAGCGTCATTACGGCAACAGCCGTGACCAGCAGTGCTCCGGCAATAACTTTCATCCGTCCTACTTTATCCGACAGCGCACCCAGAATGATACGTCCAGCGGTGTTAAAGATGGCAACCATCGCCACCGCATTCGCGGCTGTAGCCACATTAAGACCTGCCAACTGTACACCGATGTCTTTCACAATACCGATCAGATACAGTCCGCTCATACATGCCGTGAAGAAAATAACGAACAGCATATAAGCTTCTTTCGTACGCAGCATTTCTTTGACCGTATAATCATGACGTGTTACTTGTTGCTTCCCACCGTCCGTGCTGCTTGCTGCCGGAGCTTGTTCCCGAACAACCGCTTCACGGATAAGGAACGAGCCACCTACAATCAATACCAATACAATAATGCCCCAGTACATAAAAGCTTGAGCAGGACCAACGGCACCGATTAATGCAGAGTTCACGTATTTGAACAACAGACTGCCTGTACCAAAGGCCCCGACCGAAATACCTGAGATCAGACCTTTTCGCTCAGGGAACCACTTGATCAGGTTGGAGAGGGAAGTAATATACGCCGTACCATCCGCGAATCCAACCACAAATCCGGCCAGAATGTAGAGTAGTGTCAACGAACTCACTTGAGAACTGAGCACGAGTCCCAGACCAAGCACTATACCCGCTACCCGAATCAGGCGACGAAGTCCCCATCGTTCTTGCAGTCGGCCTGCAAATAGTGTGGCAAATGCCAAAGCAAAGCTGGTAATCGAAAAAGTTATCGCGACCGAGCTGACGTCCCATCCGAAACGATCAGACAACGGTTGATTAAATAAACTCCAGGTGTAGATGGTTCCGAGACCCATTTGTACAATAATCGTTCCCAGTACAATAAGCCAGCGGTTCATTTTTATAGTTGTAGATGCTGAATTAGGTGTGGATGAAATAGTTGCTTTCATCGTGATCTCCCCTTTGCCGATGTCATATATATGAATGCGTTCACAAGCTAATCATACATGAAAGGGGATTCATTACACCGATTTAGGCATGAGTTGCATCAGATGCGGAATGAAATGCCTCTAGATGCGCATGAGCTGCCTGAATTCTTTAACCTTGCCCCGGCTGACGGGCACTTCAGCCTCCAGATCACGCAAACGAAGCAGGTACGTATTGTTAAACCAGGGTACAATTTCACGGATTTGAGACAAATTTACCACGTAAGATCGATGGCAGCGAAAAAAGGTTTCCTGCGGTAATCGGCCGTGAAAATCCGAAATGCTGACTGGCATCGTAAACTCACCATTTTTGGTATACACCTTCGTTACTTTCTCTTGTGCTTCCGCATAATAAATATCGGCGGTGTCTGTCACAATAATATTGTCATTGCGCAGCAGATTGATGCGTCTTCCCGTCTGGGCATTGGATTCACGCGCCTGCATATATGATGCAGACCATTCATCGTTTGTTTGAGCCGTATTGTGAGCCTGTCCATCGTCGCTGCCACGTTCACGTTCGTCCTGCTCATGATCCCGTTTGAACGCCGTTTCGAGTTTATGCAGCATCGCGGCAATTCGTTTCTCATCATAGGGCTTCAGAATATAGTCAAACGCCTCCAGCTCAAACGCTTCAGCCGCATGTTCCTTGTACGCCGTTGTGAATACGATATATGGCTTGCTCGCAAACTTCCCTATATGATGTGCCAGCATCATGCCATCCAGCGAAGGGATATTTATATCCAGAAAAATAACGTCGACTTCCTGCTCCTGCAAAAACTTCAGCACATCCAGTCCATCTTCCAGACAATCTACCACTTCAATTTGACTATGTTCCTGTATCAAGTAATTCAGTTCCTCACTTGCCGGAATTTCATCTTCAACAATAAGGGCTCTCATCGACCGTTCATCACCTTGTTACTACATCTCCTTTGGGTACATCAAATAAAATATCGGTTCCTTGCTCCAGCCGGGTAATCGTCACCCCCTGTCCATAGATGAGTTTCACCCGCCGATGCACGTTGTACAACCCGATCTGGTTGGCAGGCATCCGGTCATGGTATACACGCTCAATAATGTCGGCTCCAATGCCTGCTCCCGTGTCACTGACCCCAATTCGCACAAAGTCAGGATACTCCTGTACCCGAATCCGTACGGTCCCGGGTCCTTTTACCTTGAGAATACCGTGAATAATGGCATTTTCCACAAGCGGCTGAATGACCAGGCTTGGAATATGCACAGCCACCTCATCAATATCATAGATGACGTTAAGCCTGCTCCCGAAGCGTGCCTTCTCGATTTCCACATAATTGCGGACCTGCTCCAGCTCTTTGTGAATATCGATAAGCTCATCCGACAGCTCCAGGTTATAACGCATATATCCAGACAGATTCACAATCAGCTCGCGCGCCCGATCCGGCTTGGTGCGAATCGATGAGGCAATCGCGTTCAGCGCATTAAATAGAAAATGAGGATGAATCGTGGTCTGCAATGCACGCAGCTCCGCTTTATTGGCGGCAGCCTTGATCTCCTCCACACGTGATACTTCCATCTGAGTGGAAATAATCTGGGACAAACCCACAGCCATCGTTTGCAACGGATACGTAATCTTGTATGCTTTACGGTAATAGATTTTCAGCGCACCCGTCACTTCCCCCCGCTCTTTGAGCGGAATAATGAGCAGGGAGTGGATATCCGGCGTTTTTTCGTCAATTACATCATTGCTGATTGTAATCTCTCCACTGGAGATCGTCTTCTTCGTCATCTCACTAATAATTTCATTACCGATGTGATATCGTTCTTCACCAAATCCCACATAAGCCAGTACATTTCGGGTATCCGTAATCGCAACCGCATCAGCCTGAATATCCTCCTGAATAATCCGGCAGATCGTACGCAGAGAGTCTTCATCAATGGAGCGGAAGTATGGCAAGGTTTTGTTCGCAATCTCCAGCGCCAGCTTGGCCTGACGAGCTGCAATCATTTCCTTTTCCCCTTCCACACTCTGTACCAGCAGCACGATTAGTCCAATGTTCACCTCACCCAATATCATCGGCAGCGCAATCTTCGAGACAATATCAGCACCCAGAGGATCGGGATAGGAATACAGCAGGATAAGCAGCATCGTAAGCGCCTCACAGATCATTCCGGCCGCAATACCGATCATCCAACGCTTCGACTTAGGTGTATACTTGTGTATATACCCGGAGACCAGACCTGCAAGGATACTTGTGATCAGGCACGGGATCGCCGTGACCCCATCCATATCGATTAGATACCGATGCACCCCGGAGACAATCCCCGTAATGATGCCCACAGGCGCTCCAAACAGAATGCCGCCAGACATGATCGCAATAATGCGCACATTCACCAGCGAGCCTTCCACATTAATACCGGTATACGTACCAAAGATGGCAAATGCACAGAATAACAACGTAACCGCAATGTACTCCTGCCATCTCAATTTTCCCTTTTGCAAAATCTGTCTAAACCGCGGTATCCTCGATAGAAAGAATAAAAATATAATCAGCAGTGCCGCCCGTTCAAACAGCCCCAGCAGCATCGTAAACATTTCCATCAATCTGACTTCCTCCAAATCCGTCAAAAATAAACGCCCCTCATCGCAGCATCGTTTTTACTCGCTTTGAACTCCATGCACGCTCGTATGCAACAGTTTACCGCTCCAATAGGAGGAAAGCAAAGTCAATCCTGTGAAAATAGCAGCATATGCACGTTCGTCAGGCCAGCTTACGGATAAATTATTCCAACAAATTTATAGCTTAAAAATATAATGTGGTATAATCAGGAAATTATTGTTGCGTTGTCTTATATCCATATTATTATCTAAATTCCAATTGCTCTGTTCATTTTCCTCACAGAAAGGTGTACTTACATGTTTACCCTCCTGATCCTTGGTTCATTTCTACTTTTTAGTCTCATATGGTTCACCCTATCCGAAATTTCCAAACGCTCCAAAGATTCCGAACGCTCATCAGGACGAATGCTCCACATCATTTTATGTGTTTCAACTCTGATCCTGATTGTACAGGACTACATATTCAAAGTAATACCGTATAACGGCAGCATTATTGCAACATTCATCGCAGTATTCATAATGACCACAATCCCCGACCCTCCTCCGCACATGAAAAAGAAATAAGAGCATATCCGGCAGTGTCACTCCAAATTCTAACGAACCTCAGCGACCTTATTTCATCCGCAAACAGCAATAAATAACGTATGCATGTCGGAATTGAGAAAATAGCGCCTCTCAGGTTCGTTACAATTTCTATCAGGCAGAAATGCTCCAAATAGCGTCACCTCAGTTCGTTAGCCACAGTTAATACGTCTATCCACGCTCTTCATCTCACTGTTATAACCTCAGCTTCACAACCATAAAAAACGCATAGCATAAATCAATTCAGGACCAAGGACACGCCTACATTTAAATCAAAAAGGCGATCCATAAGTCAACTTCCTGACTTATGGACCGCCCAGCCACTAAAATTACTTCATACACATTCGATGTAATTTGGTTTTTATAAAATAAAACTAAAATTTACACAGTAACGGAGAGTGCAGAACCAATCTGGAGAAGCGAAGCGTGCGCCTTTATCCCCGGATTTTACCCTTTGAAAAAGGTAATTCAAAAAAATCCGGGGATAACAGCGATCGGAAGATGGTACTGCAATCGGAGTGGCCACGTGTAACGCCATGTAGTTCATTTTATAACACCCAACATTCCATCGAATCCCTACCTAAACATGCCCCACAGCTTAATCAAATGAAACGTATTGTTCGGATCGATCTTCTGTGCAAGAACAAAAGCAACGAATTGTTCCTCCTGAGTCGTAGAAAAATTCTCGTTCATAATGACCGCTGACGACTTGACCAGCCTTCTCACCTTCGCCTTATCCTGCAAATCGGACTTGGTGACCCCATCTATCAACTTTTTGATACGCTCTTTGACAGCGGGATTTTTCATCTTTGTTTTGATCCGCTCCACCAGCTGCGGACTGATTCCATATTGTTGGTAACCCAAAACGTACAGCACCTCCTGAATAATGAACTCACTTCTTATTCATATGACAGGAGGGCCTGTACACTTGACATTTTCCCACGGAAAATGTGGAAAACCACACATCCACAGCTCCGATTAATCGATCAGATCACCCTGGAATACTTGCTGCTGCTGTAAAAAGTCACGTAAAGGAGCGTAGTCAACAGACGTCCAGAAGTTCGCATCCCCAATCAGGCTGGACACATCATCTCGCGCCTGCTCCAATACGGCAAAATCCGCAACCATGTCGGCAAGCCGGAACTCGGGTAGTCCACTTTGCTTGGTGCCAAAGAAATCCCCCGGTCCCCGCAGATCCAGATCCCGACGGGATACTTCGAACCCATCTTCGGTTTCCGTCATGACCTTCATGCGCTCCTGCCCAACCTCTGTCTTGGGATCAGCAATCAGCACACAATAAGAGGCATGAGCGCCCCGACCGACCCGACCACGAAGCTGATGCAGCTGCGACAGACCGAAGCGGTCCGCATCCATAATGACCATAAGCGTAGCGTTAGGTACATCGACACCAACCTCCACAACCGTTGTGGAGACCAGAAGCTGAATTTCGTTGCTGTAGAAGTCCCGCATCATCTCTTCCTTCTCACCAGCCGTCATCCGTCCATGCAGCAGACCTACACGGTACTTCGGAAAGTTCTGCTGCATCTGGATGTGCAGGTCAATGGCATTCTGTACATCCAGCTTCTCCGACTCTTCAATGAGCGGGCAGATCAGATAGGCCTGACGTCCTTGGTCCACTTCGCGCGATATAAAACCAAGAACCCTGTCCATCATGTCATGCTTGACCCAGTACGTTGAGATTGGAATCCGTCCCTTTGGACGTTCCGAGATGGTCGATACCTCAATATCACCAAAAGCGGTAATCGCTAGTGTTCGCGGAATCGGCGTCGCCGTCATCGTTAACACATCCGGGTTATAGCCTTTACGCCGCAAAATGCTGCGCTGGTTCACACCGAAGCGATGCTGTTCATCCGTAACGACAAGACCCAGATCGCGGAAAAATACATCCTCCTGTATCAAAGCGTGTGTACCCACAACGATATCGATCATGCCCATTTGCAAGGATGCAATCAGATCTTTGCGCTTCCGTCCATTCACACTGCCCGTTAACAGCCCCACAGTTACGCCAAAGGGTTCAAACAGCTTTTGCAGTGAGCGCATATGCTGTTCTGCCAGAATCTCCGTAGGGACCATCAGAGCCCCCTGAAAACCGGAACGCACGGTCGTATACAGCGCAATCGCCGCAATAACCGTTTTACCCGAGCCTACATCTCCCTGCAGCAGTCGATTCATCGAATACGGTGAACGCATATCATGCAGAATTTCAAGCTCTACCTTCTTCTGCGCGTCCGTCAGTTCAAATGGCAGACTACGGACAAACTCCCGAATCGTCGTATTATCCGTTGTGTGCACTACACCATCCATACGATCCCGGTTCAATGCACGATAGGCCTGCATCTTGAGTTGAAACAAAAATAGCTCCTCATACACCATCCGTTGTCTGGCCTGCTGGCCTTCCCGGTTATCCTGCGGACGGTGAATCCCGGCAATCGCCTGTTTGCGAGCCATGAATCCATATTTCTTCATGAGTGATTGAGGCAGAATTTCGGGGATCATTTCCCCGAATTGGACTAACCCCTGATTAATCGTTTTGCGCATCCAAGACTGCGTAAGCTTGCCGGTTACGGAATACACAGGCTGCAGCGTGCCTGATCGCCCTTCCCCTTTATCCGGGAATTCCGAATCCGTTACGGTCATCTGCATACGTTTCTGTTCCCATTTCCCCGTAATAACAATCTCCCGATTGGGCGTAAGCTGTTCCTTCAGAAAATGCCGATTGAACCAGGTGGCTGAAATCATCCATTCTTCCGTCATCACCTTACAGGTAAGGCGTGATTTTTTGCCATAACGCTGCAACACCGGGATACCCATCACTTTACCCTGTACCGTGATTTTATCCCCGTCCTTCACTTCACTGAGCGAACGCAGTCGATAATCCTCATAACGGAACGGATAATATTCAAGCAAGTCTTTTACAGTAGAGATGCCAAAGGCGTGAAGCTCTCCCTCTTTGAGAGCACTCACGCCGCTAATTTGTTTTACCGATATTTCTTCCCATTTCATGTCTAATCCCTCATTCCGGAACAGGCCACATAAAGATGGCAATTACGCCAGGCCCAACATGGCTGCCAATGACGGCCCCAATATTGGTATATACCACTTCATTCAGTGTAAAATGCCCGCGTAATTGCTCTGCACAAGCGATCGCTGATCCGGGGTCTGCGGTATGACCTACCGCCAGATTAACACGTTGACCCGCCAGATCCTGCTGAAACAGCTCAATAATGCGTGCCATGGCTTTTTTGTGACCTCTGACTTTCTCCACTGCGTAAATAACGCCTTCCTCATCAATGGACAAGATCGGTTTAATATTCAGCAGTGTTCCCAAGATGGCCGCAGCTTTGCCTATCCGACCGCCTTTCTGCAAATACTCTAATGTATCTACGAGAAAGAACAGCTTGCGGCTCTGCTGCATGGCTGCTACAGCCGCAGCGATCTCCGCAGCGGACTTGCCTTGTTCAGCAAGCTCGGCAGCCTGTACGACCAATAAACCATATCCATAGGATGCAGACTTCGAATCCAGTACCGTTATGTCTCCCTCACGTTCCAGCAACGATTTGCCAAGCAGTGCCGATTGATAGGTACCACTCATGCCGGAAGACAAATGAATCGATACAATGGGCCGCTCTGGGTCCTCATCCAACAATGTGTTGTAGATATTCATAAAATCGGTGGGAGAAGGCTGTGAGGTTGTAGGCAGCACGGATACCTTCTCCAATTTTGCATAGAACTGTTCCGAAGTCAGATCAACGCCATCTGCATAAGCTTCTTCCCCGAACAAAACACGCAGCGGAACAACATGAATTCCATATTTACGGATCAGTTCTTCCGGTATATCTGCCGTGCTATCGGTTACGATCGCAACCTTGTGGCTCATCAGATCCCCTCCTCTTTGCTTAAGTGCTATTAGTGCATGTTCAAAAAGTTAACTGGGAACTTTTTGAACAACCTCTATTAGGACTCTACAGAGAACAAATAATAATAAACCGGCTGTCCTCCAAGATGCACCTCTACCTCAGCATCAGGATATTGTTCTTCAAGCCATGCGACAAGTGCAGAGGTAATCTCTGGGGTAGCCTCGTCCCCTTCAAGTATGGTCACTACTTCATCTCCGCTCTCCATCATCTGTTGCAGAAGGCCTTCACATGCGTGCAGCATGCTCTCGTCCGTTGCCACGATCTTGGAATTATGGATACCGATATAGTGTCCAGCTTTGATATCAAGCTCGTCATATTGTGTATCTCTGACTGCATGAGTTACTTGACCGGACTGTACCCGGCTAATCGCCTCAAGCATATGGTCACGATTGGTTTCCGCAGACTCATCCTCCTGGAAAGCAAAAGCCGCTGCCATACCCTGAGGGATCGTCTTGCTCGGAATCACAATAATTCGACGTTCATCTTCAAGCAGCTCCCTAGCCTGCTCCGCAGCAAGTACAATATTGGAGTTGTTCGGCAAAATAAATACCTGTTCTGCCGCGATCGAACGCACCGCTTTCACAAAATCTTCAGTGCTCGGATTCATCGTCTGTCCACCAGAAAGAACTACATCCACGCCAAGACTCTGGAAAATCTCCGCAATCCCTTCACCAGAAGATACCGCGATGAATCCATACGGTGCCATCTCGTCTGCTGGGAGCACAGCTTTTTCCATGCTACGCGTCGCTTCAGGTGGAATCTCTGCGAACAGCTCAGGCGAAGGCGCAATGTCCATGCCTGCAGTCAGAAGATCACGATGCTGCTCACGCATATTGAGGATGTGAATTTGTGTGATTTCTCCATATCGGAGAGCCAGGTTTAATACATCCCCAGGTGTCTTGGAATGCACGTGAACCTTAATCACTTCATCGTCAGCGATTATAATGATGGAATCCCCGTTAACTGACAACGCTTTCCGGAATGCTTCGTCATCAAATACAACACCTGCGTTCTCTCCAAGCTCGCGGTTAATAAAGAACTCCATGTCATAAAGGAACTCAATATCTTCCGTTTCCAATCGTGCTTGGGCAGACATTGGCATCTCCGGCACGATTACCCGCTGTTCAGGCTTCGCAGAAACCACTTCTGACGGTGCAGCCGGTTTCAATGCAGATGCCGCTACGGTTGGTTGTACGTCTCTCTGGAAGGATGTACGACTTGCACCATCCGTCTGCAACAGAACGTCCATAAAGCCTTCGTAAATATATACAAGCCCCTGACCGCCCGAATCCACAACACCGACCTGTTTCAATACAGGCAGCAATTCCGGAGTCATTGCCAGTGCTTCTTTTGCTTTTAACAATACTTCATTCATTAATTCAGTTATATCATTCGTCCGTCTTGCGTAGTAGCTGGCATGTTTCGCCGCTTCCTTGGCTACGGTAAGAATGGTCCCTTCAACGGGTTTCACTACAGCTTTATAAGCTGCGTCCACACCGTTCTGCAGGGCTGCGGCGAACTGGAGCGTATTCAGTTCCTCGTAAGGAGCAGCTGAACGACTGAATCCGCGGAACAATTGCGATAATATTACTCCGGAATTCCCCCGTGCGCCCATAAGCAGGCCTTTTGATAAAATACCGGCAGCTTCTCCGATGGAGGCAGAACTCTTGCGTTTAATCTCTGCGACTCCTGCACTCATTGTCAAATTCATGTTCGTTCCCGTGTCGCCATCCGGCACAGGGAAAACATTCAGGGAATTGACGTGCTCTGCATGCTGTCCAAGTTGTTCCGCTCCGGCAAGTACCATTGCGGTGAAATCTGTTCCATTTAAAGAACGTATACTCAAGTGAGAATTCCCCTTCCTAGCTTGATACACGAACATCTTGCACCAAGATGTTATCTGGTCTGTTCATGCGCAAACGCTAATCGCGTTATTCTTCGTCCATACCTTGTCCGGCCCAGGCATATAATACAACATGTCAGCCGGATTAACGGTCTGGGCGGCCGGGCAACCGATATCCTGCAATTGCTCTGTAACCCCTAATTCGGGGCATACGGATATGCACCGGTATCAAGAGCCGGCATGAATGCCGCATGGAGACTGGTGCCAATGATGGAATGCCGCAGCTCACAGCGTTGCCAAAAAAGCAGACCACCGACCCTTTAAGGCCGGTTTTTTCTCCGGCTTCCCCGCGGCAACAGCCTGTTCACCGCTGTATTATGGACTATTCAACATTGTACTATATTAGACAGGAGAAATAAATAAAGTTTTTGGATCAGTTGACGAAGCTTTTTTCAATATGATATTATATTCAAGTATTGTTTTATGCAGGTTTAGTAATGGAAATGATCCGGCTATGCCGGCTTGAACAACGCCATTAGCTACTGGAACCTGACCATTGCGGTCAGGAAGAACAATTTAGCCCGTCTGGAATGGCATTCGTGTCTCCTTAGGGCAACTGGTTATTTTAGGATAGGAGGTGTAATCTATGTCTCGCAAATGTTATGTGACAGGTAAGAAACCGGGCACCGGTAACCACGTATCCCACGCTAACAACCGTAACCGTCGTTCTTGGGGCGTAAACGTTCAGAAGGTCCGCATTCTCGTGAACGGTAAACCAAAACGTGTATACGTAAGCACCCGTGCACTGAAAGCCGGTAAAGTGACTCGCGTATAATCACGCAAAGCTACTATAAATCGGGTAAGCAAAAAGCACCTTGTTCCTTGCAGGTGCTTTTTTGGTATTCAGAAATAACATCATGAATACACACATCAGCATGTGAATGGCCGCCGCATGGCGCTTCGCAGGTCCGAATTCCAGATGATCCTGTAGCCAAAGCGGCGGTATTCGCCAATGGAACCTTTTAATCATGTCAGTTCTTTTGAAACGTATTAAGAATCGCCTTTACAAACCCTCCCAAAAACTTCGGCAGTTTGAATGTGTAAAATTTCATACTTCACCCTCCCCATCATGCTCATGCATCCGCCGTATCCTATGCTCCAGGCCTTCCTTGCCTTAAACACGACAAAAAAGGCTACATGAGAAACCTGCTCATGTAACCATATTTATGCGGAACTCTCTGTCCCTATTCCACAATGACGAGCCTGTTATTCAGTCATTTAGGTTTGGGCAGGGATATATTGATAGACAGCGATCATGAATACACTCAATAAGTAATACAGTATGCTGAATATTACAAAAGTAACCCGAAGTCCTGTACGGTCAAATTTGCGGAAGTACATAATGACAACACCAACCCCGATCAATGACGTAATCGCATTGTAAGGGGATTGAATAACCGCAAACATAGCAAGCACCAGTCCCGTAACGAGACTCGCAGCCATTGTCCACAGCGTCTCCTTGAGGTTCATGCTCAGCCTCCGTAGCTACTGCGAATTTCGGCAATGGCGGCAGCGCGATCTTCACGTCCAAATACAGCACTTCCCGCAACGAGCACATCTGCTCCAGCTTCAACCACAAGCGGAGCCGTGTCAGCAGCGATACCGCCATCCACTTCAATATGCACGTCATGACGACCTTTTTCGTTCAGCCAGCTACGAATTTGCTTGATTTTGTTCATAGTACCAGAGATGAAGGCCTGTCCACCAAAACCGGGATTTACGGTCATGACAAGCACCATATCCACATCGTCCAGCACTTCTTGAATAGCACTCGCCGGAGTTCCCGGATTAAGGGCAACCCCTGCCTTAACTCCCTGTTCCTTGATCAAATGGATAACCCGGTGCAGATGCACACAAGCCTCTGCGTGAACTGTAATAACAGCTGCGCCAGCTTTCGCGAATTCCTCCACATAACGCTCTGGGTTCTCAATCATCAAATGAACATCAAGCGGCAAGCTTGTATGTGGAGCGATCGCTTTGACAATCGCAGGTCCAAGCGTAATATTAGGGACGAAATGACCGTCCATGACATCAACATGAATCCAGTCTCCGCCAGCAGCTTGGGCTTCCGCCACTTCCGCGCCGAGACGGGCAAAATCCGCAGATAAAATAGATGGGGCAATTTTAATCATATTAATACCTCCGCTTTTTGTCTTTCATTTCTGTAAGGAATTGTTCGTAATGCTGATAACGGCTTTCGGAGATCATTCCCTCCGCTTTGGCTGCAAGTACTCGGCAACCTGGTTCGTGCGTATGAGTACAGCCTCGGAACTTACACTGATCCGCATATTGAGCGAACTCCCGGAAACAAGTGGATAACTCCTCCACACCAATCTCCAGGAAGTCCAGTTGGCTGAATCCCGGCGTATCGGCGACAAAACCACCATTATCCAGCGGTATGAGTTCCACGTGCCTGGTGGTGTGTTTCCCTCGGCCAAGGCGCATGCTGATTGCACTGGTCTCCAGGGTTAGACCTGGCATCAAGGCATTCAGCATCGAAGATTTTCCTACACCGGATTGTCCGGAGAATACGCTAATCTTGCCGGCAAGGCGCTCCTTGAGCAGTTCATTACCTTCACCAGTTCGTGAACTGGTAGAGATCACTTCATATCCAATTTGCTCGTACAAAGCTTTTACTTCAGCCACTGTATCACGGGCATCGTTTTCTGGATCAGCCAGGTCCTGTTTCGTTAGCACAATCAATGCATCCAGTCCAGCTTGTTCGATATGTACCAGGAATTTATCCAGCAGATTGAGATTCATATCCGGTTCCTTAACGGAAAATAACAGAACAGCCAAACTAACATTGGCAACAGGTGGACGGATTAATTCCGTCTCACGTTTGCGAATCTCATCTACTGTTCCTTCCCCGTTCTCTGTCAGCATATAGCTGACTCGGTCACCCACAAGCGGTGACGTACCCCGTTTTCTGAAGATGCCTCTGGCCCGGCATTGAACGGCGGAGCCTTCAACCGAAGGCACCCCGCTGTCTTCTAGTGGCATGACATAATAGTAACCGCTTAGCGCTTTAACGATGATACCTTCTGGCATAGCTCCGTCGCCCTCCTTTAATTTACAGTACATTTACCCTGAACGTCGGCAATAAGCCGCCCTTACGGACGGCTTGATGCGTTAATGACTTCCTTTTTCTTATCTTTTCCCTTGGCGAGACCATGTCCGTTCTTCATCGCGGAAGTATCTGCCTCGTCGTGCTCCCCTTCACCCTCAACAGGTGTATCCGGTTCACCTTCCTGTTGTGTATCCACGGTGCCTTCATCACCACCACCGCCTTGTTCAGGCTCCTCTGTTGTTGGAGGCGGCTCTGCACCCTTCTCAGGCTCAATGGTAGGTACAACTACCGTTCCGTTTTTGGCATCAGTGTAGGACACCAGATACGTATCCAGGAATTGTCCATCCCGGTAGACAGAGACAACACCATCGACGTTTGGAGCCAGAATAAGCGGAATTGTCAGCGTTTGGACAGACTTGATTGTCCGGGTTCCCCATTCCTGACTTTTGCCACGAGCATCTTCGAACGTAATTCGAATTTTGCTGCTCTTTCCTACTTCTTTTGGCGAAACGTTAATGTTATAGGCGTAGTTCAATGCCTCCGGCGGATATCCGGTACTAATGAAAATGGTGATTTTATCACCAGGATTTACCTCTGCACCAGCTTCCACAGGCCATTGCTGTGTCACTTTGCCTTCATCTACGGTGTAACTCGACTCTTCCTGAACCTGAGCAAGGATTAACCCGGCGGATTTGAGCATACTCTCTGCCTCACTTCGAGTACGGTTTTTCAAGTCAGGCATTTTTATCGTTTCGGACCCTTTGCTCACAGTCAGAACAATCTGAACCTCTGCCGGATCGTATTCTTCATTCACTCCAGGAGTTTGGGATAGAACCGTACCCGCAGATTTATCATTTGAATATTCATCTTTTCGCTGGATCTGATCCTCTTTGATGCCCAGTCCGGTGAGTTGTTTGACCGCCTCATCATAAGATTTGTCTTTGAGATCAGGCATCTTCAACAACTCTTTTTCCGCCCCAACACTCAGCTGGACCTCAGAGCCTTCTTTGACCACATCGCCTTCATTTCGGGTCTGGTCAAATACTATACCTGGTTCCACATTCTCCTTGTACTCCCGGATGACATTATCACTGACCACAAGCCCTTTATCCTGCAACATTTGACGAGCCTTTTCCTCGGTTTGGCCAATGACATTTGGTACAGTCACATCAGGCACAACAAGCATGCCTTTCACGTACCATACAACTCCAACCATCGCGATAAGAATAAGCACTGTCAAAGAGATCAGCAGCGCTGGCTTCTTCCAGTTCTTTGTTTTGGGTTTGCCCTTGTTGTTATCTTCGTCAGACTCCATCACGGGTATAGAACCTGTGGATGTAACTCCACGCGGCTCTGGCTTGATTGCCGGCATAACACGTGTCTGATCAATATCATCCTCATCCGGAAAATCAATCTTCGTTTCATTACGTCTTTCCGGCATCAGGCAGGTTTCCAGATCCGTCTGCATTTCTTTAGCGGATTGGTAACGCTCCTGCGGATTTTTGCGCATGGATTTCAGAATAACGTTCTCCACGCTTTGCGGGATAAGTGGATTGAATTTGCGAGGTTCATCAAACTCTTCCTGCAAATGCTTCAAAGCAACGCTAATTGGACTCTCTCCCAGGAACGGAAGCTGCCCAGTCAGCATTTGATAAAGTACGATACCGAGAGAATATAAGTCCGACTTCTCGCCAGTTACGATGCCTTTGGCATGTTCAGGTGAGAAGTAATGTACGGAACCGACCACTGAGCCGGTCTGTGTAATCGTTGTGGACGTAACCGCACGGGCGATCCCGAAATCCGTTACTTTCACACGGCCATTTCGACCAATCAATATATTATGGGGTTTGATATCCCGATGAATGATCTGATTATGATGTGCATGATCAAGAGCATCTGCAATCTGGGAGGCGATCCGAACCGCTTCGTCCACCTGCAGAGGCGCCCGCTCTTTAATAATTTCATTCAGGTTTTTGCCTTCAACATACTCCATGACAATATAATGAACGTCATCTTCCTGCCCCACATCGTAGATACTGACCACGTTAGGATGGGACAGGGATGCTGCAGACTGTGCTTCCCTGCGAAAACGGCGAATAAACTCTTCGTCATGCACAAATTGCTGCCGTAACACTTTGATGGCAACGTTCCGGTTGAGCAACAGGTCCTGGGCTTTGTACACAAGAGCCATGCCGCCACCGCCGACACGCTCGATCACTTCATAGCGTCCGCCTAGCTGGTGCCCAATCATGACTCACACCCCGTTTCCGATGTCACGGAACCTTCCTTTTGCAGTTCGAATAATGCCACCGTGATATTGTCATCTCCTCCAGCTAGTAAAGCCAGCTGAAGCAAGCGATCCGCTCGATCTTCCAATGCCAGTTCCAGATTACCAGCGACCTGAATGATCTGCTCATTGCTGACCAGATTACTAAGCCCGTCACTGCACAGGAGAAGCACTTCGCCTTCTTCCAATTTGACGGTATCCAGATCCACCTTCACTTCAGCATCTGTCCCAAGTGCTCGAGTCAGCACATTGCGACGTGGATGATGAGAGACATCTTCTTTGCTGATCTGACCATTTTTGAACAATTCATTGACCAGTGTATGGTCCTCGGTCAACTGGATCACATGTTTATTTGCAATTTTGTATGCTCTGCTGTCACCGATGTGACCAATAACGCCTTCCGTATCATTCAATAATGCCGCAACCACGGTAGTCCCCATGTTATGGTAATTATCATCCGAAGATGCAGTACGGAAGATCACTTCGTTGGCATGCAAAATAGCATCGCTCAATGCGGCCGACAAAGACGCATGTGAAAGACCTGGCTCAAGCGTTCCCAGATCCTGCACCAACGTCTCTACCGCCAGGCGGCTCGCTGTATCTCCTGCAAGATGTCCACCCATACCATCGGCAACAATACCCAGAATATAACCTGTATCGAGATTTCGAATCCAGGCTGAATCTTCATTCACCGAACGCACCCGTCCGATATGGCTCACATGAACTGTTTTGATCAAAACGTTCTCACCTCAACTCCATATGCTTTGCACGAAGCTGACCGCAAGCGGCAGCAATATCATGTCCCTGTTCACGACGAATGGTTACATTAACACCCTGCTCCGAGAGAATCTTCTGAAAATTGAAAATGTCGCTTCTGGATGTTCTTACGTACTTGCGCTCAGGTACATGGTTGACCGGAATCAGGTTCACATGGCACAGCATGTTTTTAAGCACGCTTGCCAGTTCTGCCGCATGTTCCGGCTGATCATTCACACCACCGATAAGTGCATACTCAAACGTAATTCTGCGGCCCGTTTTCGCCAAGTAATAACGCAATGACTCCATTACATCATCAAAAGGAAAACGGCGGTTTACTGGCATCAATTTGGAACGCAATGCATCATTTGGAGCATGGATGGAGATCGCCAGGTTAATCTGTGTATCTTCATCTGCAAACTTGTAAATGTTTGGTACGATTCCACTTGTGGATACCGTAATATGGCGCTGACCGATATTCAGTCCTTTTTCGTGGATCATAATACGCAGGAATGTCATTGTTGCTTCATAGTTCTCAAAAGGCTCACCTGAACCCATGATTACGATGCTGCTGACCCGCTCACCACGTTCATCCAGAATTTTCTGGGCTTGCACAACCTGAGCCACAATTTCGCCAGCTGTAAGGTTACGTTTCAGTCCGCCCAGCGTGGATGCACAGAACGTGCAGCCAATTCGGCATCCGACCTGTGTTGTTACACAGATGCTGTTACCGTAGTTGTGCTTCATGATAACTGTTTCGATCGCATGATCATCATGCAGACCGAACAGGAATTTCACCGTTCCATCCTTGGATTCAAATTTCGTAATTTCAGTAAGTGTAACGAATTCGAATTGTTCAGTCAGCTTTTCACGCAGCGCTTTCGACAGGTTCGTCATTTCACTGAAATCATTCACACGTTTCACATAAATCCAGTCGAAGATCTGACCACCGCGAAAAGCCGGCTCCCCGTTCTCAACAGCCCACTGTTGCAGCTCCTCCAGGGAATAATCATATATAAAAGGTTTCATTTTGTTGTCAACACCTATTCCTTCTTTTCTTTTCATTCTTCCTATTCTATCACAAAGACCACTTTACATCCATGTATACCCTTGATGCCTTTACTTCATGCATTATAACACCTCAGTGCCTGCATCGCACCCTATCATCACATTTTACTGATGTAGAACACCTTGAGGCTAATCACAAAGAAATCCGCCGAAGTTCCCCTCGGCGGCTATCCTTCAGTGCTCTATTAAACTGTTAATCCGCTATCCTTGTCAACCTGGCAATGAAGAAGCCATCGCTGTGAGCATACTGTGGCAGGATCTGCACACCGCCGTTCACAACCTTCCAATCGGCTGTTTCCATACCAGACCAGGCAGAGTCTTCAGCTGCCTTGTATTCCGGATGCCGGGCCAAAAAGTCAGAGATCCTATGCTCGTTCTCCGCAGGCTCGATTGTACACGTACTATACACCAGAATACCCCCCGGCTTTAATAACGGTGCAACCCGATCCAGCAGTTCACGTTGCAGATTGGAGATATCTTGAATATCTTCCGCAGTTTTGGTCCATTTGACATCCGGCTTGCGGCGAATAACACCTAGACCGGAACATGGCGCATCCAGCAAAATACGGTCAAATGATGCCTCAGGATAACGCTCATCCAGATCAAGCGCATCACCTGTCACAGCATCAATGCAGCTAAGTCCCAGACGATCTGCCTGATCCATGATCAACTGACGTTTGTGAGCATGTACATCATTGGACACAATCCGTCCACGATCCTGCATTTTCTCCGCCATATGGGCTGTCTTTCCGCCGGGTGCTGCACAGCAGTCCATTACGGTTTGTCCTTCTTCAGGCCCAACTGCCTCGGCTACAAGCATGGAACTTTCATCTTGAACGGACAGCAAGCCATCCCGATACCAGGACGTAAGTGCCATGTTGCCACCACTACGAACGAGAATACCGTCTGGACTAAGCCGGGAAGGTTCCACGATCGCCCCCGTGCTCTCCATCTCCAGCATTAGTTTCTCACGAGTAGTCATTGTCGTGTTCACACGAACACTAACCGCAGGCGGTTCATTATTTGCACGACAGATCGCTTCCGCTGTCTCTTCACCATATTGGCTGATCCAGCGTTCAACCATCCACAGCGGGTGAGAATGCTCCAGTGAGATACGTTCAGCTGCAGGCAGATGATCGGGAATACGCAGTTCATCACGATTGCGAATCATGTTCCGCAGAACGCCATTCACCATACCCGAGATGCCCTGATGACCCAATTTCTTAGCCAAATTGACGGCTTCACTCACCACTGCGTGTTCCGGAATACGGTCCAGATATAACATCTGGTACACGCTGATGCGAAGCAGGCTACGAACCCACGGTTGCAGCTTGGACACACCTTTGGCTACATAGCGTTCCAGAAAATAATCAAGGGTATTCAATCTTGCGATCGTACCATAGACCAACTCCGTAGCCAGTCCGGCATCTGCCGGACTTAGTTCGGCCTCTTTCAGACGCCGGTTCAGCTCAAGGTTGCTGTACGCTCCTTCTTGCTCAACGGCGCTGAGTACCTTTACAGCGAGTGCACGAGCAGATGTTTTGGGTCGCTCCGAGCGTGATTTACCACTGGCAGAAGATGAGGATGCAGATGAATGTCCTGCACGACCCGATTTTCCCGAATTCGGACGACGTTGGTTTCCTCCGCGCCCGGGCGCATTTTCTGCGACTTTATGACCATTTCCTGACGGACGGCCTGATGTATTTCCGCTCATCTCAGCACCGTTCCTGGTTTCAGGGTACCACCACGGGCAAAGTCAGCAGCTTGCATTACTTTTTTGCCTGCAGGCTGAACCTCAGTAAGCCAGAGAGAACCGTCGCCTGTGCGAACTTCAATGCCGTTTTTGCCCAATTGTAACACCGTTCCCGGCTCAGCTTGTCCAGCATCCGATGATGAGAGTACATCTGCCTGCTTCGGATTTGCTGCTGCCCAAACCTTGAATACCTGTTCATCCCACATCGTAAATGCACCCGAGAACGGCACAAGACCACGAATCTGGTTGAACAATTCACGCGACGTGCGATTCCAGTCCATCTTCTCGTCATCCCGAGTTAGATTGCGAGCATACGAAGCATCGGCTTCATCCTGTGCATTAGCCGTTGTTTCGCCTGCAATCAGCCGCGGCATTTCTTCTTGAAGCAATTTGGAGCCCGCTTCGCTGAGCTTTACAAACATGGACCCTGATGTATCTTCATCCGTAATCTCCACTTCCACACGTGAGATCATATCTCCCGTATCCAAGCCTTCGGCCATAAACATCAGTGTAACTCCCGTCACCGGCTCTCCATTAATAATGGAACGTTGAATCGGGGCGCCACCGCGATATTTTGGCAAAAGAGAGCCATGCACGTTCACACAACCACGAACGGGCATATCCAGCACAGCTTTGGGCAGAATCTGCCCAAAAGCCGCAGTCACAATCAGATCCGGTTTCCATTCAGCCAATCGGGCTACAGCTTCTGGAGCACGCAGTTTCACTGGTTGAAATACAGGCAGGCCGTGGCGTTCTGCCGCAGCCTTGACTGGTGTTGGTGTAAGCACCTTTTTACGCCCCTGTGGTTTATCTGGCTGTGTTACTACCCCAACCACGTTATATCCCTCGGCTATAAGCATATCGAGAGACGGAACTGCAAATTCAGGCGTTCCCATAAAAACAATATTCAAATCGATCACTCCTTAGTTACGACGCGGCCCGGTTTGATCGGCTGCAATTTCGTATACCTTTTCAGCAATATCCGTAAAGAGCACGCCATCCAAATGGTCAATCTCATGTTGGAATGCGCGTGACAACAATCCGCTTCCCGTAATAGTCAGTTCCTTGCCTTCGCGGTCCAGCCCTTTGACTGTAACCGTCTCAAAACGACGCACATCACCGTTAATGCCAGGAATACTCAAGCATCCTTCAGGTCCAAATTGCTCTCCCTCGCTCGAAATAATCTCCGGATTAATCATCTTGATCAAGCCCTGCTCATCTCCGCAATCGATCACAATCAGACGTTTCAAAATACCAACCTGTGGTGCAGCCAGACCTACGCCTTCTGCGTCATACATCGTATCTGCCATATCATCCAGCAGTTTCTGTACATTAGGTGTAACTTTAGTTACTTCTTTAGCTCTTTTGTGTAGTACCTCATCTGGTTCTTTCACGATAATACGAATCGACATGTTGTAAGCACCTTCCTAATCCTCATCATAATTTCAGGACATCAGGCTCATTTCAAAAATAAGTACTGATTTTCTGCTATGTAGCAGGTATCAAAAACTGATTTTAAGATCGAGCCATCATTCATGCTGTTTTTAATCTATGTTTATACCGCTTGTTTACATCCGCATTTTACTACAAATGCTCACATTAACATTTGCGGGTCTACATCCAGACTAATTTGCAGTTTTTGCGCCTGAACATCGTCGTCCATGCGCCGGGCCGTCGCGAGCGCCAGTCCAATGGCGTCGACATCCCCCCGCCATTTTATCATACATTGGAATCTGTATCTATTCTTGATCCGAGGAATCGGTGATGCTACCGGGCCAAGCACATCAAAAGCATTATTACTGAAACGGTCCAAACTGCCTAACCAGCCAGCAGCATTTGCCTTTTCTTTCAGTATTCGTGTGTAGTTCTCAGCCAGCCGGATCAGTACCGGAAGCTGCTCATGTGAGAAGGTCACCAAAATCAGGCGACAGTATGGCGGATACTGCAAATTGCGCCGATGCAATAACTCCTCACGGACAAACGAAACATAGTCATGCTGGCTCGCATGCCCAATCGAATAGTGCTCTGGTGTATAGGACTGGACAAATACCTCGCCCGGCAGTTGATGTCGACCTGCACGGCCCGCCACCTGGGTGAGCAGCTGAAATGTTTTTTCGGCAGCCCGGAAATCCGGCAAATTGAGTGCCGAGTCTGCTGTGATGACTCCGACCAGGGTGACATCAGGAAAATCAAGCCCTTTGGCAACCATCTGGGTACCCAGCAATACGTCTGCCTTTTTCTCACGAAACTGCTTCAATAACTTCTCATGCGAACCTTTTTCACTCGTTGTATCCACGTCCATCCGAATGACGCGAATACCCGGGAACAGTTTCGCCAATTCTTCCTCTACCCGCTGTGTACCTGTACCAAAATATCGAATATGCTCGCTGCCACAATCCGGGCACACTTCTGGTGCTGCTTCCGCATATCCACAATAGTGACAACGAAGATTGTTTGAGCGCTGATGATAGGTTAATGAAATATCACACTCGGGACAGCCTGCAACGTATCCACAACTGCGACACATTACAAAGGTGGAATAGCCACGTCGATTCAGCAAAAGCACGGTCTGTTCCCCACGCTCCAACCGCTCTTCCAATCCTTTGTGCAAGGCGCGGCTGAACATCGAGCGATTTCCATCCTTCAGCTCTTCGCGCATATCAACAATCCGTACCTCTGGCAGCTTATTACCAAGTGCGCGGGTAGGCATCTCCAACAACAGTGGTGCAAAATCATCATTGCTCTGCGAACGGGCAGCATAGTAACTTTCCAGCGAAGGTGTCGCTGAACCCAGGACTACGACCGCCTGGTGCTGCTGTGCTCTTTTTACCGCTACATCACGGGCATGATACTTCGGAGTTTCTTCCTGTTTATATGAAGTCTCGTGCTCCTCGTCCATAATGATCAAACCAAGACGACTGAACGGAGCAAAGACTGCTGAACGGGCGCCAATGGCAACCTTCACCTGACCTTCCCGAATTTTGCGCCACTCATCATAACGCTCCCCACCGGACAACCGACTATGCATCACAGCAACCTGGTCACCAAAACGTCCTTTAAAACGCTCTACCATCTGTGGTGTCAGTGCAATCTCAGGTACAAGTACAATTGCCTGTCGATCCTGTTCAATACAGCGCTGAATGGTCTGGAGGTATACTTCCGTCTTGCCGCTACCTGTTACACCATGAAGCAAAAAGACGCCATGGCGCCTTTCCTGTAATCGACCATTAATATTGTTATAGACAAGCTGCTGCTCGTCGGTCAGATTCAGTGGCTCGGTCGCACGAAACTTCCGGCCCTGATAAGGGTCACGGAAGACTTCGACGTCCTCCGTCACAACCAACCCTTTCTCCTCCAGTCCTTTGACTGTAGCCGCTGATACCTGAAGTGTGGACAACAATTCTTTCATCGCCATCGGCAACAGTTCTTTCATTTCCAGCAAGAAGGCCAAAACTTCCTTCTGCCGTTGCGCCTTTGCCGGGAATGAAGTCAATGCCTCTTCCGCAGCTGCTGCATCCACAGCTAGATTAATGGATTTCATCGTTTTTTTATTCAGCTTGTCCTTAATCGCCTGACTTTCCAGCAGGACACCACTGAGCAACAACTTCTTGATCAGCGCAGCATGATTGGGGTATTTACGACTCAATTGTTGCAGGGGAACCTGCCCACGACTCTTCACAAAACGAATAATATCTTGCTGCACTTTTTCTGAAGTCGATTCTTCTCCCCACACAAAAAGAACTTCTTCACCTGACGCAGAACCTGCCATTTGTCCGTCCAGGGCATCTCCAAGTGAGATATACCGTTCTGCTTTCCCTTTCAGCGCAGTCGGTACCATCACCTGCAAAGACAAAATCCGATTGCTGGCATAACGTTCACTCATCCATTCGGCTAATTCAACCAAATCTTCTGACAACGGTGGAACGATATCCAGCAATTCCTGAATCGGTTTGAGTTTGAAAGTCTCCGTACCCGTGCGAGGCACCAGATCAATTACGAAACCCTGCACCGTCCGATGACCAAAAGGTACACCTACCCTGCTGCCAATCTCAATCCATTCACGCATGGATTCCGGCACCAGATAATCAAACGGCCGGTCCGTTTCCTTCACAGGAACATCGACAATAACCTTGGCGATTTCCATATTAATTCCTCCCGGCAATGCGCTCCGCCGCAATCGAAAGCAACCGGCGAGCCACCTCTTCCTTGGCCACCACCTGAAGCTTTTCCACCAAACCTTCACGGTCATAGATGTGCACCGCGTTGGTATCTGTTCCAAATCCGGCACCCGCCTGGGTGACATCATTGGCTACGATCAGATCACAGTTTTTCCGTTCCAGTTTCTCACGTGCATACATTTCTAATGAATTTGTCTCCGCAGCAAAACCAATCAAAAATTGATGGCTCTTCTGCTTGCCCAGCGTTTCAAGAATATCTATATTTTTAATAAGTTCAAGCGATAATGTATCGCCTTTCTTCTTGATTTTCTCCGTGTACACTTCCTTGGGGCGATAATCCGCAACAGCCGCGGCCTTAACCACGATATCTGCATCATCCCACTCACCTGCTACCGCATCATACATATCCTGCGCAGACTGTACCGGGATCACCTTTACATTGGCTGGCGGCTGAACCTGGGTATTCCCCATAACCAAAGTCACATCTGCCCCCAGATCACGCGCTGTCGCTGCAATGGCAAAACCCATTTTTCCAGAGGAATCATTGGTAATATACCTCACCGGATCAATGCGTTCGATGGTACCTCCTGCAGTGACTACAACCTTTTTCCCGCTCAACAACGAAAGCTGTTCGTTACGTTCCCGTTTGGCAGACTCCTGCTGTTCAAAAAAACGTTCCACCACATCGACAATCGTCTCTGGTTCTTCCAAACGTCCTTTGCCCACATACCCGCACGCCAGTTGACCTTCACCCGGTTCAATCATCAGGGTTCCGCGCTCCGTTAACAGGCACATATTATGTTGTACCGCCGGATGATCATACATATGTACATTCATCGCTGGTGCAATCATTACCGGAGCAGTGGTCGCCAGCAAGGTTGTAGAGAGCATATCATCAGCCATCCCATGTGCCATTTTGGCAATCACATTGGCTGTTGCCGGAGCAACCAGAACAAGATCGGCCATATCAGCCAGATGGATATGCGAGACGACCGAAGGCTCCCGCTCATCAAATGTATCACTATATACCACATTTCGGGTCAAGGTTTGCAGCGTTAATTCGGTAATAAACTGTTTCGCGGAATTCGTCATAATGACATGAACGTCCGCTCCTTTTTGCACCAGTCTGCTGCATAATGTAGCCGCCTTGTATGCGGCTATGCCGCCAGTCACACCAAGCACGATTTTTTTACCGTTTAACATGGTTATCCCCCCGATATACGACGTTTATAATGATGAATAGAGAAAAAAATAACAACCTCGCGGTTGTCAAATAAATCCGGCTTGCGCCGTATGCAGTTGAAGAGCAGCCGCAGGCGGCTTACTCTTCTTCCTCTTCGTCCTGTCCTTTGATGACAACGAGCAGATCACCATAAATCTCTTCAAGTGCAACGCCAACCTGTTTATGGGATCTGGCATTTCTCAAATCCGTTTTCTCACCTTCACGAAGCTGTCTTGCCCGGCGGGAAGCGGCAACAACAAGGGAATACTTGCTGTCGACTTTGTTCATCATTTCATCAATAGAAGGATACAGCATATTTACAAAACACCTCTTTGCATTAGTATAATCACAATTCGCCGCCTGACGGAATCATGGTGCACCGCTGGATACACTAACCAGACTGGAGCTGCTCTACATATATACTATGACAGCAGCTCCACTGATTATCGCATTTCGCGGCGGCAAATGGATTATTTATTGATCTTACAATGTTCGGCGATAATGATGCTTTCTATTCGTTTACACGCCAAATCAATTTCATCATTAACGACAGCGTAATCGTACTGCTCCAGCAGACTGATCTCATCTACCGCGACGGACATCCGATGATCAATCGTCGCCTGACTTTCCGTACCACGGCCCTGAATGCGATCTTTAAGCTCGTCCAATGAAGGAGGCAACAGAAATACAAAGATCCCTTCCGGAAACTTCTCTTTCACTTTCAACGCGCCTTGAACTTCAATCTCAAGAATGATGTCCCGGCCTTCGTTAATCGTTTTCTCCACAAAATCACGCGGTGTTCCGTAATAGTTCCCTACATATTCTGCGTGTTCCAACAATTGATCTTCAGCAATCATGTTCAGGAATTCTTCATGGCTTCTGAAGAAATAATTGACGCCATGTTCCTCACCCAGACGTGGCTGACGAGTCGTTGCCGATACAGAATAAATCAATTCCGGCACCCGTTTGCGCAAAGCGCTGCATACTGTACCCTTCCCGACCCCAGATGGGCCGGACAACACTACCAGTAATCCCTTAGACATATTACACTCCATTTTATTCGTCGTTGTCATCATCTTTCGAAGAAAGACGATGGGCGACCGTTTCTGGCTGAACCGCAGACAGAATGACATGATCGCTATCCGTAATAATCACGGCGCGAGTACGTCTTCCGTACGTTGCGTCTATCAGCATATGACGGTCTCTTGCCTCTTGTATAATCCTCTTGATCGGCGCCGATTCCGGACTCACGATGGATATAATCCGGTTCGCCGATACGATGTTACCGAATCCAATGTTAATGAGTTTGATTGCCATAATCAGGTTCTTCCCCCTATACATGCGACTCTTTTGCCGAAATATGACCGTTCATTCGATATTCGCCGCTTGCTCACGAATTTTCTCCAGTTCCGCCTTCATCTCGACAACACGGTTCACCAGAGCCAAATGGTTGGCTTTTGATCCAATCGTATTGACTTCCCTATTCATCTCCTGAATAAGAAAGTCCAACTTGCGGCCTACTGGCTCATCACTTTTCAGCAGCTCCCTGCTCTGTCCAAAGTGACTCAGTAGACGCGTAAGCTCTTCCTCTATGTTAGAACGATCGGCAAACATAGCAATTTCCATACCCAATTTATGCTCGTCAAAAGGGAAAGAGCCTTCTTCCTGCATTTCCGTAAGCCTTTGTCTTAACTTGTTGCGATGATCACTCACCACAGTCGGCGCAAGAGCAAGCATCTCGGTATGCAGTGATTCCAGACGACTGACACGTCGTTCCAGATCACTGGCCAGATGAAGACCCTCGCGGGCGCGCATCTGCTCCAGACCGGATAAAGCCTCTTCCAACCCCTGCTGCAGGACACGCTCCCATTCGTCTTTCTGCTCTTCCGGAAGCGAACTCGTCCCATCCGAATGAACCATGACATCTGGAAGTGCCAGCATATCCATAATACTCGGTTTGCCCTGCATACCATAGCGGCTCTCCAATTGCTCTGCGGCCTGAAGATAGGCCCTGACCGCCTGCTCATTCAGAACAGCGGGAAGAGCCTGGTCTTCATCTTTTTCTTTCATCACATAAACATCAATCCGCCCACGTTTTAAGCGGCTCTGTACCTTTTTCCTCAATCCGTCTTCATAACACGTCCACTCTCTTGGGAGACGCATCATCACTTCGCAATAACGATGATTGACAGACTTGATTTCCAATTGTACCTTATAGCCTCCAAAATGAAAGGCGGATTGACCGTATCCGGTCATACTGAATGACATCGGCATCACATCCGTTACACTATTGTAATTGATTATTAGGGTTGAAACAAGTAGGACATTGATGCTCCGACTTCTCCCACACATATTGGGTCAGTTCGGCCGTCATACTATAGAACATAAATGGAGTCATTAAATAGATTCCTTTGAAATGTTTTGTTGCTACATCCAGAAGCTCCTTGGCGATTTTCACTCCCATTGCCCGACCTTCTTCACCTTCGAGACCAGCCATCCGGGAGCGCACTTCATCTGACAGCTGAATACCCGGAACCTCATTATGCAGGTATTCTGCATTTCGGCCGCTCGCTAGCGGCATCACCCCTACAAAGATCGGTACATCCAGATGCTTGGTCGCTTCATGCATGGCTACGATGAGTTGGGGATCGTACACAGGCTGCGTCATAATATAATCGGCACCGGAAGCAATCTTTTTCTCAAGCCGCTGTACAGCTTTATCCAGATGTTTCACATTCGGGTTAAATGCGGCACCGATAACAAATCCCGCCTTCTGCTTGAGCGGTTTACCAGAGAAGGATACGCCGTCGTTCAGCTGTTTGATCATACGTATAATTTCAAAAGAAGTCAGATCGTATACCGAGCTTGATCCGGGCAAGTCACCAAAACGTGCAGGGTCACCTGTTACAGCGAGTACATGATTAATGCCCAGAGCATCAAATCCCATCATGTGCGATTGGGTCCCGATCAAATTCCGGTCACGACATGCAATATGCACCAGTGGGCGCAATCCTGTACGATCCTGAACAAGATGGCCGAGAGCCATATTACTCATCCGGGTAACCGCTAAGGAATTATCAGCCAATGTTAACGCATCTGCACCTGCCGCTTTTAATGTCTCGGCGCCTTTCATAAACTTCGCAATGTCGAGATCACGCGGTGGGTCAAGTTCGACGATAACCGTATGACGTTGTTTGACCAGATCCACAATCGTAGGCTGCCCCCCCCGTCCAGATCGTTCATCTACATTCTCATGCAGGATAATACGCGGTTTCGACTCGGATGGATCAGGTTCCAGTATTGGAACAGGTGTGTATTCAACAAGAGCCTGGGCAATTGCCGCGATATGATCAGGTGTTGTGCCACAGCAGCCCCCGATGATACGTGCGCCCAGATCAGCGAATTGCACTGCGGTCTGTCCGAAGTATTCCGGAGACGCTCCATAACGGAACTGACCATCGACGTAATCCGCGGCACCCGCATTTGGGTAAACAGACATTGGGACACCGATACGGCCTGACACCGTCTCCATCGCCCGCATAATTCCGTTTGGACCGGAACGGCAGTTGAAACCAATGACATCAGCCCCTTGCTCACGCATGATTCGGAAAGCTTCAGGCATCGTATATCCATCCAGTGTGTGTCCTACATCCTCAACAGCGAACTGTCCAATTACCGGCAGATCACTCAGCTTGCGCGCCTGCAGAAGGGCGATATCCATCTCCTCGATATCATAGAAGGTTTCGAGCAGAATGCCATCCACTCCTTCATCGAGCAATGCAAAAATCTGTTGCTGATAGAAACGCTTCAATTCACTTGTTGATACGTTCGTCCGCTTTCCTCCACGAATGGAGCCCACCGCGCCCAGAACATACCCGTTTGCGCCCGCTACTTCTTTGGCGATACGCACACCGGCACGATTGACATCCTCCACTTTGGACTCCAGACCAAACTTGGACAACTTATCATAATTGGCAGAGTACGTATTAGTTTCATGAATTTCCGTACCTGCATCGCGGTAACGACGATGCACATCTGCCACCACTTCAGGTGATATCAAGTTCAACTCTTCATAAGAAATCCCTACCGGGAATCCCATCTGATACAGGAAAGTTCCCATTGCCCCATCCCCTATGAGGACCCGTTCCTGCATTACACTGCGTAAATCCGCCTTCATCCCTTTTCCCCCCGCCTGACTGATCATTTCATACTAATGTAACACAAAAAACATCTGAAAACGAAGAAAAACACAGGTTTTTCGTGAAATTCAGTCTCAATAACCATCCTGACAAGTAGGAATTCATATAACAGCAAAAAAAGAGGCCCAAAGGCCTCCTCATTTAAACGTATTCTTTACGAAGTGACTCCTTTGAAAACAACTTCAGCAGGACCAGTCATGTACACGTGATTGTCAGCTTCGCTCCACTCAATATGAAGATCCCCGCCCTTGAGGCTGATCACCGCTGTACGATCCGTATGCCCGTTCAGAACGGATGATACCAGTGTTGCACAAGCTCCGGTTCCACAGGCCAGTGTTGGTCCTGCACCGCGTTCCCATACACGCATGTCCACATATCCGCGATCGCGAACCGTTGCGAACTCTACATTGATTTTTTTCGGGAACATGGGATGAACCTCAAGTAATGGCCCCCATGTAGAGAGATCAAAATTCACAGCATCATCCACATAGATGACTGCATGAGGATTACCCATGGAGACTGCCGTAAATTTAAACTCCTGTCCATTTGCTTCAATGGAATGATTCACCACCGGATTGGCATCGACGGTGGTTGGAACCTGAAGTCCATTCAGAATAGGTTCTCCCATATCCACTCGAACAGTTTCCACTTTACCATTACGAATGTTCAAGCTTACGGGTTGTACACCCGCACCGATGGTTTCAATCGTAATCTTTTCTTGGGTCACATGACCGTGATCATATACATATTTGGATACACAGCGTATGGCATTGCCACATTGCTCTGCTTCCGAACCGTCCGAGTTCATGATGCGCATCTGAAAATCCGCCTTCTCTGAAGGCAGTATATATACCAGGCCATCCGCACCGATGCCGAAGAAACGGTTGCACCATTTTACAGCCAATTCAGCTGCATCAGCCGGAAGCTGTTGTTCTCCAAATACAACAATAAAATCGTTGCCGAGTCCGTGCATTTTTGTAAATTCCATAACCTTGCCCACTCCTTTTGGCAGTCTGCTGCCAAAGCGTTATTCTTGCTTCTCTACAGGGTACCCTGGGATATTCATATCCAGCATTCCCAATAAAAAAAGCTATCCTGCAAAATGCCGAGGAATCTCGCCTCGAATCATTTTGAGGATAGCATAACGAAAACGATAAGCAATTGCTATTGATTTTATGCCGAAAACTTTGTACTTTTCGGTACGAAGCGCCCAGGGCCCATACGGCGACGGTTGCGACGACCTCCCCACACACTGCCCACTCCCATGAGGAAGGTTGGAATACCTGCGGCAACGATGGAAATGGCCCATTCACGCATACCCAGGGGCACGGTTTTGAAGATAGGCTGCAACGGCTCTACATACATGACTGCCAGCATCAGCACGATGGATGAAATGACTGCAAACACCAGATATTTATTCTGCAATGGATTCCGGTGGAAAATGGAGCGGGAACTACGGCAGTCAAATACATGAATGAGCTGTGCTAAAACGAGCGTAGCAAAGGCAACAGATTGAGCTTTGATGAGCTGACCCGGTTGATCTGGCGCCGCCTGTAAGGTAAGCCAGAAGGCCCCAAGTGTACAAAGCCCGATCAATACACCCCGACTGACAATTTTCCAGCCCAGTCGTCTGGCAAATATATTTTCCTTAGAGCCGCGCGGCTTGTGTTCCATCAGATCTTTTTCCGGCTGATCCACACCGAGCGCCATTGCTGGCAAACCATCCGTCACCAGGTTGACCCACAAAATCTGGATCGGCACGAGTGGCAAAGGTAATCCCATCATCATCGCGAAAAACATCGTTAAAATCTCGCCTACATTCGATGCCAGCAAATACCGGATAAACTTGCGGATGTTCTCATAAATATTACGCCCTTCTTCAATTGCAGCTACTATTGTAGAGAAATTATCGTCACTCAGAATTAACGCCGATGCTTCCTTCGTCACATCCGTGCCTGTTATTCCCATTGCAATACCGATGTCTGCTGCTTTAATGGCTGGTGCGTCGTTGACGCCATCTCCAGTCATCGCTACGACATGTCCTTTGCGCTGCAATGATTTTACAATCCGCAGTTTGTGCTCAGGCGATACTCGTGAGAACACGTAAATGCTCTCCACCTGTTTATCCAGTTGCTCATCCGTCATGCCCGCCAATTGTTGTCCACTAAGTGAAGCCCCACCCCGTGGAAGAATACCCAGTTGCTGCGCAATAGCCTCTGCTGTCGTGCCATGATCGCCGGTAATCATAACGGTACGTATGCCTGCTCTGCGACAAGTCGCAATTGCATCCCGTGCTTCACGCCGCGGTGGATCAATCATGCCTGCAAGCCCGACAAAGACGAGTTGGTTCTCGGCAGCATGTTCATTCTCCACTTTTTCATCCGGCTTTACATCGCGGTAAGCCATACCGAGAACCCGCAGTGCAGAACCAGCCATACTCTCGTTTGCCGCCATGACTTTCTGCCGCAGCGTTCCTGTGAAAGGCACAACATTACCTTCCCACAAAATGTGGCTGCATTGCCCAATCAGAACATCCGGTGCACCTTTGGTGTAGATCATGCGCCCACCCTGATGATGAACGAGGACGGACATCCGCTTCCGATCAGAATCGAACGGAAATTCCTGCTCACGTGCATATAACTCTTTGAGACCAGCCGGGGTAAGCCCCATTTTGGAGGCCAGTGTTACAAGTGCCCCTTCCGTAGGATCGCCTTTCAGCTCCCAAACCACACTGTCTTCCTTGACCGTTTCATTAACATGATCTTTCTTTGTATCTTTCTTTGCTTCTTTCTTGCTATCCTTATTTGTCTCTTTGCCTTTCTTTTTATTCCGCATCTCATCTGCAACACTTTCGATAATACTGGCATTATTACATAGTGCGCTGATCTGAAGCATTCTCCGCAATGTCTGGTCACTCTTCAGTTCCAAGGTACGACCATTCTCCAGCATCTGCCCTTCGGGTGCATAGCCATCCCCTGTGACCTTGATGCTGCGTCCCTCCAGCCACACGTCCGTAACCGTCATCTTGTTCTGGGTCAACGTACCCGTTTTATCCGAACAGATGACCGAGGCACAACCAAGGGTTTCGACGGAGGGAAGCTTGCGCACAATCGCTTTTCGCTTGATCATACGCTGTACCCCCAGGGCTAGCGCAATCGTTACAATCGCTGGTAACCCCTCTGGTATGGCGGCAACTGCAAGACTGACCCCTGCCAGAAACATGCCTACTGCCGGTTGTCCATGCAGAATTCCTGCAACAACAACCATGACGGTTAATCCGAGCGCCACAAAAATCAATATTTTGCCCAGTTGTTCCAGCCTGTGTTGCAGCGGTGTTTCCTGTTCCTCCGTATTCTGGATCAGGTCGGCGATTTTGCCCATCTCAGTATCCATGCCTGTCCTGATCACAACACCCTTGGCTGTACCGCGAGTGACCATCGTCCCCATGAATCCAATGTTCTTCTGATCTCCTAGCGGTACGTCATCCGCTGCTATGGGATGGCAATGTTTGCTTACAGGAACTGATTCCCCAGTGAGCGCAGATTCCTCCACATCGAGGCTATTTGTGGACAGCCAGCGCACATCGGCAGGAATACGATCCCCGCTCTCCACAAGCACGATATCCCCTGGCACCAGAAGTTTGGCTGCAAGATGAGCTTCCTGACCCGACCTCAACACTTTTGCCAGCGGGGCTGACAATTGTTTCAATGCACGAAGGGAACGCTCCGCCCGGAATTCTTGTACGAATCCAAGAATGGCATTAAGGACGATGATGGCAACAATCGTTACAGCATCCAAATATTCTCCAAGCAATCCGGACACCAGTGTGGCCCCCATCAACACCAGAACCATGAAGTCCTTAAATTGATTAAGCAATAATGTAATTGGAGATATGCGCTTTCCTTCGCTCAGCTCATTCGAACCGGCGGCCTTCCTCTTCTCTGCTGCAGTCTCTTCGGTTAATCCTTCCTCAAGACTGACGCCAAGAGTGTTGCGAAGCTCTTCAACGCTTAGTTGGTGCCACTTGGTATGTTCCATGCTTCAAAATTCCCTCCCAGTCTGTATTTCCTCTGTAAAACGTCACACCTACTACACCGGCTATGCTAATCAACAGGTTGTACTCAATGCCGGACAAACTACCTGCTCTATATGTATTCGGACAGGACCCCAAATAGCACCCGATGGCGAATCCTTTCCCTGATGGGCAGAATAAGCTAAAATAAAGGTCTGCGGTTATATACGCAGCGGCAATCCAATTTTTTGCTATACAAACAAATACGAATCTGCAACGGGTTCTTTTTTACATATCCCGGTGTTCATTTCAGTTATAGATAGAGAGGACGTTGAAAAAAATGGCATTGGACGGCATCGTAACACGAGCGATCGTAAATGAACTGCAAGGCTGCAAGGGCGGACGCATCAGCAAAATACATCAACCTAACGGCCATGATGTTGTACTGACTCTCCGTGCTCAGCGCGGAAATAGCAAATTGCTTATTTCGGCCAGCCCAACATATCCGCGTGTGCACTTCACCGAAAAAACGTTTGTTAACCCTACTGAAGCTCCTATGTTTTGCATGCTGCTGCGCAAGCACTGTGAGGGAGCGATCATCGAGGAGATCCGTCAGATTGGCATGGAGCGGATTATTCATATCGACGTGCGTCAGCGCGATGAATTGGGTGATGTTTCGGTCAAACGGATCATCATTGAACTGATGGGACGTCACAGTAATATTGTTTTGGTGGATCCGATAACAGGAACGATTCTGGATGGAATTCATCACGTAACCCCGTCCATCAGTAGTTACCGGGTCATTATGCCTGGATTTTCGTATACCGAACCACCCGAGCAGCATAAAAGCAATCCACTGGAAGTGAGCAGCACTGAATTCCAAAATAGCTATACTGCTGCTGAAGAAGAGGCCTCTCGCTGGCTGGTGAATTCATTCAGCGGTCTTAGTCCGCTGATTGCAGGCGAGATTACCTCTCGGGTATCTGCTAATAAAGGTGACGATCACGCTGCAAGTGAAGGTGAGGCTCGAATCGAAGCCGAAGCATTGTGGACTGCTTTTGAGTCCGTCATGGGACCTGTAAGAGATAATAGTTATGCGCCTGTGACTGGGCTGAACGCCAAAGGCAAAATGATTTTCTCGGCCGTTATGCTCCAGAGCATTCAGGACGCAGAGAAAACCTATGACACGATGAGCAAGTGTATGGAGGATTATTACGGAGACAAGGCCGAGCGAGACACGGTCAAACAAAGAGTGAGCGATCTGCTTCGTTTTCTGCAAAATGAGCGCAGCAAAAACATCAAAAAGCTGGACAACCTGAACAAGGATCTGCTGGAAGCCGACGATGCGGATAAATTCAGATTATGGGGTGAGCTGCTGTTTGCCTCCCTGCATCAGGTTAGTAAAGGAGACAAAAGTGTTGAGCTTGTGAACTTCTATGATGAAGATCAAGCCAATATTACCATTCAGCTTGACCCATTACTTACACCGTCTGACAACGCTCAACGTTATTTCAAACGATATAACAAATACAAGAACAGTCTGGCTGTTATTCATGAGCAACTTGGAAAAACAAAAGACGAGATCGACTATCTCGACAATCTGCTCCAGCAACTGTCTATCGCATCCATGAACGACATCGAGGAAATTCGCGATGAACTTGTGCAACAGGGTTATCTTCGCGACCGCAACAAAAAAGGGAAAAAGAAAAAGAAAAACGACCGCCCTACAGTACATCAGTTTACTTCATCGGAGGGAATTGAACTTCTTGTAGGCAAAAACAATCTGCAAAATGAGTACGTCACCAACCGTTTGGCTTCTTCCAATGACACTTGGTTGCACACCAAAGACATCCCTGGTTCACATGTCGTCATTCGCAGCACAGATTTTGGCGAAGCAACCCTGGAGGAGGCTGCCCAACTCGCGGCTTACTTCAGTCAGGCCAAAGAATCCAGCAGCGTGCCGGTGGACTACACCTTTATCCGACATGTGCGCAAGCCAAGTGGCTCCAAACCAGGCTTTGTCATTTATGACCACCAGAAGACCTTATTTGTAACACCGAACGAAGATCTGGTTAAAAGTTTGCCATCCACGATCAAAAATGGATAAGATGCTTGCTTTCAATCCTGTTAGGAAACCTAAAATCCCCCGGAACAAAAGACTGTTCGGGGGGATTTTTTTTGTTTCTCAAAAAACAACACGATAGACTTGAGTTGGTGATTCAGTTTATTGTTTTATTTTGAGTATAAATTCATTTTAATGTATAATAATCCAATTATGAAATCTATAAATAAACTTCTAAGGATGTGTCCCATGACGCTAAATATCAGACTAACTCAGCCTAATGATGTACTGCCATTGAATGAATTAATGCGTGAGTATGTCGTCGGTTTTTATAACAACCCCTGGCCTGGTGATCAGGCAATCGAGCTTTTGATCAAAAACCTGCTTGATCAGCAAATAGGTGTTCAATTCGTTGCAGAGCAGGATGGTGCACTCATCGGATTCGCTACACTTTATTTTACCTACAGCACGATGAAGGCAAACCGCGTTGCCATTATGAATGACTTGTTTGTGACGGAAGCTTGGAGAGAAGGCGACGCTGAGGCCAGACTGTTTGAACACTGTCAGCAGTACACACGTGAACACGGATGTGCTTACATGTCCTGGATCACAGCAGCAACCAACGAACGGGCACAGCAGTTATTTGAACGCCTTGGAGCTGCTCGGGGCACATGGGTGAATTATTCCATCACCTAGCCAACTATAGGCAATCAAAAAGGACATAGAAACATGGCTAGTGACTAACACTCACCCCATCCCTATGTCCTTTCTTTTTTCATATTCAATTTCAGCACGATGACATCCGATCCCTTATGCCCTAGTCTCATACAACATATGAAGAGAGTTTCCGAATCAAGACTTCCTGGCAGCAGCCCGGAGTTTATCGAGCACATCAATGGTTACGGTTTTGCTACCCAGATCCCCGTGGAATACTACCCCTTGTCTTATACCATGGTAATCCGAACCACCTGTTTGAATGAGCCCAAATTCCCGTGCCAACTCGGCATATCTGCGCTCTTCTTTTGGTCCATGATCCGAATGAACCACTTCAATACCGTCAGGGCGGGAGTCCACCAGAATACGACGAACCAATTCATCGTCTCCGTATAAACCAGGATGGGCAATAACAGCAGCACCACCCGCATCTTTAATCCACTGGCATGCGTCTCCCGGTGCAACTCGGGGAACCGACACATAGCCCGGCTGACCTTCAGCCAGATAACGATTGAACGCATCCCTCATATCAGCTGCATAACCTTTTCGTACCAACACATCGGCCATATGAGGTCTACCGATGCTTTCATCCGGCTCCAGTGGTCGACCAAGGCCATCAATGACCTCCTGCCAGCTGATTTCAAGTCCAAGCTCCTGCAGCTTGGCGATGATCAGATGATTGCGTTCTTCCCTCGCTTCCCGAAGCCCGCGCAGTCGCTCCAGAAATTTCTCATCTTCTGTATTCACATAATACCCCAGCACATGAATATCCTTGCCACCTGCTCGGGTACTGATCTCTACCCCTGCTACAACGTCAATCCCATACTCACGGCCAGCCTGCTGTGCCTCGGCTACCCCCGCTACGGTATCATGATCCGTCAGCGCCACCGCAGACAAACCTCTTTGTTTGGCGAGCTTTACATTCTCTGCAGGGGGCTGCATTCCGTCCGACGCTTGGCTATGGGTATGAAGATCACAACGTCCTTGATGATGATTCATAAATAACAACTCCCTTTAATCGGCTCATTATAGGTCTGACCATTGCAAGGTATTGCATTCACCATTCTTTGGATCAATCATGCATTATTCCGGCTCTGTATTTATTGTCCCTGTTCCGCTCGTCCTCCTGATGTTGTCTGCTCATGCTGACGCAAATAATTCAGGAATGCTACAGCTGACAAGGGAAGCAACGACGATTTCAGATGTATGGCGTAGAATTGTCGTTTGAACTCAAGCCCACGAATATCCACGATATGAACCAGTCCAAGAGCCAGTTCATGCTGAACCGACGACGGGGATAACATGGTGATCCCCACACCCGCTTCCACGGCGGATTTCACAGCACCTGTACTGCCAAGTTCCATCACCACATTCATGTCCTGCGGATCGATATTTCTCTTCTGCAGCTGATCTTCCATCACCTGACGGGTACCCGAACCTTTCTCCCGCAGTACAAATGCATAGTTCAGCACATCTTCCAGCTCTACTTCACCACGATCTGCCAGTGCATGTCCTGCCGGAACAACCAGCTTCAATTCATCCTGCATGACCGGCTCCACAATCATATCCGGGTGGTGAACTGGCGCTTCAATCAGTCCAAAATTAAGCTGATGTTTCAAGATATCATCCATAATTTGCGTAGTATTCATCACTTTCATAACGATCGAGATATCCGGGTATTGGCGAGCAAAAGGACCCAGCATTCGTGGCAGCACATACTCACCAATCGTCAAACTTGCACCCAGCTGCAATCTGCCTTGCAGCATCTGTGTGAACGCAGACATCGCCTCATCTGTCTGTCTGACCAACTCTACACTGCGTTTGGCATGAGGCAGTAATGTCCGACCCGCCTCGGATAATTCTATTTTCTTGGTTGAACGGTGAAGCAGCTTGGTCCCAAAATAATCCTCAAGCGATTGAATCTGCATCGTCACCGCAGGTTGTGTCATATGTAATGCTTGCGCAGCCGCTGAAAAACTACCCTTCTCTGCTACGGTATAAAAAATATGCAATTGATGAAAATTCATATCTTCGCCCCTCTTCTGTACGCTTTCCCCATTGTAGCCCATTTCCTGAATTCCAACAAAAAAAGCATGCAGCTTGTCTGCATGCGATGTAACCTGAATCTATCAATTCGAAAATATGGATTATTCCAAACTTACTTATGCTTGCGACTGTTCTTGACAAGCGTCATTCGTCTTGAATGTCTTAGCCAAGAATAATACGATTTTAAATCCCGCAGTTCAATTGTCTCGGACATTTTCCCCAGAAACGTAACAACAATCATCTTATGAAGCGGATTGCCAGCGATATCATATTCCCCTTCAAGTTCGGAAAATTCAGCAACCACGACCAGATCTTCATCGATCAGGTAAACATCCTGCTCATTACGGTAGTATGGTGTAATACGGTCCTGCTTCAGACACTCCCATAACCATGCCGCAATATGGTCATCATCATTACGTGCCGGCTCAATACGGTCTGCATACCGCATCTTGGCATGATTGGTAATGACGATGTCGGCCACTTTTTTGTCTCCAAGAGCCACGAAAAAAGGCTCGTACGTGCTCCAACGTTGCATCACCTTATCACGCATGGGAATCACTCTCCACCAGATAGGACTTTCTATCTATTTATTTACCCAATATATTACAACATAAGTCCTGTAACCTCAAGGCGTAACTTCAGATTTTTTCACAAAATCCAGTTTATGCATAATTCAATAAAAGAGCGGCCCCGAAGGACCCCTCTGGTTAATCGTTTCGAAATGTACAGCGGCAAAAATCCAATGCACATTCCCAAACCATGTTGTTATATCCCGTAAAAACTCGTTTTGTCCATCGTTTTGCTAGCATACTCTGTTTTGATCTCATTCCGGTAGGAACGTTCAACCTTGCGCACATAGGAAAGTCTGTTCACATTTTTCATCGTATCTTCAGCCCGCTCTGCATTAACATACATGACGACATAATGCATACGGCGGGAGATGTAATGAACGGTACCATACTTTTCGAGATTACGAGCCGCTTTTAAATCGCTGACCCATATAATGAATCCTGTCCTTTCCGCGAACATCATTTTTTCCCCGCCTTTCTATAGTGGAGACCGGATCCTCAGTAAGGTCCGGTCTGTCATGAATTTATTTTCTTATCGAAATCTTAGCTACAACCACACTTGCCCCCGCTACCGCAGCCACCCTTCGGATTTGGATCATTGCTCGGTACCTTAATGGTCGTTGACACGGCGAATGCAATCGTCTCCGACATCTGGAACAACATATCGTCCAACGCCTTCTCCGCCTGTTTGAAGCGGGCTACCGCCTCGAAACTTTCCAGTTCCAGCTCCAAAGCCTGAACCTGATCTTTGGCCGCGTGATAATCCGGGTGAAAATGCCCAAAACGCTGAGTTTCTTCAAATAGTTCCTTTTTGGCGTCCAGCTTGCGTATTCCCGCCTGAATTTCAGGACTTGTCTCCACTTGCTGCTTCCAATATAAATAATCCGATACTTCGGCTGATTGGTTAATCATGTCGCCCAGTTCATACGCGCCCGTTAACACTTGGGCCATATCGACCGTGTTCATTTCCGCTACGCTCATGAAATTCATCCTATCTATATATAAAGTTCTACTTAACGTAGACTACTTCATCATATCATATCCCCGAAAAGTTAAGAAGAGTTTTTCCTGCAAATAGAAATAAAGGGAACAGGTGATCTGCTTTGGTATAGTCAATCAAGTTTATGCATGGTTCGGAATAATAAGGCGAATCTGGTTCCATTCGTTAGGCGAAAAAGTACGACGTTCTGCGGGATCTGTTCCACCCTCAGATATGTACCAGCCCGTTAGTGTCCAATCTTCATGACCCTGAATCTGATCAGGGATAACATAAAAGATATGGTTGTCCAGCTTCAGACCCAGTTTTGTCTGCCATTCAATGGCTTTTGCAGCAATCTGACGAGCCGTAGACACATGATACCCTCGCCACTCGTTATGCCACATCTCCGGGATCTCTCCGTATCCGGGAAACAGACCCGATTGTTCCGTGATGGAATAATCCTGTTCATACGTGTGAAGTTTGGAATCGTCTTGAATGAGCCCTACTTTTCCACGAATATAAAAGAGTTCCTTCGGTACCTTAAGTCCATCTTCGAACTCATCTGCTCCGACAATGGATTCATCTGCAATTACTTCCGAATCTGTGCGGTTCAACTTCTCAAGTAATTCACTTCTCGATTCATATATCCATGTATCCTTTTTCTTGACTTTATCCGTTGCTTCATCCTGATCAACGTTCTGTCCAGCATCCATCTGAAGTCTTTCTGCCTCCTGTCCCCACTGCCGGATTGCTAACTCCACATGCTCAGGCACTCCCGAGCCAGCATAGCGTCTAAGGAAGTTTATCATTACATCCGCTGTAAGATCGATCTCTGATGCTGCGACGATTCGTTCCTTTGTCATCCGATATATGGACATTCGATCACGACTCATCAGTTCTGCACCAATTTCCAGAATCCAGCGGGCCTGGGGAGTTACATCTGGGGGAACCATAATTTCAAAGTCAGGTTGTACAAAAATAGTATTATTCCCCACATGTTCCGCCTCATCATCCTTCAAGTTCAATAAGATTTCAGGATCAATCTGCCAGCGATAAAAAAGCTCTCCCGCTGCTGACTCACCCACCTCCCCATATCCCAAACCTGCCAGAAGATCGAGCCATCCACTAATATGTGCTATGAAGGATGGTCCTCTACTCTCTCTACTTTCCATTGTTTCTTCCAGGCTGTCGTAGTCTATAGTTCCTGCTGTAATATTCAGCCATTCATTTTCCCGTGAAGCAAACATCAGCAATTGATAACGAAAATGTTGAAGTTTGGGCTCGGCTACACCATATCGGTCCATGCATACGCTATAAATTTCTCGGTGCATTGAAGACCACGGCAACGATAACCAGTGATAAAGACGGTCAGCTAACACATAAATCCGACTATGCACCTGTTCAATCAAACCCAGACTGAGCAGCAAATCGATAACAAAGGCCACATGGACTGGATACACATCCGCATGATCGTAGCGAATACCCAGTTCGGCAAAGTCTTCTGGGCCCAGAATCGTCATTCGACTTAATCGCTGTACCATTTTCTTGTGGATCGTTCCCTTACTTGTTAATGGAAGTCCTCCTTGCGCTTGACCTTCTCTTACCATCCAAGCCAATACATGCAGAAGCTCCGCAGCAATATCCGGCTTTCCCTCTCGAACAATTTTCATGTTCTGGACTTCATTTTCGGATATGAACTTAGCTTGTATCATGTCATCCTGTAAAATGTTCACTTTCTTCTGAACGAATTGCCCGACCCGTGCCCCATAGGCAATAGTTAACAAAGAAAGTATTGATTCTGGTATGTAATACAGGCGTTCGCCCCAAGACTTGCGCACAGCCTTTATCCACCCTTTGTGGCGAAGCGCTATAAACGCTGTTACCGCTTCAGCTCTGCTAAGACCTTCCACAGCCCATTCTGCGGATGTAAGCATGTTGGAAAAGGGTTGTCCGGCATATTTGCAGAAAATCACACCAAGTACCGCTCTTTCAACGCATGAAAGCTCTTTTAATGAATTCACATCCAGCTTACCTTGTGTATGCATTGCTTATCATGCCTTTCCCATTATTTTAATTAGAGGTGTACACCACTTTTTTATTGCAATTCATGAACGATTTTGTACTCATATCCTTGTTCGACCAGGAACATCTGACGACGTAATGCAAACTCCTGTTCCTTACTGTCTTCTGATACCAGGGCATAGAAATAAGCTTTATTTTCTCCGGACTTCGGCCTTAAGATCCGACCCAATCGCTGGGCTTCTTCCTGCCTTGAACCGAAACTTCCGGATATTTCAAGTGCAACAGCAGCATCCGGCAGATCTACGGCAAAATTGGCAACCTTGGATACGACAATTGTTTTGATCTCTCCGCGTCGGAACGCTGCAAACCATTTCACTCGCTCTTGTTGGGACATCGTACCCGATATAAGCGGTGCTTCAATTTCCCGGGCAATGCTCTCAAGCTGGTCCAAATACTGTCCGATGACAAGCGCTGGCATCCCCTCATGATGATCCAATATCCGTCTGATCACAGCTAATTTGGCCGGATTCTCGGCTGCAAGGCGAAATTGATGCTTCACCTCCGCTTCCACATAGTTTGATCGAAGCTCAGGAGTGAAAGGAATACGTATCTCCTGGCACTGTACATTCGCAATCCAGCCTTGCTGCTCCAATTCTTTCCACGGCATGTCATATAGTTTCGGACCAATTAATGAAAATACATCCTGTTCACAGCCATCCTCACGCACCAATGTTGCTGTCAATCCCAGTCTTCTCGTAGCCTGAATATCTGCAGTAGCCCGAAATACAGGTGCTGGCAGCAGATGGACCTCATCATAGATGATGAGTCCCCACTGGCGTTCACTGAGCAATTTGATATGAGTAAAATCAGCATCTTTGGATTTTCGATGTGTAAGAATCTGATAAGTAGCCACAGTCACAGGTTTCACCTGTTTTTTCTGACCGGAATACTCACCAATCTGTTCACTCGTTATCGTTGTTTTATCCTGCAATTCCTGAATCCATTGCCTCACGGATGTGGTGTTCGAGGTCAAGATCAGGCATTCACATTGCAAACGTTCCAATACAGCCATCCCAATAACCGTTTTGCCTGCACCGCAGGGAAGAACAAGCAGACCGCTTCCTCCCATGCCTTCGCTGCCTTCAAAAGCATCCACAGCATCTCGTTGATACGGGCGCAAACGGAAACCGTCCGAACTGTCGCCTAGCGTGTTTGCACGCCATTCAAACGGAAGACTTGTTCCTTCTCGATATCCCGCATAATCCAGCACCGGATAACCCAATCGGGTCAATTCCCGCTTCAGCAATCCACGTTGCTCACCGCCAAGCATAAGCTCATGGGGATCGACACGCTCCATCCGAAAAGCCGAGATGGTCTTCATACTGCTTAATTCATCCAGCAATCGTTCGTCTTCACTCACGAGACGCATTCTTCCATGATCTGCCTCTGGTTTCAGTTGCAGCTTCCCATATTGATGGATAATTCTCCGGATATCCTGAATCAGGGCGGCAGGAACATTCCAACGAGACACTGATTCCAGACTTGCTATCACTTGATCAGCACTCCATCCGAGTGCAGCCGCATTCCACAGTGATAATGCAGTGATACGATATGTATGAAAAGCTGCAGGTGTCTTCACCAGTTCGGCATACATCCCTATTTGAGCTCGGGCTTGGTCAAATCCAGGATGACCCACTTCAAGCAATATTGTAAAATCACGCTGGACAATGCAGGCGTCCGTTTTCTCCATTCCGTTTCCTCCCTAATTTGAAAATGATCTATATGTTATCTGATTAGCAGGCATCACAAAAAGTCCAGTTTCGGTTACTTCCGAAATTGAACCTGTATCGTACAACAGTTCGACCTTGCCTTGATACTTTGCAAAGACTATACAAAAAAAAGCACCCTGCTCATACCTTGGTATGAATAGGATGCCCAACTATACTCAAATCATTCGGCTGTATATCCTTTAGCCATGGCTATAAATAGTTTTACAGCATTCTGCATGGCATCCTCATCAAAGTCAAACTTGGGATGATGATGCGGATAGATGGCATTCTTCTCCGGGTTGCCTGCTCCGACAAACATAAAGCACCCAGGAATCTGCTGCAGGTAATAAGCGAAATCTTCAGCTGGCATCAGCATCGGTGACTTCTGTACATGGTCTGCGCCAAATACATCCACCGCTTCCCTAAAGAACCGTGCCGTTTCCTGCTCATCATTCACAACTGGAGGATATCCCATAATATAGTTCAACTTGGTCTCAGCACCATAGATCTCTCCGGTCTGAGCTACGATCGTATGCACACGTTCCTTCATCATACGGCGTGTCTCTTCATCAAAGGTTCTCACCGTACCCGTCATTTTGCATAACTCGGCGATAATATTCTGTGCTGACCCTGCCTGCATCGTGCCAATCGTCAATACTGCGGGACGCAAAGGATCTACTGAACGGCTGACAACCGTCTGCAATTGCATCACAAGGGCTGAACCAGCCACCAAGCTGTCCACTGTGGATTGCGGCATGCCGCCATGTCCACCTTTCCCTTTGATCTCAATATAAAAGTCATCTGCCGCTGCCATCATCGGCCCCGGGGTACTTGCTGCCACGCCTACAGGAAGTGGGGTCCACAAATGAATACCATAGATGACATCTACCCCTTCTAGTCCTCCGTCTGCAATGACCTTGATAGCCCCACCTGGAAGCAACTCTTCTGCAGGTTGGAACAAAAAGCGAATCTCACCTTTGATTTCATGTTTATGGCGACTGAAGTACAATGCCGTGCCCAGCAAAATGGATATGTGACCATCATGACCGCAGGCATGCATGGCTCCTGCTTGTTGTGATGCATATTCAACGTCCTTTTCGTCCTGGATCGGAAGTGCATCCATATCTGCACGAAGCATTACGACAGGCCCAGGCTTGTCCCCACGAAGGGTACCTATAACCCCGTGTCCGCCAACATGCCGTTTCACTTCAACGCCAAAGCTCTCCAGCATACCCGCTACAAAAGAGGATGTTTTCTCCTCATGAAAGGAAACCTCAGGATTCCGATGAAGATGACGACGCCATTCTACCATGTGGATTTGCAGGTCATTCCACCATATATTATTTGTCATGTCTCTCCATCCTTTCGCTCTCTATACGGGACTTTCATCAAGCCCGAACCTTCCTCTTGAAACCTATTGCTGTATATTGTAGCAGAATTGGAAGAAAACCGATACGAATGACCGCTTGAAAGCTTGCACGGGAAGGGGAAACATACTATCATAAAATAGAGAAAAGAACGAGATTTATACTCTCGGAAGCTTATGAGGAGGATCAAACGCTTATGATTTTTGAGAATACAGGCTTGGATGGCTTGAAGAGCGACTTGGCATACCTGGATGAGAGCGCCGAGAAAGTCGGATTTGTCCGGTGGCAATGGGAATATTATCGTGCTACATATGACTACAAAATTGAAGATGAGCAAACCAAATCGGAATACTTTGTACGTATTAATACCCGTGCGATAGATGGCAAACTCGAAAAACCGGATACGGTTCTCGCAGTTGAAGCTGTTTATCTTGGAAAAGCAACCTTTCCACATGGTCTGGATTATGACTCTACCATACCGCAGCCAGTCGTGAAGCTGGCGGCCCAAAAATTACAGCAGCTTAAAGAACTGCTGGAAGCTTAGGCTGGGCCGAATCATGAAACAACAAACGGCCCAAACGAAAACGAAGAGAGGCACGCCGGATTTTCAACTGCTAATCCTCACTTTATTGTTGGTGGGCTTCGGACTGGTGATGGTGTTCAGCTCCAGTTCCAGCATTGCAATTGCAAACAAAAGTTTTAACAATGATGCCCTGTTCTTCACGAAAAAACAACTTATGTGGGCGGTTATCGGTTTAGTGGGCATGTTTTTTGCCATGAATATCCGATTTAACAAATACAAGAAACTTTATGCACCATTTTTCCTGTTCACCACGGTATTGCTCCTGATTGTTTTGGTTACAGGCAAGGTACTGAACGGCGCACGAAGCTGGATTCACATTTTTGGTTTCAGTATTCAGCCCGCCGAGTTTGCCAAAATCGCTATTATTCTGTACCTTGCGGCGCTAATCACCAAAAAAGGGGAACGATTCAGGGATCTTAGGACAGGATATATTCCCGTGCTGGTCATAGTCGGTTTCATTGCAGGACTGATTATGCTGCAACCGGATTTTGGTACCTGCTTCATTCTGGTTTCTACGTGCGGATTGGTCATTTATGCGGGTGGAGCAAGTATGAAACACATTATGGCTTCCATTTTGCTGGTAGTGTTGGGAGCAGCATTAGCACTTGGAGCGAATGCGTTGTTTTCTTCCATGTCTTCTTCCGATACTGCCAGTAGCACTACAGCTACGGAAGCTACACAGAACTACAAAATCGGGCGGATACAGGCGTTCCTTGATCCATTATCCGATACGACAGGTGGAAGTCTTAACCTCTATCGCTCCCTTGTTGCAATTGGAGATGGAGGCATCACCGGCTCCGGAATCGGACAAGGTACGATGAAGCTGCATTATTTGCCTAATGCCTATAATGACTTTATTTTCTCCGTAATTGGGGAAGAGCTTGGCTTTGTTGGAACAGCGCTGTTTCTGTTGGTCTACCTTTACTTCATCTGGCGAGGAATTATTGTCTCCCTTCGCTGTCCCGATCCATTTGGGACGCTGGTTGGTATTGGTATTATGGGATTAATTGCAATTCAGGCCTTTATCAACATTGGGGGCGTGACCCAGACCATTCCAGTGACAGGGGTTACTCTTCCATTTATCAGTTATGGCGGTACCTCACTCTTTGTGATGATGGTGGCCATGGGAATCCTGCTCAGCATCTCGCGTACCAATAATTTGGACGTCATCAAGGAAGAAAAAACAAAGTCGGTGACGGTTCAAACATCACGTACCTCTCCCGCACTTCGTTCACGTGAATCCATTCGTCGAATTCGCTAATGCGAAGCAAACGTGATACGAATGGTTTTGAAACAAAATGAATTGGAAACAGAAAAAGACTTGGCATCGGATTTGATGCCAAGTCTTTTTGCTGTTGTCTATCTAGATGAAGAACCAGGTCAATTTACCGCTGTTCTTCCTCACGGATTGCTAAAGTTTACAGATCGTCGCCTCTGAAAGATACGCCTTCTACCTTTACATTGACTTCAACAACACGTAACCCGGTCATAGTCTCTACCGCTTCTCTTACATTCTGCTGAAGCATGCGGGAAACTTCGTGAATCGGTGTCTCGTACAGGACGATGATGCGCAGGTCAATGGCTGCTTCCAGCTGGCCGACCTCCACGCCTACGCCTTTCTGTACGTTTTTACCGCTCAAGCGCTTCGCCCAGCCCTCTGACAATCCTCCAGACATTGCGGCAATTCCGGGTGTCTCCATCGCAGCCATTCCGGCAATTTTCGCCACTACGTCATCGGCAATCCGGATGTTTCCGCCCTCTAGTTGAAGTTGTTCTGCCATGCCACATCCTCCTTCACTTCGTTACTCGTATTTTAAATCCTTTCCACCCCAAAAAGCAAATTAAACTCAAAAAGATGCGTTTACAACCTACCATGATTTGGTTATATTGAAATATGAAAATAATCTCATAAGTGTTTAGTACTATCGTTTAAAACAAAATAATAAAGTTACCGAGGTGTTTGTTGTGAGAAACCGAATTTCATCCATTTTGCTGATTGCCACCTTTGCACTCAGCGCCGTCGCCCACTACTTGAAATGGGATTCGATTCTGCAATTCGTCATTTCAGCCATTTCGGTTATTTTTGTGGCCGGTTTTTTAGGCAAAGCCACCGAAAATGTAGCCCATTATGCCGGACAACGCTTAGGTGGATTTTTAAATGCTACATTCGGCAATGCCGCCGAATTAATCATCGCCATTTTCCTCGTTAAAGAAGGATTGTTCGACATGGTTAAGGCCAGTTTGACAGGCTCCATCATCGGTAACCTGCTGCTGGTGCTAGGTCTAAGTATCTTTGCCGGAGGACTCAAGTTCAAAATTCAGAATTATAACGTATCCCTTGCCGGTCTAAACGGTTCCCTGATGATTGTAGCCATCATTGCCCTGTTTATTCCAGCCGTCTTTCTGAATACCCATTCCATCACACAGAAGGATACGAATACACTAAGCCTCATTGTTGCAGGTTTGCTGATCCTTGCCTACATAGCGTGGTTGGTGTTCTCCATGGTTACACACAAGAACTATCTCGCAGATGTCACGGTGGATGAAGATGAAGAATTACCGCATGAACATGCACCCGAGTGGTCCAAGAAAAAATCAATTCTCTATCTCGTTCTTGCGACAGTCATGGTTGCCTTCGTCAGTGAATGGCTGGTTGGCACCCTTGAGGTGTTTACTGAACAATTTGGACTCAGCGAACTGTTCGTTGGTGCGTTCCTCGTGGCCATTATCGGTAACGCCGCAGAGCATAGTGCAGCCATCATGCTTGCCATGAAAAACAAAATTGGTGCCGCCGTAGAGATCGCCGTTGGCAGCAGTTTGCAAATTGCACTCTTCGTTGCTCCTGTGCTCGTTTTTGTCAGTTACTTCACTGGCAGAACGATGGACATTGTGTTTACAACGATCGAGCTGGTCGCCATTGGCGTAGCCGTATTTATCGCCAAGTCCATCACCCAGGACGGTTCAACGAACTGGTACGAAGGTCTGCTCCTAATGGTTGTGTATGTTATTTTGGGTGTATCCTTCTTCCTTGTATAACAGTACTCCCATCATCCTAATGGATAGACAAAAAAATTAGCGCGTAAAAAGGCAGCCTGGGAATCGCATTTCCAGACTGCTTTTTTCTTTTCTCCCTCTGCCTGAACCACATCAGACGAGCTGTTCGATCCAGGCGCACAAAAAAAGCATGCAAACACCTGCATGCCTTCTATTCTGACCCACGCTATTGCAGGCTATTGCTCATTCTTCTTGTTCAAAGCTTCATATAGAATTGCCAGATTCCGCTCAAGCGCGCTTACCAGCTGCTTACCAGCACCTTCTGGAAGAAGCCCTGCACGAACAGCAAAATCGACTTCCTTGGAGAACCCATACATCTGTGTATCCAATACTTCCTCATAGAGAGGGCAGTAGCGGGTAGCCAGATTCTCCATCTGTACTTCAATGAGCTTCTGTATTTTATCTGCATCTTCTTGAAGAAGACTGATCGCTTTCAAGTGCAACTGGTCCTGCAGATCAGATGAAGTCATGCATTTTTCCCCCCTATGTCCCAAAAATCGCGTAAAGACGTTCTACCTCTAATATTAGACGAAATCAGGAGCTAATACAAGAACCTGACCAAAATAACCCTAGATCATGGAGAGCTTTATTCCTGCCTAAACTCCCTATTTTCGGAGGTCTTGCCTTACACCTGAATGATCTCATGCAAAAAAAGCACCTCTGCCATAATAGGCAGAGATGCTTCTTAGTGCCATTACTCGGATGCGATACTTACGTTCAGTCCATGTTTGGCAAACACTTCTGACATAGCTGCTTTGGCTTCAGCTGCATCCGGACCATGAACGTGCAGTTCATAGCTGTGCGTGCTAATCAGCGTGGTGAACAGTCCAAGAATACTTTTTACATCGATATACTTGTTTTCTGAATGAAGTACGATTGAAGAAGTAAATTTGCTCGCTGTTTGAGCAATTTCAACTACCGCTGCGTTATTACTCGACATAGGAATCCCTCCGTCTTTTCACTTTTGGTATCATCTATTAATTACCACTACATGATACCGTGAATCCGCTTTCCTAGCAACAGCAAAATACTGTTCCTACTTCAGACGATCCGGATTGAGGCATTCCAGCTCAGGAATAACGAAAATCCCGTCTTTACGGATCAATACATCATCAAAATAAATTTCGCCACCACCGTAGTCCGGACGCTGGATCAACACCAGATCCCAGTGAATGGAGGAACGGTTTCCGTTATCTGTTTCTTCATATGCTTGGCCTGGCGTAAAGTGCAAGCTGCCTGCAATTTTCTCATCAAACAGAATGTCCTTCATTGGGTGCAGGATATGTGGATTAAATCCAATTGCGAATTCGCCAATATGACGAGCGCCATCATCTGAATTCAGAATTTCATTGATGCGGTCTGTATCGTTGCTTGTTGCTTCAACAATTTTACCGTCTTTGAACGTGAATTTAATATTTTCAAAAGTAATGCCATTATACAGCGTTGGCGCATTATAACTAATTGTTCCGTTTACTGAATCCCGTACAGGGGCGCTGTACACTTCGCCATCCGGAATATTTTTTTGGCCAGAACATTTCTCTGCACCGATATCTTTAATGGAGAAGCTCAGGTCTGTTCCCGGTCCAGTGATACGCACTTTGTCCGTGCGTTTCATAAGATTAGCCAATGAATCCTGTGCTTTGTCCATTTTAGCGTAATCCAGGTTACATACGTCGAAGTAGAAATCTTCAAACGCTTCTGTGCTTGTATTCGCCAGCTGTGCCATACTTGCATTCGGGTAACGAAGAACAACCCATTTTGTATGTTTTACCCGTTGCTCGCTATGTACCGGATGGGAATAAAGTGAATTGTACATTTTCATTTTCTCTTCCGGTACATCGGACAGATCATTCACATTCTCTCCTGCACGGATACCAATATAACAATCCATTTGCTTCATCCGGTTCAAATCGATCTCTGCCCAGGTTTTCATCATTTCTTCTGTCGCATTTTTGAGCATGGCACGCTGAACTGTTTTGTCCGTCAGCTGTACAAAGACGTTACCGCCTTTTTTGCCTACTTCTTCAATAATTGCATTAATCAGATCACGCTCTGTGCCGATCATCTCAACCAGCACATTCTCGCCGGGCTGTACATCTACAGAGTAGCCCACCAGATTGGCTGCGAGCTTCTGAATTCTTGGGTCCTTCATCGTGTAAACTCCTCCTGTCATCCGCCATTCCTGAATTGAACAACGGTAAATTACGATACTATTGTAGCACGCTACAACGATCCCGTCAGCAGGCAGTCCAGCAACTCATCTACTCATAGGCCCTGAAGTTTACATCTGTTACAAGAGCTTCTTTATTCCTTTTGCTGTTCATGTCCTTATAGCTCACCTGACTTTCCGAGGAAAGTCGCAAGGGCAAGCTAGTTTTCCGATCTACGGTTAGATGATATACCGTCTGTACCTCGGCCTGTTTCATCATCTCTTGCATCGATGTTTCCCCTTGCTCCCACACTTTGTTCAGATCCTTTTCCAGCTTCTCCTGACTGCCTCCCTTAACCGCAGTAGCCTTGTGCATATACTCCGCCCGAATCGCATTCATCTCGTCATTAAGCTGCGCGAGTGCCCACGTTTTGGCGTCTTTCGGCGCGAGTTCAATTCGCAGTATTTTTGTTCGACGGCCTGAACCGTACTCTGACTTTATCGTCTTGTTCATACGATCGATACTTTCCATTTGAGCGATAGGATTAAAACGGGACAGCGAACCACGCAGGGGCTCATGTTGGGCAGTTAAAGCCATCCATTGTCCTTGTTTCCGTTCAAAAGATGCACTGAATCCACTCGGTTGCCCGTTATTGTTAACAGCGGCGGTATTTACCCCTTTTACTCCCGTTCCGGCAGCAGTCACAGCTCCAGGCAGCCTCGTTTGCAAGGTCAAACGGTCATGATTCTCCAGCTTGCCCTCAAATTTAAACTGATTTTCGAACAGCCCGCTGCTTTCTCGTCGTAACCCCGCTTCCCCATCAAAACTCAGCTTTTCTTTGCCTGCAATTCCTGATAAAGCCAGAGAAAATAATTCCTCGGGAGTTCGATCTCGCTCTAACAATCCACAACCAGGAGCACACAATACAACAATGCTCAGAATCAACAATAATCCACGTATATATCGACGGTTCAACATGTTCTATTCCACCTTTCCATCAAACTTTCTCCATAGCCTGCCCCTCCCTTATTTGCTTATACTTCCTTCCTTTGGCATATCCCCTTCTAAAAAATAAAGAGAGGACGACTCCGCAATCGGAATAGTCCTCTCTTAACGTGTAACTTCCTGTTCTTCCATGACGATCCGATTTCGACCACCATGCTTCGCATCGTACAAGGCCATATCAGCTCGGTAAAATAACGATTCCACACTAACCTTCTCATCCATCCAGTTCCATTCGGCAATACCGCTGGAAACGGTCACGGGAGGCCTTGTCTCCTCAGCAACCCTGGTACGAATGATTTCCGCATATTCCAGTGCCTGACGAGCACCGATCTGAGGCATATAAATAGCCAGTTCTTCTCCACCCCATCTGGCACAGATATCCTCAGGGCGCACGGAACTCGTCACAATATCGCTCACCTGTTTTAATACCTGATCACCTGTTTGGTGCCCAAACGTATCATTCACCTGTTTAAACTGGTCGATATCCACGACAACCAGTGAACCACAGAATTCATGAGCCTGACGTTCATGGATCACACTATCCAGATAATGCCTCACAAAAAGCCCTGTTAGCATATCCAGGTTAGCCAAACGTCGTACCTCGGCGTGAAGTGTTGCATTGGAGAGAGCAAGTCCAATATGAATGGACAGCATCTGCAGCAGGCGGTAATTATCGTACGAAAAATACTGCTTTTTCGGATGTCCCAGCAAAATGGCACCTTTCACTTCACCATTCACCCGAACGGGTGAGGCAATCAATGACATAGAGCCAGTAAGATCCATGAAGACCGATGACACTCTATCGTATTTCGCATAATTGGATAGAATGAGCGGTTCTTCGGTTTGATACAGTAGCCCTGCGATACCATAATCCGTTGGAAACGATTTGCGACATAATTCATTCACATTAGATGACATCACTTCAAAATGATCCGTACTGTCATTTAGTTGAAGAATACAGCATGATTCAGCCTGAAAAATGTCCTTCAATTCCTGCTCGGAGAATTGATAAATCTCCATTAGCTGCAAGCTCTTGTTCAAACGTTGTGTCAGATCGTTGATTAGACGAAGTTCCTGGATCAACATATTCGATTGTTCGTGCAACTTGGCATTTTCAAAAGCAGTTCCTGCTGTATCCGCCATCATCGTTATGAGCTGCAGATCGGAATCTTCCATTAGCTCCTCATTCATCTCAATATGAAATACACCATAGATCCCTTGTTTGCCTTTTAGAGGAAGGCCAACCTCCAGAATGCGGCGTTCACCTTCATCTGATCGAACAACAATAAGTTTGCCTTCCATAAACGATTGTACACAGATGTCTTCTCCACGTTCATGAACAAGCAACGGTTTGATACGTGGGTTGAGGCTGCTCTGATCCTGAGACATATACAATGTCATGTGGGTCGTTGGATATAAGTAGTCAATACTGTCAAACACTTCATCCAATATCGCGTCCACATCCATCTTGTCATGCATCCGTTGAACGATTTGGAACAGAATCGACCTTCGATGCTCTTCACGGGCAGTTTGTTCATGAGCTTGTAGTAGATCCGTCATAAATATGTATTCAAATCTTCGGTAAAAGCAGGTACGATAATGCAATGCCTCCGATCGAACAACAGCTTCAGACGTGTCATCCCGATTTTGCTCGTAGGTTACAGCAGTGAAGACAGCAAACATATCCCTGTTTGTTCTGGAAAATAGAGGTTCAGCCATTAGATGATACTCTCCATTTTCAGTGGTTCCCCGTAACGACTGGGCCTGTCCCGATTCAAGACATTGCATCACAGTCGAATGTACATCGAGTAATGGAGCCCCTTCAATCCCTTGCCCCATACAGATCCCTTCTGTATTCCATACGTTGTATATTATTGACGATCTGTCTGAGTGTGGTCGCCGTTGGATATGCCAGTCGGTGTATGCTTGCTGCAGAAGGGTCCCCAAATATGAAAAATCAAAAGGTGTGATGTCCATTTTTTGCATCCAGAATACATGCGCTTCGTGAGGAGCGACAGAAGATGCGGAATCGCCCGAACTTCGCGAATTCAAGCTGGCTGGTTTACTTCTTAGATGTTCTAACATGTCAGGCGCTCCTTTGCACCGTTTTTGCATCCTCTCGGATGCATTAATCTGCAGACGTTATCGCAAACCTGCAAATCTATGCGATAACCTTAATGTACAAGATCATTTAAAGTTAAGATACAATCTATTTTACTCTCTTTAAAGCTTTTTTGCATCCATATTTCAGAAAATTGTCCCATTATTTTGGGCCTAAGGACCTATCGACAAATTTAGACGTTTTTTTGCTTTTATCACACGCTTGACTTTGGTTCTAGTAAACTGTAAAATAAATTGTTGATGAAGACTACTAATGGGTCTTTAAATTTGGGCATTACCGGTTGTGTCACCCTCATTCTTTTTGTTGCTTTCAGGACAGCGGCTGAACTTTTCTGATCGTCTTATGTGTGGCCTAGCCCGCATCAACAAATTGGAGCGCAAACAGAGCCCTATATGAACTTTAACTAAAAAGGAGCTACTTTAAACATGGCACGTTACACTGGTCCTAAATTTAAATTGAGCCGTCGCCTCGGCATTTCCCTGAGCGGAACAGGCAAAGAATTGAAACGTCCTTTCCCTCCAGGTCAGCACGGAGCTAACCAACGGAGAAAAATGAGCAACTACGGTATGCAATTGCAAGAAAAACAAAAACTGCGTCACATGTACGGTTTGGGCGAGAAGCAATTCCGCACTCTCTTTGCTAAAGCGCAAAAAATGCAAGGTATCGCAGGTGAAAACTTCATGTTCTTGCTTGAGAGCCGCCTTGATAACCTCGTATACCGCCTTGGATTTGCTAACTCCCGCGCTGGTTCGCGTCAGTTGGTATCCCACGGTCACGTAACTGTAAACGGCAAAAAAGTTGACATCGCTTCTTACCAAGTAAGCACTGGCGACGTTATCAGCCTGCGTGAAAGAAGCCGCGGTCTTTCTTCCGTTAAGGAAGCTTTGGAAAACCGTTCGCATCTTCCGGCATACGTAGAATTCAACGATACTGCTCTGGAAGGTAAATTTATTCGTTTGCCTGAGCGTTCGGAATTGTCCCAAGACATCGACGAAAAACAAATCGTCGAGTTCTACAACCGTTAATCGTTGGAATTTCATTAAGCTTCACACCAAACAGCTGTCCGAGATTTTCTCGGCAGCTGTTTTTTATTTCGAGTGAATCAAAGAGCAGAATAAAGGAGGTCACACCTGCACCTAATGCATGGATATGGCCTCCTTTCTATACATAGTCATCTATTTTCTCTACACTCCGACGCTCAGTGCTTCCACGTTTTACTGAAATTCTCCACGACTTCTCATGATATGCAATTCAATTCCACATGATATATATCATAATCCAAGAAAGAATGGCAATTTTCGACCATTGCTTGTATTTCTCAGGCATGCAAACCAGCCTTTTTATGCTATAATAAGTGCTGTTAAAAGGAGGAAGACACTGAATGGTTGATGTTAATAAGAAAAAGCCCGATGAACAGCCTGCCCGCAAGCGCAGCTTTGCCCGCAGACTGGGTAGTTTCGTCAAATGGATGGTTGTCCTGGGATTCATGGGGGTACTATTTGTAGGCGGTGCTCTGATGGGATACGTCAGTTCCATTGTGAAAGACGAACCCGTCCGTTCAAGGGCGCTGATTGAACAAAAAGTCAGCGAAAACTCCATCACAGGCTTTGCTTACTTTGCCGACGGCAGCCCGATCGGCCAATTACGAACAGAAGAAGACAGGCGTCCGGTCACCTTTGACCAGATCCCGCAGAAGGTTATTGATGCAGTCATTTCGATTGAAGACAATCATTTTTACGAACATAAAGGTGTAGACATGAGCGGAACGCTCCGTGCCGTCAAACAGAAAGTGCTAAAAGAATCTGTTCAAACGGGCGGTAGCACACTGACTCAACAGTTAGCCCGGCGTGTATTCCTTAATCTGGATCGAACCGAGGATCGGAAAGTGAAAGAAATACTACTTTCGCTTCGACTCGAACGTTTCCTGACCAAAGACGAAATTATGACAGCGTATCTGAACAAGGTTCCTTTCGGTAACGGCTCCAGTGGATATAATGTATATGGAGTCAAGGCAGCCGCCAAAGGACTGTTCAATATTAATGATTTGAGCACATTAAACACAGCTCAGGCTGCTTATTTGGCAGGATTGCCTCAGCTTCCCTCCTCTTATTCTGCCTTTAATGGAAAAGGCGACTTTGTTGAGGACAATTTTGAGCGTGCAATCAATCGTCAGCATCTTGTCTTGCGCCGTATGCTGGAACTGGGCAAAATTAATCAATCCGAGTATGACGAAGCTCTTGCTTTTGACATCAAGAGTTCACTCGCACCTAAAACCATCAAAGCTTACAATACTTATCCATATCTTATGATGGAAACAGAGCGACAAGCTGCACAGATTTTAATGCAACTCAATTCGGATAAAGCTGAAGGCACCGATACCAAAGCGGATACAGCAAAGGATACGGATACAGATACACCACAAAAAGAAAGCAGTGCCCTGCTCGAAGAAGCTCAGCAGCAATTGCGTACAGGTGGATATCGTATCTACACGACGATCAACAAGAGTATCTACAAAACGATGCGAACCATTGCCGAAGATGACAGTAATTTTGCTGCTGACGATTCCGTGAAGGGAAAAGAACAGACTGCTGCCATGTTGATCAATCACAAAACAGGCGCCATTCTCGGCATGATTGAAGGCCGTGATTTCCAGGATGAGCAGATGAACTATGCAACCCAAATGGTGCGTCAGCCAGGTTCAACCATGAAACCCATTGCTGCTTATCTGCCTGCATTGGATGAAGGACTTGTTCAACCGGCTTCCATTATTGATGATTCACCGATAATTCTGAAGGACGGCCAGACCGGATTCCATATCCCGAAAAATGCCAACAACCGCTACCAGGGACTTGTGACTGCCCGTAGAGCACTCAACTACTCGCTGAATGTTCCTGCCCTGAAGCTGTTCAACGAAGATGTTGGTATCGACAAATCATGGGCTTTCGCCAAGAAGCTCGGGATTACCACCATCCAACCGATTGACTACCAAGCCCAGACTGGTGTTCTTGGAGGACTTCAGTACGGAGTTACCGTTGAAGAGCTCACCAATGCCTATGGAGCCATTGCCAACAATGGTGTGTACAATGATTCCTATATGATTAGCAAAATTGTAGACTCCAATGGAAATATCGTATATAAACACGATGCAGAACCTGTTCAAGCTTTCTCAGAACAGACGGCATACCTGATGACAGATATGCTTCGTACCGTTATTACGGAAGGTACAGCTGATAAAGTCCGTGAAAATTACAAGTACTCCAAGAGTGTGCCTATCGTAGGCAAAACAGGTTCAACTCAAAACTACGCCGATGTCTGGTTTGAAGGCTATACGCCGGATGTCACGTTGGGTGTATGGGTTGGATACAAACAGCCTGTAAACACACTGGAGACCAAATCACAGAAGAAGCGTGCACAGCAGCTGTGGACGCAAATCATGAATCAAGTCATCGCTACAAACAAAGAGATGTTTGTAACCGATTCGTTCAAGAAACCATCCGGGATCGAGACACGAACTGTATCGGCTTATAGCGGCAAATTGCCGACATCTCTGACTGACAGATTTGTCACTGATATCTTCAATAGCAAATTTGTGCCGAAAGACAGCGATGATGGCGTCGCAAAAGCCAAATATATCACTTACAATGGTGTCAACTACATTCCGCGTGATGAAACACCTGGAGATATGACGAAAGAGAAAACGGTCATTAAGCGCAAGAAACCGATCTCTGATCTCATCAAGGAACTGCAAAGTGCATTCTCACGCATGAGTCGTCACGAATCACTTGCATATTACCTGCCGGAAGATGCCGATGCAGACATGCCGACACAGATCGATCCAAGAACGGATAACGGCAAAGCACCGGACGCACCAGGCAATGTTAGAATTTCCGTTGCCAACGGAAACGCCGTGATTACATTTAATGCAACACCGGAAAGTGATGTGGTTGGTTATCGCCTGTATCGCTCAGTAAATGGCGCCGGATTCCAGAATCAGGGGCAGGTTGTCCTGACAGGCGAGTCTAGATCATTTACCGCATATGCACAGGGTGGAAACTTTGCATTCTACGTTACAGCGGTCGATGTAGCGGGTCGTGAGTCTGCTCCTAGCGCAGCAGTTAGCAGTGCGGGAACGGTAGAACCTCCTGCAGATGAAGAAATAAATGAACCGATTAATGTTCCGGGAACTGTTGTTACACCGGAAGACTCCCAGAATGAGAACACCACAACTACGGCTCCAGCTACACCGGGCCAAGTGAGCGTGTCGGCACTCTCCCAAGGACTGCGCATTCAGTGGGCCTCCAATCCGGAATCGGATGGTGTTCAAAGTTATGCTGTATATTTTAGTGAAACAGGGGCAGCCCCTTACACCAAAATTGGCACTACTTCGGGTACCTCCATGGACTACGGAGTGCCTGCATCAACCAGTGGATGGTTCAAGGTATCCGCCAGCAACAGTATAGGCGAATCCGAGCCGTCCGGAGCCGTGCATTTCCAACCATAATACAGAGTTTCATGACTATGCTCTTAACCCCATTCTCGCATCATGAGGATGGGGTTTTGTTATTTATGCAAACTCCAAAGTAAAAAAGCCTGATCCGCAAGTGAGACACGGGTCAGGCCTTGTATTGGAATCATGGGACGAACAGACACGTTGTATCCGCTGGTTTATGGTTTATGCTTTAGTCTTCAATCGTCGATAGATCGCCTGTCGGCAGATCCAGCTCCCAAGCTTTCAACACACGGCGCATAATTTTGCCGGAGCGGGTCTTGGGCAGTTTATCCTTGAACTCAATCTCACGCGGAGCCGCGTGAGCAGATAAACCCTCTTTTACAAATCGATAGATCTCTTCCTTCAGCTCCGGTGTTGGCTCATAGCCCTCACGCAATGCCACAAAGGCCTTAATGATCTCTCCGCGAGTTACATCCGGTTTGCCGATAACGCCTGCCTCAGCTACCGCAGGATGCTCTACGAGCTTGCTCTCCACCTCAAAGGGGCCAATACGTTCACCCGAAGAGTTAATGACATCATCAATCCGGCCCTGGAACCAAAAGTAGCCATCTTCGTCCATATAAGCGGAATCACCGGATACATACCAGCCAGAAAGTCGGAAGTACTCCTCATATTTGGCCGGGTTATTCCAGATCTTCGCCATTATGGACGGCCAGGAAGTACGAATAGCCAGGTTACCCATACTGTATGGTGGCAGTTCCTGTCCTCGATCGTCAATAATGGCGGCTTCGATTCCCGGTAATGGACGACCCATGGAACCTGGCTTAATTGGCATGCCCGGGTAGTTACAGATTAATTGTCCACCCGTCTCCGTCATCCACCAAGTATCATGAATTCGCTGTCCATAGGCTTTCCAGCCCCAGCGCACCACCTCGGGGTTAAGTGGCTCACCCACAGACATGACGTGACGGAGACTGCTCAGATCATGCTGGGCAATGGTCTCTTCGCCCGCTCCCATCAACATGCGGAAAGCCGTCGGCGCACTGTACCATACGCTAACTTTATTTTTCTCAATGGTGCTATACCAGTCTTGCGGACTGAAACGCCCTCCACGAATAACGTTGGTTACACCATTCAACCACGGTGCAAAAATTCCGTAGGAGGTACCTGTTACCCAGCCTGGATCGGCTGTGCACCAGTATACATCATCCTCACGCAAATCAAGTACAACCTTGCCAGTGTAATAATGCTGAATCATCGCATTCTGCACATGATATACACCTTTTGGTTTGCCTGTAGAGCCGGAAGTATAGTGAATCAGCAGACCATCTTCACGAGTCAGCCACTCCACTTCCATATCATCCGAAGCCGCGGACATCTCTGCATCAAAGTCGATGAGTCCTTCTTCCGTCTGCGGACCGCCACCTACAACAAAAATATGTTTCAGTTCAGGCAATTCCGAACGTTTGATTCTTCCAAGTAACTGAGGGGTCGTTACTAGTGCCACGGCGCCGCTATCCTCAAGCCGGTCCTTCACCGCAGTTTCCATGAAGGCTTCAAATAGCGGGCCTGCAATGGCCCCAACCTTCAATATGCCCAGCAGACTAAAATAGAGCTCAGGACTTCGTGGCATAAAAATAAATACCCGATCACCCTTGGCTATGCCATATTTGCGGAGAACGTTACCAAAGCGACTCGACTGCTCGCTCAAATCAGCAAACGTGTATGCCTCTTCACGCGAAGCATCACTGTATAATAGTGCGGTTCTCCCGCCTCTTCCTTCCAGCACATGACGATCTATCGCTTCATGCGCCATGTTGACTTTCCCGCTGGCGTGCCACGTAAAGTGCCTTTCAACCGTTTCCCAATCAAACCGGCTTCGGGCCTCCGTGTAATCGCCCAGATTAGATTCAGACACAACCGTTTGCAGCATCTCACCATGTGCTTGACTCATGCTTGCCAGCCTCCTTCAACTCGACATTTCGATTCCCAATATGGGTCACTTCTGATTGCCTTTGTGTTGACTGAACTTCCAGTTAGCGCTTACATTAGTAGAGAGAACTTCTCATCATGTACTTGCCTGGCCAAAACCGATGAACCCAAACTGCAGTTGAATTGTGAACATTTTTTGTCTACGCAATTATAGCAAATCTTTTCAATCATCGTCTATGGCTTTTCAAATTTTTGGTTTTTTGCTATAAGTAGGGGGAGAGAGGAGCATGAACTATGGAGCATATTAAGGAGCATCATATGCGTTCCATCTTCAAGTCCGGCCACCGAATCATCATTGAGGGACCAGTTCAGGCCGAGACGGTTACGCAGCTTGAATTTCATTCCGATCTGGATGCCTTCAGGCGCCCTTCGGAACAACAGGAGGCACTGGCCGAAATTGCCGCTTTGCCTGAAGGTCGAATCATCGTTGCACGGGAAAATGAGACCATTGTCGGTTATGTAACTTTCCATTATGCAGATGAATGCGAGCGTTGGTCGGAAGGCAATATGACCGATCTAATTGAGCTGGGCGCCATTGAGGTTGCGGATTCCTATCGCTCTCTCGGGATTGGGCGCGAAATGCTGCTCACGGCGTTTGAAAATGGACAGATGGAGAAATATATCATATTCACAACGGAATATTACTGGCATTGGGATTTGAAGGGCAGCGCCCTTTCCGTATGGGATTACCGCAAGATGATGGAAAAATTGATGCAAACCGTAGATATGACTTGGTACGCCACCGATGATCCCGAGATTTGTTCACATCCGGCGAACTGCCTCATGGTCCGCATTGGTAGCCAAGTGCCCCTGGAATCGGAAGAACAGTTCGACCGGGTGCGATTCCGCCATCGTTTTATGTATTAATCACGAATTCACATGGATGATTCCCGAATACGTATACATAGAAAAACCGCCTCTTCGCGAACAGGTTCATCAAGGATGATCTGAAAGGAAGAAGCGGTTTTTGTTTCTTTTTAAGCCACTACCATGCTCAACATGCATATACCTTATGGAATTACATATGTTCCAGCATATGTTCCACAATACCGTGAGAACGCTGGGAAGACTCCACAGTAAACTCGGCAAAGTTCACGTGTGCTGATCCATCTGCTTTGTCAGACATTGCGCGAAGTATAACGAACGGAACACGATTCATGAAGCTTACTTGCGCTACGGCAGCTCCCTCCATCTCCGCACATGCCCCATTCATTTCGGTATACAGCATTTTCACCGTATCCTTGCTTGCAATGAATTGATCTCCAGACAGCACTTTACCGATCAGATAGTTCGCACCCCGCGCTTTGCAGGCTTCTTCAGCTAACGAGATAAGTGATGCTTCCGCTGGGAAGGCGGACGTCTCCTGATAAGGAATAACCCCGCGCTCAAATCCAAGTGGAGTTACATCCATATCATGCTGCACACATTCGGAAGAGATGACCATATCTCCAATGTTCAACTCCGGATTAACTGCACCCGCAACACCTGTGAAAATAATACGGTTAACCTGAAAACGATCAATTAAAATCTGTGTCGTTACAGCCGCATTTACTTTCCCCACGCCTGATTTGCAGACTACAATCTGCTTACCCAACCATTCACCTGCAACATAGGTAATACCGGTTTGTTTTACAGTCTCTAATTGCTTCATACCAGCCAAGAGAAGTTCTACTTCCTCATCCATTGCACCAATAATGCCAATTGTTTCACGCATGTTATGACCTCCTATATAGCATTCTGCATGTAAACCTGGACTCGTTTCCTCCAAGTATGTTTTTCCGTCTACGTCCAAAGCCCTGTTCAGCACAAAAGCTCCGTTTCCGGAGCTTCCGTAATTCCACTATGTAGAGAGAATGCCTTCTCCCTTTCTTAAAGCAATTCCATCAGAAATGACGGTGAATCATCCAATCCTGTATTTAAACTACGTCTGCATGGCTTACAGACAGACGAAGAATCGTTTCATGCGGCAAAATAACCCGTGGGTTCTCCACATTTTCTTTCTTCATGAGCTTGGTCAGCAAACGCATCGCTACAGCGCCCAGGTCATACATCGGTTGAGCTACAGTAGTCAACTGAGGACGGACCATGGAAGCCATACGAATGTTATCCACACTGATGATGGAGAAGTCATCCGGTACTTTCAGACCTTCATCCTGAATGCTGTGAATCGCACCAATTGCCATCTCATCTGTTGCAGCGAAGATTGCCGATGGTTTTTTCTTCAATCCGAGGAAATACTTCATCGCTTCCACACCTGACTCATAACGATAGTTACCAATGCGTACGAGATCCTCCTGATATTCCATACCTGCTGCTTCGAGCGCTTTCTTGTACCCTTGGAAACGGGCATAACCGTTGGCAGGATCTTGCAGTGTACCACTGATCATTGCGATTTCCTTGTGTCCATGACGGATCAACGTATTTACAGCGTCAAATGCCGCTGCTTCATGATCGATATCTACAGAAGGATACGTGCCCTTCTCGTCACTAGTTGCACAGAGAACAATCGGCACAGCCGCTGATTGGAACGCCTGAATATGCTCGTCAGTCACAGTTCCACCCATGAAGAGCAGACCGTCCACTTGTTTTTCCAACAAGGTATTAATTACACGAATTTCTTTTTCTTTCTTCTTATCCGCGTTACACAAGATAATGTTGTAGTGATACATATTCGCAATATCTTCAATTCCGCGGGCAATCTCTGCAAAGGTTGAGTTCGAAATGTCCGGAATAACGACCCCGACCGTGGTTGTCTTCTTGCTCGCCAAGCCTCTGGCTACCGCATTTGGACGATATCCCAACCGATCGATGGCTTCATATACTTTTTTGCGTGTCTGTGGCTTTACATTAGGGTTATTGTTAACAACCCGTGATACCGTTGCCATAGAGACACCGGCCTCACGTGCCACATCATAAATGGTTACCGTCACAGTACTTCTCTCCATTACCAGTAAATTTTCATACCATTTTCATTAAGATTTATATTACGACAAATTTATGCATTAATCAATTAAAATAGGCTTTAGGACTCACGCAGTGCATTCGTGATTGTGGTTGAAGTAATATTCGAGTGGGAAGTATGCCATACAGGAATTCCCTTTTTGACTAGAATCGCCTGCGGAGATTCGTGCTTAACACCCAGCTTGTCCGCTGCTTCATTGGACACAGGGCGGTCTTCCACTACATAGATGATACCGTATTTCACTTGTTCATTTGGACTATTTTGCAAATAATCGTTCATCTCCTGATAAGCATTCGCGCTGATCGGGCAGCGTGTACTGTGCTTAAACAGAAGCAAGGGTTGATCCTCGGTAGCCTCCACTGCGGAGTTTAGCTGTTCAATACTTGTCATTTTAGTCATGTCAGCCATTTGATATACATCCCCCTTTACCAGGATTACCGCTATGTTGAGCGTTTTCACTCTACGATATCTTAACAAAAAGCGGGCGAAAAAGCCAATTTTCATGAAAACAAGCATTTCGCACGTCAAAATCAGACAGCATTCGAGAAGTGTGCCTGCCATACAAAGCCGGATAATTGACCTAATCTTCGCTGTGTTGTTTCAATCCATTCTTGATCATTAGATTTTTGGGCATAGCCCATAATATCCAGCAGAAGGTTAATTCTCTCCTCCACAGCACGTTGCATCCGATGCTCCATCTCGCGATCCGAAGCGTCCGGCCAGGCCAACAATTGTTCATGGAAGAGGTCCGCAAGTTCATTTCTCTCCCCAAACGATACATCCTGTTTCGCTGGCTGTTCACCTAGTGTACTGATGCACTCTTTCAAATCCGGCTTGACCGGCTGAAGCACTTCATAGGAAATGCAATCTGTGCAAGCAAATACAGGTACGTTACGAATCTCCACCTTTTTGGCATATACCACCGTTCTTAATTCCAATTCCATTACATGTCCGCATCTGCACGTCTTACGCACAGTCATCACCTCATTCGTTCTATAACTCTTATACAGATACCATTCGACCTATTTCCGTTCAAATCCTGCTATAAACCATAGGTTGCACAAATTACCACCGTCTCCAGAAGAAGGTTGTCGAATGTAGGCGTTCATTAAGTTGTAATCGCTTACCCGATTGACAGATTGCGTGACGATGAAGTCACCACGAGAATCTGTTACAATAAAGACGCTATGTGCTAATTACCGCAAAAAGGAGAGATGATGATGAGATTAACAGGCAAAAAAGTCATCGCCCTGGTCGATGAAGAATTCGAAGATCTGGAACTGTGGTATCCGGTGCATCGTGTCCGTGAAGAAGGCGCTGAGGTGCATCTTGCCGGAGAGAAAAAAGGCAAAACCTACATTGGTAAATATGGTGTTCCCGCCGAGGCGGAATACAGTTTTGATGAACTCGATAGTTCACAATATGATGGTATTCTTGTACCCGGAGGCTGGGCACCAGACAAGCTTCGTCGCTATCCCAAAGTACTTGAGCTTGTCAAGGAAATGCATGCGGACCGTAAGCCGATTGGACAGATCTGTCACGCAGGCTGGGTACTGATATCCGCCAAAATACTGGACGGGGTTACGGTCACATCTACACCAGGTATCCGGGATGACATGGAAAATGCCGGAGCCATCTGGAAAGATGAAGCCGTTGTTGTGGATGGACACATCATTTCAGCTCGTCGTCCACCTGACCTTCCGCCTTATGGCAAAGCATTTTGCGATGCACTTGCTAAAAAATAAAACAAAACCCCGCGCCAATGGCGTGGGGTTTTATCGTTGAAATAAGACTATTTTCCAAAATTGTACAAAAGTTAATATTTTCATTTAAAGGTATTTATTTGAAAACAACCCATTCAAGATGCATTCGATCCACTCTGTTCATCTGGACTGCCCATCGAATCATTGAAGACCTGTAGGCGCTCTTCGATGTCTGCACTTGTCCGCAGGGTAAAGCAATCATGGGCTACCTCTTTGGCAGCAGCAGCTGTCGTATTCAATACCCTGTGCTTCACACGCAGCAAGGATTGTGGAGACATACTCAAATTGCTGATCCCCAGCTCCAGCCATAGGGGAATCGAACGCTCGTCTCCTGCCATCTCTCCACAAACACTGATATCAATGCCTGCCGTATGGGCCGCGTCAACTGTTGCGCGAAGCATGCGAAGTACAGCCGGGTGATACGGATGATACATATGTGCAATCTGCTCATTCATTCGGTCTACAGCCAGTACATATTGCACGAGATCATTGGTACCGATACTGAAGAAATCAGCTTCTTCTGCAAGCAAATCGGCTATCATCACCGCTGCCGGAACCTCAATCATGATACCCACCTGAATATGCGGATCGTAAGGCAATTTGCGCTCATCCAGATCAGACATCGCTTCACGCAGGATTTCATTGGCCTCCTGAAGTTCCTCTACCGAAGAGATCATCGGGTACATAATTTTGACATTGCCCGAAGCACTGGCCCTCAGAATGGCAGTGAGCTGTGTTTTGAACAGATCTTTGCGGTCCAGACTGATCCGAATCGCACGATATCCGAGAAACGGGTTATCTTCTTCTGGCAGTTCAAAGTAATCTAACTGCTTGTCACCACCGATATCGAGCGTACGAATAACGACAGACTGACCAGCAGTTTTCTCAGCGACCAGACGATAGACCTCATACTGTTCCTGCTCACCCGGAAACGTAGCACGGTCCATGTATAGGAACTCTGTCCGGAACAACCCCACGCCCTTTGCCCCATGTTTCAGTGCCATATCCAATTCCTTCACGGAACTGATGTTAGAAGCCAGATGCAGAACGGAACCGTCTTTGGTTACGGCATCCACTGTTGCAAGTACCTGCAGCTGTTCTTTTTTCTTCAATTGTTTGCTGCGAATCATCGTGTAACGTTCAATCGTCTTCCGATCCGGCTCCGTAAATACGAGGCCATTATCCCCATCGACAACCAGCATATCTCCGGTCTCCACCGGCATGCCAAGACTCGCTTCCAGACCGGAAACGAGAGGAATGCCAAGGGCACGAGCCATAATCGCCGAATGTGATGTTTTGCCTCCGATAAGTGTCACAATACCCAGCACGTGGCTTGGATTCAAATGCGCCAATTGAGAGGGAGAGAGCTCTTTGGCAACGAGTATATAAGGCTGGGTATCCGACGGAAGCGTAATCTCAGGTGCGCCCAGCAGATGTTTTAACAGACGGTTCCCCACGTCCTTGATGTCAATGGCCCGCTCCTTCATATACTCGTCTTCGAGCAAATCAAACATGGTGACAAAATGATCAATGGCCTCTTTGACGGCTACTTCTGCTGCTTTGTACTGCCGTTCAATAATGCCTCGAATCTCGTTCATGAACACCGGATCTTCCAGAATGGCCAGATGCGCATCAAAGATGCTGGACTCTTCAGGACCGACTACTTCCTTGAACTCGTTCTTGATATATTCAATCTCATCCTTCGATGTCCGTATGCCCTCGTACAGCCGTTCGAACTCTTGGGCGAGGTCCACCGAATCCATCTTCTGATCCGGCAGATCCCATTCCCAACTGGGCAGGACAAATGCTTTGCCGATGGCTATGCCTGCAGCGCCGTTGATGCCTTGTATCTTCATTCTACCCCTCCAACGTTCCTGTCATAGAGCACCACGGACATAACGGATGCCTGACCTTTCTTAACTTGCTTAAATGGAGCGAAGCTCCATGATTTGACACGATCAGGATTCGTGATAACCATCGGTGTCGTCAGCGATGCCGCCTCGGCTTGCAATACAGCCAGGTCAAACTTGATTAACAACTGCCCCGGCTCCACCGTATCCCCTTCCTGAACAAAGGCTTCAAAGTGGCCTTTCAGTTGGGATGTGTCAATACCGATATGCAGCAGGACCTCAAGTCCCTCCCGGGTTGAAATGCCCAGTGCGTGCATCGTCGGATACATGTGCATAATCGTTCCGTATACGGGCGAGACCAGCTCTCCCTTTTCAGGGACAAATGCTACTCCATCGCCCACAAGCTTGGCTGCAAATATCTGATCCGGCACCTCTTCAATCGGCAGCATTTTACCCTGTACAGGAGCACAGAACAGAACTTGTTGCAGATCCCGTTCAAGCAGCTTCGCAATCTCTTCCCGGATTAACTCCGAATAGGTGCCAAATACCACTTGTACGTTACCGCCACCCAACTTAATGAGCCCTGCGGACCCCATACTCTTCATTGCCCCTGTATCGATTAACCGATCATTATGCACGGTGAGTCGAAGTCGTGTAATACAGGCCTCTACTTGCACAATGTTTTCTTTCCCGCCCAATGCTTCCAAAATGAGAGGAGCCTGATAAGGAATGTTACCTACCCAATCTTCCAGCATGGACCCCTCTTCGCGCCCTGGAGTTGGAATCTTGAACGTACGAATCGCCCACCTAAACAGGAAATAATAGACCAACCCATATAGTATGCCAATCGGTATGAGCTTCCAAGCATTCTCCGATAGATGGAAATTGAGTATGTAGTCAATAATGCCGGCCGAATAGGAGAAACCATGGCGTATATCAAGCCAGTAACTGATCCACATCGCAAGTCCTGACATGACTGCATGCACGATGAACAGATAAGGTGCCGCAAACAAAAAGGCAAATTCAATCTGCTCCGATACCCCTGTCAGAAAACAAACAAGTGCGGAAGTGAGAAATGTTTTTTTGATTTTCGGCTTCAGGTCTTCCCTTGCCTCCTGAATAATCGCAAAGGCAATCGCTGGAATCGCAAACATCATGATCGGGAATAACCCGGCCATAAAATACCCTGCTGTTGGATCACCCGCAAAAAATCGCGGCAAATCCCCTTGCACAATATTACCGTCTGCTGTTTCATACGTCCCCAGTTGGAACCAGAACACATTGTTAAGCAAATGATGCAGTCCGAAGGCCACCAGCACCCTGTACAAGACCCCATATATAAACAGCCCAAAACCGCCGAGACTGTATTCCCAGGTGGCGATGGCGTTCAATGCATGTTGCAAAATGGGTGCAATCCATAACATAAAGAAGGAGAACAGTGCCGAGCACAGCCCTACGATGAGCAAAACAAATCTGGAACCACCGAAAAACTGTAAGATTTCGGGCAGTTTAATACTTTTGAAGCGATTATGCGTCACCCCGGCAAGTGCGCCGAGAATAATCCCGATTAAGGAAGCAGGTTGAACGGTGCCATCCCCGAAATTGCGAGTCACCTGATCATATATCACAATACCAGCCAGAGCAGCGAGTCCCGCTTGTCCGGCCTGGTTGGAGAGTCCCAGCGCTACACCGACAGCGAACAAATACGGCAAAAAATAAAAAATACCGTGTCCGGCCACGGTAGACACTTCACCAACAACTTTCAATCCCCAGGCGTCCCAGGGCAAACTGCCAACACTCAGCAAAATTGCGGCGGCGGGCAGGACCATTGTAGGCAGCATTACCGCTCGTCCGAGCTGCTGCAAGGATCCGAGCCAATTCATGGCGACCTCTCCTTTCTATCCTAGATGGTAAGCTTTACGCAACGTTTTGTCAAAGCAAAACAGTAACCTGTTGGTAATTTATTCTATACTCCAATGATGCCACAGAAAAAATCCCGTTAACTCGAAGTTAACGGGATTTTAAGTGATCGAGATTTAACCGCGTCCAGCACCGCGCAGAACGATGGAATCCTCTACCTTGATACAACGATTCGTTACCGCTGTCATGCCGTTCTCAGCAGCAATCTGTACGGCTTCATCACTATGGATACCAAGCTGAAGCCACAATACATTTGCCTTGATTGCCGCAGCTTCACGAGCGACATCCGCGCAATATTCATTCCGGCGGAATACGTTCACGATATCTACCGGTTCAGGGATATCTGCGAGGGTTGCATATACCGTCTCACCGAGAATCTCACCTTGTACCTGTGGATTTACCGGGATGATGCGATAACCTCTGCTTTGCATGGCTTCCGCTACCATATAGGAAGTACGATCTGATTTGTCCGATAAGCCGACGACTGCGATGTTGCCTGCCTTGCGCAAAAGTTGTCCAATTTCTTCACGAGTAGGATTGTTAAATTCCATGTTCAAGCACCATCCTTTTCTGCTTAAAGTGCGTGTTCAAAAAATCGTTTTTGAACAACTTCTTAAACGTGTTATTTTACTCTTTTACCCATTGAACCGAGGCACCAAGCGCCTGCAAATGATCAAAATATTGCGGATAAGACTTGGCTACATGGTGTGCATCCCGAATACGAAGCGGTTCTTTCGAACGCAAACCAACAACGGTCAGTGCCATAATTACGCGATGATCGTAGTGAGCATTAATCTCAACGCCGCCTTCGACGCCTTCCGGACGACCATGTACGATAATCTCAGCCTGACGTTCTTCTACGTAGGCTCCTGCCTTCCGCAGTTCGTTCAAATAATCCGTAATTCGGTCACATTCCTTGTAACGTAAGTTCTCTACATTATAGAACCGTGAAGTGCCTTCCGCAAACACTGCCGCCGCTACCATGGCCAAAACCGCGTCTGTCGCGGCATCTCCATCGAATTCCACGGCTTTCAATGTACCGTTACCTTGCACGTGAACCACGTCGTTCTCATGCGTCAACGGCACTTCCATCATGCGCAGAACGTCAACAATAGCACGCTCACCTTGTTTGCTCTGTTCCATCAAACGCAAAATTTTAACATCTGATTGGGTGACAGCCGCGGCCGCGAGGACAGCTGCTGAACCCGGATAGTCTCCTTGAACTGTATATGTTTGCGGTTTATAGGCTTGGCCGCCAGGTACACGAAAGGACATATAATCATCACTCGCATGAATGACGATACCCGCTTGTTCCAGTACTTCCAGCGTCTGACCGATAACCACTTTGGATTTCAAATCGTTTAATACTTCAATCGTGCTGTCTTCGGCCAGAAGAGGAGTTACAAACAGCAACGCACTCAAATACTGGGAGCTAACCGAACCTGATACGCGAATATGTCCGCCCTTGGCCTGACCACCTTTGATGGTGATCGGCAAGCGTCCTTGTTCGTGCTGTACCTCAACACCAAGCTGACCAAGCGCATCGATCAGGTCATCATGTGGGCGTTTGCCAAGAGAATCCGGGTACGTATTGACAAACGTCACCTCAGGACAAAGTGCCGTTACCCCCATCAGGAAACGCAGCACTGCACCCGCATTACCCACATTCAATTCACGTACATCACGTGGATGGCTGCCGAAGCCTTGGATAACGATTTTGCTATCATCTTCTTCAAGTACCGCTCCAAGATCGCGAATACATCTGCGCATAGCATCGCTATCTTCACTATGAGCAGGGTAATGGATCGTACTCGTGCCTTCTGCCAGCGCAGCAGCTAGCAAATAACGTGTGGTGTAGTTTTTGGAAGACAAAGCTCCAATTTCCCCGTTCAGGGATGGGGTTGGTTTAACGATAACGTCCATGGATGAAATTCTCCTTCATTGATTATAATTTGCTTCGTTAGATGATCCTGTTACGTGTTTGGTTCAGGATACATAGGGTGTGCGGTACTGCCAAATTGACATTCCATACATCGCTTGGGTATCATTATAGGCGTTAAGTCCATACAGAAAAGAGGACCTGAATATGACACAAATTGCTGAAATTGAACCTTCTGAGCTGCGCCGCCGTTTGCAGGCGGGAGAGAAGCTGCAGATGATAGACGTCCGAGAGGACGATGAAGTCGCACAAGGCATGATCGCAGGAGCCAAACACATCCCGCTCGGACAGATTCCCGACAGACTCTCCGAAATTCAAAAGTCTGGTGAGATTGTTCTGATCTGCCGCAGTGGATACCGCAGTGAGCGTGCCTGTGAGTACTTGCAGCAGCTCGGATATGATGGTTGCACCAATATGGTTGGCGGCATGCTGCAATGGCAAGAGGAAGACTGAGTAACATCAGGATCGGCGTTATAAGGTTAGGATAGATAAATGCAATCAGCAGTTATCGATAACCACCATGCATCCTGATCCTTGCAGTCAGTCAAACGGGCCAATCGGCCCGTTTTTCATATCCATCTACCACTACGATCACATGGCTCCATTTAAACTTTAATTCCTTCGACATCTCTTCTTCCACATACACGCCATACATATTTCTTTCCTCGCTTAGACCCTGCACTCCTGTGTGTACATTCTATCCATACCTAAGACGAGAAAATGAAATGATTACAAGCTTAGACGCGGTAATGCGCTAAAATTAAACGTGTCACTTCAGAAGCGGATAACTCGGTTGTATCCACCGTGTAATGTGCAAACCGGTATGCGTCCTTCCGTTCCTGCATAATGGTCTTAATGCGTTCCTCCGCATTACCTGCCAAGAGTGGACGGTTATCACAGCCGCTGACGCGTTCTACGATCACTGCCGGATCGGCAGTCAGGGCAACCACCCAGCCGTTCTTCGACATGACGTCACAGTTGTCCGAACGCAGAACCACACCGCCTCCGGTTGCAATCACCTGTGCCTTTTTCTCTAACACCGAGCACAACATGCGACTCTCTGCATCGCGGAAATATGTCTCTCCCTTGCCTGTGAACAATTCAGGAATCGTACAGCCTTCCTCTTTCTCCACTGCGGCGTCAACATCAATCAGTCGGTAACCTAACTCGCGCGCGAGCATGTCAGCAACGGTTGATTTGCCAGTTCCCATCATGCCGATGAGAATAATATTGTTAGACTTGCTCAAGGTGTACACTCCTTTAATTCAAGCAATTCGTGAGCACTTTTGTCCTATCATAACACAGCCCTGCAGACGGGGGAAGGCCATAGTGCCCCCTTCCCTCCCAGCATCCGCAAGCACTTCCAGAGCATGTCGTAGCATGTTTATGTACTCCATACGATTTCAACGAATTCAGATAAGTTTATTTTGAATTAGAGGCGATTATAAAAATCTAACGAATCTCAGGAAACTTATTTCACAAAAACACCCTCAAAACAGCGCAATTTCGCTCCATCTGTTCTAAATAGGATCTTCTCATTTCGTTAGAGAATAGAAAAGGTTCATATTCATGAAATAAGGCTTCTCAGGTTCATAAGATGTAGGATCAACAGCTTACATATACGGTAAAAAAGAGACCTGGAGGTCATCGGTATGAACCGACTCTCCAAGTCCCCTTTCCAAGCTTCTGCCCATGCCTTTCTTCCAGCCAAGGCTCCTGATTCAGGACACTTTAGCCAACTCACACGGACTTGCATATATACGTTACTATTCCATCCAGTTGTGGTGGAAACTGCCTTCTTTGTCCACACGTTTGAACGTATGAGCGCCAAAGTAGTCACGTTGTGCTTGCAGCAGGTTCGCAGGCAAACGCTCTGTACGGTAGCTATCGTAGTAGGACAAGGCACTGGAGAACCCAGGAACCGGAACGCCTTGAGTTACCGCAGCCGCTACAACTTCACGCCATGCACCTTGGTAGGATTCTACAATGTTTTGGAAATATGGATCCAGAAGCAGGTTTTTCAGTGCTGCATCTTTGTCATACGCTTCTTTGATGTTTTGCAGGAACTGAGAACGGATGATGCAACCACCACGGAAGATCATGGCGATGTTGCCGTATTTCAGATCCCAGCCGTACTCGTCGGAAGCTGCACGCATTTGTGCAAATCCTTGTGCATAGGATACGATTTTACTTGCAAACAGCGCTTTACGCACATTCTCGATGAACGCCTTTTTGTCACCGGAGAAGGCTTCAACCGCAGGTCCGTTCAGGATTTTGCTTGCTGCCACACGCTCATCTTTCATCGCAGACAGGAAGCGGGAGAATACGGATTCGGTAATCATGGACAATGGTACGCCGAGATCCAGCGCGCTTTGGCTTGTCCATTTTCCTGTTCCTTTTTGTCCGGCTGCATCCAGAATGACATCAACCATTGGTTTGCCCGTTTCTGGATCGTATTTGGAGAAGATGTCTGCCGTGATTTCGATCAAATAGCTATCCAGCTCTCCCTGGTTCCATTCTGTAAAGATAGCGTGAAGCTCTTCAACGGACACATTTAACACAGATTTGAGCAGGTGGTAAGCTTCACCAATCAGCTGCATATCTCCGTATTCGATACCGTTATGCACCATTTTCACATAATGTCCGGCACCGTCTGGTCCAATATATGTACAACAAGGATCGTCACCGACTTTGGCCGAAATGGCTGTCAGGATCGGTTCAACCAGCTTGTACGCACTCTCTTGTCCACCAGGCATAATTGCTGGGCCTTTCAACGCGCCTTCTTCCCCACCGGATACACCTGTACCGATGAAGCGAATGCCTTTGTCTTCCAGCTCTTTGCTGCGACGTTGGGTGTCAGGGAAGTATGCGTTACCGCCATCAATGATGATGTCGCCCTCATCCAAATGAGGAAGCAGTTGTTCAATGGTAGCGTCGGTTGCATAACCAGCTTGTACCATGATCAGGATTTTGCGCGGGGATTCCAGGGATGCCACAAACTCTTCAATAGAGAATGTGCCTGTCAGGTTTTTACCTTCGGCTTCTTTCAGAAGATCGTTGGTTTTCTCCGGAGAACGGTTAAATACCGACACCGTGAAACCTCTGCTTTCAATGTTAAGGGCCAAATTTTTGCCCATTACTGCAAGTCCAATGACACCGATCTGTTGTTTCGCCATCTGGTCCTCCATCCTTTGCTCCAATTAATTTTATTGAATGAATTCTCAACAATACCCCCATTTTAACGGTTTTACGCATAGAAGTGAACCCCGGACTATGGTCACACAGCGAGAAAACACCCCAATTACCTGAGGTGTTCATCGTATTTTCATAAATACAGCGTTATATTCAGCCTTCCAGCATCAACATGTGCCCTGACAACTGCTTTAAGACTTTACGACAGGCATCTGCTTTTTCGATATTATCCGTCTGAATGGCGGCATGCAGACGCTCCAGTTCATCGTCCACTTCCATGCGCAGAAGCATGAGTCGCTCCTCACCTTCACGCGAGAGGAACATTTCTTCCATCTCTTCCGCAGTCGGCGCAGGTTCCTTTTGAAAAATAACACGCTGTTTGAACCCGGATACTTCAACGAGACGAATGACTTCACCAAACAAAATATTCTCTACAGTCATCTGCTGATCCTTAAACCGCTTCACAACGGCATGCCCGCGTGTATCCCCAATCAGCTTCTCCAACCATTCCGCAAGCTTTGCATCCTTGATAATATAATCTCCCGTCATCTTGTAATTCCCACTGCGCGTCTGTTGAAAACGGAGCTTTACCAGCTTGCGTCCGGTGCGGACTGACAGAATAAAAAAGGATTCGTCCTCGCTCCAATATAGTGAATACCCCTCACGAATAAGGTCTTTGATCAAATTTTGGATATGCCGACGGTTGAACCGCAGCTCCAGATTGCAATATTCAACTTCATAACTCTTATTCACGGCACTCCCTCCATCTGTACCGGAGATGCTCCGGCCATCTTCTTCAATCGCTTCTACTCAATCGGCTTACCCTATTTTATACTTCATTTTATGTAAGGGTACTTGGTTATTTGACTATTTTTCACCGATTGATCCGGAGGATCGCAGCTTTCCGCAAATGCACAGGGGCAAGCCCCCGTTTTTCATGATATGATGGACGCGAAATGAAGGTATGCAGAGGTCATGTGCGGACTGCGAGTTGATGGGAATGATCTGCTTGCTACGGATGGGGACAAGTTCCTGGAAACAATTTGTTCACAGTTAGTTCCCGAAGTTGATCACTGCGGCGGGCAGAATGATCTTCACGTCGTTAGCTAAATGGATGCACTATATTACATAAAAAGGGAGTTCCAAACCTGTACGGTTGTTGGAACTCCCTTTCTTATTAGATCAACCTTACCAGGCTTCATCGCATCATTTAGCAGGAGCTGTACGATACGGTTTACGGGATAACACATAGTGCACAACAGCAAGTCCAGCCATAACGACAGCACTTCCGATAAATGGAGCCGGATGACTAATGTGATCCCACAGCAGTCCGGATACAATCGGCCCTACGACCATGCCTGATCCCTGAAGGGTCAGGAAGAAACCCCAGATCGCTCCGCGTTCCCCTTTGGGAATCAATGTGGCTACAAACGCATTCCAAGCCGGGAGAATCATCGCATAGCTGACACCGACCAGCATGACGATGCCGAACACAACAGGAATGGACGTAATGGAAGAAAAGGCAAACAGACTGGCTGCTGCCATCAAAAAACCGATGTTCAGGAACGGTGCCGTTCCAAAGCGGTCTACCATTTTACCTACAGGCAGCAGGGCAATGACCGTGATGCCACCACCGGCTATCAGCAACAAGCTGTACAGGTTGGGCGAGATGTGCAGGTCTGTACGAGTATATAACGTAATCACGGGACTGAGCAGACCAATAACAAAAGACTGCATGAACAGTGCAGGATATACGAGCGGATTTACATTAAGGGTGCTGCGTACCCGTTGCAATGTGCCCTGAACACTATTTTTGAGTCGGATGAAAGGCGTAAGAATATTCGGCTTAGCCGGATATTTCATATCTTCCCGCTTGGGCTCACTATCCGCATGCTCTTCCTCAACAACAACACGTCCGGGTAGAATCAAGGCGACCAGAATGACCAGGATTGCAACACCCATCAATACCAGGAAAATGGTGCGATAATCGTGATGCGTCCGCTCCAATAGCCAGTTCATTCCGATCGGACCAAGTCCAGTCCCTCCAAGTGCCGCCATCTCCAGCGCACCCATGGCTGTACCGTTCTTGTTCTGGGGCCCCGACATCGCGGTCACGCCCGTCATGGCGCAAGGCCAAAGGGGTGACGTACCAACTCCGAGAATGAGACAAGCCATGGCAAGGCCAAATGCACTTTTGAAAAATATAATCATGATTACAGCAACTAATGTACAAATTAGGGCCGTCACCATTGTTGCCCGGAATCCGATTCGTTCTGCTGCCCAGCCAGAGGGAGCCCGGAACAGATTATCTCCCAAATATTGAAGGGCAAAGGCCACACCAATTACGCCAGCGGATAAGCCCAGAATATTGTCCATATACACGGGCAAAATAGCGACCAGCAGGGCACCCTTGATGATTTCAACTAAAAAAAGCGTTAGCCACATGGCGATAAAAAAAGGTGATCGCAGGATTTTGGCTGGTTTTGTAATGGTTTGCATTCTTTTTCCCCCTTCGATGCTTGCTTGCCCATCTCCTATCCTTACTGTTACCCTCGGGGATGTGTCCAAATCTCAGCAATTCGAAAAATTGTCAAGCAATACTGCTTGCATTCGGTTCTTAATTTGCTATACTCAAATTTGTTTAAGATTACAAAATGATAAGTTATCAGCGAAGCTGAACTAAATCCGTGATCGCAAGAAAAACATCCGCTACATGCGGTCTGTCTTCATAGAATTTACGTCGAAAGACGTTTTTCTTACAAATTATAATTAGGAAAGGTTGTGACAGCACTGATGGATCACCGCCGTACGCCGCTGTTTACCGCTTTAAAAAATCACGCGGCACTCAATCCGGTGCAATTTCATATTCCGGGACATAAAAAAGGATTGGGAACGGATACCGAGTTTCGTGAATTTATCGGCGATAATGCCCTCTCCATAGACTTGATTAACATCGCACCGCTAGATGATTTGCATCAGCCAACCGGTGTCATTGAGGAAGCGCAGATTCTGGCAGCCGATGCCTTCGGAGCCGATTATACCTATTTTAGTGTGCAAGGCACAAGCAGTGCCATCATGACCATGATTCTGTCCGTATGTGAGCCGGGTGACAAGATTATTGTGCCCCGTAATGTGCATAAATCGGTCATGTCTGCCATCATTTTCTCAGGAGCGAAACCCGTGTTCGTCTCTCCTGCGCAGGATGCCAATCTAGGAATTGATCACGGTGTCACTACGGGCGCGATCCGACGTGCCCTTGAGCGTCATCCCGATGCCAAGGCATTGCTCGTCATTAACCCAACGTACTTCGGTGTATGTACCGATCTGAAAGAAATTGTTGAACTGGCGCATAGCTATCAGGTTCCAGTACTTGTGGATGAAGCGCATGGCGTACTCATTCATTTCCATGAAGATCTGCCGCTCTCAGCCATGGCCGCCGGGGCTGATATGGCTGCAACGAGTGTACACAAGCTGGGTGGTTCGATGACTCAGAGTTCTGTACTCAACCTGAACACGAAGAATGGCTATGTGAACCCGCAGCGTGTACAAACCATTCTGAGTATGTTGACTTCAACGTCGACTTCTTACATCCTGCTGGCTTCGCTCGACACGTCGAGACGTAATCTGGCTCTGAATGGCCATCAGATGGCACAGAAAGCCATTGATTTGGCTGAGTTTGCAAGACGCTCCATTAATGATATGGACGGACTGTATTGCTTCGGCAGAGAGCTGCTGGGCACAGAGGCTACCTTTAATTACGACCCAACCAAAGTAACTATTCATGTTCGCCACCTTGGCATTACAGGCTATGAAACAGAGAACTGGCTGCGTGAGCATTACAAAATCGAGGTAGAGCTCAGTGATATGTATAATATTCTGTGCCTCATCACGCCGGGAGATACGGATGACTCCGTAGAAATCTTGCTGAACGCCCTGCAAGATCTATCCCGTACGTATTATCAGGTGAATCCGGCCCACGAGCTGGTGGTTAAGGTTCCAGATGTGCCACAGCTGATGCTGACTCCACGTGATGCGTTCTATGGGGATACCGAAGTCATTCCTTTCAAGGAATCCGCAGGCCGGATTATCTCGGAATTTATCTACGTATATCCACCAGGAATTCCGATTCTGCTGCCAGGTGAGGTTATCACTCAGGAAAACATCGACTACATCATTGATCATGTTGAAGTTGGACTGCCTGTAAAAGGACCTGAAGACCGTAGCGTAACCAATGTAAAAGTCATCGTGGAAGCAGATGCGATTTTCTAGAACAGCCACCTCTTCATGAGTTTGATCGATCTCTAAGGACCAAGCGGGATGCTTGGTCCTTTTTATTTTTTTCTCCACATAGACTTGTCCTGCCTCATGTTATGATCGCTGTCTTATTTGCATTTTACCACCTATTCCACTGTCCTTATCGCAAGAAAAAACAGCATAAATACCTAATAGAAAGCAAACAAAAGGCCCCCTGTAATCAAGGAGCCTTCTTGCTTTATTCCAAAAGGATGACTATTCTTGGCTTGCAACGAGTTCGTTGTACGCCGCTTCAACACGGGTCCACTCTTCTTCGTCTTCAATATTGTAGAGCACCATTTCCTCGTCTTCTTCTTCCATACGCAGAATGATGCCGTCAGCTTCAGGATTGTTACGTTCCAGCAGGAGCGCATAAACATGCTTCTCCACGTCAAACGTCTCCACCAGAACCATCTCCACGTCATTTCCGTTCTCGTCTGTCAGTGTCAGAAGAACTTCTTCATGCTCGTGGTCGTGGTCGTGGTCTTGACCGCATCCGCAGGCATCGCCGTGTTCATGTGTGTGATCGCTCATTGATATACCTCGCTTTATAAATAGAAATTGTGTAACCTTGCATATCGTAACATGTTCAATGGTCCAGGTCAATTTAACCGCCAAGGTTATTTTTGCTTCAATCGTTCAGCGCGGTAATGATTTTCTCGGCTGCCAGCACATAATTACTATTTGCATTTTCTTTAATATAAAAACCGACTTGGTACTTGCCAGCCCGGCTGAAATCATACGTAAAATCGTACGTTCGGAACCAGAAGTTATCCTTCTGTGTCTTAAGCTCCTGGGACTGAATATCCTTAACCTCACCACTTGGATTGGTAATTGTCACCTTCACGGCAGCTATATCCGTTGTCAAACTGTCCACTTGCGAGAACACATTAAATTTCAATTTACCCACGTTCACGTTGCCAAACACGGTATCTCCCTTGAAGAGAAAAATATGTACATTCGGTTTGATAACCGTTACTCTCTTGTTTGTGCTATCCCATCTGGCGATTCCGCCCGCTTCCCTTACAGGTACATAGGTCGTTCCGTCAATCAGATAACCACCGTCAGCTGCTTCCTTGCCGTTAATGAGAACCCGAATCTTCTCGTTCACTGAATCTGCAAACAATAAAGACCCGCCGAGCAAGGAGAATACCGTGACACACAGCAAAATTCTTTTCCATTTCATTCCGTCAATATTCCCTCCCCTGCTGCTAGCTGTTGTACATTTATACTGCAGGTTCATCCACAAAGTTGCGCTGTTTTTCATCATTTTTCATTTTTTATCCAGATTATTTTCCACCCCTTGGAACGATCAAAAAGAGGCGTTCCCTGTTAAAGGACGCCCCTATAGTATAGTTGTTGGCAGTACGTAATTATACGAACTTCTTTTGGATGAATTTTATTATGCTGCTGACTACGAAGTATGACGAGTTAATATGCAAGGTACGCCCTTGCCTACAGCTCCATCGGTTCGCATCCGTGCTGCATAATCCATTCCTCGTGTACAGGGGGTCTTGCAACGCTCACATACATCCGAAGTAACCAATTTCATGGATACACGAAGTTTGTCACTCTTTAACGCGGGAGCCTTTTTTCCCTTTGCTTTTGCCATCCCGAATTCCCCATTTCCCCAATTGCTTGATGATGTAATGCATCATATGGGGATTCGCCCGGTTGTGTGTCAAAAGGAATAAATTTCGTGCATGATATCGTTAAATGAAACCGCCGTTTGCACGCAGCGTCTGTCCTGTAACCCATTGCGACTCTTCACTGACGAGGAAAGAGATCACATTTGCAATGTCTTCCGGCTCACCCAGACGACCAAATGCATTCATTTTACGTATCCCATCAAGCTGCTGCTCCGTCTTCCCGACAGAAAACAATTCGGTATTTACCGGACCTGGTGCAACAGCATTTATAGTGATTTGTCTGGAGCCAAATTCCTTCGCAAGCTGACGAGTAATCTGTTCAACTGCGCCTTTGGTACCTGCGTACACGCTGTATCCCGGAAACATCTGTCCAGTTACAGAAGTGGAGAAATTAACGATTCGGCCCTGATCCTCCATATGTTTCAATGCTTGCTGACAAGCAAAAAATGTACCTTTTACATTAATCGCAAACTGCTGATCGAATTCTTCCTCCGTCACATCTGCCAAAGGTGTTGTCTTCATGATGCCTGCATTGTTGATCAGAATATCGATTTTTCCAAGCTGGTTAATCGTTTCGGAAAATAAACGCTCCACATCTCCCTTCCGGGCAAGGTCAGCCTGAACGGTAATGGCGCGCACTCCTTTTTGGCGAGCAATATCTGCGACCTGCTCTGCTTTGTCGGGGCTGCTCGCGTAATTAATGACGACATCCGCGCCCATTTCAGCGAGTTGCTCTGCTATAGCACGTCCGATCCCTCGGGATGAGCCTGTTACAACGGCCACTTTACCTGTTAGCTTTTTCATTTACGATTACTTCCTCTCTTGTTCCAAATGTAATAATCCCTTTTCGATCAACAACCACACCTGTGCAAATTCCGCATCAATTGTAGGGCTTTGCCATTCATAGGCGTGTGCCGGATGATGAAAACGAGCTGTAGCCTGAAGAATCGCCGCTGCAACCATATCTGGGTTGTTGATTTTGAATAGGTTCTCCTGCTGGAGGACCTCACTCAAATGACGCACAAGATGCTGCACATGTTTATTGATAATATCTGCGGATTCCTGGGTTACCCGTGCGTACATCTCGAACAACTCTGCATCGGATTCGGCATAATGACGTTTAAGAGCGATTAACGTTTCTATATATACTTTCAGATGACGTATACTCTCTCCGTTATAACTCTTATCCTTAGTTATTGTCGTCAAAGGCGCGATAATCTCATCTTCGAGCCATTGTGCGGTCACGCCTTCAAGCAATTCTTTCTTGCTTTTATAGTGCCTGTAAATCGTACCGTGACTAACTCCAAGCAATTTAGCGACATCCGTGACAGATGTTTTGGCAACACCGAAGCGACGGAGAGTTTCCTGTGTTGCTGCGATAATTTGTTCCTTGGTTAAAAATTCAGAAGTTTTGTCCTTTTCCATATGATTAAGATGGTTACACCATCCTCAAGTCACCTCCGTTGAAATTAGATTAACACAGCGAATAACAAATGACAAATATTTATTTTTGTCATTTGTTATTTCGTTGACGATATATATGTACGGGCGTAAAAAAAGAGCCCATTTAATATGGCCCTTATCGAAAGTTTTAATGTTTCTCTTTTTTCTAGAACACGAACTTAAATAATACGAAGATCACCGCAAGTATTCCACCGAGAATCAGCCAATTGCTGATTTCCCACCAAATGCTCTTCCCTCCGGCTAAAAGCTGTTGTTCATTTTCTTCATGACGCTGTTTGTGTGTATGTGGTTCGGAGGCATGGGGCGGCTTGCTGAAGTCCATCATATACATTCCCCTTTCCAGCAGCTTTAATCTTATTGTTCCAGTATAACCCATAATTGAGTGGGAATTTGATCATTTATTAAAATGTATTAATGTATTATTGAATAGACAATTCTTCTTCTGTGACCCATTTATGATTCTTCACCGGATCTCCACCTGTAGTTGGGATGTAATCAACCATATATACCGTCGTTTGCTCAGCGGAGTCAACCTTTGCCTTAGCACCTTTCATTCCTGGCATGTGGTCAGCGTTCAGCACAACCTCTGCTCCTGCTGCATAAGGTTGATCCGTATGGCCCTGAATTTCCTCTTGGATGACCCATTTATGATTTTTTACAGTGTCTCCCCCTGTGGTTGGCGTGTACGAGACTGCATAGGCTGTCGTCTCATAGGCTCCCACAATGGTCGCTTCTCCACCCTTCATTCCAGCCATATGGTCCGTACTCATCACGGCCTGGCTGCCCACTGGATATGTAGGATCTTTCTTTTCCTGAAGTCCTTCCGGTAATTCTCCCGAATCCGAGTGGTGCATCTCTCCTGTGCTCGCTGCATGACTGTCACTACTGCTATTATGCTGCTCAGTATTCTTGCCACATCCACTTAACATCAGACTGCCCGTGATCACCGTAGTCAGCAATATCATTGCATACTTTTTCATAAGTTGCACTCCTTTTGAACTTTCGATTTCTACACTAATAATATACCCCATATGGGTATATTTCAATCATGATTAATTTCTTTTTCTACTATTGGATATCCCTGAAGAATTAATAACATATCAAAAAACCTCCGATTCCTCGGAGGCCTTAAGTATGTTGGACATTATTTTAGATACATGCTTCAGACTTCAACAGTGACGTCCAAACGAAAGTATTGAATCGCCCCGGCTCAAGATTAGGCTAGTCCCACGGTAACATTGACGTTCCCTTTAATGCCTTTGGAATATGGGCAGTAGTCATGAGCAAGTTTGACAAATTTCTGTGCTGTCTCTTCATCCAGACCTTCAATTTTAACTTCAAGTTCAACTTCGAGCTTCACACCATTATCCTCAGGGTCCGTTACTAGCATAACCGTAGCCGATACTGTGCTTCTCTCAATTTCGACTTTGTGTTTCTTCAACTGAAACTCCAGCGCTGAATTAAAGCAAGCACTGTAGCCTGCTGCAAACAATTGTTCTGGATTCGTAGCTGTCGTTACTTTCCCCCCCAGTTCAGGTGGTGCAGCGACATCAAGCATAAATACGTTATCCGGCGATTGCACGATCCCTTGACGTCCACCTGTATTGATAACTGTAGTTTCGTATAATGTTTTCATGAGTATTGTCTCCTCTGTATGTTTTAGATTTTATTTTGTAAAGATGATGTCTCTTTATTTTGATTACAATTAGATTGTACACAATTCAATTGTGTTTGTAAATAATTATTGTAAAATTAAAAACAACCATTCCCTCTTGTAATAGCAGGAAATGGTTGCTCCGTAATTGATAACTATCTATTAATGATCCAAAAGTTGAGTCTACCTAATATAGTTTAGCTTTTACATTTTCTTCTCAAAGCCCTCCATCGGTGCAAGGGAATTCTGGTAGTCAGTCCCTTCCTGACTGTCGGTAGTAAAGTGCATGACCTCCCGAAACGAACCTTCCAGATAAGTCTGCATTGCCAAAGGAATCTGCAGTTCATCCATATCAGACGGGGACATTTGGTAACGAATGCTGCCAAGGTCACCTGCTTTTACCTTCTGTACCCATTTCGGCTCGCGAATCAATTCCCGTCCGAGTGCAGCCAAAGTTGCTCCGGCGTTAATAACTTCTTCTGCGTCTTCCGGCCTCTCAATCGATCCGATACCGATCAGAGGTTTTTTGTGATCCAAAACCCGAACGAATTTAGATAAAATTGGCTCTTTGTCATCGGGGTGGTTTAAAGAGGTTCGTTTGTAACTTCCCATCGACAGATGAATGTAATCAACCCGAGTGTCTGTCAGAGCCTCGGCAAACGCCAAGGAGTCTTCGAGCTGGATGCCCGGCATATGAATTTCTTCCGGTGAAATCCGATAACCGAGGATGAAGGGTTTATCCGCATGGGCATCGATAACCGATGCAACTTCCTGAATGACCTCCAGCGGAAATCGCATGCGATTTTCAAAGCTGCCACCCCACTGATCGGACCGTTGATTGGAATTGACGGAGAAAAATTGTTGCAACAGATACGTGTTAGCACCGTGAAGCTCTACCCCATCAAAACCAGCTTGAATGGCCCGTAAGGTTGCTCTGCCGAAATCCTTAATAATGCTTTCGATTTCCTCAGATGTTAATTCACGCGGTGTCTCAGAGCCGATTGGATGTGCGGCAGCGATTGCACTCGCACTGGTGGGTTGAACACCTCTTAGCGTTTTGGAGTTCGTTTTGCGACCTGCATGAAAGATTTGCACAATGGCTTTCGTTCCGTCTTTCTGAATGGCCCTTGCAATTTTGGACAGTCCTTTGATTGTGGAATCACTTGCGATGGAAAGCTCACCTTCGAAGCCTTTTCCACCTTCGGTTACGTACGCAACACCCGTAATGATCATACCAGGGCCACCAGCCCGTTCTGCATAATAATCGACTTCATCATTGGTAATTGAACCGTCGAAGAAACTGGACATCGTTGTCATCGGCGCCATGACCACTCTATTTTTCAACATAAAACCATTCGCAAATGTATAAGGCTGCAAGAAATTACGATTACTATTTTCCATATATATTCTCTCCCTTTATTAGGCTTGTTCGCCCTTGTCTCTGTTTCATGGGTTATTGTATAGTAGGGTGGAAAAAGAGTATAGTATGCACTTAAAAGGTAGATACTATCTAAAAGGAGAGTGGAATATGGAAACTACTGAGGAAGTAAACGTTAAACCATTTTCACATGCCATGTCGTTGATCGGCGGAAAATGGAAAATGCATATCTTGTTTTGGTTATGGAAAAAAGAAACATTGCGATATGGAGAATTGAAAAGAGCCTTAGGAGGGATTACGCATAAAATGCTAAGCTCTCAGCTGAAAGAATTAGAGGCCGACCAATTAATAATCCGTACAGAGTACCCACAATTACCGCCAAAAGTAGAATACTCTTTGTCTCGTGAAGGATTAACACTGATGCCTGTGCTGGAGATTCTCTGCGATTGGGGTAAACAGAATCTCGCTGATTTGCAGAAGAGTCAGTGAACGTACTGCAAGCTTTATATTTTCAGTAGAATACTACAAGTGCAGCAGTACGTGAACTGAATTTACTTATTGCGATTTTAAAGTACTCTCAGTCATTAATGGAGAGCATCTTTCGGAGGAGTAGTGTAGTTTGGTTTTAATCTTCTGAACTTTCGAGTAGAAATTTTCCGATAACATTCTCGTTGCTATCGTACAAGTTTATATACTTATCTACTTTTGGTTCATTCATACTCCGAATTGCTTCTTCTGGATTTTGTGGCAAATCTTGATTCATATCTGAAGTCTTGATGTAACCTTCAGTTCCGTTACACCTATAGCCTTAACTAGATCTAATACTGTTTCATCATGATAAACAAATGAACCATATGTATCACCGTTATCATTGATTTTTATTTCCATTTGATCTTCAGAGGGACTAGTATCAGCAGATGCAGCTCCCCAGCCATAGACACCTATTCCAACCCCTAAAGCAAAAGTCACTCCAACTGTAATTAATTTTAGTGATTTCGTTCTCATAAGAATATCCTCCTAATGATGAAAGATTGGTGTTATTTTATTCAAGTTATTTTTGGTCTGCTTGAAAATGCACCCTGATCTTTACTTGTGAGTACTCAAAACTTTGTTTGTAATTTTAATATCCTATATATAAATGAACACTTACAATCAGGAAATGTTACACAAAGAGAAAATTTTTTATTTAAAATTAGAACTCCAGCAGTTCTGCAATTGTTAAGTATTTATGCCGGTGCTGGATCGCTGCATCATAAGCAGTTATTTTTCTCACTATGGAGGCTTTTGACGGCAAACAATCGATTTATAATCGTTTCTGCCAATTGATTAAATACTTTTGGCTGCTGTTTGGGTTAACGTAAAAAATACCAACTCACAGTTAATGTGATGTTGGTATTTTTTTACCGATAATCAATAACAGAACTTGTAGAAAGCAATTTCAATTTAATTAACGAGATACTTAGCAAAAAAACATGGTCTTGACCATAAATTGACCATTTCTCTTTAATGAACACAAAATTATAGTGAAGTTTCTTCTATAAGGAAAAGAAGCCTTGCTCTGCAAGGCTTCTCGCGTATGATCTGTAGTGGGCTCGAACCACTGACCCCTACCCTGTCAAAGGCATGGGGTCTTTATACTGAATTACCCTCCTGTTGTTGAAACCAAGGTTTGAAAGCCTTTATATCTTGAAAGCCTTCTATGATTTACCCTACAATCTACCACTTGTATTACAGTCTGTCCCCAGTTCGTCCCCAGATTGTCCCCTGAGATCATTCAAGAAAAACCGTGTATTCTATAGACGACGAGACAACTTTTACTACAACCGGAGTTTTGATCCCTTTCACAGAAATTAAAATCTGCGCAAGGGCTTTTGCTGATTTTTGTGTTATTCTATGGTTAACATCAATTTGGTGTAATCGCATGTTGCACTTCCTTTGCTCTCATTCATTTGCTAACAGATTAAAAATGTAATCTAATAATTTCTTAAGAAGAGGTAAAGATGTCATTAGTGCAAGTTTATTTAATTCCGCAACACATGTTATACTAACTTTCGAAATTTGATTGAAGGAGTCCTCTTGGTGGAAGTTATCCGAGGGAGATGCTTACTTCAGTACTGGCTTGATCACCGCCAAATGACCCAAGCCGAATTCTCGCGTCGTACAGGTTGGTCCAAAAGAATGGTCTCGTTTTTCGCGACAGGTCAGCGCCCTATGAATGTAGAATCTATGTACCTGGCCGCGATGATCTTGGATGTTCAAATGGAACAACTGTATGAGTGGGAAGTACTAACGAAGTAGTCGCGGAATATTCCGCTCTCCCCGGCCGAATGAGTACTATGCTAGTACTCAAAATTCTTAATCCACGTCCCTCACAAGCTTCATATCTATTCACCTTTAAATGTTACCCTATGTCTATCTCCCCCTCAATATTCAATTCTTGTTTTTTCCAATTTAATAATAACATGTCGTAGCCGTGTAACTTGTCGATGGTTGTCGAAACTTTCCCTTGTTACCTAGTATCGATTTATCTTGACAATGAATGTATTTAGTGATAAATAAAAACCCGGTTACCCCGGGCTTGATTAATTGATAAGTCCTTTTAGAGCTTTGAGTTTACTTCTCGCTACAGTAACTTTATACTCAGATTCCTTAAAAATCGCTGTAGATCCAAATATTTGTTCATCAACTCTCTTAATCCAATAAGGATTGACCAGGTTACCGTTATGCGCAGGGTATAGATATGGCATAGCCTCAGCACAAGCTTTGTATGTAAGTCCAATTGTGAAGAGGCCTGTGCTTGTGTGGAATCGTGGTACATAATAGTTGGCTTTCGGCTCCCACATATCTATATAGTAAATATCACAAGCGTTAAAGAATCCACTTGTTGATAACTGCCCGTTCTCCACTATTTCTACACCAAAAATCTGCCTGCTGTCCTTCTTTAACTGTTTTACTTCATCTACGATATCTTTCCAGACTTTGAGATTCTTCTTGTTGATTCCGGTATGTATATCGTCTTTAAAGTATGCAATCCCGCCATATGATCCGGTAAACACACGATCTATGTTATCGACATTCACCAGGTTTGAGCCATCAAGGAATTTGAAGTTAGGGAAAGCCATTTCGCATGCACTCAACGTTGTAAGCACGGTAAAGTTCCCTGCTCTTGTATAAAAAAATGGGACATTATAGTTTTTCGATGGCTTCCACATTTCGATGCCCATGATATCATTCTCGGAAAAGGAAAAGCGAGGCCCGTATGAGCCATCGCTTTGTACTTGAATACCTATGATTAATCGATCATTCATCAAGGATCACTTCTTCTTCAGTTCTTCTGGCATTTTCATCACTCCAACAATGACTTTTCGTTTCTTGGATGATTTTTTTGCTCCTTTAGTAAGGTCAGTACCAAGCATTCTTGCTATTTTCTGATTCAATTTAACCACCTCCTTCACGTTTTGTCCATACTGGAAGAATAAGAATGGCTTGAACAAAGAATGCCAATGTAATTTCTGGTGATATAATTATGAAATTTACAATGACCATCGCAACTGATATCCACTTAAGCCACTTATCCCATTGGGTGGAATTTACGTATTCAAAATCATTTGGAGCGTAAATTAACATTATAATTAGGCTTACTGTATTCAATAAAATAATCGATTCGTAATTTAAATTAATTAAAGGAATTAACGCAGCGGCAAAGCCGGTTACAATTGAACATATCGTTATTGGCAAATGAATGCCACCTGAAAACTTTCTTAATGCAACAAATGAAAATAACGTAATCAAGGCACCGATAGTCGTTCCGAACGTTAATCCTAAAACAATCGTAAGAAACAGTCCGGTATACCAATTGAGTCGTAGTCCCAATTCGTACTCCAATATCTCAACAGTACCTGGTCCCTCAGGATCAGATTCTTTTATGCTTACTGCGATACGCCTCGACAGCCTTTCTAATATCACCTTGTTCCCTCCTTACTGAAAAGAAGTAAGATACAGCAAAAGTAGCAAGCGCTAGTATTAACAATCCTGTTGGTTCGGATCTGTATAACAACACTAGAGTCATGCAAATTGTTATCGTAGAGAACATCGTACCAATCAAGTAGGAAAGATTTGTCTTAGACAGATAATTCTCTTTGATAATAAAATCATGAGGAGGTCTTATAATGAAAGAAAATCCAAAATCGAACATAGAAAAGATTAAGCAAATTAAATATGTAACTAATATAGAAGACAACTGCAGTAAATAAACCAGACTCCCCTCATTCTGTTGAACAATACCAGAATGCATTATATCCATCACCTCAAATACATGAAAAATACCCATTTGTATTGCTGCGTAAGCCGATATACCAGCGCCAGCAATAAATGATGAAATATGCGATTTCAATTCCATACCAAAACGTAAAAAAAGTATGAAGAAAATATACTGAAAAGGTAAATCCAATTTTGGTAATTCTAAAGTTATTCGCATCATATATGAGAACGAAGCCATGAAAACAACGAAGAAAAATATTTTCCCTGCAAACTCTCTAACCGGCAACATATATAGCTTTAGAATAATTAAAAGCACAGCGAAAGCCTCAAAAATACCGATCACGATATAAAAAAAAGTGTTCAAATCCACACCATCCTACTTAAATATCTTTTTAAAGATATTATAAAGGAGGATGTGGCAATTCCATAGCCAATTTAATACAACTAGATAATATAAGCGAATACCACCTGTTTTTAAGCTTAATTCAATCTTCTCTTATTGTAAGCCTTTGGAATCCATTGCATAATAAAATAAAAAACCATATTAAGGTGGTATTCATCTATGCGATACATGAATGAAGCATTATCAGTTGAGGATGTAAAATTAATGACCCCGGAGCAACTTGCGAATTTCCATGAAAGAATCTTATGGGGAGATCCTGAGCCTGGAGAGAAATATTATGATTTCGAAACAGAAGAAGTGCACACTCTTATCTCCACAGATGGTGATAACGACAAATTTGCTCTTGTCTATGAAGGAGGACAATCTCCAAATGCTGATAAATGTTTCCCCCTAATGACTATAGGAAACTTAATAGACACACTTTCCTTCGAAAACAATCTCGAAATAAGAAATTGGGGTGGCGGATGGTTTGTCATATTTGAAGGAACTATATGGGAAACCGAAGAACGCAATGGACTTCCAAGACTTCTATTTGATGCATTGAGACATAAATTAACGGAAGGCGTATACCTTTAAGACTTTATCTACAAATGCATAATCTTCTGACTAATAAGCTCACCACAGGCTCACTCTAACGGTGGGCTTGTTTTCTTGCAGCTAATATTTAGTCCAATAGTCAATGTTCCCAGACGATGGTGTCTGGTCTAACTTAGGACGTTCTCCCTCACGTTCCCAGCCTTCCAAGATCACTATGTTAGCTGTGTCAGACCTGTCTTCCCAATGTATGTATTCCGCAGCCACAAGAGCGTCCAAAGCAGCCATGACGTCTGGTTTATGCTTACCTGTTTTGACAGTCAGTTCATGGATTGTAGGAAACCTACGCCGTCCACCTTTGTAGTTATATAAGATCCGGAGGACCTTCCTTTGATAATCCGTTAACATGTAAATCACCTCTTCAATATTATATGCGAACATATGTTCTTTTATCAATCTAAAGATATTGCCATTTATTTTTATAGTCTAGTCTAGAATTTTATAGTAAAATCGAACTGAAAAAGTAAAAATATGGAGGGGTATTATGGGAGCAAAGAACCAAGTTATTGCTGGTGATTACAAAGGAAAGTATTTAACACTGATGTTTGGATCAGTCAGCTTATCAACCGGATTCTTTTCTTCAATTAATCTAGATAAAACTACTGTTGAAGAATACGAAGTGATGGATGCAACACGAAGTAAAAGTGCTGTGAGTGCTGTTGGAAGAGGTTTTGTTGGAAGTTTAATTCTAGGACCTGTTGGTCTACTTGCTGGGCTTTCAGCAAAAGAAAAAAGCACTCACACAATTGCCTTACAATTTAATGACGGGAAGAAAAGTTTAATTGAAGTTGACGACAATATATATAAAGCCATCATGAAGAAGCTCTTCTAAAGATACAAGAGATCTACATAAAATCGGAAACGAGGTGTTTATCCTGGTTAAGATTGAACACTCCAAAGAGATGGAAGATTATTTAAATAACTTAGCAAGTGAAATTGAAAGACACTATAACATACCAAACCTCAAGGGTTCTGTAGCTCAGATTAAATGGGCACGAGATATCAGGATCAAATTTTTAAATCAAGCCCACGACAAAGATAAAAATTTAGAGACTGTGTTGCCACTCCAAAATAAGACTTCTGCATCGTGGTGGATTAATAACAAAGATTTAACTTTAGAACAGCTCATTGAAAAATCATCGCAGAATTAAGATGTCAATTCCACAACTTACCGCCTCTATCTATTGTAGTAAAACGCTATAATTGGATCAGAGGTGTTTTTATGTTCATAAGTCCTATGTTACTCGAAACAGCACCGAATCCATTCAGTCACTCGGATTACATTTTTGAACCTAAGATTGATGGACATCGGTTGATATATTCGCAACAGTCCGGCAATGTCCGGTTATATACACGTCACAACAATGAATGTACACGCCAGTATCCTGAATTACTTTTGCCTTTTGACTCTGATATCATTTTGGACGGTGAAGTAGCATGCGCCGATCCCACAACGGGATTGAATGATTTCGAAGCAGTCATGAGCCGATTTAGCACTAAACAGGATAGTAAGATACAACAGCTCACTCGTACGCTGCCAGCCACGTTTGCGGTATTTGATATCCTCCAGTACAAGGGTCAGGACTTGCGCAAACTACCTCTCTTGGAGCGTAAATCTATTCTACACAGTATTGCCTTGCCCTCTCCCTCTTTTGGCATCGTGCCGCATATAGAAGGCGCAGGAGAAGAGTTGTACGCTCAGATATACACTATGGGAATGGAAGGTGTAGTTGGCAAACGCAAAGACAGCCAGTACGTCAGCAGACGGTCCAGAGAGTGGCAGAAGGTCATCAACTGGTCCTATGCAGATGTGTTCATCACGGGATACAAAAAGTCCGAATTCGGGTGGCTTGCTGCTGTTCCTGATCCAACTGGCAGGATGAGACCAGTAGGGATCATCGAGCATGGTCCGAGTCCAAAACATAAGCAAGCATTCCGTGGTGTATGCCATCAGCTTGTGACAGGAGAGGACAAGAATCATGTTTACCTGGAACCACGTATACAAGCCAGGGTAAAGATGCGTAATTGGACCAAATCAGGCTTGCTACGTATCCCCGTGTTTGATCAATTTATTGTGTGATTATATATTGTAAGGACAATACAGGAGGTGCTTTGTATGTGTGGTAGATTTACGATTACTGATCCCATAGACGCTATCTTGGATCGGTACTATGCATCTATTGCAGAAGGATTTGAGTACAAGCCTAATTACAACGCTGCACCTATGCAGTACATCCCAACCATTATAGGAAGCAAAGACGGTAATCGATTGGGTTCGCTCCGTTGGGGTCTTGTTCCTACTTGGGCCAAGGATGACAAGATCGGCAACAAGATGATTAATGCACGAGCTGAGACAATCGCCGAAAAACCAGCATTTAAACGTCTGATCAGTTCCAAGCGGTGCATCATTCCGACGAATGGATTCTATGAGTGGAAGAAAGAAGGGTCTGCCAAGCAGCCGATGCGCATTTTGATGAAGGATGATAGCATCTTTTCTTTGGCTGGCCTGTACGACACCTGGACAGATCCAGACGGGAATAAGCTAAGTACATGCACTATCATTACAACGGAGCCCAATAGTCTAATGGAAGACATTCATAACCGTATGCCAGCGATCCTTCGCCCCGATGATGAGGCCGAATGGTTAAGCAGAGATAATGATGATGTTCAGTCCTTGCTCAGCCTGCTACAACCATATCAAGCATCTGAAATGAGAGCGTATGAGGTGCCGAAGGACGTCGGTAATGTGCGGAATAACAATGAGGAATTATTAAAGGAAAAAATTTAGTGGTTTTATTTCGTTCAAAAAAATACTCTACTGGCTCATGGCCGGCAGAGTATTTTAATTTATTTACATAGTTCAAAATGCTTCTGCTGCATGAGGGGATCTCTTTACCTACAACTACTTATTCATTAGATCCCTTTAAAAGAGCAGGGTGCTTCTCACTTAAAAACCTTTCAAAATTTGTTTGAAGTCTAAGAGCCTTCATTTTAGACTCGATCAACTCCAACAAACTATGACCTTGTTCTATCTTTTCAAAGTCACTCTTACAAATGTCAATGATGTAGGTCTTCTCTTCTAACTTTTCCTTCATGAGAAAAATCTTCTTGGTAAGTCCAACAGATGATGCCCATCCGCTTCCAGCAAGACCATGATAAGAAAAGAGAATCCCAATTTTAGAATGATTGTCTGCTAGTAAAGTATACAATTTACCAACCCATGTCACTCCGATTTTCTTGTTATAATTTTTACACTCTGACAAGAAGATATCGCCGGGAAGATTAATAAATTCTCTTAACCTTTTACCAATATGATTCAACTCAACTAATTGGTCAATTTCGTTTGTTGAATTTCGAAGGTTCTCATATACCTCGAAGACGCTTGACTTCTCCAACAAAAATGCAACTAAATTCTCAAGCGCTTTTCCCTTTACCTCTGTTGACGCATCACTTTGGGAACCTTCATGTAAATCTATTAATTTTGCAAGGAGGTCTGAATACGATTGTCTATCTTTATCATCTAACCTCGTGATTTCTCTAAATTTGTCTTTCTCTTCCGCAAACTGATTTAAGATGTACTCCTTTAAAGTAAACCCGTCACTACTCATCAGACATCACCCTGTATACCACAATGCTATCGTTTATAGGATCTAGAGCTTCAAAACACTCATCACACTCCACGTACTCAGGAATCTGATTAATAGTTTCAAAAAATGCGATACCAGTTGACTTTTTACAGTCTCTACAATAAATTTCATAATAAGTTCTGATTATTCCCAGTTCCTTAATGAACTCGAGAATACTATAGACCTCATTCATTGTAATATTTAGATGCCTAATCAACGTTCCTGGGTATATATATTCTCCATGTTTATATAACTTGATTATCGAGAGAAACTGTTCTAACTTGTCCGGCTCTAACTTTTTCGATTGTATCAATTTCTGTTTTATTCTCAATAATGTATTCGGTGACATAATTCATCTTCTCCATCTCAGATTGACGACCATAGTATTGTAAAATGGTGAAATCTTGATCTGAAACACCAAATTTAAACTTGACTCTAGTTTTGTCATTTTTCCATACTAAAGTCACCCATGGTAGATTAGCGAGAGTCTCTGTTTCGGAAATGAATGTTTCAAGCAATTGTTTGATTTCTGGGCTCTTATCGAAGAGAGCTTGATTTTCCTTTATCAATTCTTGAAGTTCACCAAGTAATGGCAGTACGTAACTTTCATTTATTCCATTTTCAAGAGTAGCTCTACTGCCATTTTTAAAACTCATTGACTGAGCATGAACAGCGACTTCATCTGATTTGTTTTTCCTAATATGCTCAATAATCGGTGGAAAATTCACTGGTGTGAATTTGCATTTTAAATTATCTCTAAACCATTTAAGAACAGAATCTATTGTATGTTCATAAAATTGTTCATTACCACGAAACATTTTACGCACACTATCCAATCGCACTTCAAAAATACCTAAATTTTTGAAGTAAATGCCTAAAATCGGATACTTTATCTGTTTCTTTTCACCCACACCTAGAGAAAATCCAGTAAGCACTTTGCTGAATTTAAAAATACTTACTTGCCCAATAGAATATAAAGTAGGTTTTTCTACCATTACTTGATCTTCATATTCATATTCCGTGGACACATCGTAGCTGTGATCTGGCGCAAAAAAATCATACACTTCTTTATTATCTTGCAGTTTTTTAATTGAAGATTCTTCTATTGGATCAACATAGAAAAAAGAAGAATATCTATAAGATTTAAAGAATTCGTCCTTCTCTATAAGTTTTATCGCGTTCTGTTCCATATCAATCGCCATAGACAGTTGTCCAATTGAATCTTCGATTTCAGAAACGTCCAATAAATGTTTCTCTTCAGACTTCTTCCTTCTACTCTTTTTGTAAAGAAGTACTTCGTTTCTCTCCATGCTTTTCAGCAGCTTTTCCTGTAAATTTTGCGTATAACTTTCCGAGAGAGTTGATGTTAATAACTTTTTGTAAAAATCTTCTTCTGGGCTTGAGATCCCTACTTCGACATTATCCTCCATATAGACCACCTGTGTTATTATTTTGGGACTTTCATCCTGAAATAATAACACAACATGGAAAATATAGGAATAGTTTTATTGATTAGTTAGCACTTTAACATCAATTTCTTTACGGTAATTGATAACCAATTGCCGCCAGAAGTCGTAACTCCCTGCCTTATCAGCGATATAAGGCTTGTAAAACTCATAAGCAGATTCTGCCCATTTAGGACATTCCATGTTCTCCTTGGCCTTCTGAGCTGCGATCCATTTGGCCTGAGACTCAACCGTTGCCTTCAGTTCCTCGATTTGCTTCTTTTCTTCTGTTGTCATTTGTTTTTCGCCCCCATTCTTAATACTTTCAACTTCCTCTTTAATGGGCGGAATGAAACTCATTTGCGCTGCTGCTTTCGTATTTCCCGCTCCGAAAAAGTTTGTACCTGGACACGTCTTGCTTGATTGACCTCTTTTATAATCTCCCAGCCACGCTCCAGAATCTGTATACCAAGCGTGATACACGATATGGGTTGTATCAACAGGTATGTTTAGTTTAAGTGCGAGACAAGCATATAGGTGGACTACAGCTTGTTTCTGCGCAACAGTCATTGTGTCTCCACCTTGATCAAAGTTACCTATGATCTCAATACACAAAGCACCTGTGTTCGCTCCTTTGATTCCAGCAGGCGTTTTATTGAGATCCCGATCTAAACTGATGGCGATACGTCCATCCTCAATTACAGTTATGTTCTGACCTGTACCGGACCATCCCTGTGATAAATGGTACGTCCTCATACCCTCAAGACATTTCCAGACATCCTGTTTGGCTACTCCATTGACCACCTGACGAGTAGTGTAGTTGGGTGCAGCCGTATGATGGACCTGGAGCTTGTCTATCTTTCTGGTTATTTTCTGTTTGTCGAGCCACCCTTTAAATTCGAATGGCTCAAGTAACAAGAAGTTGCCTTTTGAGATCATGACTGATCAGTCCCTTTCTTCGCTTGCTTGACCACCTGGTTACCGAATACCGCAAACGCACCAACCAATATTCCTTGGATAAGCGATTCGGGAGACCAGCCGAGTGTCCAACAGGTAATAACAATAGCGAAGGCAGTCACGATGAAAACAATGGTCCAGTCCGGAATCTTCGGGATACGTTTTATGCCAACACCAAGTACCCAGCATGCAGTCAATACAATAAATAACTTAGGATCAATAAGTGAAAATACAGTACTCCAATCCATGTCCTACACACCTCCCGTTTTCAAAATTAGAACAATTGCTCCGATTGCTATACCAATCAGGGTTGTTGCAATGGTCCTCCACAACCAGGTCTGAGCATTCTCAATCTTATCGAGTCTGTGATGGGCCGATTTGGTGGATTGCATAGCTTCCTTTGCCAGATCCCGTGTAGCTTCCAATGTGGCAGCCATTGCCGGTACTCCTTCAAGCGTCTTTTCCATTCTGGCCAACTGTACTTGGATACCCATAAGGACTTTCGTAGTTTCTTCCACAACACTGTTCACCTCACTTATAGTTGTGTCGCTCAATTGAATCCCCCATCTCTCTGTTCAGGATAAATTTCCTGACCTATTCACTAACTTCTGGCTTATCCTTTTGTTCTTGAATCTCAATTGCTGCCAGTGCATTCCCGATCTCCAAATCTAAAGCAGTCAGAATCTCTTTTTGATTGAGTGGATGCGAGCTAAGAACCGCAGAGATTACCTGTGTCAATTCTTCAGCTGGTTTATTCAGATCCAGTTCAACTTGGAGTGTATGTGTCATCTTTGCCAAGACCTTTCCTCCTCTCTATACGAAAATAAGCCCCTTCCAATTAAGGAATAGGGCTTCATGTATTTAGCTTATTTGATTTTTGTTACTTCGGTACTACGGATAAAGAGGAATTATACTTAATTCTGTCGAATTTCGGAAAAAGAGAGGAGGAATACTGTGCCTAACAAAAAAGAAGAACCTCGACGTATACACGTCCAAGGTTCTGTAGACAAAAGATCCGCTAGGCTTCAACCAGAAAAGCCAACAAAGGTTGAGCCGGAAAACACATCACAGAAATCAGAAGGAGACAACAAATGAGCCAGAATAAATCATCCAGTAACAATTCGCCGCAAAGACCTCAAACGACACAGGGAAGACCGTCTCATAACAATTCTGTCGATAAACCAAGCGCTAGAATTGTTCCGAATCCTTCACCTACGAAGAAGAATTAGGAGATTGCGCCTTTTCGATGTCGTCCGGATCGAAGATTTTAATATATGTACCCGCCTTGGTATCATATAAAATCTGAGATACAGCGACTTGTCGGTTCTTGACCAGATCAGTGAAAAATTCTATATCTTCTAGATTAAGATAGCGTTCCGGCTCAAATGTTCGGGACGCTTTACTTATACACCCAATTATCGGCTCACCATCACTATTCAATTTACCAATTTCAACGACTTGTGAATCATCTTTGAGAAAAATCTCATCCCACACAGAAGGATTCATAGAGAAAGGTGCTACATTTCGTTTTTTTCGCACTTTGTTAATAAATTTAATATATTTATCATATACTTTAACAGCCCAAATCCAACTCATTCCATAGCTTACCACTACACTTAATATCATGAAGACAACAAGAAACAGAATGTTGTCTGACTTGGAACTCAAATCTTTTAAAGACCAAACTATGTCGGCATTACCGAAAAAGCGTGAAACATAAATTCCGCCGTTATATAGCAATAGTGTAACAAACGAAGTCGGTAACCATAACAGCGCTGCAATAGCTGTAAACTCACCAGCCGTATGTTTTACAACGGGATTAACCCCAAATGATTGAATCCAGAAATACATTAGGAATCCAGGCAATATAAAAACGACTGTACCAATGAAATTTTCCATTCCCATCCCCCTACACATGTTAATATTATGCAGTTACTATACCACTGTTAGCTATGTTCTCACTACTGCAATTCACCGATCATCTTCTCTGTAGGATGCAATTTTCTATTTGACTTGTGTAGTCAAGATGTCTAGTCCTGAAATTACATTGATTACATCCGTAGGCTTCACGTTAGAAAATCCAACGGAAATACTTACAGGCGCACCTCCCTCAAAAATGAATTCTTTTTCATAGGACCAATCTTTCGTTTTCAGTTCTCCTTCCATTACTAAGCACCACCTTAACGTATTGTTGTCCACCTCAACATATCACCTTTGCAATACGTCTCCACTTCGCATTCCACAAACAAAAAAAGAGCCTGCTTATGTACAGGCTCTCTCAGGTAAATTCTCTTATTCTATTTAGCAGTAAGTAATGCTTCATTAATTAGTTTTAATTCTGCTTCATATTTAGCAATTTCAGAATCATACTCTGAAAGTCGTTGCTCTGATACTTTAGCCGCTTCTTCGTTCCCTATGGCTTTCAACTCTTCAAGCGCTGAAGCAGTTGTTTCTCTAGCTTTTTTTAGTGGGGCAATAACATTGTTAACTGTGCTGTCTTTCAATTGATTCAAGCTTGATTTAGTTCCTCCGATATATTTATTTGTCTGAGAAGTAGTGGTATCAGAAGGAGAGCTTTCATTTGTTTCATTACTTCCTTCCACAGAAGTAATTGTTATTACTTTTCCGTTCACAGTAACATCAGCTCCTAGTGCTTCGGACAAAGTACGAGCCGGAACATTCGCCTTGCTATCAATTACCGCTCCTTTGTCCGATAATTTTGATCCGTTAACGATAACTGTATACTCTCCAGTCACTTTCTTTCCAATAAGAGATTTCACCTGATCAGCAAATGCCGCTCCCGCTGTCATGAAAACTATTCCGAGCAAGAAACCCATAGCAATATAAGCAACCTTTTTCATTGATTTACCTCCGTATTGGTGCAATTTACCTATTATGATACATTACGGAGTGGTTGTCGTAAAGGTCCCACCGCCTGATGTCTGGTTCTGTGGGTTTCCGTGATTATGGTTGGCAGTTGTGACGCTGTGTCTGTGATTGTCATATGAATATTGCAGCGCATCAATTTTGCTTTGTAAAGAAGTGAGTTGGCTCTGAAGTCCTACAATATCAGAAACTGATATCCCGTATACAAATCCTGTCCTAAAGGTTGCTGTTCCGCCAAATGTAACAACCCCCTGCAAACGGATAGGGTTTCCGGTATTATTTGATCCGAGAAAAAGGTCATTACTGAAAATAGTTAATCCTCCACTATTTTGGTAGGTGTTAATTTCTCCAGCAAATGCTCCTCCTGATCCAAAGAAAGACATCGCTGCTATTCCATCATCTGAATCAGTATTGATTCTAATCCTATTTCTATTATTAGAGTCATATGTTCGAAATCCACTTGCATCTTGCTCCACACGTCTGCCTGTTGCTGCTGTACGGATCAAAGCACCTGTTATCGTACCACCATTAATATTTGTACCTGTAATAGTCGAAGCTGTAATTGATCCAGAGAAGTTCGCTCCAACTGCGGACATAATCCCGCCTGAAGTGACGGTAAACATCCCATTACCTACATTTATTGAGGAACCTACGATTGCTCCATTTTTAAAGTTGGAGTACTCAATATTGGCATAGTTGGCTGTTAAACTATTCGCAATCAAATCACCCTTCATGTTTAAACGGAAAGGTGCGCTATTAAAAGCAGATGCTCCAGCAGCAATTCCGTTTGTATTGATCTGTACAATGTCTTCTCGGTTACCGATTAACATAGATACAAAGTTACCAAGTTGGCCTATAACTTGCTCCGCCACTACGCCACCCGCTGTTATAGCAGCTCGTATTGTTTTCCATCCATCAGTGGATATCCCAAGTCCTTTAGAAGTGAACCTGACTTGTTCCAGTGGATTGGTTTTCTCTTGAGCCAATATACCGCCTTCTGGTGGATAGATCAGTTCGGTTTTGCTGTTGTTGATATCAATGACCGCTTGCTTAGCAAATGATTCAAAGACATCGGTCCGGATCTTTCCGTTTGAAAACAGGTTATTAGTAATATTCTTATTTCGTTCCAGGTCACTGATAATATCATCGTAATCTCTTAAATTGAGATTGGAGATTGTCGGTTCAGCATGCTTATCCATACTGTATGGATACTCGGTAAGCTCTGTAATACGAGCCTTCATCCGGTTCATGCCCATATCTGGGTCGATACACATGACATCATCACCCAAGTGAGGTTTAGGTTCAGTGTGGTCGATTTTAAACAAGTCTGCCGTGGATATAGTCGCCTCCAGAGAAACTACCTCTTGTTCAAGCAACGCTTTACGTGTAGCCTTCAGCAACTCCTCTGCTTCTTCAATATCCTGCTCGATGATCTCCCCATCATAAAACGGAACCGAATCACTCGCCCAGTACTGAGCAAAAGGAGATATGAGATAGTTGACCGCGAGTTTACCATTCACAATCGTTCCTGGTATGCTCGACAATAAACTTCTTTCCAGTTCAGTCAGCAAGGATGCATCCATGCCGATAAACGTCCGACCGTCTTTCATTTGAGCATGCATTCGGGTAACAAGAGATTCGCCTTTGTCTTTGAATGAGCTGGATACGATATTCTTTTTAAGCCGGTACTGTAATCCGTGGTCTGAACCTATTCTCTTCTTGAGATTAATAACGAAATTGTTGGGTTCTACCTCACACTCATACATATCAATGATTTTATTCAGGGCTTCAAGACAAGTTCCTCTTCCAAAGTCCTTAACGTCATGTAAATCAAACGTATCGTGGATCATGAATGTAAATCTTCCACCTGTAGCTTTTGTAATCAATTCAGTCAGCTCGTTTAGATGCACGCCATAAGCTTCGTCGATGTATGAAGCATAAGGGAATTTAAAATCGTTAAGCTTGAACATGACATGATTACAATATATTGAAGCCATGAGTTTACGACCTTCACGGGATCGGCTCCGGGACTGAATGACATAAAATTGTCCGCGCTCATCTTGAACGTGGCCTTTAATTGCTATTTTTTCGCGGTAATCATCAGAGGTCATTGGAACCTGGAAGGTTATTTCATAATCACTGTTGATGCGTCTTCTTCGTTGAATGTCTGTGCTATCTATCAGCGTACCTGCACGCCGCAGATTTTTATCAAACACTTTCATTGTAGGATTAGGCATATCACACCTCAATTAATACAGGAATTTGTCTCTATGTGTAACACGGATCAGTACGTTTCTACCTGTTTCAGGATCTGTCCATGTAAGATTGTTTTCTCCAAGGTTTAAATCAAAGAAATCTCCTTCAAGTAAATGTGAAGCATTAACTCCATTTTGAGTTATCTTATACGAATTGGCATCGATAACAACTTGATCACCTGGTTTAAACGGTCCACTGAATTCCAAAAATTCCACATGGTACCGACTGCCTTTGCCGACTGCACCAAAACCAACGTTCATCACAGCTCGTTTGGTAATCTCTCGAATGAAATCCGCCTTTGTGCCAGCAGCTACATCCATAACCGCCGCAAAGGATATTTCACGGACAAAATCCCCTGCCGCTCCCACATTGACATCCATAACCGCCGAACCCGTCATTTCCATCGTTGCAGCAGCTACAGCAGATCCTGATATATCAGCAACTGCCCGGCCAAAGACGAATACGGATATTTGGCGGTTAAAGGCCATGCGGTTAAAAGCCCCTCTGTTAAACATGGCCTTCACCCCTTTTTGGACAAAATAAAAACACTCTCTGTTATTGGGCGTGCTGTTTACTTCTCAATCAGAAATTCAACTCCACTTTCAGTCAAAATAATGTCAACTTCTTTACGCAGAGACATAGGAACCACCTTGTACTCTGTTGTGCCGAAAATAATACGTTGTGCGAAGAACATAGCTACCATGGCATCACCTCCTTCCAAGCGCAGAAGCAGCCAGAATAAAATGCGCTGGATCATTTATATACCTCTATGGCTATTTCAGCGATAACATCATCAGTGAACGCAGCTCGTTCTGCAAGCGCCTTGCTCTGCGCCTTCAAGAGTGTGTTGTCCTGCATAAGCGCATCCACTTGCTTACTAAGTGCTGGGCGTGGTTCCTGTGGTGTTTCTGGATCAGTTGGATCTGGATAGGTGAAGAGTGCTTCCTTCGTTTCCAGATCAATGCGGGTAATGATCCCTCCTGCCTCTCTGTCTGACTTGTGATCCTCATAATCAAATTGTATAATTCCAACGGTTTCTGGGACACGTTCCGCAAGAGAGACATACGAAGCGAAATCCTGTTCAATTGTCGTGACTACGACATTACCCGAACGTTCTCCCACTTCTTGGATCACAATACCAGTATCCTTATCGTAGTAAATTCTTGCTCCAATCTTCAAATTAATCCCTCCTTATACTCGGAACGCTTCCCAAATATAATTAGCGTTCCCATAATACACTGGCAGTCTAAATCCATTAGGCCAGATTGCGCTGGTGGCAGTGGTAGAACTCGCATACTCGTTAATTCTAAATATAGCTCCCATGTCATAAGTTCCATTTGTCTCATATATAAAATTGTAATCAGTTCCTTCACGCGGATTTGTAGTGTAAAAAGATTGTATATACTCCCCTATTGCTGCATCCGCATGACGTATCGTTATTCTGTTAGGCTTAAATGTTAATCCTGTCACCGCAATCATGTAGCGAGTACGATTAGTTGACCCATCCCTTAAGATTACGGTAACAGCGCCTGTTGTGGATGTCGCCGTCCCTGTTGCGTACATAGGTCCTTCGTTAAGAGTTCCAACTACGCCTCCTATGTTCACGCCGCTTCGGATATTGGCAGCAATTAGATTTGCAAATACGGCTTTAATAATACCTAATCCATTATGGTATCCAGCAGGGATTGTATACGAGCCGTTCTGAGACGTAATGTTCTGTGAAACAGCACCACGGTTAACCATCGTCCCAGCTATCCCGTTTGCCGTCGTATTACTAAACGTAGACCCTGCTAAAACTTGCGCTGCTGTTGCGTTACCCGTTGCACGGATGACTGCCGCAATCTTAGGGATAAGTTGATCCCATGTCTCGGAAGTGGATGCCGATACCCCAATGGAGTTAAGCGCGGCAACCACTTCCGATTTCCGCTCAACCCCATACTGAAAAGCCGCAGCTACGGCAGATTCGGTGGCTGCCACGTCATCACGGTTTCCGTTCGTGGCTTTGGAAAGCATCGTGATTCCTTTTGTTGTAAGAGAAGCATTTGGAACGACAATGTTATCAACCCTTCGGCTGACATCTTCGATATTCTCTCGGAAAGTATCATGGTCATATGCCGTGAAGAACCTTGCGAGTTTTGTGCCTACTGCCCAAGACTTGGCTCTGCTCTCAAAACCTCTGGTTATGCCTGTAATCTCATTTCCGGTTTTCCCGGTGTAAAGCACCGTCTCAGCAGATTCATCCGTTCCTAACGTAAGCAGATTAGGCGCAGGAGGTAAAACGGACCCATCCAATACTGTAAAACTGGTTTGTGCATCGTCGATCGCTTCAGCCAGTTCCGTTTGTTTACTGTTTACGGCTGCTGGATACATTGTTTCAAGCATCGTTCATACCTCCTTAATTCAAGCGAATTTCAACTTGACCGGCCAGAAATTTGAAAATGTCATTATTCAAAATGCTTCGTGGTGATTCGAGGGTCCCGAAATAATAAAGGTTCCCACCCGTAGCAGCATCCCGCAGTCCGAAATGTGTAACAGTGCCCCAATTGGCTGTCGCTACTGCAAAGGCTACATCTGCCGCAGATTTGATGGCCATCTTTTGTATGTTATTCGTCAATACACCCGTGATCGGGTTAAACTCTTGAACTGTAATTTGAGAAGGTTCGGCAAAGGTTATCACTTGCCTGCCGTAACCTCCACCGGACACCTCTTGTCCCGTATCATTCCAGGTTGGATCGGATGTATAAAGAGCGACATAGAGCTTGTCCGGGAACGTGAATTTCTCGCCTCTTGCCGATACATTCAATTGTTTGGTCGCTAGAAATTTACTAATATTCATCGTTTCACCCCTCTAATAAATATTCATTCATCAGTCTGAATTTTTTAATTGTTGTGGAGCCTGTATTGGTTAAAACAATTACCGGACTAGCTCGCTCATCCCCCGACGAAGATACTCTAATAGTTTCCGGTGAATTAACAATTGTTTCCTCCAGCATTTTTTCGTCACTTTCAGGAAATGGATGTTCACCCATCTTGATTGGGATGGTCAGTTCCCCGTCAAAAAGAATCTTTTCAATATCAAGAGTACCGGCATATCTTCCGATGTATCTTCTTCCTGGTAAATCGTCGAAAGTGAATACGATATCCCCTTTTTTAGCATTAAAAAGAGCCGCCACTTGGGCGACTCTCCTATGATAGTCAAGGGTAGTATCTTCAGCCATTATGATACATTCCAAATTAATTACTCTTGGTCCATAGGTGCTACCAAAATCGATTTCTCCATCCCGCCCTGCAATTTCGAGACTGTAGTCCCTCGTCGGCGGCAAGACCGGGATGTTGTGTTTTTTTAAACCGAGTCCAATTGATCGGAAAGACTTACCGTCCGCTGTAGCGTCAATCATCAGCCTTTACCTCCCCTTGCTTGCATCCTCCGCATCAAATTATCGCGTTCACTCCAAAAGACCTTCGCAGCCGATTCGTCTGCAATATAAGTATCTCCTGATTTAATTACGAATTGATTACCGGTTCTCTCCGTATTTACTCCATTTGAAGCTTGAGGAACTGAAAATTCGGGCATTGAGAAGTCTAGTCTGTGCATTCGTAGATTCAAGAGATTAAATAACGAATCCTGTTGACGGTCATTAAGAATAGCCTCTCCAGCATGGGCGATAACTGGAACAGCCGCACCGCGTGGACCTTTGACCACTCCGCCTTCACTAAAATGCTGAAGCTTGCCTGTATCTTTATCTATTCCATATTTCTTACGAATGGCATCGTTCTGTTCTTGAAGGAGTCGCATCGTTGCTGCATCACCACGAGCTTTAGCTGCATCCCAAGCATCCTTGTTAGCGTTATAGGTGTACAGATCAATTTCCTTCTGATATGAAGAGTCCTTCGATGCAGTTCCAGGAGCCAATGATCCATCAGCAACTCCAGTCCCTCCAATTACAGCATTTGCCGCAGCAATCTGATCAAGGCGACTCTGATACTCCAGAACAAATGTATCAAGCATTCCGAGGATCGTTTCGTTCTTCTCGCTCTCCTTCAAAATCTGAATGTTTTTCAAATTCTCGGCAGACAATTCAGTATTTGAAGAGAATTCATCAAAGGCTGCTGAAAGATTATCGTAATGCGATTTAGCATCTTGGATTTTATCGTCAAAATCTTTTTCGCGAGTTGTTTTTTCTTCTTGCAAAGCTGTTTTTTGATCTTCGAGCGCTTGCTTCGCAAGTTTACGACCATGTTCTCTATCCATTTCTTCAATGTCTTTTTGAACTCGTTCTCTCTCTTTGATACCATCTGGCCCAACAGCTGACTGAAGTTCTTCCAGACGCGCTACTTTCTCCGCACGCAACCTTTCGAAGTCATCCTGATCATTAGTTCGCTCCATAGATTGAATCAAATCATCAATGGCTTTGATTTTGGCTTCTTGCGCTAAGGTGAACGCGTCCTTCTCGGCTTGGATACGCTTAATTTCCTCATCTCTCGCGCTGTCCATTAGCTTTTTCTGCTTAGTTACCGATTCTGATACTGCCTTAGTCATTTCGTCCATCAGTTTTTTCTTTAGATCATAGACCTTTTCATCCGCATCCATTCGTTGATCGCTTCCTACCAGATAAGCAGCCTGAAGCTTCATATACTCAGCAAGTTCTTGCTCAGTAGTCATTTCACCGATGGCCTTCAAGTGGTTAATTCGTTTCTCAGCAGCGGAATAGTATTCTTTGTCCAGGTCATTTCGCTGCTTATATATTTTCTGTTCGAGATCCCATTGCTGTTCAGTAGATAAGGTTTTATCGGCTTGCATTTTTAGATACTCTTGCAGTTCCCATTTCATGATGTCTACTTTTTGACTCCCGGCCATTTCCATCTTCAAAGCTTCTTTGGTCATCCACTTCTCCGAAAATTCATAACGAGACTGAATTAATTTCTTCGAAGTATCCTGATACAATTTTTCTGCTTCTGCTCTTTGTTCTGCCTTTAGTGTCGTGTCATTTCGCATACGGTTGTATGCCTCAGCCTGCATTTGATAGATTTCAACCTCAGACTTACCTTGACGCTCCATCTGATCGGTTTGTTTGTCTATCCAATTTGTCGAATTTTTGAATTTCAATTCCGTAACCTTGTTTGTCAGGTCATACACTTGTTTAGCTGATTCAACACGTTGTTCCTCAGTGAGAGCCGTATTCTTGAGTTGTCCCTGATAGAACTGAAGTTGGGTCTTGGTCATTTCCATTTCGGATCGACCTTGTTGACGCATACGCTCAACACGAGCTTCCATATTCGCCTGTGCCGTATCAAATTGGTCACTGGCATACTGATCCTTCATGTCTTCTTTTTCGGACTGTACATCCCCGATTTTCTCAGTCAGGCTCCGACGCTTATTAGTCAATTCATCCGATTTTAGCCCAGACTGTTCGATCATCTGACGCTGTTCCTGCATAAGCTTTTGAATTTCGGTTTTCAGCTTTAATTGCAGTTCATATTCGGTTTTGTACTCTTGGGAGTCTTTCTTCAAATTTTTCTGACGTGCCTCTGATTGTTTTAAAGACAGTTCTTTGTCAGAGATTTTCATATCTTTGATTCCGAGTTTACTCTCCAGCTCGGCAACGTCGATGTTATATAGTTCATCACTGATACGGAGCGTTTCGCTTTCAGCGGTGTTTTTTGCATCGGTTAATTGCTTCTGCGTAGGTGGTGTACTGGTCTTTTGTGGTGAATAATCAGCTAAGACTTTATCTACATACCCAACATCTCCGTATACCTTGCTTTTATAGACTTTTTTGTACTTATCAGAATAAGCTTGCATATCAGCTTTGTTGTACCCGCCTGATTTTTGGAACCAATCAATGATACCAGCACCCATGTTGTAGCCACCAAGAGCCATGGCGACATCTCCACCGGATTTCTTCAGTAGCTCGGATAGCATCTTAGTACCCGCATCAATACTCTGTTTTACTGTCGCATTGTTCATGCCGTTAACTTGCATGACGTTTGTTATGCCATTGGCTCCAAAAGTTGATTCGCGTTGGATCACAGCAGCGACAAGATACGGATCAACGTTAAACTGACTTGCAGCAGCATTGATTTCAGATGCGTATTTCCCTGCATACTTAACATTGCTGTTGCTCGCTTGAGTAACGTTTAATGATGTAGAAGTTGCATTGTCATTGGATAACCCAGGAATACGAGTTGCACCATTGTACTTGGGACCCCAATAGCTATTGTTTAAATCCGAAACTTTTAGTCCGGACTCCCCCATTTGGATAAACTTGCTGTCACCCATATAAATACCAACATGAGAGTTGTCCTTGCCGTTAGTATTGAAAAAAACAAGGTCTCCAACTTGTAGGTTTTTCTTTGAAACCGCAGTTCCGGCCTTAGCTTGTTGAGCTGCTGTTCTTGGGACTTGTACGCCAATCGTCTCAAACATCTCCTGCACAAACTGCGAACAATCCGAATAGGCCCTTTCTTTAAACTCATTGAACGAACCAGTAAACTCACCTGGTATTTGTTTATACTTCATCACGCCAGAGTTCGCCAAATCAACAGCAGTGGATAGCATTTTAGTGATATCTGTCGATGGCGCCCCGCCTGTTGTTATCTCCATCTGAGAGGATACGAGCTGTGATGGATCATTGTATCCTTGTTCATAAAGCTTTTGTTCCTCTAGTAAGGCTTCGCGTTTTTGTGCCAGGATATCAAGGTATTCTTTGGACGACTTCGCAACTCTTTTCTGTTGAGAATCCAATTTATCCAGTGATTTACTGTACCCTTCAATAGCCTTCTGTAAGTCGGTCATAATTTCAACAGTTTCTTTACGTACCTTATTATTATCTTCTACTCCATACGTGTCATCTTCCAAAAGTTTGGTCATGGCTTCAATTTGGTCGTTACTTAAGTTCAATTGATTCCCGTACTCTCGGATGGCATCTTTAACAATGTCTAATTGTTTCGTTTGTTCTTCCAGTTGTTCGTTTGTTTTCTTGCGAAAAAAATCGGCCATTTCCTTGCTCATGTAAAGGGAATTGGTAAGTTCTTCTTCGGTCTTCATCTTTTTGTCGGAAATTCGTTTTTCTATCTCCGCAACCTTCTGACGGGCATCTGAAATGCTGGTGATAGTCTCCAACTCTGTTTCGTAGAACTGGATTCTTTTTAGCGCCTCTACAGCAGCTGCGCTTGTTGAAGCCCTTTCAGCTTTAAGATCATCTATCGACTTTTTGATCTTGGATTGTCTAAGTTTTTCCAGTGCCTGTCCCTCAAAAGTCCACCCATCTGTCGTCTTTCGGATCTGGGAAGCCAATTCAGGATACTTGAGAATCAGATCAGCAACAGTTTGAGCATTAAGAGATTGGCCTTCTGTTAAAGTCGCTGATGTTTTATTTAATTCAGCGACGGCAAATATACTGGCCTGCGTGACTTGTCGTAAAGCTTCAGCCTGCTCCGTTATGCTATCAGTTGCCTCCCCCGAGGCATCTGATATTTTTCCAGCAGATCCTGCCAAAGCATCTGTTTCTTCTTTAGCCTCACCTGTACTGATCGCCAATTTTTGAATCTCTTCACGGGTTTCGCCCATTGAGACAGTCAAATTGAGACCTTGAGTCTCTAAATCAGACAATTCGCTTTCCAAATTATTAATAGAATCAAAGGATTCGTCCAGACTTTTGAAACTGAAAATATTCTTTAAAACATCCAAACCGCCTGCAGCTAAACTATTTTGTATCGATTCAATCTTCTCTTTTGTCTTTTCTATAGCTGCATTATTTTCTTCAATTTGACTATTTAGGTTCACTTCTTCTTTATCCAAGACAGCCTTGCGTGCTTTTTCCCTTACTTTTATCAATTCATTCAGTTTATCGATCTCTTTTTGTGTTGCTTGATCAGTGTATCCCGCTGCTTCTAGTCGAGCTAATCCCTCTTTACCGATAGTCATTGTAAGTGCCTTAGATACTTCTTCCAACTGACGTTTTGTTTGTTCATTCTTGCTTTCTGATAACGTCCCGCTTTCGATCATTTGCTTGAGAGAGTTATGAGCTTTGACCATTTTCGGCAGTAACTCGATTTGACGTTGGTACTGACTGACCATTTGTTGGCTAGCAGAATCATTATCTTTCATAGTCTGTATCCGGTCCCGTTCAGCTTTCTCCGCTTTACCGCTACTGAGTGCAAACACAGCAATAGCGCCTACCAGCAGAGATAACCCTGCGGTTGCTGCTGCCATCGTAACGGTTGAGACTGCTTGCGCTTTGCTCAGTGAACTAGTCGCCACTGTAGCCGCACCTGTCGCTATTGTTTGGGCTTCTCTAGCAGCAGTCTGTTGCACTGTAGAGACAATCACACCTTCACTGGAAACGATATTTACTGTGTTTGCAGCACTGTTTGCTGCGGTTGCTGCTGTCCCTGCAACAGTCGTAGCGGCTTCTTTAGCTTTAGCTGCATTTAATACTTCAATTGCTGCGACTACAGCCATTACAGGCCCTCGTAATGCTTTGTATGCCAAAAGCAAACCCGTTAATCCGGCAGTGGCTGCATAGACACCTGTTGGTATTTTTGTTAAGCCGATCAAGAGCTGATCTATACCGTCCAACACGTCTTTAATCATCTGGCGAAGACCATCTTCTCCCGCCGTGTTAAAAATTTCAAGGAGGGAAGTTTTGGTCTGTGCTGCCTTCCGTGAAATCGTGTCCATCTGAACGGTTAAGTACTGCATTGTCGAGCCGGTGGAACCAACTGACGCAGCCGTACCAAGAAGGATATCCCCCACATTAAGAGATGCAGCCAGTTTTGCGTACTGGTATACCCCCCGAGAGATATCCGCATAGGATTGTGTGAGGTCATAGTTCTTGTCTGTCACTTGGATGGACAAATCCAACAGAATATCTTCGGCTTTACGCCATTGTTCAACACCATCGACAACTTCCTTGGTCTTGACACCGAGACGTTCAATTTCATCCACGGCTTTATCCGTCCGGATTGTACCAAGGACTGTTTTCCACATGTTACCCAAGTTCTCCCCGGATAAGGCAGTGTTACGCACACCAGAGGAGATCAGACCGTTCATTACGTCGAATGATACGCCTGTTTCGGCGGCTATCTTACCAGTACGTTGGAAGGCTGCGCCCAGGTCACGCGCTGGAGCCATCGTATCATGTGCAACTTTAGACCAAGAGTCCAAAACCCGGTTACCAATTACCATGGCATCATTCGCATTACTGATGTGTACACCATACTGAGACATAACCGATTCCATAGACTTGGTTGCATCTTCGAGTTCCACCATATCAACGGTGGACAATTTTGTAGACTGACGGACAAGCTCCTGGACTACGTTTACATCTTTGTACATACGGCCCCAGAGACGAGCTGACTCCGTTACATCCAGAATGTTTGAACCTAGCTCGTGAGCAGTATGGATGAATTGTTGAGTTTCCTTATTCAACCTTTGGGTGTCCATAATCATTTTGTTGGTGCCATCTTCGAAATGTACAAAATAATGCTCATTGGTCTGAACGTAACCGGCCATGTTTGATTCGATGTCAACCAAGCCTTCATTCATAGCCTGGGTGACTTCGTGCATTGCTTTGTACATCGTATGGAAGACAACGGCATGTGAAGCCATGTCTCCTATTCTACCAATCCAACTTTTAGAGACAGCATCCATTGTGGACCCCATCCGCTTGGTTTGCTGTTCAGTTTGAGATAAAGCTTGTCGAATCCGTTGTTCCTTTTGCAACACTTTTTCCCTAAGAGCTTCTTCTTTCCTTTGTCGCTCGGTCAGGGCCATTCGTATCTTCTGTTCTTCTTGCAAAACACGTTCCCGCGTGCGCTCGTCTGTACCCGTACCGGTTGCTTTCGCAGCCTCTTGTCCCGATTTAACTGAACGATTTTGAAGAATCTGCATCTTTTGTTGGTGTTCACGTTCAGACTGCTCAATCTGTTGATTACGTCTCTTGATCAATGCTTGCTGCGCCTGCATCTTAGCATCAATCAAACGATTGGTTTGCTCAAGCTGTTGGGCCTTAGCGCCAAGTAAGGCGGTTTGAGCAAGTTTTTGCTTATGTTGTGCTTCAACTTCAGCGAGTATTTTTTGGCGGCGTTGATCCGCAGTTAAAGCCATTTTATCCATTGCTGATGATATATTTTTGTATGACTTCTCAGCCGTGGATAACTCAGCATTTAGGGCTTTAAATGCATCTGCGTTCCCTCGTGCTCCAGTGTCGATGTTTTTGAAAGACTGTAAGACTGTGCCTGTATCTAAATTAATCCGCGCAGCAACGACATCTTTATTTGTACCCTCTGCCATAGTAACTCCTCTCTATCTTGGCTGGATGAAACCGAGATCGGATAAGTATTTTGCTTTCTTCGGTTTTTTGTTTTCAACTTTACCGCCATGCAATACAATTTCGAACTCACGAGAACGTTGCTTCTCATTCATCAAAGCCCGAATTTTAGGAATGGTCATATTAGGCCACTCTGTATCAGATATCCCGTTGCTGATACAGAGTGCCCATAGACCAAACCAATCCGTACCCGGATGATCTGATTCTTCCTCATCGTCTGAATCGTCATCTTCGTCATCCGGGTCTTGTGGGAATGATTCCTTATAGAAATCGATCTAGGACATCATCAAGTTCCTTGATGCCCTCCATGTCTACCTGTTCATATTCTTCATTCGTTAGACCTTCAACAAATATTAGATTAAACGCTTCTTGATATGCCTTCTCGATGGCTGGGCAGTCAATGGCTGGGATGTCTTGTTCTCCTACTTGTGTTGCTTCAATAGAATCTCGTCCAATTACATAGCTGAAACGAATACCCTTGAGGTTCTTTGCTTGCTGCCGAACTTCCCGGATCAATTTGATCGTTCCTACCTTAATAGTCTTCTGAATGCCTTCAGCTAAACGTACTGTGCTTCCAATATTTAAAGTCTGGTCCAACGTCTTCTCTTCTTGTCCTTCAACTGCTTTTTCAACTTCACTCATGTTCATTCTCCTTTGAATTCAAATGGTTTTTACCAAAAAAAGAACCCCACCGAGGACCGGCAGGGTTAGTTTGGTTAGATTCCGAATTTGATTGTCATTGCATGACCGTTCGGGTTTTCTGGTGTACGCTCAGGCTCCATGACTTGCAAATCCATGGTGGAAGTATTAGCTTTTTTACGCTCTTGGGATACGTCAAGCGTACCACCACCCAGCGCTTTGTAGATAGTGAGCTGGCACTGAATCTCATTGCTCGTTTTGTCATCGATCAGTTTGAATCTATGTGTGAATTTAAATGCTGTTGGGCGACGAGTCCCATCGAATGAAGTTTCCGTTCCCTGGTTAGACCACTTATAGGTAACAAGAAGCTCTTTATCATTATTTGCTGTGGTAGATTCGATCACTCCCTCAGCAGTAATCGTGTATTGTTTATCAGTCGGCGTTGATGCCACACGGGTAAGTTGAGTCAAGGCATCAGTATCCGGGTCCTTGAGATAGACTTCGTCACTGTCCACTACCAAGGTTTCTCCGAAGGCCAGTTTGTACTCGCCACCCTTCAGAAAAGCCGTTTCCGTTTCGTCAAACACAATTTCTTTCTTCTCTGTTTTACCGCCTTGAGACATATCAGCGATTGCCGCGGAGTAACGTGGTACTTCAATGCTGACTTTGTCTTGTAGATCACCTGCTGTGTAGTGGAATGCATATCCACTGTCGCCGCCCATGACCGCCTGCCAGTCAAATTGCAGTTGTAACGTAACCTTTGTTACCTTATCTTCAACGTACTTAATAGTTCCATCCAGATTCCGAGCAACGATTGTACCTACACCATCAAAAACGAGTGGTCTCATATTAATATTTCCTCCTTATTTTTGTGACGCTTAAACAAGCTCCCAGAGCCTTGCGTCAATTTCTTCGATACGTTTGTAATCTTTGGTATCTTTGTATCCTTCGACAGGTTGTTGACCGTCCATCAATCCCAGTTTTTTGGCAAGACGAACCTTTTCTTGAACCAGCTTCTTCAGCTCAGGAAAATCTTCCTTAGGCTCCTGTTGCCCCTCCGCTGACTCATTCTGTTTATCAGACATATTTTCACCTCAATTCATTCGAAGATAGTCCACGTCGAAAATAGCCTTGTATCCTTTTACGCCTTGGATTCCGGTTGCGAAATCAGCGTCATACGTAAGTACACAAAGGTATGTCGCCCAACCTGGCATCGTAATCCGTTTGTCGTGTAGAATACGGAACGCTCTTTCAAACAGCAGCTTCGCGGCATAACCAGTCCCAGCATAAAAATCTAAGCAAAACTTTCCTTCGAAGACTAATTGATTCGGAGAAAAGCGCCCTGGCATCACATACTGGCAAATATGAGGCACAGTTTCATGACTTACAGTGATTTCTGGCTCCATTCCCTTGGTCAATCGTTTCACTACCTCTTTGGATGGTGAAGATGTATCAAGTTCTAGCAGTTCCATTAGCTCCAAATCACTTTTAAGCGCATGTTGAACTGCATCCAACAATTGCAAACTCAACCCTTCACCTCCCTGAAGTAGCGATGATATGGGAAATCAGTAATAACGCGACTGATTCCGTTCAATATCCGCTCCCGGTTCGATTCGATAGCAATACGCATGAAATAAGTAGGAGGAGTGGCTTTGAACGAAGGATCAAGATCCCCCCGTTCTGCCAACTCCTCCAAATCAACGCCTGCATATCCGCCTTTGGACTCCTTAATCGTTCCGTCAATTGCTCGGTACTTTCCTCTACCCCGGCCTACAACAACTCGGCTTCCCTTTGATCTCAGCCGGTTCCACCCTTCACTATTCATATAACTTACCAGACCCGGGTTTTGACTCGGGCCAGCCATAAGTGATCCTTTACCGAACTGTTCAAGCCAGGCTTGCCAGTAATCAGCAGTGATGTCTCCTGATATCATCTGGTTCGCCAGAACAGTCATTTGCATTTCCAAGCTTTCCCGGACGGCCGGGTAGTATCTGATGCCAGTCTTGGCAGTAAGCATAACGATTTTTGTCAGACCTGTGATTTCAACCGCCAGTTTGTTCTCCAAATCCCTCGCCGCACGTTCAGCATCATAACCTGTGATCATCGCCGGTCCTCACTCAATTGGATGTATAGTAGATTCGGATACTTGATCCGATCCACTACGTCCACTTGATACTTCTTTCCAGCTATTACGATGCGATTTGGCTGCAATAAATCAGGATCACTTGGCTCTTTGACATCAACTGTGATCTGCAAAAGAAGAACCAACGATGTGGTAGGGAGTAGGCCGGGTTCCTCTTGCTTGAGCTGCGCCGATACATGTTGAGCGAAACCAACAACATCCGCTGCGACAGAAACAAAATCAGGACGCCCTTTCGGGTTGTCCTGATCATCATACTCTTGTGCATAGCGACGAACTTCAACGGTAACATTTGTCTTGATTAGGGAGCAGTAGTTGTCCCCGTCAACCGTTTTTCGAAGCGTCTGTACCAAGAAGATATCGTCAGTTCGTAATAAAGAACCTCTTTCAATCAATGAATCCGGTGAAAAGACTCCATTGTAAACGAATTCTTTGCCCATTACAGTGGTTGCTTTCGTTTCTCTGGACAGAATGACCGATTCTTCGTTTTCATCCACTAAACAGGCCGTGTGACGGTGAGAGAACTCATAGAACATTTATCTTCACCTACCTAAATGACCGAAGCTCGAACTCCGACAACAAATCGGCAATCTCCGGTGTGATCATGTTATTTCCAAAGTACTCAATGCTGTAATCGAAATCCTTCTTCGACTTCACATTAGTATTAGGATTGGTAGACATTTGACCAATGAGCAACCCGCAAGCTACCTTCACTTTATCCGGTATGATGTCCCACCCGCTTGTGTAGCTCACTTCCAACTCTTCGTAGGCTGATCCGAAAGGTGAATGTCCACACCAAATAGTTCCGATCTCCTTGTCCACATCTATGATACTTAAGTCATCAATGGTTTCGAAGTTAGGAGAACCGAAGAAATTCCCGAGAATACCCTGTGTAGGTCTTCCTTTTGCGTTAAGCACATCAACAACAGGGTAATAGGACAGGTGTCCTCGCTGCGCATCAGTGAGCCGTATGCGCTCGGTGTATGCCTTTACCCCAATCTCACGCTTACACTTGCCGTCAATAATGGCAGATGCACGAATGATCAAAGGTTCTGTTAGTTTGACACTGACAGGAACATAATCGATATCGGTAACTTCGAGGTAACGGCTCATTTCGCATAACCACTTTTGATGAGCGTATTTCCTAGTGCGCTTGGAACAAGTGTCTTTCCTTCCTGGAATGTCACAATCCCTCCGTTGAAATGGATAGAATGCGAGCCTTTACACTGGCTTGGCGTGCCGATCAAAGTCAATTCAACAACATCCGGTTTATCATCTTTTGGCGGTTCAACAACCTTGCTGGAGATAAAATCTTCTCGTGCTTCATTCAGCACGTTATTTCCAACTTCGAATTGATTCGGTTCAGCACCATCTGTTGCTACCAATGATTCAGCTTCTTTGACAGCACTCTGAAAAGCTTCAACAGCAGCGATTGGATATTGCCCCGGATCACTCCCAGCTTTCGTTTGAGATAGCAGTTCAATAGCAGCAGAAATAGCATCCTTCAATTTGTCCAAATTCGATTTCGCCACAAAGTCACTCTCCTTTCTGTAAGACGGCCCTTCTGGGCCGTCTTGAACTTGATTAGCCTACAGAAGCGATTGTAGGACGTTCGATAGTTCCATACGCATGAGCGTAACTTGGACCTTTAGCAACTGGTGCGCCATATTTCACACCGATGTATTGTTCAAGCAAATTGCTTGTTGTTCCAAGTTCGAACAGGAACATACCCTTTTCGCCAACATAGTGATACTCAATCATGGATTCGGTGACAATCGCGATACCGTAATCCGTATTGCCTGTATTAGTCTCGTTTGCTTTAGAAGGCATAAACGGCTCAGGGATGATTGGTAACAAGCCAGCCGCTGTCATGATAGTTGGAACCTCAAGACCAGCTACAACTGTCTTGCCAAACGGATCAGACATTTTTCCGCTTTCTACAGCCAAACGCACTTCTTCAGTCATGTGATAATGACCGATTGGGTGAATGTAAATCGCTGTCGGTAACACTTCATATTTCTCGCTTCCTACCATTGCCGCAACTTTAGCGCGAATAGCAGAAACAATTGATGCTCCAACACCTACTGTGAACGTATTTGTGATTTGACTTGGAATGCCCATGTATTGTCGAGTAGTAGGAACGGCCAAAGCAGTATCATTTCCTCGCCATAGCGCTTTACCATGTGTCAATGCAATTCCATTCAGCATGTCATCGAGATCCTTGGCTTTTAGTTCCGGGAAGTTATTTTGCTGTTGTCCGAGAGTGACATCGTAATGCCCGAAGTTAACCTGATTCGTCAAAGCCTTGATTTTCACACCATGAGGCGTGCGTTGATTGCTTGTTGGTGTAGCTGAAGGATTACGTGGGTCAATGAAATCCCCACCGTTTACCGTGTTTTGTTCATAGTAAGTCGAGATATCTCCCGTAGCCGGTACGTAATTGATTCGTCCATCCAGAACCGATTTCCGGCGAAGAATGTCCGTAATTTCTTTTTGATAATCATCAGTGATCAGGGCACCTGGTCCTTGGAATTGAGTTGCTGCTGCGATATCAACGAATTGAGCTTGCCCAACGCGACTGTTCATAAATTACACGCTCTCTTTCTCGGCAAATTGTGCTTTTGCCTGCATTTTAAGTTTGAATGATTCAGATGAAGAAAGGTTCAGAGCATCAACAGAGGCACAGAACGTTTTGTAATCAGTCTCAGCGTCGCTTACGGCAAGGTTAGTACCATATTTGGAGAGCAACGAAGTCGCACTGATTGTTTTTCTTTCTGGTTCTCCTGGAGGAGTGGCAGCAGCTTTCAACTCCTTGAGTTCCTTCTCCAACGCAGCCGTTTTGTCTTGAGCTGCTTTCAGATCAGCAGCGGCTTGTTCCTCTGCTGTCTTTTGTTCATCCTCTTCTTTCGATGCCTTCATGCTTGTAACTTCGGTTTTAATAGACCCGACCTCCGTCACAACACTTTGCACACTTGCTGTAATGGTCGTCATGCTGTCTTGCAACGCCTTCATTGCATCTTCCATCGCTTTTACTTGTTCCGGTGTCATATCGACATCCCCCTTGTTCTGTTTCGAATTACGAGCTGCAAAACTCGTTGTTTTATAAGCAGCGGCTTCGGCAAACAGAATAGCTGCTCCAGTACCGCAAAACTCCATAACATCCAATACGTCATCTGCATCAGTAGCATTTTGCACGGATGCTTCCATTTCAAGTGATGCTCCAAATTGATATTCACTCCAGCTATGCTCCGAAGCTAGCCCGTTATAGTAACGGATTGTAGCAACCACGTCTGGAAAGTCTTTGCCGTAGATATAGCCCTCAATCCAAGCGTATCCATCCATTGCACGGTAAGCCTTTTCGATTACCGCCACTTTAAAACGCGGGTCATGATCAGACATGCCGTTGATATAGTCAATGTTTAAGGCCATACCCACGAACGTATGTAAACATTGATCGCAAACACTGGATGAAATACGAATCTTTTTGCCTCCAGCTCCATGAGGCGAGCCATCACTTGGCTGGTCAACTGCAAACAACGCACACTTGAAAGGAACTTTATTGGGATGACTTCCTGCATCAGACATACTAAAGTCTTGAACACGCATGGTTTGCCTGCTCATTTTCAATGTTTTGAGCATTTAAATTCTCACCCCCTCCCACGGAATTGGAGTTCCCGTCTTTCCCACCGATTTCTTGGAGTAGGAACAGACCGCTGATAAGTCATCCTTACCAGCTTAGAAACGATCTTCGAAAGCATTTTCTCACCATCTCTCTGTGAAAATAAAAAAAACACCAGCTTATTTAAGAGGTGTTAAGGTTCATCTTCTTCAGTTATGTTTGGTGGAGGATCACTCGTTGTTTCTTTTATTTGCTGTTCGGCAACAACAGGATCATTCAGGTTAACTACAGTCGTCTTGCCTGGAACAAGCAATACTTCACCATGACCGTTAGGCAATGCTTTTTTAGCTTGTTCATCACGAACCTCATCCGGCGTTATGACTCGACGATCTAAATAGATTGCATCAATATCCGCCTTGAGTTTTCGATCTTTCAAAGAAGTCGCATAGTGGAATTTGAATTCAAGCACGCCACCCATACCAAAAATCCCGTCAATAATATGATTGTTGATATGCTCGACGATATTCTCTGCAATGGATTGGACGGTATCTTCAGTGTCTTCGTCCTCGCTATCGGCTGTGCTCCTATTAACATCCTTGGTCTGCCCAAGCTTTTTGGGCGAGATATCAAAGGAGATAGCCACGATTTCAATCAAGAAACGCTGCCATTCAAGGAACAAAGCTTTGTCATCAGTAGCTCCAAGATCATGAACACTTGGATTTTCCCCGCCAATAATCGGGTCAACACCTCTTCCCATGACCTCGTTTTCCCAATAAACACGAAATGCTTTCACAGCATTCTCATTTGCTTTTGTGCCCAGGTTAATTAACTTACGCCTCCCTGCACCAGCCGTTTGCCTCCCAGCAGAGCGATGAGCGGAAATAAAACTCTCCGCAGACTCCCACACAATTTCGAGTGGAGAAAGACCAAACGGAGTATTACTCCTCGGATTCATCCGAATATACATTAATTCAGAAGATTTCAGATGGATGTGTTGACCGTTCACTCTCTGTGCATACCTGTACGAAGTCGGTTTTCCATCCCATTCCGGGTACAAATCTACAGAGAACGTATCAACAGGATACATCCTGAATGGTCTGAGTGGATCTCCTGCCCGGATAACCTCGGATGAACCAGCACTACAAACAAGCATGTCTTCAACAAGCTGTTCAATGCAAGATCGAAACGTATCACCCGGGTTAGGCTTTAAGAGAGTTCGCTCAATGATTTTGCATATTTCGTGATACTTCTCAGACTCATTCTCATCAATGGTTGCTACCGACCAATTAAGCTTTGTAATCCCGTTCTTGATGACGTTAATTGCTCTTCTCGGGATTGGTGACTCCGATAGCTTTCGCAAGTTTGTTGGAGTACGTTTCGGCGCTGGCTGGTTATTACCTTTACGCATCATCACTCCGTACGGAAAAGGATAACTCTCTGTCATTCGGTCAGGCTCGTTTTTCGTCCTTCCTGCTTCAAGCCAATTAACAAACCATGATCTTACCCCCAATCGCCTACCTCCTTTCTGACAAAACAAAAAGAAGGCAGGAAATGTTTCCTTACCTTCTTTCTTTGGTCATATTTCTATGGATTTATAATATCATCACGTTATTGCGTTGTTACTACGGATTTTATTTTCTTAGGGCTCTTAACGACATCAAATAATCGTCACCATAAGGCGTTAGCATCCAGTATGTCGAGGTATCTTTCACACTTCTCTGTTTCGAGCTCATTGCAATTAATCTAAGAGCCCTCAACTGAATTTTAATAGTTTGAAAGTCAGTCGAATCAACACTTACTGTTGTATTTCTAACTAACCCCCTCTCTCTTATTTTTTTTCCATCTTCGTCTATAATAAGCCTAATCAAAGCTCTCGCCATCTCATCTTCAGTTGACTCATTCAACAATATAGGCCCGATATAATAAAATATTTCGTCCCAACTCACTTCTAATGTTCCGCGTAATCTGCTAATGCCGCTATTTTGGTTGTTCTTTGCGGGAAAAGTGTATCCCAGATCAAATTTATCATTTCCTTGGTGCAGGTTTTCTACTCCTATCGGCGGAGTTGTTCTAACCGTTTTCAATTCAGTTTGTAAATCATCTATCACAGTTTTTAACCTCAGTATCTCTTTGGCAGATTCACCATCTGACACTGAGTCCGCCCTTACCCAACCAACTGCTGGATTTGATTTTATTAGTTTCGTCAGACTCCTCGAAACTACAGAACCTAAATCCGAAGGAGTACTCCAAGTACGAACTAACTTTTCTTGAGTTAATTCCCTGAATTCTTTTAGCTTTTCTCTGCCTTCCTTTTCAAGCTCTGTTCGATTAACAGGCAGTTCATCAGGATTCTCATGAACGAAGGCAATGATTGGTTTTCCGGATTCCAAAGCATATCTATATTCCATCTCAGTATAACTAATTCCCTTAGGACCAATTGAACCGTATCTTCCCCCTAGAACAACAATGTAATAATCACTGTCATCTATAACACTTTTAATAAGTGTCCATTGATCATCATTGGTAGCGGGAAAAAGTTCCATACCCGAGGGGATGCAATCCAATTCTAGTAAGGCTTGCATGATTTCCTTTCTTTCTTCTTGCAAATCCCGATATGTTGAACTCACAAATACTTGATATCTTTTGTCCATAATTCCCTCCATGTGGAAAAATTAAGTATTTAGGCTTAAGTAGTATAACACCTTTTTTTCAACAATGGGTTACTCCATGATGATTACCCAAAAGCAAACCCAGATTCTGTTTGAATATTAGCAAAGGCCAAAACAAAAGCATCTGCTCTATCGGGAGATTGAAGTCCTCGCTTCTTCATGTCCTCTTTCTTTTCCAGATAAATTCTCCCGTTACTGCCCATTCTCCATTTACGGCTTGTTAATTGTGTTACCAATTTCTCATCTTCCGGCAGTTCAAGGACACCAGGAACCCCAAGAATATAATTGCTCATGTTCTCTTCTAACAAAGATTTAATGTGCCCCCACATTTCGGAACCAAGATTTCCATAATGTGCATCGTCTGCCGAAGATCCATTGTTTACCCCGACTATTGTGTAACCAAGATTCCTCTCATCATTGATTTCGTTGAGACGATCCGTCACAGCTCCACCTATACCACTGTCATCGACTCTAATTTCAACTTCGTCCACTTCTAGATGTTCAGACTTAATATCATCAACAATGCGTAAAACCCAACCAGTAGTCGTCATTGTATCCTGCTTGTGGTGGAAGTGACTCTTCGCTACCTTTCCACCAACCTGTCCGTAAATCGTCGTCTCATCATCACCGAAGCGAGCCACGTCAACACCAACAGTAAGTTTGTGCCCGTTTGATTCAATTCGAACTTCGTTCTTCGCAAACTCAGCAGCTTCCAATGCAATGAAGGTGTCCGACTCTCCCCGAGGGAATTCCCCTTCAACCCGGACGCGCCATACATCAGATCCTCTGCCATACTTCCGTTCAAGCATAGCTATGTTCTCTTTGCTTGTCCGAGGACTGTTCAGACAGGAAACTTTGTGCGTGTTGTAATCTGCTCGATCCCTGTTGTGAGAATCATAAAACACACCGCTGGTCCGAGTCGGGTTTCCACACATGAGCAACTTATTGAATTCGCCTGAGAGTGTACCCAAGATCGCTTCCATGATCCGATCCTCAACCCCGGAAGCTTCGTCCACTATGAACAACATGTAGTCTTCATGAAAACCCTGCATGTTTTCTGGCTTAGTTGCTGTCCGGGCTGTAGCAAACCATCGTTCCTCGTAATTTCGCATGTAAATCTTAGTCTTTGTCCATTTGAGTATTCGCTTGAGCAGAGGGCTCTTCTCTTGCCATTTACTTATCTCTGCCCATAAGACATCATGCAACTGCTGACGAGTCGGTGCTGTACAGATAACCTTCGGAAACGGGAAACACGATAGGAACCATAATGCCACCGCAGCCTCAAGACCTGTCTTCCCGACACCCTGTCCAGATCGCACGGACACTCGCGGACTTCTGGCTATGTCCATCAATACTTCCGCTTGCCACTCATCAGGAGTAAATTTCAGTAGCTCCACGCAAAAAAGAACCGGGTTCTTCCGGTACGCAGGAATACGTTTTTTGAATGCAGCAAAGCGGCGTTTCGTTTGCGGAGACTCTTTACTCACCAGTTTCCACCGCCTTCACCCAATCTTCAATCAGATCATCCTCGGTATCTCCATCACCATTCTTCAGTTTTTCAATCTCAAGGCGGGTTTTCTCGACTTTGGCCTGCATCTGATCCAGTTTTAATCGGCGTTCATCTTCCTGCGGTGCAATATCAAGGAATTGTTTAATGGCTCCTCTGATCTCACGCATGACCGTAGCTTCTGCTTTGATGAAACTAGCATACTTATCCCAAGCAAACTGTATCTCCCATTCGTATTCATCTCCATACTCACCTGGTTTCTCCCTTTTCAACTCTTTGGTCATATCCTCTTTGTCTTTGATGAAGAAGATACGCTGCGCCCAAATGATTTTACGGAATCCCTGGGTGATGTTATGCCAGATCATGTCTATAGGTTCCATTTGCTGAACAATATCTATGAGTTCTAGGTACTCAGGATCTTGTGGTTCGAACTTGCGGAACAAACCATGTGTTACAGCTTTCTGATTCCCTTGTGGCCCGCCCTTGCCTCCCCTATTTCCCTTAGCATTCTGATTTCCTCGCGGAGCGCCAGGTTTACTGTTAGCCATCTTCCCTTCCCATTGATCAAGCGACTTCCATTTTCGAACTGATTCAGGGGTAATGTCCAACTTTTCTGCAATCTCTTTCGGCTTCATCGCCCCGCCACTATCTTTCCAGATTTTGAACGCTTTCTTCCGATTCGGATTCTGTTTTCTGCTCACAAAATTATCACCACTTTCATGTAATTGAGTTGGAATTCCTATTTAAGGTCAGTAATAGTCAAACGTTACGAATCAAAATAAGCCTCCGGCTGAATCGCAGGCTACTGTTCTGTACTCATATCCACTAAATAATGTAAGCTGACTGAAACATAAAGGTAATAGTGTTTCACTCATTTCAGGCATAAAATATTGTGTTTCTTCATCTAATACCATGATATTTCTTTTCTGAGTGAACTAATCATTGTATTTTGTTTCACTAATTTCATCGCAACTTAAGTATTGCTCTGTCCATCATGTCCTGAGTTAACCCGATATAGTCCAATGTCTCTCTTGGATCGCTGTGTCCAAACATCTCCATTAGTAACGCTAAATTTTCTGGATCGTCCATATACAGACGGTATGCCCAGGTCTTTCGCAATGAGTGAACCCCTATATCTTTCAATCTGAATTCACGAGCTGCTTCACTCAGAAAACGATATGCAGTGGTCCGATCAATCGGCTGTTTCCGCATTCGACTTACTGTTTTAACTTGGCGGCTTGGAAATAGACAATCATTCGGGAACATGTCCGCAGTGTACTCATCGAGATCTGATCGAATACTCGGATGAATTATAAATGTTTTAGCATGCTTGTTCTTTTGCTCAACCATGCTTATGTGAGTTCCCTTGGTTTGCCACACCCTAAGACTCAGCAAGTCTGATACCCTCAGGCCGCTGTATATACCCATACAAAAGAATAAGTAATTGCGCATGCTTCGTATATAGAAGTATTCCTTCATTCCGTCTATAACACGTTCATCACGGATCGGCTGGACTTTCCTCATTTCATCACCTTCTCTGGATCATGGTCCTTCTTCCAACATCTCGGTATAATACATAGCTGATTCACTCCCGTCCACGTTCCCCATCCACACCCACGACATTGTTCCGGCTGCTTGTCCGATACCCTTGGAATAGCCGGTTCATTTCTGCTGAAATAGTTACCCTCCATACCCTTCCCTCCAATGCAAAAAGGCCGCTTTTCAGCGACCTGATGTTATAATTCTTTATGGAAAGAGTCTATCTTGAAATTACTGTTTACCCACTACTAATTTTTCAAAATAACTCAAACAACTTGTTAAACTTCTCGGTTCCAAAGTAATTATAGTTACCAGCTCCACCATTAATAATGATTATATACGGCTCATCTTTGAACTCACTCTCATGGCGCTCATCGACTTGAAGAAGAAAACCATCTTTGTGTAGTCCGAATTGGTTAAAATTATTCCCTGTTTCCACAGAATAATAAGTACTCTTATTAGGATTGCTTTTAACGAGATTGTATATAATTTTCTTCAAGCCTATGTCAGAGAAATGTTCACCATCACCAGTAACTAATTTGAATGTTTCGTAAATTTTACCCATTTTTCCACCTCCTTTATTTTTATATCGGTATGAAGCTGTTACAATTTAATCCTATTCTTAAAACGCAATACTTCTAAGTGCTATCTCGCCATCTTTGTTTCTACCCCGACCATAATCAATCGTAACAAAGTCCAAAGTCCTGTTGAATTTAAGGCTGTTAGCAATGCCTGCTATTGCCCTGCGCCGTTTATCTGCAAATGTAGTTGCTGCAATACCAGGAACGTCCTTACGATATCCTTTCTCCATGTAAACTTGGGCCTTCAAATACTTCTTACCTTCCAAGAATAGCAATCTGGCTGCTACACTCTCATGAGGATCTTTAATGTTGTTTATGGCGAAACGAATGTTATTGGTTATGAATACGTAAAGCTTGTAGTTATCATGACGCTTGTCTTTCATAATGACCGAATTAGCTGTAACGTCTGCTGTCAGCTCATGACCTGATTCTCGCTTGGCAACCGAACCCTCAGCAGACAATAATTCGTATGCCGACATTCCATTTTCGATTTGTTTAAGTGCATATTCATAATTTTGTATGATGTCAATCATATCTACATATTTCCCAAGTAGCCATTTAGTTTTACGGATATCTTCTTTATCCACATCCGAAAAAAAATTTAACTGGATAATTTTATTTGTATCATCAATGTCTTCCTGCTTAGGCGTGATAACTACTACCTCTTCTTTGCTCATGCCGTTCCCTCCCGGATCTCCCGCTTACATTTTTCTCTCATCAATTCCAAGCACCTATCTTCGAACCACTCAAGTTCCCTCTTGACCTGATCCCGGTCGGAAGCAATCTTAGCATTGATTTCAGTCAGCTCTTTCATTGCTTGATCACGTTCGTTTATAGCTTCAATCAAATCCTCTGGAGCTACGCCTTCCCATTCACTTATCAAACCAGCCACTCGGTTGTTCATTCCACCACCAACTTCCCTAATTCCTTGATTTCTGCTTTGGTTTTCGCTTTGGTGAACCCATTGAGATAAGCGACCTTTTTCATGGCATGTTTAGACTCCACTTTGACTGTTTTCTTTTCCGCAGGCGACATATCATGACTCACAAAGTCGTACCATCTCCGTTGTGCTTTCAACCCTTCGATTAAGCTCGACTGGATTGCAATCGCATCATCATACGTTAAACCGAATTTTCTCATTCTGTATCCGCTCCTTCCTCAACCAATTCGAAACAATCGTCCAGTTCAAGTGTCCCGTTCATATCCAAGCACCCTACGTATACTTCTCTTCCCTGGCTATCTGTCGAATAATATTCTTCTGACTCCTTGTGCAAATCTGCTACCAGTTCCTCACCGTAATTGACTGCACACACCAATCTACCATTGCCAAGGTTGAATTCCTCAAATGAATCGGTGCATCTCACCTTAATCTGTTTCATTGTTCCGCTCCTTCCTTGGGAGCCAACCACTCAGGGTTGTTGTAGATGTTCCCGATTATTTCAGCGTCCGTCACGTCATATCCCGTCCATCCACCATTGCCTGCGTTTGCTTTGTACAAACTCACCGGTACCGCCTTAAACCGCGATTGTTTGGTGTCATAACAGATAATCCGAACCTCTACGTCATTTTCTTGAATGTCTCCTTCGAATATCGGATACCCGAATCTATCTTCCCGTCCTAATGGTTGCATGAATTCAAAATCACTCATTCGAAGTTTGTGATACCCTCTGCCATCCATCGGCAGATAAACGCCGACTACCTTCGTTTCATAAATAATGCTTTCAATCGTTTCTGGCGGTAACATAAGACCTAAAGGTTTGTACCACGCACGCGGTGCTTTTGGTTGCATCTTGTATATCCTCCTATTTGGGGAGACCAGAAACCCTTATCCGGCCTCGCTTCGCTTAGTATTTCGGTCGATTTCGATGGCCTTCGGCCTTATGCATCCGTACTGCGTATCAACCGTAACCTACCTGTTCGCCATCAATAAATCTCTGCAAATCATCAAAAAATTGTTCTGATGATTGGAACTCGTTATTTCCGATCCTTACGGCAATAGCGTCTGCAAACTCATTATCCGCAGTGTCGATCCCCTGGGCATTCATCCAATCATATAGCGCCGACAAAAGCTGATGCTCTCTGTCCTTCACTTTCATGTATTGCTCAAAGGTGTTGATAATTCGCTTAGTAACTTTCATCCGTCTATTCCTCCTATGAATGTTATAAGTCCAGTACAGCCAATAAAGCTGCCTTACATATTGCTTCAGATACGTTTTTACTGGTATAAACCTTCCGGCCGATATACACATCCACTTCACAAGCTGTGTTGCGCATATTCATCTCCCATGCCCATTCCTTTTGCGCGGTCTTTATTACTTCCCATGCTGCGGACATGTCCGTGCTGTATCTTTTCGGGCAACCTTCGAATTTTGGCCCCAGTTTGATCCAACCGTCTTTGAATTCACCCGCTTCATATCCCATCACTTCAATGGCTACAATCAGATCCAGATTATTTCCGGGCTTTAGTGCCAACACTTGCTCCCGGGTCAACGCTGTTTGTGTCACGTTATATCCTCCTTAGTAGGGAGAGGCCCAAAGGACCCGACCCCTGAAATTCAATCTTGTTTACGCCGGATCTTCCTCAGCCGATTGTGGCAAGCAATGGTTATATATTTCGATCACTTCCCACGGCCACGAACCTTTCACGGTTACTTTTAGATTGCCGTTCACTTCGATAAATGTGATTTCAATCTCCCCGTTCGTCTCATCATCAAACAAGAACTTAAAGCCTCCGCCGATTGAAACGAACTCTCCATCAGAGAAACCATATCGCTTTTGGATGTTTGCTTTAACCGATTCAATAATTGCATCCCGTTTTTCGATGTTGTACCAGAGCGTCAATTTGTTTTCCACTTCAATCTCCCCTTGTTCTTCGAATTTAAGTTGGTGTTCCTTGTATCCTTCGTTGGAGAGAGTAACCTCTACCGTCCGTTGGTTCCCCTCTCCTTCCTGACCCAAAACTTTCTCTAAAGCCAGTAACATCGTTTCCAAGTCTTCTAAATCCGCTGAATAATCCGACTCTTTATAAACCCGAGTGTCCAATTTATCCAAGAATCCATAATCTATCGTCCATCCTCCTTCTCCATCCGGTTGCCGTGGGAACTTGATCTTACGTGCCTCTTCAAGCTCCTGCTGTAACTTGTGTGCTGCCTCCTGTGCTGCATCTCGTTCTGCTGCGTATCTTCGTGAATAATACTCATGCAGTTCGGTGAGGGCAGAGGTTGTATCGTCATCAAGTAAAGTAGTCATATGCTTAGTTTCTTGTTGTGCCTCTTCAAGCTCCTTGCGGAGCCGGTCTGACTTTTCTTCTGCGGCGTCATAGCATTTTTCCCATTGTTTACGGTTCTGCTTCGCGATATCTCGATCCAATAAGACTTCTTCCAACGTTTCCAGCAGATAAGCGATATATTCAGGAGCCTTGGCGATCAGGTTTGCATCATTATCACGAATGTACACAAACTCTCCACCTAACCCGCATGCGTGACCCACGATGTTATCAGGGGCTTTCAACTGAGGATGGTCATACGCCGTTCCAATCAACGTTTCCTCGCACTTGCCCACGGTAGTCTTGTAAATCGCCCACGGCCCCGGTGTGGCTGCTGCCAACGCTTGTTTGATTTCTTCCTGCTTACTCATGACCGTTTTCGGTTTACTCAGAATGTTTTTGATAGGCAACTCGCCCTTTTGAAATAAACGTTCACTCATGACTGTTCTTCCTCCCCTAATCCATTTGGCGATACGCAAGCACTTGGTAACCTCTTCGTTCCATCTCTGCTACAAACAAAGTGACTGACCTCTCCCTTACATTTGCTTGTGCACCATTGACCGTAATCATGTATCCCTCACCGATCCAACGCCGCTTTGATTGCTTCTAAAACCTTCACTTCACGCGCTCGCGGCAGTATCAGGAACACTTTATCCAGATTCGCTGTGCCGCCATCCTTCGTTCCCGCTACGGCTTCTGTAACTGCCTTTTGCGCTTGTTTTAGATCGTCCGTTAGTTTTGTGTAGTTCATGTATATCCCTCCTTGGTTAGAGGCCGGAGCCTCACCATATTGATGTGCTAATGAGTGTCGGAAACTTCTCAGTCTGATTCAAAACGTCCATGATTGATAGATAGGTTTTTGACCCTTCTTCGCTCAAAATGAATTTACGCCGCAACTCTTCTTGATCTGTAATCACCGTTACTTCCACGTCTTCAATATCCTCCATGCCCCAATCGTCAATCATGAACTGCAAGGCTTGTTCGTCATCGGCTGCCGCCACGCGGAATGTTTCTGAGCCATCCTCGATCAGCCAAACCGGGACCGCAGGCACAACTTGTAATTGCACCTTGCCGGACGGTGTGACAATGTTACCTCCGCAATGACACTTCACAGTTTTGTCCGTGGCATTCTGGTCATAATTAACTTCGCTTGCATCATGTTCTGCCCCACATCCCCAGCAATAATTGATGAGTTTCAGGTTTCGCATATCCATGTGTTATCTCTCCTTTGGTGGGCCTAGCCCTCATTGTGTGGTGGGAAGGGAGGGTATTCCCTTCCTCTGTTATGGGGTGCTAACCTAAATATCGTTTAACAGCTTGACCAACCCATCTGCCCATTGGGACAGCTACTGCGTTGCCGATCTGCCTGTATGCATCGTTGTCCGATCCAGCAAACTGGAACCAATCCGGGAAGCCTTGCAACCGCGCATACTCTCGCACCGAATACGGTCGGATGGACTTTCCATCATTGACCAACCGTGTGGACCTGTCCTTGGCGTAATGAGCCACACACGTTGGCGCCTTGCCGTCCAAACTAGTGATGATAGGCAAATCTCTGTACTCTCCGTTCAATCGCTTCTGGACGTAATCTGGAGCGTACACCTCAGCGCCTACGTCAACAATGTCCCTCATGCTAACCGGGTTTGATTCAGGGTATGGAAGGTCATGTATCGGTCGTTTTGTTCCAATCACGATCAACCGTTTGCGTTCTTGTGGCAGCCACATGTTTGCGTTAACCGGGCATTCCACGCGAACGTAATAGTTCGGGAGCCGTGTCAGACACTCCATTACAACCTGAAACTTCTTCATACCAGGAACATTCTCGACTACGTATACCTCCGGCTGAGCCAGTGCTACGTGCCGGAAGAAGTGGAGGAACAAATCGTCTCCGGTCCGGGTCCCATGAATATCTGCAATGGCGCTGTATTTGGTGCACGGGAATGTCCCGATATATACGTCCGCGTCCTGTTGGTCCAAGACGGTGATTTTGGTAATGTCTGATTCATTAACGTTATGGTTGAAGTTCTGCCGCAGCGTGTCGCAGGCCATTTTGTCGATCTCGAATGATTCAATGACGTTTATTCCCGCCTCCATCATCCCGAGGTCCATGCCGCCTGCGCCGCTGAAATAACTCTTGGCTGTGATCATGTGTGTCTTGTCTCCCTTCCTCTGTTATCCGGGGAAACTAAACCCCAAATAACATTACAAATTCGTTGTTATATGAATTATTTACATATTAATCATCGAAGTGTCCGTATCCAAACGGGACCTGATGCTTCTCTTCAACTCTTACGATATCGTTGATTAACGATTCAAAAATAGAGATCTGTTTATCATCCATCATTTCAATAAGCCGGACCTCTTTTGCTTTCAACGAACGTCCTGCCGCAGAAGAAATAAGTTCTTTAACCGGGTTCAAAGATTGTTGGCGATTCTGTTTCTCCTGCTCCGCTTTCTGCAACGCATCTTGCTTCCGGTTATACTCGTCCCAATCTTGTTCGTCGAACCAAAAGCGGTCTCCATATTTATCACGGAAGGCGGAAATCCAAAATTGGAGTAATTCTTCGTTGGTTTGAATCCGATCATGACAGGGCCAGCAAAGCCTTAGGCCGTTGGTTTTAACTCCCCGTCCTTTTCTGCCTCGCGGATATACATGGTGAGTAGTTGTCCCTTCCGCAATCTTGCAGCATTCACAAATTCCGTTTGATTCTTCGATAAGTTCAGCTACGACTTCTTTCGGAAAATCGCCGCGCTCCTTCGAGCCTGGTCTGGATTGGTGATGGGCTAAAATGTCCTTCTTCCATTCCGGTACAGGCTTTTTGTCTTTCTTACTTCGCCCGAAGCTGCTCACTTTCTTTTCTTTCACTTTTTTCTCCGGTTTCCAGAATGTCTGATGGGCCATTTCCTCATCCACCTTTCCTTCCTATTCCCTGTGCTTATGCTTATATTTTGAACCTATTTCACTGCTATTCCACTACGGATTTTATAGGCTCCAATAACCCAACCTGTTCCAGAACAGCATAGTGCGCTTGTCTCTCCTCAGCGGTTGCTTGGACTCCGTTTACCGAATAACCGACATAAAAAGCAATAGCTTGCTGCACTTCGGTAGGCTGTTCATCAAAGTTGTTTAAATCTACAGTACTCACATCAAAACCTCCCTTACAATGCCGACAATCGACTATATTTTTCATCGAATTTTGATTTAATATCAGAAGGTAAATCACTGACAACTTCATCCCACACATTCAACAAATCTTTGTTATAAGAACTGGCCTGTCTAATCTGTGCATACCTTTCAGATAAGGCTGCGGAGAATTCATCTTTTTCAGCTTCAGTCACAGAGCATACCTCCCAATTGACTATTAAGTTCCAGTACAATGTTGATCGTTCCAGTAAACTGTTTCTTTGTTGAGGTCAGGAAATGTTTCCTTTGCCTCTTAGTGGTGCCAACCTCACTGGACGTATCCAGTGAACGCTCTGAGCCTAATGGCCTGTTTTCGTTCGCTCAGACGAACTTTCAACTCTCTAATCCAGATGGTAAGTAAAGTGAGGTCGTATTCAAATTCCCAATACCCATCGGTCCAGTAAGGTGTTTCTTTGTAAGTTCTTCTCAAAATGATTCAACCTCCAATATATTATCCGTTATCGTATTTCGTATATTTGTTGTTTATATAAGCATATACGATATCGTATATTCAGTCAATTCATCTTGCTAATAAATATTCGTTATCGTATAATTCCTTTGAAAGGGTGACTACAATGATTAACGTGAAACCAAATTTAATGCCTCTTTTAAAAGAGAAGGGGATTACTCAACAGCAATTATCAGAAATGACCGGTATCCCTCAGGGATCATTAAGTCGATTTGATAAGAATACCCGACATGAGTCTGCTCACTTGTTTAGTATCGCGAGAGCATTGGGTATAGGTGTAGAAGATTTGTTTAAAGTGCAGGAGCAAGAGGAAGATTAAACCTCTGTGCTCCTTTTTAATTTTTCATTCAGACAGGATTCTTAACTTCTGGAAGCTCCATCGTATCTCCAACAAACCTAAACTCCGTTTGATTGGGATCGTGTGTCGGACCCCAATGACCGTTTTCTTGCAAAATTCGAACGATGTCTGTTGCATACTCTTCGTCCGTGTTAACAACCAGGTAAGTGTTCAACGCAGCTTTCCCCTCCAGAAGGCGCAGCTGCTGAATCTTCCACAGGAGACTAGAAAGTTCGCTTTTGTCCAGTTCGTTAAGATGCTTTTCGATATCCTCATTTTTGATTACGGTGAATTTGATTTGCATTTTGCTTTCTCCCTTCATCTGCTCGTTTTTTAAGTGCATTCGTTGCTCGTTTACGTGCTGCTTTTTCTTTCTTGTATTGCGCAAGCGGTATAAATTCCCCACGTTTTTTAATGAGTATATCAATGGGTAAAGTCGGATATTTTGCTTGGAACAGTTTCAGTTTTACTCGGAAGGTGGATGTCTCCACTCCCTTGATGTCTACCACACGCCGGCTACCATCCAACTCAGTTACCATAAAATCAGCAATGTATGTGATCTTCGGTTTCTCTTGTAGAACAAATTTAGGATGACATTCAAAGTCCTTGATTTCCCCATACTTCCGCTGTTGGAGGAGAAACTGGTAATACTCCCCCTCCGCTACACTGTCAAAACGTTTGCCAGTTACATCAAGTTCATGCTTTTTGACAATCCATTCTGTAAATAGGGTTCCGTCTTCAGTGACGATTACTTTCGTTGCATTGTATTTGTTCATTATACTTCTTCCGTCCTATAAGGAAGTACCATATGGAGTGATCTCTCGTCACTTTCATCCAATATATAAATCGGCTTCAACTTACCAGGGAAAATCAGTGTCACTTTATCTCCTTCTAATGCTTTGATAGCATCTATGAAGTACTTGGAATTCAGAGCAACGGCGAAATTTTCACCTTTAAATGACAATGGAACCAAACTCTCATTTGCCTTTCCAGATTCTTTTCCTTTGCCACGAATGCTCACTTCATTCTCTGTAATGCTGATGATGATCTGGTTATGCTTATCTTCCTTGGCAAGTGTGTAAATGAGATCAAGGCAACTCATTAATTCTCTTTTTTCGACGCTTACTTCCGTAACACCATCTGGCACGATTGACATCCGGCCTACATCCGGGAACGATCCTTCCAACACTCTGGAGTAAAAAGTGAATCGGTCTGTTCTCGCAAATACGTGTACTACTTCGCCGGTGAAAGATTTCGAAAATCCGAATTCAAGATTGTCTTTATCCAAGATGATCTTTTGCAACTCACCCAATGCCTTAGCCTCAATGACAGCTCCACCCAAGTTACCTACTTCTGTGTGCTGATCCGCTTTTGCAAGTCTGTGCCGGTCTGTCGCTTCAATGCCAAATACTCCGTCATTGATGTACACATGTGCTCCAGCTAGAATTGCCGCATTCTTGCCGGTTGGATCAGCAGCATAGGTTGCTTTTCTGAAAAGCCGTTTAAGTTCTCTGCCTGTAGTCTCAAATAACTCGCTGTCATCAATGTCAGGCACCCTTGGAAACTCTTCTGGATCAAATACACCCATGTCAATTTCCTTCTTCCTAGATATGATAATCGCGTTGTTACCTTTTTTCTCAATGCTCACATCACCATTAAGTTTCTTGATTACTTCAAGGGATAGCTTAGGGAGTGCGATCTGACCAGGCGATTCAACTTGAACGTGTTCACTGAAAATGTATGACTGTATCGTTGTACGTGTATCCGTTCCAGTGACCTTAACACCTTCTGTACCAGCCTCGATTAAGAAGCAATCCAGAATAGGCATAATGTTCTTGCTTGCAATGGCCTTGCTTGCATCTTCCAAGGCTTCTGCCAGTAGTTCGCTATCAACGACTATTTTCATAAGGTCGATTCACCTCCAACGGTTTTTTCTTTGCGTTGGGATTGCACTCCGGGCAAGGTCCCAGCACCATCATTGCACCAATAAACTGATATTTCACTGTTGCGCCACCACAAGTTTTGCACATTCTACTATCCCCTCCGTCTATTTCTTCCGCCTACTGGCAGCAACTTTACAAATGGTTCGATCCGCTCAATGATCCGAGCTGCCTTCTTCTCATCCTGAGATCCCTTGGCATTAGCAAAATGTTTGGACAACTCTTGTATCGTTAGATTGGATGTGTAGATGGTCGGCAACCGCTCCATACGTCTCTGGAGAACCGGACCAATAACTTCATCCCTTACCCAACCACTCATCGACTCTGCCCCAATATCATCCATGATAAGCACTGGTACCGTTCTGAGAGCATCCAGTTTCTTTGCTACGCTCTCTTTGGAGCCAATGGCATCTTTGACCTCTTCGATGAAATCGGGAACGTACACCATAAGGACATCCACTTCACATTTAGCTAACTCCTGTGCGATAGCTCCAGCAAAACGGCTCTTACCGACTCCCATTGGGCCGTACAAATACAATCCCTGTACCGTTTCTTTGGGAACAAATTCACTACAAAACTTCACCGCTCCCGCAATAGCTGCCATCCTGGGAGCATCAGGCTCAATGTCATCAAAGGTGGCGTTCAAAATGTGTTCCGGGATGAAATGGCTTTTAATCCGTTGTCCTATACCCTGCTGCCGCTCGTGAGACTTTAGTAAATCGCATTTCCTGAGTCGGAACACTAACTCGTCCGTTTTATCAGGGTTAGGCTCTTCGACGCTCCTATGCCCCTTCTGGACGTTCTGACAGCCTATTAGACCGGGGCACTTAGCGCACGCATCACATTGAGCCAAATGTTCGGACACATCCCTGTACCGTCTTGGGCTTGTTAGGTCTCCTGAGCGATCAGGATAAGCCTCTCTGAGCCGTTTGACTTCGGGATGGATATTAATCTGCTGAATAGCTGCCTGCTGCCTTTCTTCAAACCTTGGGGGAATTAGCGCTTTGAGTTCCTCCTGAAAGCTGCCCATGTACTCACACTCCTTGCTTTGACCTTAGATTAGCAAGCAACTCTTTTAAATCATCTGCGGTCACGTTTGATACCGTTTCAATCGGCGCATCTGGTACGGTAGTCGCTATTTGCATTTCGGCTGTGTTTGATTTTTCGCGTTTGGCATGCAACGAATATACAACCGTTGCACAGTAACTCAGGTTTCGTATCTGATCCCATTTGTTCTTGGGTTTAAAATTGTCAAACGATTGGTCAATACCATCGATAACTGTTTGGAGCGGAATCCTCTCAGCTATGAACTGTTTAACCGCAACTTCATCGTTTAAGGTTATCTCCAGTCCCTTACCTCTTCTCAGGAGATAACGAGCTGCCACTTGATTACGATATTCGGTTTGGGAAACCTCCCGATCAGAGTCAGAATCTGCTTCGGGATTAGGAACAGAATCCGGGTTTCCCTTGTACGGTTCAAATACCGAATCGGAATCAGTTAAACAACAACCAACTTTAATACTGTCTTTAAACATGTCTTTAGAGGTGCCTTCAGCCTTACTCCCGCAAGGGATTGAAGCCTCTTCGACTTCCACTTTTCGTAACTCGCCAGTTACACTTTTCGTAACTTCGGAGTTACACTTTTCGTAACTTTCAGGCAATTCATCTTCTTTTTGTGTTACACTTTTCGTAACTTTGGTTTTGCTCAAATTAAGTGAAATAAGTTCGGAAAATTTGTCTCTATCCCACTCTTTCACGAGACTGACTCGCCATTCATCATAGTTTTTATTAAGCGAATAAACTTGATTTCCGTCCCACATGATTACTTTGCATTGTTGCAGGTAGACAATTTCTTTCTTCGCGTCCTGTATACGCACTCCACATAGTTCAAAATGCTTTAGGAGGGGTATAACAGCCTCTTTCTTTTGGCAGCCATAAGATAGCCTTAGAACGAGTTTGAGAATCTTCTGCTGTCGCTCGGTGAACTTTCTGCTGATGATCTCATCCCATATCTCATTAGCTATGCCGATATATCCGTTACCTAACTGGGGACTTGCCACTCACCTCACCCCGGAACTTCTGATTTCTATCTTCTTGCACTTGCTGGATTGTCGTACTCAGCGAGCAGAACCTTCAGGCTGTATTTTAAAGAGTTTATAACTTGATCATTACTTTCCACTGCATTGTGCCAGCGAACCTTATCTGCCTCGGCGTCAGCCTCCTGGATACGAAGCTTAATGATAGCCAGTTCCGCATGCTGCGCTTTATCTTTACCAGCAGCCAGGTACGCCTCGGCATAGACCCGCTTACGTTCGGCATAAATGCGTTTATAGTCTCTCACCGCCTCCGCAGCTCTCCGGCCTAACAAAACTTGTACCTCGGTCAAATACTCGATCTTTCGCGCCAGTGTAGCCGGGTAATCGTGACTGCACTGTTCTGCTAAACTGTATAGTTCGCCTAGCGTATATTGTTTTTGTAGAGACAATGCAGTCACTCCTACTTAAATTTTTTAATAATCATCACCGTAATAGGTATCTACTTCATCCTCATCAACAACAACCTTCGCGCCTGTAGCGAAAATTTGGAACATTAACTTATCAAAGTCATAAAACGATGTCATGATCTCATTGTTTTTGGATAATTCATGACTATCAATTTTGGAATTGTAGACATGACCTTCTTTATCTAAGTGAAGTTGATATTTATAATTGTATTTCGATCTGCTAGAGCGCCATGATTCTGTACCGTCACTTTCAGGATCAAGGTAAATGTGTTTGTAACCGTAATCGTTATCTTCAAGAATGAAGCCTATTTTTTCGCCATCTTTATCGCGATCCTCGTTCTCATCCTTTTTCATAGCCTCAACTAACTCAGATAACTTGTATTCTGACTTGACGCCAACGAGCATTTTTTCCATATTTTCTTTTATTTTTTGGACACCCTGAATGTGAAGCGCTGTTTCCAATTGAGACTTTACTTCATTCAGAACCATGAGGTTGTATCCGCCAATTCCGAGTTTGCTCATATCAATTTCCAGTTGTTCTTTTACTTGGTTTTCCAACTCTTTACGGAAATCTCCATAGGAGCCAAAGTAATCTTCAACGACTTTTTTGATAGTAGTCTCCAATTGCTTTTTAATAACTTCTTCTACAAACCCATCCTTTTGGATAGTCTCCATAGCGTCATTTACCAGGTTATTTAAATTCATATTTTCATCCCCTATTTTCAAAATTGGAATTGCATGGTATACTGCCGTTGAATTCTTTTTTAAATGATCGTGTTGGTAGCACGATTAACCTAAGGACTCATTTGATACTGTTGTTGCGGTAGACTCTTCTGCAATAGTAGTTACAAAAGAGTCCTTCTTCATTTGGATCAGGAATTTTCTGTGCATCGGTAATCATGATTTCTTATTCCGATCAATGTTTCGAGTGATTATCGCGTGCTGCAATGGCTTGTGTGACCAGATACGTGCCAAGTCATCCAGAGTCATAAATTTGTTTCCCATCGGTTTCAACTCCTATCAGATCAGATGTAGTCTTCCGGACGAAATCCCTTAATGAAATCAACTGCATCATCAAAGTCGATACGCCGTACATGGCTGTATTTTGCTACTTCAAATCGTTCTTTCAACTTACTCCAGATCATCCGGCGGTATCGACCGACCAAGTCTTTGAATTTCTCATCTGACTCCTTGTATCGGTCCTTCGTTAATGAATTCGACTTCTTGCGAACAAGAGACTGGAGTTGGTAGCACTCCGCATCCGTCAGCGTTACGCTGTCCCGGACCTCCTGAACCATCATCTGGACCTCTCCAACCTTTTCGACCACATCCTCTTGCATCTGTCTGATGCCATCCACCAAACCGCGAATAGCCATACCTTGTGCTTCAGTTAACTGCATCTGTCTTTCTACAACCGATAAGAAGTCAGGCTGATTAGGATTCATCAATGTCATTTGGATTTACCACCTTTCTTGAATTAATTGCTGGACGCATCTGGTCAATGAAGGATTGAAGCATATCAAGACCTTCTGACAACCGCTTTTTCTCACTGGTGCTTGCACCCGAGACTGCCCCAAGCATGAATGATGTTATACCAACCTTTTGAAGGAACTGCTTAACATGAATGCTGATTTGAATAGTGTTACTGTCAGCTTCAAAGCGAAGTTTTTTCATCTGAGCTGCCGCTTGTTGGTCATCAAAGTCATCAGGCTGCTGGAGCTTCATTGTCTCCAACTCTTCTTTCGTCCGCTGATAACCCGCTTTCAGCTCTTCTATCTTCAGACGCTCAGCTTCCACATCGTCCTGAAGCTTGCCCTTCCAGTATTGGTCACGCTCTTCAATCTTCTTAGCAGATTCCTGAGCTTTCTGTTGGAGAACAACTTCTGTTTCTTCATCTCGTCGCTCTACCGCCGCTGCTACTGCTTCGTCCACCTGATCGGCTGGAATCGCGCCCTTGTACCGCCGCTGAAGTTCTTCCTTCTCCTGCTCGGCTTGATTAGCCCGAGTCTCAGCCTCTCGCAAAGCAGCTTCAAGTCGTTCTTTTGTCTCCACATACGCTTTGTGTGTAGATATGATCCCTTCATCAAGTTGCTGGATGATTTCTGGTGTCGCGTTTTCCATGATGTACTTCGCTTTATCGTAATTTCTGCCTGATCCAAACCCTGCTTGATCAGCAACTATGTCACGAACCTGTCCGGCAGGCTGCTCAGGAACATTTTCCTTGCCTGCGGCCATTCGTTCCTTTGCCTTGATCCGTTCGATTTCCTCCAACCGTTTAGCCCACTCGACTCGCTCTGAGAAGGTAAATTCTTTTCGATGCTCGTTTTCTGAAATTTCCAGTCGGAGTTGATGTTCAAAATCGCTGATTTCCATTACTCGGACTACAACCTCTTTACGTCCTAGGTACTGATGAGCACGCAAGCGACGCTCTCCTGCAATTAACTGATAATCTGGTGTTACTACTATAGGATTGATAAGTCCGTTATGATCAATGTCTTGCGCCAGTTCTTCGATGCCGCCGAAGTCTTTCCGAATTCGATCGCTGACTTTAATTTGGTTAATGTCTATGAGCAAAATAAGACCCCTTTCAGCTTTCTTTTTTGTAACTAGCAGCCCGCTGTGCAGCTCTCCATGCCTCCAAATCAGAGAGACGGAACTTGATTACAGGCCTTCTGGAACCTGATGTCCCATAACGTTCATGTGGAATGCTTCCTTCTTGACACATACGGTATATCAGTTTTTCAGAGATCCCTATGTGTGCTGCCGTCTCTGCTACGTCCAGAGTTTTATCACTCACTCCAGCAAACTCTGCTCTGAGTCGATTTTCTGCAATAGTTACATGCTCGGATATCATTGAACGAATTGCATCCTCAAGAGCAACTAAAGGATTATCCATATCACATTTCCTTTCTATGAAAGTGTGCTATACTTAGCAGCAAACTCAGACACGGTTTTTCACCAGTTCATCAACTGTGCAATCAAGAGCACTGGAAAGCTTAAGCAAAGTTTCTGCATATGGACCTTGTTTTTTCTTCCCAATGTTGTAAAGTGCCGATACTGTTACGCCACTTTCTTTCGAAAGACGGTAAATAGTCCATCCCTTCGCTTCGATTAACCTCTGTATGTTTACTTCGATTGTTTGACCCATTCCACTCACCTCCTGAACACATATTATAACTCTATTGTGTTATATTCAACCTGTATCATAACCCAATAGAGCAATAAAATCCCCTTTTCTCTCCCTATTGCTTCTAATCGCTTGACTTATCTCCCTTTTATGTTCTATTATAACTTTATAGAGTTATAACTAATAAGAGATATACTTTTAGGAGGCATTTAAGTGGATTTAGCAGATAAAATCTTAGAATTGATGAGTGAACAAGGAATTACTAAATACCGACTCTCTAAAGAAACTGGTGTCTCCTACACAGGTCTTACTAAAATCCTTTCCAAACAAACCAAACACCCACAAGTTGACTCACTTCAATCGATTGCAAATTTTTTCAATAAGCCACTTGATTACTTTTCAGAACAAGAAAACGAACACCAAGCTCCTGAATGGGCCACCGCCAAAGATCTTTCTGACATTAAAAAGATTCTCGAAGAGGATCAGCCCGTCTTGTTTGATGGGGTGCCAATTACAGATGAAAACCGTCAAAGAGCAATGGACATTCTAACCGGGCTACTTTGGGAAGCGAAAGAGCTAAATAAGAAAACTTATGGACGCAAGAAAAAGGCAGCCCCTAAAGACGAAGAGTAGGTGACCGGTTTGGATGACATCATTCGCAAGCTCGTTCGCAGATTCAAGACCAACGATCCTTTTGTAATAGCTAAAGGACTTAACATAATAATCCAACATGCGGAATTCGGACCCGGCACGAGAGGTTTGTACTACAGACGGTTACGAAGGCGGTTCATAGTTATACATAACGGCTTGCCTGAAGAATGGCAGCGTGTAGTGTGTGCTCATGAACTTGGACACGATCGACTTCATTCGGGCTTAAGTCAATTCTGGATTGATGAGCATACTTTCTTCAATACAGGCAAATTCGAACGACAGGCAAATATTTTTGCTGTAAAACTGTTAACCCAACTCACTGAGCGCGAGCCAGGAGAAACAGAAGAAACATACCTCTTGAGATGCGGCATACCGAAACAGCTTCATAACTTAGAAATGTAACTTTGCGCTTTCCAGCCGCAAGGCTGTTTACCATAGACAAAAACAGAACTGGTGTTCGTCAGGAGGGATTTATGTGGCAAAAGGAAGCATAGAAAAAAGAGGGAAAAACACATGGCGTCTTACGGTTGACTTAGGTATAAACGGGGACGGCAGTCGGAATCGTCCTCGTAAATCAATTATGATTGAGGATGAAGTCTTGTTAAGAACAAAGAAACGGTTGAATGATCACCTTAATAATGAGCTGGCTAAATTTAAAATTGAAGTAGAAGCAGGAGCATATATCGCACCAGAAAAAACAAAATTCATTGACTTCATTGAAGAATGGCGAGAAAAGTATGCTAGTAACCCCAACAACCTTTCTCTAACTACATTAACTGTATACGAGAATGTCATTGAATCTCGATTAATACCTGCATTTAAGAATGATCGTATAGATCAACTTACCACTTTAAAACTTGTGTCTTTTTTTCACGATCTAGAAAAACCGGGAACAAGGAAGCCTTCCAGTAGCAAGAAACCCCTAAGTGAAAAACAAAAGGCAAAACAACTTGAACCACTTGATGCCAGTACACTAGCACACATCCATCGCGTACTAAAGAATATATTTTCCCGAGCAGTCGAGTGGAAAATAATAAAAGAAAACCCGATGGACGGAGTAAAAAAACCAACCGCAAAAAACGCAAAAGAGAAACTAATTGAGCAACGGGAAAATCCCCAATATTTCGATGAAATGGAGGCCCAAGAAGTTGTTGATGCCTTGTATAAAGAAACAAGAAAATGGCGGCTTTTAATATTAGGATCAATGTTAGGAGGATTCAGACGTGGTGAACTTAACGGATTAGAATGGCCAGAAGTTCTATTTGACAATAACACGATAAGAATTGAAAACAACATACCTCTCACCTTGAAGGGGAAAGCTGTCGAAAAAGGACCGAAGTCTTTAGCTTCATTTAGAGATGTAGACATGCCAGATTGGTATATGAATGAGTTGAAAATTTATAAACAGGAGTGGCTAAAAGAAAAAGAGTTTTTAGAAGACAAGTGGCTTGGTGCTGATCGGCAATATGTTTTCCATAATGGCACAGGAACCCCCTACTATTACCAACATCCTTCAAAATGGTGGAAACGATTTTGTGATAGGCATAGTCTGCGGTACATTAAATTCCATGGCTTACGACACAGTGCCGGAACCTTACTACTTGAAGACGAGGATGAAGCTAATTATGATTCGATACTTATCGCTATTCAGAGGCGCTTAGGTCATGCCAGACTTTCCACAACATCAGACACGTATGTGCACGTCACTAAAAAGGTAAAGACTCGAGTAGCAGGAAAGTTAAATAAATTCGATCCTTCAGGTTTACGCAAATGAAATTCCGTCCCCAGTTCGTCCCCAAAGCCATTATTTCGCCCCTCTATCAGAACATAAGAAAATAAAAAAGCCCTTGCTACACAAGGACTTTTGCGTATGATCTGTAGTGGGCTCGAACCACTGACCCCTACCCTGTCAAGATAGTGCTCTCCCAGCTGAGCTAACAGATCATGATATCTAGTTGTTGTCCAATCAAGTAACAGTATCATACCAAGTAACCGTGTTCATTGTCAATCGTTATATTGGTAATATTTTATTCGAATTGGTGCACAATAAAGGAAAGATTACCATTTTGATGACGAGGTGACTTCCATATGAGGAACATGAAAGAACGTAAACTGCGTTTATTTATCACAGCCAAAAACATAGCCTGTCTGATTGCGCTTGTTGCATTAATATACGTTTCTGTCGGTTGCAGTTTAGAACGGGATGAACACACCGTACAATTCCAACAGTTGAAAGTACCCCATGAGGTTAATGATGACCTGCCTGTTTGGATGGATGTGTATTCCAAGTCTGTTGTGCATGACGTTTACTCCCCACAAGGCAATGTTGAAGTCTTACCCTGAGAAACATTATGTCGCATTTCACTCATCTTCGTCCCACTTTTTGGAATAAGCCTTTTTGGTCACATAATACAACAAAGCTATCATTCCGGCCGACATCAAAAGGGTGATTGCCATCACTCCAGCCATACCCATGGTTCGAACCCCCTCTCCCAGTATGTTCCAGTCTTAACTATACAGTAAAAGCATTTTTTTGTATAATTCAGTCTGATAGCGTAGAGCAGAAAGAAGGTATGGAATTGGCAGCTGAGATTAGTTATGTAACGACTGAAGAACAACTCCAGAAAGCACTGGATATTCGCAATAACGTTTTTGTAATCGAGCAGCAAGTGCCTGCTGACATTGAGATTGATCAATATGATATCATCAGTCCGGATGTGCATCACGTGTTGTTGAGTAAAGATGGACAGGCAGTAGCCACGGGGCGTCTGATCTATTACACCAAGGATACCGCCAAAATGCAGCGCATCGCTGTACTCAAATCGCATCGTGCGTTCGGTTATGGACGTGTGCTGCTGTTAGCCATGGAAGAACGGGCACGTGAATTGGGATTGGCCTATTCTGTTTTGGACGCACAATGCCAGGCGCAGAAGTTCTATGAGAAGCTCGGATATGAAGTGATCTCGGAAGAGCCTTTTTATGATGCAGACATTCTGCATGTTCGTATGCAAAAGAGCCTGTAAATAACCTTTGCGTGCGAGATAAAGCTATGTGGTGCATACTTTTTTTTGATCCGGACAGGCTAAAGAGGTAACCAGATTCCTATTTGGCCAGATAAGGAGAGTGTGACATCATGGATCAAACGACACGCGAAAGCTTCACAGCAGTACAAAAAAATGGAGACGGCGATCTGACGGCGTTCCAAACTTCATCCGGGCGTGTGCTGGATTACCAACAGGCACTGGCTGAAGTAAAAGCGGGAGCAATTGCAGGTGTGAACGTCTTTAAAGGCAAAGACGGCGAAATGTACATTCGCGGTGACGCAGACGGCGACCCAACCAATAACCTGGATCAACTTCCTATCTTCTAATAGATGTACACTGATTAACAAGGCGCCAATCCGGCATTCCGGGTTGGCGTTTTTACGTTTTAATATTCGGTAAAATATTTCACGGCATCGCCAGCAGGCTGGCTTTTGCGAATGGGTTGTGGTTCCTGCTCCCATGCTTGCAGAATGAGTATACCTTCCAACGTAGACTTGTTCTCCCACACAATATGCTGCCTGCGCTCAAGCTCCAGCAGTGACTCATGAATGAACGCCTTGCTTCTTCCCGTCTTATTCTCCAGCTCATCCATCCGTGGCACTCGGCGGCGCTGGCCCGCATAATTAACAATTATACGCAAAATTTTGCGTTCAAAATCGTTCAGCATATATCTTCCTTCCCTTCCTTATGGAGTACGGGACGCCATGCCAGAATACCTTGTTCCAGAAAAGTTCTTGGTGAACCCTCTTTTCCTGCGGATGCTCTAATCTTTCCTTCGCGTACACTGTTGATTCGAATCTGCCGCTGCGTAATATGCCCTGCACGATCCATGTAGACGAGTTCCACCATCTGACCAATATATTTTCCTAGCATAATCATCCCTCCAATAAGAACATGTGTTTGTTTTATTATTATATGCGAACATAAGTTCTTTATTCAATAACTAAAAAAAGGATTTTCTTGAAATTAAAAAAACCAGACTCACTCCCTTCATAGGGAAGTCTGGTTCCTGTCCTGCTTGCTATGCAATCTCAACGTCGATCCGATTCCATGAATTGTACCTTTTTCAACTGCTGGGTAGACGGGTTAAAATCAACATTTACAAATACAGCAAATTGTTTACCGTCTTTGTTACGAACCCATAACTTGAACTGTTCACGAGATTGGTCTGCTGTTAGTGAGGTGCGGCCGATGTGTTTGTAATCCAAAATATCCACGTTGTACTTGGTTTGTGTTTCTTTCACTGCAATAATTCCCCATTTCGCATAATCCGGAATCGCAGTTGCTGAACTGGTTGATAATCCACTTAAACTTAGTATCACCGTCATCAGGGCTACGATGAGCATTCTCATATCATTCACTCCTCGGGACAATGTTTACGTTAGCCTGCCCTGTAGAAGTTTATTTTACACTAGTAGACGAATGATAAACGCAATCGGTTGCAGGAGCGATTGAACTGTACTTATCGCCATCTTATACCGTTCAATTGGTGAATTGAAGCTTATCCCCCAGTCACCCTCCAATAAAAAATTTCGCAGAGGTGGATCTTCCTGCTTTTCCAAACCGTACTTTTCTGCAAGCTCATCTTTTCTTTGTTGATCCAACTCACTCGGATAATCTGCATATGCTCCCGTAACATCGCTACATCCAAAAACGACAAGCAGTAGGACACCCCATCCCACCATAATCCAACGTTTGCGCACGCTCAGCTTCTCCTTCATTTAAATCAGATAATGACAACTATACTTAACTTCATTCGTCCTGATTGTACATAAATAACACGGGATTGGAAATAACAAATGTAGACTCATTACATACGTCTTAAGCCTTATTTGCAAAATTATGGGTTTAGCGTATTCAATAAACGTGTAATAGGCCATGCAAGCATCACTTCATTATTCTGAGCAATCATTTCGAGGAGGTTACACCTGATGTTCAAACGTATGGATGAAATCGCAATTGAAATCCCCAATGTCGAGAGACCGGACCCGAATGCAGCGGCAGCAATACAAGAATTGCTGGGTGGTAAATTCGGAGAGATGTCAACGTTGAACAACTACCTCTATCAATCCTTTAATTTTCGTTCCAAAGAAAAATTGAAACCCTTCTACGATCTGGTGATGAGTATCACCGCCGAAGAATTGGGTCATGTGGAGCTTGTGTCTCACGGCATTAACAAATGCCTCAGAGGTTCCACCGAATACAAAGAGCCTGACGATACACCGCTTGGTTCCGTGAAGGATGCACGTCTGTCCTATCATTTCCTGGCTGGCGCACAGGGAGCAATGCCTTTCGACTCCATGGGCAATCCCTGGACAGGAGCCAACGTCTTCAACAGTGGGAATTTGGTCGAAGATTTGCTGCATAACTTTTTCCTTGAATGCGGAGCACGTACACATAAAATGAAAGTTTACGAAATGACCGATCACCCCGCAGCTCGGGCAGTTGTTGGCTATTTGTTGGTACGCGGTGGCGTACATGTGGTCGCTTATGCTAAGGCGCTTGAAATCGCAACCGGAGTGAATGTAACCAAATTGGTGCCGATTCCATCCCTGAGCAACAAATCCTTTAACGAAGCGTGGAAATACGAAGAAAAAGGCCTACACACCAAGCTGTATACTTATAGTGATAAAGACTTTACTGCGATCAGTCAGATCTGGAAAGGGACACACCCCGAAGATGGACAAGCGCTGGAAGTCATTCAAGGCGTACCTGAAGGGTACCCGATCCCGGAAGCTCCTGCGGTGGAAGAGGAATTCGCACCGGGCATTTCGCAGGAAGACTTTCAGGAAATTGCACGTCGTCTGAAGATGGCGGGAAATATTGCGGAATAAGGTAGCATTATGTAGTGGATGTATTAGTTGTTCTTGATTGGGCTTGAAATGGATTAAGCCCTCAAATCTTGCTGCTTCAGTGGGCAGGATCGAGGGCTTTTATTGATGTATTAAAACATGGATTTAATGCTGTTGATGAACTTTTGCCCTGTGTTTGGCTCTGTCAGTGTAATGTCCCACATTACAATATTGGTCACCGCATTTGAATCATCGTTAAATACTTTTATAGTCAATGCATTAACCCCTTTTAACGGAATTCGAAAAGAGTCAGGATGGTTCTCCCCGCTGTTCGCTGATACAACCAGGGAATAAATTTCGGTTCCATCAGCGATAAAGCTTACTGTAATACTCTCATTGCTCGCTGTGCGGAAAATATCGTCCGGTATAGCGAAATAACCTGTCATATTTTTGTATTTTCCATTTAAGAGATATGAAAACACATCCGTTTTTTGTTTCTCTCTACTATACAGATTGATTTGAGGCTCGACATTTGTCTGCCCTACTGTAAAACCGGAGAGTTCTTCATCCCATGTAACAGCCCCATCACTCGAAGCAAGTTCATTCAGTGCAACACTTTTTCCGTCAACGTTATCTAAATAATGATTGAGACCACCAACTACAGATATCGTAACCATTGAGAAAATAATCGCTGTCAGGAAGATTCGAATAAGTCCTTTTAATGTATTCCGCTGATGCATTACTACCCGCTGTGCACCATATCCCACGGCAGCCCCTAAAGTATTAATCAGGATATCGTCTATATCAAACGCACCTAAACGCGAAATCATTTGTACCGTCTCTATCATCGTAATACATAGAATGAATAGGCTGATAAAGCGAATAAACCCACAGCGAAAGAGGAGCGGAATGACCATCCCGAAGGGGATGAAGGCTATAAAGTTCCCCATTTCAAAAAACCAAATCTTAAAATCCCTCCCCATCGGAAAATGTAAAGGAATTCCTTGAGGGGTTAAGCTGTATCGTAAACCCTGATCAAGACTGGACGAGCTTCTATCGAAGCCCAAGAATAAGAAATACAATGTTAAACAAGTATACAACGATAACAATACAATGATGAATTTTCTTGACTTTCCTTGATACAAAATCAAAATCACACCTTCTTTTTTCAATAAACTTCTACATCATCAAATCATTCCCACACTACAATCTGCAGAAATTTCCTCGACTTGAATGGCGGTCTGCACAGTCTGAACTTTTCTGAATCACAAAATGAAAAATACGCTTCTTAAATTGTAAATTGCTTGTTATCGTATTTTATTCAGTAGTGGTACTACAACCTCATCCAATTCCTCAAGCATCTCACTTTTAGTAGGATTATTCAAAATTCTTTCCAAATCATCCTTCAATACTATTAGATATCGGGAAGGCAATCTACTGATTAAACCACTGATCATAAAATATTCCCATTGTGGATCTTTAGTTTTAAATACATTTTGAATATGAGGAATAAGTTCTTCTCCAAATCTCAAAAGTAAATCTTCTACGGACTTGGCAATGGGCCAATTTCCATCTTGCAACCATTCCATAAGCTCAGGAATGATATCTCGCAACTCTTCATTACCTAATTCACTTAACTTACGCACCGCTTCGAAATCATGCTTCTCGCGGGGAAGCCATTCTCTAACATCCATGCTCATCACCTCTTGTCATCCGACGATGAAATCCAGCATTCCTACTTCTGCTCCTCTGCCGGCTCGATATCTTCTATTTTCACTTCAATCTGATCCTGAGTATCCGTGGTTGACATGGCATCTCGCATACGAATAGTCCATATTCCTGTCTTCTGATCAAAATCAACATTCTCAATTACAGGAATACGTACTTGCTCTCCGTCTGACGAGTACAATCCAGCCCGGATGGCATCCTCCTCACTCCTATGAGCACCATCTGGGGTGGCCGGGCAAGATACAGCAATCGTTTCCGCTCTGGCTTGTCCAGGGTAAGGCTGGTTTTCGGGGCTGCCATCCGTCCAAATCTCAACATAGGAGCCGATCTTAGGATTAGGCGCATTGGAGAACCATTTGGCCGGATAATACCGATCCGATCCCCCATTGGCACTGAAATTTTCATATGCAGGGTTAACAACAAGTATGGAATTCTCCTTGCGGTCAACCACATAACCAACGAAGCCTTCTGCTCTTTGTGCATTCGCCTGGACATGTGTCTCACATTCGTTTTGCCCCGTAACCGTACAACCTGTAAGACATAATATCAAGGTCAAGCACGAACTAAGCAGCAGACGAAGATTCCACATATGTAAAGCCCCCTGTTAATTCCTTATTCTCTTTTTGACGTTGCCTATAGGGTGATTGTTGCATGCAACGTACGATTAACATCCCTTTTATGATGTCAAATAAATCACCTTGATTTATTGCTCTTGTACCAGTACCTTCCCCATACAATCAATATCACACATAACAAAAGTGCACAGTATCCCCAGGTGAAAAACAAAGCCAGTCCCAATCCAATGTTGGCTCCTATATATCCCCCGCGTAACTCCGTATATAATGCATACCCCAATGGTACGCTACCTGCAACAAAAAGTCCGATTAACCATCCGCCCCAACGTTTAAAATTAGATCCCTCTCTATCCTTGGAAATCTTTTGGATACCTTGAGCCAGTAGAATCAACATTAAAATCAATATTAGCCAGGTTATGAAAATGTACAACATAGCTTTTCTCTCCTCTCCTTCAAATTCCCCTTATTTTCGTACAAAGGTTTTCCGCCTGTTTGTCCCCGCTTTCGATATACTGATCACATTCGAACTATATTGATAATGATTAACATCATCCAAAGAGTAGCCTATGCGGGAGAAACCATAACGATGGACGCAACACGCAAGCTCGGTACCCTTATACTCATGATTACCCTGATTGGTGCGCTGTTATCAGCCTGCGACAGCAAAGCAGAGCCACACCATCTTCCAAGATTGTCGCGATGGGCAATATGGTCGGACAATGATGACACTGGGCATTCGGCCTGTTGGCGCAGAACTCACCATCATCCGTCATCAAATCGTGTACCGGAACCAATTGCAGTACATTCAAGATGTGGGTGTAATCAACAACGCTTCCGTTATTGCAGGTTTGGAGCCTGACCTTATTGTCTATGAGCACCGTTCGGACGCGATGAGAGAGTTGCTTGAGCAGGTGGCGCCCACACGTACTATCAATCCGGCCAGCAATACCGCCGAGCAGCTGCGCTGTATTGCGAAAAATGTGGGTGAAGAACAGAAAGCGGAACAATGGATTGTCCACGCCTCTGTTCGTACACACACGTATACGACAAACGCCAAATGGAACTTCGATGACCCGATCACAAGAGATCGTTTACTCAAAGTCATGCCACGTATTTTAAAACATCCACTGACTTAGATGTGTGATACTCTTCTCTCGCCAGCAGGCACAACGTGATATTAAAAAGTAAAAAAAGACGCCTTCGCTTACTCAAGATAATGAGTAGATGAAGGCGTTAATTTTTAATTTATATACAGCTTCCTTATATTACGTTCACAAACTCTCTGTTACGTTCAGGCACCAAACTGTGCATAATGCAGACGACTGTATACTCCACCTGCTTCAAGCAATTCTTCGTGTCTGCCCTGCTCTGTAATCCCTTGCTCGGCAACAACAATAATGCGATCCGCATTTTTGATCGTAGCCAATCTGTGGGCAATAACCAGGGTAGTCCGTCCTTCGGACAATTCCGCAAGGGATTGCTGGATCGCTGCTTCGGTCTCAGTATCCAGTGCAGATGTAGCTTCATCCAAAATTAGAATCGGAGGATTCTTCAGAAACATACGCGCAATGGACAAACGCTGTTTCTGTCCGCCGGACAGTTTCACACCACGTTCACCAATCAACGTGTCCATTCCTTCCGGCATAGAAGTGATCAGTGTCTCCATCTGAGCACGACGAGCGGCCATCCAGATTTCTTCCTCTGTTGCATCCAGCTTGCCATACGCAATATTCTCACGAACTGTCCCATCGAAGAGGAACACGTCCTGCTGCACAATTCCGATCTGACTGCGTAATGAATCCAGCGTCATGTCTTGAATCTCCTGACCATCGATCGTGATGCGACCTTCCAGCACATCATAGAAACGAGGCAGCAGACTGCACAGCGTTGTTTTTCCTGCACCGGATGGTCCAACAAGAGCCACTGTTTCGCCAGCGTGAATATTCAGATCAATCCCTTTCAGAACAGGCTCCTGATCCGAATAGCCAAAGGTCACCTGCTCATATCGGATATCTCCACGCAGATGAGAGACCGTAGTGGCACCCGGTCGATCTTCAACGTCCGGCTCCATATCGAGCAATTCCGTATAGCGTTTGAAACCTGCAATCCCTTTTGGATACGTCTCAATAACGGAGTTGATCTTCTGAATGGGTGTAAGAAACACATTGGACAGCATAATGAACGCAATAAATTGACCATAGCTCATACTTCCATTAATGACAAACCAAGTGCCGCAAACTAGTACAAAAAGGGATACCAGCTTCATCAGCATGTAACTGATGGAAGAGTTCCAAGCCATGATTTTGTACGCGATCAGTTTGGTCTGACGAAAGCGGCTATTGTTCACAGCGAATTGTGCTTTTTCATGCTCTTCATTAGCAAAAGCCTGAACCACGCGAATACCACTTACATTGTTTTCTACACGTGCGTTAAAATCCGCTATATCCCCAAACATTCGGCTAAATGCCTTGGACATCTTGCTGCCAAAATACAAGGATAGATAAATAATGAGCGGTACGATAATAAATGTTAATACGGCCAGATTTCCGTTGATGCTCATCATGATGCTGAATGCACCGATCAACGTCATCACTGCGATAAATACATCTTCCGGGCCATGATGGGCAATCTCGCCGATATCCATGAGGTCATTGGTCATACGAGAGACTAGGTGTCCGGTTTTGGTATTGTCGAAGAAACGAAATGACAGCTTCTGTACATGGTTAAAAAGTGCCTTACGCATATCGGTCTCGATATTAATACCAAGCTTATGTCCCCAGTATGTAACAACAAAGTTGAGGAACGAGTTTAATAGATAGATCGCGAGCAGCGCAAGACATGCCCATAATATCCAGTCCCAGCGTCCCCCCGGCAAAAGGTCATCCACGACTCTATTAACTGCCAGCGGGAAGGCCAGTTCCAGCAGAGCTACAAAAATCGCGCAGCTAAAGTCCAGAATGAACAGCTTTTTGTAAGGCCTGTAATAGGCAAAGAAACGGCGAAGCATGGACTGGAGTCCTCCTTATAGCAACCATACAACATGATTGCTTTCTATTTCGTTTTGCTCAAGAGATACAGGAAGTACGGGGCACCAATGATGGCAACCAGAATACCTGCCGGAATCTCTGAAGGCTGCAAGATTACGCGTCCCAGCGTATCTGCAACAAGCACAAGCAATGATCCGACCAGAGCGGATGCAGGCAAAAGGAACTGATGTTTTGGTCCCACGAGACGACGTGCCAAATGTGGACCGATTAGACCCACAAAACCAATGCCGCCACTGACGGATACGCATGATCCGGCCAGTCCCACGGCAGCAGCCAGTAGGATCAGTCTTTCACGCTCCACCGGTGCGCCGAGACCACTCGCTGTTTGATCGCCTAGGTTCAGTACATTGAGCACACGGGCTTTATACAGAACAAGCGGCACAAGGACAATGAGAAACGGCAGCAACGCTGTTACGAATTTCCAGTTGGAACCCCAGATGCTACCTGCCATCCAAGTGGCCACAAATTGATACTTCTCCGGACTGAGCCGAAGTGTTAGTACGATCATAGCTGAGCTGATCCCTGCAGCTACCCCAATCCCTGTAAGCAACATGCGCGTAGGCATGAGACCTTCTCCCTTTTTGTAAGAGAGCACATAAATCAGAAATGCAGCAAATGTTGCACCGATCAGAGCCAGAATTGGCAGCAAAAATACCGGAGCCGCCGTCGTTGTTGGGAAGAAGGATACAAACAACATCACAACCAATCCCGCTCCAGCGTTGATACCCAGAATCCCTGGATCAGCCAGAGGATTTCGGGATACCCCCTGCAGAATACAACCGGACAGCGCAAGTCCTGCACCAACCAGAACCGAAATGACGATACGCGGCAAACGGAATTCAAACAGAATCAGTTCCTGCTTTGCCGTCCCACCGCCAAACAAGGTCCGCATAACCTCAAGTGGAGAAAGCCGAGTGAACCCTGTATTCATACTGATAATAAAAGCCGTAATAATCAACGCACCAAGCACAATCATGACAATGGTGCTTTTTGTTCTCTTTTTGCGTTCTGCTCCAACCAGAGTTGAGGATTCCATGGTTACAGAGTCCTCCTTTCTTTACGCGCCAGATAGAGGAAGAAAGGTACCCCAATTAGGGCAACCAAGGCGCCAATTGGCGTCTCATATGGCGGGTTAATCATACGTGCAGCCAGATCCGCGAATACGAGCAGCAGACTGCCCATCACTGCGGAACATGGAATAATCCAGCGATAATCGACCCCAACCAATTTACGTGTGAGATGGGGAATGATAAGCCCTACAAAACCAACAGCACCCACCACGGATACGGCTGTACCCGCGAGGATCAGGACAACAATCAGACCAACCAGCTTGATCAAGCCAGTACGTTGACCCAACCCAACGGCAATGTCTTCTCCCAAGCTAAGCAGCGTAATGGAACGGGAAATAATAATCCCTGCAATAAGCGCAGCCAAAACCCAAGGGAACATGACCTCTAACTGGGACCACTTCGTCCCGGCTACACCACCAGCTGTCCAGAAAGCGAGATCTTGTCCAATTTTGAAATACAGTGCAATCCCTTCGCTTAGTGCTGACAACATCGCAGACACTGCCGCCCCCGCCAGAACGAGCCGGAGAGGTGTAAGTCCGGATTTGGACGCTGCACCGAAACCATAAACCAATAGAACCCCAAGTCCTGCCCCCACAAAGGAGTACAGAATGATATACATATATGGCATGCCTGGGAAAAAGGCAAAGCAGACAGCGAGCGCAAATCCTGCGCCAGCATTCAGTCCGAGTAACCCGGAATCTGCCAGCGGGTTACGGGTCATCCCCTGCATAATCGCACCGGCTACAGCGAAGCAGGCACCGACCATCGCTCCGCCAAGTATACGTGGTAACCGAATCTCCCATATGATCTGATGCGGAGTCAGTTCAGGATTAAAGTTAAAAATGGCTTCCCATACAACGCCCAGCTTAATATCTGCGGCCCCAAACGAAATGGATAACGCCATCCCCAGTGCGAGCAGCAGAATCCCCCCGGTCAGGATCAATGTGGCAGCCCAGGGACGAGTGTGTATTTTGGCTGTCGGTGATTCCGTAGGTTGACTTGCCGATGAAACTTTCGAACTCATATGTCCCCACCCTTGTTATGAGTGGTGCAGACAGATCCTATGTACATAACATTCACCTCTCTATTAATACATAACTGATATTGATATTGATTCTCATTCCCATAGACCATTGTATGTCAACTAACTGTCTCTGGCAATGGACAAATGGGACATGTTTATTGCATAAATGAATTTTTGTACTAAAAAAAGCTGCATGGATTATAAGAACTCCAATGCAGCACCTCTGTTTTAAATATGAATTAACGACTATGTACAGCAGTCAATGCTGCCAGCACATCAGGCACATCCGTAATGATTCCCTTCACACCCATGTTGATCAGTTCCTGCATTTCGGTAGGATCATTCACCGTGAAAGGATGTGTTGCAATTCCCTGAGCCAGTGCAGCAGCAACTTCCTCTCGTGTTACAGCCAGCTTGTAAGGATGAAGAGCAGAAGCTTCCAGTTTGGCCGCATAATCATATGGGCGGTAGAGCTTTTCCATATATAGAATTGCTGTGCGAATTTCCGGAGCAAGCCGTTTGCACCTCACTAACGAGGCATGATTGAAGCTGGACAGAATGACCTGTTGTTCCATATCCCAATCCCGAATCGCTTGTATCAACTTTTCTTCCATTCCTTTATAACTAACAATACCATTTTTCATTTCCAGGTTAAGTAGTATGTCTTTTCCCCGAACCAGATCGAATAATTCATCCAAAGATGGAATGCGTTCTCCGGCAAAATCGGCATGGAACCAAGCTCCTGCGTCAAGAGTACGCAATTCTTCAACTGATTTATCCTTGACCCAGCCTTCTGCTCCAGCAGTGCGGCTTAACGTCTCATCATGTATCAGTACAAGTCTACCGTCACTGGACAGCTGCACATCCGTTTCAATGCCTGTCGCTCCAAGCTGCAAACTGCGTTCAAATGCAACCATCGTATTCTCGGGACATACGGCGGATGCTCCCCTATGGGCAATATTTTCAACTTTTTTCATTCCAGCCCCTCCTGAGATCAACATTAACTCTATGACTCTCACTATAAACACAGTTTGTCATACCTGTATTAACAGAGCGTTTAATTGTGTGCTCCGTCCGTGTATAGGGTAACATCTTGGGGTGCTGGGGATTCACTCATTTTGTGAACTCAATCTGTAAAGCAGACATAATATAGTATCAGTCATAGACAACTGCACTCCGCTGTAAGGAGGTCGCTCATTGAAACCCCTAAACAAGAAGAGATCTGTATCTCACACAACTTCCTCCCAGAAAACTCACTTACCCAGAATTTCTGCCAAAAGCAGATCCGGCAAACCCAACAGCAAAACAAGAACGCCCCCCGGAGCACGCCAACATATGAAAAAGGCATCCGTTCGCGGGCTGGCCGTTCCTGACAAAACAAATAATCAAGCATCTGTCATTAACACACAGCGTGGTCTGGATCAGTTGGCTGTTATCGCCGCTATTCTGGCCCTTATTGCTGCTGTAATCGGATTGTATATTGCCTGGAAAACACTCAGTTTGCCTGGTGATACTGTTGTAACGGTCTAACCTCTCTTGTCTTGTCCTGCCCTGCTCTGTCTCTCTTTTTCCTAGAGGCGGAGTTCCTTTTTTTTTTTTGCAAACAAAAAAAACCGTTCCCCTGAGACGCCGACCGTACCGGCGTCTCTTTGGAAAGGCCATTTCTTCATCGGGCATTGCCCCGGCAACTATGTCACCGTCCAGGAATGGCTGACCGAATTACAGTACGAATGTACGAGAGATGATAACGAGCAGGATGAACAACACCAGTATCGCGCCTGTTGATGTCCATGCTCCACCGCCAAAGCCGCCGTATCCGTAACCGTATCCTGTGCCTTTAATTTCGCTCATGAGTGACACTCCCCTCTTTTAAGAAAGTACACTATAGACTATGTTTTGGAAGGGAACTTGCTTGGGCACATCGGAAAGTTTTCCGCTGGAGCGGGTAGTTACTTATCCTGAAGCTGAGACCACTTCTGAGTCAATTGTGCCGGAATATAGGAGGACATCCGGTTCAATAGTTCAGCCGGATCAGATTCCAGACTCCATAGACTGAGATGTGAGGTATTGGAAAATCCTTCATGCACGCTGTGCTCAACCATTTTCATCAACGGCTCGTAATATCCGTTTACATTTAGCAAACCAACGGGTTTACGATGAATACCAATTTGTGCCCAGCAAAGAACCTCAAATAGTTCTTCAAATGTACCCATCCCACCAGGAAGCGCCACAAATCCGTCGGACAGCTCGGCCATCGTTGCCTTGCGTTCATGCATCGTTCCCACTTCAATCAGCTGCGTAAGTCCTCCATGAACGACCTCTCCCCGGAATAAGCCAGTTGGCATGACACCAATCACTTCTCCACCCTGTTCCAGAGCAGCATCGGCTACCGCGCCCATTAATCCCATACATGATCCCCCATAGACAAGTGCGTACCCACTATCGGCGATCTGTTTACCCAATTTAATAGCCTGCTGTGTGTAATCGGGGTGATTTCCCGGGTTGGAGCCTGCAAAAACACATATACGTTTCAATGGGTTTCACTCCTTCTCATTATCTATTTCATTAGTGTATAACATGAATGTAAATACTATGTTACATCACTCATCATACTCAAGTGAATAAAAAAACACCCGACCGTTTGCAGCCGGCCGGGCTCCCATAATTAGTACACATCATTTAGAAGGGGTTGTTACTGTTTACTATAAAGGCCGAACATTAAATCCATATGATCTTTGCATGAAATGAATATTAAATATCATTGGACTTATCGTATTCCACGCCGTGAGCGCACCACAAACATATGCTTGTCCTTGCGAAGAATCCGGCCGTCTGCAAGCTCAACCTGATCCTCATCATGACGTATAATGGTTGTGGATAATGCTACAATTTTGGCCCGACGCCAAATCATAACCTGTGATTTGAAATAGATGGCATTTTCAAATTGTACGGCCTTTTTCATCACATATCCAACCTTATGCACCTCGGATCGCGCTTTTTTCAAGGGAAGGCTCTCTTCAGGCAGAGGCCGGATCATTGCGATATTGTCGAACGATACCTTGATCCGCTTGGGTCCGATTCGTACACAATCCGCTTCTTCATCCCACTCGACCAGCGTTCCTTTCAGTGGCTCTCGTATGCCGGTTGCACGATATACGGCTACTTTCCGTCCTACCCAATGTCGCAATGCCATCGCCCCCCGTTTTTCTAGTTTTCCGGTATCGTCCAATCAATCGGTTCAATACCTTTGGAGGTCAAGAATTCATTGGCTTTGGAAAAAGGACGACTGCCCAGGAAGCCACGATGTGCTGCAAGCGGACTTGGATGTGTGGACTCCAACACCAGGTGTTTATCCCGGTTAATGAACGCCCCTTTCTTCTGGGCATGACTGCCCCAAAGCATAAATACCATCGGTTCTGAACGTTCATTCAATGCCCGGATAACAGCGTCAGTAAACGTCTGCCAACCCAGTCCCTGATGGGAGTTCGGCTGTCCTTCACGTACCGTCAGAACTGCATTCAGCAACAGCACACCCTGCTCTGCCCAATGAACGAGCGATCCGTGATTCGGAATCGGCAGACCCAGATCCGCGTGAAGCTCCTTATATATATTTTTCAAAGAAGGAGGAATACGCACCCCCGGTCTGACCGAGAAACTTAATCCTTGAGCCTGACCTGCTCCGTGATAAGGGTCCTGACCGATAATTACGGCCTTGACCTTATGATACGGAGTCAGTTTAAGAGCCGAGAACAAATCTTCCTTGGGTGGAAAGATGGTCTGTGTTTTATACTCGGCGGCGAGTGCATAACGAATGTTGTTGAAATACTCGGCTTCAGTCTCTTCCTGAAGCACCGTGTCCCAATCATTTCCAAACATATGTAAAGGCTCCTTTCCCTGATAAATACATATCCGTGCAGTCCACATAACGAACTGCCACCTGCGTGAGCCGCATCCTACGACTCATAGACTATCCACCATTTTAACATAACCGGGGACAGCAGACCAGAAGTGTACATCAGGGATAGGTTGCCTGTATAACTAACGTTACTTCAAAGTGACCATGAAACAGCGCGCTGCAATTTGATGTGCTTTAATTCTGTACTATTCAAACCTGAACGGGTATGCCCTCATCTTTATTGACCAAGACGGTGCTTATTCTTCTGAGCCCCTCTTCAAGAACCGAACGCGGACATGCCAGGTTCAGACGGATACAACCGCCTCCATTAGCTACGAACATATGTCCATCTTCAAGTAATACCCCTGCTTGTTCAGCGAAAAATAAAGGCAGATTTACATTTGAGGGGACGTATGCCGTAATATCAATCCATGCCAGATACGTAGCTTCCGGAATATGAAATACCGCCTGTGGCAGATAACGCTTCACATATTGATCCACAACGGCAAAATTGTCGTCGAGATACGTTTTCAACTGTCTCAGCCATTCGTCGCCATGTTCGTAAGCCGCTTGTGTTGCAGCAATGCTCAGCGGATTTTTGAATCCATAATGCCGTTTCTGCCAGATTGTTCGAAGTCCTTCATTTGCAATAATTACATTCGAGAACATTAGGCCCGCCATATTGAACGTTTTGCTTGGAGACATACATGTAACGATTCGATCTGTATTCGGGAACAGCTTGGCAAGCGGTGTATGCTTCTTGCCTGTACGCAGCAAGTCACAGTGAATTTCATCCGAGATTACCCACACGTTATGGCTCAGACAGATCTCACCCACACGTTGTAACTCTTCTGTTGACCATACCCTTCCAGACGGATTATGCGGATTGCAAAAAATACATAATGTGACTTGCTCATCACTGGCTTTGGCTTCAAAATCTGCAAAGTCTATTGAATAATGTCCCTGCTCGTTGATCAAATCTGAGCAAACCAGTTCAAGATGATTATGCTCCGCAGCCGATTTGAAATAACCATAGGAGGGTGTCACAATCAGCACCTTCTCATTCGGTTTGCAAATGTATTCAACCAATTCATATAGCGCAGGAATGATCCCATGTGAGGTCTCCAGATGCTCCTTGGGGAATGACCAGTCGTAGTATCTGTGCATCCAGTTGGAGACAGCTTCGTAGTATGCCGGATCGAATACCTGGGAGTACCCCATAATTTTCCGGTCCAGGCGCTCCTTGACTGCTTCCCGTATTTCGGGAGGTGTGGCAAACTCCATATCTGCAATCCACATGCGAATGAATTCTTCATCCTTAAAGGGAAATTTCATATCTTCTGTTCCGTTAAAAATATATTGACGGAAACCATCCGTATTCATGGCATTGGTTCCTGTGCGATCAATAATCTCATCAAAATCATACTTCATAGCCTTCTGCGCCTCTTTCTCTCTGTTCTCCATCCTGGGATGAGGTTCTGTTAGATACATTATTTCATGGCTCAGAAGTTACATCAAACGCAGTACAATCTATTCAGAAGAAACAAATCCATCTTAATGTTTCGTGATAATAGGTATTTTCATGAAAAAAGTGTTATATTTTTCGTAAAGATTGATTTTACCAAGGGGTTTCCCCTTTTCTCATATTCTTAAGAAACTTAACAGAAGGAGATCCGATATGAACACCATCAACCAAGAAGTAGGCAAGAAAATCCGTAATTTTCGCAAATGGAAAGGATTAACGGTTCAGCAGCTGGCGGATCAGATCCACAAAAGTAAAGCCACTCTGTCCAAATATGAAAGTGGAGATATTACACTTGATGTAGTCACGCTGCATCAAATAGCTGATTCATTGAACATTCAAGTGGAGCAGCTGTTGTATATCGAGCCCAAGCAAGCCTCTCCGTTGATGAATACCGTACCGTCCAGCTTTTTCAAAAATTCCACGCGGTTTTATTCATATTTTTATGACGGGCGTAACAATAGCCTTATCCGTTGTGTCATTGACATGATGGCACAGTCGGACGCGAATCGTTATCGAACCGTGATGTATATGAACGTCAAGAATTTTGAGAATTATCAGGAATGCGAAAATATGTATTGGGGCCACACCGAGCATTACGACACACTCACCACGCTGATTCTGAAAAATCAGGCTACACCGCTGGAGAACCTGTATATTAACATTTTGGCATCTTTTCAGGAATCCGAGAAAAAGTGGGGGTTGATGGCCGGGGTTTCTTTCCGTCCCTTTATGCCCATCGCTTTGAAAATGTTATTCTCCCGAACGCCTTTGCCTGAGAATCAGGAGTTATATAATGAGCTGAAAATGTCAAAGGAAGATCTGCGCACGTTAAAAATCTATAATATGCTCGCCGTCACCTAAACCTCAACACAAGCTGGTTCATCAAAGTGGATTGGATGAGAATCCCCTGTATACAAAAAAAGGGCCGCAGTTATAAGCTATTACTGCTCATAAAAGCGCCCTTTTGGATCAGATGTTTATTACTTCACACTTCAACTTTGATGTATTATTCGATTAGTTCTTGATCAAATCAAGGGTTTCGTCAAATAATTGCTTCTGGTCCTCAATCTTGTTTTCATTACCGATAACACAGCGTTGCTGCTGTTCCAATATGGCGGATACGAGTTCCGCAAAACCTATAATGTCACTTTCTGTTGTGCTTAGCACTTCATCCCGTTCTTTCTGAAGATCGGATTCGGTGACATTAGACAGATAACATTCCAGAGAGAATGATCCTTCGCCATAAGGGGTCCTTGGTGTATCGAGGTCCTGGATGGCGCCAATGATATACCTCGTCATTTCCCGTTTATCTGCTTTGAAATCCTTCAGGTATTGCGGCATCTCTTCATAAACTTTGTATGTTTTTTCGAGATTCGGGTCGCGGTACGATGCTACATAGCTGTCTCCGTTACGTCTGAAGCCTGACATGCAGCCGTATGCTCCGCCTTTGGCTCTGATATTATTCCACAAGTAATCCAGAGATAGAATTCCCTGCAAGACACGCAGCGAGCCGGTATACGAATACCCTTTATCGATAAAATTACCTGTTTGAACGACATATTGGACTTCAGATGGAGATCTGAATCCTTCTTTGTGATGCACAGGTGTAAATGCCTCTTTTTCTTTGGCAACGTCCTGGGTGAACAGCTTCGCTTTCAAATCGGATACCTGTTTCTCCAAGCCCGCATATCCCTGATCATCCGCAGTGTAACTCACCAGCAAGTTTTCCGGTCTGAAAATAAAGCCAGTCAACGATTGAAGGCTGGTCGACAGTTCTTCTTTTCTTGCCTCAAAGTTCGCCTGAAGCTCCTCAAGCCACTGGTAAAAGGTGATGCCACTAACGGCTTCCCTGAAGTCTGCGACAGCAGAGTGTTTAGAGGTAGAACGGCCAATTCCCGCTGAATGCCCTCCGCTGATCAGATTGCGCTGCAAGTTGCCTTTCAACTGGGCAATAATTTCGTATAAACGCTTCGAATCATCAAATTTGGACGTAAACACAATTTCTTTGATCATGTCAAAAGCAAATCCAAGTTTGTCATACAGTACTTTGGCGTTGAATTCATACGTAGCCTTGAAATCACTGTGCTCATGCGCGTTTGCATACGTACCTATACCACTATGAATGCCCCCGGAATGAATGTGAATTTCATTCGACAATTCATTAAATGAGAAATTCTGAGTATCGACGTAACCGAGCACACTTTTCAGCAATCCAACATACGGCAGTAAACGCCGTGGGACTTCCTTAATATCGAACAACAGTCTCAGATAACCGATCCCATTGGTATAGATGTTATGGTGCAGTACCGTTGTACCTTCGACTTGATTTACCGTCTGGTAGAGCGTAGATGCTTTCGGTTCAATATCCTCTATCGACAACGTCGGAATCACCTGCTGTTGTTCCTTGGTTGACGGTGCATTCTGGTACTCGGCGAGAGCCTCGGTTCTCTGAATGAGCTGCTGAATCTCTTCCTGACTCAGTCCCGCCTGAACTGATTTCAGATGTGCTTTCAGCGCTTCTTCTTTGCGTGCGTTTAATCCTTTATCCGGCGTGACAGCAACAAAAGAAGTATGTGTATTTTTTAGTAAATACGTCTCAATCAACTTCTCGAAGTAACCCTCGGTCATCTTCGTTCTCAGCTCGGCAAATACGTCATTTGCTTCCAAATGAGTGAATGGAGCATCGACATCATACAGCCAGCTTTGCAATGAGGAGAAACCATAGATTAACCCTTTGGGCATTCTTCCATAATCCGCTTCACGGTGGTTGAATTCATAGGAATTAATACCTGCGAGCAGCGCTTTTGGATCAAAGCCTTCTTTCACAACACGCTCAAGCACCTCTTTTACCGTCCCCAGAAAATCTTCTTTGCTTGCCAGATTGCTCTTCTTCAATCCAACGGTGAACACGGGCTGATACAGGCTGTCATCATACGTACCATAGACATCCTTCGCAATGCCCTTATCCAGCAAAGCCTGCTTCAGAACCGCTCCTGGAGCGTTAAGCAATGCGTACAGCAAAATTTGAAACGAGATGTTTAATTCCTTGTCCAGACTTGTTCCAATAACCGCATTATAGGTCAAAAAGCTGTTATCCACTTCTGATTCGGTACTTCCGGCAGAATATGTTTTAACTGCGTCCACTCTTTCTCCGAATGCAGGTTGAGGCTGAATGGCAGAATCGATCTCAATCCGATCATACTCACTCAGATAGTTCTCATCTAACCACTGCAATTTCTCTTCCATATCCATATCCCCATACAAATAAATGAAACTATTGGATGGATGATAGTATCTGGAGTGGAAATCCAGCAAGCCTTGATAGGTCAGATCGGGAATGGCATCGGGAAATCCGCCTGATTCACAGGAATATGTAGTATCCGGGAAAAGTGAATTCAAGACTTCTCTGCGCACAATCCGTTCCGGGGAAGAAAAAGCACCCTTCATCTCGTTATATACAACGCCGTTATAGGTTAACTCATCTTCAGCTGAGGTCAGGTTGTAATTCCAACCTTCCTGCAGAAATATTTTTTCATTATCATAAATATTCGTGTGGAGTACTGCATCCAGATAAATATCCATCAGGTTATGGAAGTCATGATCATTCCGGCTTGCAATCGGATAAATCGTTTTATCGGGATATGTCATCGCATTCAGAAATGTATTAAGAGAACCCTTCAGCAATTCAACAAAGGAATCCTTCGCCGGAAATTTCTTGGAGCCACAAAGTACGGAATGTTCCAGAATGTGAGCTACACCTGTATTGTCTTCCGGAGGAGTACGGAAACCGATACTGAACACCTTATTATCATCTTGATTGGATAAGAGTACAATTTTGGCTCCGGATTTCTGATGTTCCAGGAGATACGCATCTGACTTCAACTCTTCAATTCTGCGTTCCTGCAGCACCTTATAGGGCTTAAGCTGTTTCAACATGGGTCGAGTCCTCCGTCCATTAAATTGTTTAGTTTGGTATGCAACCTTGAGTTCTTCAAGTTCAAAGTTAGAGGTAATTTATGCCTACGGATAGTATACACCATCGATCATGGTAATTCATAATGGGCAGCCTCATAGGCGTCATCTGATATGTATTATCATTTTTTTATGTTTATGAGCTGAATGGTACAGCAGAAAATCATAAAAATTAAATTTTTCAAACAAAAAAAGATCGCATGAACAACTTGTTTAACAAGTGTCATGCGATCTTTTCTTAGGATGCCGAGGACCGGGATCGAACCGGTACGGTAGTCACCTACCGCAGGATTTTAAGTCCTGTGCGTCTGCCAATTCCGCCACCCCGGCATGGGTATGTATTTCTTGGCGACAAGAAATATCTTACCATGAAATTTATAGCTTTGCAATACCTTAACATAAAATAATCCAAAAAAAATGAAACAGGCACTGCCAGCGTTAGCGAGCAGTGCCTAGAAAGTTCGAGTTGCGGTCCCGAACTTTCTTTAAACCATCTATATTAAGGGAGGTGTGAAATAAGAATACCTCCCCAACATTAAAGAAACCTAAAATCAGGCTTAAATTAAACTAAAAAAGAAGAATAGGTGCAATTCGGGCCGCCTCTTCCTCGCTGCATTCCACAACCACCAGGATATGCCCCTGTACCAGCCAATCTTCGTAGTAATTAGCATCTTCCTCGGAGACCCCTGCTTCGGTTAAGGTAAGCACCAAATCATCCGTTTCACTTCCAATCTCGTTGCCTGCAAGTTTGCGTACCGCTTTTCCGATGGACATCGTCTGATCCATCCGCTTGCCCAGACCAGCAAGCACCCCTTTAAACACGCCTAAAGCTCCATCTGTTCCTGCGCCCTTCAGAGGTAGCGGCAAACCAGTTTTCTCACTTACCATTTCGAGATTAACCTGTTCTTTGGCTACCGCGCCCAAATATTTATCTGCAATGCCTTCTTCTTTCAATTTATTCAGCATGATAATGGCTTCGTGCTCCGTACGTACAAGTCCAATCAGCAATTGTGTCATTATACATCCCCCTCCTTTTATCCTTATATAACCCCTGGTTGCTTCTTCAAAAACGGAAATCCTGTAATAAGTCCTTACACCTATGTAAAATATAATTTCTTATCTGGAAATCTATACCTAGTTCTGATAGACTATATAAAGAAGACAAATTAACCATTGAAATTATTGACATATCGAATTACTAATCCATAACCAGGAGCAATGACATATGAAAAAAGAGGTAGAAATTGCCATTCGACGCAAACAACAAATTATCGTCCGTAATACAAGCGGGCAAACGGTAACTGGATTTCCGGAACGTACAGCCGATGCTTCCATTCTTTCCTTACGGACCGTCCACGGAAGCCTGTGGATTCCATTCGACGAAGTGGAGCAAGTCACTCGTTTGTTAAGTATCCGCTCCCATCATTTAAGTGGAACGCAGTTGTGTACGGCTGATCTGTAAACAGGGAACAAACACTTCATGTATGTATACGTGAACTAGACGTGTTTATTTCGCCATTCATAAAATAAAACCAGACGCATCAACGTCTGGTTTTATTTTGCCTTTTACGCTATGCCACACACTTCAAAGCCCCAGGGCATATCTGTATCAATCACTTTCTCATTCCTGGCATGTCATTATTTCACTACAAACTTTACTCGCGTTCCATCCGGATATGTACTTAGTTGGTTTCCCACCCATGAGCCTGCGCCACGATTATCCTTGGGACTAATATATTGGATATCAGCTCCCGCTCCTCCTTCCGCACACATTGCCATTGGCCACTCATCCCGGTCTTTCCCCTTTTTAACCGGAACACCTTTGAGGGACAAATCCCGATTACCTTCAGCTCCACTGCGATCAATGGTGCATACATCGGAATGTCCTGCCTTGATTGCCGTCTTGATATGATTGGCCGTTTCGGGATAGCGCTCTGCCGGGAATGTGATGGTATGATCTACGCTTCCTTTGCTTCCCCCAAATTGGGATGGGATGTCCAGAGACCATTCTCCCCCAACCCATGCATAGAGAGCCACCATTAACATGGCCACCAGCGTCAATATCTGCTTTTTAAATCGTTGCCTGCCCTTGCTCTTTCTGCTTCTGCGTCTTTTACTCATGCTGTTTCTCCCCCATTCAACACTTGCATTATACCAGAACGCCAGTTCGCTAAACAATATAAAAAAACAGCCGACATACTCGGCTGCTCTGTATAGGCTACCCCACGTTAGGGATCGCCTGTTGTCGAAGTAAGGGCAAAGTAACCTCAAACTTCGTTCCTTTTCCCTCAATACTCTCCACCGTAATTTGACCATTCATCAGTTCGAGCAGCTCTTTACAGATGGTAAGCCCCAGTCCGCTGCCGCCAAATTTGCGTGCGTGGGAGACGTCCGTCTGCGTAAATGCCTCAAATAATTGATTAGTTTTATTTTCTGGAATGCCAATCCCCGTGTCATGGACAGTGAATACCAGGATAACGGTATCCCCTCGCTGCTCCTGAACATCGATCTGTAATTGTACTTCACCTTGTTCCGTAAATTTAATGGCGTTGCTGAGCAGGTTGTCCAGCACTTGGCGGAGACGCAGAGGATCACCCGTGAGTACATCAGGAATGGCCAGATCCGCATGACAGAGCAAGCGAATTTGTTTATTTTGCGCCGCGGGTTCATGCGTTTTAATAATCTGTTGAATCAGCTTCAACGGCTGAAATTCAATTTGCTCCACTTTCATTTTCCCTCTTCCCAGCTTGGCCATATCAAGACTATTGTTGACAATGTTCAGAAGAGCTTCCCCTGACTGGCGCGCAAGCTCCAGATACTCTTTCTGCTCCTCACTGTTGTCCCCCATGCCGACAAGTTCGATCATGCCCATAATCCCATTCAGCGGCGTACGAAGCTCATGGTTCAGTTTCCCAATGAACTCCATCTGCCCCCGACTGTTCATTTCCGTCAGCGAAGCTGCCATCCGCAACTGCTGCTCAGCATATTTCCGCTCCGAAATATCGTATTGAATCCCTACAAAAAACAGACATTCCCCTGAATCATCGAAAATAGGATCAATATTCAGTTCATTCCAGAACTTCTGTCCATTCTTTGTATAGTTCAGAATCTCTGTTTTGATCGACTGCTGCTTATTCAACGCTTCGCGGATATGCTGTACGGTTTTCGGGTCCGTATCTGGCCCTTGCAGGAACCGGCAATTCTGTCCAATTGACTCTTCAGCACTGTATCCGGTTAACTGAGTAAAATATTCATTTACATACATTAGCGGAAAATCAGGCAAGGTAGCGTCAACTACGGTCACGGAAGATTTAATTTTAGAGATAATAAATTCCCATTGTATAGCGAGTTGATTGTATTTAGTCATGCTTCCTCCTTCATCTCACCAAACTTAAGTATATTCATGCTCCTAATGAAGCTATCGATAACCCGATGGTATGTGATTATATAAAAACAATATAATTAATTGTAACATAGTTATTCAAGTCATGTGTTCCTTGGGTAATATCTGATAAATACATTCAAAAAAACTTATCAAGTCATCAGGAGGGGCACTCATGAAATTTTTATTAATCGTCATTATTATTATTTTGCTTGTTTTCTTTTTCACAAGACGTAAACGTTAATGTTGAGCCGGTCATGTAAAATGAGGAAGGAAGATCGGGTATGCGAACCCTCTTTTTTATATTCATGACACTTTGTATCATCAATCTGTGCTTCCCGAAATTTGGCTGGTATTTGCGTTACGGCTGGATTTCCAGGGGAGAGTCTGAACCCAGCAGACCATACATGGCGATGACCAGAATGACCAGTCTGTTGATGCTGCTTATCGCTTTTTCGCTCGTTGTGGCTTGAATAATAGAAACCAGAATGGCAGCTGTTTCTTGGGACAGCTGCTTTTTTGCTGCTTCAATGACGGGAAAATGACAACTTTGTTTGTGGTGCGTTTGCAACGATCCCCGTAATATATAACTATCGTTGTGGAAAGGACACCTTAGCATGAACATCGCATTTTATCCATATTGGGCTGCCAAAACGCTGCTTTCTCTCATTAATGTTATATATATCATGGTTATTACAACATTTATTTACGGTCAGACTGGGTCTGTCCTTTACGCTGCACTGTTTCCATTCATTCAAATGTTAGCGCGTATCGTCGCAGGCTTTACTGTACCATTGCTTGTGAACCGTTTCGCATTCTCCAGGCTGATTGTTAGCATTCCTTTAGCCAAAACATTGCTGATTACCGGAATCGCCATTGCATTTACCGATCTCACTGCTCATATTCCTTTTCTGCTTGTGGGAACAGCGATCCTCTCGCTCCTGGACGGATGGGAATCTCCATTAATAAACACATTAACTCCACGATTGGTTCAAGGAGAAGATCTGGTGAAGGCGAATAGTTTTCTCTCGTTTTCCACTCAGACCGTGACGATCATTGGATATGCGATGACAGGATACATCGTTATGTACTGGGGGGCTTCACAAGCATTCTGGGCGGCTACAAGCTTATCCTGGGCTGTTCTGCTCTTAATGATTACGATCAGTTCACTTACCCGCAATATTCAGGAGAAAGTCGAGAAATCCACTTCCAGCTGGAATGTATTAACGGAAGGCTGGCTTATTCTTTGGAAAAATCGGTCGCTGCGCCTGATAACGTTCATGGATCTGGTTGGAGGTCTTGCTGGCTCCATCTGGATTGGCGCTATCACGCTTGCTTTTGTGAAAGAAGCTTTGGGCCAACAAGAAGGTTGGTGGGGACTTATCAACTCCAGTTATTCTGCCGGTACCATTCTTGGGGGGATTTTAGCCATCGCCCTAGCCTCTCGCATACAGAAGCACCTAATCTCAAGTATGGCCGTAGGCTCTCTGCTCTTCAGCTTGCTGACCATCACATACGGTTTAAACAGCCTTCCTTGGCTTGCTCTGGTATTGTGTGTGCTTATGGGTCCCGCTTATCAGATCCGAGATGTGGCTCAGCAAACCGCTTTTCAGAGAAGTATGCCCGTCGAATCCTTGTCCACGGTATACGCAGCGCATGGAATTATTCTATCCACTGCCATGAGCATATCTACGGTAGTCTTTGGTCTGATTGCTGACCAAATGGGAGTTCGGCTGGTGTATTTGATTGGTGGTGCCTTATTCATCATATCCTCTTTGTGCTCTTTCCGATTAAATAGAATCAAAGACTAAAATGATTGAATCAAAAAAAAGACGAGCAACATCTGCTCGTCTCCGCTGCTTCCGAACATTATCGAAGCAGCCCTTTTATTCTCAATCCAATCGGTAATCTGTCAACGGTTTGCCCTGTTTATAATACAACGCTGGTGACAGTATATTGAAGAAAATATGCACATCAGGCAAATCCGCTTCTTCCAAAATAGCCTGCATTGAGGAAGCAATCCGATTATGAATCTCCTGATCACGTTGGAACATCAAGATCTCTACTGAAGCCGGAGAAGGAGTAAGGGCTTGTACGTCATGACGTTCTGCCTTCATTCTCTCCCGCGGAATATTGGTAATCAATGCAAATTGCTCCGTGATGCGGGGTACAACTTCCTCCAGTTGGGGTCCTGTGAATCCTTTAAAACGAATAAACGGCATTGCTATCCCTTCAATCTCTATTATTAGTCTCTTATGTGATTTTAAGCACATTGTTTTCGGTTGTCAAATCTCTTTCATCATATCATTTTTTTCATAGAAACGCAGAAAAGCCCCGCTGAAGTCTCAGCGGAGCATACACGTAACCAGAATCTCACCTTGTTCTGTAGTGGCTTACAGCCAGAAAGATTTAGTGATGATTACGAGCAGGATGAAGAGTACCAGAATTGCGGCAGTGGAAGTACAAATACCGGTCCCTACTCCTCCAACATTATTACAACCGTATCCAACATTACTCATTTGATTGGCCTCCTTTGAATTTCAAGGTATGCCATAACATATGTCGATTCAAACATTAATGACCGGGCTATACGGCAAGCTATCCAGCCCATTCATTGTGTGTTTTGTCAGTTGAATTATGCCGAAGGAATGACTTGGATGTTCACATTACTTCCTGTTACTTCACGATAGAGGTCTGCTGTATTTTTCTTCTCAAGGACAATCAAACGAGTACGTGTATCGTTTCTGGACGCCAAGACCACCTGACCATCCGGAGCAATACAATAGGCGATTGGAATTGAAATTTCACTGTCACGATACGAGCCATCGGCATGGCTTGTCCCCATAACAATGCATTGATGTTGTATCGCCATCTGCCGAGCTTCTTCAATCCACTCTGTGTACTGCTCTTCACTGAACATCCCCACTCCAATGGAATGCATAACGATATCCACTCTACCAATATTCTCGTTACGAAAACCTTGCAGCACCAGCTCATCACATAACAAGGTGCTTATGCTCCAGTCCTGTTCCTTAACGACCTCAGCAGCGGTATACTTCGCCTTCTCCAATACAGTCTCCCCAGCTTTGTTAATGATGACCGCACGGTCCTTGGGACGTTCATCCAACCTGCGATGACCTGATATAATCATCGTTCCATATACAGCCGCCAGATGCCTAGCCTCTTCCACGTTCTGATTCAGGTATCCCTCAGGAAAGAGCAACACATCCACTTCTGGATATTGTTTCAATTCCGCTTCCAGTTGCAGCAATTGTTGTTCCAACATGGGTTGTCCAATAATAATCTTCAACGTTTATCCCCCATTCATAAATAAAAGCCGGTTCATACCTAAATTAGGTACGAAACCAGCTTAAAGGCTGTACAGGCAGGATTCCTGCTCATCACACTTTGCTTCAAGAGTAATTGTCTTTGGCATATCGCTCCGTCTAACAATTACTTTTACAGTTGAAATGATATGTAGTTAGGAATTTAGGAATTTCTGTGTTCAATTCTATCATAAATCTCCTGCCCGTCATAACCTCGATCTGTAGCTATATCTTTCGCAAAAAGTACCATATCACCAGTCGCAGCTGAATTCGCGCCCAACGCCCCCACAACCGCCGCAAGCGGATAAAGCAAAATGCTCAGAACCTTCTTCATGTTCTCATCTCCTCTTCCGTTTACAGGAAATTTTTGTGTGATCATCCTAATAATACGATAAAGAGAAGTTAGTTTCAATCTTTATAGTCATTCGAAACTTTTCAGCAAATCCATTGCCTCTTCATGATCAGGTTCCAATGCCAGTACTTTCCGCGTGTAAGCCAGTGCTTCTTCTTCCAGTTCGAGTTCATAACAACACACGGCCAAGTCATACAGTACCGCCGAGTCCTGTTTTCTCGAATCAGCATCTAACGCCAGCTCCAGAAACCGCTTGGCGTCCCCATACATGTACATCCCATATAACAACTGACCTGCAAGAAACGCCACATCTCCTAATCGCTCCATTACATAATATGAAGACCACATGACGTGAATTCCAGACTGAATATCAAGCATTTCCTCATCGCTTGCATCCGGGAGAAGATTCGAAATTCGGTTGGCACTATGAATCAAAAACTCAGCATCATATCCGCCCAGACGCCAGAACGGTATAATCTGCTTCAGTTCCATCCGCTCAACCTGATGATCCATCCATTCTTTTATACTAAAGAAATCGTCGGGTCCAAAACGTTCAACAAATCGGTGATATGCCAGCCTTGTGTTCACGTACCCTAACGGTTCGTCCACCATCAACATACATCCAACGTTCAGATCCTTATAATGATGTGTTGTAAAGGAAGTGTGGGCTCCTTGCCCTTCCAACACATATTGAATGGCATGATAATTTGCCGTTAAAGAAAAACTCCCATGAAGTACGAATTCAGGTGGCTCGGCAAACTTCCAGTTGTCCAGTCGATGGTCTCCTTTGTCCGCAGTAATCAACACATACCCTGACTCTGATAACCTATTCAATCGTTCGAGGCATGACAGACCAATTGCCGGGAACAAAATGTGCGAATCCTCCAACTCTTCCTTGTATAGTGCAATAAGTTCCTGATATGCATAGTTCTCCGCACTGTACTCAGGTGCGCGGCTGTATTCATAACTCAGTGTCATGTTTTCCAGCAATTCGGCAGGTTCGGAAACAAGAGAACGTTCTGGAGATTGGACGAATACGTCACACTCATATATCTCACCCTCACCAACATAAATTAATTCCTGTGGAATGCTGTCAAAAAAGTAATTGGCAATCAACAGCAAAGGTTGCTTCAGATCGCCTGGTCGAATAACTGTATCCGCTACCACCAGATTCAACACCGTATCCTGTACTGCGTCAAAACGTGCAAAATCCAGTATCCCTTGATTAATAAAGGATTGCATAGAAGGATGCTCTCTCCAAGCCAATACATTATCTTCAACTAGATCGGTCATTACATAGCGAAAAGCTGGCAGCGCCACGCCTGCAAAATCTTTCAACTCTGTCAGTTTGAGCAGAATTTGGTGTGCCAAGCGGCCTACGCCCGCTCCAAGTTCCAGAATGGTCACTGCCTCGGCCGTCTTTCCTTTGCTGGCGAGATCTTGAAGAAAACCAAAAATCATCTCGGCATACGCCGTTGCAATCATGGGATTACTCGTAATATATTGCGGAACCTGATTCTCTGTCCAAGCGTGCAGCCCTTTCTGTTCATAGTATGCCCGCTGCCAGTCCCATACCGGAGCTTCACTGAAGCGGAACCGTTGTCCTTCGTTTTGCATCATTGGTTGAAAACCTGCTTTCCATTCATAATTTTATCGAATTTCGGACTTACAATTCCATGCCCGCATAGACCGCTCCCTTAATCTCTAACGCATTATATCATAAACAAAGCCTGATCCAATGAAGTGCTAAACCGCACCCCTGTAAAATAGAAAAAACCTACCTTTCTCAAGGCAGGTAATACTTTTTAATACATTAATGATTTTTTTATAACGAACTGTTAGCAAGGGCATTCAACGTTAGTCCGAATACAAGACTCCATCAAAGTTCTCTGGACCTACACGAATCGTACCCAGCAAGTTAGAGCTGACGAATGCGGTGTACGTTAATTGAGGTGTGATCGGTGGGTTGAAATCATCCGCAGAGAACGTAATGACTTGAGGAGCCAGGATGCTCAAGCTAAACGTAGACGTCGCAGAATAGATGACAGGGTCCGTTGCCAAGGTTCCTCTGACAATCGTTATCGTTATTCCAACGAGAGCCAAGGGAAGTTGAACTGAAACGGTCCCTTTGAATTGCACACGCGGATTGGCACCAATACCCGCAGTAGTTACAAGTCCAATCTGACCAAATAATTGTGGCGTATTAATAACAAGGATCGGTATTGCAATAGAATTCGCCAAACTTGCATTCTGCGACGTTCTCGCATCAATAAATTGGCTCATGAAATCTACCTCCTATTGTTTGGAATATGATAGTATATGTGAGATTTGTAATGTGGCATGGACAGACACTGATATTCCGAAAAAAGGGCACACTAAAAAGACACTGCCCGTATTATTACAGCAGTGCCTCTCCTTCTTTGACTTTCAAATTTGCAATTGATTATTGAACATTCTTCTTTTTTTAAATGGCTTACTCGATATTATGATCGTTTTTCTCCATTTTCTGATTTAATAATCGAATCTCTCGCTTCAAACCTGATATTTCCTCTCTTAAACCTGATTTTTTTATTGCCATAGAAAACACAGCATATAAAATCAGACCTACCAGACCAATGAAAATAAATATAGTTAAAATCCCTACAAAACCCACAGCACTAGCACCATTCATAGCTTTAAATTGTCACCACCTTCTTAACACATATTTTAGCAATGATACCATATATTTATTTTATCAGCTTTATTTCAATTTCTTTAGCACTCACCTTTCATAAAAAAAAACTCTGCTGGCATTGTGCCAACAGAGCTTTTCCACAGTGGTTTATTTAAAATATTCTCATCCTTACTTGGAATTCATCAACTTCCAAAGTAAACGTCCAATTTACCAGTAGGCGGAGTTGTTGCCATCCAAACTGCAGCCAAATTATCGGGAGCATACGTTGTAGCGGTGATATAATCACCAATTAATACTGTAGGTGTAGAGGAATTGCCATTGGGATTAAACGAAGTTGTCGTGAGTCTGCGATTCGCAAAGGTAGCTCCTCCGTCAAACGATTCAGCAACAAACACATCTAAAAGAAACCCATCAATTTGATTGGAATAATAAATAACCCTTACAGTTCCTGTGAATGGCGATACGGTGATGGAAGGGAAGAAATTTTGTGACCCGGCAGGTGCTCCGGTAATGCTAACGGGATCTGACCATAGAAGCCCATCCGGTGAACTGCATAGGAAAATGTCTGTGTATCCATTCCGCGCATCATTCCAGGTTGCATAGACTGTACCACTAAAGGTTCCATTGGATATGTCAGCACCCAAGCCCAGGTTCGTCTGCACTCGAAAAGCATAGTTCGTGACAGGTAAGGGAGATGGTGCAGGCACAACAGAAGCGATCAACGTCGATTGTTGTTGAATAGGTGGCTGAAATGTAGCCCCTCCATCGTACGAGATGCGAAGTAAAGCGTACGGACTATCCGGCCCCGTAGTAATATATCCTGCATATACCTCACCAGTAAAACCTATAGCTATAGCACTTCTATCATGAAAACCTCTTGGGCTTGAAATTCGGCTTGGAATCTGCCATGTTGTCCCCTGATCTAATGATCTCTGCAAAAAAATAGACGATGCCAATGTAGCAAGAGGTGTATACCCCACATACGCGTTACCACGATAAGGACTTCCAGGTGTTCGATCCACTGCAATATACGGTTCATCATTATGAACGATAAGGCCATATCCCCTGTTCACAAATACGGGAGGAGTCCAAGTCACCCCATCATCCAGGGACGTGTAACTAATAATTGTACCGTCATTATCACCGTTAAATATATGGACTGTCACTATGAACGTACTCGGAAATGTGTAATCAATCGTTGGCGCTTCGGCGCCAGCATATCCGGCAGGTTGCTGCAAAAGTGTCGTTGTCCATGTCTGCCCAGTATCAATTGAACGGTAAAACCCAATGAGCGTAGGGCCTGTACTTGTATCTACAGCAACCGCACACATAATATTGGGAAGCAATTCGTTCGTAGCTATAGAAGGTTCGAACTGATTTCCACCAAGTGCTCCTGTAATATTTACAACTGGCAAACCACTCACCTCCAAATCGCAAATTAAGGAATATTCGTAAACCGGTCAACCCATATCATTTCAGACTGTAAAACGCGTTGAATAATCTCACCCGTAGAATCAATACCATATACATGAATGATCGTACTCGTAGCACTAAAAAAGTCCGATTGGACTTCATAAAAGGCTGCACCGTTCAGAGCATAAATCAAGGTCTGAGAAGCTTGGGGTCCTAATTGAAATAAATCGTGCCCGATTGGAATTCTGGCATTCTGAGTAGTGTCCCACTTAAACACCTCAATCTCGATATTCACAGGAATATTAAGTGAATCATTTAAACAAGTTACAAGAATCTGAGTAGCCATACTTGTACCTGTTGGCGAATTGTAAATCAACCCTGTAGAGTTTGGCAATCGAACCATCCCTCCTCTTTAAACCGCAGATTAACTACAATATTTGTACGCTAGTATCCTTAAAAGTAGTACCGGTTCTTTTTTAAAAGGGAATACAACAACAAAACCTTGATAAACCAGACAAGCCTGCAAAAGCTCATCACCATCGAGCTTTTGCAGGCTTGTTCCAGACTCAGGTAGTATTCAGTTTCGAGTTTGTAATAATAGAAAAAACCCCTTGCTTCGCAAGGGGTTTGAGAGAATGGGCCCTACAGGACTCGAACCTGTGACCAATCGGTTATGAGCCGACCGCTCTAACCAACTGAGCTAAGGGCCCTGAACAAAAATGTATAACGTTCAGATGATGGCTGTAAATCATCCAGTAAAACTAAATTGCGGGGGCAGGATTTGAACCTGCGGCCTTCGGGTTATGAGCCCGACGAGCTACCGGGCTGCTCCACCCCGCGTCAGTAAAAAATATTAAAACAGCGACTTAATTAATATACACCATCCATATCACATAAGTCAAGGGGTAATGTTAGGGAATAAAGCGTACGCCATATCGGCCCTTTTTTGAACGATATACTTCCACTTCTGCTGGCTCGTTATGACCGTAAATCCATCCATCCTGCTCCATCCGTTTTGCAAGACACCCTGCCTGAAATTTGGTTGCATACAATTTGCTGAAATATACCCAGTGCATTCCACTCGTCCTTCCTTGGAGTCATCATTTATCCCTGCTTTTGTAGAATACCCCAATTTCATAAAAATAGCCGCCGAAGATATAAATCTCCAGCGGCTGCATCTATGTTTTTACTACAAAATCATCTAACTTTTATTGAAACGTGGCTTTAGGGTTCTTTTTCAACTTCTCCAACATCTCGTTCCCTTTGGCTGCCCATTCACCAAGTGCTTCTTTAGGTGTTTTTTTGTTCTCAAGAACTTGATTGAAGTATTCCATACCCTTGTCATTTACTTGCCACAGGTTCGGCATTTTCTGATACATTTTATCCAAGTTCGTATTGGTCGGAGGTACAGGTTTCAATGTATAGAATGCCTGGATGTTGTAATCCAAACCATCCTTCGGTTTAATGAAGCTTTTCCGTGAAACCATCTCATAACTGCTGCGAGCTTTGATTTTCGCCCAGTCTTCACTGTTCATATACTTGATCAATTCCCATGCATCATCAGGGTTCTGAGCAGAACTATTAATGGCCATGAGGTTGCTCAGATAAATATTACCTCCAATTTCAGGAGCCTCCGGATGAACTGGAGGCGTGACAACATCCCAGTCTACCTTCGTAAAATCTTTCATTTTATCCGCATTTTTATTGGCATCAATCAATTGATTAATGTAACTGTAATCTCCAATCACCATGGCTGTTTTGCCACTCAGGAACAGATCACCCTGAAGTGGATTATAACGTCCACCCTCATCTTGATTATCCTGCGGTTCGTCTCCTTTAGGGATGACTTTATCTAAAGCCAGCTTGCTTATCGTACTCCATACTTTCTCCCACTGAGGAGAATCAACGGTCATTTTTTCTGCTTTGTCATCAAAAATTTTCAACTGCAGAGAGTTATAATACTGCGACATCGTATAGTATGGAGAACCGCCTTGATAGGTACTGAAAGAGAAACCAAATACATGGTCTTTTCCTTCACCTTTAGTGAGGCGAGTACCTAAGTTGAAAATATCATCCCAAGTCATATTGTCCGTTGGAGGCTCTACGCCTGCTTTCTCAAACATACCCTTGTTATAGAACAAAGCGGAAGAGGAGAACGTTGGCGTCAAAGCATAGATGCTCTGATCTCCCAAATCCTTGATTCCTTCGAGAACACTTGGCACAATATCCGAAGTATCAAACTTATCTTCCTGCATCAGTGGGTCCAGTTGTTTCACCATGTTTTCCTGAATTAACGACTTGACTGTCGCCGTATCCGCCACGATGACGTCTACCGGGTTATCCCCTGTCATAATCTTCTTCAAGCTTTCCATCGTATCCGGAATGTCCTGCTGTTCTTCCTGGTTACCATACCCGTACATGCTGCCCTGATCTACCGCTGGTACAACTTCAATCGTTATATTTGGATGTGTCAATTCAAAAGCATCAGTAAACTGCTGACGGAAATAACTGTCATCCTGGCCCCCCCATAAAGTCGCTACACGCAGTACACGCTGCTCGTTATCCTTGGACTCACTCGCTGTACAACCCGCAAGCAGCGGCAATGCCAGACTGGCTGTAGCCAGCACGGCCAGCACCCGTTTTCCCCAAAACCTGTTCTTCATCTCCCAATTCCCCCTCTAAAATTATCTTGGCGGTGTAATGACAATACGTTCACCGTCAAATTCCAATGTGGCACGATTATCAATAGACAGCGCCTCCAGATACTCCTTTGGCACTTGAAGTCGTCCCGCACGGTCAATAATGACAAAAGCTTCATGAATATCCGGGGCTCCTGCCTCCGATAAGCCGTGTTCGTCATCCAGATTCGGATTGCGTTTCACAAACTCGGTGCTGGTCAAGCCGTCCCGAATCGCCACGATCCGGTCCACCTTGCCAGCGAGGGTTAGATCATGAGTAACAATCACAATCGTGACCCCGAGTTCCTTGTTCATTTTGCGGAAAATGCCCATGATGGTATCACAAGTCTCTGAATCCACCGAACCTGTTGGCTCATCGGCAAGCAGCAGCTTGGGGCGATTTGATAGCGAGATGGCAATCGCCACCCGCTGCTGCTCACCACCGGACAATTGATGCAGCTTGTTGTGCATCCGATCCTTCAGTCCAACCCACTCCAGCAGCTGCATGGCATAGGCACGATCGCGCTTGCCTCCCAAAATCATGGGCGTTTCCACGTTCTCCAGTGCTGTGAGGTATGGCAGCAGATTACGGCCGTTATTTTGCCAAATGAACCCTACGGTATGACGTTTGTACTCTACCAATTGGGCGTCTGTCATTTTCAGCAAATCCCAATCCCCGACAACGGCTGTACCGGCTGTTGGACGATCAAGTCCACCCAGAATGTTGAGCAATGTGGATTTGCCACTGCCACTGTTACCGATAATGGCCATCATTTCACCTTGATTGACAATCAGATTGAGACCTTGAAGGGCAACGACTTCCACATCGCTGGATTTAAAAATTTTGACAAGTCCTTCGCATTGGATCACGTTTACCTCTCCTCTCCCATTTTGACTGCCTGGTGAACACGCAGCCTGCGAATCTGCCACAGCAGCATCGTTGCGCCAATGATCAGCATGACCACGGTCACGCCGTACAGTTGCAGCATATCTTTTTCTTCAAAAACAATTCGGAACGGAGGTACCTGAGCGGACACATTATCTGTCGTTTGCAGGAAGGGCAAGAACAGACGACTGGATACCTGACCAATGCCAATACCAAGAATGATGGACAGACCCGCCGTGAACACCTGCTCTAACAGCAACATACCGCTCAGTTGTGCCCGTGATAACCCCATCGCCCTCAGGACACCAAACTGTACTACACGCCCGGATAGATTGAAGAACCAGTACAGAATGTATCCGATCAGAGAAATAATGACCGACACAAGGAATCCGAGACTCAGTATGCCGAACACCCCGCCTCTTGACGGATGTTTGCCTTGGGATACCAGCTCTGTACGCACATCGCGTACAGACGATAACTCAATACCTTCTGCTGCAAGTTTCTCCATCAAAGGAGCGACTTTGGCATCAGGCTCCATCTTCAGCCAAACCTCATACGGAATCAGAGGCACTTGATCATAGATGTAATCCAGATTCGCGATGAAAAACGGCATTTGATCCGGGTATTGGGCAGGCCAGTACGGTATAATGCCAAAGACCACAAATTCAATCGCCTGGCCCTGTACTCCAATAGAGACGAGGTCTCCGGTTTTGAGCTTGAATTTGTCTGCAAATTTGGAAGAGATCAATACGGCCCCTTCATATTTTCCAAGCAAGTCAAGGTACTTATAAGGATGGGCCGGGAACAGATCGTTGCGGAACCACGCCACTTGGGCAAAATCCACATTGTCGATCCCCACCAGCATTCCCTGTCCACCCGATTTGCCAGAGACAATAATGTTGCCTTTCGTTTGCAGCACTCTCGCCGCATGTTCGACACCATTCAGGCTGCGGAACACTTCAAAAGGCGGCTCGGAATAGATCATCTTCGTGGGTTGTGAAGTACCACCGCCGCCTCCAGAACCACCGTTACCGTTTCCTCCACCCTGCTGTCCACCGCCTGAACCTCCGTTTTGTCCGGAACCATTTGGCTTAACCTCAGGTGTACCTTCCCATACCGTTTGCATAATAACATCCGAACCATAGCGGTATAACGTACGCTCGGTCGAGTTCAGGTCAATGGTTCGAGCCGCTGCCGAGTTATACACTCCGAGTCCGAGTGTCAATACAAGCAGGATCATCAAAGGATAGTAAGAAGACGATGAACGTGAAAGCTGCGTCAGTGTCAGATACAGTGGAACCGGGAGAAACTTACGCCCAATCAGCTGAATCAGCTTCAAAATCCACGGGAACAACCGTAAGAAGAACAATCCCAGTGCAAAGATCGCGAGTGCCGGTACAAAAAACAGAAACGGCTGTACCTGAAGCTGATCTGTCGTCATTCCGGTCTGGAACGTCAACATTTGCCGTTCATAGAACAAGTAATATCCATATCCGGCGAGCCCCAGCAAAGCAATATCCAGGAACCAGCGCTGCCATACCGGCGCACGATCCGTTCGTGCCTGTCTCCGCTTGGCTGATACAATCGTGGCCCGCGCATAGGTTATTGCCGGAATGAGCGAGGCTATGATTGCCACCAACACGGCGATAAGGCCAAGCAGAATGGCTTCTTTTGATATTCCGATTGGAATGGATTTGCGATCCACGAACGACAGGAATCCGCTTGCTGAACCGATGCTTTTCGCCATAAACCATCCAAGAAACGGTCCGATGACAAGAGCAATCGCTCCCAGGAATATACCTTCAAGCAGATAAAGAGAGAATATCTGCCGGGCAGAAGCTCCGCGACTGCGCAGAACCGCGATGTCACTTTCCTGCTTCTGTAACGACTGTCTGGCATTCATGGCAATAAAATAAAAGACCATCGCAATCATCGGTGCTGCCAGTGTGAACAGCATGGTCTGCAATTGCAGACTCTGACTGCGGAATTGTTTCAGCAGATCCCCGAAGGTGATGTCCACTTTCGTATCCTTCAACCGCTGATACAGTTCGATATCCAGCCTTTCCAGCACAGAGGTCAATCCCGAGAGCTGGCTCGTTTGAATCTCTTTCAGATCAAATGCATAATACCAACGTGAATTCTGAAGCGGAATTCCTTTTTCCTTCAGCAAAACATTATTAAATACCGACTCATCCACATATAGTCCGTTCATCATGCCGTCAAATCCCTGTACCCAATACGGACTGCTAGGATCATCAGCTTTGAAAGAACCTGTAATCTTCACACGCAACGTAATATCAAGACCGCTGTAAATCGGATACTCCAGAACATCTCCGATATGCAAATCGTTACGATACATGCCCTCTTCGAGCATGACCGCTTCAATCGTATCGTCCTTGACCTGGTTGCCCGGCTTCACTCCCGCCGAATAATTAACCTGTGCATCCAGGCCTGTCATCGTACCCAGACTCATGCTGCGGACCCGGCTGGCATCCACTTTGGTCGGGTCTTCCGGGTTCACCTCTGTGCTACGGATGGAACGGGAGTTCACATACGTATGAAAAGGAAAATCGATGTCACGGGGCACATCCTCGCGAATATATCGATCCACCTCTTCCAGACCACGTGTGTCTGTCTTCACACCACCAGGTGCCTGGTAACTCATGAGCAACGAGCCAGCTGGCAGTCCCTCACTGTTATCCTGCAGCGTCTGGGCCACGACCCGCTTCAGCGCACCATCGGCATACATCGGAATACTAACGGTGAACGCGACCGCCACAATCAGTCCGATCAGTGTGCTGAACGTCATCCAGCGAGTGTTCCACATTTTGCGGAACAACAGTCGAAGCAATGGCAGCCCCATTAGCGGCCCACTACTTTCTGTCCAACGGTCAGACCTTTTAGAATCTCCACATCCGTGGATGTCTGCTGTCCGACTTCTACGTCCACTTCACGCTTGCTTCCATCACTCTCCACCACTTGCACGTACGTTCTTGAACCGATGGAGCGCAGTGCGGATACAGGAATAACAATCGCGTTCTCTGTGCGCTGCGTGACAATCGACACCGTTAGAGGTGTACCGCGTTCAACACCTTTGGGCATTTTCGCCAGCGAGACGATAACATATTGATCCAGGCTTTCTTTCGCTGGAGGCGTTCCGCCTTCCCCCGAACCTCCGCCGTTACCACTTCCACTACCCGATGCTTGGGCTACAGGCATCACTTTAACTTTACCAGCCACTTTGCCTGCGCCATTAATGTCCACATCCGCCTTCATACCTGCCGAGAACTTTTCCAGATCTTCCTTGGCAAATGTAGCTGCGACAACCAGGTTGGATGTATCTGCTATGGTCGCAATCGGATCATAGGCTTTGACAGCCGCACCTTTTTCTACCTGCACGGCAATGATAGTTCCACCAAATGGAGCGGTCAAAGTAGCTTTACCCAACTGAGCCTCCAGATCGGCGAGTTCCTGACGAAGCTCTTCAAAGGCAATCGTGGACTCTTCGAACTCCACTGGGTCCATCTCATCCCGTTTGCGAAGCGTTTCCTTCATCTGGACTTCCGATTTGCGAATCTGCAGGTTTTTGGCCCGAATTTCCTTCTCTACGCTCTCTACATCAAGAACTGCGAGAAGTTGACCCTTTTTCACTTTGTCCCCTGGTTTTACATTCAACTCTTTGATATGCATACCGTCCAGCGTAAAATACACCTTTTCTTCCCGCTGGCTCATCATCTTGCCGCTTCCGCTTACTTTCTTCTCCAGCGTCTCCGTCCGAACTTCATATTCGGGCTTCTTGGAGATCGTTGGTGGCGTAATTGGCGGCAGTACTTCTTCCTCTGTTTCGGCCGGCAGCAAAGAGCAGCCGGACATCGTTGCAGCCACTATCGCACTAAGCACAATAAGCGCTGCGCGTTTCCCCCTCTTCGGAGCGGCCCCTTTACTTGATAAATCTGCCGTCCGCCATTTCATAAACATGGTCCGCAACCTCCAAAATCGTAGGATCGTGTGTAGTCATACAGATCGTTACTTGTTCAACTTCAATAATATTGCGAAATACAGCCATAACCTGTGCTCCCATTTTGGAATCGAGTTCAGCTGTCGGCTCATCCGCGAGCAATAATCTCGGTCTGTGGGCTATCGCCTTGGCGATGGCCACCCGCTGCTGCTCTCCCCCGGACATCTCGAATGGACGGTGCTTGACCCGTTTGGTTAGTCCGACCAGATCCAGACAATGACCTACCCGGTCCTTCCATTCCGAACGCGGCACGTCCGCCATGCGCAGAGACAGTTCTACATTTTCCCAGGCAGACAACAAAGGCATCAGCGCATATGCCTGAAAAATAAAACCGATTTCTCTGCGCCGCAAAGCGGTTCGCCGCCGATCTCCCCAATCCTGAAGAGGCTGTCCGGAGAACAGAATGTCTCCACTTGATGGCTGATCCAGCCCACCCAACATATTAAGCAGCGTCGTTTTCCCTGAGCCTGACCGTCCTTTCAACATCACCAGCTGTTGCGGGTTCACTTCCATATCGATACCTTTGAGCACATGAATAATACGGCTACCCGTCTGGAAACTACGATGAACATTGCGAACCTCCAGCACAGGTCCGTCATACGGAAGCAACAGATCCTTCTTGGAGGACTTGGACTTCACTTCGGGTTCAGCTGCTGCAACCGCAACCTCCTCCTGACTTGTTTCACTGGTTATGTCGTGCGGGTCGATGGATGTATTCTGCGGTTCACTTATGTATGCCGATTCCTCCTGCCCGACTGGTTCCTGCTGCTCCGTGTGTTCAACTGCACTGTCCTCGCCTGACTGGCTCTTGGCAGGTCTGATTTTGGAAAATAACTTCTTCATGCCAGCAATCACGCTCATCCTTTCTTCATATCCCGTTCACTTCATCAAGACACTAAAAATAGAAATCTATTCCATACTACACTGCATTATAAACGACGGATCACAACTAAAAGTTACAAGCTTTTTACAACGTTCCAGTGAAAAAGTTAATATTTTGATGAACAAACGAAAAAAGCATCCCAAAGTGCGGGATGCCTCTTGAATATTCGATGAATTTGCCTCTATGACGGCAATCATTACAATTTTGATACCGTTCACAATCAAACTGTTCAATTGGGTGTGAATGATATTATTTACCAAATGAAGAAGGATCTTCACGCCAGGATTTGAGCAGTTCAAAGTCACTTTCCTGGATTGTACCCTCAGCCAAAGCCACATCCATCAAAGCGGTGTAATTGGACAGAGTTTGCAGCGGAATTCCCGCTTCTTCAAAGGCCTTAATGCCTTTGTCGAGCTGATAGCTGAATATCGCCAGTACCGCCAGTGGAGTCGCCCCGGCTACGCGTACTGCTTCAGCGGCTTTGATAGAACTGCCTCCTGTTGAGATCAGGTCTTCGATGACAACAACCTTCTGTCCTTCGGTGATCAGACCTTCAATCAGGTTCTCTTTGCCATGTCCTTTGGCTTTATCACGAATGTAAGCCATCGGCAGATTCAGCTTTTGCGCTACCCAGGCAGCATGCGGGATACCCGCGGTTGCAGTACCTGCGATGACCTCTGCATCAGGGTATTGATCACGAATGATCGCAGCAAAAGCTTCAGCAATGTCGTTACGAATCTCGGGATAAGACATCGTTAGACGGTTATCACAATAGATCGGTGATTTGATGCCGGATGTCCAGGTGAATGGCTGCTGTGGACGCAGCGCCACCGCTTTTATTTTCAACAGTTGGGAAGCAATATGGTTAGGAATCTCAGTAAGTTCGATCATGCGTTCAACATCTCCTTCAAAATGGTTTCTGCGGCTTCACGCGGATTGGGAGCGCCCGTAATTGGTCTGCCTACAACAATGTAATGGCTGCCTCTGGCAATGGCTTCACCCGGCGTCAGGACACGAGTCTGGTCTCCCAGGCCACTTCCTGCTGGACGAATGCCCGGTGTGACCGTGTGAAAATCACTGCCACAGGCTGCGCGGATCGCCGGTACTTCCAGCGGGGAAGCAACAACACCGTCCAGACCTGCCTCATGGGCCAGTCCTGCATAACGGACGACTGCTGCCTCAACGCTTCCTTGAATGCCGATCTCAGCATTCATCGTTTCCTGACTGGTACTGGTCAGCTGGGTAACCGCAATAATCTCAGGTCTTCGAAGAGAAGGATCAGCAGCCAGAGCCGCCTCTGCACCTTCACGAGCAGCACGCATCATGCTTGTACCTCCAGCTGCATGCACATTGAACATATCCACTCCCAGACGGGTGATGCTTTCAGCACCCCCACGAACCGTGTTTGGAATATCATGCATCTTCACGTCAAGGAATACCGAGTACCCCTTCGACTTCAGCTCGCGAATGAAGTCCGGGCCAGCGGCGTAAAAGAGCTGCATGCCCACCTTCAGATAACAGGGAATGCCTTCTAAGGCTTGTACCAATTCCTGTGCTTGTTCTGCTCCGGGATAATCGAGTGCCACCATCAGACGGCCAGCCATTGCATTGAAATTCGGGTGATTCATATTCCAGCGCTCCTTCCAAAAGCTTGATTTTTCCGTTTTTGCCCGATATAAAGGACATCCCGCCAGCCCGAAGGCTGACTGATGTCCTTGATCAGTGACAAATCGTCTTATTTATTGTACAAGAGCCGGCATAGCCTCAGAGGAGAAGTTGATTGTTTGAAGCATGATCAACAGGGCACGGATCGTATCCAGTGAAGTCATACATACAATGCCGTTCTCTACCGCCTCACGACGAATACGGAATCCGTCACGCTGCGGGGTTTTGCCTTTGGTCAGCGTGTTGAACACAAAGTTTGCTTCGCCGCTGCGAATCATATCGAGAATGTTCGGCGAACCTTCACTTAATTTGTTCACCGTCGTCACCGGAATGTTCGCTGCTTCAAGCGCAGCCGCCGTACCTCCGGTAGCCATGATTTTGTATCCCAGTCTATAGAAACCTTCCAGCAGTGGAACAGCTTCCTCTTTGTCTTTGTCCGCTACCGTTACCACGATTGCTCCGGTGGCCGGGATCTTCATGCCTGCACCGATAAGACCTTTGAACAACGCTTTAGCGTAATTCGGGTCACGACCCATAACCTCACCTGTGGATTTCATCTCAGGTCCAAGCGTTGGTTCCACGCGACGCAGCTTCGCGAAGGAGAAGACCGGAACTTTTACGGAAACATGATCCGATTCAGGCCACAAACCATCGACATATCCGAGGTCTTTCAGCTTAACGCCCAGAATGGCTTGTGTTGCCAGGTTCGCCATCGGAATGTTGGTTACTTTGCTCAGGAAAGGTACTGTACGGGATGAACGCGGGTTCACCTCGATGATGTACACTTGACCCTTATGGATAACAAACTGGATGTTAACCAAACCGATCGTTTTCAGTTCTTTTGCAATCTTGATTGTAATCTCTACAATTTTCTCTTTGAGATCCTGGGACAGGTGTTGTGGCGGATAAACCGCGATGGAGTCACCGGAGTGAACCCCTGCGCGCTCGATATGCTCCATGATGCCCGGAATCAATACCGTTTCACCATCACAGATCGCGTCAACCTCAACCTCTTTACCCATCATGTAACGGTCGATCAGAACCGGATGCTCCGGATTGATTTTAACCGCCTGTTCCATATAAGTCAGCAATTCAGCATCGGAGTATACAATCTCCATCGCACGACCGCCGAGTACATAGGAAGGACGAACCAGTACCGGGTAGCCGAGACTTTGAGCCGTTTCAACCGCATCATCTACCGAAATGACTGTTTTTCCTTTTGGTTGTGCAATTTCCAGACGGGAGAGCAAACGCTCGAACTTCTTGCGATCCTCTGCCTCATCAATGTTTTCCAGATCTGTGCCGAGAATCGTTACACCAGCGGCACGCAGTGGTGCTGCCAGGTTGATTGCCGTTTGGCCACCAAACTGTACGATAACACCTACAGGCTGTTCCTGTTCGATAACGTTCATTACATCTTCGAAGAACAGAGGTTCAAAGTACAAGCGATCCGATGTATTAAAGTCCGTGGACACGGTCTCCGGGTTGTTATTGATGATAACTGCTTCATAGCCTGCTTTTTGCAGAGCCCATACTGCGTGTACTGTTGAATAGTCGAACTCAATCCCTTGACCAATCCGGATTGGACCGGAACCAAGTACAACTACTTTTTTCTTGTCTGAAGGAATGACTTCATTCTCAGTTTCGTAAGTAGAGTAGTAATATGGCGTTGTTGCTTCAAATTCAGCTGCGCATGTATCTACCATTTTGTAAACTGGGCGAAGGTTTTCCTCTTCACGACGTGCTCTGACTTCAGCTTCTTTCGTCAGCGTGCCTCCTGGTTGACCTTGTGCACGCAGTTCTGCGATGGCACGGTCTGTGAAGCCAAGACGCTTCGCTTGATACAAGGTTTCGGAGGACAATTCAGCTTCTTCGCGAATGCGATCTTCGAAGCGGATCAGTCCTTCGAGTTTATCCAGGAACCACCAGTCAATTTTCGTCAGATCTTGAAGCTGCTGCAATGTATAACCTCTGCGGAATGCTTCGGCGATCAGGAAGATACGCTCATCGTCGGCTTTGACCAAACGCTCGTTCAGCGTTGCTTCATCCAGTGTTTCGGCATCTTTCAAGTACAGACGGTGTACGCCGATTTCCAGGGAACGAACAGCTTTATGAATCGACTCTTCGAATGTACGGCCAATCGCCATAACTTCGCCTGTCGCTTTCATCTGTGTTCCCAGTTTGCGGTTCGCCGAGATAAACTTGTCGAACGGCCAGCGTGGGATTTTGCTCACGATATAATCCAGTGTTGGCTCAAAGCATGCATATGTTTGACCCGTTACCGGGTTTACGATTTCATCCAGTGTGTAACCCATGGCAATTTTGGCAGCCATCTTGGCAATCGGATAGCCCGTTGCTTTGGAAGCTAGTGCCGAAGAACGGCTTACCCGTGGGTTAACTTCGATAACATAGTATTGGAAGCTGTGCGGATCAAGCGCAAACTGTACGTTACATCCACCTTCGATGTTGAGGGCGCGGATGATTTTCAGGGAAGCTGAGCGCAGCATTTGATATTCACGGTCAGACAACGTCTGGCTTGGTGCCACAACGATACTGTCACCTGTATGAACACCTACCGGGTCAAAGTTCTCCATGTTGCAGACTACGATACAGTTATCGTTTTTGTCCCGCATAACCTCATACTCGACTTCTTTCATGCCTGCGATGCTCTTCTCAACCAGACATTGACCAATTGGGCTGTAACGAATACCTGCTACGACTGTCTCGCGCAGTTCTTCTTCGTTGGCACAGATACCGCCGCCTGTACCGCCAAGCGTGTATGCTGGACGGACGATGATTGGATAACCAATCTCATTCGCAAAATCAAGTGATTCCTCAAGCGTTGTTACGATTACACTCTCAGGTACAGGCTGCTCCAGTTCGCGCATCAGATCACGGAACAAGTCACGGTCTTCCGCTTTCTCAATGGATGTGAGCTGTGTTCCAAGCAATTTGACATTCTCGCGTTCAAGGACGCCGGCACGTGCCAGTTCTACAGCCATGTTCAGACCGGTTTGACCGCCAAGGGTTGGCAGCAAACCGTCTGGACGTTCCTGACGAATGATTTGTGTTACAAAATCCAGTGTAATCGGCTCGATGTATACTTTGTCAGCCATGTTGGTATCCGTCATAATCGTAGCCGGGTTGCTGTTGATGAGTACAACTTCCACGCCTTCTTCTTTCAGTGCCTGGCATGCTTGTGTACCGGCATAGTCGAACTCGGCCGCTTGACCGATGACGATTGGACCTGATCCAATCACCAGGATTTTTTTGAGATCTTTGTTAATCGGCATGTTATTGCGCTCCTTTCACTGCGGCTGCCAGTACGGCTTGACGCGGCTGTTGCGGGTGAGTAATTTTGTGCTCCCGAATCATCTCGATGAAGCGGTCGAACAGATAGCTGTTATCATATGGTCCTGGCGCTGCTTCAGGGTGATACTGTACGGAAAACGCCGGGAAAGTTTTATGTTTCAGACCTTCAATGGTCTTATCGTTATTGTTGATGTGTGTCACTTCGAGCTCCGTATTTTTCACGGACTCTTCGTTTACGGTGTAACCATGGTTCTGGGATGTGATGAAGCAGCGTCCGCTCTCCAGTTCTTTAACCGGGTGATTTCCCCCGCGGTGTCCAAACTTGAGTTTCTCTGTATCGGCTCCTGCCGCAAGTGCGAACAGTTGGTGACCGAGGCAGATTCCGAAGATCGGATATTCGCCGAGCAGTTCACTGATCATTTTAACCGCGTGAGGAACGTCTTTCGGGTCCCCAGGGCCGTTGGACAGCTGGATGCCATCCGGGTTCATGCGGCGTATTTCGTCCGCTGTTACATCATGCGGAACGACGACAACGTCACAGTTGCGTTTGCTGAGTTCACGCAAAATCCCTGTTTTTGCACCGTAGTCAACCAATACAATGCGTTCAGCCGTTCCCGGGCTGTTGTACACATGTTGAGTAGAAGTCATAGGAACCTGGTTACGCAGCTCAGCGATGCTGGTGTCTCCCATCATCTCCAGCAACTCTTCCACAGGTTTCGATCCTGTTGTGAGAATTCCTTTCATTGTGCCGTGGTGACGAATCCGGCGAGTCAGCATCCGTGTATCAATCTCGCTGATCCCTACGATGCCATACTCTTTAAGCAAATCGTCTACGCTGTATTCCGCACGCCAGTTACTTGGTGTCGGCTCATGACGACGTACCACAAAACCGTGTACGAACGGACGAATCGACTCGAAGTCGTCACGTGTAATGCCGTAGTTGCCAATCAGTGGGTACGTCATGGTGACGATTTGACCGCAATAAGAAGGATCCGAAAGCACCTCTTGATAGCCTGTAATTCCCGTATTAAAAACGACCTCACCTGTTGTTTCACCTTCAGCACCGAATGCTTTCCCGGTGAACAGTGTGCCGTCTTCCAACAATAATCTTGCCTGTGCCTGCATCCCATTTCACTCCTCTGTGTTTATCAAAGTTGAATACTTTGAGTTGAACATGGGGGACGTTACGTTTGGTGCGGCTCCGTGGGCAGAAAACCCTTTGATCGCTGTTATCCCCGGATTACTTTGATCCCATTCTTCAAATGGAGTAATCCGGTGATAAAGGCGAACGCTTTGCTTCATCGGGTTCTTTCTGCCCACTCCGCAGTTACGTTAGTGTCCATGTTCAAAAGCAATATTCAACTTTTCTTTGTTTCGTATGTTTGACTCTCGGCATGGTCTGCCTCGAGTTAGTTGTAAAGATGTTATTGAATTAAAGAGTTAATGATTCATTTGTGTAGCGATTTACTGTTGTACCGCGTTGTTCCAAACGCTTTTGCCGTCCACCCATGTTTGTGTGGCCCAGCCTTTTAGCTTCCAGCCTGTGAATGGAGTGTTTCTTCCTTTTGTTGCAAACGTTGCAGGATCAACCGCTTGTTCCTGATTCAGGTCAATCATGGTGATGTCTGCAGGTGCTCCCTCTTCCAGTTTGCCTGTATCCAGTCGGAATACCCGTGCCGGATCAGCTGTCATACGTTTCACGAGGAAGTCCAGGCTCCAAAGCCCTGTTTCCACAAACTTCGTGTACAGCAGCGGGAAGGCAGTTTCGAATCCGACGATACCGAACGGTGCCAGCTCCATGCCTTTTGCTTTCTCTTCTTCGCTATGCGGCGCGTGATCGGTAACAATCATGTCCAGCGTTCCGTCCAGTAAACCTTCGATACAAGCTTGCACATCGCGTGGTGAGCGAAGAGGCGGATTCATCTTCCAGTTGGCATCCATACCCGGGATATCCTCATCCGACAATACCAGATGGTGCGGACATACCTCAGCCGTTACTTTAATACCGATGGACTTCGCCAGACGAATCAGGCGAACCGATTGCTCCGTACTTACGTGGCAGACGTGGTAGTGGACTCCCGTTGCTTCTGCAAGCAGGATATCACGGCCTACATGAATGGCCTCGGATTCATTCGGGATACCCTTGATACCGTGACGCTTCGAAAACTCGCCTTCTGTCACATATCCTCCGACTACCAATGAGTCGTCTTCGCAGTGAGCGATGACTGGCATATCCATGCTTGCTGCCAAGCTCATGGCGTCTTTCATCATTTGAGCGTTTTGCACACCCACACCATCATCCGTGAATCCAATCGCACCCGCTTCTTTCAATGCGGCGAAATCAGTAAGTTCACGTCCAAGCTCGTTCTTTGTAATGGCTGCATAAGGCAGTACTTTTACCAGGTCGGCTTCTTTAGCTTTATCCAAAACCAGCTTAACAACATCCGCGCTGTCGGTTACCGGTCTTGTGTTCGGCATACACGCAATCGTTGTAAAACCGCCTTGTGCAGCCGAACGGGCACCCGTCTCGATCGTCTCTTTATGCTCGAATCCGGGTTCACGCAGATGCACATGCATGTCAATCAAACCGGGAATGACCAGTTTGCCTGAAGCATCGGTTACGCTATGCGCTGATTGCTCTGCTTTCAGTACCGCTTCGTCTTCCACTCCAGCGATCTTTTGAATTTTTCCTTCATCTATAATGATCGTTTTCCGTTCAAGTTCCCCTTGTTGATTCAAGATCTTCGCGTTCTTTATAATCTGTAGCATAATTGCCCTCCGCTTCGGTTCTGTCCGACTTGTCAGACAAGCCGGATGATTTTCTTTATCGTGTACCCTCACATCGCTCTATAAGAACTTCCGTCCCGTCAGCCTATGACCCACAGCCAGCCCCTGTTACAGTTTCATCGCACGTTCCATGACCGCCATGCGGATTGGAACACCGTTTGCCATCTGCGGGAAGATCCGCGATGCTGCGCTCTCCACTACCGCGTCATCCACCTCGACATTTCGGTTCACAGGAGCAGGGTGCATAATGATTGTGCTTGGTTTCAGGCGTGACGCCCGTTCTTCCGTCAATCCGTAGTGTTCGCGATAATCCTCAGCCGAAGTAATCAGGCCATGTTTATGACGTTCCAGTTGAACTCGTAGCATCATGACTACATCCGCATCGAGAGCCTCTTCCAGAGCTACATAAGGCGCGTGTTCTGCGAGCTCCGGTGCCTGCATCGTTTGCGGTGCGCAGAAGCGCACATCTGCACCAAACTTTTGCAAAGCCCACAGATTAGAGCGAGCTACGCGGCTATGCAGAATGTCTCCGATGATTGACACACGCAAACCTTTCAGCTCACCGAAAGCCTTCCGCATTGTGTAGAGATCCAGCAGAGCCTGTGTAGGATGCTCGTTATTCCCGTCTCCGGCGTTCACCAGTGGAACATTCACTTTCTGAGCCAGTTGTTGCAGAACACCCGAAGGTTTCAATCGGATCACCCCTGCGTCGATGCCCATGGACTCCAGTGTACGTACCGTATCATAGATGGATTCACCTTTCTCCACGCTTGATGCGGCCGCTGTGAAGTTCAGTACTTGTGCACCCAAGCGTTTCTCTGCCATCTCAAAGGAGAAGCGGGTGCGCGTACTGTTCTCGAAGAACATGTTGGCTACGAAGTGGGATTCCAGTACAGGAACCAGTTTCTCCTTATGCGCTTCCCAGTGTGCTGCTCTGTTCAGAATGGATTCGATCTCATCGCGACTAAGTTCCTTAAGGCCAAGCAAGCTCCGGTCCTTCAATGCTGGTTGTGTAATCATCATGCTTGTTCCCCCCGGTTCTGAATGATCTTGACTTCGTCCTGTCCGTCCGTTTCCATCAGTGCAACCTCGATCTCCTCTGACTTGGAAGTCGGCACATTCTTGCCGATAAAATCAGGTCGAATCGGAAGTTCCCGGTGTCCGCGATCTGCGAGAACCGCCAGCTGAATGTTCTGTGGTCTTCCACAGTCCATCAGGGCATCCATCGCTGCGCGAATCGTACGTCCGGTATAGAGCACATCATCGAACAAAATCACTTTTTTGTTATGAATCGAAAGTGATTCAGGTGTCATCGTCAACAGTTCCTTGCGATTCGCTTTATTCTCATCCAAGCGATCATCGCGATAAGGGGTCACATCGAGCTCTCCCCAAGGGATCGGTGTACCTTCGATTTCTTCAATCTTCGCGGCAATCCGTTCTGCGAGGTATACACCCCGTGTTCGAATACCGATCAGTACACAGCCCTCAATACCTTTGTTTTTTTCCAAAATCTCATGGGCAATCCGTGTTAATGCGCGGCGGATCGCGGTTTCATCCATAATGACATGTGTCTCTGTGCTCATGCGTTCAGCCTCCTCAGGATTTACCTTTCAGATCATGGCCCCGTGACGAGGAGAACAAAAAAGACTCCTTGCCGTGTTAATTGGCAAGGAGTCTCCGAACTTCAGACCGCTCTGAAGAAAGTTTACTCTCGGGATGCACCGCTTCATTTGCCGCAGCAAAAAAGCGATGTATCGTTCACGTTACCTTGCCAGTCTCACGGGACTGATTTAAAGGTGCTATTCATGTCGTTCATATTGAAGGACCTCACAGGGTTCTTTGCTCAATATGTCCGTTTGTCTTCATGAATTATGACAGAAAGACAACCCTCTGTCAACACCTCAACATCACAGGCGAATTCCTCTACTGTATTCCCTTTAGAATCAGCAGTTCGGCTGAAAAACATCCAAACACATCACATTTCATTCGTTATTCATAATTATACAATATTTCTGCATATTTATCCATAGATATTTGCGGAAAACCTTACGTCAAAATAATCCTTTGACTATAATCAAATTTTTGAGACAGAACCCTTCCCTTTTGGAATGAGCAATACGTTTTGTCAGAACTACTTTAAATACTGAAGGCATTTTAATAGGATACATCTCTTCAAATTTTAGGGTTAAACGTCCAGAAACACGGAATACATGAAGGCTCTGCATTAGTCCCCAGTGAAATGGGTAAAGTTTATAAACATGAAACAATTCATTGATGTTTCAATAAAGCCGATATACATAAGGATTTACAAATACGCGGCATAGAAATAAGATAAGACCTACATTTATTTACATTTAGGAGGAAGTTATGCGTCACATTTGGCAAGTTTACAAAACAGACTGGTTGCATATTTTGAAGGTTCCCACAGGTATTTTTCTAATTGTGGCTATTATTTTACTGCCCGGGGTGTATGACTGGGTAAACGTAAAATCCGTATGGGACCCGTACAGTAATACCCAAGGGATCAAAATTGCGGTGACAACCGAGGACAAGGGTGCAACTGTTGCAGGAACTAACGTTAATATTGGAGACGAACTGGTGTCTAGCCTGAAACAGAACGAAAAGCTGGGATGGACTTTTGTAAGCCAGGCTGAGGCTGATCATGGTGTGCAAACAGGAGAATATTATGCAAGCCTGCTCATTCCTGGAGACTTTTCATCCAAAATTACAGGTATCGTTGACGGGAAACTGGAACGACCAGAAGTAATCTATACCGTTAATGAAAAGGTAAATGCCATTGCTCCAAAAATCACAGGTTCCGGTGTATCTGCGATAACAACACAAATCAATGAAAATTTCACTGAAGCCGTCAGTCAGGCTGTTCTAACCAAATTGAAGGAAGCCGGGGTTGAGATCAATGCCCAACTTCCAACTTTGCGCAAGATGGAGAATGGCATTTTCACGCTGGAGAAAAATCTTCCGGCTATACAAGCTGCAGGTCAAAAGGTACTGGAAGTGGAAAAAGCCATGCCTGGTATCGTAAAAGATGCTCAAAAGATCGTCGAGATCGAAAAAAAACTGCCCGAAATCAATGAAGCCGCACAGTATGTGCTTAAGGTGCAGGAGTATTGGCCACAAATTAATGATGCAGCATCCGAAGTGTTGGCTATTCAGGGGCGGATTCCCGATATTCAAAAAGCCGTAGAACGTATTCAAGAAGTGGATGCAAACTTTGGTCAGGTATCAGGTGTCATCCAAACGGCCCTGGATAAAACCGACAAGGCTCTCGCTATCGTAACGGCCGCAGAGCAGGATCTTGACAAAGTATCACAAATCGCTGGTAATGGGATTGAACTGGCCGAAGGCTTGAATCAGTTTGCGGATTCCAGTGAAGAAGCGTTTCAGGCTATAGGCCCGGTGATCCGGCAAAACCTGCTGCTGGTACAGCAAATCGCAAACGCAGCGTCAGACGTATTTGGGCAATTGCAAAATACGGATCTTAATAACCTGCCGACAGCAGAAGATCTGGACCGGATTGCTGCCCGCTTGGGGGTTGCGGTAAAACTCGTCGACAGTATGGCAGAACTACTGGGCAAAATCGACAACTTACTTCCAAGCCATCCTCTTGCTAATAAAATTACGCAGCTGAATACCATTTCAGATAAACTTCAGTTGCAAATCCGACTGGCTGGGATTATCAGTGATGCTCTGCGTCGCAATACAACTCCGCCCGCAGACGTCATCGCCCAATTAAATGCTCTCTCCAAGGAGATTAGCAGCGGCATTGGCAATATCATGAACACCTACGAGAGCGAAATATCACCGGCTCTTGCGGCTGGGGTGGATAAGCTGAGATCCGTCCTTTCCACTTCAGCAGATACACTACAGGGAGCAAGGGATCGAATTCCGGATATTGCGGACATTCTTGCGTCAGCCAAAGAAGGCATTACGTTTGGGCAGACTGAATTGATAAAGATCCAGAGCGAACTGCCTCAAATACAATCTAAGATTCATGAGATATCAGAGACACTCGCGAATAAAAGTGAAGGCTTTATCCAAGCTTTGAACACAGTATCTTCATTAATTAGAAATGATCTGCCCAAGCTGGGGACCAAGCTGAATGAAGCAGCTGATTTTGTTCGGAACGATCTGCCCAATGCGGAGAAACAGATAGGCAAGGCATCCGATTTTGTACAGAACCAGCTTCCGGAGGTAGAACAAGGAGTACATCGTGTTGCCACGCTTGTACGTGATGATCTGCCCGCATTGGAAAGTGCCATCAGCAAGGCAGCAGACAAACTGAGGGAAGTTGAAGGAAATAACCAGTTTGCTGAACTCGCCAAGCTTTTGCGCGGCGACATCGAAGAAGAAAGTGCTTTTCTGGCAAGTCCGGTACAAATTAAGGAACAGCAGCTTTACCCGATTCCGAATTACGGATCAGCCATGTCACCATTTTATGGCGTGCTATCCTTGTGGGTCGGCTCAACGTTGCTAATTTCTTTGCTTCGTGCCGAAGCTGAGAATCCAGAGGGCAAGTTCCGGGGATACGAGTTGTATCTTGGGCGTCTTGCCACTTTTCTGACTATTGGATTGTTTCAAGCGATCTGTGTCAGCCTGGGAGATATCTTGATTCTCGGCGCCTATGTCGCAGATAAACTATGGTTTGTGCTGTTTGCCATGCTGGTGAGTGCCGTATTTGTCACCATTACGTACACCCTGCTGTCCGTTTTTGGAAATATCGGAAAAGGGATCGCAATCATCTTCATGGTGTTCCAGTTCTCCAGCTCCGGCGGTACGTTCCCGATCAGCATGACATCGCCCTTTTTCCAGGCACTAAATCCGTTCATGCCCTTCACATATGCGATTAGTCTGCTGCGTGAGTCAGTCGGTGGGATTTTGTGGTCGACTGCCATTAAAGATATTCTGTGGTTGTGCATGTTCATCGCGCTAAGTCTCATCGTTGCACTCGCTTTGAAACGTCCACTTAGCAGTCTCACCAAACGTTCAGCCGAGAATGCCAAGAAGACCAAAATTATTGCTTAAGATCGTCCCTGAGACCCTCTGCGTAAAGAACGCAGTGGGTCTTTTAGTTTTAAACCAACATGCACATATCGAATGAATCATGCCAAATAAGACAAGGCCATTGGATTTACAGTCCAATGGCCTTGTCTCATTAAACAGATAGTTAAAATCTCTGATTATTTCACTGTACGCTCCTGTTCCAACTGATCATAGGATTGCTTAATGGTTGTTAATGTTTCTACATGCCGATAGATGTTATTCCATGCGGTGACAAGAATACATAGCATGATCAAGCCTATTAGCAGTTTTTTACCCAGCCCCGGACGAAGACCAATGACGAAGCTCCCACCGAGGAGGAAAAACGCAAACAGATAGTGTCCCGCATACAGGTACATATCGTATTGAAATACCGCAAGCCCAAAACCAACAACGATATGAAGTAAAAATGCAAACAGAATGTATGGCACAAGAGTCCATACTTCCCGTTCACGGATGCCTTTAATAAACCCAGTGAGCGCCAGCAGCAGAATAAAAGTACCCGTGAGCTGAACATAGATCGGATTGGAACGGGATAGATCCGTCACAAACGCGACCATGCCCGGGTCCAGCAAATGCACTTTCGGTGAAAGTATTGGATTAATCGTTAGTAAGCTTAAAGCCTTCCAATGAACTGCAAACTGGAATGGAGTGGCATAGCTTGTTCCCCCATTTTGAATGCCAAGCAGCCAGTTGCTGACCCAACTGCGACCGCCAAACGCGATATACTGTATCCCTGTCAATACTACAATGAAGGCAACAGCCAGTGCCATAATCCCGATGTACTTTTTCCAACCAGACTTGCTACGCCACGTACGCAAATTGAAAAACATGGCGGCCGCAAACGGCACAATGTTGGTTGACGTCAGTCCGAAGTTGATGGATGCCAGCAGCGCATTCGGGATGTAACGGACATCTTTGCGTTCACGGGTGTATTGCATATACAGCACAGAGAACAAAATAACAAATTGTACGTACGGATACGAATCCGGAATCAACGCGGTAAACATCAGATAGGAGCTGAAACCGAACAATAAAGCGAAAAGTAACGGTGTGATGATTTGTTTATCTTTTTGACTCAAAAACAGAAATACCAGTACAACCGAACCCGCATTCACAAAGGACTGCAGGATAAGAAAGAACCAATTCCCGTCCAACAGTTGAGCACCTGCTTCAAGCACGACTGCTAGAAATGAAATTAACGGATGAATCACTGAAGAACTGTTGTCTCCATAATACATGGAAGGATCGAAGTTAAATAAATTAATTGGAAACTGTGTCGTACTAAATGGTGTGTATGACCCTAGAAGCTCTGCGTTATTCGCTATGTACGTCACGTAAGGTCCATTCATGAGGGCGTAAAAAAGAGCAAAACCCGCAAACAGGCAAAATGCCGTCCAATTGGTCCTGCGATTATAAAATATATAGTCCAAAAATTTCATACGTTCACATCCAGTTTCATTATTCTAGAAAACCAATAAACACAACCCGCCCATAATACAAGCGACACCGATCCAGCGCAAAGGACCCACTGCTTCCTTAAAGGCAAAGCGCGCTATAATGAGTGTCCACACATACGTTAACGCATTGGCTGGTAGCACAACCGTTAAGGGAAGAAATTTCAACAATACAATATTCAGGAGCGCACCTGTACCATAGAATCCAAGCCCCATTAGAACATGCAGCTTTTTGCGGCTGGTGGCGTAGGCTTTCAAACCCGCTCCCCCCATTGCTCCACACAGGGTCATTGCGATCAGGACAGCAATCATCCAGCTATCGATCAACACTGGTTAACGTCACCCCGATTCCAAGCAGCACAACAGCGGCCAGCTTCTGCACCGTAATTTCTTCTCCTAGCAAAAAGTATCCATAGATCAGCGCAAACACATAGCTGGCACACATCAAAGGATAGGCCACAGACAGCTTTTCCAAAGCAAAAGCCTTGATCATCAAAATGGCACCCAGTCCATAACAGAGAAAACCGATGCCCAAATAGATCCAATCGGTCAGACCCCACTTCCAGAACAGTTGGCCCGTTGCTGTAAGAAAAGCGGAGACCAGCATTAACAGCTTGCCTGTATGGTGCCCTTTTATCTTCCCCACGACAATGCCTCCATCTCTGGCACGCGCTTATTAATAAAGTAGCGCTGACTCACCAATCGCATCACTGGAAGATCGGATAAGGAGTCGGAGTAGGAGCAGGATTGATCATAATCAATCACCATCTTTTTCTCATCCAGATAGGCCTGGATTCGTCGAACCTTCTCATCCCCTTTGCAATTGCTGCCTTCAACCCTACAGGTATATCCATTTGAGTGACGAACCAGATCGGTACCAATGACATGATCCACCCAAGGAAAACTTTTAAAATATTTCATATAGGCATGCGGTGATGCGGTCACGAGCAATACATGATAGCCTGCTTCCTTACGGTGCTGCATCTCTACACTTGCCTCTGCAAAAATGGCAGTACGCAATCGTGTATCAAAAAAATGCTCCAGATCTTTTTCTGACATGCGCTCAATGCTCTTGAAATAGGAACGTTTGACACGCTCAACGGTCATCAGACCTGCCTTGAACAGTGCGGTATGAAATGCAATTACAGGCAATCTCCATACCTGCCATGGGTAACGTCGAACGCCGTAATGCACAAACTGAAACATGGAATCTCTGCGTATAATCGTTTTATCAATATCAAAGATGGCGATTTTCGTGCTTTTCACCCTGATCCCCCTCTACCTTCCGGACTCAAACTTTTATTCAAAAATAGCAAAAATCGAAATAACACTTATGACATACAAAATGACCGTGATCAAGATGGGCTTGTCCTCAAATAGAACTCGATCAGGTGAACCACCTTGATTCTTCATATGAATCAGATACAGATAACGGAACATGCCGTATATGACTAATGGAATCGTCCACATTAAATGAATGGAGCGATCGGATGTGAACGTAAAGAGCGAATAGCTTATAATAGTCGCTGTTGTGACAATGGTATTAAACTGATCCAATAACGTAATCGAATAGTTATCCAATACTTTGCGATGCGAACCAGTATTTCCCTCAAGCAGGGTAAGTTCATTCCTCCGTTTGCCAATAGCCAGGAACAGGGACAGCAGCATCGTACAGATGAGAAACCACGGCGTAAATGGTACATGGATTAGCACACCGCCCGCAATCGCACGCAGCACAAATCCAGCCGCAATGGTCATCATATCCAAGATAACGAGATGTTTCAGTACAAATGAGTACGACACATTCAGAAGGAAATAAACAATACATAACACTCCGAATAACGGGTTCATCACAAATGCTGTCCCGACGGAAAGAATCAATAACAGAATTCCAAACAGCAAGGCTTGAGCGGGATTGACCTGTCCAGAAGCAAGAGGACGAAACATTTTCACCGGATGCTGACGATCTCTGTCGCGATCTACATAATCGTTTAAAATATAAACGCAGCCTGCAACCAGGCTAAATAAAATAAAACCTAGCAAAGTCGATAGAATGGTCTCCGTCCGAATTTCCTCAAAAGAAAAAAGCAGCGCGGCAAATAACAGCAAATTTTTGGTCCATTGTTTTGGTCTCAATAATTTAAGCATTCCTGAAATGGTATTGCCTGTCCCTGCAGCAGGTGTGGACACGGTACTGGTTCGTGATGATAACAATTTCCATAACTCCCTTCAAAAGCAACTTCTGACTTATATAAATAACGTAAAGATCTAATCATATGTTGCTTGTATAATTTTGTAAAGGGATTACAGGAAGAATTTATATTTTTTTGCATAAAAAAGAGACCGTTTCCGGTCTCTTCTTTCTCTACATAATTATGATTATGTGAATTCAATTAAAATTCGAATTGCACGTCGCTCAGGCGGCGTTTAATCTCAGCGATAACACGTTTCTCTTCCTCTTCCCCTTTAGCTTCAAAGGTAACGGAGAAACGAACAAAGTTACCGGCATCATCCCAAGGCACCGAAGAGATCAGTTTCTCACGGATCAGGAACTGGGAGAAGTCTTCGCCTGATTCAAAGCGGCGGCCTCCGGCAATACCTTTTGGAGCTTCAACATAAAGGAAGAAGGAACCTTTAGGTTTCTCAGCCTGGAAGCCCAGCTCGTTCAGTGCAGCTACCAGCAGGTCGTGACGACGGGAATATTTCTCAGCGATTTTTTCCGTGATTTCCGGGTGGTTCAAACCATAAGCAGCAGCCTTTTGGATCGCGATGAACTGACCGGAGTCATTGTTGTCTTTCACGTCGCTGAATGCTTTGACAACAAGCGGGTTACCTGCAACAAAACCAATTCTCCAGCCTGTCATGTTGTAGGACTTGGACAAGGAGTGCAATTCCACGCCCACATCCTTAGCACCAGGTACAGACAGGAAGCTGAACGGTTTTTTGCCGTCATATGTCAGTGCTGCGTATGGAGCATCATGTACAACGACTACGCTGTATTTCTTCGCCCATTCAACCACTTCCGTAAAGAACTCCACGGTAGCACTTGCGCCCGTCGGGTTATTCGGGTAGTTCAGATAGAGCAATTTCGCACGTTTCGCAATATCTTCCGGAATAGCCGACAGATCTGGCAGGAAGTTGTTCTCCTTGGTCAACTGGATGTTGAAAACTTCACCACCCAGGTATTTGGTGTGTGTACCCATAACCGGATACCCTGGCACCGTCATAATCGTTACATCACCTGGATTAATGAAGCAAGAAGGCATCATCGCCAAAGCTGGTTTGGATCCGATGGAATGCACGATTTCAGTTGATGCATCGATACCTTCAACATTAAATACATTTTTCAGGTAAGCAACTGCCGCTTCCTTGAATTCAGGAATACCGTTATCCGCGTATCCACGGTTTTCAGGTTTGGAGGCTTGCTCCGCCAATGCAGCTACGATGCCTGCATCTGCCATTTCGTCTGGTTCACCTACGCCAAGGTCAATCAATTCTACATTGGGAAAATCTTTTTTAGCCGAAGCTTTGGCACGTTTGATTTTCTCGAATTTATAGATGTTGGTGTCTTTACCATAGTTGGAGCCGCCAATACGGTCGGCAAAATTAGTCTGAATGTACGTTTCCTGATATTTATCGATACTCATGATTTTGTTCATCTCCTCATTTGACGCAAATTTCTACACTTTAATATGAAGCATTTGCGCGTTCAAAACCATGGACAAATTATCCGAACATTTGTACTTTCTCGAGCTGTCAGCGGCTACGCAAGGAGGCCAGAACATCTTCCATATCCTGCGGAATCGGAGCTGTAAATTCAAGGTATTCTCCGGTCGTGGGATGCACAAAACCGAGAATCGCCGCATGCAGGGCCTGTCCCTGCATTTTGATCCCTTTGTTACGACCGTACGTCGGATCTCCAACAAGCGGATGACCAATGAACTTCATGTGAACACGAATCTGGTGGGTACGCCCGGTCTCCAGTTTCAGTTCCAATAACGTGTAGTCATTGATACGCTCGGTGACGGTAAAATGAGTGACCGCATGTTTACTGTTACGCTCGGTTACGGTGTACATTTTACGATCATTGGTATCTCGACCAATCGGTGCATCAACCGTACCCTGATCATGGCTAAGATGCCCATGAACGAGTGCAATATATCGTCTATTCACACTATGCTCTTTGAGTTGAGCCGCCAGCGAGGCGTGAGCACGATCATTTTTGGCAGCCATAATCAGACCTGATGTGTCCTTATCAATCCGATGCACAATACCGGGACGCAGCTCGCCGTTAATGCCTGAGAGATCTTTGCAGTGATACATCAGTGCATTAACAAGTGTTCCTGACGTATGTCCTGGTGCTGGATGTACAACAAGGCCACGCTGTTTGTTAATAACGATCAAATCACTATCTTCATACACCACTTCTAGTGGAATATCTTCAGCAATAATCTCTACAGTCGTCGGCTCAGGGATCAGAAGCTCTACCAGATCGCCTTCAGATAATTTGGCGTTAGCTTTGACTTTAGCCCCGTTCACCGTTACGAATCCGTCTCCGATCCACAATTGAACTTGGGAACGCGATACGTTATCCATGGATTCTGTAATATATTTGTCAATTCGTTCTTTATTATGTTCAGCAGCAACCGTCCATTCCATACGATCATTGCCATTCAAGAGCTCATCGTCATGCGTCGACGTGTCTCCGTTAGTCTGTTCTTCATTTTGCGATTTACTCATGATGTTCATTCCCTTCGACCTTTGCGGCTGCTTTCTCGCGCCGTCCTTCAAGCAACGTTTCCACAATAATCAGTACCACACCGATACAGATCGCCGAGTCGGCTATGTTGAAAATGGGAAACGTATAGCTACCAAAATTAAGCTGGATAAAATCGACAACTTCTCCGGTCAAAGCCCGATCCAGGAAGTTACCAATAGCTCCCCCAAGCACCAAACTAAGCGCTACAGGCAGCAATTTGTGCGGAGTATCTTTTACCTTTTGCAAATACCAAACCAAAGCCACCACGACAACCAGTGTAACCACAATAAAGAACCAGCGCTGATCCTGTAAAATACCAAAAGCTGCACCTGAGTTACGATGTGATGTGATGACAAAGAAATTGCCAATCACCGGAATTTCATCTCTAAGTTCCATCCGGGTTGCAATTAGGAACTTCGTTCCCTGATCGACTAAAAATACGATAAAAGCGAGGATATAATACACCACGTTTGTTTGTCACTCCGTTCTTGTCTTTTCCAAACGATACCAGGCTTTACGCCAGACTTGTTCATTGTAGCACAGCTGTTTGGAAATCGTCCACGACGCGGTTAGCCGCAGCCCGGATGGCAAAAACGATAACATTTCCCTTCTGTAATTCTGCACCAATTGGTACATCCTACAATAGAGTTAAAATCCGGAGTTCATATGGAACAGAAAGGGGAAAATGATGTCACATTTCACTGCCAAACAACTGCAATCCTTACGTTCCCAATTGATAACCGAAAAGCGCGATATTGAACATAGACTGGAGCAGAACGAACATTATGGTCTTGGTGATTCCATGAAGCTTCAGACAGGTGAATTATCACCGATTGACAACCATCCGGGGGATGTAGCTACCGAGATGTATGATCGCGAAAAGGATATTTCCCTGCTGGAGCATGATGAATTTCAACTGGAGCGCATCGATTCTGCCCTGCATTCCATCGAAGAAGGCCATTATGGAACTTGCGCCGTGTGTCAGCAGCCTATCCCCTATGAACGCATGCAAGCTGTTCCTTACACCAAATACTGCAAAAAGCATCAACCGGAAACCGTTGTTTCCGAAAATCGTCCTGTCGAGGAAGAATTCCTCGCACCTGCCTTTGGCCGCACAAGCCTGGATGAACGTGATGATCAGAACGGCTTCGACGGCGAAGACGCATGGCAGATTGTTGAAAGTTGGGGCACCTCCAATACTCCGGCCATGGCTGAGGGACGCGACATCGACAGTTATGACGTTATGGCGATTGAAGCCACTGACGAGGTGGAGGGCTGCGTTGAGGCGTATGAGAGCTTTGTCGCAACCGATATCTACGGTCATGATGTATCCATCGTGCGCAATCGGCAATATCGACAGTATCTGGAGAACCGTGAAGGCGATGGTCTGTTAGAACCGGATGTCGAGTCAGACGACTCGTATTAAGCCAAGGTTCACCTAATACGTATTCAACTCCAGTTGTCGTTGCACAATCCGTACAATATCTGCGATGTAATCACCCACGATGGGCAGATTAAGCGCACCTAGCACTTGTAACACATAAATGATTGTTGCTGCAAAAAAGGTGAAACCGATGGCGATCCCTACGCCCCTTGCGGCGCCAGACAACAGATTAAGTCCGATCAGCTTCCACGGCCGATTCAGTAATTCCGTATACTGTGCGATCCTTGAACGTTCAAGTTCATTCGCGAGCCGGTTAGTGAGCTTGTGAAGTTCTTCAATCTTGTCCTCCGCATTCTTGGAATGCGTCGTGGATTCTGAATTCAATGGCGATTGGGTATCCTGTTCGTTCATAATTTACTCAGTTCCTTTGATGTATATAGAATGTCTGCACAATAGAAATCATTGCCCATTTGCTGAAAAAACAAACGAGCCAGGACACAGGATTAATCTCCTGTATCTGAGGCTCGTTGGCATGTCTGTCTCTATATACTGTCCTATTTGAAATAGAGTTACTCTGTCCCCGTTAAAGTCTGACAAAGCAATCCTTTTTCCAGGAACGCCTTACGTTGAGAATTAGAGAATCATTGTATTACCCCTCGATATATACACCGATGGCTTTGCCCCCAGCTTCAATACGTTGCATCGAATCATTCGTACCGAAGGTAACTTCGGTAACGAGCACATTCTCACGCAGCACATGATCAAAAGCCTGAATCGCTTCTTGCAAAGCAGAGTCCACATCCAGCGTCAAACGTACTCTTTTCTCAATCGGCAAATCCAGCTTCTTCCGTGTGTCTTGAACTGCACGAATGACTTCACGGACCCAGCCTTCCTGTTCAAGTTCTGCTGTGATCTCTGTATTGAGAGCTACCGTCAGACCATAGCCGGATGCCGAGGCAAAACCGGATTTGGCTTGTTTCTCCACCAGCAGTTCTTCACCCGTCACTTGCAGCTCTTCGCCTTCAGGAGAAACGACGTTCAGAACATCTTCTGTGACCACTTTACGTGTCTCATCTGCTGACATTCCCTTGAAGAAATTCTGCAGGAAACCTACATTTTTACCATATTTTTTACCTGCTACTTTCAGATTAAGCTTCAAAGTGAAATCAACGAAATCCGCATCATCATGCTCGGTACGAATCGTTTTGACATTGATCTCATCCTTGATGATCTCTTCATAACTTGCCAGATCGAAGCCTTTATCCAGAGAAACGATCAGTTCGGACAACGGTTGACGTGTCTTGATTCCTGTTTCGTTACGAACGTTACGGGCAAGTTCCACGATTCGGCGTGCTGTCTCCATATCCTGCTCCAGATTCAAGTCAATCAGCGTTTCATTGGCAACCGGATAATCATCCATATGCACACTCTCACCAGTAGTCAGGTTCAGATAGATATCTTCTGCAAGCATTGGTGTGAATGGAGCGACGAGCTTGGCAGTAGTCACCAGCACTTCGGTAAGAGTACGGTAAGCGTCCAGTTTATCTTCTGTCAATCCGCTACCCCAGAAACGGTCACGTGAACGACGGATGTACCAGTTACTGAGTTCATCTACAAATGCTTCAATGGCTTTGGAAGAGTTCAGATAGTCGTTAACAGCCAGCGCTTTTTCCACAACGAGAATCAGGCTGTTCAGTCTGGACAATATCCAACGGTCCAGGTTGTGTGAAGACAACTTGAACGGATGCTCCTGTGGATCAAATCCATCAATCGTAGCATACAGCGTCAGGAATGCATGGGTATTGACCAGCGTATCCACCATTTTGGATTTCGCTTCGCCCACGATGCCTTTGGAGAAACGTTTGCTATTCCATGGTGCGCTGTCAGACAACAAAGCCCAGCGGAATGCATCTGTACCGTACTCTTCGATAACTTCCCAAGGATCGATAACGTTACCTTTGGATTTGGACATCTTCTGTCCGTTTTCATCGAGAACGTGGCCTGTTGCCATAACCGCTTTATAAGGTGCTTTGCCTGTCAAAAGTGTAGATACAGCCAGCAAGCTGTAGAACCAGCCACGTGTCTGGTCAATTCCTTCACAGATCATGTCTGCCGGATATTGCTGTTCGAATATTTCTTTATTTTCAAATGGATAGTGCTGCTGGGCAAACGGCATGGAGCCGCTGTCGAACCAGACATCGATCACTTCCGGTGTACGTTTCATTTCATATTTGCCACAAGAGCTCATGACTTTGACGTCATCTACATACGGCTTATGCAGCTCCAAATTCTCAGGTACGTCGCCGATGGCACGAGCACGCAGTTCAGCGATGCTATGCGGAGCGAATTGTTCACCTGTCTCTTCACATACCCAGATGTTCAGTGGCGTTCCCCAGTAACGGTCACGACTGATATTCCAGTCTACAAGATCTTCAAGGAACTTCCCGAATCGCCCATCACGAACGTGGCCTGGGTACCATTCTACTTCACTGTTGTTGGCGATCAGCTGATCCTTGATTGCTGTTGTTTGGATAAACCAGCTGTCCATTGCATAGTACAGAAGTGGTGTATCACAACGCCAGCAGAACGGGTAGCTGTGCTCATATTTTTCTTTGCTGAACAAACGTCCTTTTTCAGACAGGTATCTTACGATATCAATATCGCAATCCTTAACAAAACGTCCGGCAAAATCAGTTACCTGTGGCACAAACTTGCCTTCCAGGTCCACCATATTCACAAAACTGATGCCATTCTCACGACATACACGATAGTCATCTTCACCATGTGCAGGTGCCATGTGTACAATCCCTGTACCACTTGCATCGGTTACAAAACCTGCACCCAGGATGATGTTTGCTTTCTCAGCCTGCACGTAGTTGAACGGAGGATCATACGTTTTGCCAACCAGGTCAGAACCTTTCAAGGTACCGATGATTTCATATTCACCTTTGGCATCCTTCATGACTTTCTCAACAAGATTAGTCGCCATGATGTACACTTCGTTGTCCTGACGGACACGGGAGTAGTCCATATCCGGATTCACTGCAAGCGCAACGTGTGAAGGCAATGTCCAAGGCGTCGTTGTCCAGGCAAGCACGAATTCGCCGCTGTCATCCAGCTTGAATTTGGCTGTAGCACTAAGGTCTTTCACGTCTTTGTACCCTTGGGCTACCTCATGGGAGCTAAGTGTAGTTTGACAAGACGGACAGTAAGGACTCACACGGTGACCGCGATACAGCAGACCTTTCTCATGAATCGTCGCCAGAATGTTCCACACACTTTCGATGTAATTGTTGTCGAGTGTGATATACGGATTATTCATGTCTGTCCAGTAGCCGATACCTTCGGTCAGGTCGCGCCATTGTTGTTCGTATTCGAACACGCTCGCTTTACATTCGTTAATGAATTTCTCTACGCCATAATCTTCGATTTCCCACTTGTGAGAGATGCCCAGCTTTTTCTGAACACCGAGTTCTACAGGCAGACCATGTGTATCCCAGCCTGCTTTACGAACGACGCGGTAACCCTTCATTGTGTTATAACGTCCCACGAAATCCTTGATGACCCGTCCCAATACGTGACCGATATGTGGTTTACCATTGGCTGTAGGCGGTCCCTCGTAAAATACGAAGTTTGGCTTACCTTCTCGGTTTTCAATGGATCTTTTGAATGTATTCTCGGTTTTCCATTTGTTTAACACGCGTAGTTCTCTGGCGCGTGCCTTCTCTTTGACGTCAACTCGTTGCATGATGATCTTCCTTTCGAGATATAGTTGTGGACCGTCCACAAAAAGCGTTTCAATCCCCCTAAATCCCCCTTACCAAGGGGGACCCCATAGGTGCTCCGCCCTCTGGACACCCGGAAATGGTTGTCTGTGGCGGGAACTGCGACGGCGTTGGCGAGGGTGTGTATGGTGGAGTCGGCCCTCTTGCGGCTGTCCCCTTCGGGAACGCCGCAGGGCCTTACCGCGAGAAGGGAGTTGCCGGACGCTTTGCTCCTCCGGCGGCTGGCTCTCTCCTTGAGGTCCCTTCGGGCCTCATGGACGTTCGCCTTGGCGAACCCCTGCTGCCGGTCGCTTCGCTTGCCCGGCGAGGGCTCTCTCCTTGAGGTCCCTTCGGCCCTCATGGACGCTCGCCTTGGCGAACCCCTGCTGCCGGACGCTTCGCTCGCCCGGCGGTGGGCTCTCTCCTTGAGGTCCCTTTGGGCCTCATGTACGCTCGCCTTGGCGAACCCCTGCTGCCGGTCGCTTCGTTCCTCCGGCGGTTGGCTCTCTCCTTGAGGCACCTTCGGGCCTCATGGGCGTTCGCCTTTTTTTGGACACAAAAAAACCTCATCCCTGGAAAGGGACGAGGTTATGCTCGCGTTACCACCCTAATTCTGTTCATCACAAACCACATCCAATATAAATTGGGTATGCTCTGTCATCAACAGCGCTTATGCCCCGCTTAACTACAGCAGGGTGCCGATATAACGTTCGGCTCACGGTTTCGCTTACACACGGCCAATCCTTCACCGCTTCAGCGTCACTTCTCCGGGGAGATATTCGGCTATAACTCATCCATTGGCTTGCACCAGACGCCAACTCTCTGAGGGATGAGATCATAACGTACTGAACCCGTCATGGAATCACTATTCATTATGAATATAGTTATAGCCTCTTTACAGGCAAAAGTCAACCAGGCGGATAGACTAATAAATTTCCTTCATTTCCCGCTCACGGTCACGGACTTCCTGCTCCCGGCTCTCCAGCGCTTCCCAACCATCCTGAGTCAACAATTCAAGCTGTGCTTCCACAAGTGTACGGAAACGGGCACGATAGATGGACGCCTGCTTTTTCAGCTCTTCGACTTCCAAAGCAATTTTGCGTGATTTAGACAAAGATTCGTTTACGATCCGGTCCGCATTTTTCTCGGCTTCCTTCACGATCAACTGTGCTTCTTTTTTCGCATTGTTCTTCACATCATCCGCAGCTTCCTGCGCAATGATGATCGTTTTGCTCAGCGTCTCTTCAATCGTTGCAAAATGATCAAGCTTCTCCTGAACGGACAGCAACTGATTGCTCAGCTCTTTGTTTTCGCGAATGACGCCTTCGTAATCTTTGATGACTTGATCCAGGAATTCATTGACCTCATCCTCGTCATACCCGCGCAAACGTCGGGAAAATTCCTTGTTGTGTATGTCCAGCGGCGTTAATGGCATGCTGTCCACCTCCTGTAAAAGTTCCTTCCCGGGCTGAGAAGGTTTGCAGCATATGGGTTCCACCCAAGGGGCCGTATATGTGATGCCCAATCCTGGCACGAATACGGAATGCAGGACCAGACTCTGATCCTTTGGCGGTCATATCAACCTTTGCTTTAATGTATATCGGAAACACCGAATGTTTTTTGCACCTTTACCTTAAACATTTCGACAAGAAAGCTGGTTTTCCTGCAACACACTTAGGCAAATTTGCCGATTTTTACGCGGCAGCGTCCCTTTTTGGTCAACCCATCCTGTTCCATCACCTTGAATCGACCAAATCCTTGAATGGATACCACATCTCCCGCCTTCAGCGCTTTGGACGGATCTTCCTCCACTTTCCAATTCACACGACAACGGCCAGCCTTGATCGGAACGAGAACTTTACTGCGACTAAGCCGATACACATCTGCACAGATGCCATCTAAACGCAGGGAAGCCACGGTAATGTCCATCGTCTCCAGCTTGCTCTCGGACCATTTCAGCTGATCCAGTGCCAACAGCTCCGTAAACACATGTACCCGGTGTACTTGATTCAGTTGAAGCGATAAAAAAGCGCCGGTTTCCGACGCCACCACCGTATGGCACCCGTCCTCCAGCACTTGAATATCACCGATCTTGCCACGTTTCATGCCAAGCCCGAGCAGGGCACCCATATAGTCCCCATGCTCCAGCTCTTTGATTTTCTGATCGTCAGACGTAATGCTCATCACCTGCATACCCATATCCTCATCGTCCAGATACCGATAATCCGGTGCAATCAGCGCACGCTTACGTTCAGCTGTTTCATAACCACCATCCAGACGAATCTGTACATCATCTCGACGGTTCACAAGTGTTTGTAAAATAAAGACCTGCCTGGGATCAAGAAAGTCAGTTAGCTTCATGTCATGATACTTACCTGCCCGTTCAACCCAGTCTGAGGCTTTATCCACAAAATCCCGCTCATCATGACTAAAATGCTCGTAAATCTCACCGCTCATCTATGTTCACCCTACCTTAATATACAAAGTATCGGAGGACGGAGATCAGCCCATTAAGCGCGAGTTGAAGAACGATCAACGCCACAATCGGTGAAATATCCAACACACCGAACAAAGGCGGAATAAATCGGCGGAAAGGTCTCAAATATGGTTCCACAAACTTACCTAGCCATTCACCGATGAAGCTCTCCCGTGCGTTGGGAAGCCATGACATCAATATGTAGACAATGACCATGTAAAAGTAAATCTGGTATAACGTGTACAACACGCTTTCAATCTGGTACAAAAGTGGCTCACCTCATTCTGTTATAATCTTGCTCGCTGTCAGCCAGTATTTCCGTAATTGAACCCTGAATTTCAACCGTATCTGGCGTACAGAGAAAAATGTTGCCGCCAATTTTTGAAATACCGCCGCCCAGTGCGTACACTGTGCCACTCAAAAAATCAATGACGCGCAGAGCCTGATCCTGACGCACCCGCTGCAGGTTAACGACAACGGTACGATGGGAGCGCAGATGGTCAGCAATCTCTTGTGCTTCGTCATAAGAACGCGGTTCATAAAGGACGACTTTAACATTTTTCTGGGAATGAATGCTCACCACATTATTACCCCTTTGGTTTCTACGTTTATCGAGACTTGAGGTTTCAGCTTCCTGTTGATCAGGATCATGTTCCTCTTGTGCCGCCATACGCTCACGTTCCACAATCTCTTCCTCTTCCTGAAGCCCGAGGAAATTCATAAACTTATTCATTACGCCCATTGCGAACCCTCCTCTTTTCCTACGAGAATCGATCCAAGCCGAACCCAGGTTGCCCCTTCTTCAATCGCCACTTCAAAATCATTGGACATGCCCATCGACAACTCGGTCAATGGCTCCGCTGTTAAAGCTTGTCCATTCAAATGGTCTCTAAGCTCACGCAGTCCGCGAAACACGGGACGTGTAAGCTCCGGATCTTCCTCATGGGGTGCCATGGTCATCAGGCCGATGACCTTCAGGTTGTTGAACGAACTGATTTCACGCAAAAAGGAACTCGCCTGTTCAGGCTGCAAGCCAAACTTGCTTTCTTCACCCGAAATGTTTACCTGCAATAGTGTTTCCACCTGGATGCCAAGAGACGCCGCCTTTTTATCCAACTCCTTGGCCAGGGACAAACGATCCAGTGAATGTATGTAACGGAATTTACCGATGACGTCCTTCACCTTATTCGTCTGTAAATGACCGATAAAATGCCAGGTTCCCTGCTGACCGAATGCTTCCCATTTCGCTTGTGCATCCTGCCAGCGGTTTTCGCCAATATGCTCAAGACCGTGGTCCAGCACAGCTCCCGTTGTTTCAAGTGAGACGTATTTCGTGACAGCAATCACATTGACATCTTCACGTTGACGGCCACTGCGCTGACACGCGGCTTCGATCTTCTGATTTACTAGTTGTATACGCTCCTCCAATGACACAGAGGGTCACCTCTCTTCCAGCCCAATCCAGCTCGCCATTCTCCCGGTAATGCCATTTTCTTTACGATACGAGAAAAATAGCTCGGGATTGCAGCTTGTACACCAAGTTGTACATTCGATATGATCCGGCAATATTCCTGCTTTCATCATAATGTGTCGATTGCATTCTTTCAAGTTTAACATCGTTTTGCCATTTCCGGCAGCTCGATATACTTGATTGGATGCAGAGTTCTTGTATTCATCATTACCCGAGGAGTGGTCCAGCCAAACCCGTACATGCTGCATAACCGCTTCATCCACTTCATAACAGCAATCCCCAATGGAGGGACCTATTGCAGCATGGATATCCTGTCTGCGACTTCCATATTCCTGCTCCATCTTTTCGACCATCGATTCGGCTATACCGGCAACTGTACCTTTCCATCCGGCATGAGCTAGCCCCACCGCTTGTTGTACGGGGTCATAGAAATAAAGGGGTACACAATCTGCATAAAAGGAAGTCAGCAGCACACCAGGCACATTAGTGATCAACCCATCCGTATCCTGTAATGCAGACTGTCGATCCAGCAAACCTTTGCCCCGCTCTTGAGCCGTGATTACAGCGACATGGTTACCGTGTACCTGTTCTCCACAAGTCCAGGATTCCAAAGGAAAACCCAGCTTTTCAGCTACAAGTTTACGATTATTCAGCACGTCAGCCGGATCATCACCAACATGATAGGCGCAGTTTAGACTGGCGTAAGGTGTGCTTCCGACACCGCCTTGCCTTGTCGTAAAACCGGCATTCATATGCTTAAACTGCAATTTCCACGGCTCCACATATAATAACAACGGGTCAGGACCCCAATCTGAGTTCTGGCTTCCCGACCGTATTTCCTTATCCAAAATAAACGGTTCCATCTTCTCACCTCACAACTTCCAGTGTACCAAATGAACCCCGTTCTGTCTCGGTTATATCGTCCGGCGCTGGTTCCGATTTAAACGTTCAATACGTTCGACCCGGTCCATCCGGCCGTTCTGTTCGTCATACAACCGGGCTTCACGGTCGCGCTCATCGTAGTTAGTTTCCTTAATTTCATCCATTTTAACCAAAATGACATCCGAACCGATCTTCACAATATTTCTCCAAGGGATGACCAGATCCGTTCCCCCGCCGAACAGCCCCATAAAACGACTGTAGCCTGGTACAACAATCGCTTCAATTCGTCCCTGCTTCAGATCCAGCTCCAAATCGCTAATCTGACCCAGTCTTTTGCCATCCGTTATGTTAATAACATCTTTGGTTTGAAAATCCGAAATTTTCATCCCGCTACCCGCCGCTTCACCTGTGTTCACTTTCATTTGGTCACGCCCCCCGATTAATCCGCTTCTGCCCGTTCTCCGCTTCTATACAATATATGTTTCTTACGCGAAAAATGTCCTCTTTTTCGAAGGAAAGGCAACCGAACAAATCCAAATATCTCTGATGTCGAAATCCAAAAAGCAAAAAGACGATCAAAGGAATATTTCTTCCCTTTGATCGCCTCTTGGCTAACCCCTTGTTAAGACTTCACATGTTTCTGCATTTGTTGTATCGCTGATTTCTCCAGACGGGATACCTGCGCCTGGGAAATACCAATTTCATCAGCCACTTCCATCTGGGTTTTCCCTTCGAAAAACCGCATCGACAGAATCATTTTCTCCCTTTGACCGAGACGGTGCATCGCTTCACGCAGTGCAATTTCCTCAATCCAGGATACATCCTTGTTTTTGTCATCACTGATCTGATCCATCACATAGATTGGATCTCCACCATCATGATAGATCGGTTCGAAGAGCGAAACCGGGTCTTGAATGGCATCCAATGCAAAAACCACATCTTCCTTCGGCACATTCAGTACCTCAGAAATTTCGAATATCGTCGGTTCACGGGAATTTTTATTCGTCAGGCTATCACGCACCTGAAGTGCTTTATAAGCAATGTCCCGCAAGGAGCGAGATACCCGAATTGGGTTATTATCGCGCAGGTATCGACGGATTTCACCGATAATCATCGGCACCGCGTAGGTTGAAAATTTGACATTTTGGGATAAATCAAAATTATCAATGGCTTTCATCAGGCCAATACATCCAACCTGGAACAGATCATCGACAAACTCTCCCCGATTGTTAAAGCGCTGAATGACACTGAGCACAAGACGCAGGTTGCCATTCACTAATTTCTCTCTTGCTGAGCGATCATGGTGTTGCTGAAGGGAATGAAACAATTCCCGCATTTCTGTGTTGGTGAGGACAGGCAATTTTGCGGTGTCCACGCCACAAATCTCGACTTTGTTTCGGGTCATCGTGATTTACCTCCCAAGGAGAAACATTAATGTACATTATCTCCGGGGCAGGCTTTTTTATTCGCACTTGGCATCCTTGCCATTAATACCCATTATGAAAAATACTCCTGTTCAGACCATCTTGTTGAACTCCTTACGGAGTCTTTTAATGATTCTTTTTTCGAGACGAGAGATATAGGATTGGGAGATTCCAAGCAGATCGGCGACATCTTTTTGTGTCTTTTCTTCCCCATCCGTCAAGCCAAAGCGAAGCTCCATAATCATTCGCTCCCGCTCCGTTAATTTTTCCAATGCTTTATGCAAAAGCTTCCGGTCTACCTGTTCTTCGATATTCCGATAGATTGTATCGTTCTCAGTACCCAGTACATCGGATAATAATAGTTCATTTCCATCCCAATCAATATTGAGTGGTTCATCAAAAGAAACTTCTGTACGAATTTTACTGTTGCGTCTCAGGTACATCAATATTTCATTTTCGATACAACGGGAAGCATAGGTTGCCAGCTTAATTTTCTTTTCCGGGTCAAACGTATTAACGGCTTTAATCAAACCGATTGCACCGATGGAGACCAGATCCTCGATATTGATACCTGTATTTTCGAATTTGCGTGCGATGTATACCACCAGTCGCAGGTTCCGTTCAATCAGCATGGCACGAATCGCCGAATCCCCAGAAGACAACTTTTGCAACAAAAATTCTTCTTCTTCACGTGTTAATGGGGGCGGCAGCGCCTCACTGCCTCCGATATAATAAATCTCTTCACTTTTCAAACCAAGCAGAAATAATAAACGATAGTACTGCAGCTGCGCCACCAGTTTCCATTTTACAAGCATGTACGTTCCTCCTATACCACATTCAGCGGCTTTTCTGTTGCTCCCGCAGAGATAGCCGTAGACTGCGCAGAAGCAGCGTCTTGCACAAGCTCAGGGTGAATCACGGCCTGGTATTTTCCATCGGATGACAGTACGCCTCCGTCCAACCCTATTAATACCTTTGTCGTCTCATAACACATCTCATCCATCGTTACCTTCACCCGGTCTGGCTTCATCGCCAGCATAAAGGCAGTTCCTTTGTTAATGCCTCGATAGGGCACAAGCCTTAAACGATCCTGCCAGTGAAAATCCTCCTGATCGAGCTCCATGATAAGGTTGTCCGGCGCCTCATCCTTCAACCTGCCCTTCCATGCAGCAGGCAGCATGTCTTGCCATAACGATACTTCCATTACCATGACGGGCATACGTGAAAGGGGGTCTGTGAGCTGATTTCCTGTATCCAGAAGGCCTGTACAAGAAATAGTCACCTCGTCAATAGAAACCTCCACTTTACCCAAGTACGTTGTCATTCGGTCTGTTTTTCGTTTCGAGCTCTGCACCGCTTTGAATAGAAAAAGCACAGCAAAAAAGACGACAAACGTGAACCCGAAGGCAATTTTCAGATCAAAAGACATTCCACCTGATGCCGTAAACCAAATGCCGTTGAACAATTCCCCAGAGCTTTGCAGCATGTAGTGCACACCCAGAATTCCCCCTGCGGCGACAAAATTGATTACATAGAAGGTACCCAAAGTCCTCATAAATGCCTGAAGACCCTTAAACCCAAATGCAATACCTAGCATCACCAGAGACAATCCAAACTTGATTAAAAAGGTGAACATAAAATCAAACTCCGGTACAAACATCATGACGACATACAGCGCACCCACGATTGCGGACAGCAACCATCTCCACCAGACCAGCTTCGTTTTGCGCATCCAGGCCGTCAGTCCGATGAGTGCACCGTCAATACACAGGTTCGTCAAAAAAATAAGATCCACATATACAACCACATTCTTCACCTGCCTGCGCGCAACATATCGAAATAACGTTATCCCGATATTCATGAGCATATTCACAAGTATAAGGAGCTCACTTTTCAAAGTCTGTCTAATCATGGGGGGATCGTTCCAACTTTTTTTGTCGGAATTGCTCAGACCCGTTGTTCAGAATTTGTTCAATACGATGTGATAGGATAATAAAAAAAACAAAAAAGACCCGGTTGCTCCATCAGGAGCACCGGGTCTTCAATGAAATCTATTATCGTATTAATCGTTGTTATTATTACGTGAACGATTGCGCAAAAATGTCGGAATATCCAGCTGATCATTGCTCGGCTGATTTCCGAACGGACGCAGGTTCGGCGAACGGTTATCCGCAGGCTCACTTGCTGGAGCCGGTTTACGCCCTGGTGGTGGGGAAGCAGGTTTATCTTCAAAACCAGTCGCAATGACCGTTACTTTGATTTCCTCCTTCAGATCCTCATCAATGATGGCACCAAAGATCATGTTCACTTCCGGATCAGAAGCTGACGTAACGATCTCAGCTGCTTCATTGACTTCATACAGGGACAGATTAATGCCACCCGTAATGTTCATGATGACACCACGTGCACCTTCGATGGAAGTTTCCAGCAAAGGACTCATGATCGCTTTACGTGCCGCTTCTGCAGCACGGTTCTCGCCAGTTGATTCACCAATACCCATCAGCGCAGATCCACGCTCGTGCATGATCGTTTTCACGTCTGCAAAGTCAAGGTTGATCAGACCCGGTACAGCGATCAAGTCAGAGATACCTTGTACGGCTTGACGGAGCACATTATCTGCTTGACGGAACGCTTCAAGCATTGGTGTCTTTTTGTCTACAATCTCAAGCAAACGATCATTTGGAATGACGATCAGCGTGTCCACTTTTTCCTTGAGAGCTTCAATACCTTGCTCTGCATGGCTGGAACGTTTACGTCCTTCAAATGTGAACGGGCGAGTAACTACACCCACGGTAAGTGCACCGCACTCTTTGGCGATTTCGGCAATAACCGGAGCCGCACCTGTACCAGTTCCGCCGCCCATACCTGCTGTAACAAATACCATGTCTGCACCTTTCAAGGTGTTCATGATCAAATCACGGGATTCTTCCGCTGCTTTTTTACCTACATCCGGGTTGGCGCCAGCGCCAAGACCACGGGTTAATTTATCACCGATTTGCAATTTATGCTCGGATTTTGCAAGGTGTAACGCCTGAGCGTCCGTATTTACCGTAATAAATTCTACACCTTGTACACCGTTTTCGATCATACGGTTGACTGCATTGCTTCCGCCGCCGCCTACACCGATGACTTTAATTTGAGCCAAGCTCTCCATCTCGAAATCAAATTCCAACATATTATTCCATCTCCCCCTCAATGTGCATGGATGGCCCGTCCAATTTTTGATTGAACCGAATCAATTTCATATATCGACGAACGAAAGCGTTTATTTTAGAACCAGCGCATTCAGACGGCTTCAAGAATTGTATGAAATGGATTCAACCTTTTATATAAATTCGCTGAACATATTTTTCAGCCGTTCGAACAGACCTGGTTTCTGCTCCGATTCCTGGGCCGTATTCGGCTTAGGACGGTTGGTCGGTTTTTTGTTGTTATTGTTGTTGTTGTTGTTGTTTCCACCGCCGTTGTTGATCGAGGGACGAATACGCAAACTGCGGATTACACTGTGCAAAATGCCGACTCCGCTCGTGTAGCCTGGGTCACGCACACCGATATAATCCGGCACCGCAACTCGTACCGAAGCAACAAGCTCATGCTGAGCTACCTGCAGAACACCCGGCATAGAGACCGTACCTCCCGTTAGTATATAACCTCCAGGAAGATCATTGTAACCAAGACGTTTCACTTCTTGAGAAATCATCTGGAATATTTCCTGAACCCTTGGTTCAATAATAGCCGCCAGATCCTCTTGAGAGAATTCCTTGTCTACGTTACTGCCAATCCGTGTTACTTTGAACATGACATCAGCAGCAGCATCATCCAGCCATGCGCAGCCATACTTCAATTTCACCTTTTCGGCTTGATCTGTTAATGTGCGCAGACCATAGGCAATGTCATTCGTTACAAATTCCCCGCCAATAGGCAGCGTTGAAGTTGCAACGAGACTGTCTTCTTCGAAGATGGCGATGGTTGTAGCCCCTGCTCCGATATCAACAAGAACGGACCCCATCGTTTTTTCATCCTTGGACAATGCCAGCTGACCTGCCCCAAGTGACATGAGTACCAAATCACTTACTTTCAGACCCGCTTTTTCCACGCAGCGCAAAAGATTATGTATCGCGGTTTTTGCACCCGTAATGATGGTCGCCTCTACTTCCAGACGAACACCAATCATACCACGAGGGTCCTGTATGCCTTCCAAGCCATCTACAACATACTGCTTGGCGACAACATCAATAATTTCCCGTTCCGGTGGAACCGCAATCACTTCGGCTGCTTTCAACACCCGCTCCATGTCTTCTTCTCCGATTTCACGATCCTCGTTAGACACTGCCACGACGCCGTGACTGCTCATCAGTCCGATATGATTTCCCGAGATTCCAACATATACTTCGGATATTTGAATACCTACCATACGTTCTGCATGATCCACTGCATTGCGGATCGATTGCACCGTCTGATCGATATCTACGATTACACCTTTGCGAATTCCCTCCGAGTCGGCAGATCCAACTCCAATAATATTAAAGGTTCCATTATTCATTTCCCCAATAATAGCGCGAATTTTGGATGTACCGATGTCCAAACTAACAATGATGTCATTGTTGCTCAAGTCTGTGGCACCTCCTGACTCCAAATAGTAAAATACGTTCGGGTTTAAACACTCTTAAAACATATTCAACACACTTTAGGCTTTCCCTCTTTTTTCTACAATTTTTTTGGGTGCCAAGATCTGGTTGCGAGACATAAAACCTTGAAGAAAAAAGAAGGAGGCAACTCAAGTGCCATAAGTTCAAGTGTATCATTTTTTCTTCGTCTCAGAAAGAACAACTTTCACTGGATTAAAGGGGCTAAACCCCGATCCCGTCTGGTTTTGAATACTTCTCAACCGAATAAAGGCGGAAATCAGGGAGTTGCTCCTGGCTCAGCATCTTCTTCAGGATTATCCGGAATGAAAGGCACGTAAGTATCAGCCTCCAGCATCGTGATTTTCCCTGGACGTTCCGTCTCAATGACCTGATTGAGATACTCTACCTTATCGGATAATAGAGAAACGGTTGTAATCACTTCAAACTGTGACTTGGTATATATCCGAATCTGATCCGGGAATGAAGGTGTAGGATTCGGAATAATCTCTGAAATATCCGTCGTTAGTTCATTCGGGATCTTGGCCAACGCTTCACTCAGCTTAGCCTTGAGCGGATCGTCCGCCTTCCACTGGGTCAAAATCGGTTTCTCAACCGCAACACCAATGGTGGCAGGGACCGTTAAGCTTGTCCCGCTTGCCAGTATGGCTTTTAGCGTACCGTCAGAACCAAGTTCATACGCAACTGTTGGATATTCCTGCACCTTAATAAGAATAGTCCCGGGAAATTGTTTATCCACAGTTACGGTTGATATAGCCTTGATTGTTTTCAGTCGCTCAATCACATCAGCAGAGGTTGTCCCAAAAAACTGTTCGCCCTCCTTCAGACCACTTTTCTCCAGCAGTTCTGAAGTTGTTGTGTATACATTACCCGTAATCTCAATTGCCGAAATCCGACTCATCGAAGAACGAAAAAAAAGTACTGCAAGTAATACAATAAAAAGAAGTAAGAGAATAAAAACAATTTTACGGCTTGTGTTTCGTTTGGGCCGATTCTTCTTCAGAACCGGAATTTGACTTTTAGGCATAGGTCGCGCTCCACAAAGCCTCCGGCCCCCTTCCCTTAAGAAGGGGACTCAAAGGACGTTAATTGGCAAAATCCAGCTGCTTCGAAACGGGGGACTGTCGCTCAACCGAAGCTCCAAGACTCTGAAAAAGCTTCTCGATACGATCATACCCTCTATCAATATGATGCACTTGCTCCACAACCGTTTTTCCCTGGGCAGCAAGACCAGCAATAACTAGTGCTGCACCTGCCCGCAGATCGGTTGCTTCCACTGTAGCCCCGTACAAACGGGGAACGCCACGGATAAATGCTGCATTCATGTCAACCGAAATATCGGCTCCCATGACATTCAGCTCATCCACATGTTTGAACCGACCCTCGAATACCGTTTCCTTCATTACACTGAAACCGTCTGCCAGACTGAGCAGCACCATAATCTGAGACTGCAGGTCTGTTGGAAATGAAGGATACGGAGAAGTCACAATGCGGTCTACTGATTTGGGACGGCTCATACAGCTCACCGTCATTATATCATTGCAGACTGTGATTTGAACACCAGTACGCTTCAACACATGTATAAGGGAAGTAAGATGGGCCGGATTGCAGTGTGTAAGCGTTACATTCCCTCTCGTTGCTGCGGCTGCAATCATCACCGTTCCTGCAACGATCCGATCAGGTATAATTTCATAAGAGCAAGGCTTGAGTTTCTCCACACCATTAATGGTAATCGTATCCGTTCCAGCACCGATAATTCGTGCACCCATTGCATTCAGAAAATGTTGCAGATCCTGTATCTCTGGTTCTCTGGCTGCATTAAATATTGTAGTTGTACCTTCAGCTGTAACGGCAGCCATCATAATATTTTCTGTGGCTCCTACACTGGGGAAGTCCAGATGAATGTCTGTACCCACCAGCTTGCGCCCGCTGCATATGATCTGCTGATCCAGCTCTTCAATCGAAGCTCCGAGCGCCTCCAGGCCCCGAAGGTGAAGATCAATTTTACGTTCCCCAATGGCACAGCCACCTGGCTGGTACACGGATACTTGCCCAAACTTAGCCAGCAATGGTCCCATCAAAAAAATGGAAGAACGCATCTGCTTCATGAGATCCTCAGGCACATCATATGACCGGATGGACGATGTATCTATCGTCACTGTTCCTTGTTCATGCCGACACGTGCATCCAAGTCGTTCCAGGATATACAGCATCACTTCGATGTCCAGCAAGTGTGGAACGTTGTGCAACGTAACTTCTCCGTCTGCCAACAAACTTGCGGCCATGATCGGTAAAGCGGCATTTTTTGCTCCATGGATGCGTATGGATCCTGAGAGGGGTTTCCCGCCTTCAATCACCAATTTGTCCAATGTATCACCTCCGGGGTTTACCGTTCACCCACTACGAAGACTTCCGGTACCAGGTTAATACCGTTTTGAGATGATATAGTGTTCTGAATCTGCTGCATTAGGGTGATAACGTCCTCTGCTGTTGCTTGGCCTGTATTGACAATGAAATTGGCATGCATGGTGGATACCTGTGCGCCTCCCTGAGTCATACCTTTTAACCCCGCTGCTTCAATCAGACGGGCGGCATGATCACCAGGGGGATTCCGGAACACGCTGCCAGCACACGCCATCTGCAGTGGCTGTGTACGGCGTCTACGGTCTTTATAAGCCGCCATCGATTCCGAAATGACTTTGCGTTCACCCTGCTGGAGTGCAAATGTAGCCTCCAGCACGATGCCTCTCCGGTCATGCAGAACAGAGTGGCGATAGGCAAATTCCATGTCCTCCTTGCTGTAACGTACCAATTCCCCTGTCTCCAGTACAATCTCAGCGGATTGAAATATCCGTGACACATCCGATCCATGGGCACCAGCATTCATATACACGGCTCCGCCGACCGTTCCGGGGATGCCGCTGCCAAATTCCAAACCGGTCCACTCTTTCTTCGCAGCAACAACACTGAGTTTAACAAAGGAATGTGCTGCTCCGGCGGTCACCCCGCCCTCGTGAAACTCGGCATAATCAAAGCCTTCTCCCGGTTTCACGACAACTCCGCGTATTCCCTTGTCAGAGACCAGCATGTTTGAACCCCGTCCAAGCTGCATCCATGGGATCTGATGCATGTGCAGCAATTGGATGAGATTGACCATCTGCTCCTTGTTTTCCGGTATGACCAGCGCATCTGCAGGACCGCCGATCTTCCATGTGGTGTATTTGGCTAGCGGCTCGTTTTCAAGAACTTTGCCGACATTGTTCTGGGATAGTAACGATATCCACTGCTGCATATTAACATCCTCCTTTACTTCAAAACCGATGAGCACGGCAGCTTTCGTTGCTGCAAGCCGTGTTGCGGCGCCATGGAACGATTATCACGATTTATAGGGTATCTTATGTCAGTCCCGCCGTGTGTGTGACAATCGCCCAAAATGCACTTTAACGCCCTGCAGCAAGACGCCGAATCTCGCTCACAAGCACCTCGGCTGCATCAGGTTTTCCCAGTTCCCGGGAAGCTTTCGCCATCCTTTTGCGCGCCGCTTCGTCATTCATAATTTCAGCAATCGCTTGATATAGCGCCTGGCCTGTCAGATCCTTCTCCAGCATCGTAAGCGATGCACCGCCACCCTCAAGCGTACGAGCATTCGCCTCCTGATGATTATTCGTCACGTTAGGTGACGGAATCAGGATGGACGGAATACCGAGAGATGTAATCTCGGCAAGGAATGATGCACCTGCACGATTTACGATCAGCGACGTGCATGCCAGAACCTCGGGCATGTTGTGTACGTAAGGCAGCACATGCAGATGATTTGGCATTGTTCCAAGGGAACTGCGGATTGCCTCACGCGTTTCATCAAAATAAGAATCACCAGTCACGTAGACCACGTGCACATCTTCAAGCTTGGCCAGCATCGGTGCCATATCCACCATGGCTTTATTGATTGCTTTCGCACCACGGCTACCACCGACCACAAGAACAACACGGCTGTCCATAGGTACACCCAATGTCGCAAATCCACGATCGCGGCTGGCCTGGGCTACCGTTGTAGCTCTTGGATTACCGGTATACACAACCTTTTTGGCTCCAGAGAATGCTTTTTCCGACCCCTCAAAACTAACAGCTACCGTGTCCACATACCGAGTAAGGAACTTGTTCGTTAACCCGGGGATGGCATTTTGCTCATGAATAACACTTGGAATGCCAAGTTTGGCTGCTGCATAAACGACAGGCCCACACACATAGCCCCCTGTACCGATGACGACATCGGGTTTGAATTCCTTGAGCATTTTCTTGGCTTTGCGTACACCTTGCAAAAATCTCATGACAGTCTTCACGTTGTCAAAGGACAATTTCCGGCGAAAACCTGTAATGTCAATCGATTGAAACGGAATATTCTCTTGTGGCACCAGTTTGCTTTCCAGTCCACGGGTACCACCGATATATAAAAATGTCGAGTCGGGATTCTCCGCCTCACATTGCCTTGCTATAGCAACGGCCGGATAGATATGTCCACCGGTACCGCCGCCGCTTAGAACGACTCGCATCGTACATTCACCTCGCATAACGGGATAAGTTCAATAATATGCCTAACGCTGTCAACATCAAGGTCAGAGATGAACCGCCATAACTGATAAGCGGCAGTGTAATCCCCGTAACCGGCATAAGCCCGATCACAACGCCAATGTTGATAATGACCTGCACAGCCACCATACCCACAATACCTACGCCCAAAAGGCTGCCAAAGGCATCTGGTACCGTCATCGCTACGCGCATCCCTCTCCACACCAGGACCAGGAACAGCAATAATACAATCATTCCACCAATAAAGCCAAGCTCTTCAGCCAAAATGGAAAAAATAAAATCCGTTTGCGGCTCGGGTACGTAGCTGTATTTTTGTCGACTCATACCCAGCCCCAATCCCGCAAGTCCTCCGGGGCCGATTGCATATAAAGATTGAATAATCTGATATCCGGCACCAAGTGGATCAGACCACGGATCCAAAAAAGCTGTTATTCGCTGCAATCTGTAAGGAGCTGCCGCAATCAATGCGGCAAATCCAGCTACACCGCCCAGGGCAAGAAGCAAGAGATGCTTCATCCGTGCTCCTGCTGTGAAAATAATCAGCATGGATGCACCCAGCATTACTGTGCCTGTCCCCAAATCGGGCTGAAGCATAATGATACCAAAGGCCAAACCAATCAAGCCGAGCGGTGGCAGAAGCCCCGTCGTGAACGTTTTGATTTTGCCAGGTTCCTTGCTTAACCAGTGAGCCAGAAACAGGATCATCCCCAGTTTCATGAATTCTGAAGGTTGTATGCCGAATGAGCCAATGCCCAACCAGCTTCGTGCCCCTCCCCGAACTACTCCGATGCCAGGAATCAGCACCGCAATCAGCATTATAAAACAGGCAATCAGTATAGGCTTGGCATACTTTCTCCAGACCCGGTAGTCCACATTTGCTGTAACAAACATGGCAGCAAGTCCAAGTCCAGCGAACAGCAGCTGTCTTTTGACAAAGTAAAATGAATCACCATAGTCATGAAAAGCAAGCACCGAGCCCGCACTGTATACCATAATAATGCCGATGGCAAGCAATGCCAGAATACAAATTAGGAGCCAGAAATCCGGCGCCGGTCGCGTCTGTTTCATCAGGAGGCCACCCCTTGCATGGAAGTAGGGGCTTTTCCACCCCCCTACTTACAAGTTATGCGCCGCCTCTTTAAAAATGCGTCCCCGCTCTTCATAGGAAGCAAACATGTCCCAGCTTGCACACGCCGGCGATAACAAGACCACATCACCCGGAGCTGCAAACTGTGAAGCTTCCTGCACCGCAGCGGTTAACGTCCGGGCAGCGTCCTCCTCATTATCGACGACCTTAATTTGCTTTAATCCCGCCAGTTCCGCGACCTTGGCAATTTTCTCTCGTGTCTCTCCAAGAGCAACCACAGCTTTCACCCGCTCCTGGAACAATGGCAGCAATTCCATCATGTCTGAACCACGATCCAGTCCGCCGGCTATGAGAACGACCGGTTCCTTGAAGGAGTTCAGCGCCATTACGGTTGCTTTGGAGTTGGTTGCTTTGGAGTTGTTGTAATAGCCCGCTCCATTATGTTCAAGTACATACTCAAGACGGTGTTCAACCCCCTTGAAGTCAGCCAATGGCGCAGCAAGCACAGACGGATCGGCTCCAGCGGACACAGCAATAGCTACTGCTGCCAATGCGTTTCCCACATTGAATCGTCCCGGGATGCCGATGTCTTCCACATCAATAATGATGTGATGGTTGCCCTGACCGTCTGCATAGACCACCTGGCGCTTCACATCATCCTCTTCCCCGTCCACATAAGGAGGATCAGCATATACCCCTGCTTCAAGCTTCTCTGTCAGCGAGAATGGGAGCAGTTTTGCTTTGATATAAGGAACCAGTCCGCGGCATACCGGATCATCCCAGTTCAGGATAGCTACATCCTCTGGTTGTTGGTTGGAGAACAATTTGGCTTTGGAAGCCACATAATCATCCATGTTCCCATGGTAATCCAAATGAGTCTCCGCCACGTTTAGCAAACTCGCAATGCGCGGACGGAAATCGGATGTGCCTTTCAGTTGGAAACTGCTAAGCTCCACCACCATCCAGTTATCCACAGAAGCCTGCTCTGCCGCCTCACACAATGGCGTTCCAATATTACCGGCAACGATGGGTTTCAAACCGGCAAGCTCCAACATGTTGCCTACCCACGTTGTTGTGGTCGTTTTCCCATTAGAGCCAGTGATCCCAATCATAGGCGCAGCGCATAGATGATATGCCACTTCTACCTCGGTCACTACTTCAATACCTAATGCGAGTGCTTGTTGCACAGGAGGCGCTTGATAGGGAATGCCCGGATTTTTGACTACAAGCTTCACATCACTATGAATTAGGTCGTCCGGATGTCCACCGCATACAACAGAAATTCCCAAAGCCTCCAATTCGGATGCTTCGGGACACTGTTCTCTCTCTTTTTTATCATTAACTGTAACGATTGCGCCGGCACGATCCAGCACTTTGGCGACCTGCACGCCGCTCTTGGCCAGTCCAAGCACAACCACTTGTTGCCCACGATATGATTCAGGATGATTCATTGTTTACAACCCCTTGTTGAGATAAAGTCCAAGAGCGGCCAAAATGGCACCTACCGCCCAAAAAGTAATGACAACTCGCCATTCCGACCAGCCACTCAGTTCAAAATGATGATGAATCGGGCTCATTTTGAATACACGTTTGCCACGAGTTTTGAATGATACCACTTGAATAATGACGGACAGGATTTCGATGACGAAAATACCGCCAATGATGACAAAAAGAAGTTCTGTTTTCGTCACAATGGCGACGGCACCAATCGCACCACCAATTCCGAGTGAACCTGTATCTCCCATAAACACTTTGGCCGGGTGTGCGTTATATACCAGGAATCCAAGTACCGCACCAATCATCGCCGCCGCACATACTGCTGCTGGCATGGATGTTGCCTGCATCGCCACAATGGCAAATGCCCCAAATGCGATGGCGCTCACGCCGGACAGTAAGCCGTCCAAACCATCGGTAAAGTTAACTGCATTCGTGATGGCAAGCATCATGAATACCACAAACGGATAGTAGAACCATCCCGTCCAGTCGAAGGAGACTGATGTACCCGGAATCGATATGGCTGTACTGTGTCCATTCTGGATCAGCAAGTAGCACATCACGGCACTGAAGAACAGCTGACCTATCATCTTTTGTCTAGCCGTCAGCCCCAGTGAACGCTTGAATACAATCTTGATGTAATCATCCAGGAAGCCAATCAGGCCGAAGCCGAGTGTAGCCACGAGCAGGACGTAAAAGTCCGTATTTTTGACCGCTGAAAATTTCAAAAAGGCCAATGTGAACGCGAGTAAAATAACTACTCCGCCCATTGTAGGCGTTCCGCTTTTTTTCAGATGGCTCTGTGGCCCATCTTCCCGAACCTGCTGTCCGAACTTCATTCGACGCAGCAATGGAATCAAGAGCGGTGCAGCAATCACCGCCAAAATAAATGAAACACCGATTGTTAACAGTAATACCTGGAAATCCATGGGTTCACCCCTCTAGTCTACTCTATTCTGTAATGGAGCTATTTTTAGCGCTTCGACCACATCCTCAAGCTTCATGCCACGGGAGGCCTTAAATAAGACAACGTCTCTGGATTGGAGATTCTCCAGTAGATATCGGGTCAATTCTTCCTTGCTCTCAAAAGTGTGTACGGCTTCTGCTGGCATGTTTTGTCTTGCTCCTTCTGCAATACTCGCAGATAAAGGGCCATAAGCCAGCACCATATTCATTTTGTCGAGTGTGATATATTCACCGATTCCCCGATGGAGGTCATGCTCCTGAGGCCCCAGTTCCAGCATATCACCGAGCACGGCTACTTTGATCCGATACCCCTTGAGGCCCTCCAGCACATCCACAGCGGCTTTCATGGAGGTTGGACTAGCGTTGTAAGCATCATTAAGCATGGTCAAACCACTGACGCCGTTAATAATCTCGATGCGCATGCCGGTTAATTTCAGACGTGACAGTCCTGCTATAATCTGTTCAGCAGCCACTCCAAAATGACGGGTAACCGCTAATGCAGCAAGACAGTTGACCACATTATGTGTTCCCAATAACGGGAGTGTAAGAGCACCCTCTCCAGACTGCTTGGTGGTAAACGCGACCCCACTCTGTACATTCATAATTCCAGTTGGATAATCATCGTTATCTGTCTGCAAGCCAAATGTATACCGCTGAAGTCCTTCAGGCAGCTTCGTTACTGGCTCTGCCAGAACCTGCTCAATTAACGGTTCGTCGCCGTTGTATACCAGCAATCCACCTGGTTTCATACCAGCAGCAATTTCAACTTTTGCCCGAGCAATCTCCAATCGAGATCCCAGTTGAAGGAGATGGGATTCTCCAATATTCGTGATGATTGCGACATCCGGCTGAGCAATTAAAGATAATTCTTCAATCTCCCCTCGGCCGCTCATACCCATCTCCAGAATGACGATCTCAGTGTCCGGTTCCATGCTAAGTACGGTAAGTGGCAAACCAATATGGTTATTGAAGTTGCCTTGGGTCTTATGCACTTTGAACGTTGTAGAGAGAATAGCATCCACAATGTCCTTTGTTGTTGTTTTACCATTGCTACCTGTAATGCCTACAACGGAGGCCTTGTTTTCTCTTAAATAGGAGGACGCAAGCTTCTGCAATGCAACCAGGGTATCCTCCACAATAATCACCGCACCTTGAGGTGCAATTCCGTGATCCTTTTGCCATAATGCCCCGGCAGCGCCCTTCTCTACACAGGTTTGCACAAATTCGTGTCCGTCAAACCTTTCGCCAACAAGCGGGATAAAGAGACTGCCTTGAACTGGCTTACGCGAATCTGTAAATACACCCTCAACACCAACATCACCATAAGCAGCAACGTCAGTTAGTGTTCCTCCACACATCTCGGCCAATTGTGCCAATGTTCTTTTTATCAATTGGATTTGCCCCTTATCGCTTCTTTCGCTATGATCCGATCGTCAAAGTCCGTCTTGGTTGTGCCGATAATTTGATAGGTCTCATGCCCCTTACCCGCAATCAATACTACATCGGCAGTGCTTGCCATTTCAATAGCTTCATGAATCGCCTGGCGCCGATCCACAATCATCGTATAACGGTCAGGTTGAATGGCATCTTCAATCAGGCCCTGTTCAATATCCTTGAGGATCAGATCGGGATCTTCTGTCCGCGGATTATCGGAAGTGACAAATACGATATCACTGTACTTCGCTGCAATTTTACCCATTAGAGGCCGCTTCGTACGATCTCGGTCACCACCACATCCAAATACACAGATCACACGTCCTTCAGCAAATTCCTTCACCGTCCGCAATACGTTCTCCAGACCATCTGGGGTATGAGCGTAGTCAACAATAACAGCAAAAGACTGCCCTTCATCAACAGCCTCAACACGTCCATCTACGCCGGGTACCGTCTCCAAGCTTCGTTTGATCTCCTCCAGCGGAATGCCTTCAACCAGAGCAGCAGCGATGGCAGCCATTGCGTTATACACATTGAATTTGCCTACCATGCGTAAACGAATATCGGTGCCGCCTCTGAATGTATCTACATGGAAAGAAGTACCTTGCGAGGTAATTGAAATTTGGGATGCGCGTACATCCGCATTTTCCTCCATGCCGTATGTAATGACTTCAGCTGCAGTTACAGATATAAAATAGGCTGCAGCTGGATCATCTGCATTGATCACTGCAAATTTGCGTTTGGAAACATCTGCGGTATATCCGTTACCCAACCGTGCAAAAAACAGTCCTTTGGCTCCGCGATATTCCTCCATGGAATGATGGTAATCCAGATGATCCTGCGTCAGATTGGTAAATACAGCCGTGCGGAATTCCGTCCCCTTTACCCGACCTTGCTCCAAAGCGTGGGAGGAAACTTCCATAACACAACAGTCCGTGCCAGCTTGAACCATATCATTCAGACTGCGCTGCAGATCAAGTGCTTCCGGTGTAGTGCCTGACATCGGGTACGTGCGCCCGTCATAGCGCATTTGAATGGTCCCGATTAATCCTGTTTTTTGACCAAAGTCACTCATGATTTTTTCAATTAAATAGGTAGTTGTTGTTTTTCCGTTAGTTCCCGTTACACCAATCATATTCATCTTGCGGCTTGGCGAGTCAAAAAAGGAATCCGCCAGTACAGCCATAGCGAAACGGCTGTCTTTTACCAGCAACTGCGGAACAGGCAGATCCAGCTCTCGTTCCACAACCAGAGCAACAGCTCCAGTGTTTACAGCCTTCTCAGCATAGTCATGTCCGTCAACCGTATGCCCTGGAAGACAGATAAACAGATCTCCCGGTTGTACCTGGCGAGAATCTGTCTGTAGGTTTTGACATTCTGTATTTGGTTCGCCAATGACACGGGCGGTTGTCAGCAATGATGAAAGTTGTTTTAAAAGCACATGAATAACCTCACTTCTCCAAGTTTACTTCAATTTCAACAGTTCTCTGTAATCATTAATATCGTCAACACAGCCAATTAATGAAACGCAACTCAGTGCATTTTGTTGCGGTGGGGATCAAGAGCCCCATCAGGGCTCTTGTCCTTCCTCCTTGGTATGATCATGAATATCATTCAGAACATCACCCATATAGATCCGTATAGTAGAACCCTGATCAACCCGTGCCCCTGGCTTTGGAGCCTGGTTAATGACATATTTCCCACTGCCGGATTTGGCCAGCATAAAGTTCATATTCAGATCCTCATACAGGTCTTCGACCGTGGCTCCTGTCAGATCGGGAACCGTCACGATTTTCGTTTCTCCATACTTGTATTCTTTGGCTACCTGATCCTTCCGAACCGGAACATTCATATAATGCAGTGCATCCTCCAGAATGTTCTGTACGATCGGTGCGGCAACCACGCCGCCGAACTGAATTCCTTTCGGGTTATCCACCGCAGTATACACAACAATCTGCGGATCATCCGCCGGAGCAAAACCGATAAAGGATACAATATGCTCGGTAGAGGAATAACGTCCATTGATTACCTTCTGCGCTGTACCCGTTTTGCCGCCAACCCGATATCCATCAATAAACGCCGGACGTCCCGTACCCTTGGCAACGACACTCTCAAGTGCTTCTCGTACTTGCTTGGATGTATCTTCCGAGATGACTTGACGAACCAGTTCCGGCTTGGCCTCTTCCATCACTTCACCCGTTTCGGGATGAACCCAAGCCTTTGTAACATATGGCTTGTATAGTTTACCACCATTAATAGCTGCTGACACAGCCGCTACCTGCTGAATCGGCGTAACGGATACCCCTTGGCCAAAAGCAGTGGTCGCAAGCTCCACAGGTCCGACCCGTGACAACTTGAACAGAATTCCGCTGGCCTCACCACTCAGATCGATACCTGTTTTGGTGCCGAATCCGAAGTCTTTAATATAGGAGAACAATGATTCTTTGCCCAGTCTCTGACCTAGTGCAACAAATCCAGGGTTGCAGGAGTTCTCCACGACTTGCAGGAAGGTCTGACTTCCATGACCGCCCTTTTTCCAGCACCGCAGGCGAGCGCCTCCCACTTCAACAAATCCGGGATCATAGAACTGATCCTGCGTCAGATTTACTTTTTTCTCTTCAAGTGCTGCTGCGAGTGTAATGATTTTAAACGTTGAACCTGGTTCATACGTCATCCAGATCGGTAAATTCCGATTGTACACATCGGCCGGATATTGCTGATAATCCGCTGGTTCGTATCCGGGTCTACTGGCCATGCCAAGGATTTCACCCGTCTTAGGGTTCATTGCAATGGCAAGCGCCGAGTTGGCCTGGAACTTGACCATAGCCTGATCCAGCTCGCGTTCCATGATGGACTGAATCGATTTATCAATAGTCAGCTTGAGGTTCAGACCATCCTTCGGTTCCACATACTTCTCAGATGAGCCCGGCATTAGCCTTCCGGCCGCATCGGACAAGTAGGACACACTGCCATTCAAACCGTTCAGCTTATCATCATACTTTTTCTCTACACCCGTTAAGCCCTGATTATCAATGCCCGTAAAACCAAGAATATGAGCCGCCAGGTCGTCATAAGGATAGAAGCGTTTATTATCCTCAGCAACAACGATACCCGGAAGCTTCAAATCACGGATGTGCTGAGCTTTCTCCATCGTAATTTTGCGGCCACCGGGTTGTAGTCGTACAATTAGTTCTCTTTTCTTGATGGTTGCCAGCACTTTCTCTTCGGTCATCCCCAGCAAAGGAGCCAGTGCCCTTGCTGTTGTCTCCGCTTCCTTCACCTGAGCAGGAATCGCCATAATGGTTGGTGTGGTTATATTGTAGGCGAGAGAGGTTCCATTACGATCCAGAATCTCTCCCCGTTTGGCTGAATACGGAATATTCCGCCGCCAGGACTCTTCTGCCTTCGCAGATAGTTCCGGTCCTTTTCCTAACTGTACATAAGCAAGCCTGATCACCAAGGCTGAGAATAACAGAACTAAAATCACTAAACTCCATAACAGCCTGCGCCGCAGATTTACGCTTGACCCCTTCACGAAAAGATCCCCCCACTCGTCCCAAAATCATGATTGTGTTCAATTCATGAATATTCAGGACAACCGGGGGTTAGAACAAGCTGTCTGTGATCTCTATGGAAGTGAAGCCCCATCCGATGTGTTATCAGACGATTTTGTCTCATTTGAAGGTGGCTTTGTAGTATCCGTCTTGCCCGTTTTTTCGGTGTTCCCTACTCCATCTGCTGCTCCTTGAATGTCAGTCTCGTTCCCTAATGCTGGATCAGAAGACTCGGGAGCTTCATCTGCTATACCGGTAACTGCCGCTTTGGCCGTTTGCAGCACAAGCTCAACCGTTCTCTGTTCGCCTGCCACCTGCTCCGTTTGCTTCACCACGTATCCTTCACCTTTGACTGTCACGCCCACTTTCATGAGGGAGAGCACTTCAAGTGCGTCCCGGAGAGATTCGCCAGTCAGATCAGGGATCTTCATCTTGCTGCTCTCTTCGGTCAACAGATAGATTCGTTGGCCAGGATTCATGGCTGCACCCGCCACAGGATACTGGCGAATGACATTTTCACCCTGACCAAGCGTCTCATAGGCAATTCCTGCGTTCAAAAGTTGGCTTCTGGCCTGCTTGGCAGTCTTACCTGACAGATCAGGAGCTTTAGCTTGAACGACCGGCGTTGTTTTTGACTTTTTGTCAGTGGTCTTCACTGTATCTTTGGGAACTCCCATGTACTGAAGAGTCTGGCTCACAATCTTCTTGAAGACCGGAGCAGCTGCAGTACCTCCACCAATATTGGAACCATCAGGCTGGTCAATCACAATCAACATCGCGATTTTGGGATTATTTACAGGTGCAAATCCGATAAACGAAACGACGTCTTTGGATTTGCTGTATTCCCCATTTACGACTTTTCTAGCAGTTCCCGTTTTACCTGCCACCCGGTATCCTTCGATATAAGCATTGCGCCCTGTACCGATCGTTTGGTCGGCTACAACCTGTTCCAGATACCCGCTTACAAGTTTGGAAGACTCCTTGGAAATGACCTGACGAACAACCTTCGGCTTGATCACTTCGGATGTACCGTCATTCGGGTTAATAATTTCCTTTACCAGATGCGGTTCCATAAGTTTGCCGCCGTTGGCAATGGCCGAAATGGCTGCTACCTGTTGAATTGGCGTTACCTGTACAAGACCATGACCGTAAGCTGCTGTGGCAATTTCCGATTTATAAACCAGCGGCTTGATTGGTGAAGCCGATTCACTCGGCAGATCAATGCCCGTCTTTTTACCAAAACCGAATTGGTCTATGTAATGACGCAAACGTTCACCACCAAGCATGTTATAGCCGAGATTAACAAACGCAATGTTACTTGAACGTTTGACACCTTCCAAGTAGGAAATCCGGCCATAGGCGTGACCGTTATCACTGATTGGATAGCCACCGATATATACTCGCTTGGAATCAAACGTAGCATTCGGATCAAACAGCTTCTCTTCAACCGCACCCGCCAGCGTAACAATTTTAAAAGTAGACCCTGGTTCATAGATGGATTGTATCGCATGGTTGATAAAATTTTTCTGATCCGGCGTTTCAGCATACGTATTAGGATTAAAGGTCGGCCAATTGGCCATTCCTAAGATTTCCATGGTGTTAGGATCTGCTGCAATGACAGTCATGCTCAGTGGATTGTACTGGGCTACCGCTTCTTTCATTGCATCTTCGATGTAGTACTGAATTGTATCATCAATCGTCAGCTTTAAGTTGCTTCCATTCTGGGGTGGAAGGTAGCTGTCCTGGGAATCAGGCAGCTTGTACCCTTTGGCATCCTTCTGGTAGTTCAGATAACCATCTGTACCTGTAAGCTGTTCATCATAGGAGACTTCAAGTCCATTAACAGCCTTGCCATCACGACTCATGTATCCCAGCAAATGAGAGGCGAGCGTTTCTTCCGGATAATATCGCTTCGACTCTTGTGTCATGACAATCGCGTTTTTAGCCTTGTAGTCATCCTGCAGTTTTTCGCGAAATTCGTCTACCTTAGCAGCGAGTTCAGGGCTAATTTTATACCCTTCACTGCGTACTTCACGTTGTTGAAAGAATGTCCCATCTTCCTTTTTAGCTGTTACAAGTGCTCGCATTTCACTCTCGCTTTTACCCAATAAACTAGATAATTTGTCAGTAACCACATCTTCAATCCCAAGTTGATTAATCATCTCCGGGTTTACAGATACTGTGTATGCAGGCGCATCCGTCGCCAAAATGTTACCATTGCGATCTGTGATGGTCCCTCGACTGGCCTTGATGGTTTGTTCACGTTCGACCAAACCAGCTGCTCGCTCCTGCCAAATACCGCCATTAACAACCTGAATAAAAAAGATGCGGGTTATCAATACAAGAAAAAAGAGGGTAATACATCCCCCTATAAGCAGCGTGCGCATCTTTATTCTTTTTACCATCGGTACACCTCTTTTGCTTCAGCACTTTGTAAGAATTGATACAAAATGTTCTACTTATTTGCTGTATCCGAGGACGATTCAGTACCTGTCGAGTTCGTTGTACTTGTTGACCGAGGTACAAAAATGACATCCTTGCCGGAAGCCTCCACGTAACCAAGTTTGCGAGCATTCTCGATGACCAGATTGTTTAGTTTTTCTTTTTCCACTTGCAGATCTGCAATCGTTTTCTCTGCTTCTCTCACGTCAGACAACGTCGTCTGGGCCTGCTTGTTCAGATCATAGATGTGAGCGTAACGCGACATCATAACACCACCCACGACAATGACTGCAACCAGAGTAATCAGATACAAAAATTTTTCGCGTGCCGGAAGACCGGTACGACGGGTCACCACTTTCGTGGTTTCCTTGTACCGCTGCTGGGTCACACGTTCTTGGGACGCTTTTTCTTTCACTGCCAGATTACCACGTGTATATGCCATACTCCGACTCTCTCCTCCGCTCTTGATTTACAGTTTCTCGGCTACGCGCAGCTTTGCTGAACGAGCACGGGAGTTTTCGGCCAGTTCCGTTTCCGTTGGAATCAGCGGCTTTCTGTTCACTAAACGCATGGCACCCTTACCGCCGCAAACACACAACGGAAAATCGGGAGGGCATGTACATTTCTCCAGATAACTGCTAAATATCTGTTTGCAAATTCGGTCCTCAAGTGAGTGAAAAGTAATAACAGATACACGTCCGCCTGGTGCCAAGCACCGAACGGCCTGATGTAACGCTTCTTCGAACGCGCCCAACTCATCATTAACGGCAATGCGCAATGCCTGAAAACTGCGTTTTGCAGGATGTCCTCCTGTACGACGAGCCGCCGCCGGAATCCCCTCCTTGATTAACTCCACCAGTTCACCAGTCGTCTCAATTGTGGACTGCTTTCTTTTTTCAACAATGACACGAGCAATTCTTCTAGAGAATTTCTCCTCACCATAGCGATACAAAATACGGGCAATCTCCTCTTCCGGCCATTCGTTAACAATCTCTTTGGCGGTAAGGGATGCATCCTGATCCATACGCATATCCAACGGTGCATCGTGATTGTAGCTAAATCCACGTTCTCCTTCGTCGAATTGCGGTGATGATACCCCCAGATCGTACAAAATACCATCTACCTGCGGTACGCCATCTTTCATCGGTACATCCAGTTCTTTCAGTACCTGTTCCAGATCACGAAAATTGGTTTTCACCAATGTAATCCGCTCTCCATATGGAGCCAATTTTTCACGTGCGTTATCCAAAGCCCAATCATCCTGATCCAGTGCGATCAGACGTCCCCCTGGACCGAGCTTGGATGCAATCACGGAGCTATGTCCGCCACCGCCTAAAGTGCAGTCCACGTATATACCGTCCTGCTTGATGTTTAAACCCTCTGTTGCCTCTTCTTTGAGTACGGTTATGTGGTGAAACAACCTGCACCCCTCCTGACTTTATAGATCAAAATTAAAATCGACCAGCTTTTCGGCAATGTCGTTGAATGCTTCTTCGGATTGATTGAAATAACTCTCCCATATGCCTTTGCTCCAAATCTCCACCCGGTTCGACACGCCAAGAACAACGCAATCCTTGTCCAGCTTGGCATACTCTCTAAGATTGCCCGGCAAATTTACCCTGCCCTGTTTGTCCAATTCACATTCGGTGGCACCCGAGAAAAAAAAACGGGTAAACGCACGTGCATCAGATTTCATCAATGGCAGTGCTTTGAGCTTCTGTTCCATGACCCCCCACTCCTCCATGGGGTACACGAAAAGACACTGGTCCAAACCCCGTGTGACAACGAAAGACGGTCCCAGAGATTCGCGGAATTTAGCCGGAATAATAACCCGACCCTTGTCATCAATGCTATGTTGGAACTCCCCCATAAACATTGGCCCACTCACTCCTCACCCGTTTCTCCCACTTTGCCCCACTTTCCACCACCTAAGCATAATAGATTCGCACAAAAAAATCAAAACCCTTCTTACGAGCTTTAATTTTTTATTTTCCCAACCGCAAAAAAAACGTCTTTGATCCTGTCACTCAGGATCAAAGACGTTTCCCGTTTACGGGCAAGCGCACGTACACCCGCATATGAGCCATATCATTAATAAACCATTTTAAACCCTTTGAAGCACTTAATCAGCTTGTAATTAATGGATGCCTCTTAGAATTTCCAGCTGTCCAGATATTTTTCCTGCTCAGCGGACAAAGAGTCGATGGCAATATTCAAGCTTTCCAGTTTGTAGCTGGCAACCTGTTGGTCGATGTCATAAGGTACATTAACAACGGTTTTACCCAATTCGGCATAGTTCTCGCTAACATAACGGAGACCCAGCGCTTGCAATGCAAACGTTGTATCCATAATCTCGGCAGGGTGTCCATCGGCAGCACCCAGGTTTACGAGACGTCCTTCAGCAAGCAAATACATCTTACGGCCATCTTTGAAGCGATATTCTTCAATGTTGCGGCGTACGGTACGAATCGAATCGGAACGTTTAGCAAGTTCAGGTTTGTTAACTTCTACGTCAAAGTGACCCGCATTACTCAGGATTGCTCCATCCTTCATCACATCGTAGTGCTCTCCAGTGATTACGTCTTTATTGCCGGTAACAGCGATGAAGAAATCACCCAATTTTGCTGCTTCCACCATCGTCATGACCCGGAATCCGTCCATATGTGCTTCTACGGCTTTAATAGGATCAATTTCAGTTACGATAACATTTGCTCCGAGCCCTTTGGCACGCATCGCTACACCTTTACCACACCATCCATAACCTGCTACAACTACGTTCTTTCCTGCAACAACCAGATTGGTTGTACGGATGATACCATCAAAAGCAGACTGACCTGTACCGTAACGGTTATCAAACAGGTATTTGCAATAAGCGTCATTGACTGCAACCATTGGGAAACGCAATTGACCTTCTTTCGCCAAAGCTTTCAGACGAATGATGCCCGTTGTCGTTTCCTCTGCTCCGCCACGAATTGTGGCAGCTAGATCAGGACGTTCAGATGCAATAATAGTGGCAAAGTCTCCACCGTCGTCAATGATCAGATCAGGTTTTACTTCAAGTGCACGGAGCTGCAGTTCTTTGAACTCAACCGGATCCGGATTATGTTTGGCATACACCGTAACGCCGTCTTCCACCAGAGCAGCACAAACATCGTCCTGTGTTGACAATGGGTTGCTATGTGTAATTGTCACTTCTGCACCACCAGCCTGAATGACTTTCGCCAGATAAGCTGTTTTGGCTTCAAGGTGAAGGCAAATGGCTACCTTCAAACCTTTAAACGGAAGATCCTGTTCAAATTGGCTACGTATACGGTTCAACACCGGCATATGTGCTTCTACCCAATCAATTTTCAGATGACCTTCTGAAGCGAGTCCCATATCTTTAACAATACTGTTTTGCAATGCAGGGGTAGTCATTCCTCATCCTCCTCAACTATCTATTCCTTCTATTATAAAAGGTCACTACAACGTGATCACTTGGTGTTGTCCGCGGAATTCATTCTGACTTTCAATCAGTTGTTCAATCCACTCGGTTCCATAACGGTTAAGGTAAAAGAGTACATTATGTACTCGTTCCTGCGGTTTGTTCATGGGAAAGAGTGAGTTTTGCATCCCGTTCCAGTGCCTAAGACTCACATTGTGTTTATCTTTGATGGCTTTGTGGGTCTGTTGTTGCAGATACTGCATCTGTTCGCTGATCTTGCCTACATTGGTATCTCCAATTCGGTCCAAACCAGGGTGGATCTCTGCGATCTGATCAAGTAATGGACGATATAGATCGGCAAATGCTTGTTGAATGCGCTCGAACTGTTCATCGACCTGGAAGGTCTCCTGTTGTGCCAGCCACTGTTCCTTCTTTTCTTCCATATGATATTGAACGTCCTGGAAAGAAAGACCGTACTGCTTCATATGTTTGTGATGAACATCTTCCATAATAGTAAAGGACAGACGTGGAAGCAAGATTGGCATCTGCAACCCAAACCGGGCAAACGCTTCACGTGTCAATCCCCAGTACGCGATCTCACCTTGACCCAAGATAACAGCCGCTACAGGTAAAATGGAATCTTGCATCAATGGCCGGGTCAATACATTGTTGCTAAACCGCTCGGGATGTTCACCCAGTTCCTGAAGCAGTCGCTCTTCTGTAAATGAAACCAGACCTTTACGGTCGCCGTACAAGCCGTCTTTCAACATCAGAAGCAAACGCGCCCCTTCATGTATGTAAAACAGATTGGCCCCATCTTCCGCGACTTCAGCTGGCATGGCATATCCGGCTTGTTCCAACGCGGAGGCACCTTGTGCATATGCTTGGCGTAATGTCCCATTTTCACGAATCAAACGATCAAATACAGGCTGCTCAAGCCTGCGCAAGTCTGGATCTGCGGCATCCATCAGAACAAGTCCACTGCTGCCGAATAACGCTGAGATTAAACGGGCAAACGCATCACTCAAGTTTGAACTCGACTGATGAATCTCCGTAACCAACTTCATTAATCCTGGTTTGTGCACCGTATCCGGTAACAGATGTTCCACCTGCTCCAGCACAGTCATCCATTGTTCCGTTTCCACACGGACATAACTCACGGAATCCCTGCCTGCAAACCGCCCTTGTAACTTGATCTTCTTCATGTCCCCGCTGGCGTCAGGCAAGTATGTGTGGTTCACTTCATCCCAGTCATGGTCTTCTCCTGCAATCCAAAAAACGGGAACGACTGGCCGTTGTAGCCTGTTCTCCGCTTCCCGCGCAGCTGCAACCACACTTGCTGCTTTGTAAATTACAAACAACGGACCTGTAAGCAGGCCGCTTTGCTGTCCTCCCGTTACAACCAACGCATCTTGTTCCGCGAGACGTGTGATGGATTCATGAACAGCACCATGATCGTTCACCCGTTTATTATATATACGTAGATACTCTGCCAGACGTTGACGAGGAATACGAGTGTTCTCCGATTGGTCTAGCCACTCGGCACGCGTATGAAGCCCCGATTCCCAGCGAATGTCATACTCGTAAAGGCCACGCGCAGCATCCCTTGAACAGACATAGTCTTCTGCAAGTCGAGTTCCGCTGCGGAGTGCCTCGGTAATACCTTTCATGAGGTCTGCCTCCTATTCTGCTTCAAAGAGCCTTTCTTGATTGTACCGAATGAGAGCCCTCTTCGTCAAAAGAAAGTGCATCAAAAAATAAAAAACCGCCGAACAAAGTCGGCGGTTTGATATTCATGGATAAGTCCAAATGAAATTTGTACTTTTTATACGTAAGGTTCTGCAACCCAGTGACCTTTGGATACCTCAATTAATTGAGCGTTCTGCAGGTTGTAAGGATCATTTACAGGACCACCAGATCCATTCTTAAGCGCTTGTTCTTCCGGCAGCAAAATGCGACGTTTGCTCGCCTCTACTTCCGGATCAGGTACAGGGATAGCAGACAGCAATGTTTTGGTGTAAGGGTGAATCGGATTAGCATAAAGTTCTTCACTTTCTGCCAACTCCACCACTTTACCCATGTACATTACAGCTACACGGTCACTGATATGTTTAACCATGGACAAGTCATGCGCAATGAACAGGTATGTCAAGCCGAGACGTTGCTGAAGTTCTTCAAGCAAATTAACGACCTGAGCCTGAATGGACACGTCCAATGCTGACAATGGCTCATCACAGATGATGAATTTAGGGTCTACGGCCAATGCACGGGCAATCCCAATCCGTTGTCTTTGACCACCTGAGAATTCATGTGGATAACGGAGTGCATGGCTAGGATTCAGACCTACAAGATCAAGCAATTCTTCAACGCGTCTCTTCCGCTCTGCCTTACTTGATGCCAGACCATGAATATCAAGGGATTCACCGATGATATCCATAACGTTGAAACGTGGATTCAAAGATGCATAAGGATCTTGGAAAATCATCTGCATATCTTTGCGCATTTCTTTCATCTTGCGCGGAGACAGCTTGTAAATATCCGTTCCATTAAAGTTAACATTTCCACCTGTTGGCTCATAAAGGCGCAGAATTGTACGGCCAGTTGTGGATTTACCACAGCCAGACTCCCCTACAACCCCAAGTGTTTCGCCTTCAAAAATATCAAAGCTAACATCATTAACCGCTTTGAGAATGTTCCCTTTGCCCAAATTGAAGTATTGTTTCAGGTTCTTCACTTGAACCAGCGGCTTGTTGGCACCTTTGATAATACCAACTGGAGTAGGCTTTTCTTTTTTAGGCTCGTCCAGACGAGGAAGAGCATTCAGCAATTTAATCGTGTATGGATGTTGAGGATTACTGAAGATTTCAGCAGTTGTTCCAGTTTCAACAACTTCGCCTTCCTTCATAACGACAACACGATCACACATTCCTGCGACAACTCCAAGGTCATGCGTGATAAGCATGATAGAAGTTCCAAGTTTTTGCTGCATGTCTTTCATAACATCCAAGATTTGTGCCTGAATCGTTACGTCGAGTGCAGTTGTTGGCTCATCCGCAATCAGAAGGGATGGACGGCATGCCAAGGCAATTGCAATCATAGCACGCTGGCGCATACCACCGGAAAATTGGTGCGGATAATGGTTCATACGCGCTTCCGCATTTTTGATGCCTACAAGTTCAAGCATTTCCAATGCGCTTTTCTCGGCTTCTTTTTTGGACATATTCTGATGTTTACGCAGTACCTCAGTGATTTGCTTACCAATTTTGATGGTAGGATTCAAAGAAGTCATTGGATCCTGGAAGATCATGCCGATATCTTTACCACGGATGGCTTCCATCTGTTTATCTGTCTTATTCAGCAGGTCCTGCCCGTGAAAAGTAATTTCTCCGCTTTTGACCTTCGAAGGCGGGGAGGGAATCAATTTCATGATGGTTTGGGCAGTAACACTCTTACCACTACCGGATTCACCTACGATCCCCAGCGTCTCTCCTTTGCCAAGTTCAAAACTCACATTTTTAACGGCATCAAACTCACCAGAACGCGTCGTAAATGACACACTCAGGTCTTTGACTGTTAAAATCGGCTCCATAATCCCACCTCCTATTTCTATTTACGTAATTTCGGATCAAGCGCGTCGCGCAAGCCGTCACCAAGCAAGTTAAATGCGAGCATTGTCATAACCATCAAACCTGCAGGGAACCACATCCGCCAAGGATACAGCGTCCAGCCTGTAAGTGCATCATTGATCATAGATCCAAGAGAGGATTTAGGTGCAGATACACCCAATCCGAGGAAGCTCAAGAATGCTTCTGCGAAGATGGCATTTGGGATAGACAACGTCAATGTAACGAGAATTGGTCCGACAGCATTTGGCAACAAATGACGGAAGAGTTGACGTCCAGTGCTTGCGCCCATGGAACGAGCAGCAAGGATAAAGTCTCTGTTTTTGAGTTGCATAATCTCACCACGCACAATCCAGGACATACTGATCCATCCTGTAATAGTGAGTGCAATGATAATCGTTGTCAGACTTGGCTCCAATACAACCAGCAACAAGATAACTACGAGCATGTAAGGCAGGGAGTACAAGATCTCGGAGAACTTGTTCATGATGCCGTCCACACGTCCACCGTAGAAGCCCATGATGGCTCCATAAATTACCCCGATGACAAGGTCAATCAAAGCAGCAGCCAAACCTACAGTAAGAGACACACGTGCACCTACCCAGGTTCTTACCCATACATCACGGCCCAGTTCATCTGTTCCGAACCAGTGTTCAGCACTCGGTGCAGCATTGGCATTCAACAAATCATTGGAATAATAATTATAACTTGTGAACAAAGAAGTTGGACCAATCATAGAGAAAATGACAACAAGGACTAGAACAGCCAAACTAATCATAGCGGCCTTGTTCGTTGCAAGTCTATACATAGCGTCTTTGAATAGCGATACACTCTCTTGCGATTTCAACGCTGCCTGACTATCCAGGCCTGTGTTCACCGTTTCATTATTGTTGTTATTCGTGCCAGACAACGTTATGCCCCCTTCCGGCTTTCTAGCTTAATTCTAGGATCGATCAGCACGTAAGCAATATCCGTCAGGAAACGTGCAAGCATCAAGAGAATACCATAGAAAATTGTGATCCCCATAATCATCGTATAATCACGATTCGTAATACTTTCTACAAATACTTTACCAATCCCACCAATGTTAAAGATCTGTTCAATTACAACGGAACCTGTAATAATGTTCGCTGTCATTGGACCAACATAAGTAACAACTGGCAGAATACCGTTACGTAAAACGTGTTTAAACATAATAGCCGGCCATTTCAAACCTTTGGCTTTGGCTGTCTTGATGTAATCTGCATGCAACACTTCCAACATGCTTGAACGCGTCAAACGAGCGATAAAGGCAATTGGTGATGCAGACAAGGCTGCAACCGGAAGCACATAGTCGAGTGGGCCGTCGAAGCCCATAACGTTAAACCAGCCGAGTTTGAATGCAAAAACATATTGCACTAGGGATGCGAGCAAGAAACTCGGTACAGCAATCCCGATAACAGCCAGAATCATCGTAATATCATCAATTAACTTGCGATGGTACACTGCGGCAATAAGCCCCAACAAGACACCCACAACAATTGAGATAATAATCGCAAAGATTCCTAGTTTCAGTGATGCTGTAAACGTTTGAGTGATCATACCAGTTACATCTTGATTCAGGTATTTCATAGAAACCCCGAAATCACCTTTGATGATTCCACCCATATACTTCAGGTATTGTTCATACATCGGTTTGTCCAAACCATACTTCACTTCCAAAAGTGCCCGGATTTCAGGTGATACTTTTTTCTCGGATGTAAAAGGGTCACCCGGAATGGCCTTCATCAGGAAGAAGGTTGCTGATGCGAGTATGAAAAGCGATAGCAGCATAAATAGCAGTTTTTTCAGCACGTACTTAACCAACCCTTGCACACCTCCACAAACAATATTTTGTATACAAATCGATTGTAGAATTAGACAAGAATAATGTCCAATCCATTTATCGGAAATTTCAAGAATTATAAGGAAAATCGGTGCACATACAAAAAAATCGGGATATATATGGAATTCCACATATATATCCCGAAGTAATCATATAGACTTCAGAACAACTTATTTCTCTTCCAGATATGCACGAGTGAAGTCAATTGCTCCACTGAAATCAAGTTGTACGCCTTTCAGATAAGGCTTAGTCAAAGATACATTAGTGTAGTAATAAATCGGCATTACGCCCATTTCATCTTGAATCAGGATTTTCTCAGCATCTGCAAATGCAGCCATACGTGTAGCTGGATCAGCCGATTTTACAGTTTCTTTAACATCTTTGTCATACTGTTCGTTGCTGAATTTGGAATCATTGTTTGTGTTTCCAGTAGTCCACATTTCCAAGAAGTTGTACGGATCGTTGTAGTCCGCAGACCAACCTGCACGAGCAACTTGGAAGTTTTGGTTTTGACGGTTCTCAAGGAATACGCCCCACTCTTGGTTTTCCGTTTTCACGTCAACACCAAGGTTTTTCTTCCACATATCTGCAACAGCAAGAGCGATTTTCGCGTGACCGTCACTAGTGTTATAGATCAATGTTACTGCTGGCAATGTTGTGTAGCCTTCTTCTTTCATACCTTCAGCAAGCAATTTTTTAGCTTCTTCTACGTTTTCAGTGAAGTAGTCGTCTTTGTGCTCATCACGGAATTCGCCGTTTTCACCGCGGATACCTGGAGGTACAAAGCCGAAAGCTGGAATTTGTCCACCTTGTGTTACTTTGTCAACGATCAATTGACGCTCGATTGACATTGCAAAGGCCTTACGGATTTTAACGTTGTTAAATGGAGCTTCATTAACATTGAACTGGTAGTAGTAAGTACTTGCAATACCAGTAGCTTTAAACTCGTCCGGCAATTCCGCTTTTACAGAAGGAATTTGGTCGGAAGGAATTTCACCGTTAGGTGCGCCTGTGTAGTCCAATTGTCCAGACTTGTAAGCTTGCAGTTCGGAAGCACTGCTGTTTGTCAGGGACATGTTGATCTCAGACAATTTGATATCGGAAGCTGCATGGTAGCCTTCGTTTTTCTTCACGACGATTTTTTGACCTTTAGCGTATTGATCCATAGTGAATGGTCCGTTAACGATCATGTTTTTGTAGTCTGTGAAGAATTTGTCATTCGTGTCAGCAGACTTGTGTACTGGGTAGTACGTGTAGAATGCTGTCAGACCCAAGAAGTAAGGTGTTGGGTTTTCCAACGTTACTTCCAGCGTGTGCTCATCAGTAGCTTTAACACCTACTTGAGAGAAGTCTGTGATTTTAGTGCCTTTATATGTTTCGTCTTTGCTCAGGTTGTAACCCTCAGCACCTTTGATGTAATACAATTGGTAAGCATATGGAGAAGCTGTTTCCGGTTTCAAAGCACGTTCCCAAGAACGTACAAAGTCTTCGGCAGTGATTGCATCACCGTTGCTCCATTTAGCATCCGGATTCAGGTTGAAAACATATTTCAAACCATCTTCGGAAATTGTCCAGTCTTTAGCAACACCTGGAGCTTCTTTGCCATCAGGGTCGATACGCACAAGACCTTCATACAAGAATTTCAGTACAGTGTTTGTTTGGCTGTCTTTTGCTTGAGCCGGGTCTAACGTAGGAGGTTCAGCTGACAGGTTAATTTTCAGGATTTGATCTTTAGCAAGACCATTTCCTTCGGTTGCAGAACCAGTATCGGTGTTACCTGTGCCTTCGTTTTTCGATCCGCACGCTGCAAGTACGGTACCGAACGCCAAAATCAGCGTCAAAAGGACTAATAGACTTTTCCTTTTCATCTAACACTTTCCCCCTAAATTGATGTGGTATATGTTTATAGATTATACAACCACCGGTCAAAAAAATCTACATTACTTTTTCAGAAAGTAATGTTTTTTTCAGTTTTCGACAAAATCGACACATTTTTTAGCCCTTTTGCGTTATGTATCCTCACATCTGTTTCATGAAGTATCTAAATAATCCAAATATAGTAAACAAAATATACCCAAAACTCATTATGACAAAAGCCATGCGCCAAACGGCCCGGAACATTCTACCCCCATCGACCTTACCTTTGAGCCGATTTTGTGCTCCTCCGATGAATCCAAGCGCTATTAGTATGAGTATTAATGTTAAATAAAATCCAAAATTCGAATCAAATGTTAAGTTGAATAACGCCGATACAGAGAATATAAGAAATAAGGTTGTTACATCCATTGCCGAGCTCAAAGCCACACGCTTATCTTTCTTCCATCCATACATGATCCAATACACAAGAAAAAAAGGAAAGAACGGCAGTATGCTCAGCACAATAAAAAATCCCATTAACTCACTCCTTCCGGTTGCATACCTTCAATCAGATGAAGCAGTACTTCATGCGTTGGAGCAGACAGGCCACACCGACACGCCATGCTCACGATTTGCCCGTTAATGGATTGCACCTCCGTTTGTTGTCCATGCAGTACATCTGACAGCATTGAAGATGTATTCGAGGCTGTGGAACGACAGACAGAGAGGATTTGTTCCCACACATCCGAATCTAGAAGTATCCCACTTGCTCTATATATCGCCAATGCCTCATCGTACAGCTGTCGCATAAACATGATTCGCTCTTCCTTTGTAATTAACTCACCGTTAGGAATACGCCATATCGCGGTAAGTGGGTTAATGACAGCATTGATTAGCAACTTCCTATAAATCAGCTTATCGATTTCATTCGACACTGTACAGCCAAATCCTGCCTGCTGCAAAAGTCCCTGTAAACGAATGGGTTCATTTTGATCTATTGTCGTTAGAGATGAGATACGTACATCTGCACTTTTGCCCAACCATGTCTCTCCTATACCTGCACGGATGACTCCATCATGCTGACGTTTCGCCCCTTCTGTGGTTATGACGCTGTATACATTGGAATGTGCCATATTGGATTGCACATGATCCAGATGCCCAACACCATTTTGGAAACATGCGATGTTGAGCACTCGCGTCTTCAATGAACTAATTTCCCGCATAACATTATGTATCGCTGTCTGTTTCACCATTAAAAGTAGCCAATCTCCAGGCGAGTGTTCCCATACTCGGGTTAACTCCGTAATCGGCTTGGCCTGAATATGATCAGGTGTAATCTGGATGGTATTCTCAGGTTCAATGACCTTAAATCCTTCGATACTCAGTTTATTTGCCTGTTCGGCCGTCCTGGTCCAAAATCGAACCTCGTTACCTGCGTCCTGAAGCTTACCTCCATACAAAAGACCCAGTGACCCTGATCCTACAACGTCAATGATCATGCTGCATCCCTACCTCTGCTCCAATAGTTGCTTTTATATATAATAGAACAAAAACAGCAAACAAAAAACCCATCATACCCGCCGTTATGTAACGGAGGTGTGACGGGCCCTAATCTAATGCTGATCATCAGACATTGTTTGCTTTTATTCAATTCGTTCCAGATTCCCGTTGGCATCCATTTTGAATCTCGTTTTGAGTTCCTCTTCTTCTTCTGTCAGAAATGCAAGTCTGCGAGCACGATCCATAATCTGAATCAGCGCTTTATAATCGTCGTTTACAACACGATAATCAGTCTGTACTTCATTCACTTCCTTAGACAGACGATCATTCTCGCAACGCAGTTCATGAAGTTCATCCTCTTTTTCACGAAGCTCTTTCTCAAGCATTTTAAGCTGGCGACCGTTTTCCTGTACAGTTCCCTTCCATTGCCGCAAGAATCGTATAACTGCATCGATGGATAGGGAGTCTTCCGAAATACCATCCGCCTTGTACAGATTTTCTTCTGTATCTAGGGTGGACAAAGCTGCTACTTGTGGTCCAAGCAATGCCGGTTGTTTGCGAAGATAACTACGTTTTTGTCGTTGAGCCTTAGCATTGCTTATAGCAGACTCATACTTCTTACGTACACAGCTGTTCCAGCGAAAACCGCAAGCAGCAGAAGTCCTGCCTATTTTTTCGCCAACCTCTTCAAATGCAGCCAGTTGTGTACTTCCTTCCCGAATATGACGCAAAGTAACCTCAGCCAAAATCAAATCGTCCTCTGTACTCCAAGCATCCTGTCTCACTGCAGTCATGCTATAATACCCTCCTAACAACATCCTAAAATAACCGTCCCCATAACCGAGTTCCCGGCATGTGAATTAGGTATAAAAGCTGCTTTATTCATTCTTATGCCTCTCATAGAGTTCATAGAATTGATTTCATACTAAAATGTATTTCCACATTTATGAGTACTCATACGTTACATATGCAAAACTAACCATACTTTAACTCTTTTAGGCCAAAAAAAAGAATTCGCTTTCATATCCAATTTTGTTTACACCTTTTTCCTTTCCCGGTATAATGTTGTGTAGACAATCTATGATCGTACATAGGAGAGGAGGACTTACCGTGGCACGCATGTTTCGGGTACTCGGGTTCTTCACGCTAGCGATTGGCCTGATGGCTTTTGCGGGAGACTTAGTCGAAATGGCTTTGCTTTTTTTCCTGCAGACTGCGTTTTTTGTCATTTTGGGATACTTGAAATTTACCGAACGTACGTACATATTGCTCTTCTGGGGTTATATGATCGTGACTTTCACAGGGTTCAGCTACTGGACCGTATTCCAAATGGATTTGCCGCTCTAATCCGCCAGCAGCATCAAAGCGATCCGGCTAATGTCGGATTGCTTTTTTGTCGTTTTCAGATTAAATGACTATTCTTTGTGTTATGTAACCACTACGGATATTTCACGTATCTATTTCATATATTGTCTGGAAGAGATAAGCCTGTACGCATCACATGTAGATATGGAAAGGAGAATGAGTGGTGAAACGTCGATACGGCATTCCTGGCTTCATCGTATGTATTATATTTTTGATCCAGCTACCTTGGACTTATGCCTATGGAGAGCCTTCATCTGAGGAAACACGTGATATATTGCAACAAAGCCTATCCATCGTCGAAATCGATCATGAGATCGAACGGATCGCAGCAAGACAGAACCAGCTGGACGAACAGCGTCAGACATTATCCATTCAGCTTCAGGAACAGGAAGACCAGATACATACTCAGCAAGACCGAGCGGGTGCAGTTGTAAGATCCTACTATACCGGGGAGCGTGATAGTCTCTTGATGACAGTGCTCGGGGCAAGATCCATTAAGGACCTGTTCATCCTATACGATTACTATCAGATTATTATTGGCAGGGATCATGCTGTTCTGGACAAGTATCAGGATCAATATCGCACCATGCAGCAAACGTCTGTCCAGATTAATCAGACCTCCGCAGAGCTGTCTGAACTCAAAAATAATCTTCAAAATCAACGGGAACGGGTACTTGCATTGCAGAAAGAAGTGGACGGAAAAGTAGCTGCCAGCGGGGATGCTGCAGCCATGCAGAAATTGATGGATGAGTTGACCATCTATTGGGAGAACATCGGCATATACGAGGTCAAGCGATATTTTAAAGCATTGGCATCAGCCATGCAGAACCTGCCACAGTTTATTCAGGAACAAAACGGAGGAATCTCCACTACCGGAACATCGTACACCATTCGAATTGGACAAGATGAGCTGAATACGTTTCTTCGATCACAGAATCCGATATTTGAAGACTTTGCCTTTCAGTTCGACAAAGATCGAATCACTGCTTCTGGGCAGCGCGATCAGTTGCAATTAAGCATCGAAGGTCATTATACGGTCGAGGATGAACCTCAGAATTCAATTCGATTTCATGTCGACAAACTTGTGTTTAATCAGTTAGAACTGCCCGATACCACACGTCGTATGCTGGAACGAGAATTCGATCTCGGATTTTACCCCCAGAAAATTCTGTCCTTTGTCAAAGCCACAGAGGTATCCACAAGCAAAGGTATACTTGAAGTAAAGCTCGCCATTTCATTTTGACGAGCTTTGCAAGGCAATAATACTTTTGACATATTGATTAGCCGTGATCTCTCCCGCGAGAAGTTGTTGGATCTTCTTTTGAAAGGCAGAAGTTAGTATAGAACTTTCCGTCATTACAGCCTGTGAAGATTCAGCTGGAAACCAGGATTTTACATCAGTCGTATCATACTGCGTTATTAGTTTCTGTGACTCAAGATCTAGTTCCTGTTGCTTCGCTGGTAAATAGTTAGCCTGTTGGTACCACTCCAACTGCACGGCAGAGGAAGTCATTCCTTCAATCCAGCGACTGGCTTCTTCCGCTTCAAGTGAGCCAGCTGCAATAACAAGACTTCTTGATTTTAGCGGTTCTAACGCACTAAGAGCTATCTTCTCCGATGGACTCTGTTCGCCTGCCACGCTTTGATCTCCACTCAACAAACGAGAAAGCAACGTTACTACCATAGGAGTTCCTGCCTGCTCATCAGAAGAAGAGAACATCGGATTTATGGATTCGGCTGTAATATACGACTGAATTTGATCCAATAGCTGTATGATTTGTTGGTACGCCTCTGTTTGGGAAGAAGTTTGCGCTTTCTTTATTTGGTCAGGGGCCATGCCTGGCTCAAACTGATTTAACCACGCACTTACCGCGTGAAGGTCATTTAAGTTTATGCTTATCAAATCCGTTCCATCTTGCGTTGCTTGTTGTACAAGTTTGATCCATTGTTCCTTATTTTCGGGTAAACCTGCCAAACCGGCTTCGTCCAGAAATGGAGAGCGAGCTGCGAGTACATAAGCGTCAAAATCAAACGGCATCCCCCATTGGTAACCATTCCACTCTGTCATTTCCCGCAAGCCAACCACAGTTTCTCCTAAAGACTTGGACAGTGTTGTACCGTTTAACGGATACAGATGTCCTTTTTTGGCATGATATTGAACTTCCGCGCTATCCAGAAGAATAATATCCCCGCTCTCTCCTACCGAAAATTGATTATCAAGCACTCGCTTATATGTAACTGGCTCCAAATTCCGAAGACTGATTTCCACATGTTGAGAAGTAGCGACTTCATTAGCCATCTTTTTAAACGATTTAAAGTCGGTCTCAGACATCGAGACTACAATCTCTAGTGGGGCATGTTGGTCTTCGCTACGAGATGACGTATTGGGAAATGCATCTTTTTCCAGATCTCGTTCCTGATTAAGTTGTGAACCTCTAAAATCAAAGCTGGGAGACAGAATCGTTAACGAAAGCAGTAGCACTGCGAACAAAACAACCTGGTGTCCACGCTTCATTAACTTCCCCTCCTTGCTCACCTAATTTTTTCCTGCAACACTCATTGTAACAAATAAGTAGTGCTCTTGTCCTATCCTGCCAAAAAACAGTTTTCCGATATTTTGCATACCTCGAGCATATCGAGTTCTGTGCAATAACTGATTTTTATTTTTTCAGCAAAAAAACCGGCCCTAAGAGCCGGTTCAATAGGAACATTTTCCGGGAAATAAACTTCCCGTTACCTTACAATAAATCCGCTGCAAGCTGAGCGAGCTTGGAACGTTCTCCTTTTTCCAGCATAATGTGTCCACTGATTCCCTCTTGCTTGAATCGCTCCACAATATACGTCAAACCATTACTTGCAGAATCCAGATAAGGATGGTCTATTTGCTCAGGGTCACCCATCAAAATAATCTTACTGCCTTCGCCCACCCTTGATACTATGGTCTTCACTTCATGTCGAGACAGGTTCTGCGCTTCATCGATAATGATAAACTGCCCTGGTATAGACCGTCCACGAATATAAGTGAGTGCCTCGACCTGAATACTGCCAAGACCCATCAAAATTTTATCAATGTCGCCTGCTTTTTTGGTATCAAACAAAAATTCCAAGTTATCATAAATCGGCTGCATCCATGGTCTTAGTTTTTCTTCTTTCTCACCAGGGAGATAACCGATATCTTTCCCCATTGGCACAACCGGACGAGCGATCAATAACTTTTTATACTTATGGTCATCCTCCACTTTGAGCAAACCCGCGGCAAGCGCCAACAAGGTTTTCCCCGTACCCGCCTTTCCTGTTATCGTGACAAGTGGAATATCATCATTCAGGAGCAGTTCAAGGGCCATACGCTGTTGAGCGTTACGTGCACTGATGCCCCATACATTATCATTACTCAGGAAAAGTGGTTCCAACTTCGTTCCTTCTGTATTTACTTTGAGCAAGGCCGATTTATTGGTTCCCATCTCATCCTTGAGAATTACAAATTCATTCGGGTAAAGCGAATAAGACAACTGTAACGGTTTGATCGGTAGAAAGCGATATGTGTAAAACTCATCAATGACCGACGGATGAACCTTCAGCGCAGTGTAGCCTGGATATAATTCACTAAGGCCTGCCGTTCGATCTGATAAGTAATCCTGTGTGAAAAGACCGAGTACATCCGCTTTAATACGAACGAGCACATCCTTGCTGACCAGAACCACCTGTCGCTCAACGACCTCTTTCTCATTTTCCTCAATCTGATAATTAAGCGCGACAGCCAAAATCCGATTATCGTTGGACACTTCTCCAAACATTTCTTGTACTTTCACAAAACTACGATGATTCAGCTCCACTTTCAGATTGCCTCCATTAGCTAAAGGGACGCCACTGTGCAGATGTCCCAATTCACGCAACCCATCAAGAAGTCTCGATACATTACGGGCATTACGCCCAATTTCATCAGCATTTCTTTTTTTGGAGTCGATCTCCTCCAGTACAACCGCGGGAATGATTACCTCATGTTCCTCAAAGGCAAATATGGCATTGGGGTCATGCAGAAGCACGTTCGTATCCAATACAAAAATCTTTTTCATTCAATCCCCTCCAAAGCGGCGTCGTTAAAGGCATGGATAAGTTTGATCTTTCAGCAGCGACATGGACAATCATGCTCCCATACATAAATGTATTCGACTAGGACAAAATAATTGTCAACCATTCTGAAAAACTCCAAGAAAGGATGAACATTTATGAAATATTGGATTTGCACGCTGCTTCTGATCTTTATACTTACAGGCTGCAACAGTTCTACACGTAATGCCTCGCAGCAACAAGGTCAGCATGCCAGAGGTTACGGAGGAAATGTTACAACTCAGCAAGACCAACGGAAAGGATCTCACATGCTTAATACACAGGAAGATCGGTTGCACCCTTCAGCTGTAGACCATCTGACCGAAAATACAGGTGAGGTTCATGAGAAAAACGTCATGGACAACACCAAGGCCGATCGTATGCCAAATGAAAAAAGGGTCACCCACCTCAAAACACTTGCCAAGCAAGTGGAAGGTGTCAAAGATGCCAACTGTGTCATTCTTGGCAATACAGCCGTAGTTGGCATTGATGTTGACGGTGAACTGGAACGTGCACGAGTAGGTACAATTAAATACTCTGTAGCCGAAGCCCTCCGCAAAGATCCGGAAGGTGTGGATTCCATTGTTACCGCAGATGCTGATGTCACTGAACGCATTAAGGAAATTGGTGAGCATATTCGTCAAGGTCATCCAATATCCGGTTTCGCTTCAGAACTCGCTGACATGGTGGGCCGGATCATTCCCCAACTACCCAAAGATGTCAAAGTCCGTCAAAACCCGGATGAACACGTTGAACGTGAACAACAAATGCAGCAGCTGCATTCTTCAGACAAAAGACAACAAAAAGCCCAGTGATCTCTCACTAGGCTTTTTTCATTGCAGTAAAAACCTGCTCATCTAATTTCTCAGCAGCACGCTGATCATATATTTTGACAAATTGAGGCACAGAAGATAGCTGGGCTCCGTAAAAAAGGGCATTCCTTACCGCTTCAATGGAAATGTCGAAACAGCACATATTAAACGGAACATCCTGTAACGGATTTTGTCGTACGGAAGCACGTCCGTTTACCGCATACACCATCTCTTCCCCAAAAATGGTGACGGTAATAGCCGGATTTTCGATCATATTGTTCACGAGACGTGAACGATGATCAATCGCCACACGAAGGGTAGAAGCATTCTCCGCATAAATCCAGGAGATTGCTGTTGATGTCGGACCTCCAGATTCAATGTCCACGGTGCTCAAGAGCACAAAGGTTTCGTTCTTGAATTGCTGTAAAAGAGATTCAGTCAATTGTGTGACGGCTTCGGACATCCAACCAGCCCCCTAATCTTCTTTATGCAATTCTTGATTCGTTGTTGATGTTATTATAGCATACCACCAAACTTGCTTCCAATCCCAAAGAAATGAATGTTACTCCGCAGTTTGGGATGCTGTCACTTTGCCTGAAAGTGTATCCTGCAACGCCTGTTTGGCATTAGCCAATTCAGTTTCGTTGATATATACATATGGACTTCTCCACTCTCCGGTTACAGGTGTGTAGTGCACATCCGATTTGGAAATATTCCAATAGGTTGAAATGAAGTTCTTCATCTGCTCCGATTCCACGTCTGTTGTCATGTTGTCGTCAATAGCTCCAATCACTTTACCAATCTTCGTTACGCCTCCCAGTGATTTCAACTGATCCAACATGGAATTCAACACTTGATTCTGACGTTTATTTCGGTCAAAGTCATTGGATTCGTCTGTCTTCGGCTTACAGTTCGATTTACGGTAACGAACAAAATCAAGCGCTTCTTTGCCATCCAAATGCTGTGCACCAGCCACCAGGTTAATATCCGTGCCATCCGCCGTATCTTTGTAACACATGTTTTTATCCACTGTCACATCAACGCCACCTACAGCATTAACCGCATCACGGAACGCTTGAAAATTCAGTACCGTTGTATAATTGATATCCACATTCAGATATTTGCCCATCATTTCTTTCATTTGATCCTCTGCATTTTTGCCAGAGGTTTTTTCTTGGGCTTTAAATTTAGGATAATAAGAATTCAATTTATTCGCCTTGTATCCATCCAACTGAATACGGGTATCCCGAGGTAAAGATACAATGGTTGCCGTCTTGGTCTCCGGATTCAGAGATGCTACCATAACCACATCCGAGAGATACGTACCTGTTTCGGGACGATTATCCGTACCTAGCAGCAACATCGTAATGGGTTTGGTTTTCGCTGACATTCCATCCGGTACTGGCTTGTCAATTCCCGTATCAGCTACCTGATTATATACCCAATAGAGATATCCACCGCCAACCACAATTGCAATAACCAATAAACTTAAAATCAGTCTGCCAAAGGTTCGCATCTTTTTTTTCTTCTTTGGTTGCTTACCTTTGCCGTTCTTCGATCCAGAAGCGCCGGATTGAGTCGGTGCCTGTCTCCGTGGAGGCAGTCCGTTCGAATTCGAGTTCATATCTTCAACACCTTTATCACATCTGTTTTGGCCTATATATAAGACAACCGCTTTCCCTAAGGAAAACGGATGGTCTATACTATACAGAATTTATGAGTTTCGAGCGGCAGCTTCCGCTTTTTTCTTTTGACGACCTTCAATAAAATAGCGCACTCTCACTAACAGCATCAAACCAACAGCCACCAGCAAACATTGAATAATTGGCAACTTGTCGATTTGAAAAACAAGAAGCATGAATGTGCCCATCGCCATCAATATATAGAGAACGATTTCCTTACCAAGTGGCAATTTCTGACGTACCCGAAACACCTTGTTATAAACGTAAGTAATCAATACAAAGATGACGATGTAGGCTACGATCGGGTTTGATGCGAACCATGCTTGCATGCACAGCCAGCTCCTTTCGTGTTCATGCTAGGATATAAGTTAACTATTGTGAAACCCTTTCGATAACTCTGAATAAGACACACATCGGAGGTGACCGTTCCGGTATCGGATCGTTCTTTTGATCGCTGTTATCCCCAGATTTTTTGATCCATTTACTCAATGGTAAAATCCGGGGATAAAGGCGAACGCTTCGCTTCTACAGAATCGATTCCGATCCCTTCACTACTTCCACTGTGCATAACATCGTTAACTTCTCTGTTCCATCAAACGTTAACTTATATAGTTTATTTTGTTGTTATTAGGCTTTTGAAGCCATTTTGCGTTGTTTTTCTGCACGTTCACGCTCGGATTTGTTCAGGATCTTCTTACGAAGACGAATAGATTTCGGTGTAATCTCACAATATTCATCTTCATTCAGATATTCAAGCGCTTGTTCCAACGAGAAGATAATCGGAGTTTTAATTTTAACCGTATCATCTTTACCTGAAGAACGAACGTTAGTCAGTTGTTTTTCTTTACAGATGTTAACAACGATATCATTGTCACGTGTATGTTCACCAACAATCATACCTTCGTAGATTTCAGTACCTGGCTCCAAGAAGAGCGTACCGCGATCCTCAACGCCCATCATTCCGTAGAACGTAGATGTACCCGTTTCAGTGGAGATCAGTACACCCTGGTGACGTCCACCCACTTGACCGGATACTACTGGAGCGTAGCTGTCAAATGCATGGTTCATAACACCGTAACCACGAGTCAATGTCAGGAAGTTTGTGCTATATCCGATCAAACCACGTGCTGGAATCAGGAACTCCAGACGAACTTGACCACTACCTGTGTTGACCATGTTAACCATCTCTGCTTTACGTGCGCCCAGGCTCTCCATTACGGAACCCATGCTTTCTTCAGGGATATCAATCAACAAGCGCTCAAGAGGTTCCATTTTCTTACCATCTACTTCTTTAACGATAACTTCTGGTTTGGACACTTGAAGCTCATATCCTTCACGACGCATGTTCTCAATCAGGATACCCAAGTGAAGCTCACCACGTCCGGAAACGACAAATGCATCCGGGCTTTCCGTTTCGTCAACACGAAGGGAAACGTCTGTTTCCAATTCTTTTAACAAACGCTCACGAAGTTTACGGGAAGTTACCCATTTACCTTCACGACCTGCGAATGGACTGTTGTTCACGAGGAACGTCATTTGCAGTGTAGGCTCATCGATTTTCAAAACTGGAAGTGCTTCTGGATTGTTAGGGTCAGCAATGGTTTCACCAATATTGATGTCCTTGATCCCTGCAATGGCAACGATGTCACCTGCTCCTGCTTCTTCCGTCTCAATACGTTTGAGACCCTGGAAACCGAACAGTTTTTCGATACGTGCAGTTTTGCTCTTACCATCACGCATAATAACCGTAACGGATTGTCCTTGACGGATCACACCGCGGTTAACACGACCAATGGCAATACGGCCAAGGTATTCATTGTAGTCCATCAAAGTTACGAGGAATTGAAGCGGCTCTTCAACATTCTCTGTTGGGTGAGGGATATGACTAACGATCGTATCGTAGATCGCCATCATGTTGTCATCCTGATTAGCAGGATCATTGTCCATGCTGGATGTTCCGTTCAATGCGGAAGCATACACAACAGGGAATTCAAGTTGTTGATCATTGGCACCCAGTTCAATGAACAGGTCCAATACTTCATCAATTACCTCAGCCGGACGAGCCGCTGGACGGTCAATTTTGTTTACAATAACGATAGGTGTCAGGTTATGCTCCAGTGCTTTACGCAATACGAATTTCGTTTGTGGCATACATCCTTCGTAAGCATCAACAACGAGCAAAACGCCGTCAACCATTTTCATGATACGTTCCACTTCACCACCGAAGTCGGCGTGTCCTGGTGTATCCACAATATTGATCAGGTAATCTTTATAGGTAATAGCTGTGTTTTTGGCCAGAATCGTAATACCGCGTTCACGCTCCAAATCGTTGGAGTCCATTGCGCGCTCCTGTACCGTTTCGTGATCACGGAAAGTACCGGATTGCTGGAGCAACTTGTCGACGAGCGTTGTTTTCCCGTGGTCGACGTGGGCAATAATCGCAATATTGCGAATGTGTTCTCTTGAATGCATGGTTTGTATCCATATCCTTTCCAATTTCAATTCTTATCTACTAAACTTCCCGCAATTTCGCAGGTTACTCACCCAAAATAAGCGTCGGTGATATCCCGACGCATGTCTATATCCCTTATATTATAGTTGATCATAGGTAAAAATCAAGATATTTCGCTTGAAAGACCGCTGGGAAAGTTACCAGCCTCTCCCTTGGCGTCCTCGTCCAAACAGCAACCACATCCCGCCTACAATTAAAAGTACTGCCAAAACGTAGATAATACCGGTGTGAAGCAGTGTAAATCCGAATAAAATAATTGAAAGGATGCCAACTCCCAATGCAACCGGAAGAACCATTGCAGGTCTACGGTGATCAGCCAGTGCATATTCAAGCAAACCAACGGCAATTCCAAGCAAAAAAGCAGGCCACAGGTTGCTCATCAATCCGCTGCCCCATGTATTCGTGATTCCGAACAACAGACCATAGACGGTTAACGTTCCTGCTGGAACGAGTGACCATGATGGCGTAAGCCTTGCATAATATAATGCATGAAGAGCAATACCAGGCAACAAGATGAGCAAAGGCCAGAAGTGCCGTCCAATAAAGCCAAACACACCAAGTTTCCCGAGTAAAATTATTAAACCTGCAACAAAAATAAATATTCCGATTGCTTTTTCATTTCTCATCCTCATCTACAATCACCTCTTATAACATTTGGCTATGTACCCCGTAAGCTAAACTATAAACTTTCCATGATGACTGACTGTTCCCAGCCTTCTTCTAGTGTAGCCGATGTGTATGCAAAAAACTACACTTTATGTCGTACTTCGCCTCTCTCCATTATCCTGTATTACCCTAAATTGATCGGTCCATGACTTATTCAAGTTCCCTCATTTCTTCGAAACAAATAAATACAGCAAAAAACTGCCCGCAAAGGGCAGTTCGCCAGAAAAATTTACATTTCCATTTGTAATCAATTTACACGTTTCGACGAACGAACTTGTGCGCTCCTCCAATCGCGATTACAAGACAAGCCATAGCCACAGGCAGCACTGTATGCGCCTCAGCTGCCAAGCCACCAAGCCATTGTCCCAGTTTCGGATCATTCATCACCATCTCACCTGCTGTGAAGGCCAGAATACCTGAACCGGCAAATACTAGAATTGGAAACCGCTTCAACAAACCAACAATCAACCCGCTACCCCACACCACAATTGGAATACTTATGGCAATCCCGATGACTGTAAGCGCCAAGTCCCCATCCGCCAGTGCAGCAATCGCGAGAACATTATCCAGACTCATGACAAAGTCAGCAATCAAAATGGTTTGGATCGCTTTCCAGGTCGTGGACGCCTTACGAATATGTACTTCATCTTCATTCTGAAGCAGCAGCTTCACAGCAATCCAGAGCAACAGCAAACCACCAGCCGCCTGAATAAAAGGAATACCCAACAGCAGTACTGCTGCAAAGGTTAACAAACAACGCAAAACAACAGCGCCGAAAGCCCCCCACCATACCGCCTGTTTGCGCTGTCTCACCGGCAAATCCTTGCTCGCAAGTGCAATTACAACCGCATTATCTCCACTCAGAACCAGATTGATCATTAATATTTCGGTCAACAGCCATAGCGTATCCATGCTTCTCCCCCCCACTCTAACTTGTATGTCAAAGTTGTCCATGCTATTCTTAAACGTTGAACAAGCTTTCTCAGGTTTGGATATATAGAAGGAGTGACATCGTATGGAGCTGTTTAGCCCCGCTTTTTGGCTAGCGTTGTTGAACGTTGTATTTATTGATCTAATTCTGGCTGGCGATAATGCAATCGTGATTGGTCTCGCGGCTCGAAATTTGCACCCTTCTGTGCAGAAAAGGGCGATTCTTTACGGAACAGGCGGCGCACTTTTGATTCGCATTGTAGCTACCGTGATTGTGCTCTGGCTGCTCAAAGTGCCGTGGCTGCTTCTTGTTGGGGGATTACTCCTGATCTGGATTGCGTACAAGCTATTGGCGGATCAAGGGGAAGAGCATTCGGATATCAAGGCTGGCAGTTCTCTCTGGACAGCCGTGCGAACGATTGTCATTGCAGACGCTGCCATGGGACTGGATAACGTCATCGCCGTTGCTGGTGCAGCACAGCAGCATTTGGTGCTTGTTATTCTAGGACTGCTGATCAGTGTACCTATTATCGTGTGGGGCAGTACGTTGTTTATCAAATTAATTAACCGTTTCCCTTGGATCATTTATCTTGGAGCCATTGTGCTGGGATATACGGCTTCCAATATGATTACAGAGGAGCAGCGTCTTGTACCTTTCTTCACTGAGCATCCTGCACTGAGAATCTTATTTATCCTTCTTGTTACTGCTGGTGTCGTATTTGCCGGATATCGCAAACGTGCAAGCAGCAATAAACCAGGTGGAGAGCGTCAGCACTCCTATTCCTAAGCTTTATTAATGATACTCCCTTCAGCCACAATCATAAAAAAGGACTGACCGATAATACATCGGCCAGTCCTTTTTCTTCATGCAGATAACATAGTCCTTATTATGTCATTCAATCCAGAATGCGGATCCTCAGAACCACTCTTCTTTCATGTCATTAACTTCATCCTGTTGATTGGTTATCATATAGTTTTCACCTGCATGCAGCGTAATTGTTTCTGTCTTCTCCACCGCCTGCTCCACCCATTCCGGCAGCTGACTCATGGTCGCTTCGATTTTGTCCACAATGCGAAGATTCGGGTTCGTTGTTGGGGATTTCGGTACAAAAAGAGTACAACAATCCTCATACGGAAGAATCGATATATCATACGTCCCGATCTGTTTAGATAAAGTTATAATTTCCTGTTTGTCCATCATGACAAGTGGTCGCAGCAACGGCAGATCTGTCGCACGCCCTATGACATTCATACTTGGCAAGGTCTGGCTCGCTACCTGACCCAGACTATCTCCGGTGATCAGTGCAAGCGCGCGCTCACGTTCAGCCAGCTTGGTTGCAATACGTAACATAGAGCGGCGCATCAGTGTGATGATCAAGTTATCCTGCCCCAGTTGGGTAAATGCAGTTTGAATTTCCGTAAAAGGAACCAGATGCAGCTTAATTGTGCCTGCATGATCAGCAAGTGCACGCGCCAAATCAATGACCTTTTCTTTGGCTCGCTGGCTTGTGAACGGGTAACTGTAAAAGTGTACACATTCCACTTCCAGGCCTCTACGCATCGAAGACCATGCCGCTACAGGGCTGTCTATACCACCCGATAATAACAGCATCGCTTTTCCATTTGTACCCAAGGGGAATCCACCTACGGCTGGAATCACCTCACTGAAGATATACGTGCCCTGATCCCGAATCTCCACACGCAGTTCAATGTTAGGTTGGCGCACGTCTACACTTAACTGCTGGAATTTCCGAAGAATCGGGGAACCTACCAAATGGTTCATTTCATGCGAAGAATTGGGGAACTCTTTCCATACACGCCTTGCATTAACTTTGAATGTGGTACCGTCTTTGAATTCAGACTCTCTCTCATCCATAAAAGCAATGGCTGTCTCCACGATTTGGTCAGTTTCAGATGGAGTCACTTTAACAGGACTGATCGATGTAACACCGAATACTCGTTTCAGCACAGCAATCAGTTCTGTATGAGATTCACCACCCAGATCGACATACAACCTCCCAAACTCCTTCCGAAGACTTGCCCCTGGATAAGGTTTGAGCAGGGAACGCACCTGGGTGATAATCGTTTTTTCGAACCGGGCACGGTTTTTTCCTTTTAACATAAACTCTCCGAAACGGAGAAGCAGCATATCATATTTCATCTAAAATCACATCCGCCTTTCCAACGGGCGCAGCTGCGCCATCATCTGATGTAAAGCCTGCTCCAGCAGAGCCACATCTTCTTCTGTATGTTCATCTCCAAGACTAATACGCAATCCACCAGCAGCACAAGCATTATCCCTGCCCATGGCAAGCAATACCCTGCTCGGTTCAGCCGATCGCGAAGAGCAGGCAGATTGTGTAGAAACAGTTACTCCAAGTTGTTCGAGGGTATGCAGCGCTACTTCTGCCTTCATTCCAGGATAGGAAAAATGAACAATGTGCGGCGCCCCCTCTTTATGACTATTTAACACAAGTCCGGGAATCGTATCTATGACCTCCATAATACGATCTCTCAAAATCGTTGTACGTTGCGCAAATTCAGCCTGACGTTCCGCAGAGAGACGCATCGCCTTCGCCATACCCACAAGCAAAGGTACATTTTCAGTTCCCGCTCTAAATCCCTGTTCTTGAGACCCCCCTGACAATAAAGGGGTTAGCTCCACCCCACTTCGTACGTAGAGAAGTCCAGCTCCTTTGGGACCACGAATCTTGTGAGCAGACAAGCTGTACAGATCCGCGCCCCATGCCGCAGGTTTAGCCTCCATCTTGCCAAAACCCTGCACGCCATCTACATGAAAAAGCACCTTTGGTGTTTCCCTTTTCAGTCGTGCACCGATTTCAGCAATTGGGTGTATCGCTCCTGTTTCATTGTTTACATGCATCAAGCTCACAAGCACCGTATCAGATCTTATGGCATCCATTACCTGCTGGGCGCTAACCAGACCACTGGAATCCACGGGAAGCCAAGTGACTTCCCATCCCCACTGCTGTAGCTGCACAAAACTCTCGTATACCGAAGCATGTTCTGTTCCAGTTGTAATAATGTGTTTGCCCCTAGACTGATACTGTAAAGCCGCCCCTTTAATAGCAAGATTGTTGCTCTCGGTTGCGCCGGAGGTAAATACGATTTCTTCCGGTTTCACATCAATAGCGGCAGCACAACCAGCTCGCGCTCGGCGTAACAATTGATGGGCTCGCTCACCGTACCCATGGATTGATGACGGATTCCCATATTGCGCCTCCATAATCTCGGCCATTGTACGAACGACATCTGGATGAGGAGGCGTTGTTGCAGCATAATCAAAATATTTCAAATGAGGTTCCCCTCCTTGTCTGTTCGTTGTGGAATCTACAGTGAGCATTGTAACACGATCCCCGCTCAACACAAAAAGACCAAACAGGAACCAAGCACATTTAAGGCTGCTGTTCCCGCGTTTGATCTCTTCCTGGACGTACTGTTGTGTTGCCATTTTTGTGGTTTATACCATTTATACCGTATATTTCGACTGTGCTTTCTCCACTTTGGAGATATAAGCCTGTGTTTCCAATGGGAGGCGGTTAAGTACACTCATCAGTTCAGCGTCGCTCGATACACCCAGACTCGAAACTCGTCCGGGTCCGCCATTGTAAGCAGCAAGTGCCATCTTCACCTCGCCACCAAAACGCTGAAGCTGGAGAGACAGGTATTTGGTTCCACCATCTATATTTTGAGCGGGATCATAAGCGTTACTAACTCCCAACCCTGCTGCCGTCCCATCCATCAACTGCATTAGTCCTTTGGCACCTGCCGAAGACACTACATTCGGATTGAAACCGGATTCTGTGTCAATGACCGCCTTGATCAATGATTCAGGCACCCCATATTTGGTGCTCGCCGAAGCAATCAAAGATTCAAAATCTGTAGGTACAGATGCACCCGAATCCACTGCTCCTGTGTTTAGCAGAGAAGATAAAGAAACCACATTACTGTTCGAGGAAGAAACAGAACTTGTGTCCGGGTTATACATGCTACCTAGTTGCAACCACAACAGACCGTCACTGGATCGTTTGGAGATCGCAGCAGAATTCACGTCTTCGCCAACGGTACCAGTATTGTTCAACGTATTTGAATTCGTCCCGAGCAGCCCGTCCATCATACTGGCAAAATCCACTGTTGAAGCGGAGTTTCCATCCGATGCATTGGTTTCGTTGAGACTATTGGACAATTGCGGTTCCAGCAACTGCCGCGACGCGCGCGGATCAATCTGCATGAGTTATATTCACTCCCGTATAATGTAAACGTAGATTATGACTTTATTCTACATTATTTTACAGGGAGGTTCCATTGTTTTCAAAAAAATAGACCGATCATACAACTTTATTACGCAAATGCGAAAAAACCTTCTGTAATCCCCCTTTAGAAGGCGGGAGCAGAAGGCTGAAAATAATAAGCTCATATCCTGTTCGTTAAGCACTTGTTTAGTGCTAAAAAGATTAGATCATGTTTGTGCTTTGCTTTATTAACGGGCGAATGGGATCATGAAGAAATAGCTGAGTGTTGCCACTGCCCCAAGTCCGATGGACCACGCACCCGCCGTTTTCCGGCCATTGACGTAAGCATAGTAACCAAGTACGGCTGCAGCTGGACCAAGGACAATGGACCACATAAATAAGGATGCGATACCAAAGGCCAGCCCCATATATCCAGAGATACGGCCAGTAGATTTCATAACACCGTCACCGTCATCTTCACGCTTAACAGGAGTATGATCTGTTCTTTCCGTAGGTTCTGTTCGAATAGAACTTGTTGGGGGCGCTACCTCTGCGCCATACTCTTCTCTGTGGCTACGTCTTGGATAGTCTACACGTTGACGCTGCTTTTCATCTAACGGAGTCGATTTTGGACGTTGGAACGATTGATCATCTCTACGGTCATTATTCAATGCAAAGCACCTCCATATAAATGGGAATGACTGCTCATTTCGGTCTGAATGTGTGACAGCAAGTCGCAGATGAAGTACGGGCATGATCGTGATGATCGGAATCAAAAGTCTCTCCGGCAAATTCCTCATGTAAACGACGGGTGGCATGTTGGTCAATGTCAATCATGATGGCATCAGCCTGGCAGAAATTGTTTTCTCCCCAAAAGTGGCAGTTAGCAACACTGCATTTGACGATCGGCTTCTCTTGGCTCATTTTTATCACCTCGACATCTATTGTCTCCGCACCGTAAATCGGCTATTCTCCAACGAAATGCCAGATGATGACATGATCCTTTATCTACAAATGCCAGTTGAAGAAAACGCAAAAAAACCGCCCACAAGGGCGGTTTTGTCCAATTCGTATATAAGTTGAAAATGTAATTACGCGTGATTGCGTTGGTTTTGCATCCGACGCTGCGTTAGATAGTCACTTTCATAAAAGGCCAAATCATCGCGCAATTCTTCGTACGTTTTTGATATCTCAAGAATGACATCACGTACTGCACGAATTGGTTTATCACGGAAACGGATTGCATCCTGACCAGTGTAAGCATATCTTCCATCTTCGGAGTAACATTCATTTTTGGGATAAAAAAAGCTGTTTATACTTTGATGATATGTGTTATAGAGAGCCTTTTCGGCAAAATCGACATCAAAATTGGCACGACGCAGCACAACGCCAAGTTTTTCGTAAGAAACTTCAGAAAAAACGAGCAAATGACGGAGATCCGAAAGAAATCCTTTGTAGAAGGCTGATGACTCCTCCGTCTGATTCTGATCCAGTTCAGGCAAGGCATTTTCATTCAAAAATTTTTCGATCCGATCGATAGCCGGTTTTAACTTTTCCCTAGTTGACTCACATGTTTTCTGTACATTGGCTGCTGACATAAAGGTAGCTCCCCCTTAAATAAGTCCTTACATATAGATCGGCCAACGGGAGGTTCTCCCCTGACCTTGAATTCTCAGGTACTATCCTACCATAAAAAGATGACGAGCGGTATCCCTTAATCAGGCTTTCCCTTTCTGTTCCTGAACATGCCCTTTATACATTGCTCACCTGATGTTCATCTGCATAAAAATAACCGCTTTTCCTAACGATAGATATATCCAGTGACAACGATGATATCAGAGCACTGTAAGATGATTTTCAAAATAAACGAGGAGGTTCCATCCTTATGTCCAGACCGAAATGGGTTAACTGGGCCATTGCCGCGGGTGCGGGCGCACTTGCCTTGACGCTTTTGCTTCCAACGTCCAATCGCCCTGTTCCTGCTCCAAGTGCCATGCCCGATTCTCCACACGAGGAACATGCGAGCAAACAACGTCTTAAAGTCCAGGATGTAAAGTCAACCGATCTGCTGACCCGTGCAGATGCCAAACAGCACCTTAGCATCATGCTAGAGAAGACCTCCAAAATGAATGATGTGCAAATAAGCCAATACGTTAAAGAGCTACAAAAAACACATGATCATATACGATCTATTGATGTAATGAATACCAAAGGATTACGCAGTCGGCACTTTGACAAAACAGCAGCAAAAGGAAGCAAAATGGAACAGCAAAAGCTGGAGCATTCTCTCGCCTTAGCCAAGAAAGCAGTGAGCAAACGTCAAAGCTTCGAATCTTCTTCCTTTCCTCTCGGCAAGGAAAAGTTTTTTGTTATGGCGCAGCCCTCCAAGGATGGAGAACGTGCCGTCATTGCTCTGTTTAGCCAAAATGTACTGAATGCCGTGGAACAGCATCAGCGCAAAAATTTGCGCATGATCCCTTATCCTCGTGAAGGTAAATTTAAAATCGAGTCAGTGCACCCTGACACCCTTAAAGAAATCACTGTAAAAACAGGACATGATAATGCCAATGCCAGCCATTTTTACGAAAATGAAATCGTTATCCGGTTCCGTCAGGATCCAGGTGAACGGGATATGCGCATCATTAAATCTGACCTGCGGACGCAATCGGCACGCAAGCTGGGATACACGTATGTTTTTCGGTCGGAACATATGAATTATGAACAATTACATGCTTATTTCGAACGTAAATGGAATCCGCTGTATATGGAACCCCACTACATGTATTTAACCAATGAGACCGTTCCTGAACAAAAAGATGTAACCGTGCCCAATGATATTTTGTTTTCCGATTACCAATGGAACCTGCCCGCCATTGAGACTAACCGTGGCTGGAATATTACGAAGGGCAACAAGGATGTTATCGTTGCGGTGGTAGACACCGGCGTTGATCTGACTCATCCCGATCTGAAGGGTAAGCTACTGAAAGGTTATAACGTTGTCGATCCGGCGAGCCAACCGCTTGATGACGTAGGCCATGGTACACATGTAGCAGGCATCATTGGCGCTGTTGTGAATAACAACGAAGGTGTAGCAGGCATGAGCTGGTATAACAAGGTACTGCCTGTTAAAGTGCTGGATAATTCGGGTTCAGGCACAACCTATGCTGTGGCCGAAGGCATCATTTGGGCTGCTGATCATGGAGCCAAGGTCATTAATATGAGTCTGGGTAACTATGCCGATGCCCAATTTCTTCATGATGCTATCAAATACGCTTTTGATCGCGACATTGTATTAATTGCAGCGACCGGTAACGATAATACGGAGCGTCCGGGATACCCTGCCGCTTATCCAGAAGTATTTGCGGTATCCGCTACGGATGCTGACATGAACAAAGCTTCCTATTCCAACTACGGGGATTACGTCGATGTGACGGCTCCAGGGACCAGCATTGCAAGTACGTATCCGAACAACCAATATGCAGCCTTGTCCGGAACGTCGATGGCCAGCCCCCATGTGGCGGCACTTGCAGGCTTGATTCGCTCACTCAACCCTGATTTGACGAACACAGAAGTCATGGATCTCATGCGTCAAAGCGTCATAGATCTGGGAGACCCAGGTCATGACAAGTATTTCGGTTATGGTCAGATCGATGTGTTTAAAGCATTGGAGGCGGCCTCTGGCAACAGTGCCCCACTTCAATTCTGGCCACAACATGTGAGACAACAAATGGACAATACAATGAAAAGGTACATCAAACAATAACCGTACACTGTATAAAAAAAAAAAAAAAGCAGCTGCGCCCCGGGGCGTATGCTGCTCTTTGGTATATTTACCTATTCCCCCGGGGCACCCGCTGCGACTAGCGTTTGCGGGATGTTGTGCGGGATTTGCTTGATTTTTTCACGGATTTTTTCTTCCCGTTGTAGCTTGAAACATAACAAGGATCTTCTTCTTTGACCACGACAGGATACATGTGATGATGGATTGGCACACAGTGATGTTTTTTGATGACTTCAATCGGGTGAATTACGGGTACGATTTGTGGGATGTAGTAATCTTCAACAACCTGGATTGGGTCACATACAATCGGACAAAGCGGTGGACAGAAATGGTTCATTTCAAACCAACTCCCTTTCAAGTGATACTATAACGTATTGCACTGGGTCCGATGTGGATTGGATGTATGTCCGTGTTCCGAAAAATTATATAAGCGGGAGCCTGTCCGCCGATGTCCCACCCTGTTGCGGTGTAATGTTCTTAATGACCATGCATAATACCCGCAGCCCTTCACATAACAGCTCCTGATTCGTAACCGTGAAGCAAATCCTTAGACTCGCCGTATCCGTTTCCCCCACATAACAAGCAGAGCCCGGCAAAAAAGAAACACCTGCAGAAAGTGACTGGCGATGCAGCTCACGCATATCCAAACCATCTGGCAATTGCAGCCACAAGTTTAGTCCTCCATCAGGCAAAGTCCAGTACATCCCGGGAGAACCATGTTCCTCCAGTACCGCTGATGCGGCCAGCAGCCGGGAATATAACTCATCTCTCAATCGCGCTGTATACGCACTGTATTGATGTTGTATAAACGATTGCAAGGCCTTTTGTGTAAGCAGCGGACTCCCGAGATCTGCAGTGGATTTGGCTGCAACAAGTCGGGTGAGCACACTTCCGTCTGCAACTGCACACGCCACACGGCAGCCAGGAGACAGTACTTTGCTGAAGCTTTTAATATATATCACATGGCCCGTCCCATCCATCGATTTAATGGAAGCAGGTGGAGGATCACGGAAATACAGATCGGCGAACGGATCATCCTCCAGGATGAGACAATGATAACTCTGAGCAAGGTTAAGCAGTTGCGCACGCCGTTTGGCACTCATCGTAATGCCCGTCGGATTGTGAAACGTAGGAATCGTGTATATCAACTTTGGCGGGTATGTATCACACAATCGGGTTAACAAATCAATACGCATACCATCGTCATCCATCGGCACCGTAATAATCTTCGCTCCTCTGCTTGTGAACACATCAATGGCTCCCGTATAGCTCGGTGCTTCCATGTAAACGACGTCACCAGGACCAACAAAGGTACGCGCGACAAGATCGATCCCCTGCTGGGTACCGCTCGTAATCAGCATTCGTTCAGGCATTACCCGCAAACCTCTTTCTGCAAAATGCCCAGAAAACGTCTGACGCAATTCCCTATCTCCCTGAAAGGACCCGTAGGCAGCCATGCGCTCTGGATGATTCGAGGAAAGTCGGTATGCACTATCGATAATCTCTCGCGTTGGCAACAATTCAGGCTGAATTGCCGACATATGCAGCTCATATTTAACTTGTGGAGATGCGTCAAAATGTCTCCAGAGCTGAGCTCGGGGCAAATAATCCACAAGAGCCATCTGCCAGTTCCAAGGTGTGCTGGATTCATTCTTTGCATGAGTACGGTGATTTCTCTCCATATCCTCCGTTTTCTCCAGTTCTTGCGCCCCCCGTACGTAACATCCCTTCCCCTGGGAACATGTAACCAGCTGTATGGCTTCGAGCTCGGCATAAGCTTTGGACACGGTGACCAGGCTGACGCCCAGATCAGTCGTCATTTTACGAACCGACGGCAGACGGGTTCCAGGCTCAATTAGTCCAGACCTTATTCGGTCAGCAAGTGTAAGGGCGATCTGAACATACAATTTGGTGCTGCTTCCCCGTTTCAATTCAATATGCACACCTGCACCCTCCCAACTGTTATGATCAGCATTTTACTGTTATACTGCATTCCGTCTATTATAGTTTATAATATCAGTATAACAGTGAATAACAGGAGATGAGAATAATATGAATATCCCTTGGTCCAAAATGGCACAAAATACCCCGTCCTCTGTCGTTCGCGACATGTTACAGGCTGCACAGGCGCCTGGAATGATTTCTCTGGCCGGCGGTTTACCCGCCCAGTCATCATTCCCGCTTGAGGCCATCCGTGACGCATACGAAAAGGTATTCATGGGTGGTTCGGCTGCTCTTCAATATGCAGAAACAGAAGGTTTCCGACCATTACGTGCCAAAATTGCAGAACGTCTTGAGTCCAAGGGCATTCCCGCTTCACCTGACCATATGCTTCTGACTACCGGTTCCCAGCAATCCATTGACTTGGTATGCCGAATTTTGCTCGATCCAGGCGACAGCGTACTGGTTGAATCACCAACCTATCTGGCTGCTCTTCAAGTCATTCATTCCTATCAGGCTGAGGCGCACGGTGTTACCTGTGATGATGACGGAATGTTACCTGAATCCCTGGAGGAACAGCTACAACTGCATCGACCAAAGCTCGTTTACATTAACCCTACGTTCTCCAACCCGTCAGGTAAAGTATGGAGTCGCACCAGACGGCAACAAGCCGTGGATCTGTGCCGGAAATATGGCGTACTGATTCTGGAAGACGATCCTTATGGTGAAATCCGCTTTAAACCGGAACAACTGGATGCCCCTGCACTGGCGCAATTGGATGCGGAATCCTATGAGGGTCCATCCAATGTCATCTATACCAGCACATTCTCCAAAACAGTAGCACCAGGTCTCCGCACAGGCTGGATACTGGCTGCTCCGGATGTTATCAAAATTGCTGCACGGGCCAAACAAGGGGCAGATTTGCACTCCAGCAGCATCGACCAAAGAGCACTTCATGCACTACTGGAGTCTTTCGATCTGGACGTTCATATTCGCACTATCTCACAGGATTATGAACAACGGATGAAAAAAATGACCACTCTCATGGCTGCAAAATCGTGGGAAGGCATCTCTTGGAACTCACCTCAGGGCGGAATGTTCCTATGGCTGCAACTGCCTGAGGGTATGCTGGCCAGCAACCTGTTTACCTATGGAATTCAAGAGAAAGTATGTATTGTACCAGGGGATTCCTTCTATGCGGGTACACCAGAGCTGAACCGTATGCGAATCAACTTTACTCATACTGATCCAGATCTGCTTCCCGAAGCTGTAGAGCGTATGGATCGTGCCATTCAACGCTGGCATGCATCATTACAGTCGGACAGTGTAGTTACACTGTAACGAACTGTCATCCACTGTATCATTAGGAACAATTTCTCATTCTTGAATAACTACAAAAATAAGGCGCCAGATTCGAGCAATCTCGAAGTCTGACGCCTTATTTATATGACCTGCTGTGCAGGAATTCTTTTGAAGTTTAGTTTAATCGCGTCCTTCTGATCAGTCAGGCACATCAGGTACAATTGATCTGTTTGCCCGTGACTGATAGTGGACTGTACTTGTTACTGTTGTGTTGTAGTTAGGAAAGCTTACCGTAAGCCGGGTTCTGTGCTCTTCGTGGTTCAGACGGGAACTACCCTCCCACCACAAGCGACAATCATCTATCTAGGCCATACATTGCTGCACAGCTCAAGCGACCAACCTAGACACACCTCGGGCTAAGGCTGCCTTCTCTGAAGAGTTGACTGTGTCCCATTAGGTCTTGCTCCAGATGGGGTTTACCAGGAACGAAGTCACCAGCGTTCCTCGGGGTCTCTTACACCTCGGTTCCATCCTTGCCTGTGCCGGAAAATCCGGCCATCGGCGGTCCATTTCTGTGGCACTATCCTTCAACTCGCGCTGACTGGACGTTATCCAGCATCCTGCCCTGTGGAGCCCGGACTTTCCTCTCGTGGCAACGAGGCCACCAGCGATTGTCTGTCAAGCTTTCCGAACAACATTACATAGTATACAGGCATTTGAGTTTACAAACAAGCTTAATCTTACTGGAAGCAATAAACTCGAGTGCTTTTAGATAAACTGGAAAACTTCCGTATTTACCTCGGATGCGGTCACTTGCGTGTCATAACGTTTGTCTTCCAAGCGTAAACGCAGCCAGTCCGCAGTTTTTGGTTTCATGATTTTCTCGGCATTATGCCCGGCGTCAATAATACACATGCCCGCCATCAGCGCATCGTGAGCCGTATGATAATCAATGTCTCCAGTTACGATAACATCGGCACCTTTGAACCGAGCTGGAAGGGTATATCGACTGCCCGAACCGCCAAGCACTGCTGCTTTTTTGATTTGCCGATTGAGATCGCCTACTACCCTAACGTATGGCACATTCAGTTGGGCCTTAACGACCTCCACCAGCTCACCGAGTGTCTTTGGTTGTTTGAGTGGTCCCAAGCGCCCTAGACCAAGCGTACGGCCTTTTAAATCCATTGCATATAGGTCATAGGCCACTTCCTCATATGGATGAGCCTTAAGCATCGCTTGTACAACCTTGCTGCGCAGACTCTGCGGTACGATGGTCTCAATCCGCATTTCCTCTACACGCTCCATCTGTCCCTCTGTACCGATGAAAGGTTGTGTCCCCTCTCCCGGTACAAAAGTACCTGTGCCCTCCGTATTGAAGCTGCACTTGTTGTACTGCCCAATACTGCCAGCGCCGGCTTCGAGAATCGCCTGGAGTACCTGCTCATGATGGGTGCGAGGTACAAATACAGCCAGTTTGAACAAATGATCTGTATGTACATCCTCAAGTGATTCCTTGCTCTCAATTCCAATTGCCTCGGCCATCCAGTCATTCATGCCGCCTTCAGCCACATCCAGATTGGTATGACTGATGTACACCGCAATATCATGCTTGATTAGCTTCTCGTACAGTTTTCCCATGGGTGTGTCTGTGTTTAGCGATTTGACCGGGCGGAAAATGATGGCATGGTGCGCAATAATCAGATTGGCTCCAATCCGAATGGCCTCGTCTACAACTTCGTTCGTAACATCAAGCGCGATAAGAACGTGCGTAATTTCCTTTTGCAAACTGCCAAGTTGAAGACCGATCCGATCGTCCGGCACGGCCAGATGTTTGGGAGCAAGCTGCTCCATCAATTGAATTACAGTTTGACCTTTGGCAAACATGAGAGTACCTCCTTCAAGTTCACAATAAGACCTTCCACCTCAGCCGCCTTGTCCCGTGAAGACTCCTGATCGGATTTGGAGATGGACTGCACTACACTTTGCAGCTTGACGATTTCGCTTTCCCATTTGGCAAAAAACACATCCGTTGGACGGTCAGTTAAATAAGGCCCCATGCGGAGCAGCAAATCTGAAGTCAATTCCACTCCGCCTTCAAGCGGTCGTGCCCGATACACTTCCTCATTGGCAATCGGACTGAGTTCTTGCGGCATTGCTGTAATAATCTCGTACACTTTGCCATCTTCCTCAAGCAGCTGTTCTGCAACAACCACCCAGTGATGCTCCAACAACCAACGTCTGAGAATATCCTCACCAACATTAGGCTGCAAAATAAGGAGCTTGACCTCATCCAGTTTGGAGAGGCCACGATCCAGAATGGAGGCAATGAGAGCCCCTCCCATACCGGCAATGGTGATAACATCGACTTCTCCCGCAGAGATGACATCCAAGCCATCTCCACGACGTACTGTAATTCGTTCCTTCAGGCCTGCATCGCTGACTTGCTTGCGTGCAGCTTCATAAGGGCCAGGATTGACTTCTCCGGCTACTGCACCTGCTGCTTTCCCGCTGCGTACTGCCGCTACCGGAAGCAAAGCGTGGTCTGAGCCAATGTCAGCCAAACGGCTGCCTTCGGGAATTTGATCATGTATCCGCTGTAATCGATTCGAAAGTTTCATGAAGCACCTACACCATTCATTTAATTTATTGATTTGCATTGAACAACAAAAAGCGATAAAATGAAATCCAATAAAACATTTCAAGGATGAATTACCAAAACCAAGAAATTCAGATATTCAATTTAAAAATAAAGGAGACCCCGCCGCCGCTTAAGCGTCTTGCGGAAAGTCTCCCATAGTGATTTATTCGAGGAAATCTTTAAGCCGTTTACTGCGGCTAGGGTGACGCAATTTACGAAGAGCCTTGGCTTCAATTTGACGAATACGCTCACGCGTAACACCAAATACCTTGCCCACTTCTTCCAGCGTTCTTGTACGTCCGTCGTCCAGACCAAAACGCAGACGAAGCACGTTCTCTTCACGCTCAGTCAATGTATCCAGGACATCCTCGAGCTGTTCTTTCAGCAACTCATAAGCAGCAGCATCCGCCGGAGCCAATGCTTCCTGATCCTCGATGAAATCACCCAGATGAGAATCATCTTCCTCACCAATTGGTGTTTCCAGGGAAACCGGTTCCTGAGCAATCTTCGTAATCTCACGAACTTTCTCCACACTCAGATCCATCTCGGCAGCGATTTCTTCTGGTGTCGGTTCACGCCCAAGTTCCTGCAACAGCTGACGGGATACCCGGATCAGCTTATTGATCGTCTCCACCATGTGCACAGGGATACGAATCGTACGTGCTTGGTCCGCAATTGCACGGGTGATCGCTTGGCGAATCCACCATGTCGCATACGTACTGAATTTATAACCCTTTTTATGGTCGAACTTCTCAACCGCTTTGATCAGACCCATGTTACCTTCCTGAATCAGATCCAGGAACAACATTCCACGTCCAACATAACGCTTGGCGATACTGACCACGAGACGAAGGTTAGCTTCAGCCAAACGACGTTTCGCTTCTTCATCCCCGTTTTCAATCCGTTTAGCCAGTTCTACTTCGTCATCCGCAGACAACAAAGGCACACGACCAATTTCTTTGAGATACATACGAACAGGGTCGTTAATTTTGATTCCTGGTGGAAGGCTCAGATCATCATCAAAGTGGAATTCATCGTCTCCCTCTCTGGTGTTGTTCTCGGAATCTTCACTAGGGCGAAGGGTTACCTCTTCATCATTTTCGTTCACGACATCAATACCCAGGTCGCTCAGTTGTTCATAGAACTCATCCATCTGCTCTGCATCTTGCTCAAATGGGGAGAGTTTTTCTATAATTTCCTTGTAGTTCAATGAAGCTCTTTTCTTACCTGATTCAATCAATTGATCCTTAACCTGATCCAGTGTCAATTCTGTTTCTAGTTCAGTATGCTGATCATTCGCCATAACTCGACTCCCTCCTCCCTAGAAACATCCAACATTCAGACGTTCACTGTCTCTCTAGGGCAATCATTTCAATTGCAATTTGTGCCGCGCGTACAGAATCACCTGCCCGCTCTGCAGCAATCATTTCTTCTTTTTTCAGGTCGTACTCTTTCTTACGCGGATATTTCAGCACTTCCCTGATGCAATCGTCGAGCACCTGAATATTCCAATCACCTGGACCATCCATCATCGAGATTGAACTGACCGTCTTTTCCAGTCGGTCGTCATGCAGTGAAGACATAAAACGGCTTGTATCCGACGGTTTGCCTTGCGCATAATAGGCATATAGATAAGCAGCAATAGCTGCATGATCATCCAAGTTAAAAGCTTCACCAAGATGCTCATTCACGTACTGGGCAGCCTCATCATCCTGAAGCATCCAGGCGAGCAGTTTGCGTTCAGCAGCGTGGTAAGCCGGCAACAGATTGGGTGTAGGCACCTGCCTATTTTGTTGCCTACCATTATTCCACCTTTTCGGGTTATTATCCCCAAACTGGAGGTTATTTTTCATGGCCTCCCGTTCTTCATTGCACTCCTGCTTCAGTGTTTCAAATGATACATCCACTTCTGCAGCCAGTTCCCGCAGATATACTTCCCGTTCTGTAGGAGAAGACAAAGGAGCAATAAGTTTGACCGCTTCCTTGGAATAAGCGATCTGTCCGCCGCCTTCTAGCAGTATATGGTTTTTTTTAAGGTTTATAAGCTTAAATTTTGTAGTCGTTACGGCGCCGTCCACAATCTGGTTTCGGAACCGCTCGCCACCATGCTTGCGGATAAAATCATCAGGGTCGAGCCCATCCGGTATCAGAGCAATTTTGACCTGCAATCCCGCTTCCTCAAGAATAGGGAAGTTTTTGAGTGCCGCAGCCTGTCCGGCTCGATCGCCGTCATAACATACGATAACTTCATCACACATGCCTTTAAGCATCAATGCCTGATTTTCAGTAAGCGCGGTACCCATTGCCGCTACACCATTCTGAATATCCTGATCCCAGGCGGAGATAACATCGCCATACCCTTCGAACAATATGGCCTGCCTTTGTTTGCGAATTGCATTTTTGGCATGATGCAGATTGTAGAGAACACGGCTTTTGTTAAATAACCGGGTTTCCGGTGAATTTAGATACTTCGGTTGCCCGTCTCCCAAAATGCGACCTGCAAATGCAATCGGCTTTCCGCTCCTGCCATTGATCGGAAACATGACCCTGTCCCGAAAACGGTCCACATACCCCTGACCTTCGTTTCGCGGTGACAGTAAACCACCCTTTTCCATCTCTTCAAGCGGAAATTCGCGCTTTTCCAGAAATTGTACCAAGGTATCCCAGCGATTAGGCGCATAGCCAATCTGGAATTGATCAATGAGTTTGTCGCTAAACCCACGTGAGCGTAAATATTCCATAGCCACTTTACCATGCTCTGTATTTTTCAATAAGAAATGATACAGCTTTGCGGTAAGCTCATATGCTTCCAATAAACGTTCGGTTTCTGGATTAACATGAGCCGATTCCCTCCCTTGCCAGTCCCCCATTGAAATGTGGCTTTCTTCTGCCATCGTCTTGACAGCCTCGGGAAAGGATAACCCTTCGATTTCCATCCTGAATTTGATGGCATTTCCACCCGTGCCGCAACCGTAGCAATAGAAAATTTGTTTCTCAGGCGTTACTGTAAACGAAGGCGTCTTCTCAGAATGAAAAGGACAGAGGCCTTTCATATATTTCCCCTGTTTGGTCAGATGTACAAATCGGCTCACCGTATCGACGATATCATGCTGCTGTAACACCGATTCAATAATGCTTTCGGGTATACCGCCTTGTCCGGTACTCATCTTGGTCCACCTTCATCTCTTTAACACGTAAATATTATTCGATAAACTTACACATTCTCCTGCAAATCTTTCAAAAGTTTTGTCAGTTTATGTTGAAAAATTTCCCGATCCTGCTCTGTGAAAGGCTTTGGGCCTTTTCCATAATGCCCTCTTTTTCGTGCTTTGGCCGCAGTATGACGGGAATCCAGCATGAAATCAATGTCACGATCATTAAATTCACGACCACGAAATGATAAAACATAACAACGTTTGCCAAGTGCGAGCGCCGCCAGTCCATAATCCTGTGTAATGACCACATCGTATGGCTTGATGTGATTGGCAATGTAAAGGTCTGCACTCTGATCACTTCGATCCACCTGAACGGTGCGTACTCCTTCTCCGCCTTGAAGAAAATGGTCAAATGAAGAAACCATCAATACAGGAACTTTGAATCGGAGAGCTGTTTCTGCGATCTCAGCCTTGACCGGGCAAGCATCACCATCCACAACAATATGGCGTACATTCAACTCACTCAAAGCCAGACCACCCGGTTTCATAAAATATCTGCATATTGTAATATACGACCCCAGCCAGTCAAAATCCTTCTGACTGGTCTATGGAAATCAAAGGCTAAAATACGGAACGGCTGTAAATATAAATTTTTCACAATCCGTTCCGTATATTTATACCCTCATATATCCTTCTTTAATACTGAATTTATGCTTTGCCGCAGATCTGTCCACTCGGAGCAGAAAAGGACTCGACTACCAGACCAATTTGGAGAAATCAGCAAAAGCTTTCAGATCACGGTCAATGGCTGCAAGCAGTGCCAGACGATTCGCCCGTACAGCCTCATCTTCAGCCATAACCATAACCGAATCGAAGAATACAGTGATAGCTTCCTTCCAAGCCGATGCAATCGCGAGCGCTTCAGCAGCAGCATGCTGAGACAATACCTGACGATATTCCTCATTGGTTTTACTCCATGCCTCATGCAGCTGGCGTTCCCCTTCTTCTGTGAAAAGTTCTGCATGAACCGAAGCATTGGATGCTTTGGCAGCCAGATTACCGACACGGTTGAAGGATTCGACAGTTGTTTTGAAGGCATCTCCCGTTTGGACAGCTGCCATAAGTGCTTCACCTTTTGGAACTACCGCGCTGATATCATCAAATCCGGAAGAAATCACTGCGTCCACAACATCATAACGAACCGTTTCCGACAACAGTTTTTTCACTCGAAGACCAAAGAAGTCCTGTAAATCTTTACGCACCTCTTCATCCGCACGTTTCAACAGGTTCATCTGAGCATGAACTTGAAGTGCAACGCCGAATACATCGGACAATGTCAGCGGAAGATTGTGATCCAGCAAAATTTGTACGATACCTGCTGCCTGACGACGCAGTGCGTATGGATCTTGAGAACCTGTAGGAATGATATTGATCGAGAAACAACCTACAATTGTATCCATTTTATCCGCAGCACTCACAATAGCACCAACGAGGGAAGCAGGAGATTGATCCCCGGCGAAACGTGGCTGATAGTGCTCAAACACCGCTTTGGCAACTTCTTCTTTTTCACCAGCTTTACGGGCATAATCCTCACCCATCACACCTTGCAGCTCAGGGAATTCTCCCACCATAAGTGTAACCAGGTCGAATTTGCAGATATCCGCAGAACGATTCACCGCTTCGGCTACATCAGCTGGTACTTGCAGCTTGCTAGCCAGACCATCCGCAATTTTGCGAATACGGCGAACTTTATCTCCAACCGTTCCCAGCTCTTCCTGGAAGACGATACTTTCCAATTTCGATAATGCATCCTTGATCTCCAGCTTCTGGTCTTCCTCGTAGAAGAACTTGGCATCAGACAGACGTGCACGAAGTACCTTTTCGTTCCCTTTTGCAATGACATCCAGTGAATCGTTGCCGCCATTGCGAACCGTAACGAAGTATGGCAACAATTGTCCATCATTATCAAGCACAGGGAAGTAGCGTTGATGCTCGCGCATCGAAGTAATCAGTACCTCTTGTGGAATATTCAAAAATGAAGATTCGAATGTTCCAAATAGCACCGTTGGTGTTTCAACCAGGAACAGAACCTCTTCCAGCAAATCTTCCTTGATCGCAATATCCCATTTTTTCTCGGCAGCCAGTGCCTGGATCTGGGATACAATCATCTGCTCACGTTCTTTGATATGCGCAATGACGTGCTCGGAACGAAGCACTTCCACATACGAAGCGGGATCCGAAATAACCGCCTCTTTTCCGAGGAAACGATGTCCACGTGTTACATTGCCAGACTTTACGCCTGCAACTTCCAACTCAATCACATCGCTGCCCAGCAGAGCAACAATCCAGCGAATCGGACGTACAAATTTGAAATCATACGAAGCCCAACGCATGAATTTCGGGAACGTCATGGCATGCAGTATAGCCAGCAAACCCTGACCGATTACAGAGGAAGTTTCCACGCCTTTGCTGCTCTTGGTCGCATAGATATATTCCACGCCGCTCAGTTCCTTGAATGTGAACTGATCCGGTTCAACACCCTGGCTGCGGGCAAATCCGAGTGCAGCTTTACTCCAGTTGCCACTGTCGTCCAGTGCAATTTTACGGGAAGGTCCTTTAACTTCTTCCTCCACGTCCTCCTGCTTCTCGGCAACATCTTTAATCAAAACAGCCAGTCGACGTGGTGTCGCATAGGCATTCACTTCACCATAAGCAATACGGGATGCATCCAGCCATTTCACGACACGGTCTTGCAGCTGTTCAATTGCTGCTCGCATGAAGCGTGCAGGCACTTCTTCCAGACCAATTTCAAATAACAGATCCTTAGACATGCTCAGCTCCCCCTTTCTTGATCAGCGGGAAGCCGAGCTTCTCACGCTCTTCCACATATGTTGCAGCCACTTGACGAGCCAGATTACGGACACGGGTAATGTACCCGGTACGCTCCGTTACACTGATTGCTCCGCGGGCATCCAACAGGTTGAACGTATGTGAACATTTCAACACATAGTCATATGCCGGGAAAACCAGATTCTGTGCCATAGCCTTGTTGGCTTCCTCTTCATGCATGTTGAAGAGCGTAAACAACATTTTGACATCAGATACTTCAAACGTATATTTGGAGTGTTCGAATTCAGGCTGACGGAACACATCACCATATGTAATGCCGTCTACCCATTCCAGTTCAAACACATTTTCTTTTTCCTGAATGTATGAAGCAAGACGCTCCATACCATACGTAATTTCAACCGCTACCGGATTCGTCTCGATTCCGCCGACTTGTTGGAAATACGTAAATTGGGTGATTTCCATACCGTCCAGCCATACTTCCCAGCCGAGACCAGCACAGCCAAGAGAAGGGTTCTCCCAGTTGTCTTCAACAAACCGGATATCATGCTTGAGCGGATCAATGCCCAACTGTTTCAGACTTTCCAGGTAAATCTCCTGAATATTGTCCGGAGAAGGCTTGATAATAACCTGGAATTGATGATGCTGATAGAGACGGTTTGGATTTTCTCCATAACGGCCATCCGAAGGACGGCGGGAAGGCTCTACATAAGCTACTTTCCAAGGCTCGGGTCCAAGCGAACGCAAAAAGGTCATCGGGTTCATCGTACCTGCCCCTTTTTCCGTATCATAAGGTTGAACAATAATACAGTTGTGCTCGGCCCAGAATTGTTGCAGCGTGAGAATCATCTGCTGAAAATTCATAATCATGCTCCTTTTCGATGGTTTGTGATGAACAAGCCTAGAACGGTACAGACAATAAAAAGCCCCCGTCCTACGCCTGTTATACAGACATAGGGACGAGAGCTATTCCCGCGGTTCCACCCTACTTGGCTTAGATATAAACAGGAGATCCTGTCATTCAAGCCCACTTTTCCGTGTCATTCATGCTCCCAAGTGCCATTTCAAAGACCGATTCAACCCGGCTCCCACCATCCCCGGCTCGCTCACACAAGATTAGTAAGGTCAATTGACCTTCTCTGCTCTTGAATGTAATAAATCAAGTCTCCTACTTTCTCGTTCAATGCATGTCTCAAAAAGAGAAATTATAGTCCATAATATATAAAAATAAGTACGAAGTCAAGATATATTCCTTATTTCACATCAAGACGACTCAAATCCCGTACTTTTCCATTTGATCAAGAAAAGAACGGGATTTTAGATTCAAGCCAAGCTGATGATCCATAAAGGCCCGCATGATCTTTTTAATCTCATCCCGGGTGCCTTCACTCACCGATATATTACCAAGCCTTTGCAGATCCAGCTGTGCAAACAGACGTAAGAGCTTCAATGCTTTCGGACTCACGGACATCGCCGGAGGATCAAAGTGTTTGCAAGCACGACACAAAACGCCCCCAAGCCTTGGACTAACAAATAACTGTTCATCCGGACGCTCGTGACCGCAAGAAATGCAATCATCCAGCTGAGGTCCATACCCGGCTGCCTGTAATATTTTCATTTCATACAGGCTTGTAATGACGACCGGATCCTTCTCTTCCTTCAACGCCTGAAGACAGGCTTTCAACTGTTTGAACCAGAACGTACCTGTCTCTTCATCCTGCAACACACGATCCAGCAGTTCACAAGCATAAGATGCATAAGAAGCTTTAATTAGATCTTCACGCAGCTCATGATAAGATTCGATAATCTCACCTGCGTTGAGTGTTCCCAGACCAGTGTTACGAAAATATACATATTGACCGTACGTAAATGGCTGCACCAGTGCAGCATGTCGGCTTTTGGGCTTTTTGGCACCGCGGACGAGCACCCCTACTTTCCCGCCGCTTTCGGTGCAAAGCGTAATGATTTTGTTTCCCTCGCCGTAGTCCATGCTGCGGATGACAATCCCTTCCACCCTGTATAGCATGCCTCGTCACCTAACCATTCCCGAATTAGCCAATTAACCTTCGGCTTCTTCATCTTCAATCACTTCCCTTGCAGGTTCCGACTCCTGTCCCACCGAGTTACATGCCTCGGAATACAACAAATAGGATTCCACATCCCCCGTCATCGCAAAAACCTTCCACGAAAAATCTCGCATCGGAATTTCATCCTCTCTTCGGAAATGACGTCTGCTTCTACCAGATAGGATGGAGTCTTGCAAGGTAAACTATGTGTTGCAATTACTGGATACTACATTTATTATTCACGTCCGAAGCCAAGGTCGCGTAGTACACGCTCCTGGTTTCTCCAATCTTTCTTCACTTTAACCCACAGGTCCATGAAGATTTTGGAACCTAACAGGTTTTGAATATCCTGGCGGGCACGTTTCCCCACTTCTTTGAGCAAGGCACCCTGTTTACCGATAATGATTCCTTTTTGCGAATCACGCTCCACAAAAATGACAGCTGAAATATAAACGACGCCATTGTCCTGCACTTTCATATCCTCAATCGTTACAGCAATGGAGTGAGGCACTTCTTCGCGTGTCATTTGCAAAATCTTCTCCCGAATCAACTCGGCACAAACGAACTGCTCCGGATGGTCTGTAACCTGGTCATCTGGATAGTACTGCGGACCTTCCGGCAAATACTTGCCAAGCTGTTCAAGCAACGTGCTTACATTGCTGCCGAGCATGGCAGAAACAGGTACGATTTCAGCGAAATTGTGCAGTTTGCGATATTCCTCAATCAGCGGAAGCAGTGCTTCCGGCTCAATTTTATCAATTTTGTTCATGACAAGAATGACAGGCGTCCGTACATTTTTCAGTTGTTCTGCAATATAACGGTCACCACCGCCCATGCCTTCCGAGGCATCGATCAGGAACAGAGCAGCTTCAACTTCTCCGAGCGTGTTCAAAGCGGTCTGGTTCATGTAATCGCCCAGCTTGGATTGACGTTTGTGAATCCCTGGCGTATCCAGGAAAACGATTTGTTGTTGTTCCGACGTATATACACCATGTATCTTATTACGCGTCGTTTGTGGCTTGTCCGACATGATCGCAATTTTCTGTCCAATGACTTGGTTCATCAGTGTGGATTTACCTACATTGGGACGTCCAATAATGGCTACAAAACCGGATTTGAATGCTTGTTTTTTCATATGTTCCTCCTCAGGCGCCTAGGCCTGGAATGTATTGGTTTTTACTTTTTAGCAGAGTTCAGATCAGATGGTCCAAAAGCCCATGGCAATAGTTCGGCAACTGTAGTCTCCTGAAGATCGCCTTTCATGTTACCCAGAATAACTTTCATATCCGGTTCACACAGTTCATACATGACTTGACGACATACGCCGCATGGAGCAATCGGGCCATCTGTATCTCCTACAATGGCAATGGCTTTGAAACTGCGTGGTTGCTTACCTCCTGCAATCGCGCTGAACATAGCTGTGCGCTCAGCACAGTTACCTGGCGTGTATGCAGCATTCTCAATATTACAACCATGATGCACATGTCCCTCACTGTCAAGCAAAGCTGCACCTACACCAAAATGAGAATAAGGCGTATACGCTTTCGTACGTGCCTTAATTGCTTCTTGCATCAACAAACCATTATCCATAATTAATCTCTCCCTTTGGGGTGTACTATAAAGTTGCACTCAATGAGTTAAATTCAACTTAAAACATTTGCACTGGCCTCTCCGCTGTCAGAACAACCTTACGATCGCTATTATCCCCAGATTTTATTGATTCTCTTTTCCAAAGTGAAAATCCGGGGATAAAGGCGAACGCTTCGCTTCTACAGGTTATTTCTGACCTCTCCGTTATTGTGCAAACCAGAAGTCCAACTTAAAAACGAGTCCAACTTTATAATTAGTGTGTAATATTAAAATCAAAACAAAAACAAAACAAAATCAGAGCAAACTCAGCCAGCTCATCACCGGCTTAATGAAAACGACACACCCAATGATGACGGCGAACACCGCAGCCAGCAAAACTGCACCGGCCGCGGTGTCCTTCGCCGCTTTTGCCAGCGGATGTATATGCGGATGCGCCAGATCCACAGCAGCTTCCACCGCTGTATTCATCAGCTCCGTCACAAGCACCAGAAAAACGGCTGTCAGTACAAACATCCAATCCGTTCTGGAAATCCCGAAAAAAAAGCCGGCTGCACACATCAAAATGGCGACTCCTGTATGAACTCTTACATTCCGCTGAGTCCGCAGCCCGTATACGATTCCTTCCGCAGCATTGCGGAATACCATCCCCCAGGAGCGCCTTTTCATTATCGTGTCAACCCGGCTTGGGCGAGTACCGCTTCCTGTTTGCCCATCATTTCGGCTTCGCTGGCTTCATCCTGATGATCATATCCAAGCAGGTGCAAGAAGCCATGAACAAACAGGAACCCCAGCTCACGTTCAAAAGAATGGCCATATTCTTCACTCTGAAGAATGGTCCGTGGAACAGAAATAATAATATCACCGAGTACATCCGGCATTTCTTCCATTTCTTCATCCTCGTCCAACTCGTAGATAATATCCAGTTCCTCATCCACAGTCTCATTCATTGCAAAAGACAATACATCTGTTGGACGATCAATGCCGCGATAGTCGCGGTTCAGCTCATGAATCTGCTCATCATTTACGAAAGTCAGGGCCACTTCCCCGTCCGCAACACCCTCTGCTTCCCCTGCAAGGTTCAGCAGTTGCTCCAGCATTGCAATCATCGGTTCGGTGATTTCTTTATCCTGTTGTTCATTATTCCATGCTAGGTTAAGACTCATTCTTTCATACTCCTGTCTTCTCATATTAGCGAATCAACCCGCTTCAGGCGAGGTTGGCTTCGGTTTCTTCATTTCTTCCGGATATTCAATCCTGGAGTGGAATATACCCATAACGGTTTCCTTAAGGGTCTTAGCGACGATATCCAGCTCCCGCATTGTCAGATCACAGTCGTTAAACTGATGATCGTCCAGTCGACCTTTAATAATTTTTTCGATCATTGACTCCACTTGCTCCACAGTAGGCTTCCGCAAGGAACGGACCGCAGCTTCCACGCTGTCAGCAATACCAACAATTGCCGACTCTTTGGACTGAGCCTTGGGACCCGGATAACGGAAATCATCTTCCGTGAAATCAGGTTCCACTCCTGCTTCCTCAGCCTGACGCAATGCTTTGTGATAGAAGTAATGCAGGAAAGTTGTTCCATGATGCTGCTCAGCAATATCTCGAATAGGCCTTGGCAGCTTGTAGTCCTTCTGCATTTCCACACCATCGCGTGCGTGAGCAACGATTATCGACTTGCTCAGCTTTGGATCGATAGAATCATGCGGATTTTCCATATTGTTTTGATTTTCAATAAAATAAATCGGTCGCTTGGTCTTGCCAATATCATGGTAATACGAGCCGACCCGACATAACAACCCATTGGCACCGATCGCCTCCGCAGCGGCTTCTGACAGGTTTCCTACCATCACACTGTGGTGATATGTGCCTGGTGTTTCTGTTAGCAATTTGCGCAATAGCGGGTGATTGGGATTAGACAGTTCTACCAGTTTCAGTGCAGACAAAATGCCAAATGAAGTTTCGAAAAATGGCATAAGTCCAATGACCAATATGGCGGTCAGTACGCCACCGGCAAACGCAAATCCAATGCCATACAGCGTTGTTGTCCGGTTCCAGTCACTTGAGTCAATCAGAGCCAACGTGAAGACTGCGATCGATCCGAACAGACAGACCATAATGGCACCTTTCAGGATCGTAGACCGCTGACTTGCCCGATGGGTGGCGAAGATCGCAACAAACGATACCAACACCGCGAAGAACCCAAGTTCAAAATCAAAAATTTGACCCTGATGCGTATTCAAAATAATGCTCGACAGCATGCCGATAATAATCGAGCAGACAAAGGCAAGCGATGTATCCAGCAGCAATGCAATTAACATGGCTCCTACGGCAACTGGGGCAAGAAAGCCTACGTATGAATTCTCACTGGTCTGGAGTATCGCTGTAACATGCATAACCACAATCGTAATAATAAATATGAGAACTAGCATCAGCAGTTGAGCATTATTATATTTAAAATGCGTTCCGCTGAATTGCTGAATATACATGAGAATCGCTGCCGACAACAGACAGGACAGCATAAGCAGTCCAAGTTGAGGCCAATAGTTCACTTCGTTTTTCAGCAAATCGTTCTCGCCCAGAAGGGTGTACATCTCCGGGGTAATCATCTCACCCTTGGCAACAAGTGTATCTCCTTGCTTGATAAAGACCGTTTGAGTGTTCTCACGAGCCTGTACTTTAGCTTCCTTGGTACCCTCTTCATCGTAGAAGCGGTTCGACGTCACTACAAGACGTGCAAGCTCCTGCACAACCTCACGCTGCGTACGCTTGCTTAGAGAGCTCACACTGACCATCTCGGCCACTTTGGCACGAGCTGTTGTAGCCTCGCTAATCTGGTCGGTCATTAATCTGGAGACGATATCCCGAGCAACAGCCTTCATCTCCTGAATATCATCCGAAGTCAGACGTGAAATTTTGATATATGTCTCTTCCGGAATACGGTAGCTTTGCTCCTGTACCACATTTCTGATCTCTTCCAAAAGAGTTTCGGAGTATGTACCCGCTTTCCGGTTGTTGTTGATAAAATTGGAAACAAAGTCTTTCTGACGCTGCGGTATTTCATCACGATAGATGTCAATCTTGTCCTGACTGGAAATCTGATCATCCTGATTCAGTCGATCAATACGATCTAGCAGAGTGGTCATCAGATTTTCGTTCCGCATCTGCACGATCTGAAACATCGGCTGTACACGTTCAGCAGCTTCTTCTTGCGCTTTCAGCGTAGCCTTGGTATTCGGAATCTGCATTGGCGCAGCAATATTCACTTCACTTCGTGTGCCTTCCTGAATATCATACCGCTCTGGGAGCAGCTTGGAAGCAAGACTCACGTAGAAGAGGATCACCAGAAACAAAAACAGAAGATAGCGTGCCCACACGCTATACTTCCATCCTGTAGCTCTATTTTGAAAAGATTTGCCTTTTGACAGTTCCTTCGAGGTCATCGAGACAATCCCTTTCTATTCTTGATTTTCTGCGGCGTGGTTATAGGCAACGATAATTTTCTGGACGAGGGAGTGACGTACAACGTCTTGCTCGGCAAAATAGACAAATCCAATCTCTTCCACTTGTCCCAGTATTGTATTTGCTTCCACAAGCCCCGACTTTTTGCCGCGCGGTAAATCAATTTGTGTCACGTCACCGGTAATGACCATTTTGGAACCAAAACCGAGACGGGTCAGAAACATTTTCATCTGCTCCGGTGTCGTATTCTGGGCTTCATCCAGGATAATAAACGAATCATCAAGTGTACGTCCCCGCATATAGGCTAGAGGTGCAATTTCAATCAAACCGCGCTCGAGTGCTTTCGCAGTCTGTTCTTGTCCCATAACATCGTACAAGGCGTCATACAGGGGCCGCAAATAAGGATCAACTTTTTCCTGAAGATCACCAGGCAAGAAACCAAGACTCTCTCCCGCTTCAACAGCAGGTCTTGTAAGCACGATCCGCTTGACGCTTCCTTCCTTAAGCGCTGCCACAGCCAGCACAACAGCAAGATACGTTTTACCCGTACCGGCAGGGCCGATACCAAATACAACATCACGTTTTTTAATTGTAGTTACATAGTGCTTCTGTCCAATCGTTTTAACCCGAATCGGCTTCCCACGGTACGTCGTTGTAATCTCGCCTTTGAACAGATCCAGAAGCTGGTCTGCACGCAGTTCCTTTGCAAGCTCAATGGCATACATAACGTCCCTTTCGGTTAACACATATCCGTTACGTACCAATTGCAACAACACATCAAATAATTGTTCAAGCGATTCCACATTCTGAATGTTGCCATGGATCACAATCTCCGCTTCGCGGGATGCGATCTGGGCAGGAATCTCGGATTCAATCAGTTTCAGAAAAATATCTTGGGGTCCAAAAAGAGATTGACCCTCTCCCGCACTTTGGAGGGAGATTCGTATGCTGCGTGTTTGCTCTGACAAATAGCCTCATTCTCCTTGACTATGGACTAACGGAAGTTCTTCCGCAATGCTTTCTTCCACTTCAAATAATACTTTCATATAAACTTTACCATTCTCTTTCTTCTCATGCAAAATTTTTTCGCTTAAAATTTTCGTTCCTTTGCCGTTTTTAGCGATAATATCGTTTCTTGCTCCTTCCAATCCTTTCGTTCTAGCCCATTCAACCGTGTGCTGCTCCTCTTGTTCCCGAGTTTCCAGATCTTTCTCTGTCAGCCAACCCATGGGAAGAGTGAAGGATCTCCAGGTCAGCGGTTTATGATCACTTTCGGTATCAAATGTGGTAAAAGGCGTATTCCCGTATCCCCAGAGTTGTACTGCCCATTTTCCCAACACAATGTAAAAACGTTCCTTGCTATCTCCAGTCATCGTATTATGTTTCTGTACAAGGGGGACTTCAACCTGATATTCACGCCATACCAGTCCGCGCACTTCCCCTTTGGCTACAATGGTCTTTGTATTCTCTTCATCTCCCAAAATACCGGATATCAGCACCTGTCCCTTCTTAACGCGCATGTCCTTCTGCACGACAGGGCGACCCTGCTCCGCGTAGATTTGAGTGATTACAGCGTCTGCTTTACTGACCAGATGTCTCGGGTTCAACAGCGGCTCACGCTTTGGCTGTGCTGACTCCACAACCTGGATGGTGATGGTTGTCCCTTCTTTGCTCACCCCTATCCAGGTTACATCTGGTAGAGCCAGCGCGAGCTGCCTGGAGAGCTTGTCCTGACTTTGCAGCCGGAATCCCCACTGAAAGGGATAGATGCCTTCTTTTTTCGCTGCTGCGAGCACTTCATCCGTGGGAATCGTCACATTTCCTTTGACCTCTACATTCCAAACCATCGACGACAACGCAAACAGAGCTGCTACAAAAAACAGCATGCCGCCCAGAAAGAACTTCCTTCTTAACAAACGGGCTGCAAAAAAGGGAAATCCACTACGGTGCGTCACTTTTACACGGCAGCCTGTCCGTTTCAGCAAAGGACGCAGCTTGAAAAAATGCGGCAGCAGAATATTCATTTCTGCCTTGCGTCCGTCATGGGCACGCAGGTCCCATACTTCCAGTCCCTGCTCTGCCACCGTATTGATTAATGCTTCAATGTCCCCCCCAGTGACCGTGATTCGGACTGCTCCGCGCAGTTTGTACAGACTGGGCTGCTTCATCCGTTCCCCTCCGCTCCATTCATATGAATATCCAGAATTGTTCCTTCAACAGCCACTTCATCCGGCAAAATATTGCGAATCATCAGTTCAGTTCCTTTGATCTCCAGTTGGCCTTGAGAAAGAGCCAGAACAATGCGATCCGGTGTAAAATGAATGACACCACGATGATTCTCTATATACAATTGCTTTGTGCCGATCAGGGTTAACCGAGGCATATCGTAAAGCACGTCCTGCGGCAGATCCAAAACTTCACTGGTCCATCTGCGCAGCTTGCGGCTGATCCGGGTCATTCGAAGGTCTTCCCCCTTCCTCTACAGTTCAATTTATGCGCAGATTCCTGAAATTATGAAAACTACGGACCGTGTTAGATGTGAAATGTGAGAAAAAGATGATGAACGCAAAAAAAGCCGTCTCCGGCTTATTGCTCACCAGAAACGGCTTATACCTTCTAAATACTTAGATTGTTACAGTTTCCCTCTTGAACCGAAAGGGCGCTTGGATCGGGGAGCACCCAGTACTTCTGCCCATAAAACACCAGTACGAATATCTTCCGGACGAAGCTGGGAATTTCCCGATTCAATTGATTCCATTTGATCCCAACTGGAATCAGCCACAACAGGTTTGTTTGAAGAAGAAAAGCGATTTAGCCTTTCTTGAATCAGACGTTGTTGCCTTTCGAATTCTTTCTTTTGTTGGTCAAGCGAACGTTCCATCTCGCCACTAAAGTTTCGGCTACCTACTTCATCTGAAGGACGTGAGGAAGCTTCAGGTCCTGAATATGGCTGGTCATAACGAGCTTCATCATACTGGTTCTCATATGGTTCATCGTACTGGTTCTCGTAGGGTTCATCATAACGAGTTTCACCAGCAGTCTCAGTTCTGGCAGTTTTCATTGGAGAAGTCTGCGCTGGTGAACGGTCGGACTGATCAGAGTCACCAGTGCCTCCAAAGGTAGGCATTCCATTGTTCTGACGCCTTTTGTTTGGATCAGATGATTTAGCTGCTTTTCCAAGAAAAGAAAAGAGCGCAAAACCGATGACAGCCACGATATATAGATTATTAAAAATCCATTCAAATAGGCCCATATATACTCACCGCCTATCTTCCGTTTTTGGAATCACCCTGATCGTTAGAATTCGAGCCCTCAGCAGGTTTTCCCAGTGTGCTACGCATTTGAGTATCAGCTTCAATATTTTTGAGGTTCATGTAATCCATAACACCGATTTTACCACTGCGTAGAGCCTCTGCCATTGCAAGCGGTACTGCGGATTCTGACTCAACAACACGCGCTCTCATTTCTACAACGCGCGCTTTCATCTCTTGCTCTTGAGCTACGGCCATTGCACGACGCTCTTCCGCTTTTGCCTGAGCGATCCGCTTGTCAGCTTCTGCTTGCTCGGTTTGCAGGAAGGCACCAATATTTTTACCTACATCTACGTCCGCAATATCAATGGACAGGATTTCAAAAGCAGTCCCGGAATCCAGACCTTTGGACAAGACAGTACGGGAAATCAGATCCGGATTTTCCAAAACTTCTTTGTGGGAGTCTGCTGAACCGTTCGTACTTACAATACCTTCACCAACCCGGGCAATAATCGTCTCTTCACCCGCACCACCAACAAGTCGATCAATATTGGCACGAACTGTAATTCTTGCTCGTACGTTGACTTCAATACCATCTTTGGCTACAGCAGATACTACAGGAGTTTCGATTACACGTGGATTAACACTCATTTGTACAGCTTGCAATACATCACGTCCTGCAAGGTCAATCGCAGCAGCGCGTTCGAATTCGAGGGGAATATTTGCGCGTTGAGCAGCAATCAGAGCATTTACAACACGGTCCACGTTACCACCAGCAAGGAAGTGACTCTCGAGTTGGTTCATTGATAATTGTAGACCTGCTTTAGTTGCTTTGATCATAGGATTTACGATCCGGCTAGGTGTTACACGTCTGAGTCTCATCGCTACCAGTGTAATAATACTAACACGTACACCGGATGCAATTGCCGAGATCCATAGCATCACTGGGAAGAAGCTGAAGAATACGCTCAATACGATAATTGCAACTACCGCAATGAGCAAAACCGTAATCATGGTTGGTTCCATAGTATAAATTCCTCCATTTGCAATTTGATTTTTGTAAGAAACATGATAAAAACGGTGTGGAACTATGCTGCTGTGCATTGATTCACACCACTCCACTAGCAGCCTCCGTAGAATGGTTATGTACATTGCCGAAGCTTTAATCAACTCCGGCAACAGAGCGGGCTACACCGGTAACGCTTGTTGAACCACTATCCGGGTACCTTCCGCTTTGATCACAATAATTGGTGTATCAATCGGAATGAAATCTCCATCCGACACCACATCGACACGCTCTCCGTTAAACATCGCTGTTCCCGAAGGACGAAGAGGAGTCAGACTGATGCCCTGCAAACCGATCAACTCTTTGCGTTCTGTCGCCGAAGAGTATCCTTGATCAGCAGACAGCCTGTCACTTAATATGAATCGATTCCATATGCCTCGATCCTTAAATAGAATAACAACGATTGCAATGACTACCAGCGCGGCTCCAAAAGCAATACCTAACGATATAAATGCATCACTTGTATCATAGGCGGCTCGCACGACACCAGCGACAAGCGCAATCGACCCCAAAATACCCAGAATACCGAAACTTGGGATAAACATCTCCAGAATCATCATGATGAGTCCGACAGTGAATAACACCCATGTCTCCGCTCCAGCAAAACCGGCAATGTAGTTACCTGAGAAATAAAGTACAAAGCACACAATACCAACAATACCCGGCACTCCGAACCCAGGTACAATTAACTCAATGATCACACCGGCTATTCCGAGGAATAACAATACCGTCATGACGACAGGATTGGTTAGAAATGTAGATATGTTCTCTGCGGCTGTTCTCTGAACGGTGAACACATCATCCTGACTGTAACCAAGCCAGGCTGCAGCTTCTTCCGGCGTGTTGCTGATATGGTCCGCATAACCCACTTTCAGCGCTTCTTCAGCCGAGAGAGCAATAATTTCACCTTTTTCCTTGGTTTTATTAATTTCAGGCATCTCCACGACCATGTTAACATCCGTCATTCCGGCTGCAATTTTACCATCACGGCCACTTTTCTCAGCCGCACCCTGCATCTTGCTCTTCCAGAATGCAACCAACTTCGGATCATCGACATGTTTACCCGTGCTGTCCACCATCGCTGCCGCACCAATCATACTGCCTGGCGACATTACGATCTTATCTGCATTCAAAGCCAGAAAACTTCCGGCCGAAGCAGCATCTCCACGGACAAATGCAACGGTTTCAACTGGGCTTTGCTTAATTAAGTTACCCAGTTCTTCTGCCGTGTCGACACGCCCTCCCGGCGTATTGATATCCAGAACAATCAGGCCAGCATTCATCTCTTCCGCTTCCTTGAACCCGCGTTCCATAAACTTGCCAAGTCCCTGCTCGATTGGTTTATCCACCGGAATGATATATACGGCGCCACTTTTCTCAGCTGCATGCGCTGACGGTGATCCAATCCAGACAGGAAGCAGCAGCGTCAGTAGCATCATGAGCATCAATGGCCCCGTAAGCTTCTTCCGGCGCTTTCCCTTCACAAATAGTCCCCCCTTTTCCATTAATGTTATACTGTCCAGCTTATGGTATTTATTACGTACAATGCAACATTTCGTTTCAAAATCTTAAAATTATATTTGAAACCGGAAGCAATTGCAACATTTTAAATCCATAATCATATATATTATCCATTTAAAAGCAATATTTGTGAATTTCCTTGAACAATGTGGACAAATCCCAAGCATGCTTCAAGTTACTTCTGGAACCGAGGCATGTATCACGAATAATGTAAAACGGAAAAAACACCCCCTGACAAGTCAGGAGGTGTTTATTGATTTGCTTTATTGCAGAAATTGTTGAACTGCTTGATTTACCAGTTTGCCATCCGCTTTGCCTTTGACTTTCGGCATAAGGGCAGACATGACTTTCCCCATCTCGGCTTTCGAAGAAGCACCGGTTTCCTGGATGGTCTGCTGTACAATAACTTTAATTTCTTCTTCGGTAAGCTGTGCGGGAAGGTACTGACTGAGTAATTCAATTTCCGCTTTTGCATTTGCCGCGAGGTCTTCACGGCCCGCTTTGTCAAATTCTTGGAGGGCATCTTTGCGCTGTTTGATTTCACGACTCAGAATATCAAGCACTTCGTTATCATCCAAATCTCTTTTCAAATCTATTTCAAGATTCTTGATCGTCGAACGAATCAACCGAATGTTGGAGAGCTTGAACTTGTCCTTGCTCTTCATCGCTTGCTTCATATCTTCGTTCAATCGTTCGCTAAGATTCATGTAGTTAAAATCCTCCTAAAACTTTCTCTTACGAGCAGCCTCGGACTTTTTCTTGCGCTTTACGCTTGGCTTCTCATAATGCTTACGTTTCTTCACCTCAGCCAATACGCCATCTTTTGCGATGGAACGTTTAAAGCGACGAAGTGCAGCATCAATAGTCTCGTTTTTGCGAACTTTAGTTTCAGACACCAGTTTTCCCTCCCTCCGACCAGACCGTCCAAGAGCAATAACACGGTTCATCACCTTTCATTATAGGCGAAAGGTAATAAAGGTGTCAACCTTAACGTAATGATCATTTATTTTATGTGAACTTCAGCTCCATATTCATGCCTTTTATGCATATATGAGTCAGTCCTGATTTAGAGTAACTTGGATCGTTTATTTGTGTGAGTCTGACAAACTTGTCAACACGCCAAGTCGGGTCCCACCAAGTAAATGATAATGCAGATGATGAACGGTTTGTTCTCCATCCTTGCCGCAGTTATTAATCAGTCGATAACCTGTTTCTTCCACGCCGAGACGCTTGGCCGCTTCCTGCGCAGCCAAATGAATCTCACCAATCAACGGCAAGTCTTCCGCCGTTACTTCATTCATGGAAGCAATATGTTTCTTGGGAATAACGAGTACATGGGTCGGTGCAGCGGGCTGGATGTCATGAAAGACGATGACATGGTCATTCTCCAGTACCTTATTGGAGGGAATGCTGCCCTCTACAATTTTGCAAAATAAGCAATCCATTGTTCACACCCTCCTTTGAATTAAAAATTATGTATACCCTTCTATCATACCGGAACTGAAAACTCACGTCCAATTTAACCTGTTCAGCTATGTGACTGAGATCGGATTTATCCACAAAAAAACCTTTCACATCTTGGTGGACTGCTCAGCATTCACCACAGATGAGAAAGGTCATTATTTGCAGCACACGCATTACTCCATCACACAATTCTATCAATAATAAGGTAATAATGTTAAGGCAGTGAGACCAATCAGAGGAAGTACCAGCCTATTAAAACGTCTGCGACCATAACCATAGTAAGGATATGGATATCCATATCCCGGGAAAAATCCCCGTGAATGCGCTGGATAAGTAACTGGCATCATATTTGGTCCCCAGTTTGCATTTGCATGATTAACTGCAGCTTCATGCCCTACGGGAACAGCCAAATAAATCATGTCATCATCCACATGTTCCACAATGCCATCATAATGGGCACCGTCATGCATCTGTATACATACATAGCGATGCATGTGTTCCTTACACAGTTTCTTCGCTTCTACCTTTTCCACGTTCGATCGCCTCCCGAATCTGTTCTGCTCTTCATCACCCTTTCATGGTATTCAGATCTGGGCGAAATGACACTGTCAATGACAAGAGTTTCAAGATAAGTGCCTAAGGAGTGATATAGGTATAGAAGTTGTACCCCTGTGAATTAAAAAACGAAAAAAGAAGCACCCCGTTGCAGTTTCCATACGGAAGTCTGCTGTCGCGGGCGTCTAACCAGGATGATTCCTGATCAGACGTCCGCCGGGGTGCTTAACATAAAGTTTGTCGGCTTAACTGTAGTATAACAACAGGATGAACCTGTATCTGTGAGCAATCTCACTCAACTGTCACAACGAATATATATAAATGAGATTCAGACTAACAAACCTCAATTATTCAGGAGCTTCCCCTTAGGATCAAACTTTAAAGATTAGTTTATGAGAAGAATCACAATTGGGAATCATTCAATCATATGTGTTCTGTGTTCAAATCCCTATAATGTTTCCAATACTACGCGAGAGCCAGCTCCGGCTTCACCCGCTGGAATAACTACAAGTTTGCGTGGCAAGCGTGCTCGCAGCTCTGGAACGTGACTAATAATACCGACGGCAAGACGGTCATCATGCAGTTTTTCTAATGATGTAATGACGGTATCCAGCAATTCAGGGTCCAATGTGCCAAAGCCTTCATCCAGGAAGAAGAATTGCAGTGGGTACTGACCACGCAACTGAATCTGGGCAGACAGAGCCAGTGCCAGTGACAACGAAGTCAGGAACGTCTCTCCACCGGACAAGGTGGACACCGGACGTTTAACCCCACCGTTTGCATCATCACAGATGACGAAGCCGCCGCCCGAATCCACCTCAAGTGAGTAACGTTGTTTGGTCAGGAAGCGCAGACGCTGTGAAGCAGCCTGACTAACCTGCATCAGTTGTTCTTCTGCAATATACTCGACAAATGCATTACCTCTGAAAGCTGCTTGCAGTTTGCTAAGCATTTCACCTTGTCGGCTCACTTCCACCCGTTTGTTCTCTAACTCGGTCCAACGAACGTGTCGCTGTTGCACATCTTCCAGATCCCGTTCTGCACGCGCCTTGGCTCTAAGAGCCGCTTCATCCTCTGCACGAGACTGCTGGAGTCGCTCTGTGCATGCCAGCCATTGTTCCTCGGATACAACAGCTCCGCCCAGTTTTTGTTCCAGCTCACGCAATTGAGATACAAGTTCACGATCACGCTCCCGATGCTGCTGAATTTCCGCCACCATCCGCTCTGCTTCTTGGGAAGGAAGGGCTGCTTCCACAACGGCATTCTCGGAGTCAAATGGCGATTGATCCAGCAATTGCTTCCAGCGTTCCTGTGCCTGCTGCAAATGCTCTGCTGCCGAAGCTGCTGCTTGATGAGCCATGACATCCTTTTTGGCTGATTCCTGTTTTAGCGCATCTGCTTCTTTGTAACGCTGTGCTGAATCGGAAGCAATTTTCCGCAGCCCATCCAGTCGTGTCTGGGCCGCAGCAATCAAGTCCTCGACCCGCTGCTCGCCAACCCATTGGCGCAGACGTTCTTCCTTCTCGGCGAGCTGTTTGCTGTTTCCTTGCCATTCCGTTTGCCACTGAATCAGCTGTTTGTCCAACTCAACCAGCTTCTGCTGTAGGGACTGTACCAGCTGTTCCTTTTCTTCAAGGAACGTCACGCTCTTGTTCAGTCGTTCCTTGATGTCTTCTGCGCGCGCGTCGCGCTCCTGCATCGCCTGATGAAGGGCCATGGCCTGCTCTTGAGCGATGCCTGGCAGTTCCGCGGCCCAGCGGCCGTGCAATGCGGTTGCGGCGGCCTCACTCTCGGCCAACCGGCGCTCCGCCTGGGCGAGTCCGGCTTGGCCGGCCTCCTGCGCAGCAGCCGCTTCCATGCGGCGCTGCTGCGCGCCCACAGCCGCCTGCTGCAACGCGGCGGCTTCCGCTTGCAGCGGCGCTGCGGCTGCGGCCAGTGCCCGCGCGGCTTCGCGCAGTGCGGCGGCACGCTCCGCCCAGTCCGCCGGGGAGCGCCCGTGTACGGGCGACCCGGCGGGCTCCGGCTCCGCTGCCGCAGGCGCGGCCTCGGCTGCGGCCGGGGCTTCGACGGCCGCAGCACCAAGCTGCGTCAGCAGGCTGCGACGTTCGTGCAGCTGCTGGCGCAGCCCAAAGCGCAGCTCCTGCAGCTCTGCATGCAGGCTGCGCAGCAGTTCCAGGTCCGCATCGCCTGCGGGCGGACCTTCTCCCGGCGGCGCAGCCGGGAGTGGGTGGTGTGCGGAGCCGCACACCGGGCATGGCTCGCCGTCGCGCAGCTCGGCGCGCAAGGCGGAGGAGAGCCGGTGCAGCTCCTGCTCACGCATGGTTCCGCGCAGCTGCTCCTCCGCCCTGGCCAGCAGGCTCTGTTCGCGGCCAATGTCCTGTTCACAGGCAAGCAAGGCCTCAAGACCCGTTGCCGCCTGTTCAATCAGATGCTGACGCTGTTCACTCAGACGGCTCTCTTCCTGGGTAGCCAGCTTCAGCCTGTCTGCACCCTGTTCAGCCGACTGCTTATTGGCTTCCATCTCAGCCTTGTTCAGGCGCAATTGCTCCGCAGCAGTATCCAGACGATGCTTCAATTCCAGTGCAGCCTGCAGCTGCCTGCGTTCTTCGGACTTCACTTCATTCGGCTTCAGACTTTCCTGTAATTCTTCCCGCCGTTTGCGGCCACGTTGCTGTAATTCTTTCTCCTTCTCCAGCTGTTGTCCGATGACGCTCTGTTCTGCCTGTCCTTTGTCCAAAAGCTGCTTAAGGCGGGTACTATCCTCTCGTAGCCCGTCCCGTTCTCGTTGTAACTCCTTGGCCTGTTCCAGCTGTTCCAATCGAAGCAGCAGCTTGGGTTCTTCCTCAGCCATCTGTACACGGGCCGTTTCGGCCTTCTCGGCTTCCAGTACAGCCAGCCGTTCATGTTCCGCAGCTTGCTGGTGAGCAATCTCGGCTGCATCCTCACGTAACTTCTGCTGTGCTGCTGCGTCACGCATCGTCTGCAAAGAAGGGAGTATCGCGTCTGCCGCCCCAGCCAGTTTCAGCCGTTGTTCCCCAGCTTCGATCTGTGGTGCACGTGCTTTCAGCTTTTCGTGTTCCTCAATACGAGCCTGGCGTTCATGGCTTAACTCACGGACTTTGCCGAGCTGTTCGGCTTCGGTCATCGCTTCATCAAGCGTTTTGCGTGACAATTCAGACTGTTTCACAGCAGCTTGAAGAAGAAGCTCCGTTTCCGCCAACGTCTCTTTGCTGGCATTGCCGAGCCCCTGCTGCTCCGCAGCCAGTGACTGATGAACCATATCATTGTCCTTCACCCGCCGGCTGAGCTTGATGGCAAGCTGATCTCCATACTTCTCCAGATGGAATAAGCGTTGCAGCATCTGGCGTCGTTCACTGCCTTTCAGCGACAGAAACTCAGCGAATTTCCCTTGTGGAAGCACAACGGCTCGCGTAAAATCATCCATTTTCAACCCAATGACATCTTCAACGCAGCGGTTTACGTCTGCCAATTTATCAGCCAGCACCTGTTCCTCTCCGTTGACGGTCTCAATGAATTTGCTGATGGTGTTGCTCACCGAAACCTCATTGTTTCGTTTGAAACGTCGTTCCACCCGAAATCTTCTTGTACCTTCCGCCGATACAAGTTCAAACGTAAAAGAAACGGACAACGAATCCTCAGCGTGATTCATGATTCCCTGGGTACCGTTAACCGCACGTTCCACTTTTCCGTACATCGCCAGCGTAATCGCGTCGAGCAAAGAAGATTTCCCGCTGCCTGTAGGGCCAAAAATGCCGAACAGTCCCGTTTCCGTCAATACGGTAAAATCAATCTCCTGAGTCTCCCGATAACTTTGCAGACCTGCAACTTTCAATAAAATCGGCTTCAATTTCCCTCGACCTCCTCACGCACACCCGGCTCGTCCTCATCGACGAGTTCCAGGAACAGTTGAACCAGACTGTCTTCGGGTAATGCCCCACCTGTCTGACGCTGATAAAATTTGCGGAAAAGCTCATGTACTGGAAGCTCGGATCGTTGTTCCAAAAGCCCAGCAGCTGCCATCTCGGGATACACCGGACGGATATGAATAATTCCGTCATGCGACTTACGTAGCTGCTGAATTTCTTTCAGAGACATGGCGTCATCCAGCCAGACTTCCATATCTATATAAGCCTGAGGATCACGCCCTTCATCAAGCCACCGATAAACTTCAGCCAGACCGCCACGCGCCTTCCAGCGTACAAGTGGACGTCCGGAGGTCAACAGCACTTCTTCCACGTTTGCGGCTCCTCCTGGTGCCAGATCAACCATGGTGACGGACTTGCTCTGCCCCGCTTCAGAGAAACTGTAGGCCAGTGGAGAACCACTATACCGAATCACACCGTCCCCTTTAACTGCCTGCGCACGATGGAGATGCCCCAGTGCTGTATATTGGGCACCAGTCGACAATGCAGAAGGGTCAACCGTATAGGCGCCCCCTACCTGAATGGGACGTTCCGAATCACTTTCCACACCGCCCAGAACATAAATATGACTCATTGCCAAATTCACCGTATCCGCACGAAAAGAAGCAGCCAGACGCTGCATTAACATGCCGACCCGGCGACTGTATGCCTGGCGAAGCACATTCTCATCCCCATCCGTTGTCAGCAATTCGTTCAGTCTCGCTTCCGAGGGATATGGCAATGCAGCAATCTGCGCAGTCTCTCCCGTTCGCTTGGCATGGATCGTAACTGCTTCTGAAGTAGGCATGCCTACAAGTGTGATTCCCTGTCTGTTCACAAGCGGGGTCACCGAAGCCACTCGCTCCGGCTGATCATGATTCCCGGCAATCACCACAAGTGGTCTCCCTTGTTCTTTCAGACGCGCCGCAGCCTCATAAAAAAGCTGTTCCGCCGATGCAGGCGGATTTACAGAATCGTACACGTCTCCAGCCATCAATATGGCATCTGCCTGCTGCTCATCCGCGAGTCTAACAAGCTCATCCACAAAATCCTCCTGCTCTCGCAGCCGGCTCCGTCCCTCCAGCGTTTTCCCCAGATGCCAGTCCCCTGTGTGCAAAATCCGCATCGTCCGTTCAACCCCTCTCTCATGCCAAATCCAATGATAAAAATTCCATCCGGCCGTTTTAAAATTTCACTTTATAGTTTCACAGCATGTCCGCCATCAAAAAAGTACAGCCACTTCCGGTCGACTTTCCGACCCAGAATATCTTCAATAGCCCGGCCGTACAGCTCTAGCTGGAAACGATAGTTTTCCGTCAGTTTATCCAGTCCGCCCCGATGCTCCAACACCCGATCTGTCTTGTAATCGAGCAAAACAAGCTCCTCATCCACTTCATACAGGCAGTCAATAATCCCCTGTACCAGCACCGTCTCATTTTCTAGCGATGCCTGCATCTTACCGTCTTCCTCCAACGTTTGCATACCTGCATCTGGTGACAGACTATGAAGCCATTCGTCAGGAGAATGATGTGCAGGAAGTCCATAAATAAACGGGATCTCCCGTTTCACCCACTCCGCACGCAACAATTCTGTCCCAGGCTCTGTATTGAAGAATCCGGCCAGTTGTTCAGACTCAATAACCTCTGCCTGATGGGGGAGCAAAATCTGGAGCTCAACTAACCGCAAAAGTGTCTGCTCAACGATTTGCGAATCAACAGGTGAACCATCTACAGGAAGATGCTGCATCAACGTATGATACACCGTTCCCCGCTCGGCTCCAGTCAATTGTTTCTCCTCCATGAATTTGGGACGACGGAGATGCAATTTAAAGAACGAGCCTCCATCCTTCGCTTCACGGCCCTCATAATCCACAGAAGACTCAGATTGTTCTTCAACTTCCTCCATCATCTGTAACGGTTGTTGTTCCTGCATGGCAAGCAATGTCTTCAGTTCGGTAACCGATGTGCTGGCAGCTACTTGCGTTGCTGCTTGATGAGGATATGTCCATGAAAGCCGTTTATCTACTTCACGAAGCAGCTGCACGCCCTCTTGATCACCTATTGATAATACAGCTTCCTCACTGATGTCTCGTGGTGTTGAATCATGTGTATCCTCGATCATCTCTTCTTCAGATGAGGAAGGATACAGCTCCACAGGCTGAACTGCTTTTAGGGCAGCAATTCGATGTTTCCGCACTTCTGTCATGCCGTCTTCTTCACCAAGCGACTGATCCACAAATATCTCCCGGGATACTTGATCAGCAGAAATGACGGAAATGCCCCAACGTGATTCATCATCCACAAGGCAGGCAGCATACGAATCAGTGCCTCCCGCAAGTTCACGCAGCAAAGCCGCGTCCGGATGTCTCATCAAGGAGGGGCCGATCCAGTCCAGGTAACTCCGTCCTGCTGCAAGCAGATAGTCAGGCAATACCCGTTCCGGGCTGTCCTTAATCTGAGACCAGGCCACTGCCTTTTTAACAACATCTTTTACCGTACCAACCAAAATCATTTTCTCTTTTGGACGGGTCAGAGCCACATAGAGTACCCGCATTTCTTCGGCAAGCAGCTCAAAATGGGCACGACGACGAATCGCCAGATTAGCCAACGTTGGATAGGCAACCCGATTCTCACGATCTACAAACCTCGGACCAAACCCCAACTCCTTATGCATCAGAAACGGCGAATTCAGATCCTGCTGATTGAACATTTTGGATATGCCCCCTACAAAAACAATAGGGAATTCCAAGCCCTTACTCCGGTGAATCGTCATGATGCGTACCGCATTGTCCTGCTCACCAGAACCACTTGCTACGGTGCCAAGATCTCCCCCGTTCTCACGTAGTCTGGATACATAGGTCAGGAAGCGGAACAACCCACGATTGGCCGTTGCCTCTTCATATTGCCGAGCGCGATCATATAGAGCCTTCAAATTACTTTGACGCTGCATGCCTCCCGGCAGGCCGCCAACCCAGTCCAGATAACCCGTTTCCCGATACATTCGCCAAATGAGTTCACTCAGACTGCCTTGTCTGGCTTCAAGCCGCCATTGTTCCAACTGACGCATAAAGCGAATTAACTTTTGTTGCAGCTCTGAGTCGGTATCGTTCTCCCTATGCGTATCTTCGCTTATACCTACACCCATACTTGCATCTATACCAGCATCCAGGATCTCGTCTTTATTTGCATGTACAGAGGATTCCTGTACACGTTCGATAACATCTGCTTCGGCGGATACAGCCGACTCCCGCTGCCCCTGTTCCATTTCCGACCAGGCTTCCGGCCATACCAGCTGGATTGCAGATGAATCCGGATTCGAAACTTTCTCACCATGCAGTCTGGAAACATTCAACGAACTATTGAATGCTCCTGCAGCTGATACAACAGCATCATAGAAAGACTGTCGCTTGTCCCCAAGACGAATCTGCGCCAGCTCTTCTTCATCCAAACCGACAATCGGCGAACGAAGCACGGAAGCAAGTGGGATATCCTGTCTTGGATTATCCACAATCTGAAGCAAGGACAACATCACTTCCACTTCGGTGGCCTGAAAATACCCTTTGCTTTGCTCCCCTCCGGCAGGAATACCCTGCTGTCTGAACTCCTCAATCATGAGTGGAGCCCACATCAGGGCAGAACGCAGCAAAATGACAATGTCTCCGTAACGCGCAGGTCGCATGGATTTGAGGGCTTTATCATAAACATTGAGGGCTGGTTTATCCGTATCTCCAACCATTTCACGAATACGTCGAGCCATGGCCCGAGCTTCCAGCTGAGCGGTTTCCAGCTCGGCACTCTCCAGCTCAGCAGAAGGCAACGCGTCCCCGTTTTCGTCCGTGCTTTCCGTGAGATCAGGTCCTCCGCCTTGACGATCAATCAACATGAGTTCAGGTGTGTATACCTCATCTCCAAGCGTCTCTTCCGGGAAAGTAGCCCCATAAGCGAGCTGCGCTCGTTCATCATAGGCAATCTCAGCTACCCCTTCATTCATGAGCTGCTTGAATAACATGTTGACCGAATGGACGACTTCTGCACGACTACGGAAGTTGCGGGCAAGATCAATACGTCTTCCTGCATGCAATGAATCTCTCTCTTCGTCCAATTCCATATCCGAATTCGCTGCGTATTGACGATACTTGTTCAGAAACAGACCGGGTTCCGCCAGACGAAAACGGTAAATACTCTGTTTTACATCACCAACCATGAATCGGTTTCCTGGATTTTCTCTAGAAATCAGTCTGACGATATCTTCCTGCACCGTATTGGTATCCTGATATTCATCCAGCAGCACTTCATCGAAACGTGCCCGGTATTCCATTGCAGCATCCGAAGGCATGGACAGTCCAGGGGTTGAATCCTCATGACGCAAAATATGAAGACAGTAATGCTCCAAGTCACTGAAATCAACCTGACTGCGTTCCTGCTTGGCCTGTCGATATCGCTCTCCAAATGCGCTGACCAGCTTGGACAGTTCCTGCATTAGGGGTGCAGCCTGCTCCAGCTCCTGCCAAAACGAAAACGCACTTCTTCCAAACAACGACCCTTTCAGGTCCGTAACAGCTTTTTTCGCCGCCTCACGCAGTTCCTTGACCTGTTCTTGTAACCCCGGGTCCGTCTGGTCCTTTTTGCAAGGTTTCAGCTTGCCAAAAGCTGCTGGCTGAAACACTTCAGGCAATCTTTCCCACGGCATGACCTCTACAGCTGACAGAAGCTCTTCGACCATTGCCAGATCTTCTTTTAATGTATCTGCATAAGGTTTCGGACCTTCCGGCTGCATCGATATGCTGATCCCTTGACGCAGCAGACCAGCAGCTCCACTCAGGGCAAGCGCGGCATCTCGCAAAATACTCTGAACCCATGCAGAATGCCCAAGTGCCTCGACACTTTCCACCTGAAAAGCAGATGCCATCTCCGCAAGCCAATGATCCGGCCAGGAATGACTGCGTGAGAAATCATACAAACGCTGCACAAGTCGATGCATGGCATCATCGTTTCGTTCCCCACTGAACCAATCCACCAATTCGCGGAATGTACTGCCTTCGTCTTCTTCCCCATACTTTTCCTCAAACAACTGCTCCAGCAATTCCTGCCGCATAATTTCAGCTTCATTTTCATTCAGAATCCGGAAAGCCGGGTTTAATGGGATTTGCTGATAATAACGACGAATGACCTCCATACAGAATGAATGCAGAGTCGTAATGGATGCCCGCCCAAGTAGAGAAAGTTGTTTGCGCAAATGTTCTTCGGCAGGCTGCTCTTCAAGTGCACGTTCCAGTGCTTCCCGTATCCGTTGCTTCATCTCGGCCGCAGCAGCTTTCGTAAATGTTGCAACCAGCAAACGATCTACGCTGAATCCGCGGGAAGGGTCTGCAATCTTACGAATAATCCGTTCAACCAAAACAGCCGTCTTCCCCGAACCCGCAGCAGCAGCAACCAGAATGTCTTCCCCACTTTGTGAGATGGCACTCCATTGGTCATCACTCCAGAAGCTTCCCTCCGGTTTTGGCATATTCGTCATGATGATTCCCCTCCTTTGTCATGAGACAGCATGTCCCAGATTTGCTGTTTGCCCGGTTTGGACAACAGATTATATTCATTGCCTTCGATATTTTCATCAAATTGACAGACTGGCTTGTATGGACAGAAGGTGCATGCAACCTCCTGCTGGATACGGTAAGGTTCAATCGCCACATCCCCGTCTGTAATCCGGGTGCCAATCTCACGTATATTGCTGCGAACTGAAGCCAGCAAAGTATCCCATTGCTCTGGCGTAGCTACAGCAGCACTGCTATAAAAGCTGCCATCAGCCTTAAGCGCAACCGGAATAATAGCTGAATAGCCTTTGTCCAGGGTATTGTCCATTTGAGCGATCGCATCCCGGTCCGCGAGCAGCAAGCCTTTCATTTTGAACCTTTTCAGCAGTTCTTGTCCTGCCTGCTCAGAAGTCATGCCATTCGCCGATTGAAGCAACGGGTTATGCACATGGAAATAGAGTGTTCCTCCAGGCATCGCCGATTCTCCAAGCCACTCCTCGGCAGCACTAAGCAGCACCTCCAGGTACGTGAGCATCTGTAATGATAGGCCATAATATACTTCATGCAGCTTGAGATCGGTCTGGCTCGATTTGTAATCAATAACCCGCAACAGCAGGCCGTTCTCTCCTTCAGCCACATCCACACGGTCGATCCGTCCCACGATCTCCATCACACAGCCATTTTCCAATTCGAAGCGCAGCGGTGGCAGGGGTTTGCCTGGTCCAAAATCAAGCTCCAGCCCAATCGGTTCAAAGCTTCCCCGTCTGGACTGTTCACCCAAAATAACCGATGCCCGGCTAACGATATCCTTCAGCTTGCGGAAAATGTAACCATACCGTTTCGTGCTAAGCAAAATCTCTCCCTGCAACTGTGGTGCAATTTGCTCCACGGTGTGTTCCGCTTCCTTTCGACATTCATCCGGAGACAGACTGCCCCAGCTGCGATTCTGCTCACGCAAACGTATGGCAAGCTGACTCAAGGCAGCATGGAACAATTGTCCAATATCAGGGGCTTGCAAGCGGTACAACTGGCGCTCTTTCAATCGCAGCCCATGGGATGCAAAATGGGAGAACGCACATGCCACAAAACGCTCCATTCGAGAGACACTCGTCCTTACCTCTGTACCATATAATCTACGACTGGTAGCCGTACGCAGAGGTAACGCCCGATTGCGATAAAAGACCGATCCAAGCAATTGTTCCAGCTGAGGTCTGCTCGCCTCCCGAGAGACATGCCAGTTATAGATCGCCCACCACATTTCAGGAATATCTTCTCCACGACGCCATCTGCGCAATTGTCCGATGAGATAAGAGAGGCTCTGACCAGGATGGTTAACATAAGACCAGTGTATCTCTTCAGCATTGGTAACCGGCGGCTGGGCAAGCAATGGCTGCTCATGCAGACCGAACATCTTCCGTACATGTCGTACAATTTCCGAGGGCAGTAATGTTTTCCCTTCATCATCTGCAACGGGATAACTCAGCCATAACTGCTTGCTCGCCGCTGTCAGGGCTGTATAGATCAGAAAGCGTTCATCCAGCATTTGTCTTGTTGCTCCTGGCCCAAGTCCCAGTCCTCTCTCTGTCAATAACAGCCGTTCCTGCTCAGTTAACACACCATCATCCTGAGGCACAGCAGGAAGTTCACCATCAACTGCACCAAGAATAAATACGTAATTGATACCCTGAAGACGTGTACGATCCATCGATCCAACCAACACTTGATCAAGCGCTGGAGGAACAAGTCCCAACTTCAGTTCGGTTAATCCGGTCTCCATCAGCCCGGCAAACAGATCAATATCCAGCCGTTCGGCACCCATCATATCAACCATCTGATCTAATAGATCTAGGACGGCACCCCACATTTGACGATGCTCTCTTGACCGTTCCGGATCCCCCTGGTCCTTGGCTTCTGCAGACATCTGATCCAGCTTCCAAGGAATCTCGGCATCTTCCAGTAATCTGTATAGCGCCGCACATTGGTCTTTGGCTGTCTTTGCCTTGCTCATTCGTTTCTCAAAAGCACCCAGTGGATCAACAATTACCGTACGGCATTTTTCCATTAAGGACAGCATTTGTTCCCGGCCCCGGCTGCGGACTTCCTGATCGTTGTCTTCCAGGGAAAGGCTGGGTACATACTTCCATGGCTTTCCATCTGTCCAGCGGTATCCGTGAATTCCGCATGCCAATATATAATTTTCGAGCTGGTCCATATCTTCACGTTTGATGGAACCGTCCCGCGGTAGAAGCAGATCCGTTTTCACACAACGAAACACATCCTCATAACGCCAGCGACGGCGAACGATATCGAGTGCAGAACGAATAAATTCCGCTAATGGATGATGTAGTTCATTTCTTCTCCGATCCAGAAAGACAGGCACACCATAGTCCCTGAATAGGGGCTCAGCAATATCGGCATATGTATCCAACTGACGAACAAGCACTGCCATATCTCGATAACGCGCACCTTCATCTTGCGCCAAACGACGCATCTCACGAAGTGCTCCTTCCATCTCAGCCCGGCGGTTCTCCGCGGTGTAAAGTCGGACACCTGCATCGCGCCCTTCACTCTTCCAGCGAACTCTGCGATCAAAGCCAGCCTCCAAATGCGCCAGTCCAGGACTGCCTTCATATCTTGGCAAAACTTCCGGTTGAAGCAAGGTTGTCTCATTAAGAACACCCAGATCTTCAGCCATGCCTTTGAGACGTGCGTATGCACTCGCTGTGGGATGGAACAGCTCCAATTCTCCTGGAAGTGCGCCGTGGTCGTAAGCTCGATCCAACGTCAATGTAATTGTAACGGAAGAAGCTTGCAGCATCAGTCTTCCAATGACACTCATTTCCTGCGGGGTAAATCCCTGAAATCCATCGATCCAGATCTGTGCATCTTGCAGCAACATGCTTTCTGGCAATCGCTCTGTCAGTTCAGTCAACGTGTCTTCATCATCGATATATAGCTCGGTTAATTCCTTTTCATAGTCACGGTATATAAGAAGCAAGTCATGCAGCTTGTCTCCCAGAATCGGTGCAGAAGAGGAAGTATTCCATGTGGAAAGTCCTTCTTCCAGTGAAGCAGGGTCAAGTTCATAACGTTTAAACTCACTGTATAAATCATTTAAGTCTCCTATAAATCCCAGCTGACTGCCCGATGCTCCAAATAGCTTCAATTCTTCCTTTCGACGCTGGAGCACTTTGTAGAGCAGCATTTTTTTGCCTTCAGCTCCAATGGGAATACGTGCAGAACCACCTGCCTCCTGCATTACCCGATAGGCCAATCGGCGAAAACCAAGCACTTCAGCGCGCATGGTACCTTTAATAGCCCCTGAAGAAACCAGTGACTGTTCGGTTCGAAACGAACTCTGTTCCGGGACCAGAAGAATCAGTGGTTTACCTTGCGGTTCCTTTTGAAGCAGGGATGTGATTTCCCGGGTAATCAGCGCACTCTTGCCGCTGCCTGCCCGGCCAATAACAAAGCGTACGGACATGTTTAATCCTCCAAACCATCACGAACAAGATTTTAATTCCCAGTATAACATATCTGACTTGGTTCGGAACATACGTTTGCCACTATCCGGCAATTCCAGAGAGCTTTTGCATGAGCATAGCAAAAAGCCCGCAGCTTATGAAAACTGTGGACTCTTTACGTAAATGTGTGTTCCATTTAATTGGAAATCGCTCAATTAATTCTTTTTGCTGCGTACTTCGAAGATGGCAAATTTCAGGTAATGACCTTCGTCTACACCCAAAATTTGAGGGTGATCCTTACCAGCTGCTTTCCAGTCGATTAAACGTAGCACTTTGCCTGCATCCTCGGCTGCATCCGCAATGGTTTCCAGGAAGAGATCCGGACGCATGTGGTATGAACAGCTTGCGGTTACGAGATACCCGCCCTCATTCACCAGCTTCATTCCTTGCAGATTGATATCCTTATACCCACGGCATGCGCCTTTGACTGCTGATTTCGTTTTGGCAAAGGCTGGTGGATCGAGGATAACCACATCAAATGTTTTACCACCAGCTGCAAGCGCTTTGGACGTATCCACTTTCTGTTCGCCAGCACGGGCACGTACGTTACGCTCATCGAGGCCTTTCACCTGCTCACGCAAATATTGGAATGCATCCGCAACGACAAATTCTACCCGGTCAGTGAAACCATTCAGCTCTACGTTAGTACGTGCACTTTCAATTGCATGCTCTGAGATATCAAGGCATGTTACTTTTTTGGCTCCATATTTGCAGGCGTTCAATGTGAAGCTACCTGTATGGGAGAAACATTCCAGCACAGTGGCCCCATCCCAATAAGGGAACGTCACAACCTTGCCACTTTTATTCACAGGAAGCAACTGCTGCGTACCATCCTGCTCAGTCTGTTGGAGCGTAATGCCACTCTTGTACCCCCAACCCTTCATAAGTGGTTCGATGGCTGCACGATTCTCGCGCTGGTCGAAGAAATACCCTGTCTTTTGGCCTTCCACGATGTCCACCTTAATGAGCAATCCGTTCTCGGTTACCGTGACATGACGCGGGCAATCCCCGTACAATGGTCCCTTCGTCTGCTCCAAACCTTCCAGTTCACGAATGGATACATCACTGCGTTCATAGATGCCTTCTGGCTGCATCACTTCAATTAGAGCTTGTACAATCGCTTCACGACAACGGTCCATGCCCAATGTGAGCAACTGAACAACAAGGATGCTGCCAAAACGGTCAACTATCAGTCCTGGCAGGAAATCAGCTTCCCCATAAACGAGACGGTATGCCTCTCCATCCTGGATAAAACGCTCCCGGTGGCGCAAGCAATCACGGAAACGCGCTGCAAAAAACGCGGTGTCCATCTGTTCAAACTCCAAAGGTTGATAGGCCACAACTCGAACCGTGATCTGAGATGCAGGATTATAGTATCCCGTCGCAAGATAGCGACCTTGGTGGTTCAATACGTTGACGAGATCTCCCGGCTCGGGATTTCCTTCAACAGAGGCGATTTCATTGTTATATATCCATGGGTGTGCATGTTCAAGCCGCTTTTTGCGGCTACGTTCCAGTGTAACTGATGGCAAGATAGATCCACTTCCTTTAATTTATTGTTCAAAAGATAGGCTTGGTGCAAAAGAGACCGCTGCGGTGATGGATTGGACTTCGATCGCTGTTGTCTCCAGATTTTTCTGATTCCCTTTCTCAAAAGGGAAAATCCGGAGACAAAGGCGAACGCTTCGCTTCTACAGTTCCAATTCCATCACCTCCGCTACGTTTGCAGAATCTCCGTATCTTTTGATTGGGGGTGCGGTAATTGGGTGACCGCTACGATGATAGTTTCAATCGCTGTTATTCCTATGGATCGGGCTTTCAATCCCTGTTACGTCGTTGTACAGATGAATCTCAAATTTCACACTTGCCACTGCAATGACAGAACAATCTTCCGATCGCTGTTGACTTCAGAATTCCGTTAGCCTGTCATGGTTGTCCTTATTTACTCATAGGATGGGAATAAGGATACGCACGGAAGGAATGATGTTAACTCATGTTTAGAGATGTTGTGCTGCCCCTGTTGTACGGGCTTCTTATCTTTTTTGGCGGGATGAAGCTGATGGAAACAGCCTTGCAGCGGATGGCGGGGCCCATGCTGGCTGGATGGTTGGGCCGGGCTACCTCTGCTCCCTGGAAAGGCATGGCTTTCAGCGCGGGCGCTACTGCCCTGCTGCAAAGCAGTACTGCCGTCACCGTATTAACCATTGGGCTGGCGAACACCAGATTAATTACCTACGGACGCACACTTGGCATTATTCTCGGCACCAACATCGGGACGTGCCTGACCACCGAGCTGGTCGGACTGCAGATCGGACGGTTTTCCCTGCCTCTGCTTGCCTTCTCTCTGACAGGCTGGGCCGTCTTTGTTGTGCTTGGCGAACGAAATCAGTTCGCTCCTGAACGCACACGCCGGACGCTATTTACCATGCAATACAGCTTTCTCGCTTCAGCCGGATTTGCCCTAGTCATGACAGGTATTCAAGTGATGCAATCCATTGCCGTCCCCCTGCGAAGTATGGGTGTTTTCCAGTGGTTTCTGGATCGCTCAGCCGACAGCTTATGGTGGGGCTTTCTGGCTGGTGCCTGTCTGACGGCGCTCATTCATAGCAGCGCAGCCGTCATCAGCATGGCCATTACGCTTGCAGCCACAGGTGTACTGCCTGTGGAGATCGGCATCGCTATTGTGATCGGGTCGAACGTGGGGACCTGTATCACCGCCGTGATTGCTGCGGCAGGCGGAGCATCCGCAGGCAAATTTGTCGCAGCCTCCCATGTTGTACTAAACATTGCGGGAGCGCTGCTATTTATGCCGCTGATCGGCCAGCTGCATGCAGTTTCGGCCTGGCTGTCAGCGGATAACGGGGCACAGATTGCGCATGCCCAGACCCTTTTTAACGTCACCAGTTCACTGCTTGCCTTGCCATTTTGCTACTTGCCGATTTGGCACAAAAAACCACCGGTCTCCACCCCAGTAGCGAAGTCACCCGTGGCTTGATGCTCAAAACGCTCTCAACAAACAGTAGCGATACGTCACTCAATAGAAAATAGCTATACGTTAATGCCTAATTTGTTCAGCGCCACACGTAAAATATCATCGTTATTATCGTATCCACTTTGCAGCTGTCTGGACCAAGCTTCTTCCGGAGCGTACCAATCCACACCTTTGATTTCTTCAATCTGAGGCTGCAGATCGCCGCTTTCCGCTTCAACAAGATAATAATGAACTTCCTTATCCACCGGTCCAAACTCAGCATGCTGATACGTATAGGCAATGATATCGACGGGTTCTACAATTCGGCCGACCATGCCTGTCTCTTCCAGAATTTCACGCAATGCGGTCTGTTCCACCGTTTCTCCATCTTCCATTTTGCCCTTGGCGAGGGTCGTTTTGCCGTAGCGATCTACAATCAGTTGAATTTGAAGTTTTCCGTCTTCTCCCGTGCGGTAGACGACTCCGCCTGCCGAAATTTCTTTTCTGTTCATGTTGCTCTCCCCCATTACGTGGAATTGTCTTTATCTTTTTTTTGGAAAAAGAAGGACCTCATCTCCACGGGTACGCTCCCCAAGGAAATGAAATCCTTGTTTCTGACGCCTCGATTACATCGCTGCGGACTTGAGATTTTCTTCCAACACACGAACCAGTGTAGCCTGACTTTCATTCACACCCGCCTCGGTTACTTTGACACGGCATACTTTGCCGACCATATCCATGGAACCATCAAAGACCAGCTGAATGTAATTGTCACTGTAACCGTGCAGTTTACCACTGCCTTCACGGCCCTTGGCTTCACCTTCAGGAATGACATCCAGTACTTGCCCCACAAATTGCTTGGCGTATGCCAGCTGCATTTGCTCGGATAGATCAATCAGTTCATGCACGCGTGCATTTTTAACTTCCTCATCCACCTGATCCTCCATACGCGCTGCCGGTGTTCCGGTCCGCTTGGAATATGGGAATACGTGCATTTCGGAAAAACCGATTTTCTTCATCAGTTCGTAGCCGTTACGGAACATCTCATCCGTCTCACCCGGGAACCCAACAATAACGTCGGTTGTAATCGCTACATCCGGCATCGCTTCCCGAATGCGAAGCATTTTATTGTAGAACTCTTCGGTCGTATATTTACGACGCATGCGTTTCAGTACGGTATCATCGCCCGCTTGCAGCGGAATATGGAAGTGGCGCACAAGTTTGTCTGAACGTTTGATCACATCCAGCATCCGATCATCAATCTGACTGGCTTCAATCGAACTGATCCGAATACGCTCCAGGCCCTCTACTTTATCCAAGTCCCACAGCAGGTCCGTCAGATCGTAATTCTCCATGTCATCCCCGTATCCACCAGTATGAATGCCTGTCAGAACAATTTCCTTATATCCGGCGTGCACGAGTTGATGAGCCTGTTGAATGATGCTATTTGCTTCCCGACTACGGGAAAGTCCACGCGACCACGGAATAATGCAGAACGTACAGAAATTATTGCAGCCATCCTGAATTTTGAGAAACGCACGGGTACGATCGGCAAAATCCGGTACGTCCATCTCTTCAAATACCCGCGTTTTCATGATGTTGCGCACTGCATTGACGGGCTGACGAGATTCCTGAATTTCATTGACATATGGCAAAATTTTGTCCCGATCCTGTGTACCGATAACTAGATCCACGCCAGGGATGTCCAAAATCTCTGCTGGAGAAGTTTGCGCATAACAGCCTGTAACGGCTACAATTGCTTCCGGGTTGCGCCGTATGGCACGACGGATAATCTGGCGGCTCTTTTTGTCGCCGGTATTGGTTACTGTACAAGTATTAATCAAATATACATCTGCTGTCTGTTCATCGAAGTCTACCTGATCGTATCCTTCGTTTTTGAACAATTGCCAAATCGCCTCTGTATCATAAAAATTAACTTTGCAGCCTAAGGTGTAAAACGCCACGGATGGCATAATTACATTCCCCCCATTTCTCCGGATTCATATAAGACACAAGTTAGCGCCGCCATTCCAGCTGTCTCGGCCCGCAAGATGCGTTTGCCCAGTCCAACGGATACAGCACCCGCCTGATCGGCTTCAATCGTTTCCCTCTCCGAGAATCCGCCCTCAGGTCCAACAACGATCAACACTTCTGCACTCGCACCAGGTGCAAGCTGCTCCACAAACGGCTTCAAAGCGTCTCTTAACTGCTTGCCGTTTTCCTTTTCATAACAATAACATACCAGACTGTAACCCTCAAAAGAAGATAGCAGCCCTTTCCAGGAAAGTGGCTGCTCGACGGATGGAATGCGGTTTCGATGGCTTTGTTCAGCGGCTTCCTTCGCGATTTTCCGCCACCGCTCCAACCGTTTGCCTTCTTTCTTGGCATCATATTGTACAATCGTACGCTCAGACAAGAAAGGAACAAATGAAACTGCTCCGATCTCTGTACATCTTTGGATGACCGTCTCCATCTTATCGCCTTTTGGCAAGCTTTGAGCCACGGTTACACGTATCCGTGCTTCATGGTCCATTTCGAGGGGTTCCACAATATTCGCTGTTACTTGCTGGGCTTCGATGCTTTCAATCTCCACCAAAGCTTCTTTGGAGTTTCCGTCACTGACAATCAGTTTATCTCCAGGTTTACCACGCATTACTTTGCCGATATGGCGCGCATCATCACCCGTGATGACCACGGAATGTTCATTAAACTGTTCTGCAGATACAAAATAACGCTGCATTAGTCTATCCACCCATTCTATCCTGTTATGACTGGAATTCACCCCGCCTGATGGCAGGGCGTGAATCCAATCGCCACAGATGATCATACAACTTTTATGTCCTTCTGACCAGTATTTCAGTCCCATACACTATACGCTTCTAACGATATAAACCGATGATTAGCCTTGCCAGATCCAGATACATATTCTGGGCAAATTGATATAAAGGTTGAATCGTCGCATTTTGCAATGGAGGAATAACAAGGATCAACAGGAAAATAAATATGGACCATTGCTCTACCCCTTGCAGTTTGCGGCTGATTGAAGGCGGCAGAATATCCTCCAGAATTCGATATCCGTCCAATGGAGGCAACGGAATAAGATTAAAGAGAAAAAGGAAAAAGTTCGTCAGATTAAATATGGAGAAAAACATGGAGATTGCCGTAAGCAACCTTTCATTCTCAATGCCACCCAATGCCCCCGAACCAACCAGGGACGCATAGATGATCGTACCGATGATCGCAAGCAGCAAGTTACTCACAGGCCCTGCTACAGATACAATGACACCCATTAATCTCGGTTTGTCGAAGTTCGCCCGATTTACTGGAACAGGACGTGCCCAACCAAAACCGGCAATAAGGAGCAGCAACACACCAAACAAGTCAAAATGCACAACCGGATTGAGTGTAACCCTACCCAACAGCTTGGCTGTTGGATCGCCGAATTTGTTGGCAAAATAGGCATGAGAAAATTCATGGACCGTAAAAGCAATCAGGATCGCCAACAGGAAAAACGGCAGTTGATCCAGCGGATAACGAAAGAACGAGTTTAAGTCCATCGATTACCTCTTTCTGGCCACAAACGCGATCCAGTCCTCATCGCGATGCACCGAACTTATTTCGAAGCCGGAAGCAACGAGCGCATCATGGACAAGCTGCTCTTTATTTTTCCAGATGCCTGAAGTAATATAAACGCCGCCAGATTCAAGCGCATGATAGACATCATCCACAAACAGCATAATAATTTCGGCCAAAATGTTGGCAACAATAACTTTCACCGGAAGCTTCACGCCCAGCGCAGGGTCCTGACTACCCAGAACAGACAACAGATCACTCTCTTTAACCGTAATTTGTTGTCCCAGGCCATTAAGTTCCACATTTTCCTTGGCACTTGCAACAGCAACCGGATCAAGGTCCAGCGCCAGTACATGTTTTGCACCTAGGTGGACAGCTCCAATGGCCAAAATACCAGAGCCTGTACCTACGTCAATAACTTCCTCGCCACCCTGAATGACCGATTCGAGTGTACGCAGACAAAGTGAAGTGGTTGGATGTGTTCCTGTACCAAACGCCATGCCTGGATCAAGCTCAATAATTTTCTCATTTGGGCTTTCCGGTGTATACTCTTCCCATGTCGGTTTAATGGTTAGACGTTCCGAGACACGTACTGGCTTGAAATATTGTTTCCAGGCGTTAGCCCAGTCATTTTCATCCACTGTCCGAGTCTCAAAACGAACCTCACCCGTCTGGATATCGAATTCGGAAAGTTGCTCAATGCGTGGACTTACTTCAGATTGCAATGCATCCATGTCTGTACCTTCCGAGAAGTATCCTTTAATGACCGCAAAGCCTTCAGGAATATCATTCAATGGAAACTCGTACAACTCGCCATACGTCGTATCCCGTTTTTTATTTAAAGTACCGGACTCTTCAATCGAGACCCCTCCAGCACCCGCTTCATGTAAAAAATTCGAAATCATCTCCACAGCTTCTTCTGTGGTATGTATTGTTAGTTCATGCCATAACATACTTCGTTTTTCCTCCTCATTTTTCAAACATCCCAACCATTGTACTACACAAGCACGCAGGAGTACAAAACGGCAGCAGTAAAAGAAACAACAAAAACAGGATACCCGCAGCCTGACTGCTCGAATACCCTGTTTTAATTATGAATACACTCGATTAACTTGTTAGCAAAAGCGTCCACCATTCTGTGTAATCATCTCTGCAGCTTGCGGGAGAGAGTCACTGGATACGGATACGGTCAGCAAGATTTCTTGCTTGGACCTACCTTCAGAGCCAGCATGCGGATCGTCATAAACTTGTCCACCCGACAACATCTCGGTCTCATCGCTTATAAGGGAAAGTACATTCAGCTCACCACTGAATCCCCCAATCACGGCCATGGTTGAGTTATCAGTGCTCTCATCCGCTCCCGGATTTACTGAAGACGATGAGTCATTCAGACTCTCTATACTCAACTGGTTTGGGTGCAGCAATTCCAGCGCTCTGCGTGCAGATTCAGCCTCGGACCAGCTTGTGAACACTGCTTCGATAATTACTGCAGAGCGATCTTCAGTCATGAATCTCCCGACCCTGACGACGATTGGCAGCTTCACTTCGGCGCAAAGCCTCTATATCTTCATGATCTGCAGCTTCGGCGCTGAATTCCACATCCTCATTTTTGGCGGACTGCATTCGCTTCATCTTTTCCGTTTTCGTCAAAATCTTGCCTGGACGTTCATGTTCTGCCATCGTTATGTTCCTCCTTCAAATTGTATAAGTTCAACTAAGCGTATTTACACTGGCACTCCGATGACAGAACAACCTTCCGATCGCTGTTATCCCCAGATTTTTTTGATTTCCTTTCTTAAAAGGGAAAATCCAGGGATAAAGGCGAACGCTTCGCTTCTCCAGGTTTTTTCTGTCCTCTCCGTTAACGTGTAAATGTTTTAGATGAAACTTATATAGATTTTAAAACTAAATCATACCGCCGGCTTGTTCGATAATGGATAGGGCACGATGATGTACCGCCTCGTCTACGACAACGGTCAGTAATACATCTCTGCCCGTCGGACCCTCTTGTCCGCCATCGCTCATACCGCTTGCAGAAGGATCTGCTGCGGCCATGATACCAGCGCTGGCATTTGTGCCTAGAGCACCTGGTACCCAGGAAGAAAAACTGCCTGATACGCCTGGTGTATAGGATGCTCCACTCGGCCCGACACCCGCATAACGACTGAATCGATTGATCGACAGGTCTTCCACTCGCAATGCCTCCAGTTTTTTGGCTGCCCCTTCCGCTTGCTCCGGGCTATGGAAATAAGCCAAAATATTTTTTTCGGTCATCCGGTTCACCTGCTTCCCTAGTTTCGGCACATCAGTAAACCACTGAATGCTCATGTCTGGTATCTTTCCGCAAGCGTGCCCATTTTATGCAAAAAAGGACACCCCCGCGGAAAAACCGCTGTGGTGTCCTTTTTTAAATTAATGATTAAGACTCAGTCTCCACGGAATGCCCGTTTCACCCGGTCAAAGAAGGATTGCTCATGCTCATGAGTTTGTTCTCCATCCAGCGCAGCGATTTGGCGAAGCAGATCTTTCTGCTCGTCATTCAGCTTGCTAGGCGTAACGACAACAACTTTCACATGCTGATCCCCTTGCCCCATGCCGCGCAGGCGTGGTACGCCTTTTCCTTTAAGACGGAAATAAGTTCCAGTCTGTGTACCGGCAGGGACTTTCAGCTTCACTTTCTCGGACAGCGTTGGGATTTCAATCTCATCTCCCAATGCGGCCTGAGCAAAGGTAAGCGGAATTTCACAATAGATATCATCGCCTTCACGCTCGAAGAAATCATGTGATTTCACACGAATGACAATATACAGATCTCCTGCTGGTCCTCCGCGCAAACCACCTTCACCTTCACCAGTCATACGCAGTTGAGCGCCGTCATCTACACCCGCTGGAATGCGAACATGAATTTTGCGTTGTTTTCGTACTTTACCGCTGCCGCTGCATGTTGTACATTTTTCCTTGATAATTTGTCCAGAACCGTTACAGTTCGAACAAGCACGACGGTTGACCATACGGCCAAACGGTGTATTTTGAACCACTTCCTGTTGACCGCTACCTTGGCAGACAGAACAGGTCTCCGGTTTGGTTCCCGGTTTCGCACCTGAGCCATGACAAGTATCACAGCCTTCGGTACGAGGAATGGTAATGTCGGTTTCCTTACCAAATACTGCTTCCTTGAACTCAATCGTCATGGTGTATTGCAGATCGTTCCCCCGTTGCGGAGCATTCGGATCACGTCGTCCACCGCCACCGCCAAAGAACATATCGAAGATGTCGCCAAAGCCGCCGCCGCCAAAATCGCCACCGCCGCCGAATCCGCCCTGATTTGGATCAATATGACCGTATTGATCATACTGTGCCCGCTTCTGGCCGTCACTGACTACATCATAAGCTTCTTTAACTTCCTTAAACTTGGCTTCCGCGTCAGCAGCCTTGTTTACGTCAGGGTGATACTGACGGGCAAGCTTGCGGTATGCCTTTTTGATTTCCTCGTCGCTGGCATTTTTGCCGACGCCGAGTACCTCATAATAATCACGTTTTTCAGCCACTCTTCCACCCCCATATCATTCACCATATCGCACATCGTGACAAAAGGAAAGCCAAAGCACGGGAGCCCCGGCTATGACTTTCCCTTCGATCCGAACGTCACCGATGATTAATTCACTAAGAATCGTGAATTAATTTTGTTTTTTATCTTCATCCACAACTTCGTAATCAGCGTCTACGACGTTGTCACGTTTTGCAGAACCTTGTTGCTCTTCAGCACCTTGAGCTGCTTGCTCTTGAGCTTGTGCTTGCTCATACAGTTTTACAGACAGTTGTTGAACGATCTCTGTCAGTTCTTCTGTAGCGGCTTTGATGTCTTCCAGATTGTCGGAAGCCAGAACGCCTTGCAGTTTTTCTTTTGCAGCATTCGCTTTTTCAACTTCACCAGCGTCTGCTTTTTCGCCAAGATCTTTAATCGTTTTGTCAACAGAGTAGATCAGTTGATCTGCGCTGTTTTTCGCTTCAACGAGTTCTTTGCGTTTTTTATCTTCTTCCGCATGCAGCTCAGCATCTTTCATCATTTGCTCAACTTCAGCATCGCTCAAACCGCTGGAAGAAGTGATGGTGATTTTTTGAGTTTTGTTTGTACCTTTGTCTGTTGCAGATACATTAACGATACCGTTGGCATCAATATCGAAGCTAACTTCGATTTGCGGAACGCCACGTGGAGCTGGAGGAATATCTCCCAGCATGAAGCGACCGAGGGATTTGTTACCCGCTGCCATCTCGCGCTCCCCTTGCAGAACGTGAATCTCAACGCTAGGTTGGTTGTCCGCATAAGTGGAGAATACTTGGGATTTGCTTGTAGGGATCGTTGTATTGCGCTCGATCATTTTAGTGAATACGCCACCCGCAGTTTCAATACCCAGGGACAATGGAGTTACGTCAAGCAATACAACGTCTTTCACGTCACCTGTCAGTACGCCCGCTTGTACAGCAGCACCCAAAGCTACAACTTCATCCGGGTTAACCCCTTTATGAGGCTCTTTACCTGTCAGTTTTTTGATTGCTTCCTGTACTGCAGGAATACGTGTGGAACCACCAACCAATACGATCTTGTCGATATCGTTAGCTGTCATTCCAGCATCGCTCAATGCACGACGAGTTGGTTCAAGCGTACGCTCAACCAGACCAGCAGAGATTTCTTCAAATTTCGCACGGCTCAGGTTCAACTCCAAATGTTGAGGAACGCCATCAGCCACAGTAATGAACGGCAGGGAAATGGTTGTAGTCAATACGCCGGAAAGTTCTTTTTTCGCTTTTTCCGCTGCATCTTTCAAACGTTGAACCGCTGCTTTATCTTTACTCAAGTCAATACCTTGATCTTTTTTGAACTCACTTACGAGATAATCAATGATTACTTGGTCGAAGTCATCGCCACCCAATTGGTTATCCCCACTAGTTGCTTTAACTTCGAAGAAGCCGTCACCCAGTTCAAGGATGGATACGTCGAATGTACCACCACCCAAGTCATATACGAGAATCGTTTGGTCTTCGGATTTCTCCATACCGTATGCCAAAGCAGCTGCTGTTGGCTCGTTGACGATACGCAGAACTTCCAGACCTGCGATTTTACCTGCATCCTTTGTTGCTTGACGCTGGCTGTCATTGAAGTAGGCTGGTACGGTGATAACCGCTTGAGTTACCGTTTGACCCAGATAAGCTTCAGCATCAGATTTCAGTTTTTGCAGGATGATTGCAGAGATCTCTTGTGCAGAGTAGTCTTTGCTATCGATTGTTTCTTTGTGGGATGTACCCATATGACGTTTGATCGACATGATCGTACGATCCGGATTTGTGATCGCTTGACGTTTAGCCGTTTCACCGACAACGCGTTCTCCATCTTTTTTGAAACCCACTACGGATGGGGTTGTACGTGCGCCTTCCGGATTTGGAATAACGACAGCCTCGCCGCCTTCCATAACCGCTACGCATGAGTTTGTTGTTCCTAAGTCAATACCGATTACTTTGCTCATCGGAAAATTTCCTCCCTCGACAATTTAAATGGATCAGATTGATCCTTATTTGTATTTGTTGTTCCTAATCGTGCTCTATGTGTGTACTAACCTTTATATTAAACTTCGGTGGCATCGTACAATCAAGAGTGAACTCAATTATTCATTCTGTAATAGAAATTTATGAGCTAACTTTGACCATAGCCGGACGAAGTACTTTATCCTTCAACATGTAGCCTTTTTGGACTTCCTCGACAACGGTACCTTCTTCATACTCGTCGCTCTCCACGGACATAATCGCCTGGTGGAATTCAGGATTAAACGGTTGTCCTACCGTATCCATTGACGTCAGACCTTCATTGTTAAGCACAGTCTCCAGTTGACGGAAGATCATTTCGATGCCTTTGGAGAAGGACTCGACTTCCGTACCTTCCGGTACAGTAGCCATGGCACGCTCGAAATTATCAATAACCGGCACCAATTCGGTGACCAGCTTCATCGAAGCGTATTTCGCCAGTTCTTCTTTTTCTTTTTGTGTACGACGACGGAAGTTATCAAAATCAGCTTGCGCACGGACAAAACGTTGTTGATGTTCCTCAGCTTCCGCCTTCAAACGTGCGATCTCATCTTGCTCCTGATCTGTCATCTCTTCCGCCTGTGCTTCTGCAGCTCCGGCTTCGTTGACAGGCTCCTGTTCCGCTGCTGTAGTTGCTTGTTGTTCCTGTTCTTCTGCTGCGAATGATTGCTCCTCTTTCAAGATGTTCACCTCCTTATAAGAATGAAATGCTTCAATTCCCTTATTTGAAGCGATGCGTTAGCATGGCCGTCAAATCACGGGATAATGTATTTAAAATATGAATGACACGTGCGTAATCCATTCGCGTAGGTCCCAAAATTCCGATGGAGCCCAAAGCCTCTCCATCCAATGAATAGGATGCCGTTATCAGGCTGCAATTGGCGAAGGCTTCATGATCATTCTCGGTACCTATTCGCACCTGAATTCCAGATCCACCCTGCACGGGCATCATCAATTTCATGAGTGTTGGTGTCTCATCCAGCAGGTCAAGAATATCTTTTACCTTTTCAATATCTCTAAATTCTGGCTGAGTCAACATATTGGTGGCACCACTAAGGAACAGACGATTGTCATGCTCGTTGTCAAAGGCACTGTTCAGCACCTGCATGACTTCCTCATAACGTGTAATATGCCGTTCCATCTCTTGCCCAAGCTCGGTGTAGAGACGAGACTTTAGTTTGTAAATTGGCACGCCGACCAGCTTGGTGTTTAATAAGCGAACCACATTTTCCATCTCCGCTACCGAAATTTCGGGTGGAATCTGAACCGTCTTGTTCTCCACCTGACCCGTGTTCGTTACGATGATGGCTACAGCCTCGTTTTCATTAAGCGGAAGCAGCTGAAAATGACGAAGTGACGTGTGAAAAACTTCCGGTCCAAGCAGGATCGAAGTATAATTCGTCATATGCGACAAAATGACTGAGGCATGCTGAATAACTTGTTCCATCACGTTCAGCTTTTCTGCGAAAAATGACTTCAGGTCGTCCAGCTCTTGCGGCTCCACCTGATTCCAGGGAACCAAATGATCGACATAATATCGATAGCCTTTGTGCGAAGGTATGCGACCAGCCGATGTATGCGGCTGTTCCAGAAAGCCCATATCTTCAAGGTCCGCCATTTCATTACGGATCGTCGCCGGACTGTATCCAACATCTCCCCTTTTGGAAATGCTCCGGGACCCTACGGGCTCAGCTGAACGGATATAGTCATCCACTATGGCGTTCAGAATCATTCGTTGACGCTCTGTTAACATGGTGAGTATTCCCTCCTTCTGACTGTACTGTCCCATGTCGTTAGCACTCCGGTTAGATGAGTGCTAAGCGGTAATACAAAAATACCAAAATGACGTGAGCATTGTCAAGTCAGTTTGATGAGTACGCTCATCTATTTATAGTATAGACCAATGTCTCCAAGACATAACAACTTTACTGTGCATCTTATGAATTAAAAAGAACCGCAGGTGAGATAGAGTATACTCGGCTCAATCCATACGGTTCATTCATTTATCAGGCTGAAATATTCAACTCTTTTAATACAGCAATCTCATCACAGCAATCCTGTTTGCTGCAATGAACACAGTCGGTCCATACTTTTTCCGGGAAAATCTCCTTATTCACAACGGCAAAACCGTTTTTGAGAAAAAAGGACACTTCATATGTCAATGCCATGACCTTGGGAATTTGCTGTTTCTCCGCTTCCTCTACCAGTCGGTCCAGCAGCAGTGAGCCAATGCCCATGCCTTTGTGACCTTCGGAGATGCCGAGCGATCTGACTTCCACCAGATCATTTCCCAGACGGCAGAGAGATCCACAGCCTACAACCTGACCATTCACTTCTGCTACAACAAAGTGCTCCAGCTGCCGTTGCAGTACTTCCCGTGAACGCGGAAGCATGATTCCACGCTCTGCATAGCCCTTAATCATTTCAAATAATGGTTCAACATCTTCCGGTACGGCTTTTCTGCATATGGCCGACATCCAGCTCTCCTCCTATAAGAAGCTTTCCAGAGGAAAGCCGACTTCGTAGTTGTATAAATCACACGCTCTGTAAAATCAATATGAATAAATATACAACAGAGCGTATAGAATTTCAAGCTACGAATTCAGCGATATGGAACCGATAAACTCGGCAAAAACGTCATTTCCGAACAGGATGCCCTGTTCACTAAGCCGGAAGCCGTCTGGCGTCTTCTCCAGCAGTCCTGCATTCAACATTTTGCCCAAAGGCTTCGCAAACACTTCCTCCATAGGCTCCCCAAACTGATCACTAAACCGTGAGGATGAAGCACCTTCCAGCATTCTCAACCCAACCATCAGATAATCTTCCATTGCCTCGGCGCGGCTGATCTCAAAATGATCGAGACGCGGCAGACCTCCTTTGGAAGCTTCAACATACGGGTTTATACCTTTTATATTCATATGGCGTTCGCGGCCTACATATCCATGCGCACCTGCACCCAGACCGTAGTAGTCCTCATTACGCCAGTACGTAATATTGTGACGGCTCTCGAAGCCGGGTTTGGCAAAGTTACTGATCTCGTATTGTCCGTAACCCGCTTCTTTCATACGCTTCATTAATAGAAGATACATTTGCAACTCGTCGTCTTCATGAGGAAGCGGTAGCTGGTTCTTCTGATACAACGTGTGGAAAAGTGTATTTTCTTCCACCTTCAGGCTGTATATCGAATAATGCGGCAGATCCAGTTCCAGCGCTTTGTCGATACTCTCGTTTAGGTTCTCAACCGTCTGGTTTGGCAAACCAAACATCAGGTCAATGGACAAGTTATGCAATCCAGCTGCTCGGGCATTTTCCAAACTGCGGTATACATCATCTGTATTATGAATCCGGCCAATACCTGTCAACAGATCATTTTGAAAAGCCTGTACTCCAAAGCTGACACGGTTCACTCCGCCTTCTTTCATAACTGCGAGCTTCTCTGCATCGGTCGTGCCCGGGTTAGCTTCCATTGAAAACTCAATATCATCTGCCCAATTCGGAAAATAGGTTTTGACGGACTTCAGGAATACGGCCATTTCGTCCGGTTTCAGTGCAGTTGGCGTACCGCCGCCCACAAATATGGTCTTGATTTCTCCCGGCGGATTCGCTTTAACCGTATGTTCCATCTCCCGTTCCAGCGCTTCAAGGTACTGCATAACAGGCTGGTCCTTTAATACATAGGAGTTAAAATCGCAGTAAAAACATTTATTTGTGCAAAAAGGAATGTGAAGATACACCGCTTGGGGTGCACCTGTCTTCCGGCTGTGTGCTGCCAATGTCATGGCAAGTCCCCCTCTATTTGAAAAAAGGAAAGCCATCCGGCTTCCCTTTCAGCTTGGTTTATTGGTTATTCTGTAATCTAATTTGAATACACACATTCTGTGTTGTACCCGCGTTTGCAAGCAAACGGCTTACAATTCAATTTTGATACACACATTCTGTGTTGTACCCAAAATTGAATTATTAATCATCAATTTTCAGCACCGCCATGAACGCTTCCTGCGGAACCTCTACGTTACCAACCTGCTTCATCCGCTTCTTACCTTCCTTCTGCTTCTCGAGCAGTTTCCGTTTCCGCGAGATGTCACCGCCATAACACTTGGCAAGTACGTTTTTACGCATTGCTTTTACCGTTTCACGAGCTACAACTTTGGTACCCACAGATGCTTGGATCGGCACCTCGAACATTTGCCGTGGAATCAGCTCGCGCAGCTTCTCACAGATAATGCGTCCGCGGTTATACGCACGGTCACGGTGAACGATGAAGGACAAGGCATCGACTTGCTCACCATTAAGCAAGATATCCATTTTCGCCAGATTAGACTGACGATAACCGGACAGCTCGTAGTCGAAGGATGCATATCCTTTGGTGCTTGATTTCAATTGATCGAAGAAGTCATATACAATCTCGGACAACGGGATCTCATACGTAATGGTAACCCGAGTTGTGTCCAAATATTCCATATTCACATATTCACCGCGTTTATTCTGACAAAGCTCCATAATGGTACCTACATAATCATTTGGTACGATAATCGAAGCTTTAACATACGGTTCTTCAACGTAATCAATTCTTCCCACCTCAGGATAGTTGGATGGGTTGTCAATCTGCATAACTTCACCATTGGTCAACGTCACGTGGTAAATTACGCTTGGTGCAGTCGTAATCAGTGGAATATTGAACTCACGCTCAATCCGCTCCTGGATAACATCCATGTGAAGCAATCCAAGGAATCCGCAACGGAATCCAAAACCGAGTGCACTGGAAGTCTCCGGCTCAAAGCTGAGTGAAGCATCGTTCAACTGCAATTTCTCCAACGCTTCACGCAGGTTAACATAATCCGATGTTTCAATCGGATAGAGACCGCAGTATACCATTGGATTAATTTTGCGGTAACCCGGCAAAGGTTCAGGTGTTGGATTTTTGGCATCTGTCACCGTATCCCCGACTTGTGTATCGCCTACATGACGGATACCTGCAACGATAAATCCAACATCACCGACGTTCAGCTCGTCCACGATAGTCATGCGAGGTTTGAACGCTCCAACCTCAATGACTTCAAAAGTTTTGCCTGTTGCCATCATTTTGATTTTGGAACCTGATTTGATCTTGCCGTCTACAACACGTACGTAAACAATTACCCCTTTGTACGGGTCATAGTGAGAGTCAAAAATCAGCGCTTTCAAAGGCTGGTCCGGATCACCTTGTGGAGCTGGTACACTTTGCACGACTTGCTCCAGAATCTCTTTGATACCAATTCCCGCTTTGGCTGAAGCCAAAACCGCATTGCTTGTATCCAGTCCAATGACATCTTCCACTTCCTGTTTAACCCGATCCGGGTCAGCACTAGGAAGGTCAATCTTGTTAATTACCGGTAAAATTTCAAGATCATTATCTAATGCCAGGTACACGTTAGCCAGCGTCTGGGCTTCAATTCCCTGTGCCGCATCCACAACCAGCAAAGCACCTTCACATGCAGCAAGGCTACGTGATACTTCATATGTGAAGTCTACGTGTCCAGGCGTATCAATCAGATTCAAGAGATACTCTTCGCCGTCATCGGCTTTGTAAGTCAGCGCTACCGCCTGCAACTTGATCGTAATTCCACGTTCGCGTTCAAGTTCCATTTGGTCCAATACTTGTTCTTGCATTTCACGTGTAGTTAGCGCACCTGTGTACTCCAAGATCCGGTCCGCAAGTGTTGATTTGCCGTGATCTATATGTGCAATAATTGAAAAGTTACGAATTTTACGTTGTCTTGCCCGAATGTCAGTCATTCCTTACCCCCAGAAACAGCCTAGTGTCAATCACTTCATTATAACAGTTGATGCAGGGTGCATCAATCCCGCGTTGCCTCAACTTTATAATTAGCGCCACAATTGCGAACTCCCAAGGGTATATTTTGCCTATATGTCACAACCTTTTATTCAGCGACTCCGCTAAATAAGGATACTACCCACTTCATTCCGTTATGGGACAGATTTTGAAGAAGACCTGCCGTTTTGTCAGCCAGCACGTCGACCGGCGCTTTGCTCTGCTCTGCACCAAGCACCTGACTCGGTGACAGAACAGGTACTGCTGGAGGTTCTTTAATCTCCTGTTGTACGGACGTGGTCGGAACAGACTCGGCAACCGGTGACACCGGCTGAGTTTTCACCACTGCAGGGTTGCCGGTCGAATCATCGCCCCTATTAAAGCTGCTGCCTGCCAGCTGCATTCCAAACAGAACACCCAGCAACATTAATACACAGATGGAAAACAATCTTTTGCCGAATCTGGACACATTCCTCGCCTCCTGTTATATCTTTGTGTCTTCTATTCTTTCATCTCAAGAATACTAGCCACCTTTTGACGTCTTTTCCGCACTCGCTTTGTCCACCTTCTGATCATCCCAGTACACCTCTGCAATCATGTCGGCGAGTACTTTGGATGTCCGTTCCAGTTCAGCAGCCGTATTATCAATGCCGCCAATCTCAATCAATATGCTGTTGGGAGAAAGCGTCTGGTTGTATTCACCATTGTTGGCCCCGCCACCATCTTTGCCCCAGACGCCCCGAGACACCCCTGGATACTTCGCTTCCAGCTTCTTATGAATTTTGGCCGCAAAGGCTTCATTCTGCTGCCAGTTTGGATTTTCATGTCCTATAATAAAATATACTTTGGCATAACCCAGATTATTAATGGTCGTCGTTGTTTTGTTATGACGCTGAGAGTCACGGTGGATATCGATGAGATACGTAAGATCGTCATTTTGAGCGAGTGCAGCTTTCACTGTCTGACGAGAGTATTTATAGGAATAATTCCAGTTATAATCTTTTACCTTGGTCGGATAATCTTCCTTAGCATGTTCCACCCCAATCCCCAGTTTCTCTAAACTGTCGGTCAAGTAGGTTCCCACTTGAAAAACATTACCAGTCGATTTACCAGAGGAAGGATTGTCACTCTTCGTGCCCAAGAGAGGATTGTATCCTTCACGTGGATGAGAATGGTAGACAAGGATCGCTTTTTTTCCTGTCGTTGGTTTACTCGGTTCATCTTTACCGCCACTCTTCGGTGGAGGATCACCCTTTACTTCACCATCACCGGGGTCCTTTGGATCGGATGGATCGGGATTATCCTGACCTGGCGGGATATGCTGCTCGCCACCTGATTTCCCTCCGCCTGCCGAGGCCGTATCAATGAGTCCTGGACCCGGCTGATAATCTTCTGGAGCTTCAGCTTTTTCATTCCCCGATCCCGGTCGCAGCAATACGGGTTGATTGGAACCCATGCCAGGCATTTCTCTAGCGATCAGGCTTTTGGGGTCTTGCGGATTCACATTCGTCAGCAGTTGGAACACAAACGAAGTCAGATTCTCACCAGAAAATGCAGAAGCCTGATCTTTCTTAGCTAGATGAGGCATTTCCATGCCGAGCATGTCCACAAAAAAGCTGCTTGATACGGCTCCCGCAAATCCTTTCATAGAAGAAACGGGCGAGCTATTCAAACGCTTCTCTGCCATGCCTCCTAGACCGAGTACAACAAAAAACAAAGCAGATATGATCATAAGCAACAACAACGTACGGCCCATGGCCAGCACGTGCAAACATCTCTTTTTCCATTTACCAATATTCCAGGCCAATATTTTGTTCATTGCTTCTGTCTCCTTCCCTGCTGGACAACGCTTATACTTCAACTCTATGAGCCTGCCAGATTTGATAGAACAGGAAAAAGAAGATTGCACAAAAAAAGAAAGTCCGATAGATTCGGACCTTCTTTACAGGAGTCTCAAGCATTTAAATTCCAAAATGTTAATTAATGGGTGTACGCAGCTACATTCTCAGCATTTACTGCGTCATGGAGCGCGGCATTCAGACCTGTTGCAATAATATTGGCAATATCTTCGACAAATTCGTCGATTTCTTTGGGGGTAACGATCAGATCATGACCTAGCGGCTCCAGTACCTCTTTTACCAAACTGAGACGGTCATTTTCGCCGATATCGTCCAGCATGCCCATAATCTGTTTCGTCTGGTCGGTCTCTTGCCGAAAATGAGTACGCATCATTTCGATGACGTTATTCACAATGGTCGACGCATAACATACGGTAGGTACACCGATGGCAATGCAGGGAACACCCAAAATTTCACGTGTCAGTCCACGTCGCTTGTTCCCAATACCTGAGCCAGGATGAATGCCGATGTCTGCCACCTGAATCGTTGTATTAACACGTTCAAGGGAGCGTGAAGCCAGCGCATCAATTGCAATAATCGCATCCGGCTTCGTTCGATCCACGATCGCTTGTACGATGTCACTGGATTCTATACCCGTTGTACCCAGCACACCTGGCGCAATGGCACTGACTTCCCGATACCCCGGTGCAACCTGATCCGGCACCAGCTCAAAATACTGACGGGTAACCATCAGATTCTCCACTACCAGCGGACCAAGTGAATCAGGCGTGACGTTCAGGTTGCCCAAACCCACAATCAGCACCTTGGATGTCTTGTTAATTCCGGCCTTGGCCAAAAAATCTTCCATCTCCCGCGTGAATTCTGCCGCCACCCGCTCCTGAAGATCGGTATCCCCGTTACGAAGCGATGGAACCTCCAAAGTGACATAGTGCCCCTTCACACGCCCAATTGCTGAAGCGGCTGCATCATCAAGCACATCAATACGTGTGATTTTGATACCGTCTTTCTCATCCACATCCTCCCGCAGCCCGGGAATCGTCTGTTTCTGTCCCCCCTGAGCCATCTCCTTGGAGTCAATTGCCAAGTCGGTACGAACTGCATAATTTTGCAAATCCAGTGTCATCTGTCCCTGCCTCCCTTACCGCATTTGAGCATATTGTGTGGGAAAATGGTGTGCTTTATGCAGCACTATCGAACATCATAGGAAAATCTGTTGCAATTTGCATGCCAGCGTGCTAGAATATTTTAAGTTGTGAAACGTTTGTATTCATGCAAATGCCTTACAGGAGGTGAATGTAATGCCAAACATCAAATCCGCTGTTAAACGCGTAAAAACGAGCGACAAGCGCCGCGCACTCAACGCTTCCCAGAAATCTGCACTCCGTACAGCTGTTAAAGCTGCTGATGCTGCTCTGGTAAGTAACGAAGTTGATACTGCAAAAGCTGCGATTCAAGCTGCTTCCAAAAAGCTGGACAAGGCTGTAACTAAAGGTCTGGTTCATAAAAATGCTGCAGCCCGCAAAAAGTCTCGCTTGGCGAAAAAACTGAACGCTCTTTCCGCACAAGCGTAAGAAGCGTTACTTATACGATCTAATGGAAAAATCCTGAACAGCACGAGCTTTCAGGATTTTTTAGTATCTGATTCTATAAGCACTCATTTAAACAGAGCGGCCTTTATTCCGATGATCTCACCATCAACGGATTAGAGGCCGCTTTGTATTACAGTTGTATCTGAGTTTAAGCTCCGAGCCTTAACAAGAAAAGCTCCAGTCCGAGCACTTTATCCACTGCCCCGGTCTTCATCTGATAATCCAGTTCACTGAGGTGACTCAGAATCAACCTCAAACGTTCTGCCTGAAACTTGCGAGCCTGTTCACCAGCAATTTTAACAGCATACGGATGCAGACCAAGCTGGCTGGCAATTTGCTGTTGGGAGTAACTCTGCTGCCCTAACTCTTTTACCTGAATCATAATTCGAAATTGACGAGCAATCAAGGCAGCAATTTTGATTGGTTCTTCACGCTGCTTCAGCAACTCATAAAAAAGACCCAAGGCTTTCTCCAGCCTTAAGTTAGCGAGCTCCTCTACCAATGCGAACACATTCTGCTCCGTACTTCGCGCCACCAGTGATTCGATATCCGCGCGTGTGATCATGCCCCCGTTACCAGCGAACAGACATAACTTGTCCACTTCCGCAGATAACGTCTGAAGGCCTGTTCCTGCATAACTCACAAGCGTGTCAGCCGCTCCGGCCTCAAAAGATACATCCCGCTGCTTCGCCAGCTTTACAATCCAACCCAGCAGCTCCTCACCACTTAGCGGGGCAAATGCAAGGACAACGGCTTGTTTCTTGGCAACCTTCACTAGTTTTTTACGCTCGTCCAGTTTATCTCCTTGGGCCAAAAATACAATCGTACTGTAATCTGCCGGATTGTCCATATATGTAAGCAGCCGATCAATCTGGTGATCAATTTTGGAATCCTTGCCTGCTGTAAACAAATTAGCATCGCGAACGATAATGAGTTTACGTGGAACAAGAAAAGGAACCGTCTCCGCTTCTTCAATGACCACCTCCACAGGTGTCTCAGAGAGATCATATGGAATGATCGCAAATTCTCGGTGTTCTTCTTCAATTACCTGTTGTTTTAACATATCCGTAAATTGCTGTATCTGGTACTTCTCCGTTCCGTACAGCACATATACCGGAGCCGTTTCTCCATTACGTATTGCCTTTGTCGCACTCTTTACATCCATCACGGTGCCCCCTTATCTCTCTTATCCTACCAGAAAACGTAACAGACAACAAAGGGGCCTTACATCCGGTTAACGGATGAAGGCCCCCTGTCCTACATCTATATAAACGCTGACACCAACAATTCTAGAAAAAGCTGGTGCGCGGTCATACGACGTCAGTTATGCCAACTGAGATAGGACGTTGTTGTTACTTTCAATATATTCTTGATACAACAGAAATGTTCGGCAAGTCTTGAGGCCAAACGTATAATTCACAGCCTATTTGGCAGAGGTTCCGCTTGAAGTAGTAGACACGTTAAACGATTTTTTCACTGTTGTTCCATCTTGATCTGTCTCGTAATTAAATACGGCGCTATCCTGAGACCAGCTCGCAGATTTTAGTGTGCCCTCCACATTACGTTGCTCGACCAGATTTAGCACATCCGAGTCAGCGGCTGGTTTAGAGTAGATGCTGATCTGATCGCCGAGCAGCATGACCAGATAGGAGCCATCGGGTGACTTCCATTCTTTTGGAGTCGTGGTGGCAAGTGCCCCTGAATCCGTGGCAGCCAATCCTTTATTTCCTCCCGCTGCATCCATACCTGTCTCGGAATCAGGACTCGTCACGCCCTCTGTCGGCTCTTCTACCTTAACATCAGGCATATCCTGAGAAGTGAATGATTGTGCGTCCCCATTTTCAGGCTCTGTTGCTCCGCTCTCAGAAGAACCTGTCGAAGATCCCGTAGCAGGTCCTGAGTCTTGACTTTTTTGCTGATCCGCACTCTTGGTACTATCAGCAGGATTGGAACTGGAAGGGGCGTTCTTCGTTGCATCACTCTTGTTCAATTCTGAACCTGTATCCGGCTGTTTAGAAGTTTGGTCTTCCTTCAATTCAGGTTCCTGCTTCTTCTCTGAACTGTCTTCTTTAGGGCCAATTTCTTGAGCTTGTTTATCTTCAGCGGATGGCTGACTTTCCGAACTATCAACCCAGACACTGTTATCGCTCTGTAGAGAGGAGGAAGAATCTTCATTGTTGATCTCTCTGCTCAGTGGATTTTGTCCCTCATTCCCGCCTTCTTGAGCACTGCCTGTGCTCATTATCATTTCTGCATTTTCAATCTTCTCTGGCTGATATCCGAAAATAGCAACGCCCAGTACAACAGCTGCTGCTGCTGCGCCCATAGACATCCGACCTGCCATGGAATTCAACCATCTTTGCTTCGGTTTCCGCTCACTTGAACGCTGTAAATTCTCAAATGCAGCAGGGACAGGACTCATTTCCTGTATGGTACTGCTTTGTTCTCTTTTCGCTTCGTCGATTGCATCCAGTTGCGGCATAATGGCATCAACCAGACTGAATCTCGGGGTTACCTGCGGCAAATCTTCCAGTTCTCTGGAGAGAGCTCTGAGCAAACTAAAGTTTTCAGCGCACTCCGGACATTGGGCCACATGCTGTAGCATCTGCGCAGTTTCCGCCTCGCCCAGATCATGATCCAGATACCGGTGCATCCATTCCACCACCTCTTCGCATTTCATCCTGTCACACCACCTTTCTGATACTCCTGTAGTAGATTCTGTAATTGCTGTCTGGCTCTAAATAAATAAGATTTAACCGTATTCAACGGAAGATCGAGGCAATCCGCAATTTCGTTATAGGATAAGTCCTGCAAATATCTTAGAACAATAACGGTACGATGATGCTCAGGCAACTTGTTAATAGCATCCTGAATATCCTTTGCCACATATGTGGACATCACTTCGAATTCCACATCCTGATTGTCCTGAAAAACCATATCATGCTCGTCAATGGAGACGGAAGGCTTGGTTCTTCTGAATTTATCAATACAGATATTCGTGACGATGCGCTGAACCCATGTCTTAAACTGGGCCTTTTCCTCATATGAATTAATCTTGGTGTAAATTCGGATCAACGCTTCCTGAGCAGCATCTAAAGCGTCCTGTTCATTATTTAGAATGTAATATGCGGTCCGATAAACATGCTGTTCAATGTCCCGCAATAGGGTAATTAGAGCGTCGCGATCGCCCGATTGAGCGGCTCTGATGAGTTCCGGCTCTACCACAAAGGATCCCCCTCTCCCTGCAACCTTACAGACGTGACCATCAATAAAATTGTTGCAAAGTTAAGTATTTTTTTTATTGCCATAACAAAATAACGGCTTATGTATTTGGGGCCGCTGAAATCTTCTCTTAGAATAACAGAAATTGCATAACGAGTCATCAAGCCAGCTCAAAAGTCATTCCAGTACTTACACGACTCAATTTAATTACAATGGCATACATTATAGCTAACAACACTTATAGCATTGAAAATAAAAAAGTTCAAATTTCGTACAAATTTAAGCTCATTTTAATGTAATTTTCATGAAAACAGTGTATTGTAAATTTACATTCATAACACGAGGTGATGAGCATGCCAGCTCTTGCAAAAATTCAAGCGTTAAAAGAACAAATGCCCAAAGAATATCAAAGCATATCCCATTTTGTGGAACATGCATTGCAATCTATCGATACCCTGGTTGAAGAACATCGGAAATACACCGCTGCACAGGCATTATACGGCGATAAAATTGTCGGATCGGAAGAACGCTTGTACAGAGAAACCGTGCTCGATGTTCGCGCACAGCTCTTGCTTACGCTTGAGAAAACTGTAGAAGATCTGTTGCACAAAGGCGACAAACACTGGAGTAAACACTTCAAAGATGGCGTTGAATAATTCCTTGTTATAAGTCATTCCAAAATTAGCCCGCTTTCCGGCATTCTCCCCGAGGAGTATACCGGAAAGCGGGCTTTTGGTTTCATTCTACGAGCACATGATGTACTTCTTTAGTATTTATAGAGAGGCTTCTAGAAGTTATTGAGAAATGTGTAGATGTTATCATTATAGAGCGAACATGATGAACAAGGAATAACTCCCCACTTTAAACTAAATTTTACATTAGTCTCACATAAACAGCATAATTAGTCCCATTTTATAACTTATAATAGAAAATATAGCTACGTAGAGGAGGTAAATCAGACAACTAACGGAAAAACGAGACACTATTTTTATAGTAATTCAAGCTGCACTAACACGAATTAGAATTCACAACGGCGCAACAAAATTTATAACCGGATATGAGGCAGATTAATGAATTTGAAAATTTTCTTAAAATACTTCCTAGGATTTTTTCTACTCTGTAGTCTATCATTTATTGTATTCAATATGATAATACGCCATAAAACTTGGGATGAAATCGATCACATGATTAATATATTCAGTGCGACTATAATTAGTTTAATAGTTGGTATTTCAAAAGCAAGAGAGTAATCCATTTTAGTCAAGTCCCACAGAAATTCATGAATCATCCATCGTCAACTTATAACGCACATTTATCTTCCCATCTTTGATTTTCATCTGAATTTCCCCCATTTGATCAGTTCGATAGATGTCTGTACTCGAATCTACAAGACGTTCGAGCACCCCAGGATTGGGATGTCCATATGTATTGTTGGCCCCTGCAGATATCACGGATGCGGATGCATTCCAGTACTGTAACCAAGCTTCCGTTGACGATGTTTTACTCCCATGATGTGCGACTTTTAATACATCTATGGTGACAGGAACCTCCTTATGATTCTCCCCCGAGTGATGTGTGAACATCTCCTGAACAGTACCATCTGCTAACGTAGCATCTGCATCGTACTGTCCAAACGAGGCTGCGAGCGATCCATCCTGAATCATAAAGAGCAGATCCTGCTCGGCTGCAGCATCCATGTCTCCAGTGAACAATAATGAGGCGCCTGCCATTTCCAGCAAAAAGACAACTGAGTCATGATTCTGATGTTCCGATACGGGCAATCTTTCTCCTGTGTCCATCGCTTTCTCCAGATCCGGATATAAAAAATGCAATCTGGTTTCTCCATCCGGAGCGTAAGACATCCCTTGGCGAATGGCATATAACGGTATCTGCTTGTCTATAACGGTATCCAGCAATTTCTCAAAATTGGCTGTACCACTGGTTGTCCCATTGAACATGAATCGTTCTACCGGGATCTGTTCGAGCACAGCCTGCAATCCCCCGGCATGATCCTGATCGGCATGGGTTACGATTACGGCGTCCAGCCTATGAATGCCCCGCTTTTTCAATAAGGGAACGACCACCTTGGCCCCTACTTCATATGGATCACGTCGTGTCTTCCAGGAATGTTCAGACTTCCCGAATTGAACTGTACCTCCACCATCAACCAATATATGTTTACCTTCAGGTGTTGTAATAAGTGTACTGTCCCCTTGACCGATATCCAAAAACTGCACCACTCCGGTCCCCGCAGGTTGCGGTGTCTGGTACGCCCACCATAATCCCGCCACAAAGCTGAGAGCCAGCAGCGTACACATCCATTTGTGGAAGACGTTCATCCGTTCACCAGAGTAAAAACCCGCCCCTCGCGCAGCAAATGCACTTGTATATTCCGGCCAGGCAATACTTGCACTTAATGTTGTCATCGAACCAGGACTAACCTCACGTCGACCTTTATTTAATCCTTGTGATGATACATTAGACAACCCAGACAGCCCCAGAACCGCTTTAGGCGTTCCCCCAACATATCGGCGATCCAGCGGAGCCGTATCCTCTTCTGTGCCCTGAACAACAGGCTGTTCACCTCGGTCGCGATGAAGGATCCGCAAAAGTGCATAGAGAACGGCATAATATGCTGCAATCCACAGTAGCGATGGGGTAGCCCAGATCAGCACAAAACCAGGCAAACTATTCATCCACTCCACACTTACAAAGGTCAATTTGTTCAGCATAATCGCAATCCACGCCAATGGTTTAGCCAGAGGCATCCAAATTAACGACAAAATCAGAGCGACCGTTCCAAGAGGAAGTACAATGGCACTGATCAAAGACACAAGCAGGAAGTTTGCGACAAATGAAAGCAGTGAAAACTGGTTGAAATACAGAATCGTGACCGGAAAAGAAATGAGCTGTGCGGTTACCGTCACAGAAGCTGTTGCTGCAAGGCCCTTGGGCCAACTGCTAAATATCCGATTAATCAGTGGCATGTAAATCATCAGTCCGGCTGTTACCAGAAAAGATAGCTGGAAGCTCACGCTTAGTAAAAAATACGGATTGCACCACATCATTAACAACGCCGCTGCACTGATCATCTGCAATCCGTCCCTGGCAAGGCCACGCCGTGCCATATACAAGCCAATCATCGACATGATACCCGCACGAATGACCGATGGCGAACCGCCAGACAACAGTACATACGCAGGTATCAGCAGCAACACAATGGTGAGCGATGTTTCTCGGGTTAACCTAAGCCAGGATAAAAGGAGCAGCAGCGATGCCACATACACCGCAACATGTGTTCCGGAGATCGCCAATATATGAGTTAAACCAAGCTGTGAAAATTGCCCATATGTATCCGGATCGATATCATTAGCCATCCCGATAATCAGACCTTTCATATAGCCCGCATGAGGTTCGGGAAATATCTGTTCTACCGCTGCGCCAAGCTTATGCCTGATGATGTCATTCCACCGAAGGATATTGAGTTTCCCCAGCCCTTCAGGTGGAACGGTGGTTACTGAATTGGCCCCCTTCACTTTAAACAACCAATGGATATGAAGAGTCCTTAAGTATTTTCGATAGTCAAAGCCACCAAAGTTTCTGGCTTCACCAGGGAGCGCAAGGGAACCCGTCAACGTGATCGAATCTCCTCGCTTCCACCCCACTGCGACTTGCTGTTCTTCTTCCTCAGCCAGGCGAACTTGGACAATTAGATGTTCTCTCAAGTTAGACGCATTTCCCGCTTCCGACCCTGCTGCTGTTGATGCCTCGGATAGTGGAAGTATCGACGTGACCTGCATTTCAAAATCGGCCCGATCCCCATCTATGCGTACATCCGACATAAGGGTTCCTTCGAATGTAGCTGCATAACCATCCAAATCCTCCGCAGCCGTATGTGTGATATCGGGCAGACTGCTCCGATTCCGCGCATCATTCCATTCCCAGTGCACAGCACCGCCAACGAGTGCCCCGACCAGTAACAAGATGGACCAACCGCGTATATCAATCCATTGTAGTATAAGTGGCAGACAAATTAATGCCCCCATCATTCCCACGATCAAGGACCACCCCGATAATGCACATGCCATCCCACTACCGCATAACCAGCAGACGGTAAATACCAGTAAAGGCCTGCCTTTCATTTTCTCCCCCTCCTATGTGTCACCCGTATGAACGCAGAAAAACCCCCGGCAGCTGATACAGCAACCGGAGGTTCTTCCCCGCAAATTCGAATATTATATTGGTTCTAGTCACTTACGGTCATCATCGTCTCCCGCGGAGGCTGGTAATTTTCCAGCCGACGAAACGTAATGCCTTTTTGCTTCATCATGTTTGTAACTTTGCCTGTGTCCTTGGGATACGGGCGATGAAACACGATTTCTGTAATACCGCTATTCGCGAGCATATTGGAGCAAGTCCAGCAAGGTTCATCCGTGACATATACAGAAGAGCCTTCGCGGTCAATCCGATCGGTGAACAAAAGCAAATTCTGCTCCGCATGAATAGTACGAATGCAGCGTTGCTTTTTGACCATTGCCTCCTGACCGTCGGTTACCACCAGCTCATATTCTTCCGAGATCATGCATCCTGCTTCAGAGCAGTCCGGAACCCCCATGGGCGCACCGTTATAAGCTGTTCCAAGCAGTTTCTTCCCCTGTACAAGTACAGCGCCAACATGACGGCGTGAACAGCGGGAACGGGTAGAGACCATATATGCGATGTCCATGAAATACGTATCCCAGTCTTTGCGTACGTCTGCTGTGCTCATAACCGTTTCCCTCCCCTCGGATACAAGTTGAACCCATCTCATTGTCATCCAGACACTCAGCGTACAGAGAACATTGGGATGGCTATTCTGTCATTCAGATGCAACTTATATCCTAATATTTATTATTGCGTGATTATCTGATCTGCACATAAGGAGCCATTTTCTCCAGCATCTTCATTCCGATTCCTTTCACTTTGGTCAGATCGCTGACTTTGGTAAAAGGACCATGGGAAATACGATAATCAATAATGGCTTGCGCCTTTTTCTCCCCAATTCCGGGAAGTTCCATGAGCTTGGCAGCAGGAGCTGTATTGACATCAATTTTGCCATTGTCGACAGCTTCATTGCCCACCAACGCTTGGTTATTGTCTGATGAAGCAGCGGTTGCCTCGGATTTCGTTTGTGTCCCACCTGTAGAAGTATCCGTTTGCTTAACTGCAACTGTCTGATCAGCCACTTTCCCTGCTGCGTCATCAACCTGATTAGTCTCTACAGGGGCCTCTGTTGTTGACGGTATCTGTTCTGCATCGGAAGCCTTCGCATGTTCCTGAACCAAAGTAGCCGACTGTACAGCAGGGGGTTCCTGCTCTATCGTCGGCTTCTCGGTGGCGAGCTGCATAGGTTCCCAGCCAGAAGGCGGCTGTTCACTTTTGCCCGACCATAATATAAGTATACATCCGACCACCGCAGCAGCAATGGTCATCCCCTTGTTCCATCTCATTTCTTCCACACCTCTCCCTGGATTCAAAATAAATCTATTCTGAACACGGGCGGTGCTTCCGAACCGTTGGACTTGCCTGGTAAACCAAGCTGTACTATTTTCATGTCATGTGAAGCAGGTCCTGACGCATACACTAGAGGGAAAGAACTGCGCCATTACCGTAAAGCATGAAAGGAGGCCTGAACAATGAAGGTTGGATTTATCGGAACCGGCAGCATGGGCAGCCTGCTGATCTATGCCTTGATTCAATCCGGTGCACTTGAGCCACGGCAGATCGCCGCCAGCAATAGAACTCCTTCCAAAGTACGGCAGCTATCCCTCCGTTACCCCGGTCTGCATGAATCACAGAGCAACCGGGAAACCGTCATCCGCAGCAATATCATCTTTTTGTGCGTGAAGCCACTTGAATTCAAACATGTCATTGACGACATCCTGCCTGTCGTGAATCCCAATCATATAATCGTCTCGATCACCAGTCCCGTGCAGCTGCGCCATCTGGAATCTTCACTTCCTTGCAAAGTCTCCAAAGTTATCCCCAGCGTTACGCACCAGGTCGGCAGCGGAGCGTCCCTGTGTATACACGGTGAGCGAATGACTACCGAAGACCGCGCTGTGCTGGAAGGGCTGCTCAGTCATATCGGCAGACCCTACCAAGTGGATGAAGCCTGTACCCGGATCACATCCGACTTCTCCAGCTGCGGACCTGCATTCATATCGTTCTTTCTGGAGCAATGGATCGAGAGTGCAGTCAAGCTTACAGACATCAAACGAGCCGATGCCTGCGCTCTTGCCGGCGAGATGCTCCTGGGAACAGGCAAACTGCTTACCGAAGGAGGATACACCCCGCAAGAACTTCAAGCTCGAGTGGCTGTACCTGGCGGCATCACCGCACAGGCACTTGCCCTGCTAAAAGTGAATCTGAATGGTGTTTTTGACAGCTTAATCCAGACAACTCATGACAAATATGATGAAGATTTGTTAAAGCTGGATGAACTATTCAAAACCGGTGAGATTAACCGGCAACAATATTAACGAGTTTGCCTGGAACGGCAATGACCTTGCGAATGGTCTTGCCTTCCAGAGCCTGTTTCACAGGTGCCAGTTCCATTGTAAAGTCCTGCATGCCCTGTGCGTCCAGATCCTTCGCGATCGTAGCACGGGTTACAATTTTGCCATTCACTTGAACAACAATCTCCACTTCGGCGTCAACCGTCATGGACTCATCATACTCAGGCCAAGCTACGTAAGAGATTCCACCTTCATGACCGAGACGGCTCCACAGCTCCTCTGCCATATGCGGTGCCAGCGGTGACAACAGCTGTACAAAGTTCTCCATGGCTTCACGCGGCAGCGTATCTGCTTTGTATGCATCGTTGATGAAGATCATCAACTGGCTGATCGCTGTGTTGAAACGCAGATGTTCCAGATCCTCTGTAACCTTTTTGATTGTTTTGTGTGCAGTGCGCTTGAACTCATCGGTTCCACCATCTGCTGTGATCTTGTCGTTGATTGCACCTGTATCTTCATTGATGAACAGACGCCATACACGTGACAGGAAGCGGTGCATGCCCTCAACCCCGTTAGCATTCCACGGTTTTGTCGCCTCCAATGGTCCCATGAACATTTCGTACAGACGCAATGTATCTGCACCGAATTCATTGACGATCTCATCCGGGTTAATAACATTACCACGGGATTTACTCATCTTCTCATTGTTGGTTCCCAGGATCATACCTTGATTGACCAGTTTGTGGAACGGCTCTTTGGTATGCACCACACCCAGATCATACAGCACTTTATGCCAGAAACGAGCGTACAGCAAGTGAAGCACCGCGTGCTCTGCTCCGCCGATATACAGATCAACCGGCAGCCACTGCTGCTGTTTCTCTTGAGAGATCAGTTCCTTGTCATTGTGTGGATCGATAAAGCGCAGGTAATACCAGCAGCTACCTGCCCATTGTGGCATCGTGTTCGTCTCGCGACGTGCTTTCATTCCTGTTTCCGGATCTACGGTGTTAACCCATTCCGTAACATTCGCCAGCGGTGATTCGCCAGTACCCGAAGGTTTGATCTGGTCGATATCCGGCAGCAGCAAAGGCAGTTGATCTTCTGGCACCGTCTTCATCGTTCCGTCTTCCAGATGCAGAATCGGGATTGGCTCACCCCAGTAACGCTGACGGCTGAACAACCAGTCACGCAGACGGTAGGTCGTTTTGCCTTGTCCCTTACCGTTCTCTTCCAACCAGGCAATCATCTTCGCAATCGCTTCTTCGTTGTTCAATCCGTTCAGGAAATCGGAGTTCACATGCGGTCCGTCTCCGGAATACGCTTCTTGTGTCACGTCGCCACCCTGTACAACCTCGATGATGTCCAGACCAAACTGTTTCGCAAACTCCCAGTCACGAGCGTCATGTCCCGGAACGGCCATGATCGCGCCTGTGCCGTATCCAGCCAGAACATAATCGGCAATCCAGATTGGCACCTTCGCTCCGTTTACCGGATTGATGGCATAAGTTCCTGTGAACACACCCGTTTTGTCTTTAGCCAGATCAGTACGTTCCAGATCACTTTTGCGAGCAGCCTGTTCCTGATATGCCTTGATTGCTCCACGCTGTTCAGACGTTGTAATGACTTCTACCAGCTCGTGCTCAGGTGCCAATACAGCATAACTTGCGCCAAACAACGTATCTGCACGTGTCGTAAACACTTTGATAACTTCTTCATGACCCTCAATGGCAAAAGTAACTTCCGCCCCGGTCGATTTACCGATCCAGTTGCGCTGCATATCCTTGATGCTTTCTGACCAGTCCAGCTCTTCCAGGTCCTCCAGCAAACGCTCTGCATATTCCGTAATTCTCAACACCCATTGGCGCATCGGTTTACGAACGACCGGATGTCCACCACGCTCACTCTTACCGTCGATAACTTCTTCGTTCGCCAGTACCGTGCCCAAAGCTTCGCACCAGTTAACAGGTACTTCATCTACATATGCCAGCCCTTTATTGTACAACTGGATGAAGATCCATTGCGTCCATTTGTAGTAGTCAGGGTCTGTTGTACTGATCTCCCGATCCCAGTCATATGAGAAGCCCAGTGATTTGATCTGGCGACGGAAATTGTCAATATTGCGGAATGTAATATGTCGTGGATGCTCACCAGTATCCAATGCATGCTGCTCAGCAGGCAGGCCGAAAGCGTCCCAACCCATTGGATGCAATACATTGAAGCCGCGCATACGTTTGAAACGGGATACGATATCCGTTGCCGTGTATCCTTCCGGGTGACCTACGTGCAGGCCTGAGCCAGATGGGTACGGAAACATATCCAGGGCATAAAACTTCGGTTTAGCCGGGTCCTCACCCGTTTTAAACGTTTTATTGTCATCCCAGTACTGTTGCCAACTTTTCTCCATGACTTGTGGCTTGTAGCCGTGTTTTGGCTGTTGATTCTCACTCATCTATTGTTCCTCCTCTGGTTATTCGCATTTATTGCAACAAAAAAACCTCAGCATCCCGTAGCGTTTGCAGCGCTAGGGACGAGAGGTTGAATTCCCGTGGTACCACCCTAGTTAGCGGACGATCGTGCTTCGTCATCCACTCCCTTTGGACCTGTAACGGCGGTTAACCGATGCGGATTTCCATTCCTGAACTGAGTGTTACTTCAGTCGGTTGCAAGATGGTGTAGTCACCGCATTTCTCCAAGGCGAGTTCGTGAAATACTGTCAACCGACTTGCACCAACCGTCGGCTCTCTGTCATGTACAGGACTCACTACTGATCCTTATCATCGAAATATGTATACGATATGATCGGAAACATTATATAAAAAAGAAGCATTAAAGTCAATATTACACTGTCTGTTGAGTATAAGCAATGCCATGCATCAGTATACACATTAAGACGACTGGAATCGCTTGATTCCTTCTTCTAGGTTATCAATCGTCCACTGAATGTGTTCCTTGTTATCGTATTGACGATACGGACACTCGATTCTCAGCGCCAGATCAAAGTACAGATCATATAAACTTCTTCTTTTTCGTTCGCTGTCTGTTGTAACTGCTCTTCCATATCCTTTGAGGAATCCTGGTGTATTATTAAAATGACTGAAGTAGTGCTCCATCAGAGGATCTGCCCAGAGGGAACGTTCGAAATCGATAATGGCCGTGATTTGACCTGCCTCCACAAATACATTTCCATCCCACAAATCCCAATGTACAAGTACAGGTTCTTTGACATCATCCAGCACACCTGATTTCTCTTGAATTAAACGCTCCAGTTCCTCATAACGAATCGAAAATTCCACACCCGCTGCTTTGCTATCTGAGAGCATATCATCCATCAAATTCAGGAAAGCTTCTTTCCACGTCGCATAATGTGGTTTCTTTGAGGAAAAATACCCAAACTTCTCCCCTTTAATTTCATTAATCCGGCGATTGTATACACCCAGCTGTTGCTCTATGGATTTCTGCCCTTCTGCACTGTACTGATCTTTGACTTTGTTATACGGCGTTCCTGGCATGTATTCCATAATAAAATATTCTGCCGGAACCAGGGTGAGCGATGGATCGTAGGCCAATACCCGGGGAACGGGTACATCCTGAAGTTCTGCCACAAGTCGTAGTGCCTCAACCTCAGCAACCATAACTTGCTGTTCACAGCGCATCAGCTTAATGCCATTAGAAGGAGCAATTTTGAGTACAACCTTCTGTCCGTCTTTCTTGGTGATAAAGTAAGCGTGGTTTGCCCAGCCGTCGATCATCTCTTTGTATTCTTGGATACCTGTGTTAAAGTGCTGCTGCACAATTCTGTCTAATTGTTCGGAAGTCAGCCTTGTTTTGTATATACTTTCCATTCTACACCCCACCCGGAATTTAATTTTCAGGATTCTACTAATTAGAAAACGTTTTCCATCCAACTATTATGGCTTCCTTTAATCCTACTGGCAATAACTTTTATTACATATAAAAAAACATTCTTATAGACAAAGAACTGCCCTTATACATCATAAGGACAGTTCTTTATCATACTCCTATTTCACGGCTACATAGAATAGACGCTGTGCGCCTTCTCCCGCCTCTTTCCACTCAAAATCAGCATATACACGGACATCTCTGAATCCGGCCTTCGTGAGCTCCAGCTTCATCCAGTCCGGATCATACGCACGCTGAACATGAACCTCTTCAAACCGTTGGTACATATCCTTGCCACTCTCAGCCACACGTGAAAAGATACTTAGGTGATGCTCAATCTCACACCGATCATGATCCATATCACAGGTCCAAATATACGATACGGAGCGTTCGTCCAACACAAATGGTTGCTCCTCTTCGTATCGAATAAGGGTATTCGGATGATGTACATCGAACAGGAATGTGCCCTCCGGCTTTAGCATCTCGTAAGTACGCTGAAAGGTACGAACAACATCCTCTTTTTCAAGCAGATAATTCACGCAATCACAGAACGATATCACCGAGTCCACAGGCTCCGGAACCCTCCAGTCCCGCATATCCTGCTGCACCCAGCGGACACTGCCTTCCCGATATAAGCGGTGGCCTTGAGGCGTGGCTTCCATTTTACTGCGTGCAACAGACAACATGTCCGCTGACAGGTCAATACCTGTAACTTCGAAGCCGGAGTTCACCAGCGGGATCGTAATTGAACCCGTGCCACAACCCAGTTCAGCCACACTTTTTGGCATGCCATGCCGTTCCCAAGCCGTTCTCGCAAACCTTATCCAGTCCGGATAAGGCATATCCTCCATTAATTCATCGTACACATAGGCAAATTTCCGGTAAGACATGTCAGGCACCGCACTTTCAATTTCATTTTCGAATCTCTTTTGAACAAAAGAAAAAGCAGGGGCGTCCGGAGTTCACCCAGCCTTGCCCTGCCTTTACTTGTGAATTCAAGCACTTCCTTGATCCATGATACCTGTTTGTTACTTGTCTTCGTTCTGATCCTGAGGTACAGACTCTGTCAGATAGGTCCAGTTTTCCTTTTGAGTTACCAGACCGTCCTTCATCAGTTTGCCCAAGGCCCGCTTGAATGCGGATTTGCTGATACCAAAGCGCTGCTTGATGATGTCCGGTGGGGTTGCATCCGAATATGGCATGCCGCCCGTAGGGCGCTCTTTCATGAAAGCAAGTAGTTTGTCTGCATCTTCATTGCGACCAACCTCTTTGAGAGGAGACATCGCCAGATTGACACGTCCATCTTCACGTACCATGGTTACCCGGCATTTCACCTTTTCACCCAGACGCAGCATGCGGTTTCGTTCCGAAGAATGAATCATGCCGATAGCGCCAAATCCCAGCACTCCACCTTCGACAAGTACAAACGTACCCATCTGAAGTGTCTTGTAGACTGTTGCTTCAACCCATTGATTGACCCACGAGGTTGGCGCATGGAAAGACAATGGTGCAAGCTCACGTTCTCCAGCCAATTTCGCCCGCAAACGTCCCTGCTTGTCATGTTCCATGATAACAAAGACTTCATCCCCCACCTGGGGACGCAGCTCTTCCAATTCAGACAGTTCACGAATCGGGAGCAGCAATTGCCGTCCAAGCCCCATTTCGAGGAAACAGCCGAGGCGTGGATGAATATCAGCCACAACCAGTCGTCCCATTTCGCCGAGTGTGAGATATGGTTTTTTCATGGTTGCCGCCAGGCGATCTTCCGTATCAAAGAACAGAAAGACCTCCAGCGTTTCTCCAATTTTAACGTCACGTGTGAGCTCCGTATAGTGAAGCAGTACATCTTCCGATCCTGTCGTCAAAAAATAACCAAACGGAGACACTTCACGTGAAACCGGCAAGCTGACGACTGTTCCTGCGATCAAACTCATACCGTTTCCACCACTTTGGCATCAGACCACAGACGCTCAATGTTGTAATACTCACGCTCATCGCGGTGGAAGATATGAACAACCACATCGCCCATATCCATCAATACCCAACGTGCCGAATCCATACCTTCGATGCCTTTGATGTTCACGCCGGCTGCATGCGCCTGTTTGCGAATCTCTGTTGCAATCGCCTGTACCTGAGTATCCGAATTCCCGTGACAGATAACAAAATAGTCTGCTACCAGTGAAATACCAATCAGATCCAGCGCTACAATGTTGGATGCCTTTTTATCGTCAGCGGCCGCAACCGCCATATTCATAAGTTCTTTCGATGATATTGTCATGAACCAACCTCCATAATCTAATCTATAAATGTGCAATCAAATCATTTCGCGACAACATGGTCAAAGGATAAATAACACGGCGCTGCGAGATCAATAAGCTGATCGTCGAGTCGAAACCGGCAATTAAACCTTCTTCCAGACTGTGCTCAGCCTGTTCGCGAATATGATTCACTCCCGGAAAGTCTCTTCCCGGTTCAATATAATCCGCAAGACATACCACCTTATCCAGCAAGCTCATGCCTACTCGACCTGAGGTATGCCAACGAATAGCATTAATAATTTCGTCATCATTAATGCCATAGTCACGCTCGGCAACAAAAGCACCCACTTCGGAATGCCAGAGCTGCTTGTCATGCTGCAAAAGTTCTTGATTCAATCCATTATCACGGATGACCGCTTCCATCTCGGATACAGGCCAATACTTGGCCACATCATGCAAGATTGCTGCCAGATCCGCTTTTACAGGATCAGCACCATATTTTTCAGCCAACATCACTGCCGACTCCATGACACCCAGCGTATGCTTCCAACGCTTCTCCGGCATTTGACCGGAAACTGCGCGGATCAGTTCGTCACGGCTTAGTCCCATATAAACCGCTCCTTACAATGTATTGGTGCACCTCATCAGGAATCATGAAACGTACCGAATGACCTTTGGCAAGACGTCTGCGTACGGCTGTCGATGAAATATCGACCAAGGGCATCTCGGCCAGCAGGACCCGATCCTGTAATTCGTCTGGTAGATCATCCAGATGTAACTGGAAGCCTGGTCGACCAACCCCGATAAAGGTTAGGCGTTCTGCAAGTTCTTCAATCTGCTCCCATTTGGGAAGATAGTTCACCATATCCGCCCCGATAATGAAATAAAACTCATGTTCAGGATGGCGACGCCACAGTTCCTTCATCGTATCAATGGTATAAGACACTCCGCCAAGTTCCATCTCAATACCCAGCACCTCATATTGCTGCACACCTTTCACAGCCGCTTCCGTCATATCGAGACGTTGCTGTCCCGAAGCTCCGGCGCCGCGTTTGTGAGGTGGAACATGGGAAGGCATGAACCAGATCTCATCCAGTGCATGCGAATCCCTTGCCGCTTCAGCTGCCAGGAGGTGTCCCATGTGGATCGGATCAAACGTACCACCCATGATACCGATCTTCACCCGCGTCACACTCCCTTATCTAGGTAGTTCGATTTGTTTGTTATCGCGCGATTCTTTGTACAGGATGATTGTGTTACCGATGACTTGTACAAGCTCACTACCCGTTTCACGGGCAACTTCTTCGGCCATCTCTTTTCTGTCCTCGTCATTGTTGTTGAGCACTTGCACTTTCATCAATTCGCGCTTCTCAATCGCATCTTCGATGTGACGGAACAGGTGCTCATTCGTTCCCCCTTTGCCGATTTGAAATACAGGGGTCAGATGATGTGCCTGTGAACGCAAAAAGCGCTTTTGTTTACCGTTTAACATGAATACTCCATACTCCTTATGGTGAGCAAGCCTCAGCAACAGCACAATGACTGTCGGGGCCTGACCGTTCAATTATATTTTTACATTCATAAAACGAACTAACAAAGTTTACACAGTGTGACTACGATTGCAGTACCATCTTACGATCGCTGTTATCCCCAGATTTCTTCATTTCATTTTTATAAAGGGGAAATCCGGTGATAAAGGCGAGCACTTCGTTTCTTCAGATTGCTTCTGCACTCTTCGTCATCGTGTAATCTTGATTTCATTTTACAATATTAAAAACTGTCTAACACAGCAGGCCGCATCGTCTCCACGGGCGCCGGGATGCCGAGCCAGTGCTCGAAGGCTACGGCGCCCTGGTATATAAACATACCCAGGCCACCATGCACAGTACATCCACGCTCCCTTGACTCGCGAAGCAGACGTGTTTCCAGCGGATTGTAGATCAGGTCGCTTACTGCTGCGCCTGCTCGAATGAGTGCAGGGTCGACAGGTACGTCATCTACATGCGGATGCATGCCTGCGGCCGTCGTGTTAATCACGATATCTGCCGAAGCCAGTACCGCAGCAGCCTCTTCCATTCCACTACCCGTGATGTCGCCCAGTCCATGAGCCCGCAGATCGGAAGCAAGGGCAACGGCTCTGTCGGCTGTACGGTTAAGAATACTAATCTGTGCAGGCTTTTCCAAGGCAAGGGCGTATATCACACCTCTCGCTGCTCCGCCAGCCCCCAGAACAGCAATACGTTTACCAGCGAGTTCCGGAACAGCTTCTTCCTTCAAGGAACGCACATAACCGATGCCATCCGTATTGTACCCTGTCAGCTTGCCTTCTTCATTGACAATAGTGTTCACCGCGCCAATCAGGCGTGCACTTTCATCAATGACATCCAGATACTGCATGACCTGTTCTTTGTGCGGAATGGTTACATTCACACCACGATACCCCAGCGCCACAATGCCTCGAATGGCTGATTCCAACTGCTCGGGACGAACATGCAGTGGCATATACATTCCATTCACTCCTGCAGCCTGCAGAGCCGCATTATGCATGGCAGGCGATTTGGAATGTGCAATGGGATCACCCATGACGCCAAGCAGGACAGGCAGTGAAGGATTTGTTTTTTTCTGTTCCGACATACTTCCGCCTCCGATCTGATGGAAATACTGCTGTGATTACATTAGATCAAGGATGGGCGGATCAGTACACGAATACCTTTTGGAGCATGAACAGCTACAAGGGCCCCATTCTCACCGTTAACCTTAATCCAGCCCAGTCCGGAAATGAATACATCCGACTGGCTGCCACGTTTGATTCGGAATTCATGTCTGGTCCATTCAGGCATATCTGCTGCATCTTCACGCGTTGGTGGAGACAGCAACTCACCCAGATGGTCACGATACAAATCGTCTGCACGTTCCAGCTTCGTCCGGTGAATATCAAGCGCAGTGCTGATAAAACAAGTGAAGGACTGACGATCTCCCTCCACAAAGTCAAAACGAGCCATACCGCCAAAGAACAGCGTCTGACCAGAATTCAATTGATAAACGGCCGGTTTAAGTGGTTTCTCTGGCATAATGGCAGCCAGATCTTTGCGGGATACAATCTCACTGAAACGCCAAGGGTATACAATTCCCGGTGTATCAATAATAGCTTTTCCATCGTCCAGCGGAATATTAACCATATCCAACGTTGTCCCCGGGTAACGTGATGTTGTGAGCTCCTGCTCGAGATCACTGTAGTCCCGAATCAGACGGTTAATCAGTGTGGATTTGCCCACATTGGTACCACCAACCACGTATACGTCACGATCTCCACGATACGTGCCTACAAGCTCAAGCAGTCGGTCGAAGCCCTGATTTTGCTTTGCACTGCACAGAACGACATCTACCGTACGCAAACCTTGTTCTTTGGCCTGTTTTTGCACCCAGTTGCGAACCTTGTTCCAGTTGGTTACTTTTGGAAGCAAGTCCGTTTTGTTCACGGCAAGCAATACTGGATTGTTGCCTACAAAACGCTGCAAACCAGAGATGATACTGCCATCAAAGTCAAACAGATCAACGATATGGATGACAAGTGCATCCTTATCCCCGATTTTGCTCAGCAGGGCCAAGAACTCGTCCTGGTCCACTGTAACGGATGATGACTCATTGTAATTTTTGATACGGAAACAACGCTGGCAAATGACGGGTTCACGATCCAACGCTTTTTCGGGGATGAATCCTGGTAATTCCGGGTTTTCCGTTTGCAGATGCACTCCGCATCCGCTGCACCTTACGGCAATATTGCCGTTATGCGGTTCTGTCATTTCTTCTTATCCTCCTCAAGCCATAAGCCTTTCTTGCGCAAACTCGTTAGAGCAATCCGTTCCACGCGCCGATTGAAGCGGGTCATGAAGCCTTCATCTCCGATGGAGATCGGCAACACCAGAACCGTATAGAGTCCCAGTCGATTACCTCCAAAGACATCTGTAAGCATCTGATCGCCTACGACAATCGTTTTTTCAGGAGTTAACTCCATCATCTTCATTGCTCTACGAAACGGAACATTCGATGGTTTGCGTGCACTATGCACAAACTGGATATCCAGTGGCGTCGCAAACAGGGATACACGATTCAAATTGTTATTGGACACAATCATGAGCTGGAAACCAGCCTCTTTGACACGTGCGAACCACTCGATCAGTTCGGGCGTGGCATCAGGAGCTTTGGCCCCAACGAGTGTATTGTCCAGATCAGTTATAATTCCACGGTAGCCTTGAGCGTATAGCTCTTCCAGATTAATGTCAAAAACCGTGTCTACACGCAGCTTGGGCATTAATATTTCAAACAAAGAAGTCACCTCAGTTTCATACGACACACTATATCACAAATCCGTCTTTCCTGAAAATGCATACAGCGCCTGATGGCATAGGAAAAAAGGAAAAACGGGACGGGCGACATTACGCCCGTTCCGCTTTAAGTTCCTTGCGCAGCTTCAAGGCGGTCTGGTAGACGCCCTTCCAGTCGTCTGCAGTTACTGACGCCGGACTATAGCGAGTCTGTTCAAACTTCGCTAGAAGTTCATGCAATGTCGCTGCTGCAGCTGGTTTCGCCTGGCTCCAGCGGGTTACGGATTCACGAAGTGTCTCGTCCCCGCTCCGGGTCAATCCCTTGCGCTTCACATAACGAATCCAGCGTTCGGTCTCTGCCACTACCTTTTGTTCAGGCGTTAGCGGTCCACCTGTCCGCACACGAAGTACAAAGAATCGAAGCGAGAGACGATTTCGCCAGAACATATAAGCCACCCACAATACGATGATGGCTCCCGCAGCCCAGATTACAAAAGCCGGGATACTGGATGAAGCCTGCTCAGGCGCAGGAGTTTGCTCTTCCTCTTTTACCGGTTCCTCTTCAGGTTGTTCTTCAGGCTCATCTACAGGCTGTACATCTGGTTGTTCCGTGAGCAACGGCATGTCAAAGCCCGGCGTTGCTTCAACCGGAATCCATCCATACTCGCCAAAATAAACTTCAGCCCAAGAATGCGCATCTGCATTCGTTACAGTGTACGTTGTCTCGATCTCAGCCCCAGGTTGGCGTGGGGCTTGCATGTCTGAATTCAACGACAACTGTCCCGGCGCGTACCCTTTCACCCAACGAGCGGGAATACCCTCGGAGCGTGCCATCATAACCAGCGCAGTCGAGAAGTAATCACAATACCCTTCACGAATGTCAAATAAAAATCCTTCAACAAAGTCACTGCTTACTTTTCGGGATAAATCCGGATTGTTTGTGTAATCAAAATTTTGTTGTAAATAGTTTTGCAGTAATGCCACTTTTTCATACGGTGTATTTGCCGATGCTGTAATTTCAGCGGCCAGGTCCGTCACCCGATCAGGGAATCTGGATGGCAGCTGGAGATACATATCATCTGCCGGATTGCTCGTATACAGATCATCAAAAGATTTGGTACGAAGCTCATCTTCCACAATAACTGGCGCTTCGGATACAATCGTATACGTTTTGGGATATTGCGGTTGCTGGCGGTCTGTTACGACATGCAGCTCTGCCTGCTCCGGATTCCATAACATCCGGTCCGAATTCGCCTCACCATTGACAGATGTGACTTCAGAGATAGAATAGGCTCCAAAGAGGATCGGATACACGTTGTCATTCAACATCGTCACTTTCTGAGTGACTTGCTTGGTAGTTACACTTCCGGATTCGTCATTCTCCAGAGCCTGTCCGGCCTCAACATCCTCTGTTGCACCTCGTCCACGATCATCCCAGCCTGTTCCTGTATACTCTGCACGCGTCTCACCGCGCCAGTAACTGCGTTCATTGGTAGTGACGGACATGACAGGGGTATAGTCGAAGTTGAATCCTCCGCCAAGCTGGTTGTCTTCCCTGCTGTATCCTGACTCGGTAGCTGCGGGAATGTCCAGTGTTCCGTTGCCAGTCTGACTCCCCGAACTTCCGGTGTAGTTACGCCACGCGGTATAAGGATCAGTAAGGGTAGGAGGAACTTCCGGCATGTTCACACTGGCTACGATAATGAGAGAGAATATGATTGCAATGTTGGCCAGAATTTTATAGGGATATCGGATAATTCGTTTCCACCCTTGTGGATATTGCAGTTGGAAATTACGGAAGTGCTGACATACCAGCCATCCCATTCCCGCAAACATAACCCAAGCGATTTCAATCCAAAGTGGAAACTGAGTAAAGGAGTCCAGAATTCCCATGGATATAATGTTAATGCCCAGAAAAACGAGAATCCGGCGCGTTGTAGTCACCAAGCGCAGGGCAGCTTCAAGCATCACCCACGCGCATAGGGAGAACCAGATGTAAGGTGTCAGGTGCAACACAAATTGCTCTGTACGCTCCATTAACGTGCCATAAGGAATATAAACCGTGTAATCAGTTAAAGTCTTATGCAAAATATATACAAGGACAATCGCCTTGATTATCGTTCGAATCATTATTTTGAAAGGCAGAATAACTTCCAGAATACAGACCGCAGCGAGTGTCCACAGTACCAATGAAGTGGTCTCCGTATACCAGGATTCCTGTGTAAATGATATCCACTGCATGCCAATCAGGAAAATCCAGAGCAACGAAGCCGCATGATACCAGGATCTTCTCCCCACTGTCAGCTCTTGGCCATTAGTACTCATACACTACCTCCCCCCATAACTGTTGGAAGCTCCTGCAAATGGGAAACGGTAAAGGATCTTGTGCCTCTTCCGCGCAGCATGGCATTCCACTCGGAACTCCGGCGGGAATCAGTGGGTTCAATCAGAATATGACAAGGGGTCATCCCACGTGTGTCAGCCCATCGGAGCAGTTCCAGAACTTTTTCATCTTTTTGGGGAGAAATCACTACAAAATAAGCACCTTGAGGAAACTGACGTGACATCTTCTCGACACCTGGCAGCAGCCGTTTCTCCTGGCCATTATATTGGATATCTACCAGATGATGAATCATCTTCTGCCGTTCCATCGGACTTTCGCTGGGAGCAAAAAATGATGTCATCTCCGACAGTGTCAGCAGCCCCATGCCCATTCGTTCTCTTGTGCCATATTCCAGCAGGGAGGCAGCCGTAGACACAGCTAGTTCAAAGGCCTCACCATGTTCGTAGCTGCCTGACAGCGCATCCAGCACCAGAATCGTTTTCGGCACCGATTCATGTTCAAATTCCTTGGACTTCCACGTTCCCGTCTTTGCCGTTGCATTCCAGTGAATGCGGGAAAGGCGATCTCCATAAACGTAATCACGGACGCCGTTAATCTGGGTCGTTTCCCTGCGTGAGCGGGTCAAGGCTGTCTGTGGACCAGATAACCGTGATTTGCGGTCGTACAGCTGCCAGTACGGTATAAATACCGTCCGCGGCAGCACCCGGAATTCGCCTTTGGCTTTGAACGTTCCCCGATGCTCAATCAGTCCAAAGATGTCCTCGCTGGCACATTCCGTTTCGGAAAAGACATACTTTCCTCGCTCCAGCGGGGGGGTCTGAAATGACAATTCACCATAACCTCGCATGCTTGGAATGAGGCTTTCTTTGAAAGACCAGGATTCGCCGTTATGCCGATGCAGCATTTCGCGCACAACCACATATGGAAGTGGTAAAAATCCCGGAATGTTCAGACTTAACTTTACCTGTACCTGATCACCCGCATGCAGCAACTCTTCATGATCCTGGCCGGAAGAGAGCTTACGCACGCCGTGAGTACGCCTCACACCGCTAAAACCAGCAATCGCAAGGTAAATACAAAGCAGAGTCACCATCGACAGCAGCATCAGGGAGGTCTTCCCACCCTGGAACAAAACATAAGCCAAACAGCACATCCACACCGCCGCGATGCTCCATACGCGGGGGTGGCGTATTCCCCTTCTGACTGTACTCAAAAGCGGCTTCATCAATTATTGCCCCATGGAGACGGGCACTCGAACCTGCTGAAGTACGGAATTTAATACAGCCTCAGAGCTCATGCTGTCCAGTCTCGATTCGGGACGCAGCACAATCCGATGGGAGATGACATAAGGTGCCATCGTTTTCACGTCATCCGGAAGCACGTAGTCACGTTCCTGCAAAAAGGCAAAAGCCTTCACCGCCATCATAAATGAAATGGCTGCCCGCGGGCTTGCGCCCAGCAATACGGATGGGTGGGAGCGAGTTTTGCGAACCACATCAAGCAGATAATCCATGACCGGATCACCGATGAATACTTCCTTGATCTCCTGTTGAATGGCTGATATCTGATCCATATGGGTTACGGATTCAAGCCGATCAACAGGCTGACCAGACTGGTGCTGCTTCAGCAGCGTTTTCTCGATATCCTTGTCGGGATAACCCAGACTTATTTTCAACATAAACCGGTCCAGCTGCGCTTCCGGCAATGTGTAGGTTCCTTCAAAATCGATTGGATTCTGGGTTGCACAGAGCATAAATGGATGAGGCAGATCATACGTATCGCCATCTACCGTTACACTGCGCTCTTCCATGACTTCCAGCAAAGCGGACTGCGTTTTCGTAGTTGCCCGGTTAATCTCGTCTGCCAGCAAAATATTGGTCATCACCGGACCCGGACGGAAGTAAAAGCGCTCGTCACGTGGATGGAAAACGGATACACCTGTGATGTCACTTGGCAAAATATCAGGATTACATTGAATGCGGCGGTACTCTCCGCGCATGGATTTCGATAATGCTTTAACCAACTGCGTCTTGCCTGTTCCTGGTACGTCTTCAATCAGAACGTGTCCGCCTGCAAGCAAAGCTGTGAGCAAAAGTTGAATTTCAAAAGATTTTCCCATTATGCATGATTCCAGATTAGAACGAACTGCTGATATGATTTGGATCGACTCTTTGCGCACAGGCATGTGGTCTAACCTCCTAAAAAAGCATACAGATTTCCTTTTATTGTACATGATCCAAAGGCGCGCGTACACTCGAAGGAACTCAACATTTGTTTCCAGCCGTCAGATTCGCCGCAGTTATCGCATGATTACGACAAAAAGAGGCTCGGATAGAAGTTATCCGAAGCCTCTGCTGATTCCATATATAATGGGTAGCTCTGCCATGCTCTATTACCCTTTGGGCCGAACCACCAATGCCGCGAGAAAAGAAAAGATTATCGCTGAGGAAATACCCGCGGCGGTCAAATCGAATATCCCCGTAATGACACCAATCCATCCCTCTTTCTCCAGTTCCGTCAATGCCCCGTGCACGAGGGAGTTACCAAAACTGGTAATGGGAATAGAAGCTCCTGCCCCTGCAAATTTGACGAGTGGATCATACAGCCCAAACGCATCCGCAACCGCACCAGCCACTACAAGTGTACTCATCGTATGTGCAGGCGTCAGTTTGACACCATCCATCAGAAGCTGTCCCACGACACATATCAACCCGCCAACAATAAAAGCCCATAAAAATTGCATCCTTTATCCCTCCTTTTCTATGGCCACAGCATGTGCAATACAAGGAATGCTCTCGCCCTGCTGGTATGAAAGTGGAGACAACAATGCACCGGTAGCGACCACCAATACCTTATTGAGTTCACCCTTTTGCATCCGGTTCAAAATGTGACCATAGGTCACTGTCGCTGAACATCCACAGCCGCTTCCTCCGGCCACAACCTGAGGCTGCTTTTCCAGGTTATATATCATCAAACCACAGTCATTGAAGACCGTTTGTTCCATAGGGATACCCTCTTTATGCAAAAGCTCCTTAACGATGGGCAATCCAACCGAAGCAAGGTCACCTGTAACGATCAGATCATAATAACCAGGTTCCAGGCCTGTGTCCCGGAAATGAGAAACGATGGTATCCGCTGCGGCTGGAGCCATGGCAGCCCCCATATTAAACGGATCTTTGATACCCATATCCATAATTCGGCCAATTGTCGCTCTGGTGACTACCGGGCCCTGACCCGTACGCGATATCACACTACACCCTGATCCCGTAACAGTATATTGGGCATATGGCGGCTTCTGGGAACCATATTCTGTTGGATAACGAAATTGCTTTTCCACCGTACAGTTGTGACTGACCGTACCCGCGAGTACATAATCCCCTGCACCCGAATCCACGATGAGCGAGGCCAGGGCCAACGTCTCCATTGAGGTTGAACAGGCACCAAATACCCCCAGATAGGGAACACCCAACTTGCGGGCAGAAAAGGAACTACTGATAATCTGGTTCATCAGATCTCCGCCGACAAAGAACTGAAGCTCTTCCTTCGTAATATTCGCATTGATCAACGCCATTTGGGATGCCTGTTCAAGGAGTTTGCGCTCTGCCTTTTCCCAGGTCTTCTCCCCAATCTCCAAATTGTCATATACATAGTCAAAATCAGATGCCAGAGGCCCTTGGCCTTCATCTGGTCCTCCGACTGCCGACCTGCCAATAATGCGTGGACGGTTCTCAAATTGCCAGGTTTGTTGTCCCAGGAGCTTCATAGATGTCCACCTCCGAAGCCAAGAATGGCGTATATGATCCCCACGATGAAGGCAGCAACTACACCAAACACGATGACCGAACCAGCCAATTTGAACATGTTCGCACCAACACCCAGCACGAGTCCCTCGGCGCGATGCTCCAGTGCTGCCGAGCACATGGAGTTGGCAAATCCGGTAACAGGGACAGCCGTTCCGGCACCAGCCCATTGCGCCATTTTATCGTAGACACCGAGGCAAGTCAGGATAACTGAAATAAGAATCATGACCGCAACGGTTGGACTGGCTGCTTCCTTGGAAGTCATGTCAAACCCGGCCATAAAAGCTTCCTGGATAGCCTGTCCAATGACGCAGATGAATCCGCCGACGAAGAATGCCTTAATACAGTTCGCCCAGATAGGACGAGCAGGCTCATGTTTTTTGGCGACTTTTTTATATTCCTGTTCACTGATGGACAGGGATGATGATGATTTTTTTCCGCTACCCTTATTTTGAGCTGGCAAGATACAGAACCTCCTTGAAATGAAAATCAGTCAACAGTTGTGACTGCACATACTGTGTGTAATCCTGTATTCATTGTTTGTTAAGGTTGGGAAAGTTATGTATCCGGCAAATGGCAGCATTTGTTTCCAGCACAATGAAGCAGCCGAATCAGATGAGTCGCTCAGCGCCGGATCAGAGTCTTGAGAAAGTTATAAATAAAGCAGAACGATCACGAGCAAAATAAAGAGGACGATAAAAAGCATGGTTTCATTGCCTTCATCGGGTAGCTTCATCTATTGTCCCAGCTCCTTCCTGTTGTCAGGCAAGTGAAATTAGTAGCCTATTAAATAACCTCATCGAAAAAGGTTAAGCAAAATGATTTCTCACTCTATGCATATTCAATGTTGCTGCTTGTCGACTGTGTTTGGTGCGGATTTAATGTCCCGATGAATCATCAAACGAGCAAGCATTTATGCCTGAGATACGTGACATAACCATGGACAATTACTTGCGCAAGGTTCATACTGTAGTGTGACCAGTGGTTAAATAAACGTTCTTCTTTTTCGAAGGACAACAGTCCGGCAGCCGTTCTGCTGAGACCTGATCTACATACAAGCAGAGGAGTTGTCGACACATGAATCAAAAAACGTTGGAAATGTTTCGAACGTTAACGGAATTCCCTTCCGTTTCAGGGTTTGAACGCGAGCTTCGCGGATGGATGAAAGAACAAATGTCTCCTTATACGGATGAATTTGTCCAGGATCGCCTGGGTAGCCTTTTTGGTGTATTGCGAGGAGAAGCGTCTGGACCCAAAGTCATGGTTGCAGGTCACTTCGACGAAGTTGGCTTCATGACCACAGGCATTACGGAAACAGGCATGATCAAATTCCGCCCACTTGGTGGATGGTGGAGTCAGGCTGTACTATCACAACGTCTGGAACTCATCACTCCGGATCGCAGAATTACAGGGGTTGTCGGTTCAACACCTACTCATCTTCTCGATGAATCCCAGCGCAATAAACCGGTTGATCTTAACCATATGTACTTGGATATTGGTGCAGATAACCGTGCAGAAGCAGAGTCTTGGGGAATCCACCCGGGTATGCAGATCGTACCGATCTGTGAATTCACACCGATGGCCAATCCGAAGAAAATCATGGCTAAGGCATGGGATAACCGTTACGGTGTAGGACTTGCACTTGAGCTGGTTGAAGCATTGCATAAGGAAAAATTGCCAAACACCCTCTATTGCGGTGCAACAGTTCAAGAGGAATTGGGACTTCGCGGCGCACGTACAGCTGCCAATCTGATTGAACCAGATATTTTCTTTGCATTGGACTGCAGTGCTGCGAATGATATGACCGGGGATAAACAATCATTTGGACATATTGGACAAGGCGCTTTGCTGCGAATCTTCGACCCAGGCATGTTCACCCATCGCGGCATTGTTGAATATGTTCAGGACACAGCATCATCCAACCAGATCAAAATGCAATATTTCATCTCCCCTGGTGGAACAGATGCCGGAGCGGTTCATTTGAGCGGTATCGGTGTACCATCCACGGTAATTGGCATCTGTGCTCGCTACATTCATACTTCTTCTTCCATTATTCATACGGATGACTATGATGCAGCAAAAGAGTTGCTCGTGAAGTTGGTGAAGGGTCTGGATCAGACAACACTGAACACGATTATCGGAAACGCATAATTGTGGATTCATGGCAGAATCTTGAGACTACATTTGCTTCATTGCTTAACTTCATTTAAATTAATAAATTCAAGAGAGATCCTGACTTCATCAGGGTCTCTCTTTTTTTGATGCAACTAGTTTAATAGCTAGAACATTTATAGAAAAGATACATAATATACAACAACGGTAGAAGAAATAAAGATCAAGCAGCGGGGGACCTATTATGGCAATGAGAAGGAATGGAAAATCGAATAAGGGTTCCAAAAAAACAGATGCTGCAAATACCCTTCTCAACGGTAACCTAAAAGGAAAAAATCTGGAGATTATCGTTGCAGCCTTGCTCGTAAGTGGAAAATTAAGAGTTGATGCCGTAACGTTGTTTCGAGAAGCCACACTCGTTGTTGAATTAGTTGGTCAGTACAAAACACTTAAAAATATTTCGCCGTCGAACGCCGATAAGCTAGTCCAATTTCTTGACGAAATGGGCGACATGACACTGGATGATGTAGTACGGGCTTTTCAACAAAGGATAAATTCCTAGATAGCATGAAATGAGGTTGGGATGATGTCTGACTTTGACGGAATCGGCTTCGCCGAACTGATAATTGTAGTTATCCTTGTAATGTTATTTGTATTTGGTTCAACAGATATTGAAGGTTTGTCAAGTACACCCACAACCACATGACCCTCTCCATATTGATTACAGCCATGGATATGAACAAAAGAAATACCAGTCCTCTTGCAGGACTGGTATTTTTGAGATTTTACAGAAATAAAGGGGAGAACGCAATCCAGGCCAAAATGAGAGCCAGTACAATACACACATTTTCCACAACAGCTCCATGCTTCGTGCCCGTACTCATAAGATTGACCCTTATACGCCACTTGAGTGGCGGCAATGGACGAATGCCGCGATTCGTCAACGAATCAGCCAGTAGATGCATGACATACGCTGTACCTCCGGCTACCCAGATCTCTGGACCTTGCAGATGAGTTGTACTGTAGAGCAACCCAGCCCATACCGCGGTCCCATATAATGTGTGGGTTAACCCCCTGTGGGTTAACGTGGTACACAGCATTAACAGACTGCCAGCAATTAGATTCCACGGTGCGAATGCATGTCCATAAAATACAAGTCCCAATCCGATCGCAAACATCAACACTTTGCGCAGGGAACGGGACGGCAGGAAAGATACCATCGCAATCAGAATGGCAAGCAGCAGATTCCAGGGTTTCGCCTGAACATAGAAGTACACAAATACGGCGACAGGCAGCAGGATTGTCTGTAACAGCCGAATAAGACTGTTCGGCAATGCCTTGGATACCAGTAGCGAATTGGGCTCATCAATGTCTGGCAGCAGCGAACCGATCAGGGCCACGGTAACCGCTGGTGCAGTCACGGGCATGCCGGCCAATTGCAAAACAGAGAGGGATACAGTTGTCCCGATAATCAGGTGGGATCTTCCCATCATGGTGCAAAAACTTCCTTTCGAAGAAATAGGGAACATATACGGCCCACTCCAGATATTACAACGAAAACAATATAAGAACAATAGTTCGCATTTCTCAATTCATTTAACTATAACCTATATCCCTACTTATATGAATTGATATTCATAAAATAATTAAAAAAGCTTCCGTGACAGGCATCACACTTTGAACTTGTCATGTCTCTATAGTATTTAGTGAATTTAATCACATTTAATGTCACAATTGAACGTTATGATTCAAATATAAACCACTAAAAATGATTGTAATGTACAGTGTTCACTAAAGGAGGCATATACACATGAACGGAAATAAAGAAAAACTGGTTATCATCGGTAATGGTATGGCAGGCATAAGTACAGTTGAACAAATTTTGAAATTGAGTTCCCGGTTCGACATTACCGTCTTTGGCACAGAGCCCTATCCCAATTACAATCGGATAATGCTGTCCTATGTGCTGGAAGGCAGCAAAACAATTGATGATATTGTGCTTAATGATCTGCATTGGTATGAAGATTACGGTATCACCCTCCATACGGGTACAACCATAACACGCATTGAGTCAGAAACACGTGAAGTAGTAACTGCGGAAGGCTTACGTTTCCCTTACGATAAAGTCATCATCGCAACCGGCTCCAGCTCTTTCATTCTTCCTGTACCGGGTCATGACAAACAAGGGGTCGTTGGCTTCAGGGATATAGCGGATTGTAACGTCATGCTGGAAGCAGCGAAACAATATAAAAAAGCGGCTGTCATTGGAGGAGGTCTTCTCGGCCTCGAAGCTGCCAAAGGCTTGGTCCAGCTCGGCATGGAAGTTACAGTCGTGCATCTGATGCAGGATCTGATGGAACGCCAGCTTGACCCTCAGGCATCTGCGATGTTAAAAACCGAACTTGAGCGACAGGGCATCCGGTTCAAGATGGGCGCACAAACCGCAGAGCTTCTCGGTGGAGAACGGGTAGAAGGTATTCGTTTTGCAGACGATTCCGTGCTGAACACTGATTTTGTTGTCATGGCAGTAGGCATCAAACCCAATACGGGTGTAGCCCGGGAAAGTGGCCTGGAAGTTAACCGAGGCATTGTAGTGGATGACTATATGCAGACGTCACTAAATAACGTGTATTCCGTCGGAGAATGTACCGAACATCGCGGTGTATGCTACGGCCTCGTTGCCCCACTGTTTGAACAGGGCATGATTCTGGCCAAACATATATGCGGTGTTGATACAGCTCCCTATGAAGGTTCTGTGGTATCCACGAAATTGAAAATTTCGGGCGTAGACGTCTTTTCCACCGGTGAATTTATCGACAGTCCCGAACATACGATCATTTCACATAAAGACGACTGGAAACGCACCTACAAAAAAATTCTGCTTCGGGATAATATCATGGTTGGCGCTGTACTCTTTGGTGATATTACGGATTCTGCCGAATTACAGAAATTGATTAAACAACAGGCTGAGATGACAGATGAACTGTATGCTTCACTGATGGGTACAGGTTGCGGTGGGCACAAAAAAGCCACATCCGTGGAAACCATGGCAGAAGACGAAATTGTCTGTGGATGTAACGGAGTAACCAAAGGAACCATTGTCGATGCCATTACGAATGAGGGATTGACCAGCGTAGACGAAATCAAAGCCTGTACGGGTGCAACCCGCTCCTGCGGCGGCTGTAAACCGGTTGTTGAACAGATTCTGCAATATGTGCTTGGAGACAACTTTACAGCGGGTGCCAAACAGGGAATCTGCGCTTGCACCTCCCTCAGCCGGGATGAGATCGTAGCGGAGATTAGACAAAAAGGATTGCAAACGACCAAAGAGGTCATGCATGTTCTGGGTTGGAATCAACCCGAAGGGTGTTCCAAATGCCGCCCGGCCATTAACTATTACCTTGGTATGATTGCACCAGATACTCATGTGGATGAAAAGGAATCCCGTTTTGTCAACGAACGTATGAATGCCAATATTCAAAAAGACGGCACGTATACGGTGGTACCGCGCATGTATGGCGGCGTCACAACGCCGGAAGACTTGAAACGCATTGCCGACATTTCGGTCAAATACGATGTAAAAGCCGTCAAAGTGACTGGAGGTCAGCGGCTGGACCTGATTGGAGTCAAAAAAGAAGATCTGCCCAAAGTCTGGGCTGAATTGGATATGCCTTCAGGCTATGCATACGCCAAATCGCTGCGTACAGTCAAAACATGTGTCGGCTCACAATTTTGCCGCTTCGGCACGCAGGATTCCATGGCGATGGGTGCTCTGCTAGAACGCAAGTTCGAACGTCTCGATCTACCTGCCAAGTTCAAATATGCCGTAAACGGTTGCCCTCGTAACTGTGCAGAGTCGTGTACAAAAGATATCGGAATCGTGGGCAATGACGGCGGCTGGGAAATATTTATTGGAGGCAATGGCGGCATCAAGGCCAGACTGGCTGACTCTCTGTGCAAGGTGAAGACCGATGAAGAACTAGTTGAGCTTTGTGGAGCGATCATGCAGCATTATCGGGAGACAGCCAACTACCTGGAGCGGACTTCCGAATGGGTGGAACGTGTTGGGTTGGAGCAGATTCGGGCCGTTGTTGTCGAAGACGTAAAAGAGCGTAAGGCGCTTATGGAACGAATTGAATTCGCTCTTGAGCAAGTGGAAGATCCTTGGAAAAAAGCACTGCGTAACGAGGAAGGCCAGAACAAACTTTTCCAGGGCATAGAAGTTTCTGCTCGACCGTAGTCCTCTGTCTCTGCCATTATGATATATATTGACCCTGTAACGTGAACCTGATAATGAAGGAGATGTTCATATGACAACACAGCAATCTGCCATCTACTATCCTGCCGGAGAGATCGAAGAATTTCTGCCCCAGATAGGTAGAGTGGTTGAGATCAAAGACCATGAACTAGCTGTATTTCGCACCTCAGATGGCACCATCTTTGCTGCAGAAAATAGAAATCCTCATCCCAAGGGTGGACCGCTGGCGGAAGGGATTGTCTCCGGGTATTATCTGTATGATCCACTGTATGATTGGAAAATCGACCTGAACACAGGTCTTGTGCAGGCACCCGATCAGGGACAAGTCCAGATGTATTCTGTGAAGATCGAGAACGGGCAGGTCTGGATCGCTTTATAGTTAGATAAAAAGTTCACTGTCAACGACAGATGCACGATAATGGGGGAAATCGTCATGTATACATCAAATGTTGAAGGAATTATTGAAGCAGCGGTTAAAAAACGAGATCAAATGAACGCAAGCCTGCCTCGTTACATGGTTGCCGCTTTGATGGCTGGCGCATATGTAGGCCTTGGCATCATTCTGATATTCAGTATCGGCGCCCCACTGCTAGCTGCTCAGTCCCCACTGCAAATGATGCTGATGGGCATGTCTTTTGGACTCGCCCTCACACTCGTCATCTTTGCTGGTTCGGAGCTGTTTACTGGTAACAATATGTTCTTTACAATGAGCACGCTGGCTGGTCGGACTACTATTCGGGATACTCTCAAAAACTGGGGACTCGTCTTCCTTGGCAATCTGATCGGTGCCGTTCTGCTCAGTCTGCTTATTGTGGGGAGCGGTCTCTTCAAGACTGCGACTCCGGAACATCTGCTTTTTGTCGTTTCTGCCAAAAAGATGGCTGCTCCCGTTAGTGAACTTTTCTTCCGTGGCATTCTCTGTAACTGGCTGGTCTGTCTGGCGATCTGGATGGCGGCCCGTTCAAAAGAAGATATTGCCAAACTCGTCCTCATCTGGTGGTGTCTGTACGCCTTTATTGCGAGTGGATATGAACACAGCGTCGCCAATATGACTTTGCTCTCCTTGTCCTGGTTGTTGCCAAACCACCCGGAAACAATTACTCTGGCAGGCTGGATGCATAACATGATTCCGGTCACGCTCGGTAATATTATCGGCGGTGCGCTGTTTGTAGGTATGGCGTACTGGTTTGTTTCGCCCGTGAGGAAAAAAGGCTAGCTTATTCCCCATCCTTTTCCCATCCGCAATATCTTAAATGAACGGATGTAGATAAATGCAAAAGCCATCTTATTCTCTGATTCTACTTTCAGAGAATAAGATGGCTTTTGGCTGTCCAGCGATTCGACTTCTACTTTACCTTCGACTGTATCAGGGTTAATCTGTAGTTGACATAATCAAGTTATAATTAGTGCATACTTATAACTAAAAAGGATGATTGCACACATGGGAATTCACACGTACTTTAGATCACTCAACGATCTCGAGCGCATTATTCGTACCCCGGGAAAATTCAAGTTCGAGGAACACAGCGTATCCGCCCACTCCTGGAAAGTCGTGCAGTATGCCAAAACACTCGCCGATATTGAGGAACAGCATGGGGTCGCCATCGATTGGAAGAAGCTTTACGAAATTACCAGCAGTCATGATTATGGTGAAATCTTCATCGGTGATATCAAAACGCCGGTCAAACATTATTCACTGGAGCTTCGTTCGATGCTGCAACAGGTAGAAGAAGGCATGGTTGAGCATTTTATTAACGAAAATATTCCTGAAGAATTCCAGCCGATTTTCCGCAGACAGCTGCGTGAAGGCAAAGATAACTCTGTCGAAGGACTTATTCTGGAAGTGGCCGACAAAATGGATCAGGTGTACGAAGCGTTTGCTGAACTGCAGCGTGGCAATACAGAAAAGGAATTTATCGTGATGTACCGATATGCCCTGATCAAAATCAAAAATATTGACCTCCACTGTGTACACTATTTCCTCGAGCAGATTCTCCCCGACATCATTGAGGAAGGCAATCGTTCCCCATTTGATATCCGCCAAATCACGGAAGATGCTTTGTCACAATAATCAGCTCCAGTCATCGTGGTTCTTCAAGAGCCATGGACAGGGCTTTTTTTCGTTATTGTAACCTTTGGCGATATTCGCTGGGATAGAGTCCCGTTTTGTTTTTGAAAATACGGCTAAAATAATGGGAATCACTATATCCCACCGCTTTACCTACTGTCTTGATATCCATATCATCAAAGGCCGCGAGCATGCGTTTTGCTTCGTTGATTCGGAGCCCTGTCATGTATTTGAGCGGGGTCTCACCCGTCACCTTTTTGAAACATTTCCCCAGGTAATCCACACTAAAATGCATCTGGCCTGCCATGTCCTGCAACGTAATTTCATGCATATAGTTCTGTTTCAGATACAATTTGACTGCCTCTGCAATGTCCTCCGGCTTCACCTGCTCATCCAGCATTGCACTGACATGTGCCAGCGAATCCCCTGCATGGCCAAGCTTTAATTCCATTGCATCCAGCAGAGATCGAAGCTGTTCTTCCGTAAGGGGTTTAAGCAAATAATCCTCTACCTTGTAACTGATGGCCTGGCGTGCAAACTCAAACTCATGGTGGCCGCTCAGGATCACGATCTTGACATGCGGATAGGCAAAATACAGATGTTTCGCCAGTTCCAGTCCATTCATGACGGGCATCTGAATATCGGTAACGACCAGATCAGGCACTGTATGTTCAATCAATTCCAATGCTTCCTGTCCATTTCTAGCTTCACCGATAACCTCAAACCGTGTGCCCAGCTCGCTGAATTTCCGGGACACATTGCGGCGAATTAACGCCTCGTCCTCCACAATAATGGTTCTATATGTCATCACCATGCGTTTTAACTGTGCTCCTTTCGAATGGAACCGCCAATCGTAATGCTGACGCCGCCAGAAGGTTTATTCCTAATATGCATATGTGCCGCGGAACCATACCATAATTTGAGTCTGATCCAGATGTTTTTCAATCCCATCCCGTTGATCTCAAGTTCAGGCATAGCCTCCCATTCCTGTGATTGTTGTATGTACTGCTGGATGAGCGTAAGCGCCTCGGGTTCCATGCCAGGTCCGTTATCTTCCACTGTCATTAGCCAGGTCTCCTGCAAAGTGTCCAGCTCTCCAATGATATACAGTTTCCAGGGTGGAGTATCACGCAGTCCATATTTCATGACATTTTCCAGTAAAGGCTGAATGAGCAGCATGGGGACCTGAAGATTTTTCATCAAGTCCGGAACATGGAATTCATAAAGCAGATCATCTTCGAACCGAATTTTCATACACTTCAAATATCGCTCACAGTAGTCGATTTCTTTTTCCAATGGAACACCGCTTTTGTTCGGAGCCGAGATGTAACGCAGCATGGATGCAATGTGACCACAGAACGCAACGATCTGTTCATTCATGCCCTCTTCCGCCATGATGCTGATGTTCGTAATGTTGTTATACAGAAAATGAGGGTTCATCTGGGACTGCAACGCCAGCAATCTGGCATCCGTTTCCTGAGATTTGATCGCCAGCATGTCTTGGAAGGATTGCACAAGCTGTTGATTCAATTGAATAAAGGTATCATTCAACTCATCCATCTCACGGATGGAACCCGGATATTCCAACTTGAACAACTGGCCAGAGTCCTGACCTGTGGTCAGATCGTGGAGGCCAGTTTTCTGAATAATGCGCTGCAAACGGTGGAGCGGTAAGGTAACACGTTTGGAGATCAGATATGAGAGGAGCAGAATAAGAATTAAGGTAGCTAAAGTTGCCCCCATAAACAGAAAAGCCATGCGATTCAGATTCGCAAACAGGGATTGTTTGGACTGCATCACGATAACCGTCCATCCGGTCTCCTGCGAGGTCGTGTAGGTCATCATTTGCTTTGAATTTCCTTTGGGATCTACCACTTCTTGCATCGTTTCTGGTGGATAGCGGTCGTTACGAATCAAGTTAACAACGTCGGAATGGGGTGCATTTAACGGATGTTCATTGGACAAAAAAGGATATAACAGCTCATTACGTTCATTCAATACATAGACACTCAGATCTTCGTTCCCCGCTTGCACCTCATTCAAATGCTGGAACAGGGTTCCGGCATCCTGCAAAATTTCCACTACTCCTTGCGAGACATAATTTCCATCCTTATACACCCGGGTAAGGGAGAGATATGGTTTACCTGACTCCCCCTGCCCTGTTGGCATCGGTAATGCCCCACCATCCAGTAAACTTATGACACGCCAGCCATTGCGCGCCCACGTTTCCTCGTACCACGGTCTTTGGGTCAGATCTACAGACAGCTGTCCATTGAACGCACCGGCACCCAGCATTTTACCGTTCACATCATAGATATTAGCTTGTTTGGCTGTGTTGGAGCTGCTAATGATCGCCAGAATGACATCAATCAGCGTTGTTGTATCCTTGTAAAACGCCGGGTCACTTGTGAGCGTCTGTTCGTTGTTCTCCGCTGGAGATAAATAGTGACTGAAGTGCTCCTTGACCAGATTGGAATATACGATGTTCATGGAGAAATTATTCATTTTGACGATCTCCTGATCCAGATTGCCCACCATCGAGTTCCCCAGCTGTTTCTGCTGTTCGGCACTTCGACTACGAATGTCATTGGCAAGAAAAACATACAAGAGACTGGCTACAATCAATGAAAATACAATAAATACCGCAGAGTAGTAGGCAAACAGACTTTGCTGAAGCGTCCGGAATCGGTACTTAACCATCTCACACCTCGTTATTGGATGATATCTTGCAACTTACTCGAAAATGTCCACCCAACAGAACGCTTTTGTCTATTGAGCACATTCTTCGTTCCGCGTAAAGTTATCCACATAAGAATACGCTTACATGAAGCGTTTCGGCAAGAGCTATTATTCTTTATTCCATGGGAGGTTCATTGATGAGAAAACGATTTCTATTATCCCTCGTAGGTGCGCTGCTGCTGTCCAGCCTGCTTCTTGCCGGGTGCAACTCCGGTAAAAGTTCCGAAGGTTCAGGGAAGGTAACACTAACGTTCGGAACAAGTCAGAGCGGCATTCCACGTACGGGTATCATGCAAACGATGGCGAAAGAATATGAGCAGGAAACGGGTGTGAAAATTGACTTTCAGGTGGTCCCTGATGCCCAGTGGCGTGACCTGATTAAGGTGAAGCTTGCCTCAGGCGAAGCTCCAGATATTTTCAATGTGGATGTGGACCCGCTGAGCATGCCTGCCAACGTAAGACCTGAGGAAAATGCAATTGATCTGACCAATGAGGAATTTACAGGACGCATGTCCGAAGAGATTTTACCAACGGTTAGCTATAAAGAGAAGGTGTATGGAGTTTCTTTTGCACCATCGAAAATCTGGTATGTGTACTATAACAAACGCATTTTTGAAGAGCTCGGTATCCAGCCTCCAACGTCCTACGCCGAGTTCAAGGCAATCAGTCAGAAGATCAAGGACAAGGATATCATTCCGTTCTATCAGGCCCCTGCCAGCGGATGGTATCAGGTACTGCCATTGTTTGAAACCGGCCCAAACTATGAGCAAGCAACGCCGGGAACGTACGAGAAGCTGAACAACAATGAGATGAAGGTCGCGGATTTGACGCAGCTCAAGACGGTCATCGAGCAGTTAAAGGAATTTGCGGATCTTGGTTACTTCGGCAAGGATTTTCTGTCCAATACGGTCGAGGCTGGCATTGAAGCCTTTGGTCAGGAGAAAGCAGCCATGCTGCTTCGAGTTCCAGGCACTGAAAAGGAAGTGTCTGAGGCCTATCCGGACATGAAGGACAATATGGGATTTTTCGTGATGCCATGGGGCGATAATCAGACGATTGGTGTGAATCCAGGCGGTTCGGCTGCGATGTTTGGCAACAAAAACAGCAAGCACCCGGAAGAGGTACTGAAGTTTTTCCGGTGGATCACGGAGCATGATCATCTGCAGCGTGTATTCGATGGGGGTGAAGGCAACCTGACCATCTGCTGGCCTGAAATTGAACCGAAGCTGACACAGGACTATATCGACTACGAGAAAAATCATGAGAAAGGCACGGTCATGCAGGCCGCTGTAAAGTACATTGATCCGCAGTGGATGGATATCGGCAAGGATCTTTCCGGCATGTTCGCTGGAGCGATGACCCCGGATCAGATTCTGCAAAATATAGATAAACGCCGGGCTGAACAAGCCAAAGTGCTGAAAGATGATGCGTGGCAATAACAGCGCATATTCTGTGTAAACACATGAGGCTTGTGGCTACTACCGTCACATGCAGCGAGGTGAGGCGCCATGCACTCATGCATTTTGGCAGGAAGGACAGGTGTAACAGTTTATGAATGTAAATAAGATATATCCTTGGTATTTCTCATCTGGAGCGATTGTGCTGTATCTGCTGTTCATCGTCGCTCCCGCCCTGCTGGGCATCTATTATTCCTTCACCGATTGGAACAGCTACAGTTCGGAGAAAAACTTTATTGGTCTGGAGCATTTCCGAACCATTCTGGCGGGTGATCCAACGTATTTACTTTTTATTAAAAATACAGTCCTTTTCACCCTGATTACTTCGATCGCCAAGACGGTTCTGGGCCTATTCCTAGCTCTGTTGCTTGTCAGCGGTGTGAAGGCCGCCAATCTGCACCGGATGATCATATTTTCACCCCAAGTCCTTTCGTTCCTGATTGTTGGCCTGGTCTTCAAAAGCCTGCTCGATCCCAACAACGGCTTCGTTAACGTGACGCTGCGTTCGCTGGGGCTGGACGTTCTGGCCCAGAACTGGCTGGGCTCCCTCACTTGGGCAATGCCATCCATTATGGCGGTGGATACGTGGAAAGGCATGGGGTACATTATGGTGCTGTTCATTGCTGGACTGCTTGCCATTCCTCGCGATTATTATGAAGCGGCATCGATTGACGGTGCCGGCTTCTGGCAGAAGCTGTTTCGAATCACGATCCCAATGCTGATGCCGACGATTACCATCGCCACGGTACTCAATATTACATATGGCCTGCGTGTATTTGATGCGGTATATGTACTGACCAACGGCGGACCGGGCAATGCGACTGATGTGATTAACACAGCGGTGTATTCCTCTTTTGCTAAAGGCTATTGGGGAATTGGCAGTGCATTATCCACGATTCTGTTTGTCATTATGGCGATCATCTCCTTCTTCATCATCCGCTTGATGAACCGAAAGGTGGAATACTAGATGCGTGTGAAAAAACGGCTGATTTCCATCGGATTAAATGCACTCGCTTGGCTGCTTAGCCTGGTGGTATTGATTCCTTTTGTCGTCATAGTACTGAATTCATTCAAATCCGATGCCGAAGCCAAAGTGCTCAAACTGACCCTACCTGAGAAGTTCATCTTTGAAAATTATAAAATCGTCTATGAGCAGGGACACCTGGGTGGTTCCTTTTTCAACAGTCTGCTGCATTCAACGGCTTCTTCCCTGCTGCTGGTGTTTGTTGTAGCGTTCTCGGCCTTCACGTTATCACGAAATTATTCAAAGCTAAGCAAGTTCCTATATTTCTTTCTCATTCTGGGCATTACGCTGCCATTGAACTACATTCCATTAATGGAGGTCATGAAGTCGCTGGGCATGATTAATTCGCATGTGGGCATGATTCTGCTCTATACGGCGATGGGCATTCCGATCTCGCTATTCATCACATATGCGTTTGTATCCAATATTCCAAAAGAACTGGATGAAGCAGCGATCATGGACGGATGCAACGGAATCAAGCTGTTTCTCAGAATTATTGTGCCTTTGTTAACCTCTGTACTGGTTACGGTATTTGTTCTTAATTTCCTGAGTGTCTGGAATGAGTTTACCGCCCCACTCTACATGCTCAATACCGTCGAGATGTGGCCAATGACGCTCGCTGTCTATAACTTCTTCGGACAGTTCAGTGCTCAGTGGAATCTGGTCAGTGCGGATATCGTGCTTACGTCCCTGCCTGTGTTGATTGTGTTCCTGATTGGGCAAAAATATATTGTGGGTGGTCTGACTTCCGGGGCGGTTAAGGGTTGAGATGTATCCGAAATGAGAACGGAGAACTCAATACACTTAGCTAATTCGAAATTTATAATTGACATCGCGTTCATTTGTAACTATTATAGTTACAACGGTGGTGATCATGCATGAAACAAATCAGCAGTCGCTTTTCCATTGCGGTTCATACGCTGTCCCTGATCGCTGTTGTGCCCAATGAGTGCACGGGAGATTTTATCGCCAAAAGCGTGAATACCAATCCCGTCATTATTCGGCGCATTATGTCCAAGCTGAAACAGGCCGGCCTGATTGAGGTCAGACCCGGTGTCGGCGGTGCTTCTTTATTAAAGGCCCCCGCGGACATTACCCTTTTGGATATATATCGTGCACTTGAGGTGGTGGAGGATGGCGAGTTGTTTAACTTCCACAAGCATCCGAACCCAAATTGTCCGGTTGGCAGCATGATCGAACAAACCTTGCGTGCCGAACTTATTGAGGCTCAGCTAGCTATGGAGCAGCGTTTGAAACGTGTAACGATACAACAGATGATGGATCAGGTTCACGTCTCTGAATAAAAAAAGCTCATTACGAGCTTTTTTTAAACCTTTCGTTGTAATCACACCTGTTATAACATATACGATTACATCTATTCATGTAGTTAACATTTCACTTTTGTGTCGACACAAAATATACCTTATAGGAGGAAAATACAATGAAAATTTTAGTTACTGGAGCAACAGGTCATTTGGGTTCACTGGCCGTAGAAGCACTGTTAAAAACGGTATCTGCTGGGGATTTGGCTGTAAGTGTACGCAACCCGGAGAAAGCGGAAGCATTGCGCACTCAAGGTGTTGACGTTCGTCAAGGTGATTTCGATCAACCGGAAACGCTGGAAAAAGCATTTGCAGGGGTGGATCGGCTGCTGTTGATCTCCACAGACGGTGACAATGAAACACGTATTCGCCAACATCAAGCTGCCGTGCACGCTGCCAAGAAAGCAGGCGTTGGATTCATCGCTTATACCAGCGTTGTGAATGCGGAGAAAAACACCCTTTCACTGGCTGAAGTACATCGTGCCACAGAACAGGCTATCCGCGAATCCGGCATTCCTTATTCCATCCTGCGCAACAACTGGTACCTGGAAAATGAAGCAGGCAGCGTTCAAGCAGCTTCCCAGGGCGCACCTTGGGTGCATGCAACTAACGCCAGCCAAGTGGGCTGGGCTACTCGCAGTGATTATGCGCATGCTGCCGCTGCAGTACTGACAGGTGAGGGACATGAGAATTCAGTATATGAGTTGTCTGGTAAACTTCGTACCCAAGCTGAGCTTGCAGCCATCGTTGGGGAAGTGCTTGGACAGGACATCAACGTGCAAAACGTGGACGATGCCGCGTATGCGGACATCATGAAGGGTGCAGGATTGCCTGACTTTGTAGTCTCCATGCTCGTTGATATGCAAAGTGCCATCCGTGAAGGCGCACTGGCTGTAGAGAGCGATACACTGGAGACATTGCTTGGCCGTCCGGCTCAACCATTGAGTGAGGGTGTTAAAGCGATTTTGGGCAAGTAAGATTTTTGGGTAAGATAGCATTTCAGATCCGCATAGAAAATCAAAAAGGGACACACCAGCAAATGTTGGATGTGTCCCTTTTGGTGCAGCTATGAACGACAACACGATCTGTAAGCTACATATTGCTTTTATACCCGTGCATGTACTTTAATCCACTGAAACTGAAAGAAAAACCGACCTGAAGATGTCAGCGCGACCACGGGCCTGAATGTACAAACACACGAGCACTAACGAATCGAAGGCGTCTTATTCAGGGATTTGAAGTACCAGCAGAAATCTAAGAAACCTGAGACACGCTATAATTGAATAAACAGCCGATTACAGCGTTTTTATCAGGAATTTCAGAAAATAACGTGTCTGAGGTTCCTTACTTTGTACATAGAGCACCAGCAGGGGAAATAAGACGTCCTGAGTTCCTTAGAAAATGGTCTTCTCATTCGTCAGGATAAACCGGCTTGGACTATGAGACCGTTACGATTGCTCAATATACCGTGCCGGAATGTGTTCAGCCAGCCAAATATTTTCGTTGCCATGATAGAAAAGAATTCCGTCCTTGGCCGCTTGAGCGGCATTAATTTTCAATATTACCGGCTCGTCATCACGTCTTCTTCCCACCTGAGTGGCGGTATCCATATCTGCAGAAAGATGTACATATTGCCTTTGGCGCGGCTGCAAACCTTGTTCCATAATCGAAGCAACCGACCGCAGCGGCGTGCCGTGATAGAGTATATTGGGTGGAGTGGCAGGTGTCTTGGATATCCTCTGCGGAGTCGAATGACCATATAATGCCCGGATGCGGCCAGAACGGATTTCATGTCTCTTTTTCTCAGAAGCTTGAATCATCTGCTCCAGATTCGCTTCCGTGACATCTTTCCACTGTGGACTTTCATGTAAAGCCACCAGCAATTGCGGAATCTCCACCCAGCCCTCTTCGTCCAGCTCCAGCTCGTACTCCCAAGGGGCGTGACGCAAGGCGTATGAGAGCTCTTTACTTAACTTCATCAGATCCATCGCGCTCATCTCCCTAACAAGTTAAAGAATTCATTAGACATACAGACTGTCTGTCCCACTACGTGAAGAGGTGAACCCTCTGTTTCCTCAATTTCTTTCCGGTTGTACCGCAGCCAAAATCTCCTGAATGTTGCGGGCCAACCCTTCATCATCTTCCTGGTTAAATTGACGGTGTCCATCAATCCCACGATGAATAATCGTGTTCATCACGGGGTGCACCTCACGGTCTGAAGCCACCCGGATCAGATCATCGGCAAAATCCACAGCCTGCTGCTCACTATAGTTAAACGGTTTAATCAGCATCCGGATACTCAGTGCATGAGCCTGCGGCTCCGCAAGTTGATCCCGATGGGTAATGCCATATACAGCCCCAAAACCGAAAGCAGCCATCACCTGACGCTCCAGCTCTGTTGTCTGTTCCAAAGGCGTACCGATCAGTTCACAAATTTTGTCCACCATCTGCTCCAGCTCTGAAGCAGCCGCAGCCAAAATTACGTCGTTAATATCGTCAGCGTTGATAAAATCAGTCATATTGTAGTTCTCCATTTCTGAGCCGTATTGAATCCATTCTCTCAGACTCTATGAAAACATTGTATCGGAGTTAGGGGCGTGAGTTCAAATAAAATGATTAATTCTCTCCGCTTCAGGAAGAACAAGCAAAATAAAAAATTCGATCCATACCTATAACGCAAGAAAATAGTATAGACGTTATCCGAAGCAGATGCCCGAATAACGCCTTGCATAAATTTGTTTCATATAGTTCTCTTAAAAGTCTGTCTAACACTCCCCTGCCAGTTCCGCATCTGTCCAATGAAGCTGAACACCCTGGCGAATCAGCTGTGCCTGATAGGCACGAAGATGTTCCGTCGAAGCCCTCACCTCTGAGGGCTCTACTTGTTGTGCAATGGCATAAGCGGCAAGGGTGCCGGCAGCCTCGCCAATATTCCATTCGGTGGGATGCAGACGGTAACAACCGTTCGCAATCTGGGTCATGGAGATATTTTTGCAAGCCGGAAGCAAGTTCTTGACTCGCACCGGGATGAGTGCACCCAGCGGAATTTCATAGGGATGGTTCGGTATATAAAAAGTCCGCTGGCTCACGGTTGTTGGATGGAGATCCAGATGATAACTGCCGACACCCACACTATCCTCGTAACATTTGACTCCCTCTACTCCGCGCAATTCCTTGCTCACATCATGCTCGGTAATGGTATATACGCCTCGGATTCGCCGTGATTCCCGAATATACGGTGCTTTGGCGAGACCGTCTTCCGTACCGAGCACATCTCCACGCAGCCTTACGCCCGGATAACCCTTTCCGCCGTCCAGGCGGGGAGCTGCCGTCTGAAGCCAGTATACTAAGGAAAGAGTTAGTTGCCTCGCCGCTTCCAGATGCCGCTCGCGTTCCTCCCGCGATACGCCAATGATCGGCCCGGCGTAATAATCGTTCAGTGCCCAGTTGAGCAGCGTGACTTCACCATCATTCAGTGACTCTGTCCATATAGTCGGGTCAACGATCCGCCGATAATCCCACAGGGAGGTTATGCCCTGATCATTCGGGAACATCGTGAACTCTTTCAGCTTGGAGGTATCATTGGCATCCGAAGCGTACCAGCTCAGAATCGGATACAGTGAGAACGTGGGCACATACTGACGCCAGTAATCATAATCCCTCGGACGAGGGATCGTGAAGTCTCCACCCGCTACATAATCTACTGCAGCGACATGGGTAATCGACTGCATGTCTAGCGGGTCCGCTTCATCCAGGGCATGTGGTTCACCCGTTTCCCGCCGAGATTCCGCTCCACTTACATGCTCTACTCTGGCGAGGGGAAGCAGGTCGCTGCATTCTGTGGCATCCAGATAATAGGCACCCCGGAGCTTAATCAATTCCCCACTTCGCTCTTCACATACAGTCACGCCAGTCACCCGGTCACCTGCTGTCTCTACATGAACTGGCACGGTATGATAGAGCACCTCGATCCGACCGGTATTCACGTATGGCGCAAGCATCTCATGTAAAACAGCAAGCGCGACCTTCGGCTCATGCGCCAAGCGGCTCACCCAGCCATTACCGGGGTTAAGAACAGGATCCTTCTTGGCGACATCCGTAAGCGGGTAGTTCCGTCTGTAGTAATCTCTGACCCGGCTGCGGAACTCACGGTACGAAGCTGTACTACCAGATTGTTCAATCCAGCGATGCTCATCCGGCGGTACTGCCTGTGAGGTCAATTGACCGCCAAGCCAGTCCGTCTCTTCCGTCAAAAGTACCCGTAGCCCTGCCTTGGCTGCAGCCAGCGCAGCTGCAGTCCCGCCAAGACCACCGCCAATAATGACGATATCACTGTGTTTCTCCTGTTCAATCCCCATGGGTTGTCTCCTCCCTGTCAATGCCTTCAGACCAACCAATGCCGTTCTCACGCAGGCGTTCCAAGGCCAGCTGCGCCGCCCCGAAACAGCCTGCCCAGTTACCGAGTTCAGCCACTGCAACCCGGTCTGCCAATCCGACACTGTATAACCTAGCGGTAAGCATCGGCCACCACATAGCCTGGTCTTGGGTCACACCGCCACCAAGAATCATCAATTCCGGATCTATCGAGGCAGAAATATTCGCAATAACCAAGGCCAAATCAGATATGTAACGCTCCAGAATGTTCAACGCTATTGCTTCTCCCTGGCTTGCAGCGGCCATAATCTCCCGGCCGTGAGTATGCGTGTTGCCCTTCTGTTCCCGCGCCAGCCGCATCAGTGCACTACCGGAAATGTATTGCTCCACGCAGCCGCGTTTGCCACAATTGCAAGGTAGACCGTCAGGCACTAGCACACTGTGCCCCCAGTCCCCACCGCGCCAGTCTCCTCCCCGTAACATCCTGCCACATGCCATATTGGCCCCACCAACCCCAGTTCCGAGTGTCAGCATAACCAGGTTCTGCTTACCACGGCCGATACCAAGCCACGCCTCGCCGAGCAGTGCAGCATTGGCGTCGTTATCGGCAGTTGAAGGCAGGCCAAATTCCGCTGTTGCCCATTGTGTTAGTGGCATTCCCTGCCAGCCAGGTAAATTGTTCGTTGCGTGAATCACTGCACCCGTCTCCACATTCACCCTTCCTGCCGAGGCAATACCCAGGGCCTTCACTTCTTCACAGCTAGACAACAGTTCACTTACTAACCCGTGAAGTTGGCCAAGTATAGCCTTTCGGCCCAACCGGGCCTCGGTTGCACATGTAGCTTCTACCAGAACGACTCCTGCTTCATTGACCACAAGCCCTTTAATGCCTGTGCCTCCTACATCCACGCCAATGACCTGCGGCATCTGCTTTCCCCCTATTCACACAAACCCTTCAATAAATACGGTCGATAACCGCCCTGGCCGTTAATTCCTTCATCTTTTTAGTCTCTTCGCCATGCTCGCGCTCCAGTCCCTGGCAGAGTAAGTCGATAATAAACAGCTGAGAGATTTTAGCTCCTACAGAACCGCCTTCAAGGGGAGACTCCTTCCCCGCGGTCAAGAGCAAGATATCTGCAATAGAAGCAATGGGGGATTTGGCATAGTTCGTCATGGCAATCACCTTAGCCCCGTTTTGTTTGGCCTTCATCAACATATCGTTGGTATCCAGCGTACTGCCGGACACGCTGATGCCAAAAGCCACGTCACCTTCTCCCATCGTTACCGCCATCATGGACTGAATATGGCTGTCTGAATTCGCTTCCGCACGCCGCCCGATACGCAAAAATCGGTTCTTGGCATCCATAGCGGTAATGCCTGACGAGCCCACGCCGAAGAATTGCACATGTCGTGCGCTGTCCAGAGACTTTACTGCCTCTTCCAACTGGCTGCGATCCAGCATACCCAAGCTGGATTGCAGCACACCCACCATCGATGCATATAAATGGTCGGCGTAATCGTCCTTTCCCTGCTCGCCGTCTGGCTGGTTCTGCCGTTTCGGCAGTCCTTGGGCCAGCATCAGCTTGAAATCCTGATAGCCTTTAAACCCGATTTTACGGCAGAATCTCATCACCGTAGTCTCTCCGGTACCAGCAAAATCAGCCAGCTCAGTCACAGAAAAATAGATGATATTATCCGGATTGTCCCGTACGCACCTGGCCACCTTCTGCTCCGACTTGGTCATGGAAGGATAATACGTATTAATTCGGTCATTCATCTCCATTACTCTTCATCCTCGCTTTTCTGGTCACTGCTGCGAACTGTCGGGTAATTAGCTGTGGCCGAGTTATTGCGGAGCCCACCACAACAGCGTATGCCCCCAGATCAAGCGCCTCTTCTACCTGAGAGGGTTTACTAATCCGCCCTTCGGCAATGACCGGAATCTTCAACCGCTGTGCGGACATCCCCAGCAGCTCCAAATTCGGCCCTTCCTGCTGCCGGGAATACGGTGTATAACCCGATAGGGTAGTCGAAACACAACTGACTCCAAGCGACTCAGCATATAAAGCTTCCTCCAGAATGGAGATGTCTGCCATGGAAACCACCCCATTGGCGTTCAGATAGGCGGTGATTTGCTCCAATGTATGATTTTTCGGCCTGCTCTGGCGGGTCGCATCAAATGCAATGATATCCGCTCCGGCCTCCAGCAGCTCGTCAATTTCTCTGATGGTTGGGGTGATATATACAGCAGAATCCGGGTAATTGCGCTTTATGATGCCAATAACCGGCAATGAGACTGTCTGCTTGATCGCACGCACATCTGCTGCCCCATTCGCCCGAATACCCGCGGCCCCTCCTTCCTCCGCAGCCGCCGCCATACGGGCCATCATCGCCGCGCCATGCAGCGGTTCATCAGACAGCGCCTGGCAAGAAACAATCAGCCCCAAATGCAGTTTCTCCAGCACTACCTTTGTCAGGGTTCTCACCCTCTCTCTTATATTCTGCTTTCCTTACTAGGGTTGGATGGTACGAATCGTACAGACAGGCCCACTTCGAACATCCGGTTCCATGGCATGTAACAATCAGTAATCTGTATACTCCCTGCTTCAGTATCGATCCGCACAGCAAGCTCTTGACGCAGCCTCTTCTCTACTCGGGCGGCAACAAGGCCGCGAGGCCCATCCAGCAAGTACTTGCCATAACCCATCTCCTGCACCGGGCCATTGCTAAGTTCTCCCCGAACGACCGAACAATAGCAGACATCCTCGGCATAGCGGAGGGCGAGGAAATCAAGATGCGACTGTGTAGGACCATAGAGCAGATAGATCATCGCCTGCGAAATAACGGTGCCAAGTGAGTTGGAACTGGTATTCCAGGCGGCATATCCAGCCAGATCAAATAACATGCCTTTTTGTCGCAGCATCTTGACCAGCTTCTGATCCCCACCATTGGCATATCCCACATCCGCTACAGCCACCGGCTTCTCCTTGCTCCTGAGCAGAAAGTGTCCGTATTCCACCAGTTCCATCAAATTTCGGTATACATCATAGCTGTAAAAAGAATGCTGCTGCGACACCGCTTCCGCCATCGTCTCTCCAGGTGTACTAATCAACAGCACCAGATCTGCTTCAGTCTCACTGGACGCAATCAACCCACCTGCAGCCAAAATCTGATATTTGAGCGTCTCATAGAAAAATCGATCCTCGAATAGCGGGGTAACAAACGCCCCCTGAACAGATGATAATCGTGGGTACACCAGCGGCATCCGGCCGCGAGCCTTATTCATCATTCTGGAGAGCAATACGCAACCAACTTCGTCCGCACCAGGATACATGTAGACTTCAAGTTCCAGATCAAGGGTGGTAATCCGGGCTCGCACTTTCTCCTGATCCTTGGCTGTATGTCCATAAGGCGCTGAATCATCCTGCGGCACAATCATGAAGTCGATAATGCCTTCCTGGATCAGAACCAGCACTTGCTTGTTAGCTTCAATATTTACGGCCCTGCGTCCCAGGTAATCTTCCAGCACTTCCATTGGTAGACGATTATCGATATCGGCCAGCTCGCGGATCTCCTCATCCGTCGCAATTCCGAGCTCCAGCCGATGGCTGATGAAACCTTTGCGAAAAATCTCTCTTCCCCAGTCGGCGTAGTAATCCGGCTCCTCATCGGACAGGGAATATTGCGGGCAGCGCATAATCAGTTGGAACGTATACAGGGTTAGCTGCGGGTACTGTTGCTTGATCCCCCGAAGGCGCTCCAGACGGGCCGTCAGTTCATCTGGCTTCAACTGATGCAGCCGGGAAGGAATAATCCCGCCATAGAGCAACGTATCCAAAGCAACGATTGCTCCATCTGCCCTTGCACAGCTCTCCTCAAACCAGGTCCATAACTGTTCTACATCGCCCGGACGTTTTTTCAGACCCATGATTTCAAGTGGGGGACGCTCCACTGTGAATTCCGTTCCCTGTGCCAACAAATAAGGAAATTCATAATTGCAAGGCCGTTCATCTAACGGAACAAAGGTTAGCTTATACTGCTTCGGCATGAATGCGTTCACCCTTTCTGTGTTTTTTTATCCTTTAATCGCTCCGGCAATGCCTTCCATATAGTATTTTTGGGTGAAAAGGAACACGATGATAATCGGCAGCACCGAGATCATGGTGCCGGCGGCAATCCAGCCGAAGTTATACGAGAACTGACCGTTCAGATACGTCAGGGCCGCAGCCAATGGATATTTCTGCGGATCATCCAGCACCACAATCGGCCACAGGAAATTGTTCCAGAATGCCATGACTTCAAGCAAGCCAATGACGGCAACCCCTGGTTTCACCAGTGGCATGACAAGTTGCACGAAGATACGGAACTCGGAGGCTCCATCCATTTTGCCAGAATCCCGAATATCTGTCGGTATGCCCAGAAACGTTTGTCGCATCAGAAAGATGTTAAATACCGACACCGCGGCCGGAAGCACAACCCCAAGAAACGTATTGCCCAAGTGAAAGGCCTGAATCGTTAAATAATGCACAATCATCGCCGTTGCCGAAGGAATAATCATGGTCGAGATCAGCAGCGTGAACACCAGATTCCGTCCCTTGAACCGAAAGGTTGCGAGTGGATACGCCGTGAGGCAGGAAAGGAAGATGTTAAACACTACCCCAAGGAGCGTAATCACCACCGTATTTATGATGTAGCGTGGAAAATCCATGAACTCCCACACCTGCACGTAGTTATCGAAAGCGATGAAGGTAGGTAGAATGGCTGGTGGATTCGCGAACACATTACGGCCAGGCATCAGCGATACGCTGAGCAGCCACAGAAAAGGACCCATCATAAACAGGGCAAGCAAAATCAACAGTACATAAATGATCAAATGACGAAGGACTTTTTTCATTTTTTTGGACGAAAACGCACTCCGAATCAATAGGTATTCACCCCGCCTCTCCGGTTCAGCCGGAACACCAGCACACTGAGCGCAGCTACCATCACACTGACGATCAGCCCAAGCGCCGAGGCATACCCGAAATTGAATTGCTCCAGCCCTTTTTGGAAAATGTATACGCTTGAGGTCAGCGTGGACGTTCCCGGCCCGCCTTTGGTGAGAATATAGACCTCATCAAAAACACGAACGGCACCCATCACCGAAATTACGGTGCAAAAGAGAATATGTGGCCGCAGCAGCGGAAGCGTCACATGAATAATCAGTCTCAGTGGTCCAGCTCCATCCACTCTGGCGGCTTCATATAGATCTGCCGGAATTCCCTGAAGCCCGGCCAGATAGAGCATCATATAATAGCCGAGACCCTTCCACATGGTGATGAACATCAGCACATACAGCGCCGTACTGCTCGTGGAAAGCCAGGAGATCTGCTCACTAAGAATGCCAACCTTCAGCAGCAGGTAATTGACCACGCCGTTATTGCCCAACAACCAGCTCCAAATCAGTGCCACCGCGACCATGGAAGTTACAACCGGTATGTAGTAGGCAGCCCTGAACATTTTGACACCCGGAATCCGGCTGTTAACCAGAATGGCCATGAGGATCGAGATGATTTGAATCACCGGCACAACCAGCACATACACCAGCGAATTCCACAGCGAAATCAGGAAATTGTGATCTTGAAAGGCCCGGGTAAAGTTATCCAAACCAACGAAATGTGTCTCCGTAATGACAGAATAATCGGTTAATGAGAGGGGTATCCCGTAAATAATCGGCCAAAAGGTGAAAACCGCCAGAAACAACAATCCCGGTGCCATAAACGCCCATGCAGCAAAAGATTCGGATCGAATCGCCTTGTACACGGCTACGCCTCCTCTCTTCTAGGATCGAGGGGGAGTACTCCCCCTCATTAGACTGTATCGCATAAGTTCAGGAATCCTGGTTAAGAATTTGGTTAACTTCCTTCTCCACTGCGTTCAGCGTTTCTTTAATATCTGCTCCGTTCATCAAAATCTCCTGCAAGCCCCGTGCCAATGCGGAGTTGATATCTCCTGCATTCGGTACGCCGACCATGTAATCAGTGGCTTTATCGAGACTTTGTGAGGAGGCTACCTTGGCTTCGGCTTCCAGCGATCCGTCGGATTGAGTAAAGAACGGATCTTCAATGGAGGCTTTGCTCGACGGCAGCGTATTGGCTACTTTGGAGAAGGCAGTCTGGTTCTCTGCATTGGTCATAAAGGCGGCAAATTCCACCGCTTGCTCAGGGTTTTTGGATTTCTGTGGCACAACGAGATCCATGGAATTGGAGAGCCGCAGGTTCGCTTTGCCCGTTGGGAGCGTTACCGCAATCGTATTCTTGTAAACATCCGGTGCAGACTTCTTGATGAAGTTGATAAAGGTTGGACCCGACAATTGGAAAGCGACCTGCTCCCCGGAAAAATACTGGATCTGCTTGCTGAATTCCGCATCCTCCTTCAGCACTACGCCTTCGGCCATCAGATCACGCATTTGAGCGATCATCGCCTCTGCTACCGGCGTATTGAAAGCCGCGGCCGTTTTGTCTTCATTTAGAATGGGGATGCCGTCGATTGGAAACAGCTTGGAGACAAGCTGCTGCGCATAACCGGCCACTCCGGTCTTTTCATGGACCTGACGGGCCCACTCCACGAGTTCCTCTCGGGTCTGCGGCGGATTTGAAGGATCAAGGCCTGCCTCCTTCACCAGCTTGGTATTCATGAACAACACTTCCGTACCTGTGTACCAAGGAAGCGCGTAAGCTTTGCCATCCAAAACAGTCGAATTATAAATGCCTTCAAAGTAACTCTTCGCTTCCTCATCTGTCAGGTATTCATTCAGATTCAGCAGCGCTCCCTTACTTCCCAATTGACTGGCAAATTCGGTATTGAGGTTCACAACATCAGGGCTTTTGCCACTGGCCGTACTGGTCAATAAACGCTGTGAAATGGCATCATATGGATAGTCCTTCCACTCGACTTTCACGCCAGGATGACTGCTCTCATACTTGGCAATCAATTCATTGAAATAATCGTTGAACGTTGGCTGTAAAGCAATCGTCCAAAATTCCAGCGTCACCGGCTTTCCAGCTTCCGTACCCGTCTCCCCAGTGCTTCCCGGACTCGGCGTACCAGCCGTATTGTCATTTCCTCCGCAGGCGGCAAGCAGCATAGACATCATAACGACTAGCAGCAAAGATACTGTGAAGCCCTTTCTGTTGGTGGTCACACAACATTCCCCCTCAGTTTGGTATAAGACGGGAGCCGGCGCTTACGTCAGATTTCCTGGCTAATTACTCCATCTTTCCAATGGAGTATATGCAGGCCCTGGAGTTAGAATGAAGTATTCTTCCAGAAATAAATAAAAAAAAGAAATAATTTTTCTTTTAGGCTAAAAAACACAAAAAACAAGCCAGTTCGATCCGTATAAGGACCAAACTGGCTTTTTTGTTACAACTATATGTATAAGACAAGGCTGCAATCAAGCCGTCTCATGCTGTTTCTTCGGCTCTGCTTCGTAGACTTGGGTATGTTCATTCTCAGCTAAAACCCATTCTACTGTGCCAGGTTTGCGTATTTTCCACATCCAGGCCTGTACTTGAAGTGATCTCTTAACCCAAGCGAGGGAAGCACACCGTTGCTCGGAACGAACCGATAATCCCCAGTGAATAACGCGTGCGAGCCACCGATTCACATACTCATTATGAGAACGTACAGATGGCAATTCATCGCGGAACAGTCGCTGTTTTACATCCATAGGGGGCTGCCCGCATGTCCAATAATGAAGCAACGCTGCCAGGCTATATATGTCTGACATCGGTCCCTGACTGGATTTCTCCGAGTAGAACTCAAGCGGCGAATACCCGGCCGATGTAAAGATCGCCTGTTTTTCCCCGGATTGTACAGGCCAACGAGCTGCTGAACCGAAGTCCAGTAGTTTCGGCGTACCGTCTTCCATCACCATAATATTGGATGGCTTCACATCGCGATGAAGAATTCCCTGCTTATGAATATAGTCCAGTGTATCTACTAGCGGAAGCAATGTTTCCGTAATAAATGCCGCGTCCAGCGCATGATTTCGCTCAATCAGATATTCGGTTAAGGTTACCCCTGTACAATATTCCATAACAAGATACCCTGTGTCATTTTCTTCGAAATGATCCACGTACGACACAATATGAGGATGATGCAACGTGGATAACAGCTCTCCTTCGACCAAAAATGCAGCAAGAAGTTCCTGATACTGACCACTGAACCCCCGTGAAGAACAGAACACTCCCCGTTTGTCAGCCTGACGTGTTGCCAGCCTCTGGGGGAAAAACTCCTTAATCGCTACCTTTGCACCTGTATTCCGATCTCTTCCTGCATATACAATAGCCAGCTCACTGCTAGCCATGAGATGTCTTACCTGATATGTATCATTTAAAATTACATTGCGCTGCAATGCCATTTTGCAATTGTCCTTTTTCATAACAGACCCTCTTTTCAACCTTGTCGATCGGAAGACTTGCCGCATGTTGCATCATTCGGTCCAACCAGACAGGCGTTTCATCGCCAACCATGTATATAAACCAAATGATGCAATTTGAATCACAACCATGCGGAAATATTAAAAAAATTCTAAATTTAATAATTCTTCTGTAAAAATTGCTGAATTTCTTGGTTCATCTGCATCAACACGTCTTGAGACGGAAAATGACCTGTGTCGTATTTGATTGCTTTGACATTCGGAATAATCTTCTGCGCTCTTTCAATGACCTTATCTGCCGGGAAAAAAACATCCTTTTCTCCCACCAGCAGCAGAGTTGGCGATGTATAATTCACCAACTCGTCCTGCTCTGTAAGCTTGGGCATATCCTGCTCCAGACTGACGTATTTGAAGATTTTCCCGATTATATTTTTATCTATTTCTTTCATACAACTGCATGACATGATATCCGCGATCTTTTGCAAAGAAGTTGGAGAAGAAGTCATTTTGTACGTTACAAGTGGCAACACGATATCCTGAGCCATTTTAATTTTGGATCCCACGGCCAGTCCAGCGGGTGCTACCAGAACAGAACATGCAATTCGGTCCGGAATGTAAGTTGCCAGTCTTAGGATAATTCCGCCTCCAAAGGAAGGACCGATAAACGCACTTTTTTCGATCTTGTAGTGATCCAGCAAATCAGAAATCCACAAAGCCAAACTATCAAACCTTGCCGAAATTCGTGTTTCTTCACTGTAGCCTGGATGACCGATCGTATCCGGCGCGATAATCCGGTAATCTTTGAAAAGAGAAGAGAACCATGACAACGTCATCGGATTCACACAATTTCCGCCCTGAAGAATAAATAGCGGCTTACCGTCTTCTGGACCTGTTAATAAAACATGCGTTTGTCCAAAACGTGTCTCGACGTACTCTCGTGTAAAATCCTCGCCCAATTGCTCAACATACGCTTCGTATTCCTCAAGTATGCTGCTCTTGCCTTCTTCACTTCTATAAATGGAACTCATGTCTGCCTCCTGCAAAGTATACTCTTTCAACATTTTATGGATTTTAAGGTCCATAAATATAAAAGAGCCCGCTGATGACAGGCTCCTTCATATGTGTAACTTATCATAATGAACTGATTATAGAATGGAAACTGGAAATTGTAAACATCGTTTCTCATAGAAAATTAATAATACAGAAATTGTAGAGAAATAGGGCTATTTTCGGCCGTAATCTGCCTTGATTTCGCCCCACTGCTTGGTCTGCCATTTTAGCACTTTATTACTGTACGTATTCGTTCGGAGCCACTGCTCTGCACGGTCAATCATCAGCCAGATCTCTTCGGTGGAGGCATCCCTTGCGAGTGTGGTGGACACCGCTTTTTGCTTCAACCATTTCATCGCATTGACGGAGTCCGTATAAACCGTCTTGCTACTGCCCTCTTTTTTGAGATACGCCAAGGCATGTACGATGGCCAGAAATTCCCCGAGGTTATTTGTACCTTTGGAGATTGGCCCAACGGAGAAAATAATCTCACCCGTGCGGGTATCTACGCCTTTATACTCTACCGGCCCTGGATTCCCACGCGTACCAACATCAACCGAGATGCTGTCATAGTCAATTTCTGCGGAGGTCTCCATGCCCGCACTTCTTCCGCTGCTGCCAGACTTCGTCTTTGAAGAAGCGCCTGAACCACTGGCACCAGTACCCCAGTTTCCTTTCCATCCTGCACGATATGCCTCTTCTGCGGCAGCTTTCGATTCATACGATTTATATTTTGCTCCGGTAAAATGATCCGTTTGTGCTTTGCATTCAGCCCATGTGCTGTATACGCCAGGCTGCTTTCCTGCCCAGACGACATAGTATTTCTGCTTTGCCAATATGACCCGCTCCTTCGTATGCTGCATTCAATTCCTTATTGTAAACGATAGGGAGGTCAGATTGAAAGAAACGTGTTCATCTAATTTCTACACTTGATACCTCCATTTCTTCAACATGTCTAATGCTACTTCCAGAAGCTTGCTTGGGTTATGTGAGATTTGCATTTCAATAATTTGTTGACACCTAAGGTTTTGTAAATCCGATAACCTATCCATCATTTGTTCCAGCAACATAAATGACTGCGCGCTCACTTCCAGACTGGAATCACCGATAAATGGAATAATGTTCTCAATATGTACTATGTAATCCAGATTTTCAAGAGCGTATAGCAATGTGCCTCTGCTTCCTGATGTCTTGGAGTCGGTGATGACTTCAATTAACGGTTCAACTGCTCGATCATCTCCAATGTCAGATAAAGCGATAGCAATTGTGTTGCGTAATATGGTGTTGTCCGTAGATTTCAGGAGTTCAATCAAGAAAGCGAATTGAGTTATATCCTTTTTTTCACCAATATATGATATTTGTTTAACAACGCCTTCCATATCTCCTTGGGAAAGATGCTTTTGTATCATGTTTGTATACATTGTACGTTGTATCACTCCTCATTTTGTTAGAATAAAGCTCTCCATAATAATATCGGTCATTTCCTTATTTTAGGATGTAGTATAATGGTCCTTATAATGTCGGGACTATTTTCCTCATCCACATCTCTTGTCCTAAGCAATTGTATATTTCAACCAGATCAGGAACAGGCTAAGAAATACGACACATGATTTGGTACAGAAAGGAATACAACCAATGGACTGGATATGGAAATCCATCTTGCTTGTACTGATTGGCATGATTCTGTTGCGGATTGCTGGACGTAAATCCATATCGCAAATGAGTGTAGCCACGACGGTCATTATTATCTCAATCGGAACAACGATTGTGCAGCCAATTGCGAATCATGAGTTAGGCAAAGCGATCGGATCAGCGGCGGTGTTTATCCTCACACTTCTGATCGTTGAACAATTGCAATTGAAATTTAATTGGTTTGAAAAACTGATGAGCGGAAAATCGAAGGTTGTTGTGGAAGATGGGAAGTTAAATCTGCCGAATTTGAAACGCATGCGCTTTTCCGTGGACCAATTGGAGATGCAACTGCGGGAAAAAGGAATTACAAGTATTGCCGATCTGGAAACGGCCACGGTGGAGCCAAACGGACAACTCGGATACGTGCTCAAACGGCACGCACGCCCAGTAACCATAGGTGATCTGGAAGCACTCCTGAAGCAAGGTACATGGCCCACGGAATCCAAGGAACTGTTCCAGGAGGTCATCCAGGACGGACACTCGCGCCCCATTGACTCCAAGATACAGTAAATGAAAAAGACACCCGAAGGATTCATTCAGGTGTCTTTTAATTTTCACTGGTAATCCCTTATGAAATTAGGACTTAAAAGTAACTTCCGTTTTGACCGGGTGGTCCGGAATGTTGTTATTGGCAATGATCTCTCCAAATGGACCAACAAAGGAATGATCGCCGCATTCTCCATGTTGCGAGTACTGAAGTTTTGGAAACAGCAGTTCGGCCGTACGATAACATTCTTCCAGATGCGGATAACCGGATAAAATGAAAGTCTCAATCCCCAAATCTTCATATTCTCTGATTTTGGCTGCCACCTGATCGGGATCACCCACAAGTGCGGTTCCGGCACCACCTCTAACCAATCCGATCCCCGCCCACAGATTGGGGCTAATCTCTAGGTTGGAGCGATCCCCATTATGCAGCCTGGCCATTCTCTGCTGGCCCACGGAATCCATGCGGGCATAGATCTTCTGGGCAGCGGCTATTGTATCCTCATCCAGATGGGAGATTAGCTCATTTGCGGCCTTCCATGCTTCATCTGCTGTCGGACGTACAATAACATGCATACGTATGCCAAAACGAATGCTTCTTCCTCTTTTCGAAGCCAGCTCCCGCATTTGATGAATTTTAGCTTGCACCTGACTTGGTGGTTCACCCCACGTTAGATATACATCGACATGATCTGCTGCCACTTCCATTGCAGCATCCGAGGAACCTCCAAAATAGAGTGGTGGATGTGGCTGTTGGATGGTCGGATACAGGACGGAACCACCCTTAACCTTCAGATATTTGCCTTCATAGTCAACCGCCTCTCCCTGCAATTCCTTGCGCCAAATGGTCAGAAATTCATCAGCTAACACATAGCGCTCATCGTGGTCCAGGAACAGCCCTTCGCCTTCAAGCTCAATGGGATCTCCACCAGCCACCACATTGATCAGCAGTCTTCCTTTGGAGAAACGATCCAGTGTTGCGGCCATGCGGGCAGCTGTAGTAGGCATCATCAGTCCCGGACGCGCAGCGACGAGAAACTTGAGCCTTTCCGTGGAAGAAATCAGCGATGAAGCCACAATCCACGCATCTTCACACGACTTTCCCGTAGGTAACAAAACACCGGCATATCCTAGTTCATCCGCGGCTTGTGCCACCTGCTTGCAGTAGTGATAACTGACCGCCCGGGCTCCTTCTTTTGTTCCAAGATACCTGCCATCCCCGTGTGTGGGAATAAACCAAAACAGTTCCATAGGTATGTCCTCATTCCTATCCTTATATTTTATTTTTCCGATTGATTTGCTATGTTTTATTTATTATGATAGCTATTATCTGTTGGATATCAACGATCAATTAGGCAGAATCTGACGGTTAAACAACGCATTTGACCGATGTGTTGCGAAATGTCTTATTCATCTACATTCCCAAACCATTTGAAGGCTCAACAAAGTTGATCAATCCGTAGTTTTCGAGGTGATGAGAAGTGAATGAATCCCGTGGAGTGGATCGAAGAATTTTGAGGACCCGTGTGATGATTTCCAAAGCTCTCCTGAAAATTCTGCCACAAAAAGCCTACACCGAAATTAGTGTCGTGGACATCGCCGAACAAGCGAATATCAATCGCTCTACCTTTTACGCCCACTTTCTGGACAAGGATGATTTATTGGATAGCATGGTGAATGAGAAATTTCAACTGCTTGAGGAATTATTGGCGGAACGGAATGCTCATCTTGGGAGCCTGCCTTCATTTAACGAGCCAGATCCCATTTTTGCAGTATTGTTCGAACATATTTTGGAACATGATGAATTCTATCGGGTGATGGTACTCATTAATCCTGCCGGGAATTTCAACAGCCGATTGAAAGAAGTGATTAGAGAGATGTTTTTGGATCGAATTTCCCAATTAGGCATGGAGCAAAAAGAAGTACCTCTGGATTTTTTACTGGATCATATCAGCTTCTCCACCATTGGAATTATTCACAAATGGCTTGCTGACAGCAAGGTAAACTCACCTCATCATATGGCGCTTCAATTGACCCGCATAGCTCTGTTAGGAACATATAAAGCGATGGGAACATCGGATTAGAGGGAGTAGCCCCACCTCCAAAAAGGTGATGCATGGCATCTGAATACACTTGACATGTGACCCTTGACTCTGGAACAAAAAGAACTGTCATTTAAGCATATATTCCGCTTAAAGACAGTTCTTCTTTTGCTGCTTACTCCATAATTCCCTGTGCAACCGGAGCTATTGTGGAAGAGATAATGAGAGAACATGTGAGTTTCAACTGAAGACAGTTCTTTGTCTCACCGTGTACTCAAATAGGCAATACCCAAGCCACCGGTAACCGGATTTTCGTAGATTTCACATTCCACGTCGAATACTTCGCCAATCATTTCACGGGTCAGAATATCGGCGGGTTTGCCATGAACCACAATCTGTCCCTGCTTCACGACATAGAGGTAATCGCAATACGCTGCGGCGAGTTCGAGATCATGAAGCGCAGCCAATATGCCGATATCCAGACTCCGCACAATGTTGAGGATCTGAAGCTGATATTTGATATCCAGATGATTGGTAGGCTCGTCCAATATCAGAAATTCAGGTTGCTGCGCCAGCACACGGGCGAGGACCACACGCTGCTTCTCCCCGCCGGACAGGGACACGTAATTGCGGTCTGCATGGCCGGTCAGATGTACCTTTTCCAACGCCTGCTCCACGATTTCATAATCCCTTTCATTATCCGTCTCCAGCAGTTTCTTGTGAGGAGTGCGACCCATCATGACCATTTCACGCACAGTAAAATCAAAGCTCAATTCGTTAAACTGACCCACAACGCCCATATGCCGGGACACGACCTTGGGACTGGATTTCAAAATGTCAGTATGATCGAGAAATACTTTGCCTTGCTGTGGTTTGATCACTTTATAGATGCTCTTGAGCAGCGTTGATTTGCCACAACCATTCGGGCCAATCAGCCCGACGAATTGCTTGCCTTTCACCTGTAAAGAAATGTCCCGGATAATATCCGTGTTCAGCACCGATATGGATACATTTTCTACATTCAGTTTCATGTTTATTTTCCTCCAAAACCGTAGCCTTTTTTGACTAACATATACATAAACATCGGCGCACCAATCATCGCTGTAATGATCCCGATCGGCAATTCAACGCTGGAAATCAGTGATCGTGCAATAACATCCGTCCAGATCAGGAAGATGGCACCGAATAGTACGGATACTGGCATGACCTTACGATGGTCAGATCCAACCAGCCCTCTCACAATATGCGGAATAATCAACCCGACAAAACCGATCATGCCACAGCTTGCCACCATTACACCGGTGACGAGCGCCGTTAACAGCATATACAATCTGCGATATACACTGAGATTAATCCCTAGCGTAACCGCGGCTTCGTCACCCAGCAGCATCGTATTAAGGACCCGGGATTGCAACAGAAAGAACAGAATGGCTACGAGCACAACGATGCTAATCAGCGGAAGCTTGTTCCATCCTGATGAGGCAAGACTGCCCATGGTCCAGAATGTTACGGTCTTGATGCCTTCGGCATTGTTGGCAAAATAAATGATAAAGTTCGAAAAGGCACTGCACAGTGCATTAATGACCATCCCGGCAAGCACCAGCTTGACCGATGTCATTTTCCCCCGAATACCTGCGAGAGCCAGGACCAGCAAGGATGCACCCATCGCTCCGGCAAATGCCCAGAAGGCCACCCCGGTCTGACCCAGCCAGCCAATCGCGCCGAATCCGATCAGAATAGCAAACGTAGCCCCTAGTGAAGCTCCTGAGGAGATGCCCAGTATATACGGGTCTGCAAGTGGATTCTGCACGGCAGCCTGCATAACTGCACCACACAAAGCTAACCCGGCACCGATAAACATGGCCATCAGTACACGCGGAAAGCGAATCTGCCAGATGATATCCGTAAATGACCCCGCCTCAATCGGTGTAGATCCGAACTGAAATCCGGTTAATTTGTACAACAGAATACGATAAGAATCGGCGAGCGGAATGCTCACCTGTCCAATGGATACAGCAATCCCAACCGAAACAACCATTACGATGATTAAAGCGGCAATCAGTACTGCAAAACCGGATTTGCTGTGAATCAGGGATTCCCTTTTTCCCATACGCTGCTTCTGAACCTGAGCCGTCTGTGCCATCTCTTCCCCCATCAATTCCACTTGAATTTGAATAATAAAAATGTAGCTATTTACAAAGCATTTTCTCGGATTATAATTGAGAATGATTATCTTTGTCAATTGTATATATACAAAATAAGGACATTGGAATACAACCAAAAGAGCAGGAGATTATTCTAGCTGCTCTTTTTTATCTCTTTTACACACCAATATTGAAATACGAGCTTGACATTAGTTTGATAACAAACTATATTACACATATGAAAACGACAGACGCTATATCACTCATATCCAAAATTAAAGAGAAGGTCAACCGCTTCATTTTATCCGAGATGGCTGAACAGGGAATCCAGGATCTGGCCACATCCCATGGGGATATTATCTACGCCCTGTACAATAATTCCCGAATGACCATGGCTGAAATAGCCAAAAAAATTGGCAAGGATAAATCCACGGTCACAGCGCTTGTCGACAAATTGGTGCGTAACGGTTATGTCGCCAAAGATCGTGATGCAAAAGATTCACGGATTGTCCATGTGACATTGACTGCAAAAGGAGAAGAACTTAAACCGGTATTTGAACATATTTCACGTCGTATGCTGGACGCGTTTTATGCGGATGTTACTGAAGCGGAGAAAAAGGAACTGCTTCGAATTTTGATGAAAATTCACGGCAACTTCTAATTTTTTTTGGATTAATAGTTTGATATAAAACTAATTTTGGAGGTTGGTTCTAATGATCGATTTTACTCAATTGCTACCTGAACATGAAGTCAAAACGATAGGAAAACATGATTTGTACCTTGAAATATATGCAGGTGATACGGCTCCCCACTCGGTAAATTCAGTAACAAAGCCACCTCTCTTGTTTGTTCATGGCGCATATACAGGCAGCTGGATGTGGAGCAAATATATCCCCCACTTTGTTGAACAAGGCTGGACCTGCTACGTCATGAACCTGAGAAGTCATTACAAAAGCCGGGTAATGGACATGACGAAAATTACGTTTGAGGATTATTTGGAGGATATCCGCGAAGTTCTGGCAGAGTGCACAACGCCTCCTGTTCTCATCGGCTTCAGCATGGGTGGAATACTCAGTCAGAAGATTGCCGAGACAATTGCTTTAGCTGGATTGGTCGTGATTGATTCCAGTCTAAGCCAGGAAGTTCATCAATTGATTCCCTATCCTGAGGGTGATCGAATTACACCTGACATTGTTATGCCTCCCCCGGCCCGCGAAGAGCACAGCAGTATTGACGAATCTGCGGAGGACATTGCATTTCAGCGTAAATATCTGCAGATGGAGTCATCGAAGGCTTTTCTCACGTTCTCGGCGGCATTTGGGTCAAGCGGCGGTGTATCCATCAACGGCAATTTAATTACATGTCCGAGTCTGGTCATCAAAGCCGTAGAATCCGATGATGAGGAGCGAAGAGGTCAATTGACTGCAGAACAGCTAGGCGCTGAATATGCAGGGCTGTGGGATACGACCCATACCGGATTGCTCGTTGGCCAGCGATATTTGGAAGCTGTGGAGATCATTCTGAAATGGTTAAATCGGCTAGACAACATCAGTTCCTAGTCTCACATAATGGATCATTTAAAAGGTACAATCGTATGTAATGTCCCATAATTGTCTCAACGGATTGGTTTGAGCATCTAAACCTTTTTCAAGTGTACGTGCACTTCTGGGCCCCTGCCCACATACAATAAATCGACCCTGTTCCCACATGTGCTCAGGCCAGATCGTTGTAAAACTGCAGGAGGTGTCATCTGTGCCCGGATTGTTTACCGCAATTGCCCTGTTCATTAAAGAGTTAACGTTACTTGTCTCGTATGTCAAAAACAACGCCTTCCCCCAGCCTCTCGCTGAGGATGATGAAGCCAAACATTTACGCCTCATGGCCGAAGGAAATGCTCATTCCCGTAATCTGCTTATTGAACACAATCTGCGCCTCGTCGCGCATATCGTCAAGAAATTTGACAATACTGGCGAAGATCAGGAAGACCTGATTTCAATTGGAACGATTGGTTTGATTAAAGCCATTGAAAGTTTTCAACAAGGAAAAGGCACTAAACTAGCTACGTTTGCTGCTCGCTGTATTGAAAATGAAATACTTATGCATCTTCGCTCTCTGAAGAAAACACGTAAAGACGTATCCCTTCACGATCCTATAGGAACGGACAAAGAAGGCAATGAAATTACATTAATCGATATTCTCGGAACAGAAGCCGACGACGTTGTAGATAAGGTGCAACTCAAGATTGAAAAAAGTAAGATTTACCGCAATCTCGACATCTTAGATGATCGGGAGAAGGAAGTTGTTATTGGCCGATTCGGCTTGGAGGCAGGCGGGGAAGAGCGCACCCAACGCGAAATAGCGAAGGAACTTGGCATCTCACGCTCCTATGTATCACGGATTGAAAAGCGGGCGTTAATGAAACTGTATCACGAGTTTTATAAATCGAAGCAGTGAGAGCACAAGCTACAGGTAGTACTGATCACAATAGAGTATAGGAAGCGACTTGTCTGCGGATGAGTTGCTTTTTTTGTTGCGGTGTATCAGCGTTAGGTAGAAGCTTATCCACAAGTGAATAACGGAGGAACTTCGTTCAAAATTAATTTAGAATTAGAATATATTCTTTGCAGATGCCGCCAGTACGATGATTAAAAATAGGACGGGTAGTATGGTTTTTTCCCATCACTTTCTGCACGGATTTGTGTAATCGTAGCCTCAGTCATAATTACCGCACGCCACAGACCGTCAATATATCCACCATTTGCAACCAAATGCCTATACTCATTAATACACCGCCGAGATAGCAAGAATAGTCAAACTATCCTTATCATAATTGTACTTATTTTCTGTTAAAAACTCTCCCAAATCCCTCTCGCATAAAATGTAAATTTTTGTTGTTTAATTGAATATTTTACCTTATTATAGATTTCGAAAGGAGGACTAGATGCTTTTTGACATACTCTAAGAAACACGCTTATACCCATTCAGTCGATTTGTTTTGCAATTCATTTATTTTCTGGGAGGAAAATGATTATGCACAAGGTATACTCTTCGATTAAAAAGGCATGGGCTTCTTTTCTCGTACTATCTCTTCTACTACCGTTGCTGGCAGGGCTATGGCCTGGGCAAGTATATGGTGCATCTAACAACGAAGGTTCAATCACTTTAACGGCAGACAATGAATTTACATTGTATCTTAACGGCAAAGTGATTGGTACAGGGAACGATTGGAGCAGAGCTTATACTTTCCCTCTTCAGATTCAAACAGGTAAAAACGTCATTGCAATACAAGCCAAGGATTTGGGCAGTTATGCGGGACTGCTCGCTGACCTTAGCTATATGGATGAAAATATCGTAACGGATTTCAACTGGAAAGTATCTGAACGTTATGCGGGGGGCTGGGAGCAGTCGAATTTTGATGACTCTTCCTGGTCTCGTGCCACCGATTTCGGAAGATACGGGACATCCCCATGGAACCAGATTACCGGTATGCCAGAGGAAACAAGCGCTCGCTGGATCTGGGCAGGTAGCAGCAACTATAATTCTCCGGTTACCGAAGGCTATTTCCGCATTTCCTTTAACGTAACTGAAGATGGATTGGCTGTGAGCAATCCGGTACAGTCCTCCGGTCAATTCGAACAAGTTGACTATCAGTTAAAACCCACACTTCCTATGCCTCCCTCCATCTCTCAAAAACTTCCTGTCGTAAACCCGGTATTTGAAACCGCTGAAGAACAGGGCAGTTTTGTTCTGACCTCACAAGAAGCTGCCCAGTTGGGTAACAGTCTGGTGTCGGGGCAGATTTTCCTGGATCAATCCTCTGCTCGTGCGATCAAAGTAACCAATCTGACCAGCAATTCGGGCGGAACTCTCGTCGATTACACTACACCTGGTGTAGAGGAGGTTTTCGACTATTACGATATTCCTGAGCAGGAAGTATCTCTAGAAGAGCAGAATATCGTAATGCCTGACCCTGACATGGTACTGGATGCTCAGGATCTTCTGCAATTCGATGCTTCTTCATCCCTAGAACAGAGCAGCCAACAGGAAATGAATCAGGAAGCGCCATCCAATGATGATGCTGTCATGCAGTTGGACGAAATCATTCGGACGGCCGGAACAGATGATTTTGCCAATTGCCGCAAATCGGGTAATGAATTCGTCTGTGATTTCAAGAAAGTTCTCGTGAATCAGCAAAATTCGAATGGCAACAAAGTCTATGTGGAAGCAGGCGGCAAACTTACACTGATTACACCAAAGGTAACTGGAAAATATGGATTCTGGGGCAATTATGATCTGAAATTTACAGCTGGCGAGAAGGCCAACATCTACATCAAGGGCGATGCAAAATTTAAAAAGGAAGTCAAAGTTCCGATTTTTGGATTCAACATTAGTGCCGGCAGTTTGGGCGCTGTATCCGTCGGTGTATTCCTGGTAATCGGCGTTGACGGCAGCGTCACGTTTGAATTCCAGGTAGATCAGGGATACACCGTAACTGCGGGAGTCAAGGGAAAAACCCGTGTCTTCATCCCTATCAAAATTCAACCCTACAGCAGTGTGGACAAGTATCTGACCGTTACCCATAAAATTGAAGGACAGATTACAGCCTGGGCAGGTGCCAAAGCAGAGGTTGGATTAACCATTGTCGGCAAAAAAATTCTGGAAGTCAGTGTCTTCGCTGGCATTGAGGGGACGGGAAAATGGACAAGCAGTACGGATGTGCCAAGCGCTATGTCCCTTACTATTGATGCGCTTATCAAGGGAGAGGGTGCTGTATTCAATAAATCGTTCAAGCTCTTTGAACTGCGCTGGAATCTGGTGAAACTGGAGAAAAACCCATCGACCAATCCCGGCACAGGAACAAATCTGGCGCGAAATGCGACCATAACCGTTGATTCAACCTTCTCGGGGTACTCGGCAGCAAAGATCAACGACGGTGACAGGAACACGACACTCGGTGAAAATTATAGCTGGGCGAATGATCGAAATTCCCCATTGCCCCAATATGTTGTAGTAGATATGCGTACAGCCAATTCCATTAACCGGATTGATTTATATACCTCCCAAGGCTACCCGATTGCCGATTATGATCTACAATACTGGAACGGCGTAACCTGGGTGAATCTGGTTCAAGTAACAGGCAACCAGGATTTGATGCGCTCACACACGTTTACAGCAGTTAATACAACTAAAGTCCGTGTCGTCGCACGCAAAGGACCAAGCCACCAGCCAGGATATGTAAGAATTAACGAACTCGAAATTTATGGCAATCCGAATTTGGCCCGCACCGCATCCATCACAGCAGACTCAACCTTCAGTGGATATTCCCTATCCAAAATAAATGACGGTGACCGGAGCACAGCACTTGGCGGTGCATCCAGTTGGGCCAATGGTGCGAATACTCCTTTACCTCAAAGCGTTGCGCTTGACCTTGGTCAAAGCAAACAAGTAAGCAAAATTGACTTGTACACGACACAAGGCTACGTATTGGCTGACTATGATCTCGAATACTGGAACGGCTCAACCTGGGTTTCCCTTGTCAAGGTTACCAGTAATAAAGATACGTATCGAACACACAGCTTTAGTCCCGTCAACACTTCCAAAATTCGGGTCGTGTGCCGCAAAGGACCGTCGCATCAGGCTGGGTATGTACGGATTAACGAGCTGGAAATTTATTAATTCCAGGATAATGTAATGATAAATGCCTCCGCACCGCACATTGTGTGGATAGCGGAGGTTATTTGTTATTCAAGCTTTGATATGTCTTGTTCACAGCTCACGAAGATTTATACACTCACTGAAACGATGGAGCCCACCTTTTGTAGGATGAGGAATTCTTTCTCGACACTATCGATAAAATACTTCTTCTCACCAAATATCACGACATCATTCTCGGCTAATTGAACATCGCTTTTGAAATAAATAAAATTGTCCGTTTCTCTGAACGCACCTTTGTAGTAGTACAAGTTGTCACCTTCTCCTTGGAAAATGAATGATTTTAACTACTGTAATTACTATTCCTTTCGTTTAAAACACACCTTGTAAAGCATAAGCCCCATACCAGATGAACAAATAAGATAGCCAAAGAACAAGAAAAGTAAATAAACACCATGAAGATCTTCAGGAATCTGATTTACACCTTCAAACCACGCAGAACGAATAGGATACAGTAGCGCTACCCAAATGATCAGCAAGATCAGAATATAATTAATTATTTTTCTCACAATAACGATCCTTTCAGGTCCGAGTGGAAACAGGAAATAATAATTAGCAACTCCTACAACGAAAGTAAAAAAGCCGCTAGATTAGCGACTTTCTATGGTCAATGGTTCCGCCCTGACACTAGGAAATTACAAAGTCAGCATCATTTCTTAGTAATGTGAGATTATAATGCCGTGAATAAGTCCCTCAGTTGAACTGGAGGCGAAATGGACCCGAGTGTCCCCAAAACGATAGGAGAGTAAATATTCTCCTTGAATATCAGGGTTCTCACCCTTTTGGCCTTTTCCCAATATCTTCTCAATGTCACTGAAAGTTTTCATAGGGAGGGTTTTCCAACTCAAATAAATATGGACAAGACGGTCTGTGTCTCCCTCCCCAAAATTAAAGGAAGCATACTCTACACCCTCAAATATCCAGAAAAGTCCTCCCATTTCCGGTTCATAATAGGGCTCACGATCTGAACTTTTCAGCGCTTTCGATACGTCTGCTTTCGTTTGTCCAAAACTTATATTTTCAAACCCTGGTACTCTCCCACTCTTCAACTCCTGAATGGAGTTTTTATTTAAATCAAAAAATGGCCTGCTCAGTTCAGACTGAATTTTGGAGAACGGAACTTTCACCTCTATAAATCCCGCCGCATAAGGTCCAACTTCGTATGGGTTAAATACCATGACAATTCCTGTGTTTTGGTAGTAATAGCTAGATGTATTAGACAAGGGAAAGTTATAAAAACTGTCCGGGAAAACATTCTCATTACTCTTTAGGCCTGATTCAATACCCTCAGCTAGATTAACAGCTTGTTTATTGGTTTGAAGCACTTGGTTCAAGTAAAGTCGCTTTCCTGTTGTTAGATCGTAATTATAAGTCGTTACTTCTTCATACCCGTGCGCGCCGCCTCTGAAATTAAAATCTGTATATACAATAGATAGTAGGTTATTTTGATTGTATTTAGTCTGTGCAGTGGTATTCCAGTAAAAGTAATCTTGCTGTTTTTTTAGATATGTATTCTGTATAGCGGCATTTACGGCATGGATTTTGAGTGTTTTATTTATTTTATCCCTGACCTTTTGTTCGCCGCCAATAATTTGAACATACTTTTGCCCTTTATACGAGTAGATTTTTGTCGTTACTGTGCTCGACCCGGCGGCATTCGCATCACTTATTGGGATTATAAATAGAAACACCAATAAGAAGCTTATTAACATAGCAAATGATTTATTCAAATTGAAATCCATCCTTTCTAATTATTATGATATACCAATAATACTTTAACTTGGCTGGTTTGTCTTTTTCTAGTTGAAACTGTAATCCTTCCATAGAACAGCCTCCATCCCACACGTTAATGCGGAGTGAAGGCTGCATCTACCTGTCTATATCTAATTCACTGGTGCCGGCTCTACAGCATCGGCGATTTTCGGCACCCTATTTTTGCGTTCCATTGTCACGCTAACGAATAATCCCACAAGGCCAAGTGCTGCAATAACTGCTGCATACAACGGTACCGAGATGAGCCCCGTATGCGTAATTGCAAACCCGCCCAAATAGGCACCACCTGCGTTGCCCAGATTAAAGGCTGAGTGACTCGACGTGGTCGCCAGCAGCGGTGCTTCGCGAGTCATATTCATAATTCGAATTTGCAACCCTGGCATAATACCAAAAGCCGCAACGCCCCAGCAGAAGATGGTGATTACCGCAAGATACGGATTGTCCAGCGTCAACGTTAAGGCCGCCAACAGAACTGCCAGTATACCGAAGTTAACCATTAGGGAAGGCATCAGCTTCCAGTCTGCCAGACGACCGCCAAGCATATTACCCAATGTAACGCCGACACCGAACAGCACCAGAATCCAGGTCACGCTCTGCTCGGCAAAACCACTAATATCCACAAGCATTGGCGTAATATAGGTGAACACGGCGAACAGACTTCCACAGCCCAGCGCACCAATCAGCAATATTAATAACACTTGGGGGCGAACCAGATTCCGGAATTGCTGACCCAGGTTTGCTGGTGGTCCCTGCTGAATCACCGGAATGAAACGAATGATACCAATCAATGAGATGATGCCCAGAATGGTAATGGCTCCGAACGATGACCGCCATCCTAGCTGCTGCCCAATGAAGGTACCGAACGGCACACCGATAATGTTGGCAATCGTTAATCCTGCCAGGACTACGGATACTGCCCCTGCCCTTCTCTCCGGTGCAACCAACCGTGTCGCCATCAGCGAGCCTACACCTAGAAACGTACCGTGGGCAAATGCCGTTAGAATACGTGCCGAGATGAGCAGTCCGTATGTTGGTGCAATAACAGACAATGCATTACCAATGATAAAAATACACATTAACAGTACCAGCAGTTTTTTCTGCGGTATCTTGTGTGTGAACACGGTTAGTACAGGCGCACCCACCGCCACACCAAGCGCGTAACCCGTAATTAACTGCCCTGCTTGGGGGATACTCACATTCAAATCCGTCGCTACATTAGGCAGAAGGCCCATAATAATAAACTCTGTCATGCCAATGGCAAAAGCCCCTACCGTCAGACATAAAAGGGATAAAGGAAACGCCCCTCGTTTAGCAGATTTCGTAACTTGCGATTCCGTTTGAGATGACCCTGTCTTACGCATATGATGTTCTCTTCTCCTGTCTCTTCTATCTAGCTTCGGCCTTTGACCACAATGCCTCTGACAATTCACTCAGCGTATCCCGCATGGCCAGCTTCTCTCGCCAGTGTATCGGAATGCCGCTTAATCCATAATACGCCCCGGCAATTTGCCCATATACCGCTCCCGTCGTGTCAGCATCATCACCCAGATTCACTGCCAGTAGCGCACCTTCTTCAAAGGTCGATGATTGATGGAATGCCCATAACGCTGCTTCAAGTGAACGAACAACATAGCCGCTTCCCTGAATATCAGGCGGTGCTTTATCCCGGTATGATCCCTGGACAATTTCTTCAATCGCTGGTGAAAAAAATTTCTCTTCCCTCCACTGACGACAGGTTTCAGGCCGTAACATAACTTCCTTGTCCGCTCCGCGCAGTCCTGCAACCAATATTGCCGCCAGCACTTCACATGCTTCCACACTTTCAACAGCAGCATGAGTCGTTCTGGAACTCAACCCGGCATACCGCACTGCCTGATCCGGCTGGTTGGCATATGCCATGGCTACAGGTGCCAGCCGCATAATTGATCCATTCCCAGCAGTCATCGGGTTGGTTGAACCACTATACGCTTCACCGGTTGCTGCAAACCGTTCAAGGGCACTCCGAGTAGCCCCGCCTATATCAAAGCAGGTTCCCGTGCTGCTCATATAACCTACCTGATACCAATTCGTATATCTGCGCATCTGGTCCCCGGGATCAAAGTTCTCTTTTCTCACCAAGCTTTCTGCCAGACACAGGGCCATCGACGTATCATCCGTCCACTGTCCAGGCGCCAAATTGAATACCCCGCCTCCCACAATATCGGTAACAGGCTCAAATGTGCCGGGACTGCTGAATTCCACTGTAGTTCCCAGTGCATCTCCCGCGGCAAGCCCAATGAAACAACCTTGGAAACGATCCTTATGCAGCATCGTCGATCCCTCCTCCGCGATTTATGAGTCAAATAACTTCTTCCATTCTCCCACATGGCTTGATATGGCGTAAAGAATTTTAATAGGTTAGTTCGATTTGCAAATTTATTTTAACCCTATGCTGAGTTGCCTTTCTTCTATTATAAAAGTGTCGAAAGCTGTTGAACGGTTGAATCATCCAAATTTCTTAAAAAAAGTTTGCTACGTATAAACTGAAAATACAGGTTTTCCAGTACACCGCTTACATGCAAAGGGCATAACGTTTTTCCACTTTTATCATTTTCTGAAAACAAATCATCCATGTGCAAATTTTCCATGTAAACAATCATAACGCACTTGACCCTTCCGTTTGTCCTATGTTACGGTTTTATTAACCTTTACACCTGTTTTTTCCCAAATTAATATTTATAACTCAGTTTTCACGTCAACTAATGTACCGCAAGTTAAAAAGATTACAGTGTGTATTGGCAAAAAGATTCATTTAGCTTTATCCCAAAACTAATTCTGAAACAGGAGGAACAAATTTATGATTAAGGCACTGGTTTTTGATTTCGATGGAACGATTATTGATACGGAGACAGCATGGTATGTTGCTTTTCGTGATGCCTACAAGGAACACGGCGTAGACTTAACCCTGGAGATGTACTCGCAATGCATCGGTACCAGTCTGAAAACATTTAATCCTTATGAGTACCTCATCACAGATTTGAATCTTCCGATCGATCGGGAAGCGTTCAGGGAATCCGTTCAGCTGCATCATGCAGCCTTAATGAACAAGGAACAGGTACGGCCCGGTATCCAAAACTACCTTGAAGCTGCACGCAAAGCTGGATTGAAACTGGCTGTCGCTTCAAGCTCCAAACGAGACTGGGTTGAACAGCATCTGGAACAGCTCAAGCTGAAAGATTACTTTGAAGTCATTCGCACTGCAGATGACGTTGCCCATGTGAAGCCTGATCCTGCATTGTACAATCAAGCACTTGAAGCCCTTGGAGTAACTGCAGACGAAGCCGTAGCGATTGAGGATTCACCTAACGGCGCGCGTTCAGCTGTTGCGGCTGGTATTCACTGTGTAGTCATCTCGAATACCATTACCGGGACACTTGATTTCGATATGCCTCACCAACGGCTGTCATGCCTGACCGACCTCGAATTTAACGATTTGATTTCGAAACCACTCGTCACTACAGTCTAGGGACTGAACGAATTTCGCAACTCAAACTTTAAAGGGGGAGTTCACACATGAAAGCTGTACATTTTGGTGCGGGCAATATTGGCCGCGGATTTATCGGTCATATGTTGTCCGCTTCCGATTATGAAGTCTGCTTTGTCGCACGTAACCCGAAGAAAATCGCCATGCTTCAAAAGAGGCAGGAATATCCCATTACCCTCGCAAATGCGGATCAGGATACAACCATTGTGAATAACGTAACCGCCATTAATGTCGACGAACAGGATCGCGTTGCTGAAGTGATTGCTTCAGCAGATCTGATCACAACAGCCGTCGGTGTATCAGCACTGGAAGATATCGCTGAACCTATTGCCAAAGGCATCTATCTCCGTATGAAAAATAATAATTCTGCGCCACTTCACATTATCGCTTGCGAAAATGCCATCGGAGGCAGCACTCGGCTTAAAAAACGGGTATATCCGTTTCTGGATGTGGAGACCCGGGAAAAAGCAGAACGTTATGTCTCATTCCCCAATGCAGCGGTTGACCGCATCGTCCCCGCTCAAGATCATAAAGACCCGCTACAAGTTACCGTTGAGCCTTTCTATGAATGGGTGGTTCATCGCCCTGCACTGCTGGAAGGATTTAAGAAAATTGAAGGCGTGCACTACGTGGACTCTCTTGAACCTTATATTGAGCGCAAAATGTTTACGGTAAATACCGGTCACTGCGTCGCCGCATACTTCGGATATCTTGAAGGATTCAAGACGATCCGGCAAGTAATGAGCCATGCACCGATTCGTGCCAAGGTACGCAAAGTGATGGAAGAAACCGGAGCCCTGCTCATCGCCAAGCACGGTTTTAATCCTCAGAAACACAACAGATATATCGATACGATTCTCGAACGTTTTGCCAACCCGAACCTGACGGATCAGGTAACCCGGGTCGGACGCTCACCCCTTCGCAAGTTATCGCCTTACGACCGGCTTGTTCGCCCAGCGATGCAGGCCAGCGAATTCGGAATTGAAATTCCTCATTTAACTTCAGCTATGGCAGCCGCGATGCTGTTCAATCATGAACACGACGAGGAAGCCATGAAGCTCCAACACCTGATTCGCGAAGATGGCGTCTCTGCCTTCATTCGTGAACGCATGGGAATTCCCGACGAACATCCCGTTCATCAGCATGCTATCGCCCGTTATGAAGAGCTCAAAGGGCGACAGGAATCAACCATCTTAACCTGATTAACCATAGGTCAGTAGGTTGATCGCGCAAACTGAATAGACATACGGCCAAAAAAGCCGGGAGGAACCTATGCTTATCGCATCGTTCCTTCCGGCTTTTTCAAACTTACGGCATACATATTTTTTATTGAAGCACGCTTACTCGTTCATGATGGAATTGATGGAGGCATAAACCATAGGCAGGAAGCCCTCGGAAGGTTCGCCAACCGGTGCATGGATATGGAAAGCGAATCCATTGCCATCCAGCTCTTTTATGATGAAATACTCCGTTTTCTTATTGTTTTGAGACATCATGAACAATTTTGCCTCTTTCATCGGGCCATTGCTAAGCTCTTCCTCGCTTAATTGTTTGACCGTTCCGGTTTCTGACAATTCTTTCTTTGCATCTACCTTCAGTTCATTCAAGTTATAATCCGAAGACAGTTTTTCAATCTCGACCTCGTAATCCGGATCAATCTTCATGGTCAATTCTTGATCATCCGCATCGTAAACCATCGGTTCAAACACATATAATGAGTATCCTTTGCCTTGAGCCAGTGTAACTGCGCGCTTTTCGGTCATGCCTTCCACGGTCACTTCCAACTCGGATGTTTTGGCACGATCAGATGTAACATTACCGCCTGCATTCGTACCGTTACCATCATCGGACTCGACCTTGGCAATTTCCGTAAGCACCAGCTGTTTGGTCGTTGTATCGCCTTCAATGGCTTTCTCTACATATTTGAATTGAACGGAATCTTCGTCGTCGATGTCATCCAGAGATTTCTGCAGATCTTCGCCCACCTGGAAAGACATCGGTTCCTCTTTCACACGAATTTCAACCGTGTGCGGGTCTGCCCATCCGGTCAAAATGCCTTCAGCTTCAATCACAGTACTTTCCTCTGGCTGCTTCCCTGGTGTCGGTGTCTGTTCTTCTGTATTATTCGCGGGTGGCTGAGCAGTAGGACTACTATTGCCGCAGGCCACCAGCGAGAATCCCATAACCAAAACAAGTAATGATGCACTAATATTCATAGTATTTCGCATATGAACACCTCCGTTAGCTTATACGCAATGATGTTTGTCCATGTTGCCTGACTTGTTAACTTGACAGCTTAGTATTATTTACACGGCTGACCCGTCACTCAATCATAGAAAGTGTTCAATGCTTCTTTGACACCATGAATACTCAGCCGGCTTGCTCCATTTGCACAAGTTTCGCATTGGCTCCGTTAAAAGCTTTTGTCTGCTTGTTAAACTGCTGTCTTAACTCGGCAACTTTGGCATATTGGCTGTTCCGTTCCCGAATCGCACGTTTGATTTTAACCAAGTTGGGCTCCACACTGCCTCTCATCAATGCATATAATTGCTCGTCTGCATCAAGGCTCTGCCTGTAGGAGGCAACAAACGCTTCAAATGACGCAGCTCTTTGCTCATACTGATCCAATACCGTGTGGGCTTGAGCCAGGTTCTCTTCCTTTTCAAAGGATAACTGATCCAACGAAGTTCGCAGCTCTTCCATCTGTTCTTTAGTCCGGCTCATCACCGCTTCAGCTTGTTCCAGCAGTGTTCTTCGCTCGGCAATATGTCCGTCTGCCTGATCGAGCAAGGCCTCCAGATTACTGTTTTTGTTCTTTCCTTTACTCAGTATCGATCCGTATAATTCCATGTCTTCCCGCTCATGGCGTACAAGCTCCTTCAGGCTTTGGTTCATCTCCTGATCGGTAAGAATTAATTGATTGACTTGATTAGCCGCAGGTTCCTGTGGTTGACCGCAAGCACTGACAAGCAGAGCCAGCAATATGCTGACCCCGGCCAGAGCTATCTTTTTTCTTCTAAGCACCTCGGGGTGCCTCCTCTCTTGCAACTGCTATGTTGTTATTCTTACAGGCGGGTGTCTGCGCTAAAATTGGATACCCAATGTGCATTCGGATCGTAAACCTCAAACTCATAACCCCGATCTTCAAGCAGCTTCAAAATGCGTGGCAGTGCCTGTACCGTTTGCTCACGCTCATGCATCAGAATCACTTCCTTATCCCGATGTACACTGCTGCTAACCCGTTCCACGATTTTGTCCGGCTGACCGGGAAGATTCCAGTCGAGGGAGTCAGTGGTCCAATCCCACATTTTGAATCCGGCCGCAGCAATGTCGCCCCTGAATTCTTCTCCGATCTGTGGGCTACTGCCATATGGAGCACGAATCAGATGCGGCGTAAAACCGATCAGATCCTTGACCATCTTCTGCTCCTTTTTGAACTCCTTCACAAAGTTAGAGGAGCTGCCACTCTTATACAATTTGTTATAGTTATGTGTCATGCTGTGAAGCCCCGGATAACTGCCCTCTTTGACAAGCCGCTCCACTGCTTCCTTGTGTTGATTCAACTGACGTCCAATCATGAAAAAGGTTGCCTTTGCCTCATGCTGCTTCAAAATATCCAACAGTTGATCAGTATATACACTTGGTCCATCATCAAACGTTATGTATGCCAGCTTGCGCACCTGACCCTGGAACCGCGCAGGCTCCTCTTTGGACTCCGGTGTCATTTCAATCATGCCAAGCTTCGTTGGCTGTTCAATTGCAGCTACTGGCGGAGGTGCTACATAATCCTTGATCCAGTGCGTCATGCCAATGAATGCATATGTTAAACCGATAATGAGCAGTGCCAGAAGCGCCAGCGCAGCACTCAGTCTCCCATATCGGATTTTTCTTCTTCCATGCGTCTTGGTTCGGCTTGTTCTATGCGGAATGCCGCCACTCTCTCCCGCTCTCTGTTGTTGAACTCTCACTTCCAGGCCACTTCCTTACTTTCATTTTTTCCCGATTATTGGTACATTATATCGTTTCATGTCTCTATATAGAAGATTAATAGAAAAATAGTCCGTGAGAATGACAGAATAGTTACAAGGCCGGTTACAATCTACTTATCTATTTCTTCTCTTATGCTTTTCCTGCGGATGCATTCTCCTGTATAATAAATTGATTTACGCCATTTGACTTCAAGAAGGAGCTACATCCATGACTAGCTTGAACCGTGCCGGCAGATCGATCTATCTGCTATTCTTTGTCGGCATTATTGCCATTTCGTTTTCTTCCATCTTTGTGCGCTGGTCCACAGCCGACGTCGCCGTCATTGCGATGTACCGACTGTTCCTCACAAATCTGCTAATGCTGCCTTTTGTGTGGAAATACCGGCACGAGATGATGCGTTTAAACTTCAGACAGTGGGCTTTACTGCTCGCATCCGGCGTGATGCTGGCACTGCACTTTCTGCTCTGGATGGGATCGCTTCGGCTCACGAGTGTAGCCAGTTCAACGGTCATTCTCGCTTTGGAGCCGATATTGATTCTCGCCGGTTCCGTCTGGCTGTTCAAAGCCAAAATTAACCGCATGATGATCATCGGTATGGGCGTTGCCCTGCTCGGATCGATCGCTATTGGAGCTGGAGATTTCCAGTTGGCAGGCACAGCGCTGCGAGGGGATATTCTTTCTTTGCTCGGAACGATCGCTGTGGCGGTACACATGCTGCTTGGACAGTTTTTGCGTGCCGGACTAAGTGCCTTCTCCTATAACTTCTGGGTATTTTTCGTAGCTGCCTTTACACTTGCGGTATATAATCTGGTTAATGGTCACCCGTTTGGCGGTTATGCGGCTTCCGAGTGGGGAATTTTCCTGTTGCTCGCAATCGTACCAACGATCTTTGGACATTATCTCTTCAACTGGCTGCTTCAATATATGAATGCCACGACAGTATCGATGGGGGTACTGGGGGAACCTGTATTTTCCTCTCTGCTGGCCTGGATGCTACTCGGTGAATCCCTCAACGGGCTTCAGATGTCTGCCGGAGTTGTCATTATTTTCGGGGTATGGATCTTCATTCGGTATGGCAAAACCAAACCACAGCCCATTCCCTCAGATGCTCCGCTAGCTGGAAAAGGACCAGTCGAACCTACAGCGGTGTAACTTGCGTTTGTATTCGGATATTTGTAAAAACAACTGGAACCTGCACCACGCAGATTCCGGTTGAATCCATCCCACTACATATAAGGCGGTGTGTTTTCATGAAAAATATTGTATCCATGCGCTGGCTGCTCGCCAGAATGTATGAACCAGATGTCGTCATTGCCGATTGCCGATTCTTGCTCGGTCAACCAGATGCCGGAAGACAAGCTTACGAGGCTGGACATATTCCAGGTGCTGTCTATCTCGATCTGGAAAAGGATCTTTCCTCTCCTGTATCTACCCATGGAGGACGTCACCCGCTACCAGATCCGGCTGAACTTGCAAGTCGTCTCTCCAAAGCTGGCATCGGCTCGAATACACGCATTATTGCCTACGATGACCAAGGTGGTATGAACGCATCGCGGTTGTGGTGGTTACTTCGTTATCTGGGACATGATCAGGTGTATGTCATGGACGAAGGGTTCTCCGCCTGGCAGAATGCCAAGTTCCCGGTGACTAAGGATGTGCCGGTTCAGATTCCGGCTTCGTTTGAGGTGAACGTGCAGCCAGAGCTATTGGCGAGTGTTGAGGATGTGCAGCAAGCATCTGCTGACGGCTCAGCTGTACTAATCGACTCCCGTGATGCTCGCCGCTATGCGGGTCTAGAGGAACCCATTGATGCCAAGGCCGGACATATTCCGGGTGCGGTGAATTATTTTTGGAAAGATGTGTTGGATTGGGATGGACGTTGGACAGATACTGGGGTGTTAGAAGAGCGTTTCAGCAAGCTGGACAAGGATGGCGCGATTATCGTGTATTGTGGCTCCGGTGTCTCTGCTTGCCCGAATGTAATTGCGTTGGAAGAAGCGGGATACACGAATGTGAAGTTGTATTCAGGAAGCTGGAGCGATTGGATCAGTTATGAGGGGAATTCGGTGGCTACCGGGGAAGAATAAAGACTAAGAGCCCACGTCAAACGCGGGCTTTTTTGTTCTTTTATTATATCCATGTAGAATTTTAGATGCTTATATTTCCGACTCCTGTAACGTTCAGATTCAGCTTATGTTTTCGGCATACTTCGTAAAAATCTTTTGAAATAATGGGTTTGAAGATATTTATATAGTCCAGCATAAAAAATTCATGCTCGCCAATTTGCTCTTCATGAAGGCCGACTCGAGATACAACTTTGACTATTTTACGTGGAGGCTGTTGTACAGATGCAGCAATGACCGCTTTGCGCCCATATTCCGAATTTTCATAATCGAAAACATCCAAACGATCAAGGTGATGTGCAGTCCAATAGGTTTTTTCAACCGAACGACCGTCGTGGTAACACACAGTTGTCGGAATAAACTGTGTGTTTGTTTTAGTTTCCTCCAACAACGTTTTAAAACGATCTGATACATGCCTTGTTCCTGTGATCGTCTCAAAATAATCTACTTTCAGATTGCGCACCGTAGACAGTAACTCAACTTCTGCCGTTGTCCCCTCTGGCAGCGGATTCTCTATCGCCAAATAATTCATACCTAATTTGGGAGTGAAGGTCGTTCCGCCACTAATAAACCCTCTACGTGGGTATTGAGATTCCAGAAAGTAATACTTCATAGAAAGATGTCTCCTTTCCGAATCAAGTGATTAGTTATGTCGAAAATCCGGTGGCGACGGGGGAAGAATAAAAGAAATAAGCAGCTATGCACTATGTAATATAGAGTACATCTGTCATGTGGCGATGTACTCTTTTATTTTTCGTATGGTCCTAAAATCGGGAGAGTCGACAAGGTTCTAATTCAATTCTTGATTCCCGATCGATGATTTCACTTGCAGCCAGACGTGCAATCAGCGGCGCCAGTGTAATTGCAGAATGCATCACGGTTAGATAAAGTCCCTTTACGTGATCTTGGAAACCCACAATCGGATAGCCGTCTTCAGGCATTGGTCTCAACCCGACCTTTATGCTTTCCAGTTCCAGTTGATTCCCATCTTTCAGACTGCGACGCAACGTGTCGAACGCCCTCTTACCAACTGCCTCTGGTCCGTTTTCTTCCGACTCGTCGATATAATCTTCCGCAGCCAGCAGCGTATAATCTGTCAGTTGACGCGCTTCAAATTGCGCATTGGAGATTAATGTATGGATCAGTTTATTCGCAGTTTTCATCCGAATCAGAATGGAAGGCGACGACGTTACTGGCACTGGGCAACCTAACGGGTTGCAAAGTTCGGGGACGCCTGTACCTGCAGCCAATACTACGACATCCGACTCCAGAAAACCGTTGGACGTATGCACGCCGACCAGGCGTGAATCTTCATGCTGAAGCTGTGTAACGTTGGTATCGAACTGAATCTTTGCTCCATACTCCCGTGCTTTGTTCAACAACAGCTCCGTTATCCCTATGGGGTCTACCGCACCTTCTTCGCGGACATACATCGCTTCATCCGGATAGTCCAGCAGATTCGGCTCCAATGCCTCAAGCTGCTCCCGGTTTAATTTTTGAAAGTGGAGTTGCTCTCTTAGCGGCGGAGTGTCCCAAGTCAACGCTCCGCGCCAATGAATTTCCAGTTCGGATAATTCTTGCTGAAGTACATGATATTCTTCCAAAGCCGCATCATATAAATGCCAGTAATCGGGAGCCACCCTATGAGTCGTATGTATCCAGGCAAAAGATTTATCCGTGACTTCGCGCGCCGCTGCAGGATGTCGTTCAATAACGGTTACATCTTGATTTCTTTTGGCTAGATGATAGGCCATGGACGCCCCAACAAGACCTGCGCCAATAATCACAATTTTTTGTTTAATCAATAATGACTCCTCCTTTTTCAACCTATTGTAACATAGGCATTATGATAATCAGATGTTATAACATATGAGCGGAGCTGGAGCGACTTGAATAGTTATAGGGAGAATCCGGTTGCTGTTGAAGAGGGCTAACTTAAGTAAAAGTGCTACTGCTCTACTGTTATGCTCACACATAGAAACAGGGACCTCTCTGCCATAATCGGCAAGGGGTCCCTGTTCCTTGACTGGATATAAAGTATAAAGCGATATTAAGTGATGGTAAGACTGCCGCTTGCATATCCGGCTATGGTTGAAGCCACATCAATTCCGGCCGTTACTGATGCTGAGAACACCATAAGCAGACGATCACCGGCAGCTACTGGAATACTCAGTCCTGTGGTCAATCCGCTGGATATTGTGCCCAATGACAAAATGCCGGTCAGTGGTGGAGCCAAGGTTACCACTGCACCCGGTACAGCGGTAAAGGAGTTATTAGGTGTAGTCGAATGGTATAATTGTGCAGTTATGGTTACTGTAGATCCAACCAAGCTAAGCCCAGCTGTTGTACTGAAATAAGCGGCCAGTGAAGTAATCGTTCCTGGACGCGATGCCGAGAAAGCAAAGTTAAGCAAGGTGCCTGCAGCGCCTGTGAGATCAATAATCCCTCCGTTAACACTTATTCCTGTAGCATTGTTGCCAAATCCAACTAAACTGGAGGTATTCAAAAGTCCGCCTAATACCGTAGTCAATGCAACAGGCAGGCCTGATGCGTAAGGGATGATTGCTCCAGAACCTGCTGCCCCTGTTGCTCCCGTAGCTCCAGTTGTACCCGCGGTACCTGTTGCTCCCGTAGCTCCAGTTGTACCCGCGGTACCTGTTGCTCCCGTTACTCCGGTTGCACCTGGTGTGCCTGTCGCTCCCGTTACTCCGGTTGCACCTGGTGTGCCTGTTGCTCCCGTTACTCCGGTTACACCTGGCGTACCTGTCGCTCCCGTTACTCCGGTTGCACCAGGTGTGCCTGTCGCTCCCGTTACTCCCGTTTCGCCTGGTGTACCTGTCGCTCCCGTAGCTCCCGTTTCGCCTGGTGTACCTGTCGCTCCCGTTACTCCGGTTGCACCAGGTGTGCCTGTTGCTCCCGTTACTCCGGTTGCACCAGGTGTGCCTGTCGCTCCCGTTACTCCCGTTTCGCCTGGTGTACCTGTCGCTCCCGTTACTCCGGTTACGCCTGGTGTACCTGTCGCTCCTGTTACTCCGGCTGCACCTGGCGTACCTGTCGCTCCCGTAGCTCCGGTTGTGCCTGCCGTACCTGTTGCTCCTGTTACTCCGGCTGCACCTGGCGTACCTGTCGCTCCCGTTACTCCGGCTGCACCTGGCGTACCTGTCGCTCCCGTTACTCCGGTTACACCTGGTGTACCTGTCGCTCCCGTAGCTCCCGTTGTACCTGCCGTACCTGTCGCTCCCGTAGCCCCTGTTGCGCCTGTGGCTCCAGTGACGCTCGGAATTTCACTCAGCAATTCTGAGGAAACCAATCGATGGGCTGTTACCAAAGAACCTGTGCTGCTCTTCCCCCATACGGATACTTGAACAGGATCATCAACCATCATTGTTGTTGTAAAAGTAAACTCGAAGGCATCCAGATTGGCAAAGTAGTTGTTGGTTATGACTTGATTTGGTGCGATGTCAAAAGATTCACTGATATACAGAACCCTCAATCCACCACTCATGTAATACCCTTGCATCTGTATAGTTGAGGCTGTCACATCGCTGCGGTTATCCATCCTCACGGTAACTGACTGAGTCGGTCTTACACCACTAACAGGATTGTTTTCAATCGGCCCTGTTGATAAAAAGCTCATCGTTACTCTCCCCTTTCTTTTGAGTAAATTTTATCTGCTAGATGTTTTTAACTGTTTTTTCGTGCTCCACTACCCGGTGAGCATCTACCAATTGTCCCGACGTTTGTTTGCCCCATACTGAGATTCCTACTTCTTCAGCACCTTCTGTACTGGTTCCAAAAACAAACTCAAAAGCATCTAAGTCTGCAAAATAATTTCTGGTCACTGCTTCGTTTGATGCAATACTGATCATTTCGCTCACATACAGTGTTCTTGTTGTGCTTAGCACATACCCCTGAACGGATACCGTTACAGGGTCCACAGCAGTTCGACTTACCAACCTAATCGTTACCTGTTGTGTCGGTCTAACACCAGAAACCGGATTGTTTTCGATCGGCCCAGTTGATAAAATAGCCATCTTCCCCATCCCACCTTTTTATGAACCTCTTAGTCTCTTAAGCTCACATGAATAGTAATATTCATGCATGAAAGCAACGGTGTGGACAAAAGACAGGCGTCAATTCACCATTATTCATAAGGGTTATAAGGTTACGGGAAGAAGTAGTATATGAAGTTATTAACGGAAGCAGCCGAAAGTGCTGGAATTCAAATGTGTATTTTATACAACAAATCAGCCTCGTGTAGTTTGGTGTTTTCTTGTCAAAGGGGCCGTCCAAAAGTCATACTCATGACTTGGGACAGCCCCTTCATAGTTACATAGTTATTTAGATCTAATGAATATGGCACACGATTGCATCGCTTTTTATCTGTTCAAATCGATAGATTCCTAACCTCATTCTGATACTTATGGATATAACGGATATAATCTTGTGCACTTTGGTTAATTTCTTCATCGGTAGCTTGAAATGAGGCACCAAAGACTGCAAAATACGGTAACGCTACGGCTCCAACATGATTTATGCTGGCCTTGAAAGGCGTAACCACCTCTTCCACAGTAAAGGAAACTGAACCATCCTTCGTGTAACTTTCCTTCTTGTCGCCAATGGATATGGCCAAACCCATCTTTTTACCATGCAATTTGTTACCTGTTGATCCATACGCCCATCCGTAAGTAAAAACATCATCTAACCACTTTTTCAATAACGGTGGATAGCTGTACCAATATAACGGAAACTGCAAAATAATATGATCATATGCTTCAAGTAACTTCTGTTCTCTGGAAACATCGATGTTCCAATCAGGATAGGCTTTATCAATCTCATGAATTGTAATATCGGAGTGCTGCAGCAGCTCATCTTTCCAACGTTGATTTACTCTTGAGACCTCTATATTGGGATGCGCCAGAATGACCAGTGTTTTCATGTTTAACATTCCTTTCTCGGTTCAGTTTCAGACTCCTTTTTCGACTAGGGCCATTATCATATAAGCCTAAAAAAAAGAAAATACACACTCGAAAGTAAGATGGTTACTTCAAAGTGTGTATGGACTTCATCAGCCACATTATGAGAAAATGAATAGTTATACCACATCAACACGATGTAACATGAACGAGGTGATATGTCATGAAGCAATATAACCTGGGAATCGAAGCAACACTCGAAATTATTGGCGGCAAATGGAAAGCGCTAATCATATGTTTATTAATGTCCGGTGTGAAAAGGACAGGCGAGTTACAGCGCAGTATAGACGGTATCTCGCAAAAGGTCCTGATCCAGCAATTACGCGAACTTGAAAGAGACGGCCTTGTCAGTAGACATGTTTACCAACAGATGCCGCCCAAAGTCGAATACAGCCTTACGGAGTATGGAGTTACCGCCAACAAGATCGTGGATGTGATGTGTACATGGGGGCGGGAGAATATAGCATTAAGGCAACAACAAGGAGAAGACATTATATTATTGGAAAATAAAGAGCCTGCGTTTTGAGCTGGTATCTTTAGCCGACACTTTGGAGAAAAAGGAGCACTTTAATTGAAAAACTATCTTGTATTTGGTGCTAGCAAAGGATTAGGAGATGCATTTGTCAGGGGGGTTCCTGAACAAGGCGATAAAGTCTGGGTTGTGTCCCGCACGAAACCTGATAACTTGAAGCTCGACGATGGCGTAGAACGCATTTGGATACAGGCAGATCTGTCTACGCTTGATTCATCCGAACAGATCTGCGATGCCCTTCAGAACGAGACTTTGGATGTTCTCATTTACAATGTGGGCATTTGGGAAAAAGAGGGGTTCGAGGACCACTATACGTTCGATAAGGACACCCCCGCCGACATCAGTAATCTGATTCATGTGAATGTAACATCCGCTATTGTAAGCATTCAGGCATTATTGCCCCACCTCAGGAAATCAACAGCAGGCAAAATCATTCTTATTGGCTCAACTGCGGGTCTGAGCAATGCGAACAGTACACAGGTATCTTTTGTAGCCTCCAAATTTGCCATTCGTGGGGTTACAGAAGCCCTGAGAGAACATACAAGAAACGATCGGATCGCGGTTACATGTATCAACCCGGGAGAACTCGCAGCCGAAGTTCCATATAAAGATGGCATTGACCGCGCTCTTTCCGAATATAATGGTACACGCATCCCTCTTCAAGATATGGTTTCTATTGTAAAGTGCATTGTCGGCCTGTCGAATGCAGCCTGTGTAAAAGAAATTAATATGCCGGCAATTACGGATCTGAACGCATAATTTAAATACATGGCCATCTTAAAGAATGATAAAGAAACACCATGACAACCAGCTAAACACAAACAAAAGAGCGCGTTTGAGACGTGCTCTTTTTGCTCTTCCATAAACCATTCGCATGACGGGGAAATCCCTTATTCCCGTTATTTTGTCTAAGAAAGCCAGTACACGTTATTCGCTCTCCTACTGAGTTTTAACGAATCACTGCGGCCTTATTTCTATTGTAAAATAGGTGATGATAATCAAATTGATATATATATCCTATTAAATATAAAATGAGTTATAAATATATAGTCATTATTAACATTGGAGGTAATTTTCTTGCATTCAAATGTCGATACAGAGCTGCAGCATCACATCTCCACTGATTCTCCGAATAAGGTAGAGACCTTTACGATTGGAGAAGTAGCTAAAATGATTGGTTCTAAGGTCAGAACTATTCGATACTATGATGAAATCGGGTTAGTGAAGCCCACAAATTATACAGAAGGAGGACATCGACTCTATTCAACCGAGGATGTGTGGCGGTTAGAGCTCACTGCAACGCTCCGCTACTTGGATTTTGGTATTGAAGAGATTAGCCAGTTATTTTCTGGAGAGTTATCGATTGATAAAGCACTCGACTGGCAGATTGAAACCCTTTCGATCCAAGCTAGCGCGCTAACCAATATGATATCTATTTTACAACAAGCGAAGCAGCAACAAGGGGGTTCCTTGCGTTACCTTTACGACCTCGTTCAAGCCAAAGCGTCCAATGTTGAAAAGCGGAAAAAGTTCATTAATGAGAATGTTGAAAGTTCTAATCTCTTTGAAGGAGTTCCTCCAGACTATCAGGCTCCCATGCTGCATTACTTTAATAAACATATTGTAAATCAAAAGAAAACAACGGCAATAGAAATAGCTGCATGGAATGAGTTACAAGAAATTATAAATGATCCCCAATTCATGAAAGACATGAAAATCACTAACTTTGCATTCTTTATTAATGAACTACAACCCCGCTATGATGCTGATACATGGATCAAGAAGCTGGATCAAATCTATGTTCGATTAACCCATGCGTTGGAAAGTAAAAAGTCTGCTGACAGTCCTGAAGTTCAGGCCATCATTGAAGAGTCGGTCTCTCTATATGACAATGCAGAGCAAACGATCTATAACGAGGATTTCCTTATTTCCTTTTTGGAACATGCCGAGCAGACTCATTCGCCGCTCATTGATCGGGTCAACAGGTTGTGTGCCATTATGAGTCCGCAATTAAACTTGCTTGCAGAAGGAAATCTAATTTTTTTTCAAAACCTGCAACAAAGGATAATACCATTACAAAGTCACTCCAGTGTACAGCCCAAAGGCTAGAGCCTTCGGGCTAGGTTGCTTTAGTCATGAAGGAGGGTAAATTTCGGGTGCTCTCCAACATTTTGCCCTATAAGTTCAAATGGTTTTCCCTTTAAATAATGATCGAAGAAATCCTGTGAATAATCGGTAATGAGGCTCAGACCCTCCCGAACATCACGGCCCTGCATCAATTGAAACAGAGGTGAGAACAGAACCATATCGGTAAAGCTGAGGTGATTCGTCTTATTTAGGATCATCCAGTAGTTACCACCTGTTGTTACATGATCGAACCGAGGCAGAACTTCCTTCATCATGTCAATCGGACTGCCCTCCGTTACCTTCTTCATACTCTCTACACTGGAATCAGCACTCATCATCATAAATGGCTTCTTCAGCCCTTCTTCCGGAATACGACGTTCCCCATATAATGCACCATCCATATTAAGCGCCGCCTTAATTCTTGAATCTGTCATTAACGCTTGTACACTTGTTGCACCACCAAAGGAATGACCGAACATCCCGACATTATTCATATCCATCCGTCCAGTAAAACGCCGCTCTGGATCATTTGCCGCCAGTTGCTCCACTTGATCTAGTACAAAACGCGCATCTTCTACCCATTGTATATTGGCTTCATCCAGGTCTGCGATGGAATTGATGTCTAGCATAATTAAAGGCGCCACACGCCCATTCGGGAAAATTGAAGCGGTACTGCTGTAGGTATGGTCTATACCAACAACGATGTAACCCTGGCTAACCAATTGTTCAACCTGGAAGGTATTCTGCATTTTGTTTCCAGTGAGGCCATGGGAAAAAAGAAGTACCGGATAGGACGGCTCTGCATTAGAAATCTCTGCATGTTCTATGGCATGCGTCTTTACATAGCCGATTGAAGAAAACAGAAGCTTAGGAACATTAAACATTTTGTGGTATCCCTCCGCAAAGACATCCATATTAGAATGATAGGCTTGCGGTTTCCCTTTCGCTTTGGCGTCCGCAGGATACCAAATTTGTACCATTAATTCGCGCTTATCGCTTGGATCTGACGTAAGGATTTCTTCACGCTGATCATCTACCCAGTCATAAGTAACTGTGCCGATTTTGTAAGGACCTGTTGGCATATCAAAAGTGAATACCGGAAGCAATATCGGCAATACCACCGCTGCCGCTGAATAAACAACCATCAGTATTGTCACGAAAATGAGCTTTACAACCGATCTTTTTCGAGTGGTTTGTTCCTCTTCTTGTCGAGACTTCGACTTCAATTTAGTTATGACTACGACAAACGGTATTACTGTCATCACATAGGCCGGAATCATTGGCCAACGCATGCCTTCTATGATCCCATGCATCAGCATGAGAATGGCAGACACGCCAAATCCAATAAGCAAATTACGCAGCGTCTTGTTTTTCGCAAATATAATCCAACCCACCATCATAATATTAAAAACAACAAACAAAACTTCTAAAAACCTCATAAGAATTGAACCTCCACCTTTATAGTAAGTTGCTAGCTAGCTAATTCGTAGCTTACAACCTCCAGTAGGTGAAGATTCAAGACCCTCTTAAAAAAATCTATTCCAAAATCCTTTGTGCTGGCAACAAGGTGTTGTGCGAAATTATACACTGCATAGGAATAGCTGCGCTTTACCTCATTTTTCAAATCTCGCTACTATACTTTAGTCGTGTTCCTCCTGGGCTAGGGTCTTGGACAAAGACTGGGCTTGAGTTTGTTCTGATTATGGTAAATCCACTGTTATACTGCAAAGCGACATACATATTTTGATTAAAAGGAGCTATCACAATGAGAACAGATTTTAGTACGATGCCCAGCTTGAGTTCAGAGGAGGAAAAGGTCCAAAAAGCCAGGCGAGGACTGCTCGTTTTCTTTGCCATACTCATCCCTCTCTCCATCCTTAGTTATGTACTGATCATGAAAGCACCGATTTTCGGCCTGCTCCTCATGTGGACACCGGGCTTATCCTCCATCTTCGCCCGTATCGTACTGCGTGAAGGAATCTCGGATATTTCCCTGCGGATTGGGGGGAAGCAAACCTTCAAGTCGTTACCTTTCATTTTGCTGTTTCCAGTTGTCATTGGTTTATTCGCTTATGGAATTGCCTGGATTACAGGACTTGTTCAGTACGTTACACCGGAATCATTCATTCAAGGTCCATCAGGCGTTATCTTTGCAGGAACGATACTTGTTCAAATGTTTGCGGGTACTGCAATCGGTATAATCAGCAGTTCAGGAGAGGAGCTTGGATGGAGAGGCTATATGCTCACTCGCCTAATCAACGCCCGTGTACCTCGACCCGTGCTGACGAGCGGAATTATTTGGGGGGTATGGCACCTTCCCGTGATGCTTTTTGCAAATTATTATTCCGGTCCATATCCTGCCTTATCGGTTATCCTATTTATGATTTCAGTGACCTCTTTCAGTTATCTGATCAGCCGCTTGCGCTTAACAACGGGCAGCATATGGCCTGCAATTCTCCTCCATGCATGTTGGAATGCCGTGATTCAGGATGCCTTTGATATATCTTCCAGTGGCAAGAACGTTCTTCTATGGACTGGAGAGTCGGGAATTCTAGTGGCTCTCGCCTTGCTAATTGCAGCATGGATGATGTCGAGAAAGCCTCTTGTCATAAGACATCTATAAACTATTGCTGTGGATGAAGATGTATAAAACTTTTTTTGAGAAGACGATGTTGTTGTATTAGAGTTTAGTTTAAAGACTGACCAAAAGCCCGCACAGTGGTCTTACCCCTGTCAAGTAGACAGATAAAAAAAGCTATGCTGCCAGTGCGCATCGATATTCAATCGGTGCGCGCTGTTTGAGTTTGGCTTGAAAGCGTCGGTAGTTGTAATTGTACATATAATCTTCCACGGCTTGTCGAATCTCTACTTCTGAATTACACTGGTTAAGGTACAGCTTCTCTGTCTTGAGATGCGAAAAGAAGGATTCGATGCATGCGTTATCTAGGCAGGTTGCTTTGCGAGAGTGGCTGCCCTTCACGCCGAATGCTTCTAATCGTGTGTTGTACGCCTGAGACGTGTATTGGAAGCCCTGATCCGAATGGAGCACGGCTTCTGAAACGTCTCTTTTTTGTGTCCATTGTTCCACCGTATCCAATACGAGCTGAACATCGTTCCGTTTAGACAACTGCCAAGCTACAATCTCATTGTTGAACAGGTCTTGAATCACGGACAGGTAAACAAATGTACTTCCATTCGGAATATAGGTAATATCCGTCACCATTTTTTGCTGGGGTGCTGTCGCATGAAACTGGCGCTTCAGGCGATTCGGATAAATCACAGATGGCGTATAGCTGGACTTCTTCCGCTTCTTACGAATTACCGATTGGATCGATAGTTCCCGCATGATTCGCCATACTTTCTTGTGATTAACGTTCAGACCAGCCTCCCACAACGCCGTTGTCATGCGAGGATAACCAAACTCTCGGTTTGCAAAATGAATAGCCATCATGTGTTCTTTGATCTCACGCTCACGGTCTTGTCTTGCGTCTCGCTGCGGCTGTGTTGCTCGCCATTTGTAGTAACTGGAACGGGGTATTCCTGTAATCGATAATAGGCGTGTAATGCCATGCGAGCAGCGCAATTCGTCTATGATATCGTAGTTCTCCCGTTGGCTCAGCGCTTCTCCTTTACTAGATTTGGATACCGCTTTTTTAAATAATCCACCTGTGCTTGAAGGTAATCCCGTTCTTCTTCTACACTGCTAAAGGCAGTACGAGGACGTCCTTTCATTGGATTCGGAACATTGTTTTTTCGCTCATCAAACACTTCCCCGTTTTTCCATTTTTTTACCCACACCTTCAGTTGTGAACAGTTTCGAATTCCTTCGCGATCAGCGACCACTTTGTAACTTGAAGAACCTTCGACATAGGATCTAACTGCATTCAATTTAAACTCTTCGGTATACGTCTGAAATGTTTGTCCTTTTTTGGCCATAAAAATATCCCCTCCAAGTGTCACTTGAACCCTCATGATAACATGAAGGTTTTTTTAAGTGTCTACTTAAAGGGGATAATACCACAGTGCGGGCTTTTTTTGGTCCATCCTGGATCATTACTTTTCAAGCTAGATCGCTTGTAAGAATGAAGTTTGGCAAATGCACGCAAGCTTTCTTTTGAGCTTTTGGATAATTTCATTGCCCTGTTGATCAGCTCATCACTGATAAGTCTCACTTTGATGCTGTCAAGCATTCCACCAGTGCCCGCAGTGAATAATCGGAGGTTGAGCACAACAGTATGCTTCCGGCTGTCTGCGGCAGTACAGCGTCATCATAGGGATTGCGCAGCACCAGATTCAGCAGTGGCTTAACTGCAGCCAAGGCCTCGGACAGTTCCAGCTGTCCTGTGAATAGATGGGCATTAAGGGTGCCCTGGATAACGACATCCGCATCAGCAGCTTGCAGAACCAGAGACTTTATCTGCACGGGATCCGGCTTCATTGCACAGTAGCGCGTCTGCACAACCAAGCCTTCATCCTTCAATTGGGAGGCTACCCTGATTTCCGCAGAACCACTATTATCGGCCTGGGTCAGCTGCTCCTGCTGCGGCAGTATCAGCAAATATTTCAGCGAATCCTTGAGTGGCAGCAGACCCTGCGGGTCCCGACTAACTTTGACAGTCATACGAGCCAGCTTCAGTGCCGCCTCTCCCCACTGCTCTCTGGGAATCGGCTGTGCAGCCGCTTGGTACTGCCGGAATTGGTCATACAGCTGCCGAATACGAAGAACCGACTCGTCGATTCGCGACTCGTGGATGCGCCCATCCCGTACAGCTGCCAGAATACCCGCGATGACTCGGCTCTGGAACTCCGGCGTATGGCACATCAGGATCATATCATTCCCCGCCTGAACAGCCAGCACACCCACATCTTCCGGGCTGAAATTTTTGCGAATTGCCCCCATTTCGATGTCATCGGTGCAGATCACCCCCGCAAAGCCCAACTGCTTCCGCAGCAATTCCGTGGCAAAAAAAGGACTGAGCGAGGCCGGAAGTCCGCCGGATTCCGGAATGTTGGGAAACACCAGATGTCCCATCATGATGGAATCTGCACCAGCTTCAATCGCCTTAATGAAGGGAAGCAACGGCCCCTCCATCAACTGCTCGATCGTCAACTCACATTCGGGCAAAACAATATGTGAGTCTCCGCTCACTTGCCCGTGTCCGGGAAAATGCTTTGCCGTCACGGCTACACCTGCTTCATGCATTCCCTGTATATAGGCGCGGCCGAATTGGGACACCAGCTGCGGGTCCTCTCCAAAGGAGCGAACACCCACAACCGGATTATCTATATTCGTGTTCACATCCAGCACTGGTGCCCAGTTCATGGGAATACCAAGGGAGTGCAGCTCACTGCCGATGATTTTACCGAGCAAAAGAGCGGCTTCCGGATCTTCACTTAACCCGACTGCCCGGTTGCCAGGAACATAGGGAAAAAAGGACTTAAACTTGGACAGGGTCCCACCCTCTTCATCTACTGAAACGTAATAAGGCAAAAGGCTACCGCTCTCTCCGGCTATGTTCTTCACTTCTGCAAGCAGCGTATGTGACTGCTGCTCGCTCTCAATATTATGGGGAAAGATGCCGATGCCCCCGAATCGGTGCTGTGCCATTCTGCCGCGAAACTCCGGCTCGGCCCGAGTCGATGGTGTGCCGACTACACACATCAGAGCTATTTTGTCTTCCAAGCTCATTGCCGTCAGATCGGCTTCTGGATGCAGTGCGTTCAGACCCAGTTCTTGATAGAGCGTGCGCTCCAGATAATCATGCAGATAGAACCTCGATTTTACAAAGTGCTCTGCCATATCAGAGGGCTGGTAACGCTCCAGCGCAGCCTTCATCCGAGGGAGGACGCCCTCACGCCCGCGGCGGTTTCTCGTATAATTGTTATGGAGTGAGCGCCACTCCGCATCGTCTCCGGGATACAGCTCCCAGCGGTAAGCATACTTATGGATTGCCCGCGAACGATCTGTCGCCACCTCAAAATCATGCATTATCGCAATCAGTTCCGCTTCTTCCTTGTGCTCGCGTACTTCGTCCACCAGCTTCCAGATCACATCATAATAATCCTCTACCCTGTAATTGCCGAGGAGGTTGTGTCCAGTAACAGGATCAATGCCATGAAACCGTTCCAGAAACCGGTCGATGAAGGTAGTGGCATTCGCCTTTCGGTTCCAGGCCAAATCCGCATGCAGCAGCATGGGGTACCAGGTGGTTTCGAAAATACCATATGGAACACCGAGGCTGAAAGGCCCCGTCCAGTTAGTAGCAACAACACAGCCAATATCCAACTTGTCGGCCGTCTCTGCCCACTGAAGCAAGTTGTCTGTCCGGTTCAGCAGTACCGGATAATTCTGATGCTCAGCCCAGTCAAAGCTGCGGACTGCTGGCGCTCCCATTACTTCAATGCCGAGCGACCTGAATTTGGCCGCATGTGAAGTCACCTCCGCTTCGATATTGCGTCCGTTGTAGATCCAGATCATGGCGACACTTCGCTGATCCAGCTTAACCAGCTCCTCTGGCGGGCATTTATCCAGCATGTCATGCCAGAAAATTGGCAGTTTCCCCCGTTCTGCCGTAAATGCAATCAGACGATTCAAAAAGGCGATAAAAGCTCGTTCTCGCACGCCTCCAAACTCGATTTTGCAGCGTTCGCATTCGCATAGGCTATAGACCTCGTCACACCCGAGGTGGATATATCGCGAATCCGGGTGGGCGTCGATCATCTCCTCGAGTAAAGAGGTTATCAATCCAAAGGTTTCCGGATGCGATGGGCAGATCTCCCCGGTGGACCGCTCTGTCTCGCGAAGATGCCGCCAACCTTCGTGGCGTAATACATATTCCAGATGTCCGAAGCTCTGCTGGAGTGGAATAATCTCTATAAAGTGCTCGTGGGCGTTCTGCTTCAGTTCTTCCAGTTGTGAACGACTTAACGCATGTTGTGGATGTGCGAACTCGGGATGCGACTGAAATGGGAACTTATCCTCGTATTCAATCAAAATCGCGTTCGTCTTATAACGAGCGATATCAGCCAAATACCCTGTCAGCAGTTCCGGCTTCGAGAACGTCTGACGCAGGTCAAAGTTCATTGCGCGTAAAGATGTGTCCGGCCAGTCGGTTATGGATACCGCCGGGATGACACCATCCGGTCCAAGCAGTTGTACCAATGTCTGTAATCCATAAAATAGACCCGCCGCATCCAGTGCGTGGACTTCAGCCCTGTCGGTCGACACCTCCAGCTTATATCCTTGTGGACGTCGGTCCAGCCCAGTCAGATCCATTCTGTCTTGTTGAGTAAATGAAGGGACATCAGAAATGACCTGGCTATTCTGTTGCGCTCCCAGAACTTCATGAACTGCATGCGATCCGTAGTCCTCATCATTGACCACCTGCTTCGTTTCCTGCTCTGAGAAACGTCCGATTACTAACAAATAACCCTTTTCTATTCTGGAGCATATATATTCCATTCCCGGAAATGCCCTGCGGCAATGAATTCCCAATCTGGGATCATCCTGTTCCATGAAAAGACCCCATTTTTCCTCTCCATTCAGTCGCAAGGCTTCTCCTTCGCTCGCTGCAATTTGCTTCGGTTGTGGTATCAAGCTCGGCATCGCTCTCCTCCTATTCTCGGCTCTGTGGACTGATCCGGCCATTCTTCCAACACTGCAAAACACTTAACTTTCCACCATCGATGTTGAAGCTAACGATATCCGCAGGCGCTCCGACCTCAAGTCCGGCAGCCTGTTTAAGCCCAAGCAGCCGTGCCGGATGCACCGATGCACAGTCCCAGGCATCGGGAAGCCCGGACAACCCCGCTTCCACAAGATATCCCACCTGATTCGGCAGCATCATCGCCGAGCCAGCCAACAGCTCCGGCTGGCCGGCAAGGTGCAGCCGACCTTCGGCCGTCAATACCACATCTCCGCCGATATGCAGGTGGTAGGAACCTGGCGGCATTCCGCTCAGTGAGACAGCATCACTGACCAGAATGGCGCGGTTCCGTTTCATCCGGAGAATTACGGCCAGCACGGACAACGGAAGATGATGACCATCCGCTATCATGCACCCATACAGCTCATCGGCCGCCAGCTGTTCCCACAAGTAGTTTGGATGACGCGGAAGCATCAAGTGCGCACCATTACCAAGATGTGTAGACATCACTGCTCCTGCGGAGACCGCTTCCCTGATCTGTTCTGGCGTTGCTGCCGTATGTCCGATCGAGACAAGAATGCCGGATTCGCAGCACCGGGCAATAAATGAAGCTGATCCAGGCCACTCGGGTGAAAGGGTAATGATGCGAATTAACCCATCGGCGGCATCCTGCCAACGGCTGAGCGCCTCCCAATCAGGCGGAACAATATGCTGGCTTGGGTGGGCGCCGCGTGGGCCATTCTCCGGCGAGAGGAATGGGCCTTCCAGATGAATGCCCACAATCCCTTCGGCCGCATCCGGGTTCAGCCGAACGGCTTTTGCAATGACAGAAGCCGCCTCAGCCAGCCGTACGGAACTGTTTGTAATCAACGTCGGGCAAAAGTTGGTAACACCTTGACTTTGCAGCTTCCGGGTCAGCTGCACTACCATATCTGGACATAGCGGGGCTGTGTTCAGATCCAGCCCCCATCCACCGTTGACCTGTAAATCCACCAGTCCAGGCGCAAGCCAGGGCAGGCAATCTACGGGAGGCGACATTTCAAGTTCAGTAACAGCAGTGATACGTCCATCTTTGACCTCCACCTCAATGGGCAACCCTGTTCTGTAGTGCTTCCCGATCATTGGCACACTCACAGGTCGTAGGCTTCCCGGTCTGTGAACATCGTTATGCCGGGATGGGTTCGCAGGATGGTAGCAGGACATGCCGTGCTGATCGGATCATGTAAAGCTGCCGCAAGTGCACGACGCTTGGATGCTCCTGGCACAATTGCAAACAGCTCCCTTCCAGCCATCAACGTTGGCACAGTAAGAGTCAACGCCTCCGCAGGCACATCATCCAGATGGGCAAAGCACCCATCGTTCACCTGCTGACGGCGACAGGCTTCGTCCAGTTTCACTGCTTTGACGATCCTCGAATCTTCAAAATCGGCAACAGGCGGATCATTAAAGGCGATATGCCCATTCTCTCCAATCCCGAGGCAGACGATATCAATAGGAGCCGCACGCAGCAGGTCTCCATATCTCTGACACTCCTGCTCCACATCTTGTAGCCCATCCAACAGCTCCACCCGCCCAGGCTGCACCCGACTGAACAGCCAATCCGTTAAATATTGACCAAATCGCTGGGGAGCGGTATCCGCCAGACCCATATATTCATCCATATGAAAGGCACAAACCCTTGACCAATCGATACCTGGCTCCCGTACCAAACCTTCATATAATTCGTTTTGCGAAGGAGCAGCAGCGAACACCATGCGTACCTGACGCTCCGAATCCTGAAGCAGCTGTCTTAATCTGGCCCCAACCGCAGCCGCAGCGGCTGCCCCCATCTGATTCCGATCTGCATAAACCTGTACAGACATGTGCTCAATGATATGAGTCTTGAGCGGTTCCACCAAGTCATTCATATTCATGTGCTTCCCCCTCCTTCAAGCCGTTTCTTTCCTGCTTGTTCAATTGCTGGCATTCATCAGCAGTGTTGAATGCGGCGAATCATGACCTACTGCGTAGTAATAGCCGTTGTAACGGATTCTGCGAGGTTCAAAACCAACCTGTCTGCCCGTTCCCACCGCTTCCGAGACAAGCGTCACGCTCCCATCCACTCCGGTTGTCCCGCTGGTGTAACGCCCCGCCGAATAAGTAAATCTCCCTTCGACTTTCGCCCCCGCAAGTACCGCGCCTGTATCATAATCTCTGACCTTCAGTGTGACGGATACCCCTGATCCGCCATAGACCAGATTCATGTCTGTTACAATCAATGGCTTCAATGTGGTACTACCAGTGGTCGCTGACATTTCATCAGTGAGAGGCCCGATATTTCCACCCAAATCACGGGCCGCAATACGATAGTAGTATGTCGTATCCGGCAGTAGCCCTTTGTCTTGGTAATTCAGTGCGCGAGCGAGTCCGACGATATCCGCAGCAACAGGTGTGAACCCCTGAACGGTACTTCGGTATATCACATAGCGTTCTACTTCCATGTTATCTGAAGCCATTCCATACTTCAGATGTACAGTCTGATAATCAGTGGCCTCAATGGAAGGAACCCCTGAAAGGGCGGAAGGAGCTTCCTGGTCATCCGGAGCTGTCCAAACTACACCGCCCGGCCCCCAATAAGAAGGAAGTGCCCGGTAGGAATCATAGTGATGGACGGCAATGCCGCCAAAGGAGCTGCTCTGCCCGTAAGCTGCATATACCTTATCCAGCTCGGCCTCCATGTGGATGCGCCCCTCCTCCCAGAAGGTAATGGTCTCCGGGTCGCCGCTATTGGCGATATCCAGCGTTTCCACACCAATCACCACGGAATTCGGCTTGCCGATCTGATCCGCATAAGCCAGCTCTCCAGCAGCCCCGGCAATAATGCCAGCCGAGCCATCCGCCGTATCCCGGTAATCCATAATGGAGATATAATCTGATATATCCTGAACATGCTCAGACAACCATTTGCTGGAGCCATTCCATGAAATATTTGCTGCTTGATCCGATGTGTCATACCACTTCGGCACAGCAGGACCGAACGGAAGCCAAATACCTGCGGTATCCCGGCGATCAATCATCTTTTGCAGGCCATCCAGGTATTCCTTCTGCAGGAAATGACTTGGGTCTTTAAAGTCGGGAGAGATATAAGGCTCAATATCCACATTGATGCCGTCAAACTTCTCCGTATCCCCCGCTGCAAGGTTGTAATTGATCACCTGCTCCATTTCCTGCACAGCATGATGGTGATATTTCTCGTAAGCGCCCATATAGGCCGGCGTAGTGCCGCCTGCAATTAACGCATGCACTTGCAGATTTTTGCTGTGCGCCCAACTCACGAAAGAACGTAACTCCACTTCCTGCGCTTCCAGCGCATCGTATCCGGCATAACCGCCTACTGCGAGATAAAGCGTCTGAACCGGTGTTTGGCCGAATGTCTGCGTATCGGTGATGAATGACTCCAGCACCTGACGTGATCCAGGGTTCAGCAGCAGCTTATAGCTCTCCGGTTCCCAGATCCACATGGCCCGCTCCTGTACAGGCAGAGGAACGGCAGTCTCATGCGTCCCGGTTCCCACCTGAGCATACACCGTCGGGCTATAACCGTAACGCTCCGGCGCGCTGGCTGCTCTGGCCTCCAGACTGACCGTGCGATCGCCAAGTCCCGCCGTGTCCCAGAAGTATACATACTCGGAGCCTTGTTGAAGAGCCTCCTCCCATGGCCCGCGGTTCACCCGAACCTCTACCAGCATGATTGGAAGTGGAGAGCTGGTCTCGACAGAGATCTCCACCTGACCGCTAAGAGCTACGCCCTCAGATGGTCCCGTGATGGTTACTACAGGAACAGCACCTGCCGGGTTATTAACGGTAAGGATGGCCGGTGCTCCCCATACCCCGTAACGGGTGGACGTATCCAGTCCACGAACCACCAGTTCCACAATCCCGTTATAGCCTGAGGTATCCAGCATATAAGACCATGTGCCGCTGTCATCCCCATCCGGATCATTTAATACCACTTCGAATTGAGCCGTTCCGTCCACAAACAGTCGAATGTCATACAAGTCGGTATAACTGCCCCCAATTTCCACCAGCCCTCCATCCGACACATATCCGCCCGCAGGCGCATCCAGTGAAATTGAACCCGCCGCTTCTGCCTTGCCAGGGACAGTTATCCCAATCGTCACCATACAGATCAACAGAAACAATCCCAGTTTGAATCCGGAGTACACACGCAGATGCTGCTTTTTCATAAGCGAAGCCTCCTTTTGCCATTCTGTAATGGTCTAGGATTCCTGTGCCTTACATTCGCTCATTTCGCGCTCAGCTGAACATTCTGAACACGGTCATACGCTTCCTTATAGGTGTTCAGCAGCTTATCTACCCCAAGATTGTTAATTTCCTCTACGTACTTCTCCCAATCCGCCAGACTCCGGGAACCCGTAACAAATTTGGCAAAGCTCTCGTCACGGTGCTTCTTGATTGCCTGCCCGGTAATGGATATGACTTCATTTTCCACTTCTGTAAAAGCTGGTCTTGGCTGCATTGCGGGAGGGTCATATTTGACCGCTTCTTCATAGGCATGCTTCAGATCGTCCGAGAATAGTGACAAATGCGCGTTGAAATCAATCCAGGTGTAGGTTCCGCTCGTTTGAAGCCCTGTCTGTTTGCGCATTTCAATGACATCGTTATACTCCGGCTTGAACTTGATCGTATCGCCTTCCTTTATAAAGGTCTCGCCCTCTACACCCCAGCTGCTCAGCGTACGTCCTTCCTCGGAATAGAAAAAGTCCATGTACTTCATCACATCATCAATGTTCTTGGAGGTCGAAGCCACCGTCAATCCGCCTTCCATATAATGAAAATACGGATTTAGTTGTTTCCCCCCTGAAATACCTGCCGGAGGGGCCAGAAACTGCATGTTGAACTCTGGATTTTCCTGCTGCATGGCATTATTGAAGAAATCAATCCGGCTGATATAATCAATGGTTACAAATGATTTTCCAGTCGAGACCATATCCTGCCACTGCTTGGTTTGCAATGATAAGAAGTCGGGTGGGACCAACCCTTCATCGTAAAAACTTTTCCACATCCCTACCATGGCCTTGTAGTTGTCTTCAGTCGGTCCATAACGCCATTCCTTCTGGTCAAAATCATAGTAGGCACCCTCACCCGTTCCGTAGTTCACCGTCATATTGGCATTCATCTCATCCGGGATCTGACCGTAACGGATCGAGAGCGGGTAACTGTCCGGGTATTTCTCCTTCAGCTTCTTCAGCGCTGCATGCAACTCTTCATAAGTTGTTGGAACCTGAATGCCTTCCTTGTCAAAAACATCCTTACGGTACATCCAGATCATACGATTCGTCTCGCCGAAGCCCTGATTGGGGAACATATACATTTTACCGTCTGCGGACAGGGCAGCCTTCGCTTCCTCGGGATATTGCTTCATCCATGCCTTTAGATTCGGCATACTGTCCATATACTCCATCAGGTCCACCAACGCGCCCTGTTGACCAAACTTGTTCGAATCCTTGCGATTGGGCATATACATCAGATCAGGCAGCGCTTTGGAGGCAATCGCAAGGTTCAGGCTCTCATCCAGCTTGCCGGAAGGTGTCTGCACTTCCAGCGTGACGCCCGTCTTTTCCTTCAACCAGCTCCAAATGGGCCAGCTCTTGGAATAAGGAAAAGTGGCATTGTTGTCCAGCAGGGCCGTGAAGGTCTTTCCCGCACCGGTGGAATTATCGGTTATTCCGGTACCATTTCCCTTGGTATCTGTTTGCGGGTCGGCACCCTTGCCGCCGCTGCACCCTGCCACCATCGTAACTGCAATCAGCAGGGGAAGTATTACCGATTTCCATTTGCCCATAAGCTTCTCTCCCTTAACCTGAATTCGCGGTGCATTTCTTGCCTCACTTTAACCTTTGACCGCACCAACCATGGCTCCCTTGACGAAATACTTCTGTACGAACGGATAGATGACCAGAATTGGCAGGGTTGAGACCATGATGGTCGCATACTTGAGCGATTCCTCCACCACCAGATTATCTCCCCCAATGGATGTTACGTCGCCTGAGCTTGCGCTGCCGGCCAGCACGAGATTACGCAGCAGCACCTGGAGTGGAAATAAATCGGGAGACCGTAGATAGAGCAGTGGAAAGATAAAGTTGTTCCACATACCCACAGCATAGAAAAGGGCAATCGTGGCAAAGGATGCCTTGGACAGCGGCACAATAATACGTATGAAGATACCAATATCGTTCAAACCGTCCATCCTGCCCGATTCCTCCAGCTCTTTGGGGATGCCTGAGAAGAACGTGCGCATCAGAATGAGGTTCCAGGTGCTAACTGCACCCGGGAGAACCATGCCCCATACGGTGTCCACCAGATTCAATGAACGGACCACCAGGAAGGTCGGAATCATCCCACCGCTGAAGAACATCGTAATTACAATCAGGACGGTGAAGCTATTACGCAGTGCCATGTCCTTTCTGGACAATGCGTAAGCTCCAGTGGAGGTGACCACCAGCGAGATCAGTGTACCAAGCACAGTGTAAATGATCGTATTTCGGTAAGCCGTCCAGATTTGCGGATCGCCGAGCACCAATTTGTACATGCTCAGATTAAAGCCTTTGGGCCAGAAGGAAATATTGTTTTGGATGACGTTTACGTTGCTGCTGAGGGAAACCGCCAGCATATGAAGGAACGGATAGAGTGTAACCACAACAACGAACAGCAGGATTAGCGATGCCACAACGTTAAACCAAGAAAATCGGAGTGATTTCACGCCACACCTCTTTCTACCATAGACTGGTCTCACTTAATCGGCGGCTGAGCCAGTTAGCCGTATAGATGAAAATCAGACTGATGACTCCCATGAACAAATCAATGGATGCCCCATAACTGAAGTTCCCCTGTACCATGCCTACCCTGTAGACATACGTGCTGATAATATCCGCTGTATCGTAGATCGCCGGATTCTGCATCAGGAAGACTTTCTCGAAGCCGATCTCCAGCACTTTGCCGATATTTAGAATCAGTGTAATGACGATCGCGGGAGATATACCGGGCAGTGTGACATGCCAGATTTTGCGCAATCGGCTTGCTCCGTCCATATCGGCGGCTTCATACAACTGCGGGTCGATGGCCGTCAGCGCGGCCAGATAAATAATGGTTTCCCACCCGATATGCTGCCAGATTTCCGAAAGGACGTAGATGCCCCGGAACAGCCCGGGCTCATTCATGAAATTGATCGGTCCAATGCCGATCCCTGCCAGCAAATTGTTAATGAGCCCTCCAGTTGGAGACAGAAACATAATTACCATACTCGCCACGATTACATTCGAAATGAAATGCGGCAGATAGCTGACGGTCTGTACAAAGCGCTTGAATGCTGCCCTTCGTACCTCATTCAGCAGAATGGCCAGCAGGATCGGGGCTGGAAAGCCGAACACCAGCTTATACAGTCCCAGCAGAAACGTATTCTTCATCAGCGGCCAAAAATCGGGATTCTCCAGAAACATCCGATAATATTTGAATCCCACCCAATCACTGGCCCAAATTCCTTTAAACAGATTGTAATCCTTGAACGTGATGACCAGACCAAACATCGGCGCATAGCGGAAGATCAAATAATACAGGAGGCATGGCAGGAATAGCAGCCATAGCGCCTTGTTCCTGTTCCAGGTTCTGATCAAACGCGACTTCCGCCGAGGCGGCCGGTGCGCTTCCTTTTGCAGTGTACGTTGCGTTACGCTAGCATCAGCCATCGGCATGCCCCCTCTTGCTTAAATGAGTTAAATCGACTTTTATGTCAGATAACTTACCCTGAAATTCCGGGGTTCGTCTCCGAATTATAGCTGTATTTCTTTAGAAAGCGCTATCTACATGTTATATAACTTTTCGCCTTTACTCCTTTTTTCCAGATATCCGCGTATAATTCAGTAAAAGTGTATATTGTTTGTGTCAGCTTTATGCCGCTATGATAGGATTAACTACTCGATCCGGGGCTGTATTCAAGGGGGAATGTCATAATGCAGGGACTGCTTCAAAACACAATTCTAGCCTCACTCAATTGGATACTGAACAGCCAACTTGGGCATTATTTACTCCAACGTCCGGGGGCTACACTCTTTTGCCCACTTTGAATAAGGGGAAGAGAAGGCTTTGCTGGGTGAACTAGCTATAGAAGTAAATGAAGAAATTACACACACCTGGGAAAGGGCAAGATCAGCAACTTGAGCCAGAAGGAAGGTGGCGATACGTGGAAATGCCCGGCAATCAGGATACTTACGTTACTCATATGAAAGCAAACCAACCACCGAAAGGGATTATGGAACGAAACTTCATCACTCAAATGCGCAGACTGCACGGATTGTCCGCTGAAAAACAAATGTAAGAAGGCCGCACCTTCCCCCTTCACCGGATGAAGAGACGTAGAGCGGATTTTGCAACTGAAAAACGTCATATGGGACAGTGGCTAGCACTTGTAAATGCGAGCCATGCCCTTTGACGACATTTTTAAAATATGTACCCGTTTAAACCACTGAAAATAACAATCCAATTGCTAGGGGAATTCATCAGTTAATTGTGCTCACCCATTCCGTGTTATTCCAGATATCAGGATTGTCAATAGTCTGAGTATCTCCACGTACAGATGAATCATAACTATCCTTACTACTAGTATACCAATCAACAATAACTAACTTTCCACTCGAATTTTGCACAAGAAATTCAGTAGGTTCAGCAAAGTCACCTATATCCTTATGAACACGTGCATCTAATTTCAAATAGAAAAAACTATTATCTCCTCCAACATACTCTACTTGTCTAGCACCAATATCAACGCTTGTGACCTGATTATAGGTAAACTTGTTTTTAAGGAATAAATCATATTGAGATGAAACTTTTTTCTGCGTATATTGTTTAAGGTTTTCGTTATCGATATAAGTATCCAAATCAATTTCCGAGCCGTTCCAAATCGCTTTATAATATCCAGACAGAGCTTCTGCACACATTTTATAGGCCGTTTCAGAATCCCCAGCAGTTAGATCACTTTCGTTCTGAGCTAAAAATTCTGAGGGAACTTTTGATAAATCCCCTTTTGTGCTCAGCGCAATTTCTGTGTTTTTAGAATCCTCCGCATTCGTATCACCTACAACAACGGCATTGTTATCTTCATTAGTACTAGTATTAGTCTGTTCGCATGCGCTAAGGGTAAGCACAATTATTATTAACAGGTAAGCACGTTTCATTGCAATTCCTCCAGTGAAAATATTGTTCAATTCCTGTCATTAAGCAGGGGAAGTTCTTTTTGAAGCACAAGACTTCAACCAAAGATTGTAGTGAGGTGCACCCTCTCTTGCTTAGAAGATTGTAAATTGACTTGAATGTGAGGTAACTTCCCTTGTAAATCCAGAGTACATTTCCTCATTATACCAATTTTCATAAGGAAAGCGCTATCTACATGTTATATAACTTTTCGCCTTTACTCCTTTTTTCCAGATATCCGCGTATAATTCAGTAAAAGTGTATATTGTTTGTGTCAGCTTTATGCCGCTATGATAGGATTAACTACTCGATCCGGGGCTGTACTCAAGGGGGAATGTCATAATGAAGGGACTGCTTACAAGCAAATTTGCGCTGAATGGACTGTTTGTCAAGCTAATGCTGAGCTTCCTCAGTGTCATCCTGATTTTGGCTTCATTTAATCTGTTCTCCCACCTGTACTTAAGCAACAAGGTCTATCAGGAGATGGTCAGACAAAATGAACTGGGCCTTGCACAGACCGTCGAAGGATATGAGAATCATTTCCGACTGACCCAGAATATGATTCTGGCCCTCACTCAATCGGATACCTGGACAGCCAACCTTGGCATTTTGAGCCACATTAAGGAGAACCGCCGTTACGATATTCCCGCAGAGGTGAAGTCGGACCTCTCCACGCTGTACGCCAATCCTTTTCTGCATATTGACAATTTCATTCTCTATTTCAAGCAAGAAGACTATGTACTGGAGAAGGAAGGTCTTAGCAGTGCCAGTGATATGTTCGGTAAATATTATTATAGTAAAGAATATCCTCCGGACTACTGGAAAACGCAAACGATGAACAACCAGTTTCTGAAAGTCATGCCTGCAGCAGCTTTTACGGAAAATACCGTTCACTCATCACGTTCTCTCGGTCAACTGATGCCGCTCATGATGAAAGCCATTCCCTACGAAGATGTGTATGGCATTGTTATGCTGGATCCACAGCGTATGCAGGACACATATGGCGATGCCGCTAATAATCCGTTCTACATTCTGGACAACGAGGGACGCCTGCTTTTTACCACGATGGAGGAGGAAATGCAGAATCCGCAGCTACCTGCAGACGGGAGCAAACATGAGCGTATTGGGGATCAGTATTACTTCTATGAAAAAGGTAAGCAAACCGGATTTACCTATGTTCGTGTCACTCAGGCCGCGGTAATCGCTGCGGAAATGCGAGGCATGCAGCTGCTGCTGGCTTTCCTGCTTGGTGCTGCTGTACTGATTAGTGTGATCTCCTCCCTGTTTTTCAGCTTACGACTAAATCAGCCGCTCCAGCGCCTTATTGCCGCTCTGGACCGAAATCCGGACAGCGGTCCTAACAAATGGAGCAGTGTAAAAGAATTCGCCATGATCGGGGACCGCCTGAGCTCCATTCTGGAAAAGAACCGTTACATTCAAAGCGACCTTGCGCAAAAGAACTCTCTCGTGCGTCAGTATGCTTATATCCATAAAGTAAAAAATATACCGCTCAGCTCCTATTTGGCGGAGCTTGAGGATGCCCAGCATTCCGAGCAGCCTTATGTCTCCATTCTGTTCAAGGTGGGCTTCAAATCACAGCCGGATGAATTCGGGCAGCATACCCTGTTATTATGGAAGCTGATTCAAAGCCTGTTCACCAGCAGCCAAACCAATAGCGTTGCCATTCAGCCCGAGCAGGACCAACTGCTCCTGCTGCTGTTCGATCCAGGTCCACAAAGTGGTATTCTTCAAGCGCTCGATACACTGAAGGAGTTGCTGGCTGTCGAGGAAACCCTTTATCTGACCATCGCGGTAAGTCCGGTGTATTCCAGAGAAATTCCTTTTACCGATACGTACAGCAATCTGTCCATGTTGTTAAAAGAACGCAGGCTGAATGGGGATACACAAGTTATTGTGGAGCCGCGCGCTTCTTCGTCAAATGCCTTCCATGTGAAGGTCACCTATGGGGAGGAACTGCACAACCTGCTGCAATCCGGCAATGAAGAGGCCGTATTCGCTTGGCTGGATCGCCAGCTGGAGCAACTGCAGCACAAGGATGCGGCCGCAGAAGACTTCCGCACCTTTGCGATTGGCGCAGTCGAACAGATCAGCAAGACGGTGATGAAGCTGAATTTGACGAACATCGAATCCGAGCTTCGCTCTTCTCCTCCGGGAGAGACATTTGCTAGTTTCCATTCCATGCAGCAATACAGAGAATGGCTTCAGGCGCTGGCTCAACCGGTGCTTGCGGCAGTACGCAGCCAGCTGGAAACACGTGATCCGGTTATCAGCTTTGTGCTGGACTACCTGGATCATCATTATGGGGAAGATATTAATTTGAATATCGTCGCCGACAAATTGAATTTAACATCGGGGTACCTCTCCAGTATTTTCAAGGAAAAGACTAACATCAACTTCAGCGAATATCTGAACAATCTGCGCGTTGAGCGGGCCAAGGAACTGCTTGTGAATGTAGATCTGCGAATCCAGGACATTGCGACACAGGTCGGCTATCAAAATGTGAACTCGTTCATCCGTATGTTCAAGCGTCGGTATGGGCTGACCCCCGGAGAATACCGCAAGCGTCATGCGGGTGATGAGCCCTTTATCTCCTCCAGCCATGGTTAGCCAGGCGTGGGCCGGTATGGACCGAGGATTGTAAATACACAAACGCCCGTTTCGGAGGCGGGCATTTGTGTATGGTTTACATTAGAATTTTGGAGAGGTGCACAAGAGCCATCGAAGGAATTCGCTGTTCTTCAGGAATTTGTTCATAGAGCAGGTGCCCTTTTCCCGCTTCAATCATTTGTTTGCTCATACTGGCAATCCGACCTTTACTATGATCAATAAAACGAAAATCCACCTGCCGTAAACTTTGCATTTCAGTCAAACGTTCGAATGCCTCAGCCTTGATCCCCTTATGTATCTCTTTCAGTTCCAGCACCACCAATTGATCCGCAGTCCACAGGTTCTCAATCTCTTGCAGAGACTTCATGAAATCAAGTTCAAGCTGCCGTAGATTCTTCATGTGCGAGAAGTCGCACAGCCGCTTGATTTTGGGCAATGACAGATGCAGATAGACCAGATGATGTAATGCCCCCACTGCATCGATCTCGGTCAGATTCTTTACGGACGATAATCTCAGCATATGGATATTCGATTCAGCCAGTACTTTGAGTGAACCATTCAATGTACAGTGATCAAGAGCCAAATACTCAATAAATGGCAAGTCTGCAACAAAATCAAGCTGATCAATGTCACAGTTCAGGACGAGGGTATTCAACCGAATGCAGTCCTCAATCGGCGAGAGATCGGGAAATTTCCCGCTAAGTGCGAGGTAATTCAAGTATTTGTAATTTCGGATGAAGTCCAGGTTTTGCTTTTTGGGTGAGCGAATGTTCAGAAACTCCATCTTTTGAAACGCACTCAATATACTTAAATCCTGTGGTTGCTTGAGATCCAACTGCAAAGCGGTGACATGTTTTAAACCAGCAAGTGCCTCCAGAAACTCTTCTGAATACCGCCCCTTCACATCTGTATTGGACACATTTAGAATCAAATCAGGTCGTTTGGCAAACACATGTTCATCCAATTCTCGCAGATCATGCATCTCGTCCAGCCCGACAACAAAGCTAATCGTAGCCCTGTTCCGCAGTTGAACGATAGCCTTGTCCATTTTATCCTCGTTCCAGGGAAATCCACTCATTGAAGCGGCCCACGGTTCGTTCATTACTGGTCACCCTCCAATTCTCTGATACTTATCTATGTCTAGCTTTCCTTTAATTGTAAATCAAGAAGAGTATATTGAGAAGTCGGATACACATTTCGTGGTTACTTATCACCTGAAAACTCTGCTATAATACCTCCAAGTGTTATTCCCCAAGGGGAGATCAGGATGGAGGATAATCATCATGAAGTTTGCTAAACGAATGGAACATTTCAGTGAGGGGATATTCACACGTTTGCTGGAAATCAAGAGGCAACGACTGGAGAATGGAGAACCTGTCATCGATCTAAGTGTAGGCACACCCAATATTCCCCCAGCCCAACATATCATGACGGCTTTATGCGAGGCAGCAGCAGATGCTTCAAACTATACATATGCTGTAAATGATCAGAGCGAATTGCTGCAAGCAGTCAGTGAATGGTACAAGCGCCGTTACCATGTTGAACTGAACCCGAAAACCCAAATTTGTTCCTTGCTTGGATCACAGGAAGGTCTCGCCCACATTTCGTTGGCGATCGTTGATGAAGGAGATCTGGTCCTTGTACCCGATCCTTGTTATCCAGTCTTTGCAGATGGACCTCTACTTGCAGGAGCCGAACTGTATTATATGCCCCAAAAAGAAGAACATGGTTATGTTATTCAAATTCAGGACATTCCTGAAGCTGTTGCGCGCAAAGCAAAATTCATGCTTGTTTCCTATCCGAACAATCCCACGACAGCAATGGCACCCGATCAGTTCTATCTCGATCTGATTGAGTTTGCCAAGAAATATGACATTATCGTTCTTCATGACAATGCATACAGCGAGCTGGTGTTCGATGGGAAAACATGCGGTAGTTTCCTTGCTTATCCCGGCGCGATGGATGTAGGCATTGAATTCAACTCGTTTTCCAAAACCTATGGATTGGCTGGGGCGCGGATCGGCTTTTGTGTGGGGAACCCTGATGTGGTATCCGTGCTTAAAAAGCTGAAATCCAACATGGATTACGGCATGTTTCTTCCAATTCAGAAAGCTGCCATTGCTGCAATCACAGGGGATCAGAGTGAAGTTGAGCGGGTCAGAGATATCTACGCGGAGCGTAGAGATATTCTTTGCGAAGGATTCACCAACCTCGGTTGGCATATTGCCAAACCTGAAGCCAGCATGTTCATCTGGAGTCGGATTCCAGACCACTACGATACCTCGGAACAGTTTGCCATGGATTTGGTAACACAAGCGGGTGTAATCGTAACGCCCGGGAGTGCCTTCGGACCTTCGGGTGAAGGATATGTGAGATTCGCTTTGGTTCAGGATAAAGAGACGTTGCAGCAAGCGATCCAATCGGTAGATAACAGTGGAATGCTAAGAGAAAAAACAACTAATTTATAACACGAATGAAAAAAGCTATCATAAGAAATATCCCCTCTAGGTAAGCAATGAGAGAGAACATGTTTACATGAACTCAACACTGAAATCCAGAGGGGATTTTTTTATTTAGGATCGAAAGTTTAGGCCGATTTGCGCCAGTTGGAACGGTACATTAAATAGAGGAAATACGGCGTTCCAATAATCGCAATCAACAACCCGGATGGAATCTCGGTTGGTGCCATAACAGTCCTTCCGATTGTATCCGCCAGCACCAGCATCACTGCACCGACCAAAGCCGACAGAAACATTGACCGTCTTAATTTGTTTCCCGTCAATAGACGGACCATATGTGGAGCGATTAGCCCGATAAATCCAACCGTTCCCACACAGGCGACTGCACCTGCGGCAAGCAAAACACCAACGGTCATAGCCAGCAGACGTGTCCGACGAACACTCAAGCCAAGACCTGAAGCACTATTATCGTCGAATACCAACAGTTCGAATCTTCGCGCCAGCCACCACGCAAGCGGAATCAAAATCAATAGGAATACCCCAATGATCTTCACTTGATCCCACGTACGTGCATAAGTACTGCCTGTCAGCCAGATAAAGCCGCTACTGCCATATACAGCGCCGCGAACAATCAGAACCTGAATGCCTGCGCCTGCAATTGCAGACATGGCGATACCCAACAATACAACTGCAGAAGGATTGAGACCCTTCTTCCAGGATAAAGAGAATACGATTGCTGCAGCGATACCTGCGCCAACAATCGCCGCGATAGGCAGCAAGAACACTGGAAGACCAGGCCATAGAATGATGACCATCATCGCACCCAAGCCTGCGCCTGACGACACGCCCACGATGGACGCGTCAGCAAGCGGGTTGCGGACGGCCATCTGAATAAGCACACCGCTGATCGCCAGCGCAGCACCTGCACCTGCGGCGACAAGAGTACGCGGAATGCGAAGCTGAACAATGGCCGAGTATAGCCCATCCGATTGAAACAGGCTTGGCAAAAGATCGGCCATTGGAATGCGCATCCCACCAAACATCGTACTAAGGAGAACCAATACTAACGTTAGTACCGTAAAGATAATAGCAATAGGGCCAAATGCCCAGCGACGAGAACGTGCTCCTGTGCTCATTGAGGTAGACATGCCTGATCCATTTGCTGCCTTCATTCGTGTAAGTACAAGCCAGATCAGCCATGGTGCACCAATGATTGCCATCACGGCCCCTGTCGGCAACTCCAGACTGGAGTTATGAACCATCTTGGCAAGCACGTCTGCACCGACCAGCAGTGCTGCGCCCCACAAGAAAACACCAGGCAATAACAATCGATTGGAACGAATTCCACTCAATCGAACCAGATGAGGTGCCACCAAACCCACAAAGCCAATTGGCCCAATTACACTGACAATAACCGCTGCCAGCAACACAGCAATAATCAACCCAGTGGCACGGGCCATGCCTACTTTTTGCCCGAGTGAAGAAGCAGTTGATTCATCCAACTCCAACATATCCCACTGCCGGGATAAAACCAGGGCAACGATCGTAATTCCAATGACCCAAGGCCATGCGTAAATTACACCGCTCCAGTCATTCTGAACAAGCGTTCCTGATCCCCATAGAAATAATGCCTGAGTCTCCTGAGAGAAGAAAATATGCAGCGCGCTTGTAAAAGAACCAAGTACCATCGATACAATCATGCCGGAGAGCGCAAGTCGTACTGGACTTGACGTCCTCCCCCCGCCCATGAAGTACGCTGCGGCAGCTGCCAGTAATCCACCGAGCACGGCGAAAAGGAAAGGCGATTGCTGCATCAAGCCTGGGAAAAAAATTGTTCCCAACACCACAACAAAATAGGCCCCCGCATTGATGCCGAGTGTGTCAGACGCCGCGAGCGGATTGCGTGTAATGGTCTGTAACAACGAACCAGCAACAGCAAGCGCCCCTCCAGCGAGTATACCAATTACCGTTCGCGGCATGCGCAGATCCCAGATCATATTATGTTCCAGTGTGTCCTGCCTGCCCATAAGTGAATCTACAACCGTATGGAGTGGAATTGAAGCTTCTCCATAACACAGGCTTACAAAAAAAAGCACGATGAGAGCGGTTAGACCGCCCCCATAAATGCTTAATGTACGCCAGTTAAACACTGGTCGGGAATGTTGGACCGAACTCATTGGGTAATCGCTCCAACAACCCCGTCAACCAGAGCTTTGGACGAGATAGGTCCACCGAACGTCCATGTTGTGCTATCCAGTTGATAAGTGCGTTTATCTTTGACAAAATTCAGACCTTTCCAGACTGAATTGTCTTTCATTGCTGTGCCAAAAACGTCATCATCCGGTTGTGTGATGTAGATGAAGTTGCTGTCCTGAACAGCAGGTAGAGATTCAATACCCACCGTTGAGAAACCATACCCTTCAATCTTGTCCGGCTGCCAGTCGTTAACCAGTCCAACCTTCGCCAACGTGCCAATTACGACAGCGTTATCGGTAAACATGCGAAGACTTGCTGCATTTTGATACGTAAATGCTTGTGTCAGTACATAATGGAATTCCGATTTGTCGGCAGCAGCAAGTTTATCTTTGGCTTCTGCATAATGCTGATCGAGTTCATCGAGTACCTTCTTCGCTTGGTCTTCTTTTCCAAGAGCTACCGCGATATTGTTGAACGTTTCCGTCATTTTGTCATAAGTATAGCCATCACCCGTATACAGATCATATTCAAGCGTTGGTGCAATGGCATTGAGTTGATCATAGATATTCGAATTTGAATTGGCGATAATCAGATCCGGCTTCAAAGCTGCAATCGCCTCCAGATTTGGCTCGTCACGTGTTCCAACATCCGTCACCGTGTCATCCAGAGCTGCTTCGGGAGTCACATAGACTTTATAGTTGGCGTTGTCTGCACTACCTACTGGCTGAACACCCAGTGCTACTACATCTTCCGTATATGTCCATTCCAGCGTAACAACTCTCTTAGCGGGTTTGTCCAGTTTGAGTTCTCCACCACTATGTTTAACTGTAACAGGACCTGCTGTCTCTTCAGTCGGCGTGCTGCCGGAAGAGGCATTTTCATTTGTATCTGTTGTGCTGTTGGCTTTACCGCAACCTGTCAGAGCAAGCGCCAAAACCGTCAGCAGTAAAAATCCGTTTAAGCTTTTTTTCATATCCTACTTCTCCCCTATTTATATGTATTTATATGATAACAATTATCATTATCACTAATGGATTATCCCGTAGGATTGCGATTTTGTCAATTCAAAAGCATGATTATTTTTCATTTGCAATATCTTCCCTTTCACTGCATAAACAGAAAAATGACAGAACCCGCATTCAAGGCGGGCTCTCTTAACTGTAATTAATCTAATACTTGATTAAGTTAATTTCAGGATGCGCGGTCCGAATGTCATCCAGAGTATGGTCGGTTATTCCTTTGAGATGCTGATCAAAGAAGCTCAGCGATAATTCATTAATAAGTTGGAAATTGGCTGATACATCGGCTCCTGCTTCATTAATGATTGGAGATACGCCAGCCAGGTCGGTATAACTCCCGTGATTGGTTTTAGGAATGGTGGCCGTATATACACCCGGTTTCTCAATCGTTTGATTGCGAAGGTAAGCCTCGGCAAACAGCTCATCCCTATTCCCGGGCTCTCCCTTATTGGCCTCTTCCATGAATCGAATGGAAGCCTCGGAATTCAATAACAGAAACGGCTTTCCAGGACCAGCTATTGGCATGGGACCACCGTATAATCCGCCATCCATATCGATCGCTGCCTTGACCCTCTCATCCTTAACCAGCATTTGGGCCGATGTCGCACCGCCAAAGGAGTGACCCAGCATGCCAATCTGCTCCGGGTTGATCATCGCTGCAATGGGCTTGAATGCTTCGTCAAAATCGCCGCCGATCACTTCATCCAGAACAAAGGATACATCCTGTTCCCAAATATGAATACGTTCATTCAAGAAGGTTATTGTGTTCTCAATGGGTGTAAAATCTACCTGATCCCCATCAGGGAAAACAGTTGTTGCGGCATCACCCGTAAAGTTGAGCGCCACGATAACATAGCCGTGACTGGCCAGCTCCTCCAATTGGAATGTATTTTGTTGACCGTAAAGACTCATTCCCTGTGCGAACAGAAGTAAGGGGAACTTACTGTCCGTTTGCACAGGCACTGCTTGGGTAAATGAATGGGTTTTGGTCAACCCAAGATGAGTGGTTGCAATATACGGAAATCCTTGAGTTACCGATAATTGCTTACTCAGTGCTTTTATATCTGCATGATATGGAGCCGGTTCACCTGTATTCTTTTCCGCCGGATAATAGACCTGTACCATTAATTCCCGGTGCACCTGGTGGTTGGGGACAACCAGCTCTTTTCGACTTGTATCTATTAGATGAAAAGACTGCGTTCCTACCGCATACGGTCCTGTAGGCGCAGCAAAAGTCAGAATTGGAAAGAGCATCGGTAAGGCAAACATGAGAATGGTGGCAAAGATAATACCCGTTCCCTTTAGCAGCTTCACTGCTTTTTTGCGGGATACCTCTATGGCTTTGTGCTTAATAAATACCTGCAATGTAACAGCGATCAGCATCATATACGCCGGAATCATGCGCCAGTTAGCCCCCACTGCAATCAGGGTTGTCAATAAAGCAAGGTAGTCTACACCCAGAATGATGACGTTGTTTCTCGTTACACCTCGTTGTCTAAACGTAAATAAAAGGCTTGATAGAATAAGTACAGCTACAAATAGTATCTCGATTAATTTCATATCGCAATCTCCTTAAGCAGTTATACATTCATATGAATGTATATGGGTAAATTTTTTTTGGATTCAGCTACGATGATAGAATGAAGACCAGCATATAAAGCACTTACATTCAAATGAATGTATATAAGTAAAATAATAAGCTACAACATGTAGCCTATTTTTCTACCGCATCAAACAATTGAATAAATACACCTTTCAGATCCTCATTCACAAGTGATATGCCAACACCTTCAAACAGCAAACGGATATGCTCTATTTTCTGCAAAAATTCTTCTCGACTGACTTCGAATATGCCTGGATTCATCCAGATATCAAACAGTATCGTAAAGGTTTCCGCTGCTTGTTTGGGGTAGGCGACTTGCATGGAACCGTCCCTGTTTCCATCCTCAATGATTCTTTTGATGCCAGGAGCAACCACTCTTGCCCCTTCTGTAATCCGGCTAAATACAAATTCAGCTGAATGCATATTGGAAGAAACATTCGACAGGTCCCCTTCCTTGATGCTTTGCAAAATGGAAAAGGATACGCCCTGTCTTAGACGTTCCAGTGCATTTAAGCTGGCCAGATCCGTAGCTTCGTGAAATACACTTTTTTCGGCCATGGTTTCTTTGGTTACCGCCTGGATCACATCTGCGAGTGTTTTGAAATGATGATAGAATGCACCTCGAGTAATGTCTCCTACATCATTCACAATATCCTGAATGGATACATTGTTGTACCCGTTAAGGGTAAACAATCTCACAGCCGATTCCATAATGCGCCTTCTTGTAACTTCCGGATATTTATTTCTCGCCATATAAACTCCCCATATACATTCATTTAAATGTATCTGAATCGTAAATGAATTTATACGTTTTGTCAAACCGGAGAGAGACGATCAAGCGTCTTTCTCTTTACAACGTTTTAACTCAACTGCATCGTTGTGATACACGTATTATCTTCTTCATAAGTAGATAGCTGTGTCTCTGCAACCTTTCCATCATGCACCACACGGATGAGGTATGACTTATCTCTAGCTAACCAGATATCCATAAAACCGTTGGAACCAGCCTTCATCTCAGTATCCTTCATAAGCGTATTCCCTTCGGAGTCATGGATCGTCACAATGAAGTTCTTATTTTTCATTTCACCCTGACATCCGGTCAGGCTATGAATTGCACAGGGATGAGTCTGTTCCACATAGGGTGCAATGGAAAGGAAAAACTCCTTTTCAGGCAAGTCGTAGGTTGTCGTTTGGTTACCTTTATCCGTGACGATTAACTGGGTGGCATTAATGGAGGCCGATTCCGGTTTCTCCTTGCCTGTACTGATATCTTCTACTAATTTCTTGATATTGGGCGCTTCGGTGTTACCTGCTTCTTCTGTCCCCACATTGCTTGCAATCAGATAAGCCCCCAACACAATTACAACCACAAAGCTGGCAATGATCCACATTTGTTTTTTCAACTGGAGTTCATCTCCTCGTCCGTTTTGGTTTATTATAATGGAGAACGAACCATCATGGACTGAAAGCGCATGTAATTCACCATTTATTCACATATTTGTATGCTTCATTCGCATTATGTTAGATGTATCATTGATCAGCAAAGGAGGATGTGTATAATGCATAAATCCCTATCTATACCCGACATGGATCGCAGAGTCCACAGATCCAAACAGGCCCTGAAAGCCTCATTGTTAGAATGGATGTCGCGCAAGCCATTCGAGAGTATTACCATTACCGATATCGTGAAATTGGCCGATGTGAATCGCAGTACCTTTTACAAACATTATGTATATAGAGAAGACTTGCTCAATGAAATTTTGAAAGACGTGATGGCAGATCTGATCTTCGCCTACCGTGCTCCTTACCAGCACTACCAGGATTTCGGAATCATGGACCTGAACGCTTCAGCGATCAAAATTTTCGACCATGTTCTTGGCCATGCCACTTTTTATGCCTTGCTGGTGAACACAAACACGCTCTCGGGTTTTCGGGATACACTCTATGAAACGCTCAAAACTCTGTATCTGGAGGATGTAACCGATATGTCGCCAGACCCCCGAGTGAACAAGGAACTTCTTGCCTGTTATCAGGCCAATGCAGTTCTTGGTTTGATTACAGGATGGGTGCAAAGCAATTTCAAATACAGTGCCTCCTATATGGCGGAGCAGCTGCTGGAATTTACACGCATGAATCGCTCCAATGAAGTTTACCGTTCGAATCTGAATCCATCATTGGATGAAATGGAAAGAGGCACCGTCTCTCATGACAACTGAGAAACCAGTACCTCTTTGAATGCTTCCATCAATCTGTTGTTAGTTGCTGATCCAGCCACCATCCACTGGCAGCTCTACACCCGTGATGAATTTGGATTCATCAGAAGCTAAGAACAAGTAAGCATAGGCGATATCCATGGACTCTCCGGCATGCGGAGGCAGTGGGGCTAGATTTTTGTAATGCTCTCCCATCTCCACTTGGGACTTGATGCCCGCTTTTTCCACCATGCCGGTAAACACAGCCCCTGGATGTACAGAGTTCACACGAATGTTATCTTTGGCGAACCACTGTGCACCATGTTTGGTCAGTGAACGCACAGATCCCTTGGAAGCACTGTATGCTGCGCCCTGGGCATCGGCGATTCCCCCAATGATGGCAGCGATGGAGGACGTATTTACGATGGAGCCTTGTCCATTTTGCTGCATATAAGGGATAACTGCCTTCATTCCCAGCCATACACCAGTACCGTTAATGGACATGACCTTGTCCCAATCTTCCAATTCTGCTTCCAGAATGCCTTTGGCAATGTGAATGCCGGCATTGTTGACCAGAATATCAATTTTGCCATAGTTTGCGACGGTTTCTTCCACAACTGCATTCCATGATTCCGGACTGGATACATCCAGCTTTAATGCAATCGCTTCGCCGCCGTCAGCTACGATCTGTTTCACTTGTTCCTGCAAAGCGTCAATCGCTACATCGGTAGCCACTACCTTTGCTCCTTCTCTGGCAAACAATTGAGCCCCAGCCAATCCCATACCGCTTGCCGCTCCAGTTATAATTGCAACTTTTCCAGTTAATCTTCCCATGTCCAATCACCCTTTCCAAATAAAGATGGATGCCATTCAAGACACATCCGACCTTGTTGACACCTTTAGTATACGGATGAAATGAAAGCTCTTTCAATCAGCAAACGAGCAGGTTTTTGTAGGATAACCGATAGTTGGGTGCAGCTTTGTTCATTCCCTGTAAGTAATCCCACAGATGCAGGGTTATTTGTTGTTTTAACATCAAGGTGATCCTGCTGCTTCTTGGTGACATTGTAAACCTATCATGGCTTGTCCCTGTGCAATCCTATATAATAATCATAAATTATGGAAATCACTTTAAACATTTGAATCCATTATACGTGTCTAACTTATTCTAGCTTGAGCAGGAGGAATTCCCATTGAAGTGGCACCGTGTACATAAAGAAAAACCAAATACTATCCATTCCATCGACTGGAACGGATTAGTCCCTAAACATATTGCAATTATGATGGATGGAAATGGAAGATGGGCGACAAGAAGAGGCTTGCCTCGAAGTGCTGGGCACTATGCAGGAATGCAGACGATGCGGGAAACGATAAGCATGTGCCACAAAAACGGGATTGCTTCACTCACGCTGTACGCCTTCTCTACAGAAAACTGGAAAAGGCCCAAGGAAGAGGTCGACTACATCATTAGTTTGGTGGTCGAATTTGTACAGGATACAACTGTTCAGGAACTGAATCAGAATAATATCAAAGTTAATTTTATTGGTGATATCTCAAAATTCCCAGAAGAAACACAGGAAGCGATGCGCAAAGTGGTGGAACTAACCCAAACGAACAGCGGGATGGCTGTGTATTTTGCGATGAATTATGGAGGTAAAAACGATATTGTGCAAGCGATCAAAACATACATCGTAGAAAACAATGAAGAAAAAGAAACCTCGGAAATCTCCGAGGCGGAATTCGAAAAGTTTTTGTATACCGGACTCAATCCTGCCCCCGATCTGCTAATTCGAACCAGTGGGGAGAAACGGTTAAGCAATTTCCTATTATGGCAAGCCGCTTATTCCGAGCTCTGGTTTACGGATGTGATGTGGCCGGATTTCAACGAGCAATTGTTATACGAATCCATCCTGGATTATCAGCAGCGCAAACAAAGAGCTTTAGACGATGTAACACAGTAATATCAACTTGTTTTTGCCGATCCTCAGCTTAACTGAGCTTTTAACCAGGGAAGGATAATAGGGAGAACGGTACTGGGCTGCATCGCTTTGGTGTGATCCATATCCGCTCCCTTGATGATTTCGACGGTCCAGCCGAAGTTCTCAAGAATGGGTTTATGCTTTTGCAATCGTCCAGCGATATCCACCGTCACACTGCCAAATTTCTCACCGTACACAATCGTATCTTTCTCTCCTGCAAAAGCCAATCTGGGCATATTCAGCTGAGTATGAATACGTTGATCATCGAAATCAATTAAACCTTGATACAAGGTCACAAATTGTTTTGTTTGAGCCGGATCGATCTTTAATTCCACGTTGTCCCAATCCAATTGATCCGGGCTCAATTCTTCTGCTTTCATTAGAGCTTCTGCTGAATGTATTTCTCCCAATTCTTCATGCTGTTTCAATGCTCCCTCATAAGTCTTTGTGGTCACTACTCGCATTTCATCATACGGCCCTTTGTATGGCGGGAATCCTCCCATAATGAGACTTGCCATACGGTCAGTCCGAAGGGCGAGCTGCAGCCCCACGAGAGCCAGCCAAGAGTATCCATAGTAACTAAATCGATTCACATTCATCTGATCTGCAATTCGTAACAAATCCTGAGCGATATATTCGGGCGTAAAATGTTCCGGATGGGGATCTGCCATATAGTGGCCTTCATAATCAAAATGCAGGATCTGATATTCATCGGAAAGTCCGTCGATAAACTTTGCACCCAATTCAGGATCAACACCCCATAACTTTAAGGTTTCGGCTTCTTGTCCGGTTACGGACTTTTTGGCTATGGGCAGCATAATGACGCTACGATCTTGTGCTCCCGTCAGACCCACTTCAAGCTGCGAGCCATTTAACAATGTAATCATTTTCTGCAATTAAACCAGTCCTTTACTGTTGATACCCTCAGTGTATAACATGGATGCAATCTTCCGGTTTTCATTATAAAATGTGGATAAAATATGGACTTTGGCGCGAGGTATGTTAATGTAGCACTTGAAGGTTTTACTTGAAGCATGAGGAGAAGAAGCATGAACCGAGCATATACACCTGGGCAGATTGCCACAAGGCTGGATATAAGTACAACTACACTTCGACGGTATGAAAAGGAGAACCTTATTCCTGACGTTCCACGGACCGCCAGCAATCACAGGTACTATACCCCTATTCATCTTCAGGCGTTTGTTGCCATTCGTTTATTATTGAAAGGGTACGAGATTCCCGTTGTATACGAAGTTATGAGAAAAGTAAGACAGGGCAATACGATGGATGCCCTCTGGCTTATGAACCAGCAGCTGTACAACAGCCAACTGGAGAAGGAACGAATGGAAGACATTTGGAACATGGTGCAACAGGTGGATTTTGCTAACGATATAAAGGGTGGAACGTTGGATACCATGACGATTGGAAAAGCTGCCGAAGCAGCCGGGGTCAACACTTCTGCTATCAGACATTGGGAAAGCGAAGGCTTGATTTGCTCGGAAAGAGACCCTGACAACGGTTATCGAATGTATACCCGAGCCGAATTAAGAAAGATATTGGTCATCAGCAGTTTAAGAAAATCCGTCTACAACATTGAACATATGAAAGAGCTTCTGAACACTGTCGGCACGCAGGATTATACACAGATTAATAAAGCCTTTCAACTAGCCTTGCAAAAGCTTAATAGCCAACTAACCCTGCAATTTGCAGGAGTGAAGGAACTTATGACATATATTGAATTACATCAGGAACCACAGGATTAACTTATGGTTAGTTGAGCATGAAAGTTTTAATAAAAAAAGCCCAACCATGTTGGAGAATTCTCAACACGGGTCGGGCTTTTTTTATTATTTTACATTCTACACATGCTACTTTACAGGGTAGATATGGCTTTGTTTTTCTCAAAGAACCTTGCATTATGGGACGATACCCCTGCCATATCTGAGGCGGCTGGCTCCAGATAGAGTTTAGCGCTGTTTACTGCGAGTACAGCATCATTAAATGCACCAGCAATAAGACGGACTTTGCTTCCATAGGTAATGAAATCACCTGCTCCGAATATTCCCGGCTGACTTGTGCACATTCGCTGATCAACCGAGATACCGTAATCTTCACGTTCCAGTCCCCAATGGACCAGGTTACCAAAATCACGATCGTATCCATGACTTACAATCACTTCATCCACTTCAATCGGCAGGATGTCACCATTGTCTACATGGGCGAGTTCAACACGACCTATTTTGTCTCCTGTACCATATAAGCGAGAGATGCTGTAAGGGGTTAAGACTTGGGCAAAAGCTTTCATCTGGGCAACTGGCAGTTCATGTGCCGTAAACTCCTGTCGTCTGTGCACTACAATGACCTCCCGCGCCAATCTCTCCATTTCATTCGCCCAATCTATTGCGGAATCTCCGCCTCCCGAGATTAACACACGTTTATCCTTGAATCTGGACAGATCCGTAATGGTATAGTGTAGATTCGTCAGCTCGTACCGATTTGCGCCTTCAATATCCAGCTTTTGAACCTGCGTCATGCCTCTGCCTGCACATAACAAGATCGTTCGCGTGTAGTGACGTTCCCCTGTCTTTGAGGTGAGTACAAACACTTGATCATGGCGTCGTTCCATCTGAGCAATTTCCTGGCCGAATACAATAGTTGGATCGAAGGTTCTTGCCTGTCTTTCCAGGGAATCGATCAATTTCTCACAACGAATCGGATCAACTCCACCTACATCCCAGATCAGCTTCTCCGGGTACGTACGCATAAACCCGCCCAATTCCTCTTTGGCTTCAATGATTTTGGTACGCATGGCTCTCATCCCGCTGTAAAATGCAGCATACATTCCTGCAGGTCCGCCACCAACAATCGTTATATCGTAAATGTCCAATTGCTGCTCCGCTCCAGTATTCATCTAGGGTACCAACTTTCCAACGACATAATCCAACAGCTTGGCCGATCCAATAGGACCCACACCTGTTACAAAATCACTCGTTTTCAGCGGAAAGACATGATTGTCTTTCACTGCGTTCAAGCTCGCCCACACTTTGCTTTCTTTCAGATTGTCCATGGATTCCTTCGTATCATAGCCTTTCAGCGTCCTGTCTTCTAGAAAAATATAATCCGGGTTCATTTCCGGCAAAAATTCCAGGGAAAACTGGCTAAACCAATCTGTAGAGTCTTTGATCACCTCGGGGCTGTTAAGACCCAAAGTATCATAGAAAAAGACGCTGCTGCTGCCTCCTTTGGGACCCATAAAACGGTAACGATTGTGTTCCACTCGAAGAACAAGCACTGTTTTGTCACCGATGGCTTGAGAAATTTTCTTCTGTGCCTGCTTCGCCTTCTCATCAAATTCAGCCAGCACTTTGGCAGATTCCTCTGTCTTGTCAAAGACAGCAGCCAGCTTCGGCATGGCAATCTGCATTTCACTGTTGGAATCCAAAGCCACCGTTGGAGCAATCTTGGATAGTTCATCATAAACGCCTTGTTCCATGCCTACGCCTGCGGTAACAATCATATCTGGTGACAACGTCAGCAATTGTTCATAATTATATTGATATTGTTCAGCTTCAATCATTTGTACCCCCTGTTCCTCAAAATAAGACGCACGATATTCCGGTTCAATCTCCGGAACAAATATAACCATCTGCGGTGTAACGCCCATCTCAATCAAGTACTCGGCATAGATGGAATCCAGTACAAGCATATTTTGAGGATTCGTAGGGATCGTCACCTCTCCAAACTGATCCCGAACAACCTTCGTTTCATTTTCCCCTGCCATTATTGCTGAAGCTTCCACTTCCTGATTAGAAGTACCGGAACAGGCGGAAAGCACCAAATTTAGCGCCAACAGCACCATTCCTAAACCTTTAAACCTTCGTGACATGATCTACTCGCCCCTTATGTATATTGATAATGATAATTATTATCAAATACTAGCAAATAGGAAGAGATCCTTCCATAGGAGATGGTGCGTATTCAGTTGGATTATTGTGCTCTATCAGACATTGGTGACGAGGCTATTCACAATTTGATTCAAAATCATTTGGTTTCCAATAATTCCGCGGCCATCCACCCACAGGCGTGTATCCACAAGAAATACCCTGTTGTTTTTTACAGCCTTCAAGTCATTCCATTGAGTGCTCTCCACTAACTTGTTCATATTTTCTTCAGCACTAAAGTGCTGCATGACTCGTTTCTCCACAAACAGGTAATCGGGATTGGCTTTGACCAACAAGTCGAGTGAGCAAGGATTAAACCACGCCTCCCCTGATTGCAGCGGCTTTGGCAAAGTTAAACGGAGCTGTTCGTACAGCAAATGCGATACCCCACTAGAATGACCACCCAAATATCGATAACCAAACGGTTCTACCCTCAGCACCATCACGGTAGAGGAAGATTGGACAAAATGCTGCAGTTGCTGCTGTGCTGCGTTTACTTCCAATTTCATCTGCATATGAAGTTTATGGGCTGTATCTTCTCGGTGAAACAAACTAGCCAGTTGATGGAGCAGAGCCTCCACATCGTTATTCAAACCAGTTATGATGGGTGCGATTGTGCGCAGCCTTTGCTTGATCTCTTCTGTCCAACAATTTCCCACAATCCATTCGGGCTCAACCTGCCGAATCAGTTCCACATCCAGCTCATATTGGGAGACTTTCAACATCTTCACCTGATGCGTTTCAAATAGTTCATGTTGATGTTCAGGCAATAGCAAGGGAGTTACCACAACGGCATGCGGAATAATACCCAAGTGAATCAACACCTCCGCACAAAGCGGTGAAAGACATATGATTTTACGCTGGGGTAGCGTGTGTGCATAATTTCTCGGGGAAACACCCGTTAACTGTTTGAAACGACGACTGAAATAATGGGCATCCTCAAATCCGGTCTTTTTGGCAATGTCCTGAGATGTAGCCGTTGTTAATAACAGCTCCTCTTGAGCACGATAGATCCTGTATTGAGCCAGATAATCCAGAGGCGGCTTTCCATAACGCTCACTGAATTTGCGGGAATAATACCAAGGACTGATGCCTGCGACCTCAGACAATTGCTTTCGGGAGATGACCTGTTCATAATGTTGCTGCATGTATTCCACAGAGCGGATAATGCTTCGTTCCACGTTTGGCCCCTCTTCCGACAACTCACGGTATACATGTTGCAAAAGTTCATACACCAGATGCTGATTTCTAACCCGGATGGCATTTGGATCAGGAGAACCTTTCTCACTCCAATGTTCGCTGAGATTCGCCAGTGTGCCACCGGTTAATTTCACTTTTTGATATGTCTCTCCTGACGGTACATGCCAATCATATTTCTCCACTTCACCTCGGTCTGGAAACATCGCATATGTATCGAACTGAACATGCCATCCGGCCAAATCCAGATTACCAACCTCAATCACTTCGATCACAGAGTTTTCTTGCACAGCAATTAACTCACCATAAGATATCGGAACCCTATGACCATTAATATTCCAGTTCGCATTCCCATCGAGGATGAGTAGTAAAGCATGACTAGGAAAGTGAATCAGCTTTCCCGCAGTCATCCATTGGTCTGTCAGTGGCTTAGTTGACTTCCATTGAGCCATCCACTCTATGTTGTTGGGCATATGTATGGTCATCCCTTTCTTCATGGTTTATATGTTTAAATTCTTTCCATTCCTGCATTGTATACTGGAATGCAATTCACCGTAATGCTTTTCCATCAAGCACTATTTATATCATCTATGAACTTCATCTCTCCAAGACTATTGTCCAAGCCATTACCTGCTGTTCAACATATGGTATATCACAATCTGTCATACAGACAGTTTGTCTAACAGCAGAGGAGGAATGACCCATGGATAAACAGGTCTCTATTTCTCAGACGTATCCCCGTCTTACCGTGTACAGTGAGGAGAATTTCAGAGGGCTTCGAAGAGTATATCGCGGCAACCTCGGAATCGCCGATATTGATGCTGTTCTGACAGGGATCGAAAGTCTGAAATTTTTCTCAACCAATCCAAACGCCACACTCGTGTTATTTGATCGTTCACGTTTTCGTGACAATTTCGTTGTATTGCGGGGAAATCGAATCATTCGCGAACTGGATGACTTCTTGCGCAGAGGTGATGTGGAGTCTCTCATTGCTTCCAATCAGCGGTTAACACTGGCACAGATTCGCGAAATTAGAAGAACCGGAGAGCTTCCTCCCGGCTACCGATTAATCTAATTTGTTAGATTCACCGACGGAAATACGTTCAACATTCCAGTGATGCATATCTTGTATGTGCATCACTGGAAATAAAAAAATTAAAACAGGGATATCTGGACTCCTTATGAAAAATACTGTGTACATAAAAATAATGAAATGCAACGATTCTATATTTTGCCCGTAAGGGTAATACAAGTGAAGCACATTGAAATCTATGATTCAAGGAGCTGGTCATTTGCAATATTACAGACACAGTGCAGAGGAGACGCTTCAGGACGTTCAGAGTTCCACGGATGGGCTCACAACCTCTGAGGCTGCGAAGAGACTGGAGACGGAAGGCTATAATGAGTTAAAAGGAAAAGCTGCAACCCCCGTCTGGAAGCTGTTTATTGAAAATTTTAAAGATCCCATGGTTATCGTGCTGCTCATCGCAGCCGCTGTTCAGATCGTCCTTGGACACCTGATTGAATCGCTAATCATTTTTCTCGTCATTCTGTTAAATGCGGTAATCAGCGTTGTGCAGACCAAAAAGGCCGAAAGTTCTCTGGACGCACTCCGGCAAATGTCCGCTCCCGAAGCCAAAGTCATTCGTGACGGGCAGAAAAAAACGATTCCCGCGCGGGAACTTGTTCCCGGCGATATTGTCTTGCTGGATGCAGGGGATTATGTCCCGGCAGACGGCCGCATTTTGGAATCAGGCAGCTTGCGAATCAACGAAGGCATGCTGACCGGAGAATCCGAAGCAGCGGAGAAACACGCAGATGCCATCCCGGAAGAAGCTCCGATCGGTGATCGTCGCAATATGGCATTCAGTGGATCACTGGTGGTGTATGGTCGGGGTACGCTCGTCATTACGGGTACAGCGCTGAAAACGGAAATCGGAAAGATTGCCGAATTGATTGAAAATGCAGAGGCGAAGGAAACCCCGTTACAGCGCAAATTGGAATCGTTTAGTAAGAAGCTGGGCTTCTTTATCCTGGGCTTGTCGATTCTTATTTTCGCCATCGAAGCAGGACGTGTCTGGTTAACTGAAGGAACGGAAAATATCGGGCCATCCATTGTGAATGCCCTCATGTTCGCAGTTGCCGTAGCTGTCGCCGCCATTCCTGAAGCCCTTTCCTCCATTGTGACGATTGTATTGTCTCTGGGAACGAATAAAATGGCCAAGCAGCATGCCATCATCAGACGTCTTCCTGCCGTAGAAGCCTTGGGTTCTGCCAGCATTATCTGTACCGACAAAACAGGAACGCTTACTCAAAACAAAATGACCGTGGTGGACTATTACATTCCACATGGCACCAAAGACCAATTCCCCGATGATCCCAAACAGTGGTCTGCAGAGGAACGGCGCTTATTACATATTGCAGTACTCTGCAATGATTCGAATATTAACCAGGAAGGCAAGGAACTTGGTGATCCTACCGAAGTGGCGCTCATTGCCTTCAGTAACCGGGTGAACAAGGATTACAATGAAATTCGTGACCAGTTTCCGCGTGAAGCCGAGCTTCCTTTTGACTCGGACCGGAAACTGATGAGTACAGTGCACACATTTGAAGGACAGACGGCTCTGCTGACCAAAGGCGGCCCGGATGTGCTGTTCAGCCGGTGTAGCCATGTTTTTATAAACGGAGAAGTTCAGCCATTGACACCCGAGATTCGCACCCAGTTTGAAGAAAAAAACGAAGCATTCTCCAAACGGGCCTTTCGTGTGCTGGCTTACGCCTACAAAAAGTTTGATGACCAAGGTCAGCTCACCATCGAGGACGAACATGATCTAACGCTTGTTGGTCTAACGGCTATGATCGATCCACCGCGTGAAGCGGTATATGGTTCCATCGAAGAGTCCAAGAAGGCGGGCATTCGCACCATCATGATCACTGGAGACCACAAAACAACAGCCCAAGCCATTGGTATTGATATCGGACTTGCAGGCCCGGACGATCTGGCTCTTACCGGAGCAGAGCTGGACAAACTGTCCGATGAAGAACTCGATCAGCAACTCGAACATATCTCGGTGTATGCACGCGTATCTCCTGAAAATAAAATCCGCATCGTGCGTGCGTGGCAGCGCAAAGGCAAGATTGCAGCGATGACCGGAGACGGTGTCAACGACGCACCTGCACTGAAACAGGCAGACATCGGCGTAGCGATGGGCAGCGGGACGGATGTCGCGAAAGATGCGGCAGCCATGATTTTGACGGATGATAACTTTGTTTCCATCGTAAATGCAGTCAGTGTCGGACGTATGGTATTTGATAATATCAAAAAAGCCATTGCGTACTTGTTTGCAGGAAACCTCGGGGCGATTATCGCCATTTTGTTTGCACTTGTGGTCGGCTGGGTGAACCCATTTACAGCTCTCCAGCTGCTTTTCATCAATTTGGTGAATGACTCCCTGCCTGCCATTGCACTGGGCACCGAAAAAGCTGAACCGGATGTCATGCGGCGCAAACCGCGGGATATCAACGAAGGCATCTTTGCCGGCGGAACGTTGCAGGCTGTCATTACACGTGGTGTTCTGATCGGGGTGGCTGTTATCGTATCCCAATATATTGGACTTGGGATCTCGGAGGAAATGAGTGTGGCAATGGCCTTCACAACCCTGATTCTGGCACGGAGTCTGCAAACTTTTGCAGCTCGCTCCAACACACAGACGATTTTCCAGGTTGGCTTCACTACCAACAAATATGTCCTCGGCTCCATCCTGGTTTGTCTCTGCCTGTATGGAATCACGCTGATTCCAGGGGTTCGCAGCATCTTCGCCATCCCGGCAGCCTTTGGCTGGAATGAGTTCCTCATCGCAGGGGGACTCGCTCTCGCCGCGGTCATTCTGATGGATGTCATCAAGTGGATTCGCAATCGTGGCACATCAACTACTGCTTCCTAAAAATGAACACATGAAAGTGAAATATACCAAAACGGCGTCCTGGTCAGGACGTCGTTTTGTTCTGATTACCAATCGAATCCGTATGACATTATTGCCATATACATAGATTGAGCGTAAAATGGTTTATTGAATTCATAGACAGGAATGGTTACGTGAAAGATAAAATTGTAATGCCTCTCTGGACTTGCTGCCTATTCATCGTTGTGATGAATACCACCATGTTTAACGTCTCTTTACCCGTGATTATTCATGATCTTCAGATTACATCGGACCTGGGGTCCTGGGTCATTTCAAGCTACTCCATTGGTTACGCCTTGTCGACGGTGATTTACAGTCGTTTGTCTGACCGTATTCCGGTACGCAAACTGCTGACGGTTGGATTGCTGATCTTGGGCTTATCTTCATTGCTTGGATTATTTGCGCACAGCTTTTCAATTCTATTGCTGACACGTATTTTGCAATCTGCGGGTGCAGGGGTGATGGCCGGACTTGGGCTTGTCATCGCAAGCCGTTATATTCCAGTGGAGCGACGCGGAGCTGCCATCGCACTGATCTCATCAGGCAGTGCCATGGCATTTGGGCTTGGTCCCATTGTGGGTGGACTCATTAGCGAGTATTGGGGCTGGAATGGACTTTTCGCTATCACAGTGCTTGTCCTGCTTGCGCTGCCCGTACTGCTCTATTTTCTACCTCGTGAAACGGCCAAACCTGAGAACCCTTTTGATATGATCGGTGCAGCATTAACCGTGATTAATGCAACCACTCTTCTGGTTGCCATCACTCAACAGTCTTGGTTATGGCTGGCTATAGGTGTCATTTCACTTGTTGCACACATCGTGTATATTCGCAGGGCGAGCCTTCCTTTTGTGAATCCACATGTATTCCGAACACCCGGGTTTACCCGGCTGCTGATCATCGGCTTCTGTGTTCTGGTCGTAAATCTGGGCAATCTGTTCCTGATGCCGCTAGTGCTCGCTGATCTGTTTGGACGTTCGTCACTGGCTATTGGTCTGCTGATTGCTCCGGGTGCCATCGTTTCGGCATTCTGCACCCGTTTCGTAGGTCGCTGGATCGACCGTTATGGCAATATGCGTTTTCTGATGATCGGACACATTTTGCTTGCCGCAGTACTTGCTCTGTTTATGCTGGGACTGAATCAGTCTGCCTTGATCATCACCGGCGGATATCTCTTTTTCTCCCCGGCACTCTCCGCATCGATAGCTTCGCTGAATAACGAAGCGTCTCGGGTGCTGCCCAAAGCACAGATCGGTTCCGGTATGGGTTTGCTGCAGTTGATTCAGTTTTTTGGCGGCTCGGTATCCGTGGCTGTTTGCGGTCTGTTGCTTCACGGCATTCCAGGCGTTCCGATTGAGGAAGCCTATCATTATGTATATGGATGTCTGCTTTTAGTCTGTCTGATCTCGCTTGTCATCGTGGTTTGGCATAACAAAGCTGGACGATCGAACTCTACGACTACAATGACTGAGACTGGATAGGTTGCAAACAAGGATGTATTCTATATCATTCAATTAGAACATGCATGTATTCGTTTGAGTAAAAGGCCCGCGCATAGCGCGAGCCTTTTGTCGTTCATGAGGATGTTCAAACGGTGAATCACTCTACTGAATCACTCGATCTGGCTTTTAAACAAGTTATGAATATATTGAAATTGGCAGCGATCTCTCGTACATTTTCCTCCAGCAGTTGCTGGGCTTCCTCCGATGTCTCTGATTCACTCTCAGCATCTTCGCGCACCATTGCTTCTTCATGATCCATAACCAGTACGCCAGGAGATTCTGAATTCGTTCGATAATCCAATAAATAGTTGTTGCCGCTGCTGACACTCCAAGCAAATGGAATGATCCGGCGTGGATCGGGATTCACATCGTCAACCAGATTGATGTTATTCGCAATGAACTGATCATCGAGAGCAGAGAAACGAATCTCCCAATCAATGATCTCTCCATTTTCAATCATATCAAATGCCTGACCGCCAGACTCCTGCTGAAACTCCACATATTCGTGGGGAAACACAATGCCGTAATACTTCTGAATGTTATCGATATTCAATTTATTCATATACTCCCTCCCCTACAGCCCTGTCATAACACATCATTTCCCAGCCAATGCTGCCTTCCAGGCCTCCTCCACCGCTACAGGAGCTTTTGTGCTGCTCTCGCCGCCGCCCTCCTCTGTCCAAAGCGGTGGATAATATGCAAATACTTGCCCTGTCTGAAGCTGCCCCATGTCGTTTTGCCAACCCTTCCAGCGAAAGGTCTGATAGTACTGCTCCAGATCACCATTGGCCAACCAGTTGATGAAGCCTGAATAAGCCAGTTCTGTCGATTCCCATTCCAGCGTGTCAGGGGCAAAATAGTATACATGTCCCGTACGGCCATACTTACCCATATCCATTCCGAAAAATCCACCCGCGGCATCGTAGGCGACGATCATCATGCCTTCCAATGCGGGTACACACGGCATGTCACCCACACCATTCCAACGGGTCAGACTCCCGAAAATACGGTCACTACCCGATCCAAGTAATGTAATCCAGCCATCATCCAACACGATTCCCTCTGTCTCATAGGCAACGGCTCCCAAATAGGATTTGGTGCTTACTTGGAGGCGATAGAGCGCATCTTCTCCGACCTCCCGCTGTGCAGGTATATAGGTGTATTTATTTTGTCCATGGTCCAACAGTTCCTTGAGTTCCTCCCAAGCATGATATTCCCGATCCACTAATTCATTTGCAGATAGTTTATGCATGATCACTCGCCCCTCTCCAACCTATAACTTTACATATCGTTCATTTCCAATAGCTGCTCGTTTATTCAGACTTGGCGAAGCTCATCAACGCTTCAGGGTTCATAATAACTATTTTTTGATTTTGCATTTGCACCACATCCTGCTGCTGCAAATCCTTTAACAATATGCTTACCGTTTCCCTCAGAGTTCCAACCATATCTGCCAGATCCTGATGAGTCAGTCTCAAATTAATGATGGACTTTCCCTCTTCCTGTGCACCGAATTTGGAATACAGTTTTTGCAGCGTCAGCATTAATCGTGTTTTGGCATCATTGATTTTCATCTCATGCAGCTTCTCATTAGCCAGGATCAGACGATCAATCTGAAGCTGTAGCAAACGGTCTTTAACACCTGGATATTGGGCAATCAACTGTTTGAATACCTTACCGTCAATGGTACAGACCACACTGTCACGATGGGAAACCACAGATAACAGCCTCTCCTTGATGGGATCGATAAGCTCCATATCTCCAAAGACATCGCCCTGACCCAGCAAATCAACTGTATGCTCTCTCCCCTGTGTCGTTCTGTACACTTTGATGACTCCCGATAACACAATATAGGCATAATGACTCGGTTCACCTTCATCAAAAATCCGTTTGCCTTTGGGGTAAGATATCGTTCGGAATAAAGGACAGATTTCTTCAAGTTCTTCCGGATACAAGTCTCTGAATAACGGAATATCTTGCCATAATGTCATAATGCCCATAAGCTTCCTTTCTGTACCTCGGATGATCGTATGCTGGCATACAGCACTTCTTCACCAGCGCTGTTATAGTAGGTTCAAGAACACGATGCCACAATCAAACCACCTATTTTCCACAACCAGCATGTCCATTATTTTGTATAACGAGGAGAGAATGTGATGAGAATTAATCTGGATGGGCTGGGTTTAACCGAGACACCGGAACATGTATGGGATACTGAAAATCTGCTTGAACTAAGCCTCTATAACAACCGGATCAACACAATTCCCGATCGGCTGTTCCAACATACTGATATTGAAGTTTTGAATTATGCAGGAAATGAAATTGAGATTTTGCCAAGCCTTATCGGTCGCCTTGCTCGCTTGAGAATGCTGGATCTTGGACATAATCGTCTCGAACAGTTGCCCAAAGAAATTGGACAATTAAGCTCGCTGGATACGTTCCTCTACCTGAGCAACAATCGATTTACAAATCTTCCTGCAGAGTTGTGTAACCTCAAGTCACTTCGATATCTGAATGTTACAGACAATCAGCTTCGGGAGTTCCCAGCAGAATTAGGCAATCTGAAGAGCCTCATTGAGCTACGTTTATATTATAACAAACTGGAATCACTTCCCGAATCGCTTACCGAACTAAGCCAATTGAGAGAACTTCACGTATACGGTAATCTGCTCACTTACCTGCCTCAGGGACTAGGCCACCTTACTGAACTTCGCATATTGGATTGTAACAACAATCGGATTAATGAACTGCCTCACTCTATTCAGGGCATGAAAAAATTGAGAAAGCTAAGCCTTAGAACAAACAGAATAACCCAGTTACCTTCAGAAATCGGTGCACTCGCCAACCTGATTGAGCTAGATTTGAGAGATAACGACATTTCGGAAATTCCTGAATCCATCCTGGAGCTGGAGCATCTGGAGAAGCTTGATCTCAGGTGGAATAGCAATCTGAGGCCCACTTCCTGCTTAACTACCCTCGAGCAAAGAGGCTGTGTGGTTTATACATGAGCATTATAGCCTTCTGCATGAAAAGGTCGGATGAAGGATAGTACCATCTTGGATTTCTCGATGTTACACTTCCTCGACATGCTTCACCCAGATATGCTTGTAGTCGATTTTCCCCCATGCATTTAAGGCCATGCCTTCAAGCATGGGGTGATGCTGGGCTTTCTGAAGGCTGTGATACAGAAAGATGACATTAGATGAACTTTTGAGCTTTTCCTGAATGTCCATAAGCAGCTTCATTCGCTCATCCGAGCTTGGTTCTCCCATACATACTGTTAACTTGTCATCCACATAAGCGGTCAATTCCGGGCTGAGGTGATTACGCAGGAAACTGAAACGGGATTGATACAGCTCCAGCAGGGTCAGGTCTGCCTGCTCCCCAAGCACTTCTCCTGCCATGACCAGGTCGGCCTGTGCCAGCACTTGAGGGTCAGCCAGATGCTCGATCGGGAGCTTCACTACGTTCAGTTGAACCCCCATCTCCTTGCATCGCCTGCTAATCCACGCAGCCGTTTTTTCATTCTCCAACCATTCATACGTGTACAGGTTCAGAGACTGACCTCCATATTCGGATGCCTGAATCCGTTTTTTGGCTTCATCCAGATCAAAACTCGCTGTGTCATCCTGCTGCGCTCCACTGAGCACAAACCCTTCCGATGCACACTGCCTAAGTCCACCCAGTTCCTTAATCATTCGTTCCCGATCCAATCCCATATCTATGGCCTGACGAAATAGAATATTTTGCTGAATCCCTGCTTTGCTCAGGTTAAAGGTCAGATAGGTGCTACCATTCTCCAACTGGCTGAGAGAGGGTTCACTCGTTGATTCTCTACTCGCATCCGAATATAACAGCTGCATATCCCTGCCTGTCCTGTGTGATCCAGGTTGTCCTTCATAGTCCGGCCACACCCACATCTCAATCCGATCCAGATGAGGACGCCCTTCAAAGTAAAGATCATTCGCTTCCAATACAAGCAGGGATTCATTATTTTTGATCATACGGAAAGGACCCGTGCCAATCGGCAGTGCTGGGAAACATGCAGCTTTATCAGGGCCTCCCAAATTTTCAGGTACGATCGAACAGCGATCCGTACAGAGAAAAGCTGGAAATACTGCATTGGGCTGGGCAAAATAAAAGTCAATGCAATATCTCCCGGGAGTCTCTATAGCTTTAATTAAAGAAAATATCCATTCTGAGGATGTCCTTCCTGACATGCGTTCAAATGTAAATTTCACATCCTGTGCAGTCATTTCCTGACCGTGGTGGAACCGTACTCCCTTACGTAAGTAAAATCGCCAGCGCGATGATGATTCGTCCCATTCCCAATGATGGGCTAGTCCAGGAAGAATACGTTTTTCCTCTGGATCGAATATGAGGAGTGTATCGAAGATCTGCCTTACCCAATGAGATTCAGTACGCCGCTGAACCCACGCGGGGTCCAGATGAGGGACTGGACGGTAAAAGGGAAAACGCAGCACCTCCCGTTCCTCCTCATCGGTGCGCAAGATGCCCAGCTGTCGTTCCAGCCAATCGGTAAAGTCATCCTTCATTCGCTGTGTACCGGAAGAATCAATTAAACGCCATGCTTCATTCAGCTGCTCATTCTCCACAAGCTGCTTCGCTTTGGCTGCAAGCAGATCCGATATCGAAATATGAAAAGACATTCGGGATACCTTGCCTCTTCCACGACCGGGTATCCATGTCAAATAACCGGATTCCGTCAATTTGTTCAGAACTAGCTGTGCATTGCGCCTCGAACAATCCAGCAGTTCAGTGACCTGTTCCATCGTGACTTCAATCATTTCCTGCTCAGGAACACCCTCAAACTGGGTGCGCAAGATAAGGTAATGCTCTTCTGCGTCCATCTTCACCCTCCTAAAAGGCGAAGTCGACTTGGTGAATGCTTCGCTTTTTCTTCCTCTTTTGCAAAAGTATAATGGACCTCATTACCACACGTAAAGAGGAGATTGTTATCCATGTCCGAAATCAACGTACACGCCGCATCTGTCACCACACCCGCCACATCCGTATGGAGAAATCCAAGCTTTATCATTCTGTTTGTTGCCAGCGGCATCATTGCTCTGGGCAATCAAATCTATGAATTGGCCCTGCCTCTTATTTTATATGAACTCACAAAATCTCCTGTAGCGATGTCCACCATGCGTGGCATTGAATTTCTGCCGAATCTGTTTCTCGCCATGTTTATCGGTGTACTGATGGACCGGGTGCATAAGAAATGGTGGTCTATTGGCTCCATCGCGTTACAGGTTATGCTTCTGCTCGCGCTGTTTCTGTCTTTTCAATATGGTCAACCTTCCATTTATGTACTCTACGGGTGCGGTTTTATGCTGATGACACTAAGTTATGCTTTTCGCAATGCATCAGCTGGCATGATCAAGCAATCGGTGCCTACGCCACTGCTAACGTCAGCTAATGCGGCTCTGGGTTTCACCACAACGTTAATTACCATTATGGGTTCCGCCCTGTCAGGAATGCTTTTGATGTTATCCAACTTGTATACGGGGCTGTTAATTACGGCCATTTTACTTGCGGTATCATGTATCATTCTATTACCACTGCACTCTGCACCTGTGTCCAGAGGAACATCTCCTCAGTGCTTCTGGGTAGACTTTAAAGAAGGCTGGATCGAACTGCGACGCAACCATATGTTACTGGTTATCAGCATTACGGTCATTTTTCTCAATGCCACCTATGGTATGGTGGATGCAACCGTCATCTTTTATGCCAAAGATACTTTGCAACTGCGTAATCTGGAGCTTGGACTTGTACTAGCTGCTGCCGGGGCAGGTGGTTTAATCGGTAGTCTGATGGTAAGCTCCCTGCGCCGCAAATATTCGGCTGGCGTGCTGATTGTGGTGACCACATTGCTTCAAGGATTCGCCTTTTTAATCCTTTGTTTGTCCCACTCCACCTACGGACTTGCAGTGGGCCTGTTTCTATCTGGTATTTTCCAAACCATCAGCACAATCTGCATCTGGACATTCCGTCAGGAATCCACGCCGCATCACATGATAGGCCGGATCAGCGGGATTACCGGCTCTCTGTTCAAGCTCGGCATGCCCTTGGCTATATGGGGAAGCGGCTGGATCTCCGAGCTGTCCAATCCTGCGTTGGTGTTCGGCATAGCCGCAGCCGTCAATGTCATCATTTTTATCTGCTGCCGCTACAGTGTGCTCTGGGACCGAAAATAACAAGCAACATATACAAACAGGTGGCGAGATCACACTCACCACCTGTTTCGCTGTTTCTAAGAACCTCTCCCCATTCTGAAATTCTATGAGTACTCACGCGCTAATTCACCATTCAAATCTGCTATAATCGAACTTCATGGCTTGTTATTAAGGAGGAATCAACTTGTATCGTATGGCTGCAATTGTACTCCTGGCTCTGATTCTGTTCGCAACCGGTTGTCAGAAGGACGAGGCTTCATCCATCCCTTCTCCCGAGGCTGTGCAGGTACCGGATACCCAGAAGATGTATTACATATCACCACAAGGAAACGATTTGAACAAAGGAACCATTCAAGCTCCCTGGAAAACGTTGCAGCATGCTGCCGACCATGCTCCCCCGGGAAGCACCGTTTATTTGCGGGAAGGTATCTATCACCAAAAAGTTAAAATTACCAGAAGCGGTAATTCATCAGGCAATCCAACCCTGTTTTCCAGCTATCTACAGGAGAGGGTCATCATTGATGGTGAAGGTCTGTCGGTACGCGGCATAGAGGGTTTGATTGAAGTCGAAAATGCCAGCTATATTACGATTCAAAATCTTGAAATCCGCAACTTTACTACCTCACTTCGGGGACAAGTGCCTTCTGGCATATATGTTCACGGGGCAGGAGAGCACATTCAACTGCTGGGCAACACCATTCATTCCATTGCCAATGATGCTACACCTTCAGGACCCGATTTACAGGGCAGAGATGCCCATGGAATTGCGATATATGGTACGGAGCATCCCCAAGCATTGCGTGATATTATCATCAAGGATAATGAAATGTATGATCTCGTGCTAGGCTCAAGTGAGTCACTCGCAGTCAACGGGAATGTGGATACGTTTGCGATACTGGACAATACGATCCATGATACCGACAACATCGGTATTGATCTGATTGGGTATGAAGGAACTTCGGAGGACGACACTTACGATCTAGCGCGAAACGGGATTATACGGGGAAATGAGGTCTATAATATCTCTTCCAATCTTAATCCGTCCTATGGAACGAATCTCCCTAATGACAGCAATTCAGCTGGGGGAATCTATGTAGATGGAGGCAAAAATCATATTATCGACCATAATCGGGTATATCGCAACGATATCGGAATCGAGATTGCTTCGGAGCATGCCGGGCGTTCGACCAGCCACATTACGTTACAGGATAATCTGATTTTTCACAACAGGCTTACAGGCATCGCCATGGGCGGTTATGATGAGGAGCGTGGCTCTACCGAGGACAGTACGATTATGTATAATACGTTAGTAGATAACGACCTGCTGGATGCAGGCAATGGGCAGCTCTTCTTGCAAGCCCAAACGAAGAACAATACGTTCAAACGGAACATTCTCGTATCGGGCAGCTCTGACGTGCTCATTTACAATGAATACACCAGTAATTCGGGGAATGTATTTGATTATAATGTGTACTACTCCCCTGCACCACAAGAAGAGGCCCTGTGGGTATGGAAAAATACAGAGTATTCCGGCTTCACCTCCTACACGGATGGATCAGGAAATGACGCACATTCATTGTATGTAAACCCCCAATTTGTAGATGAAGCCAACGAAGATTTCGCTCTCCAAGGCAGTTCACCTGCCCTTGGAAATGGATTTATGAGCCATGAGTAGATTGATATGATTCCAATTGGTGAAACTCTAAACAAACCGAAAAAAACGCTCAGCCACGATGATGGTTGAGCGTTTTTTCGACTTCAGGATATGGAGTACAGGATTAAACGCTACAAATTATTATTCAGCGTCGTCAGTAATTTTTTCTACCAGTTTCCGCAAGCCATGATTGGTTTCGTTCAATTGATCAATTACACTCATAAACTCTGTGACCAGTTTGGCCTGTTCTTGAGAAGAAACTGAAATCTGGGCAATCTCCTGTTCCATGTTCAGTACGGACTTTTTCACAGCATCAAGAGACTGTTCTATTCGTCCCGTGGCTTCCTTTGTCCCTGTTGACATTTTACGGATTTCCGTGGCTACTACTCCAAAGCCTGCCCCGGCTTCACCGACCCGCGCCGCTTCAATTGCAGCATTTAAACCCAGCAGATTGGTCTGTTCTGAAATTTCTTTTATGTAGCTAACCACTTCATTCACATTACTGGAATCTTCAACCGCACGTTTCGTATTGCTCAAAATTTCTTCCGAGGTTGCACTCAACTCTTCCGAATGAGCAGCTACATGCTGGATACCTTCAATCAGTCTGCTTGTAACTTCTCCTGCCTGATTCATCAGTTTTTTCAATTGATCCTGGGTATCCATACTATATGTAATGCAAAGGACTGCTTCTATCTCGTTCTGTTCATTCTTAATCGGAAGGAAATAGGAATCCGTAGCGATGCCAAAAACCTCAGCCGGATAATGCTCCCTTGTCTTGGCTTCATTTTTTAACATCTTAAAGTCTCTGTGTATATCTGCAATTGGGTCTCCTGCCTTGAAATCATATTTCAAAGCGTTACCGGATTCGAAAAATAGGAATTTTTCCCGGTCCATGACCGATATGGAAACATCCTGACGTGTAGCTTCGCGAATAAATGGTATTGCAGCCAAAACAGCCTCAACCTGATTCATAATGATATATTCACTTCCTCTTAATAGAGATAATAGTGCTGAATATTATATCGACAGTTATTAATCAATTATGAAGGCTTAATACCATTACTCGCTGCTTCGGCTGCATGGGTCACCCGATTTCGCCCGCCCGTTTTGGAGGCATAGAGCGCCTGATCCGCCTTTTGAAACAAAGACTGATCTGTATCTTCCTGCGAAACCGTTGCCGCGCCAATACTCACTGTAATGTTATACTCTCCCCAATCGGCAGAGGCGACCTGTGAACGGTATCTCTCTGCTATAGTTACAGCTTGCTCTCGATCACAATCCGCAAGAATAATGACAAATTCTTCTCCGCCATAACGCGCCACCACATCCGTGCTTCGTGACACCGATTGCAGCAGGCCTGCCAGGTTACCCAAAACCAGATCTCCAATCGGATGTCCATACGTATCGTTAATACTCTTGAAGTGATCAATATCAACGACAAGAAGGGAGAAAACAAACTGAGTATCCCGGAAGAGAGCCAAACTTTCCAGCATTTTATCCTGAAAAAATCTGCGGTTCTTGAGTCCTGTAAGCAGATCCGTCGAGGCCATTGTCTCCAGCTGATCATTTACTTTAATCAATGCCTGCTGCTTCACCTTGTATTCTTCGTGCAGTCGTTCAAGCTCCTTGTTCGCTTCATGGGTAGCTTGATACAACTCTTGCAGCTTCGTTTTGGTATTCAAAATATCCTTTTCATGCTCAATTCGCTTGCGCATGACAACCACAACACAATCGATTACGTTTTCCCCATTGCGGGTCTGGCGAACCCCGTTCAGTAGAACCGGAACATCCTGTTGATCGCTGGTCCGAAATGAAAAATACATCTCATCCACATGTCCATATAACTGAATGTAGGGATAGAAATACGTATGAAAAAAAAGCTTGTTGGTCACAGACATGGTGGACTCGATATGTCGTCCCAACAGCTCGTTGCGTTCATATCCCAGCAAAGTCAGCAGGGTTTGATTAATGGATTGAATGATTCCCGAATCAGCGATCGAGAAGTAGCCACATGGAGCCACATCTAATTGAATATCCATGAAATAATTGCCTTTCCTCTCATTTTATTTACACGCTCTGCAAATAGTCTATAATGAAGCGGCTTGTCTCTTCAGGCTGACTCAAATGTGGATAATGTCCCTTGGCCGTCATCTGTTGAAGTCTGCTGTTCTTCAGATGTGTATGCAAGTAATGCCCCACTTCAACAGGCGCAATGCTGTCATCTGAGCATTGAAGAATGAGCGTAGGTACCGAGGCGCGCTCCAATTCATCCCTACAATCCGAGAAAAACGTCACTTCCGCAAATTGTCTGGCAATATGCGGATCTCTCGAACAAAAGCTTTTTTCCAACTCATCCGTCAGCTCTTTCCGTTCCTGATTCTGCATAACAATCGGAGCGAGATAGCTGGCCCAACCTATGAAGTTCATCTGCATCATTTCCAGCAGTTCATCAATGTCACGCCGATCAAAACCGCCGTAATAACCCGGAAGATCGTTTACATAACGCGGGGAAGGCCCCAGCATAACAATATGTCTAAAATAGTTGGATGCTTCGATGGAAGCGAGCATGCCAATCATGCTGCTGACAGAATGCCCGACAAATATGGCGTCTCTCAATTCGAGCGCTTCCATAATCTCCAGCACATCCTGTGCATATCCTCGCAGACTGCTATATTTTTCAGCATCATAATAGTTAATTTGAGATTGGCCAGAGCCTACATAATCAAATAAAACGACACGATAATTATCCATGAAGCTCGGAACGATATAACGCCACATATCCTGATCACATCCAAAACCATGGGCAAAAACAATCGTTTGACTGCCAGAACCGAGCACCTTCACGTTATTGCGTACAAGTACATCAATCGCCACAACAATCACCTCTCTGAGGTAGTATCCTTTTGTATTGTCTATCTGGTTATTATATCGGAAAATGCTGGGATATGGATAGAAAATATTAATTTCCTCATCTCGGAAGGTACAGATAGACATCGTACAGAATTATTTTTAGACCTTTACAATCTGACTAACGTCAGATAAAATCAGATAAACATGTCGCGCGACAGAGATTATATTGCGGAGGAAAACGATGAACACTCTGACCGATAACCATTTGCCTCAGAAATTGTGGGGAAGATCCTTTATTTTTATTATGCTGGCTAATGCATTTTTGTTTATGGCTTTTGAAATGCTGCTTCCCACTCTGCCTTTATTCGTTTCATCCCTAGGAGGAGAAGCTTCCCAAATCGGACTTGTCACAGGTATTTTTATGTTCTCTGCCATCCTGGTAAGGCCATTTACAGCAGTATTGGCCACAAGAATGGACAAAAAATATCTTCTGATTATCGGCATAGCAATCTGTGCTTTAAGCACTGGAGCATACTACCTCTCGTCAGGTATATGGATAATTCTTGTGTTACGAGTCATTCACGGTTTTGGCTTTGGTTTGGCGACAACATTTTTCGCAACGATAGCTACGGAGAACATGCCGAAAGAACGACGCGGGGAAGGCATGGGATATTTCGGAGTGGGTGAGACCGTAGCTATATCCATTGGACCACTGGTTGGAACCAGCCTGTTGTTCAGATACAATTATCAAAGTCTTTTTGTGGGAGGGATGTGCATATTGCTGTTAGCCCTTCTGATGGCGGTATTTGTATCCCGAAAACCAAAGCCGGTCCAAGGCAATCAAAGAACGGAGCTCCCCGTTGCTACAGTCAAGCTAATCGAGAAAAAAGTATTATTTCCTTCCCTCCTGATCATGTTGGTAGGTATAGCTGCTGGTTCCATCATGTCATTTGTGGCTTTGTTTGCCTCAGAACGCGGTTTTGAGAATGTAGCCTGGTTTTTCTTTATCGTGGCGATAGCCAGCTTTGCAGTTCGATTATTCTCTGGGAAAATGTTTGATCGGTTAGGGCCAGGCTCGGTATTGCTGCCATCAGCCGGATTTGCAATCGCTGGACTGTTTATGCTAACAGTAGCCCAGAATGAAGTACATTTCCTGCTCGCCGGGGCGCTGTACGGTTTTGGTTTTGGTGCCATTTTCCCAGCCATTCAGACCTGGTGTGTAAATCTCGTCGATGAACATGAACACGAGAATGCCATGGCCTCCTTCTTCAACTTCTTCGATCTTGGTATTGGCGGCGGGTCGCTAGTGCTTGGTATCATGGCTTCTGCTTTTTCCTATACAATGGTGTATCATATTGCCATAGGTGTCTTTGTGGTATATCTATTATTATTTTTGGTATACTCACGGAGACAGCGGATGAGAGATCAAGCCAACCAACTGGAGGTAAACCTTGAGTAAAAGAAGAATTAAAGAAATCGCCATCCAACATTTCAACCGCCACGGTTATGAAGGGACCAAAATGGCCCAGATTGCCGAAGAAACAGGCATTCGCAAGCAATCGCTTGCTTATCATTTTCCAACAAAAAAGGCTCTGCTGATCGAAATATATGAGGAAGTAGTTCAGGAGGAACAACAATTCGTAAAACAGTTCTTTCAAAAAGAGACTGCACAACCTTTGGAGCAGCAACTGCATGCCTTTTTAATTGAACACAAAAATCGGTTCCTGACCAACCCGAATGTGGCCTTTATGTATATATTGTCTTTTATTACTCCACTAGAGGTCCATGATTTTGTGCTGGCTCAGTACCGTTCATATCTGGGCACATTGAAGGAAGAGCTTGCAGAAGTTTTCGCGAGACATCCAGATATCCGTTTAAGTCCAGAAGAAGCAACTTTAGCCTTCGTAACGCTTATGGATGGTCTTGATGTGCAGCTTGTGTATGAGACAAGACAATCCTACGAGCAGGCTTTGGCGATCACCTGGAATGTTTTCTGGTCAGGTATCCAGCAGCGCTGAGCACCAGGACCAGGTACACCTTTTGGTGAATGATTGACGTGAAACCAAAGAGGAGCATCTCCCCAAGTTTATACTTTTGGGAACCGCTCCTCTTTGTTTTGTTTCATTTTACAGTCAATATCACACGTTGATAATGCTTCAACTGGTGCTCCCCATCATCCTGTACTTCCGCTACGATATGAATGGTATCGCCCGATTTGGCATCGTCAGGTACCGTGAACGTTACAGCATTGGTATCACTGTCCTCTAATTGTATTGTATCCAGCTTCTCACCCTTTGCCAGTTCACGATGCAATCCAAGCTGCAAGTCTCCCGCCATCTCAGGCTGGACTTTCTCCTCCTGGACGTTGGAATCTTTGTACGTATCTGCTTCAAAATATCTCCACCATTTGTAAGTCAGTTGATCCCCATCCGGGTCTTGGCCTTCTGCATGAAGGGTTACTTTCTCACCCGGACTGACGGACAGGTCCAATCCTTCCTTAATTGTTAATGACGGATTATGATTGGCTCCTTCATACGTATCCGTGACGGCCCAATCGGCACGAGCAGCAAAATCATTCTGAATATCGTCAAACCATCTCATCAGAGAGTATTCAGCCTCATAACGTTTGGTATACGGATCGTAGTCAAGAACGTTGTTCCTGAACAGCTTGTCATTTACTACACCGAAGCGTCCACCCCAACCACCGTAAGAAGGGTCTTCCATACTGCGCAGGCCATTGTCGATCAGATAGAAGAAGGATGGAGAATCACCCTCCGAGATAAAATCGTATTTATCATATTGTGGATTTTTCTTTAGATATTCAGCACTACCGCGCTGCTCTTCGTCCAGCTCGCCTTCAATCATTTTGCCATCACCCATGGATGCATACATATCCAACAACTTGCCATGACCATCCAGAATGTTTTTAATCATCCAGTCGCCATGCAGCTTACTGTTGACTTCCTCTGTATGGAATTTCCACGCATAGGCAAAATGCCAGAAGTTCGATTGGTCGTTCAGAATACGAATGTCCGGCCAATTTTTTGCAATATAGTCATTATAGCTGTCATCCTGATCGAGGATAATGTATAACACCAGTTTATCACTGACTTTTTTGCGAATCGTTTCCCACTCCGCCGTATCCTTATATTGTTCTTCAATCGATTTCAATGCTCTGGCTGTTGTATTCGTACCGCCCCAGGTCTGCACAATCAGATCTCTGGAATCATCGTCGAGGAAAAGCGTCTGGAGAAATTCGGAACCTTCCGTTTCTTTCACCATCTCACCTTTGTCAGTGATATTACCGATTTTGGTCATCTTGCGAAGCTGTTCCGGCTCCGGATATCCCTCTGCATGTTGGGACAAATTGGGATAAATCTCACCATAGGCATCAATCATATCATACACCCACTGCGTACCTGTCCAGCGGAAAGGTTTGATTCCTGCTTCCTCATCCCCTGCATAATGATACACTGAACTGGTCAGTACAATGCCCGCAAGATCCATTTCATTGGAGTATAATAGAAAACGAATAACCGAGTTCATATCATCCACTTCACCATCGGTAGTAATCACCGTTCTGGCTTTGGTTGCGGACTGATTTGAAGTTTCTGTAGGTTCATTTTGTTCCTGTTCTGCTGTCTTGTTCGGTGTTTCAGTAGCCGATTGCGGTGTTTTGGATGCGCATCCACTGACAATCAGAATCACACTGAGGCAGCCAGCGGCCAAAACATTTAACCATTTTCTAGTACTCATGTTCGTGTTGTTCCCCTTTCTTGTGTTCCACGCGATGTGTTTTTGGGAATGTCTGCGATGTTAGCCTGCTACTTAATATGGTCCATAAAATGCAAAAAAACCCAAACATCAATATGAGTTGGACAGAGTCCACGCATATCGACATTCAGGTTTTGCCTGCCAAAGCAGTAACAATCCTCATTTGAGAAAAAGTATAGCATAATCTTAGTTTACTGTAAACGCATTCAATATTAACTATATAAATTGAACTAAAGAATATTTACACTGCCACTCCGATGACAGGGAACCTTCCGATCGCTTTTATCCCCAGGTTTTTTTGATTTCCTTTTTCATAGGTGCAATTCCGGATGCTCCGCCGCTTCTTCAGGTTATTTCTGTCCTCTCCGTTCTCGTGTAAATGTTTAGTTCAATTTATATAACCACAGGGTGTAGATTTTACCATTTTGATATATGATAATTCTTATGATTATGAGTGTATGTAACCACTTGAAAATAAGCCTAACACAAGGAGGAATCAGACACCGATGGAACAACTGAAGGCAGCCCTAATCCGTTTTGTGGAGCAGCAAGATTTATATAATGAAGCTTATGGACTTTTCAAAAATCATGATCTTCGTCCTCGTGAACAACATCGCCAGCCGGAAGTGGACGAACGAATCCCGCTCTCTCCAGAGCTGCAATATCTGTACAGCCAGTACGAGATGATGGATGAACAGGCCAAAGGCACACTCAAAATGAAAAGTGCAGCTGTCGAGATCGGTGATGCAGCTCTAATCTTCTTTGTTGCACCTGAACATCTCTATCGTCAACAACTGGGGCACCGCTGGATCGGAATGAACGAACCTTATGAGGAGTCAGCCTCTTGGCAAAAAAATCATGTTGTCATCGCGAATTTTAATGATGATCCATTGATTGTGGATACAGTTGCACCGTATTCACCGGTATATGCTGCTTTTGCAGGTGAAGAACCTCAGCTTATTGCCGATTCATTAACAGACTTTTTCAATGCACTCGCCATCCTGATTGAAGCTGCACGGGCCTATGACGGGGAATTGAAGGACGAGGAAACTTATGAAACCAAACCCGAATATTTGGAGCATGTCGAACCTATATTGAATGATTTACTTGGAGTAGAGCATACTGCACATTTATTCGAATATTTGTCATTTCGTTAAAAGTAAAGGATCACAAGATACGGAGGATTGAATCATGATTTATGTTGCTTTGCTTCGGGGCATTAATGTGGGCGGGAATAACAAAATCAATATGAAACAGTTAAAAGAAACCTTTGAGCAAGCTGGCTTGCTGGATGTGGTGACATATATCAACTCAGGCAATATTGTCTTTGCCGATCATCAGGAACGCGTGGATGCGAATACGGAATTATCCCAAATTCTTGAACAAGCCATAGCTGTCGATTTTGGCTTACAGATCAAAGTGATGGTACGTAATCTGGATGAAGTCCGAACTGTTATTCAAGCACTACCGGAGGACTGGACGAATGATGCCACGGCCAAAAGTGATGTCATGTTCCTCTGGGATGAAGTGAATGATGCTTCAGTTCTGGACAAACTGCCCATCAAACCGGAGATCGGCACATTGCTATATGTTCCCGGAGCTATTTTATATTCCGTCAGTAAAGAACTTGTCACCAAAAGTGGTATGAACAAGCTCATAGGCTCCAAGGTCTACAAATATATGACGGTCCGGAACGTGAACACGACCCGCCAGATTTACAAGCTGATGCAAGCTGCAGCTGAGAGATGATCAGGGCCAAGTGAAGTGTCTTGCCAGTTTTCAAAGCTTATTCGGAGGGGATTGCATGAATCAGGAGCCGGCATGGAACGTTAGCATAAAATCTGTGGAGCGGGAGGAATTTTATTTTGCCCCGAATACGGGATGGCAGGTGAAGGTACCCACCTTCCGAGTACACTTCAATACAGACTGCGAATTAAGGCTGCATGCTCAAGATCAGATTTTGATAACTGTTGGTGAGGTTGGAACAGCAGACTGGACCGCATTTATTGGAATGGCAATAGAATGCGGACCTGATTCGATCCTGCTGTACACAAATCCCCAGTATGAGTCACGATTGGTGGAAGCCTGGCAGTTTGAAATGGTCTTCTCACCACTTAATTCCATTGAAGGTGCCCAGAACGTAATCGATACGTTGGGGTTCTTCCCACCCTTTCACTACGATGAACTAACAAATGTGAAGCTGGAAAATGCGGATCAAGGCGCTAGGTATGAACATCTGTCCCTGACGATTACTCATACTTCCACAGACGGGTTGGAACAGCCCCTCGACTTTAATTTTGAAGATGTGCAGTTTAAGAACATCTCTCCCGCCGAGGAAAGAAATGTCTGCTTGCAGCTCAGCTTCGCTTACGAAGGTGAACAGATTGGCGTGCAACTGGACGCAATGACCGGATTCGCAGCGACATTTCTATGCCGCAAAGTTGTGGTTCAGTTAGGTTAATAACATTACCCGGCAACGGAATGGGTTTGATTTTTCCTCACCCCCAGCATGACTGCACCCATGACGAGAACCAACAGGGCTACCAGCATGAAGGGAATATGTTTATCCACCTGATACAGCGTTGTTGTCAGTAAAGGGGTAATCACGGCAGATATGCCCTGAATCGCTGCAACCAATCCGGCTGCGCCACCCTGCTGTTCTTTGCTGACCGAAAGAGAAGCTCCCGCCATGAAACCAGGCATCATCAGACCCGAACCCATGCCGAACAGGAAGAATGAGAGATAATAGGCTACCAATTGACTGGAAATCAGAAACAAAACCATGCTTGTGAGCAGAAAAAGGGACCCGAGCAAAATCATTGGCCGCGGCTGCCATTTCAACCACTTCATCTGAATTACCTGCATAATCAGCATTGCAGCTCCGGAGAACATGAGTCCGAATGAGACCATTCTGGCTGTAGCTCCTGGAGATAATGCGAGCTGATCCTGAAAATAAAATCCACCCACAACCTGTAACGTCATAATACCAATCATTGTAACCAACCCGGCAGCAAGATACATACGCAAACCGCGTTGGAGCGGGTTAACCTTGGGCGCTTTCTCCTGAATGACCGGTTTGGCAGCAGGAATGAGCAACAAAGCGATAATAAACGCCGCTACCGCAATAAAAATACCAAAATAAAGCGGCCACAGCAGACCGATAATCGTAAAAGCACCTGCTATCGCAGGACCAAATACAAGTCCCAGCCCATTGGCGGCGCTAATCAGTGCCATCCCGCTCCCTCGTTCCTTTCCTTCCGTCACATCGCCCATATACGCCTGAGAGGAGGATAGCACTGCCGGAATAAACATACCGATCAAGCTCCGTGTTACAATCAGAAGAGTTAACAGCAGGCCCCCTCCGATCCACGCATTTAATCCACTATACATCGCCAATGCAAACAACGCACAGCTTATGGACATGCCTATGAATCCAATCAATATGATGGGTTTTCTGCCTTTCAGATCACTGAATCTGCCCCATACCGGACCCATCACAGCCATGGCGATGGACCCGAGTGAAATAATTAGCCCGGAATGACTTTCTTTCATCCCCAGCTCACGAATAAGCGGCGGCATAATGGGAGCAATAAGCATAAGACCCAACATGGCTGCAAATACGCTAAAAAAGATACTTCCTCTAATTCTGTTCACGCTCATACACTCCTTTATTTTTCAGTACAGTATCCACTGTACCTGGAGTATACAAGGCTGAGAGAGTGTCGACTGCCTCCATACGGAACAATTAACGGTTAGACGGATTATTAATATATTTTTTTCATTTCCGATGGCTTCACGCCGAATTTGCGATAGAATTGCTGGGAAAAGGCACTGATATTGCTGTAACCAACTGCTATCGCTGCCTCAGTAACGTTGTTCTGCTGGCTGCGCAGCAATTTCATGGCGTTATCCAGACGAATCTGGCGCAAATATTCAAATACGGTAGTGCCGAATAACGCCTTGAATCCTTTTTTCAATTTAAAATCGTTTAGACCCACCTGTTTGGACAACGCCAGCAGGGACGGAGGGTCCACCATGCATGCCTCCATAATCTCTCGGGCAGTATGCAACTTCCGTATATCCTCTCTGGAAAATCCCGAAGGGATAGGTGCCAGATCAAATAGCTGAATCATAAACCGATTCAATATCTCCAATGCGGTCGCTTCCATCATTAAGGAAGATCTATAGGGGTTGTTCAATTCCCCAATCAGACTGTCAATCATCGTTCGAATTCTGTGATCCAGCTGAAATATGATCGGTTTGAACACACAATGTCCTAAAATGTCCTGAAACCGAATGGACTGGCTCGTTGCCAATTGAGCGCCCGCATAATTAAACAATGAGATAGGAATTCCGATAGCAAAAGAAGTATAATTCTCCAGTGCAGGTGGATGAAACCAGGCTTCAAAATCACGCATCATAATGAGTGCTCCCTGCCCAGTGGCCAGCGTATATTCCTGACCAGATATATCTACGTAACGCGCACCTGACAATGCGAATTGAAGCTCAATGATGGGAATATTCGACGCAAAGAACGTAGAGCACGGTTCACTATATTTAATCTGAGAATACACAATTTCGATACCACTATACGTGGTTACTCTTTTTATATTGCCACTGCCCGCTTTAGCAGAGAGCAGGTACGTATTTTCATCTTGCTGACTGAATGGTTCCTGCGTTAAGTAATGCTGGTATACGACAGCTAACGAATCGAAACCCATATGTTCTCACCTCGTCTATAACTTGATCTTAACTTTCAGAAAGAGATTCATTTAATTGAGAATAATTCTCAATAATTCTACCTCAATTTCTGCTTTTAGACCAGCCCCATGACGAAAATCACTACACTTCAAACCGAAAATGAACCATAAACCACCTGTCGAAATCGAATGTTCAGGTTGAAAATAAAGAGATACGCCTTTAACTAAAAAAGGACACGAGAGATCATCCTCTCGTGTCCTTTCGCATAGCTTAATCCCGTCCTTATTCCCAGAAAAAACGTCCGGCAAATACCTGCTCCGTCAGCAACTTGTATGTCTCGTCTGGCAATTCTTTTTTCATTTTAGCTATTACGGCATCCTTGCCTCCATTATATTGTGTAGACATGCCAATCACTGCGGTAGTATTGCTTGCGTCCAAGCGCATGATTGGTGCTCCGGCATCTTTTGTCCAAGGTGTCCATTCAGCCCGTTCTGACGATCCACCACGACCCGGGTTGCCTGTATAGAGGAATTGCTTCAAGTATGCTGCCATCGCGGCAGACAATGCCTCACGGCCAGGTTTGTTTTGTTCACTAAAATAACCTTCAGGGAAAAGGGCGGCGACACCGTCTGTGTGTCCTGTGTAAAAGTCCATATCCGCGCCATGCGGCGCGCCCATTAATGTTTGCAGTCTTTCGGAAATGACCCCAGGTTGTGTGCCCCATGCAAAACGATAGGCATATACAGGTGGCCGTCCCACTTCACTCGTCAGGCGTTCAGCTACCCGCTCTGCATTGAAGCCTGCATAAGCCTCACTGCCGTATTTCAGAGCTGCGTTATACTCTTTGGCCTTGGTTTCATCTGTAAACAGAGTTTCATCTTGAATGGAAAGTACAAAGTTTGGATCACCAAAGGCAAAGCTGGAAAACTCGGTTTCCAAACTGCCGAGCAAAACAGGCACTTGTGCATAATTACCGCTGTTGATGGCATCAAAGCCTTCTTTTGGAATGACTGTCCCGTCATGGAACAAATGTGGGAATGGCTGCATACGAATTGCCGTTGAACCATATGCAGTGACCAGTTTATCTGCAGGCAACTCACGCAAATAACTCGCCATCTGTGCCTGAGACTGCTTACCGATCCATGTTCTCGCATGTTCGATAGAGGTCACTTTTCCCTCTTGCACGAGTAATTTCACAATTGTATCCTCGGATTTTCGCTCGCCTTCTTCCGGTGCAGCCGTGGTCAGACCACCACTGAAAGCAGCTAATTTCTGAAATAACCCTTTGCTTAGCGGCGAGACTAACGCTGCCAGAACATCACGCGCTCCGGCCGACTGCCCGGCCAAAGTAACATTTCCTGTATCTCCGCCAAAGCCCTCGATATTATCCTGTACCCACTGCAGTGCACGGAATGCATCAAGTAATCCATAGTTGCCCGAATCATCAAGAGCATTTCCGGTTTTCAATGCCGCGTTTCGAAAGAACCCAAGAGCTCCCAAACGATAGTTCACCGATAAGATAATGCTATTCGTGTTACGTGCAAGCTGTTCACCCTGAAAATCCTTACCTGATCCGGTCATATTCCCGCCGCCGTGCAAAAACACCACAATCGGAAGCTTCGAACTGGTTGTATTCGGACGCCAAATATTGAGATACAGTGAGTCTTCACTTCCGGCTATCGTTTCGCCGGATAACTGCAAGCTGCTCGCAGCAAATTCCTTGGTTGTTCGAGTGCCTGTCCATGAATCCGGTTCACGCGGCGCTTTCCAGCGTAATTCACCTACCGGAGGTGCTGCATAAGGAACGCCTAGCCAGCCGAGCGTACCGTATTGTTCATAGGTTTTGCCGTCAATGGCTCCATATTTCGTCTGCTGCAATGTTTGAGGTTTGAACCCCTGATCCTGTTTATGTTTCATCCAGCTCTGCTCCAAGGTCCCGCCGCCATTTTTGAGCTGCGCCTGCAACGCTTATGCAGTCGCCTCAGCCAACTGGCGATTGGTACGTTCGCTCGTGCTCCTGCCTTGAAGCGCGTTCACCTCCTTGACCGATATGTAAGTCAAAACCTCTCCTTGGTTGCAGATATATCCTTCTAGTGTGTTCGTGCCAATCTCTCCAGCAGTTCCACCGCAGGAGCCAACACGGCTTCATCAATATCGAATTCAGGATGGTGATGCGGAGCAGGCAGCTCGCTGCCAATAATCATATACGTAGCTTTCCCACCTTGTTCCTGTACGCGCCGAATCATGTAACTGGCATCCTCACTTCCGAGTGAAGCACCGTCCGAAATAGCCTGCGCATGGGTAAATCCTGCGATGCCTTCTGTTTGCTGCACAGCAAGCTCTGCAAGCTCCATATCACAGCGAATAGGAACTGCACCGCCGATGACTTCAACCGTAGAGCTTAACTCATGCATCGCCGCGCTGTGCTCGATGATCTGACGCACTCGTCGCTCCAGCTCACGATTCGTTTCTTCTGTCGTTGAACGGGTTTCAATCACCATCCGTGCGTGCTCGGGAATAATATTGGCCCCTGTTCCGCCTTCAAGAATACCCACATTAATGCGTGTATCTGCCGTGCTAAACCGAGGCAGCGCATGAATATTAAGGAGTGCTGTAGAGGCTCCAAGCAAAGCATTCCGTCCTTCCTCCGGTGTAGCTCCGGCATGAGAAGACACACCTGTAAAATGGGCTTCCAGCTTGGTCGTTGCCAGGAATCCAGTAGACGCCCCTCTGATATGACCAGATGGCACACCTGTACCCAAATGTATGCAGAACAGACGGTCCACCTGTTCCAGCATGCCTTTTTCGACCATGGCATGCGCACCACGCACACCTTCTTCAGCAGGCTGGAACAACAGACGGATCTTCCCGGCGAACTTCCGATTACTCAAACGTTCTGCAAGAGCAAGCCCAATGGCAGTGTGTGCGTCGTGTGCGCAAGCATGCATGATGCCTTCATGACTGGAGCGGAATTGCCCCACCTGTGGTATATGCTTGTCCGACTTGCTCTCACAGATCGGAAGTGCATCCATATCAAAGCGGAACGCCGTTGTTGGTCCTTCCACTTCTCCTTGTAACTCAGCGACAACCGCCGTGAATCCCCCTCGCATCTGCTGCACAATCGCTGGATCTGCGCCTTCATCGAGGGCACGCTGATATGCATCTTCCAACACTTCAGGCTTTGGCAGACCTCGCCGCGATTTGTCATCAATCGCATCTTTTCCATAGGTCACACGGTACCCCAGTTCCGTTAACATCTGCACGACTTTGGCAGCCGTACGGAATTCAGTGAATCCCAGCTCTGGATGTTCGTGAAGGTCTCGTCGAAGCGCAATAATATCAATCATGGTCACCTCACCTCTCTCATCAAGCTCTCTATTTCATCCTGCATACACCTTATACACTACGAATTCTATACCATAGGTCGCTAATCCTGTTTGTGATTCTTATGCAAACGTGCTTCACGGCCAGCCCATACTGATTGAAAGCTCCTTGCTGGATATGTGCTGTCCTCTCCTCGTTCCGTCAAGAGAGAAGTGCTGGCTCATTGAAGCAACTGGTCTCCACCATAATGAGATGACGAATATTCAGTACCTATCCAGCCGCCTTTCTCTAATCGTAAAATTTACATTTAGTTAATCGAGTACATACGCTCATTTATCATTGATTGTATACACTGGTTTTGGATACCAAACTATACATATCATTAGGAGGATGTATTCATGTTCAATCGATTCAATACCCGTGCCGCCAAAATGATGCTCGCGGTTACGACCATTGTTACAGCTACGCTGGGAGGCAGTAGTGCAGCATGGGCTGTGGAAGACACCACCTCATCTGCTTCACCGATCAAAAATGTAATCATCCTGATCCCGGACGGTATGGCGAACGATGCAACAGCTTTGACTCGCTGGTACAAAGGTTCCTCTCTTACACTCGACTCCATGGCTAGTGGCATGGTTCGTACACACTCTGCGGATGCGCCGATTGCGGACTCGGCTCCTGCGGGAACAGCCTTTGCTACAGGTCACAAATCACATACAGGTTATGTCGGAGTGCTGCCGGATAAAGCAACAATGCCTGGACAAAAAGCCATCGCCCCGGGGGATGCCAAAAAACCGGTCGCTTCGATCCTGGAAGCATCCAGACTGGCAGGCAAAGCAACTGGAATCATTGCGACATCTGAAATTATGCACGCCACACCAGCGGACTTCTCAGCCCATTATCCGGATCGCAAAAATTATGATGCATTGAGCAAACAGCAGGTCTATAACGGTATGGACGTGGTTCTCGGTGGAGGAAGCAGTTATTTGGAGCCTGCGGGACGCAAAGATGGCGAAAATCTGGTCTCATCCATCAAAGCACTGGGCTACGATTATGTGACTACTCCGGCAGCGATGAAAGCTTCCACTTCAGGCAAGCTGTGGGGCATGTTTGCCCCGGCAGGCATGGCTTACAATATGGATCGTGATCCAGCAAAACAGCCAAGCCTCGCCGAGATGACAACTAAAGCGATCGAAGTTCTGTCCAAAGATGAAGATGGTTTCTTCCTGATGGTTGAAGGCAGCAAGGTCGACTGGGCAGCACATGCCAACGATCCAATCGGCATTATCAGTGATGTGCTGGCATTCGATGATGCTGTCAAAGTAGCCATGGATTTTGCCAAAAAAGATCAAGAAACCGTCGTTGTCGCTGTCACGGACCACCAGAACGGTGGATTGACGATCGGCAATGCCTCAACTACAGGTACTTACGACAAAGAGCCGTTGTCCACATTTATCGGACCTCTGAAAAAGGCCAAGCTGACAGGCGAAGGTCTGGAATCCAAGCTGGATGCCAAACGCACCAATATCAAAGCCGTGATGAAGCAATACTATGGCATTACCGACCTGACTTCCGAGGAAATCGCGGCCATTAAAGCGGCAAGCCCGGGAAGCCTCAATTATACGGTTGGACCGATGATCAGCAAACGTTCCGGCATCGGCTGGACCACTGGCGGACATACGGGTGGAGATGTTGTGCTATATACGTACGCTCCGAATAATGATCGACCTTTCGGTGTTATCGACAACACGGATGTGGCCAAATACATGGCACGTGTGCTGGACCTTGACCTCGATAGCGTTAGTAAACAATTATTTGTCCCTGCCAAACAGGCTTTTACTGCCAAAGGTGCAACGTACAAGCTGGACCTGACGGATGCTAAAAATCCGAAAATCCTCGTAACAAAAGGTAGCACCAAGCTTGAACTGCAAATCTACAAAAATATCGCACTCGTTAATGGTAAAAAGACAACTCTGGATGGCGTTATTGTCTACAATGGCGTAGAAACTTTTGTGCCACAGGATGCAATTGATCTGATTCAATAAAAAAAAGTGCCCGCTCATTAAACGGCACTCTTAACCAAACTGCCCAGGAATATTCTTGGGCGGTTTTTTCGAATTCACTTTTAAAGGTAACGTGGTATGATAGGCCCACGCACAAGCTTATCGTATAATAAGCATGACGTTGATGAATATGACGCAAAAAAGGAGAGACTCATTATGTTGATCAGATTAAACTGGATCACACTGCGTGTACGCGATCTGGAAGCATCACTCCGCTTCTACCACGAAATGCTCGGTCTACCGATTCAGCGCAGATTCGAAAGCCGGGGGCGGCAGATTGCCATGCTGGGACTGGAAAATGAAACGAAGTTGGAACTGATTGAGGGCAGCGAAACCACACTCAAGTCAGAGACCGGTGTTTCGATCGGCTATGAGGTAAGTTCACTGAACGAAGCCATGGAGCAGCTCGCCGCATTAGGCATCCCGATTGTACGAGGTCCCGTCCAGCCCAATCCGCATCTGCGGTTTATTTACATTGCCGATCCAGATGGCTTCGAAGTTCAGTTGGCCGAACATACCTGATTAACGCACAATTATGTTTGAGGCGAATCAAAATAAGTGTACGTTTTACGAAGACTGACCTGCTGTGTGCGGAGCCAAACCTGCACGCGCACCCCACATAGGACGGCGTCAGCGCGCAGTTGTGCAAGTTTACAGCTTCATCCGACGCATCAGCGGCACACCTACGCGATTTAAAAGCCGTTCAAGCAGCAGCCAGCACCAGCGTCTGCTCATTGGCAGATGACGCTCATACACGGCAGAATACTCAAAATCCGACACAGCGCCACGGTTGCGTTTGAACTGCGCAGCACCAGCACTCTCATGCAGCAGATGACCGTTCTCACGGGCCTGTCCAATCAGGCAAGCTGACAGCATACGGTACAGCCCGATAGACTGGGGGAGGGCCGTATCGTAACCGAACAACGGTGTTGTCATTACCCCATTTCGACAGAAGTATCCCATAACCGCATCGATACGCCCTTCTTTCCGCAGACCATACAAACTCAGCGCTCCCGAAGCTTTTGCTGTAGCAATGAACTGTTCACTAAATTGCGGATTATCATAAGAGTATTTATCAAGGTACAGCAGCTTGTACAGTTCCGCAATTCGTGGAATATCTTTCTCCGTCAGATCCGCTTCGGAAACGAATTCATATCCATGCTTGGTCAACAATTCATAATCTCTCTTGAGCAGCCAGCGCGACTTCGCATTGCCGAAATTCGGATCATTCGCCCGGAACAGATAGATTTGCCGGCTCGGGATCAGCAGAGATCCTGCTTGCTTCAGCTTTTCCGTCAGATCCGAGTGAAGACCTGGGCACAAGGAACGATATATGACGGCATGTTCAGGATATCGTTCTTTTACCGCTTCAAGCAGACAAACCGCCTGCTCACCGGACATGGCCGGATACAGGTTCGTTGATAACAGCCAATTGTTGATATGTACAACCTTGTTTATTTGTGAACGCTGCATTCCCCAACCCACCGCACTGAGCAGCACGGAAAGCCCCTTCTCCAGCAACGGTTTCCGAAGCAGCATCAACTCCTGCTTGGCATACCGTACATAATGCGTATAAGGCGAACAAACGTAAGAATTTTCATACTCTGCATCATTTACCGTCAACGGAAGCACAAGATCGTCGATCCGGGCGATGAGCAGGGTTGTGCTTACGTTTACCATGAAGCCCTGCGTCCCTTGCAACATCATGGGTTCCAAATATGCTCTTGCATATCTGCCATCCTCCGTATTGGGCCAGTCCATATCTTCAACCGAGTTCCGATCATAGAATCGAATGCGACTACCGCAATTTTTATTCGTTGCTGGATCTGTACGATCGCCGCTATCCGTCCTTTTTTCCATTACTGCATTCTTCACGTTCTGCTCCTCCAATTACCCAAACTTCCTATCATCAATTGCTTTTGCATATTCCTATTCCTCCCATTATAGTGGGCCTGAATGAACATCCACAATCGTTTCATTGAAACCGGGCAGAGGGATAAGCCATCTAAAAACAACCAAGCCTGCCTCCATTTCATGGTTGGAGACAGGCTCAGTAACTGAACTTTGAATATAAAATTGGTGTAATCAGGTAACTCCGATGCAGCAGGCTAACTGCAGCCTAAGCATTTTACAGCGTACCCGTTGCAGAACCTACTTCGTTCTTATCCGATACCAACTCGTTCAGGTCCACAATCAGCTGCTCCAGTTCTCCGAAGCTGTCCACCATCTTCTGGGTCAGATTGCGCTGTTCTTCCATACTGGCAAGAATTTCTTCCGTAGCAGCACTCGATTGCTGGGTCACACTTGAAATCTCCGAAACCTCATTAACCACTCTCGTAGAGGATTCTCTCATGGTGACCGAACTGCTCTCGATATCTGCATCCTGATTCAATACTTGCTGAGAATTGCTGTTGATCGTACGGAAAACTTCTTCTGCCGTTTGCACACTGTCTTTTCCTGCTTCCAAAGCAAGCCGAATGCGCTCAAATCGATCCGTCAACGCCTGTGTCTGTCCTCTCAAACGGGACAAAATAGCAGCAATATCGCTGGCCGAATGACCGGAGTGCTCCGCCAGTTTGCGAACTTCCTCCGATACAACTGCAAACCCGCGTCCATGTTCACCTGCACGAGCTGCTTCAATTGCTGCATTGAGCGCAAGCAGATTCGTCTGGTTCGCTATATCCGAGATGCTGTTCAGCATTAGCGACATGGACTCACTTTCCTCGTTAAACTTACTCATATCATCGGCTGTGGTATTAATCGTTTCATACAGCTCCTGCATCTGAACATTCAGATGATCCATTTGTGTACTGCCTGTTTTCGTGCTCGTTGCCATGCTGGCTGACAGTTCTTTCATCTGAAGTGAGTAAGCAGCAACATCTCGAATATGCTGGTCCGACAAGGACAAGGACTCTGAAATTTCAGCCACACTAGTAGCTTGAAATTCAACGCCTTTGGCCACTTCACTGAATCCAAGCGTCACTTCATGGGTAATGGAGCCGGTGTCGGTTACTTTTTGCTTCAGTTGGTCCGTATAACGAGATAGGCCCTCTACGGATTCTTTGACCCTTACAAGCATCGTTTCCACTCTCATTTTGGAATGCTCCACCTCTTGCCAACGTGCTTCGCTATCCCAAAAGAGTCTTTGATTCAACTGGGAAACCATCATCAGAATGGCTCCGGTCAGTGCAAACAAGCCTACATCAACAATATGGCCAATAAACTCCTCAGAGCTCTTTGTTTCCACTAGAACAACCTGAAGAATACTAATAGCAAGCAGTACGAGAAATCCGGTTGTGAACAGTTTTTTATCGGGATAGAGCAACAATACTGAAGTGATGACCAGACTTAAAGTGATGTTAACACTTCCCCAGCCTGCATAGACGCCACAGATTGTAATCAGGAGTGTACAAAGCCACGGAATCACATGAATATACTTCTTTTTGATATTGGCGTACGTTACCCAACCTGTAAATAAAATTGCTACTCCATTAGAAACAAGTAACTTGGGTGCGAGAAAGGCCATACCAAAACCGATGGCAACAATAACCCACAGGATGATACAGATTAGCTTGTTCCTTCTCCAGATGATTTCATCATAACGATTCATGAATTTCCCGTCCTTTTCATCAATTAAATACGATGGTGAAACATTTCTGTACTATCTTTTATCAGTCTATGGTCCTTGCTTATGATTAAATTGCAAAATCCTAGGGCTTTGTTATAGTACATTAGGTCTTCATAAACATGAAAACACACTTAATGTATATCGGATTTTTATTATAAATTTTTAATATATGAAGGAATATAATATGTACTAATATTTCAGATATTTTATTTGGTTTTCTCCATAGTAAAAACCCGCATCAAGGATACGGGCTTTCACATGTTAAGGTGGTCAGCTACCTTTTATTTTCCGAACACAAGTGTGTTGTTAGACGAACCTGCATACTTGGTGACAAACTCGCGGGCATAACTGGCTGTCTGCACTTCATAGCTGTAGTTGGTGCTTGGTCTCCAACTAGTTTGAGGAGATGATGGACTGTTTAATGCAGGTGTACTGCCTGTATCCGTAAATTCCCCGTTTCCTTTATCATCCAGAATGCCGCCTTTTTCAGCGCCCGCACCAAAATAATTATTTTCAGAATAAATGCGAGCTTTCTCGCCAATGGTAATGGCCTGGTTAAAGTTATTGGCGTAATTGTTTTTGATATGGAAATAACCGTATCTCATGAGACCAGGACCACGTACATAAAGGTTTTCAAAATAGTTATTTGCCATGGTTACATGAGGTACACCATTATAGCTGCTGTTGCCATCATTCGGATATCCGAGAATTATTCCGTATTTGTGGTTCGCAAATTTGGAATTGCTGATCGTAATATAATCTGCGCGATCTCCAATATATAGCAGCTTGTCCAGATCACTGCCGCTCGAGCTGTAGCTATGGCCGGAAAACGTCACGTGATCGATCCAGTAGTTGGAGCCTGAAGTAATATACATCTGGATATCGTCGTTAGCATTAATATTGGAAGCGTGTTCAAAAGTCAGATTCTGAAAAATGACATTGCTTGAACTGGACGTCGATCTGAAATGAATGTTTGTCAGTGTGTGTTTATCAAAGGAACCTATCAACGTTTTATTCGATCCAAATTCGACTTTTTGCAACGTAGAGGAAGAAATATTTTGTTCAATAACTACAATCTTGGCAGTTGAGCCTGCCATATGCGTTCGCAAATCATTCAGATTGCTGACGTAGACAACCTGACCGTTCTTGCCACCTGTCGTGGCTGATTTGGATACACCACTCTCATTTTTGGCGTTACCGGCAAAACCCGTTAAACCATTCGTGCCTGTGTTGGGATAACTGGCCGCACCATATGTAGCAGGTGCCGTGGAGACTGTCAACAATAACAGGGTTACAGCGAGTAAAAGAATTGAAAATTTCTTCAAAATTTCACCATCCTTTATAATTTCATCCTGCAAGACAAGTAGATTATATCGTGTAACATCGGATGTGACAATACAAAAAATGCAATTCAACCATTATTTTTATTTTTTTGCAACAGCAGTCCCCGTATAAGAAAAATGAATAGACGATACAAAGTCATCTGCAAAAACCATGACTTTATATCGTCCTTCCTCTGAATCCTATTTGATTTTCAGTTCCAGCTTATGTTTCTCCGCTTCCTGCAAATCATCGTAAACTTTGCCCGGTTCACCGCGAAGTTGTAATACCAGAGATTGTGGGTCATCCAGCAGATTACTACTGAAGGAATAGATCATCCCGTCATCCGTCCCATTACCTGACACACTGGACAACTTGGTTTTCTGCCCGTTCTTGGTGGTGGATACAATCTCGGTAGGATTAACCACATCACTGACGGAGAGTTTGGTTTTATAATCAATATTTTGATTAGGTTCATAGATAAATCTTACCCGTGTCACAAGTGGCGATACCTCTGCTTCAGATAACAATACCTCATGACCCCCAATCGTAAATAACTGATTAAGTTTGATCTTCTCGGTCTTAGGCACCGAAAATTTAGGGTCCAGATCGAAGCTCACTTCCATCGGTTTCGAAAATTGGTATTTGGTATCTTTTTTAACCTTATTCGCGTCAGTCAGCAGAACAGGAACTACAGATGAAATGCGAAAATTGAACTTCACTTGTCCAGGAAGCGGTGTATTCTCATCCATTTCAACGGTGCTACGTCCATAAAGTGTATACTTTCCATTGGAGCTATACAGGCTGCTTATACCGCCATTGCCAAGCGATTGGTTCGTCATGCCATTGACCATACTCGTTTTGGGAACCGAATATATCTCCTGGGAAGCATCCGTCTGGGCTGTGTACAATACGATCATTTTGTTTGCATCCGCCATCACTGCATTGATGGTTAACTGATATATTCCTGATTTCACAGAACGATTCACGAGCTGCACATAACCATTGTTAATTGCCGATATAATTGTGTTGCCGTCTACATCTTTTCCTGCCAACTCCCGAAAAGGTTCAAGAACTCCCCAATTCTGTGCGGGCGGGCTGTACATTGCCTGTTGTGGTGTAGGACCAAGTGTACCCATTAGCAGCCAACCTGCTGCCAGAGCTGTTACGAGCACCGCCGTAATCCACTTTAATTGCACATGACCTTTCATTCGCCGAGTTCTTGCCTTTGCCAGACCTCGCTGAATGGCAAAGGCCGTGTCCGCCGGATTCAATTGCTGTCTCTCCAGCTTAACCTCGGAAGCATCTGCGAAAAGTGCCTGTTCCTCCGGACTAGTTGTCATGCCAATCCCCCCTGTTCTTCATCTGTTTCCGTAACAGTTCCAACCCTTTATGCTGCCAGGTCTTGATGGTGCCCTCCGGTTTGCCGAGAATGGAGGCAATCTCAATCGACGTCATGTCATTATAGTATTTCAGCAGTAAAACATGGCGGTATTTGGGTTTGATTTTCTCAAGCATGGACCACATCGCAAGTCTGTTGTCGCTGCATTCTGCACTGCCAGACTCGGATATCGCCTCTTCCAACCCTTCGCTAGGCAGTGGTGTGGCCCGTTTGCGACGTCTTTGTTCATCAATGCACACGTAGATCAAAATACGAATAATCCATGATTTGAATGCCTTCTCATTTTTCAGAGAGCGACGCTTGATCCAGGCCCGGCATGTCATCTCCTGCACCGCTTCGAGCGCATCGTGACGATTACGCAGGTAACTGTAGGCTATGGAGATCAGCGTGTCCTGATGCTCCATGATGGATTGGACAAATGCCGTCTCGTCTTCGCTCTGCACAAACAGCATCTTCTTCATCTCGGCTTTGGTTTCCACCCCGCAATCCCCTCCTTCTCTCTCTTTCTGTGGTTTAAGACGGATGAACAAGCCAAACCGTTTTTTATTTATTTTCCATCACAAAAAAGCCCCGCCTAATTCTGAGGAGGAAGCTCTTGTATTGATTTCAGCATCATTATTTAAAGTTCAAACCATTCCAGCTCATTGTCATCCTGATTCGTAGCCTCTTCCATCTGTTTCAGCCAGTTTGCCGCGAATTCACCTCCTACATGAAACAGACAATATATGTATAACTCTCCCTCTACAATCTTATTCATTTCCGATGCCACTTCAATCGAGACTTGTAGAGCTTCAGGCCAGGATGAACCCTCCTGAATTAACGCAAACCCATCTTCATAATGCTCCAGCTTATACAAGTCAGAGAAAGTTAAGGAATCCGCCAGTCGCTTCACGATCCGAGGTAAAATGACAGGATTTGTTGTTCTGATGCCATATTCCCAGCCCACATGGTACCTCCTTTAATCTAAAAGTTAGCTAAAGGCTACTACTCTTGCTCATTCAATTCATTGATCGAGCGGTCCAGCCACAATTCATACCAGTCGAGAAAACCCAGCCGCTCCGTGTTGCCCATATAATGATCCGGATAAATTCCATTACTGTTCGCACGATCATCGGTCCAGATCTCTCCGTAGGACAATCCCTTCACAATCAGATTAAGCGACACGCCGCAGCCAAAATCGCTGATTCGCAGCATCCCTGCCGACCATTTCGGATCATAATACTCATGTTCAAGCGCTGCCCACTCGTCCTCTTCTTTGCTGTCGTCGTACCAGTCAACATCCCAATTCCAGGATTCCACATGTGGAAACGGCTCAGAAATTGCATTCAACTCATCATCATAATCCATCACCAAATATATGCCGTTCTCCGGCTTTTCCAGCCCATAATAAGGACCTGCACCACCACTTCCAATCACAAGCAAAAAAGCTTGATACTCTTCGGGTAGCTCTATCTTCCATTTCTGTTCAAAAGCTTTAATTTCGTCCAATGTCCATACCGGAGCCATCTCATATTGATGATTCTCTGCCCCAAACAGATTCCGCTCCGGGTCCAGAGTCTGGAGTTTGTTCAACTTTTCCTGTATACGTTCCAGCTGGGGATTGTGCATGTCTGTAGTCCTCCTTCCATCGCGTCGTACCTATAACGTCAGATACGGATCAAGTCATTCAAACTATTTTCGTTTTGCAGACTGGGTTTGATGGTAATCCATATTTGGTTGTTGTCCCTCGATATCGCGCACGCATAATTTCCGGGCTGCATCTGGAGAAACACACCGCCGCAAGACTCATCGGGTTCTAGCTCGCCCCCACTTACATCATCGGCAGCTCCCAGATACACGTTACCGGAAGGGACACGTAGATGGTATACCTGTGCATTCTCCAGTTCCTTCCCCGCATCATCCAGACTCCATGTCACCTCATACTGTCCATCTTCACCCAGATTCAGAAACAAACAGTTGCCTGCATTTACCTCGTTCAGTTCATCCTCTGCAATAGACCACCAGTCCGGTGTATCTTCAACACGATGTTTTAGCGCCGCCAGATCATACAGGCACAATGCTGCCGTATCCGTGAATACCTGAAATTTCCCGTTCATTCTATATCTCACTTCCTTATTCAAAATAAACACCCGTTCCTTTCCCAACTGATCCAGGTGAGAAATCCGAACCATATCCAACCATTATATCAAGCCGTACACTAGGGTTAAAGGAACCTCAGGGCTATCCGTGATCCTTCTGCACCTGTAGAAAATTGAAGGTATTAGCAAACAAGCTTAATCTCTTCATTTTTTTAGCAAAAATGACGATATAATGATAACTGACTTTTTTTGATTTTGTGGAGGAAACCATGGCTATCAACCTTAGAAGAGAACCTTTTCGCTATACTTTAAAAGAACCGATAACGTTCGAAATTTTTATACTCAGCATTAACGGCGCCTCTGCACCACTTAAACCCATTCAAGCGGAATTATGCGATATCAGCCGATCCGGCTGTCAGCTTTCTTTCCCGTTAAATCTGCATGTGGAGTCCAATAACATCCGAATCGGCATGAACTTGCTGCTTTTTGAAGACCCCTTGTATTTGGAAGGAACGCTACGCTGGGGCAAAGAAGAGAATAACCGATGGCACTACGGCGTACAGCTGGAGATCCAGCAAGGCAATCATGAGCGTTTATCCAGAGAAATGAGGATGCTTGCGGGGCAAGGCAAAATTATGGTGAAGTAACCCGGGAAGCACCAACCTAACAAAAAAACAGCCCGGTAAACCGGACTGTTTCAATATTTTAGATATTCAGGCCGCCTTGGTCGCAGTCGTAGTATTGTCCATCTTGGACCAATCCACTGTGGTCTCGAGCAAAAGTGACACCACAACCCCAATGACAAGCCCATTGCTAATGATCGGAATGAGATACATGGGCAGAGCCTGAAATGCTTCAGCAGGGATATTCATTACAGCAACACCTGTAAGAACTGGCAGTGCCACACGATATATTGTTTTGGAATTAAAAGTGGTGCCTTCAAGTGTTCTTAGGGCTGTACCAAACATTTGCAGATAGGCTACAAATAGCACAGCACTCCCTACACTGGGAGGGATTTGTGCGAAAAAGGCTGTCACAGAAGGCGTCAGCCCCAATATACATAACATGCCTGCTCCAACAACAAACGCAGCCCGTTTCAGAATACGGGTGCTCTCCAGAAAACCAATCGAAGAGGCAAATAATCCGAACGGCAGCACACCTACACATGCAGATAACATGGTGAACAATCCCGTGAGCATGTACGATCGTTTATATTGTTGGCTGGACGTGTGTACTCCATATATTTTTTCGACGGAGCTTAACGTGGTGATGGAATTTGTCATATTTACCAGCCCAACAAAAAAAGCTGTGATGACAATACCTGGCTCCCACTTCGGCGTCCCCCACGGAAACCAGGAAAACAGGTTTAAATCCTGATGACCTGATGCTCCTGCATGCTGTCCAGGGAATACAAAACTATAGGCAATCCATCCCGTCACAATGCCAATCAGGATGGAGTAGTTACCAAGCTTGCCTTTTCCTTTAAGCTGGATCAAAGCTACAAGAAATGCAATGGCAACGGACAACGCCGCTACAGGCAGGTTAAAATTGCCGAACTCGGTATATCCAATCATGCCTTTGAAGAAATTCATGGTCAACTGAATCGTCATCAGGAATAACATCGCACTCTTGACCATTGGTGTGAACAGCTTCTGAAGTACATGCGCCGCTCCAAGTCCGCCAAGGATCATCATTGTCAGACCCGCTAACAGAAAACCCGCAGCCAATCCTCCCCCGATGCGTTCCAAACTCATACCTGCCGATGAAGCCGAGGCCGTTAAGCTCAGTGTCAGCCCCCACCATAATCCCGAGGGACCATCCATCACGGCATAACGGTGTCCAAAGAAAGCCTGTAATATACACACAGCCCCAGTAAGCAAAAAGGCATGCTGCATCGACGCAGCAATAGCCTCCGGTGAAAGCTGAAAATTATGTCCGATGGATAACGGCACCACAACAGTGTTGGTAAACAGAAAGAAGAACCACTGAATGCCTGCCAATGCAAGCGATGACGCACCCTTTATATGATTTTGCAAAGATTGCTCTTGATGTCTGTTCATGATTGAGTTAACATTCGCTCCATTTCCTTATAATGATGCCTCCGGGCATGCGCAAGTGCAGTAACGCCGTCCCGGTCTGTAATGAGGCGATCCGCACCATGTTGCAAAAGCAATGCTACGATCTGCTGATGACGAGTGCCGCCATCCCCCAGAATGACCGCTTCCAGCAAAGCTGTCCAGCCCAGATTGTTGATATGGTTCACATCCACATCCGTGCATTTCAGAAGGATTTCCACAATATCGACATGACCTCGATCTGAAGCAGGAATCAGAGCTGTGCCTCCAAACCTATTCGTAAGCCGGGTATCGGCACCTGCTTTTATCGCCAGTTCGACCATTTTACGCAAACCTTCCGCACTGGCATACAGCAGCATGTTGTCCAGTCGTTGATCCTGGATGTTCACATCGGCTCCCGCTTCAATAAGTGTGCTTGCCGTCTCCGGCTTGTTGCCATGAACCGCAGCCATCAGAGGTGTCCGTCCTCGTACATCCCGGTCATTCACTCTGGTTCCTTGTGCGATAAACCGCAGCACATCATCCGTTTGTCCAGCTTCAGCAGCTGCATGTATTGTTTTCAGCATCGCACCTTCACCCTCCAATTCGTCGTCATCCTCACGGCATATATTCAATACATCATAATCTACATGTGTGATTTGAAGTGTTTAAACCTTATGTATGTTAACATAGGATAATAGTATATTAAAAATACATGTTTTGTTGGTTTCCCATATGAAAATCATATCGCTTCAAATAAGGAGAACACACGTGGATATCAAACAATGTCGCTATTTCATCGCGATTGCCGAGGAGAGACAGATCACGGCGGCAGCGCGCAGATTACACATGGCTCAGCCTCCTTTAAGCCAGCAACTCAAGCTGATGGAAGACGAACTCGGCGTGGCTTTGTTTGAACGCAAAGGACGTAGCATGGAGCTGACACAGGCAGGTCGAAGCTTCTATGATTATGCGGTTACGATGACCAAATACATGGAAGAAGCCGTCATGGAGATGCAGAGCTTCAGGTATGGCATTCGGGGCAAACTGTCGCTTGGCATTAATACCATTTCAGATCGTTTGATCCCGCAGGCACTCCAGCAGTTTCGGACAACACATCCCCAGGTGACCTATAAAATTCAGCAAAATGAGTCTGCACAGCTCTGCCAGCTCTTGGGTGAAGGCAAAATCGAGCTTGCCTGTGTGCGAATGCCTGTCAAAACCGAGCAATATGAAGTGCTGCATCTACCACAGGAAGCTCTCTTTTATATTTCCTCTACACCGCTGGGATCAGCGGATGAGAGCGGGATTTATTTTCAAAAGCTGGCAGGCATCCCTCTCTTGCTTCCCAGTACCGAAGGACTCGGGATGTTCGAGCTAATCTTGCAGAAATTCCGTGAGCATCACGTGAATCCTTCCATTGCTGGAGAATGCTCGGATATTAACATGTTGCTGGAGCTTGTACGACTTGGCTTTGCAAGCTCCATCGTGCCCCATACGGTTTTGCAGCTATATCATGAGCATCTGTTTCATGTCTATCGTATTCTAGATGCGCAATCCGCCGTAGATTCTGCGCTAGTGTGGCATCGCAATCGGCATCTTTCCAAGCCCGCGCAGCACTTTGTGCAATTGGTTCAGGAGCTGCTGCCTTCTCGCTCGGTTTAGCCTCCAGTAGATATCAGCCATGAAGAATATCGCCTATATACTAAAAAGCAGCAGCCTTGCCGGAATCCATCCGGTAAGACTGCTGCTTTTTAATGTTCGTTAAGCTTTTGCCGTAAATAACAATTCTTTTTCCTTAATCGTTGTACGTCCGGCAGACTCAATTGAATTATATTGATGCATGTTCGTAATGATGACCGGCGTAATCGTTGTGTAACCGGCTTTTTCGATTTCTTCCCGGTCGAATTCCATCAGCACATCACCAACGGCAACCTTCGCTCCGGCTTGAACTTTAGGAGAGAAGAATTGACCTTTCAGTTTCACGGTATCAATCCCGATGTGAATCAGCATTTCAGCACCGTCATCACTAACGAGACCAATGGCATGTCCACTCTTCGACAACGAGAATACTGTACCGTTAATTGGAGAAACCACACGGCCTTCCGACGGCTGGATGGCAAAACCTTTACCCATAATCTCTTCCGAGAATGCAGGGTCCGGAACTTCACTCAATGATTTAACTTCACCAGTAATTGGGCTAAATACATCTTGATCCAGTGCTTTAGGTTCTTCAACAGCAGTTACTGCGGAAGCAGAAGTCGTTGCTGCTGGTGTTGTAGGCTCAGCAGCTGATGCAGCTTCAGCCGATTGTGGAGCATCGTCTTCTTGGAAACCAAGGATATATGTCAGTATTGCTGCCGCTACGATGGCAATCAAACCACCAGCCAGGGCGTAAAGCAGCGTGCTAATTGCCGGACTGATAAATGCTGCAATACTTGGCAGACCCACTAGACCTGTTAGTACATAAGCTTTAACATTGACGATCCCCATGAATCCACCTGCAACCGCTCCACCAATCAGGGCTGCAATAAATGGTTTTTTGAACTTCATATTGATCCCGTACATTGCTGGTTCCGTAATCCCCATAATAGCCGTAAGACCTGTGGAATAAGCAAGCGATTTAGTTTTACCATTTTTCGATCTAAGACCAACACCGAATGCTGCACCACCTTGTGCCAGGTTAGCTGCAAACATCAGTGGAATAATAAAATCGTAACCAAGTGATGTCATCGAACCAACAATGATCGGCAACAGTGCATAGTGCATACCCGTAATGATCAGAAGTGACATCGTACCACCAATCAGGATACTTGCGAATATTGACATATTGTCGAACAACCAGGAAATACCACCTGACAAACCATTACCAAGCACTGTACCCAATGGTCCAACTGTCATCAAGGTCAGAGGAACCATAATTAACAGGGTAACCGTTGGAACAATCAGAAGCTTAAGCGAAGCATGTGTAACACGATCAACCGCTCTCTCTACATAGGAAGCAATCCAGATTGCGAGAATAATCGGAATAACCGTAGAAGAATAGGTTGCGGCTATAACCTTAATGCCTACAAATGTGGTGTCACCATTGGCAAGCAAGGCTGTAATCGTCGGATGCATAATCCCCGCTGCCAGCGCTGCTGCAATATACATATTGCTACCGAGCTTACGTGCGGCACTGATCGCCAGAATGATCGGCAGGAAGTAGAATGCGCCATCACCGATAGCAGACAAAATGATATAAGTTGAACTGGTTTCAGACAACCAACCTACAGCTACCAGGATTGCCACGATCCCTTTGATCATACCAGCACCCGTAATCGCTGGCAGAATCGGCGTGAATATTCCCGAAATAAAGTCGAACAATGCACTTACTGGATTTCTCTTTTTCTTCTCCCCAGTCGAAGCACCGGTTGATCCGGCGTCTGCATTCGGGGACTTGGACATGTTACCTACCAGTGCATTATACACAACAGGCACATCGTTCCCGATAATGACCTGAAACTGTCCGCCATTCTCCATAACGCCCATAACGCCAGGTGTATTTTTCAGCGTCGCTTTGTCCGCTTTTTTGTTGTCATTCAGGTTAAACCGGAGTCTTGTCATACAGTGTGTGACTTGATCGATGTTCTCTTCGCCACCAACAAGCTTCAGAATATCCTTGGACAATTGTTGTTTATCCATTGTGTTTTGCTCCTTTTATGTGTAATGAAGGTTAAAAAAAAACCTAAACACTGAATAATGACAAAGCAGTTTCAGCTTATCATTATTCAACGTTTAGGTTTTGCCTTTTTTGCAGTAACAATCCCAATTATTCAATTGTTTGTTCAGTTCTGACAACTCGTTCAATATGAATGGTCAGATATAGAATTTCTTCCTTGGATAAGACCCGACTATAGATCTTGCGAGTATAGTCATTAATCTTACAAGCACATGCATGTGCCTCAGGATATTGTTTGCTTACCAGATCATGAAGCGGATTATCCGCTTCCTTATCTTCAATCGCTGTACCTTGTAGTACGCGCTGAGCAAAGAACTTCAAATGTGTCAGGAATCGATAATAACTCAGCGAATCCTCATCCAGCTCAATGACAAAGCTGCGTCGTACAATGTTGAGTATATCTTTTACGATATTCGTAATGCTGATGGTTTCTCTCATCTCACCGTTCATCTGGGCATTGACCAAATGCATTGCGATGAATGCGCATTCGTCTTCAGGAAGCAGGACACCCAATGTCTCTTCAATGATCTGAAGCGCCTTGAGCCCAATGGCATATTCCTTGCGGTACATGCGTTTGATCTCCCAGAACAATGCGTTACGAATCAGCAAGCCTTGACGATGCCGGTCAATGGCAAAATGAATATGATCCGTAAGTGAAATGTAGATGCTCTCATGAAGCTTCTCACCCAACACGGTCTCGGCGTAACGGATAATCTCATCCGAGCATTCAACATATTCAACTGGAATATCAGACAGAAGCGTTTTCAGTTTCTGTGATACTTCCTTGCTTTCCAATGAGAATATTTTTTCGACCAGACTGTCGTCTATCGTTTCACCAGTATGCTTTTTGAAGGCTATGCCCCGCCCCATGACGACCAGTTCGTTTCCTCCTGGATCAATCACAGTAACTACGTTGTTGTTCAGCACCTTCTCGATTTTCATTTCTTCACATCACCTTGCACCGTCAAAGTAGTAAAAGGCAAAACCAAAGCTGGTCATGAAACACATGCCCCGCTTCTGGTTTTGCCTGATTGAACAGTAACAATCCAGTATTCATTAGCCTTAGGCCCATCTTACCATATAATTATCCATCTGACAATGTTTTTGTGAAAGCGGTTAATGTGCTTGAATATGACACAAGAAGATGCTGCCCACATATGTCTTTGGAACCAGAAATTAATGGTTGTCTGATTTTAAACTTGCGCCGTTTGTACCAATAACTTCTTTGTACCAATGGAATGATTTTTTCTTGTAACGATCCAATGTACCAGATCCGTCATTGTTACGATCCACATATATGAAGCCATAGCGCTTCTTCATTTCTGCTGTAGATGCACTCACCAGATCGATGCAGCCCCATGAAGTGTAGCCCATGACTTCAACTCCATCTTCAATCGCTTCACCCACTTGCACCAAGTGATCATTCAGGTATTGAATCCGGTAATCATCATTCACTGTTTTATTGCCATTTTCGTCTGTGATCAGCTCATCGACTGCACCCAAACCATTTTCGACAATAAACAATGGTTTTTGATAACGATCCCAGTATTTATTCAGCGTTACGCGCAGGCCTTGCGGATCAATCTGCCAGCCCCATTCACTTGCTTTGAGGTAAGGGTTCTGTACACCTGCAAATAGATTTCCTTTGCCTTCAACACGTTTCTGTGGGTCACCTGTCTCACAAATACTTACATAGTAACTGAATGAGATGAAGTCCACTGTATGTTTCAGAATTTCAGCATCGCCATCTTCAAACTTGATGTTGATATTATTCGCTTTGAAGTAACGATTGATGTATTTCGGATAATAGCCACGTGCATGAATATCGGCAAAGATGTCATTCCGCTGTTCTGCATGCATTGCAGCTACCACATCATCCGGATTTGGTGTCAATGGATAGGTTGGCATACTGAGTACCATACAGCCAATTTTCGCTTCAGGCATAATCTCATGACCCAGTTTTACTGCCAGCGCACTTGCCACCAGCTCATGGTGGATTGCTTGGTACAGATCCTGTTTGGACAGTTCCGCTTTTGGTGTAAAGATGCCGCCACTCATGAACGGTTCTTCCAGAATGGAGTTAATTTCATTAAACGTCAGCCAGTATTTTACTTTGCCTTTGAAACGGTTAAACAGTACGGTTACATAACGCTCGTAGAAATCAATCATTTTACGGTTAACCCAGCCGTCATACGTTTTGGACAAATGCAGCGGTGTCTCATAATGTGAGATCGTTACCAGGGGTTCAATCCCATATTTGTGGCATTCGTCAAACAGGTCATCATAGAACTGCAGACCTTTTTCATTTGGCTCCAATTCATCACCTTTAGGGAAAATACGGGACCAGGCAATGGAGGTACGGAATACTTTGAAGCCCATTTCAGCAAACAACTTAACATCCTCTTTGTAACGGTTGTAGAAATCGATACCGATCAATTTCAGGTTATCCTCTGTCGGTCCTTCCGTTCTTGGCGTCGTAATCCCATGCGGCATTACATCCTGAACAGACAGGCCTTTGCCATCTGTATTGTAGGCTCCTTCGAGCTGATTGGCTGCGACTGCGCCGCCCCATAGAAAATCCTTCGGAAATGGTGTTGTCATATCTTCATTCCTCTCTGGTTACGTTGTACTCATTCTTTGTTAAAACAGTTGACCCTATGCCCGTGAACACATCAAAAAGCGGACAATGCGCAACTAAAAGGGCTTCAGATCAGATAATCATCGATGGCCTGCTTTATGTTGGGTTTTGCCCGCTTTATGCGGTAACAATCCTCGAATAGCCTAATTACTTACAGCGATCCGGATTTAAGATACAGGAATCAGACCAAATTATAGTTGCTCACCATTGCTGGCAATTACGTTTTTGTACCAGTCAAACGAATCTTTCTTCGAACGTTTGAGTGTTCCATTACCTTCGTCGTCCAAATCCACGTAGATGAAGCCATAACGTTTGGACATTTCAGATGTGGACATGCTCACAAGGTCAATCGGGCCCCATGCTGTAAATCCAATCAGATCCACACCGTCTTTGATCGCTTCTTTCATTTGTTCGATGTGTTTCTTCAAGTAATCCACACGATAGGAGTCATGAATTGAACCGTCTTCTTCAACACGGTCATATGCCCCCAGGCCATTTTCTACGATGAACAATGGTTTCTGGTAGCGATCCCAGAAGTTATTCAACGTTACGCGCAGACCGATCGGATCGATCTCCCAGCCCCAGTCGGAAGCTTCCAGATAAGGGTTTTTCACGCCGCCAGTCAGGTTACCTGTTGTTTCTTCTTTATCTGCGGATGCAGATTTGGTTACGGACATGTAGTAACTGAAGGAAATGAAATCAACGGTATTGTTGAGCAAGATCTCATCATCGCCTGCTTCTTTCTGAATCACAATGTTGTTTTCTTCAAAATAACGGGCCATGTAGTTCGGGTATTGACCACGAGCATGCATATCCGTGAAGAAGAGGTTAATCTGATTCTCATGTTGCGCAAGACGAACATCTACCGGATTACAAGTCGCCGGGTACGTTTCCATACGAGCGAGCATACAGCCCACTTGGGAACCAGGAATAATCTCATGTGCAAGCTTGGTTACCAGTGCACTTGCTACAAATTGGTGATGCAGCGCTTGATATGTCGTTTGCAGTTGGTTGTCCACTTTATCGATCAGGATACCGCCGCCTGTGTACGGGCTAAACAGCATCACGTTGATTTCGTTAAACGTCAACCAGTATTTCACTTTATTTTTATAACGGTTGAAAACTGTCTCTGCATATCTCACATAGTGACCAATCACTTCACGACCTGCCCAACCATTGTATTTCTGTGTCAGACCGAGCGGTGTTTCGTAGTGAGACAAGGTTACCAACGGTTCAATGCCGTATTTTAACAATTCGTCGAAAACATCGTCATAGAATTTCAAGCCAGCTTCGTTCGGCTCTTGATCGTAACCGTTAGGGAAAATACGTGCCCAGTGAATGGACAAACGGAACACTTTGAAGCCCATTTCAGCAAACAACGCGATATCTTCTTTGTAGTGATGATAGAAATCAATACCAAAACGTTTAGGGAAACGTTCTTCAATTTTGCCGGAAAGGATCTCTTCAATTCGTGTAGAGGAGATTTCCATGGCATGTCCGCCTGTACGCTTCTCTTTGGGAACATGCGCAATCATATCCGCAGTAGAGAGACCTTTGCCGTCCTTATCGAATGCACCTTCTAATTGGTTGGCAGCTGTAGCGCCTCCCCACAGGAAGTTTTCGGGGAATCCTTTTTTTGCCGTGGTCATAACGAACAACCTCTTTTCGAATTTTATTTGGGTTTTTCCCGAATACAGCGGCTGTATTTCAGGCCAAAAAACAAGAAAAACCTAAACTCAAGGTAAAATAGCTCGCAAATAAAGAGCCTTCATTTCACCATCAGTTTAGGTTTTGCCTGTCTGCACAGTTACAATCCATCAAAAGATGTTATTGCGTATTCGGTTGTTTTTCTCTTGTAATGTAAACGTAACATATCTATTTTGCAAAATCAACTTTCCGCTCAATGCACTCGCTGACTACCTTTGGACGTTATCGAGGCATTTGCATAATTGCTGCTCTTAGGGCATTTGTATCCCCGTTTTCGAGATAACTGGCAGGACTTTCGTCGCCCAATGCAGGAACATTCATATCGATCCATCGCAGCGCATATTCACCCATTTCACATAAAATAGCCTTGCTAATATCTGCCGGAATCCCCCGCTGCTCTGCACATTCAGCCCATATTGGGTCCACATGCAAATATGATTTTTCGAAGAGTCTCACAAATGAGTCCCAACTGCTTTGATTGAACTCCGCCAGATATAACTCTTTCATACTCATGTAAATGCCCTCCCTGAAATAGACATCGTAACCCCCAAGTCCTACGATAAGCAATTCATCCTTAAGCCGCTTGAAACCGATTTTTAAAAAGGTAGACTTAATTTTAAATGTTTTTCGGGAAAATGGATAGCCAAGGAGGAACACCCTCAACTTCTGAGGATGGCAACCAGATTACAGTGATTGTACATGAACAAGCCGTATTGGAATTAGTTGCAAACCTTCGCTCTGTCGAACAAACATATGAGATTGCTTCATTGCCTGGCATTCTTTTTCGAGTTGCCCGCACTGAAATTACCGATCAGGATGGTCATGTGATCGAAACCATCGGTTGATCACAAGGAGGACATCTTATGTCAGCACAAACATCTAACTTACGAGAACCCTCGTTAGAGAACGAGATATATACACCCGGTATGGCACATATCCAGTATTTAACGAAAATCAATCTGGACAGGATGCGCAAAACCAATCATTTTCTGATTAACGCCTTCCAGCAAAGTCTCTCGGATATCAAAGAAAACCTGTCAAGCACGTACCTCTTTCTGCTCACCGACGCACACGGGGTTCTGCTTGCCATGGATTACAGCCCTGATCTGGAACAGGTGGTGAAACAATCTCCCATCCGCCCGGGCATGATCTTTACGGCTAGAAGCTGTGGCGTCAATGCCATATCTGAATCTATGGACAAACACGGGCCTGTTCAACTGCCCCCTGAGCAGCACGAGAATCCGCTTTTTCAGAACTGGCATTGTTACGCTGCACCTCTGTCAGTCGGTCTTCAACATGTTGGCTACCTGGACGTCTCCACCATTAATGCAGATATCCAGAGTGAACTGATTGCAATCGCCAAGCTGATCCCGGCCCATATGCAAAATCGGTATCAATCTAACCTTGCCTCGTCGGTAACGAAGCAGCCATCGATTGAATTCACCAAGCGACAGTTAACCATTTTAAAAATGATCTCTAGCGGACTGACGGTTAAAGCCATTGCATTGAAATTGAAAATAAAGGAATGCACCGTAAATCATCATAAAAAAGTGATTTTTAACAAATTAGGTGTACAATCCAGCGCGGAAGCTGTTTCAATTGCCAGCCGTCTGTCTTATCTATAAAGGTACCCCTATAGATTCCTATAGGTGGTCAACACGAACATCTGTGCTAAGATTTTGAGAGAGAAAAAGCACACACACACATTTTCAGGAGGGTAATATGTCTATTCCAAAAAAAGCTTCATTGTTTGCCATGTTAATTATGATTCTGTTGGTTGCTGCAGCTTGTGGCGAAAAAGCGGATAACAACGCCAAAACAAACGAATCAACTGCAACGAAAACTACTGCCGGCACTGACACAGACACGGCGAAGACAGAAGATACGGAGAACACGGAAAGCTCCGAAGCATCCACTTCCGAGTCCAAGGAAACAGATAGCTCCAAAGACGTTGAATTGGGAACCACAGAAAAAGGCTCTTACAACAATGACTATTTTGGTGTATCGCTGAAATTCCCCGAAGCTTGGGAGTTCCAGGATGCCGAAGGCATGAACGAGCTGACTAACGCTTCCTCCGAAGTTATTGCCGGAGACGATGAAACGAAGAAAAAACAAATTGAACTATCTCAGGCCAAAACACTGAACCTGTTGATGGCTTCACAATATCCACTGAACGGAAGTCAGGTTGGTCCTTCCGCTATGGCGATCGCTGAAAAAGTAAGCCTGCTGCAAGGAATCCGCACCGGTAAAGATTATCTGAAAGCAACGAAGAAATTCATGATGGACAGCCAGTTCCCTTATGAATACAAGGAATTCACAACCGAAACGATCGGTGGCAAAGAGATGGATCTGATGCAAATTACGATGGATGCGGGCAACGGTTCAACCATTACGCAAGATTACTACAGTACCATTATTGAAGGTTATGCATTCAACTTCATCTTCACCTATTTGGATGATACCACTAAGGCCGAGATCGACAACATCAAGAAATCCGTTCAGTTTAAATAATACACTCACTGTCACAGTGCATGCTGTGCATGAAAAGAACCCCGCGCAATGACGTTCCACAGTCATTGCCGGGGTTCTTTTGGAGTGAAAATGAATGTTTTGCCTTATCCGGAAATGGCCACCCAATGTCCCTCTTTCACTTCCACCCACTGAGACTGTTCCAGATTATAGCGATCTTCCACTTCGACTGTCTCTCGTGGTGTTTGGTTAACTGCAAGACGTTTTTTCTTCGCTTCCACAGCCGGGTCCGGCACCGGAATGGCCGATAACAAGGCCTTTGTGTATGCATGCTGAGGATTCGAATATAACTCTTCACTTTCTGCTAACTCCACAATTTTCCCGTTATACATGACAGCCACACGATCACTGATATGTTTAACCATGGACAGGTCATGTGCGATGAACAGATATGTCAGACCAAGTCGCTGCTGCAATTCTTCAAGCAGTTGTACGATCTGTGCCTGAATGGACACATCCAGCGCAGACAAAGGCTCGTCACATACAATAAATTCAGGTTCCACAGCCAGCGCACGAGCGATTCCGATCCGCTGCCGTTGACCACCCGAAAATTCATGAGGGTATCGCTGTGCATGAGCCGGATCGAGCCCCACCATCTCCAGCAATTCCTCCACACGCTTTTCCCGTTCAGCAGGGCTGCCGGCAAGATGGTGAATATCCAAGGCTTCGCCAATAATGTCCATAATTCTAAATTTGGGATTAAGCGAGGCATACGGGTCCTGGAAAATAATTTGCATATGTCTCCTCATCGTTTTCATCTCTGAGGCAGAGAGGCGGTTGAGCGGCACTCCCTTGAACAGCACATCTCCACCTGTAGGTTCATGCAGTCGCAGAATGGCTCGGCCTGTAGTCGATTTCCCGCTACCCGATTCGCCAACGACCCCCAGCGTCTCCCCCTGGCGGATCTCGAAACTGATATCGTTCACAGCTTTTAAAGTGTTGCCTTTACCCAGATTAAAATGTTGCTTGAGGGACTTCACTTCCAGTAAAGGCTGATCATCCTCCAAATCGCGTGGCACCAACGAGACGAGTTTTGGCTTTTTCTTCTCGTCCAGTCGAGGTAATGCATTCAACAACCTTGCTGTGTATGGATGCTTCGGATTAGCAAAAATCTCTGTGGTTGTGCCGGATTCCACAATCTGCCCGTCTTTCATGACCACGACCCGATCACACATGCCTGCCACTACTCCGAGATCATGGGTAATCAGAATAATAGAGGTGCCCAGCTGTGCCTGCATATCTTTCATCAAATGAAGGATTTGGGCCTGGATAGTAACATCAAGCGCAGTTGTAGGTTCATCCGCAATCAGCAATTCAGGACGGCAAGCAAGAGCAATAGCGATCATCACCCGCTGACGCATACCTCCGGAGAATTCATGTGGGTACTGGTTGAAACGTATTTCACTCCGGGTGATACCAACGAGCTCCAGCATGGCAATCGCCTGCTTCTTCGCTTCCCCTCTGGAAAGCTTCTGATGTTTAATCAGACTTTCGGTAATCTGTTTTCCGATCTTCACGGTCGGATTAAGAGAACTCATAGGGTCCTGAAAGATCATGCCGATGTCACGGCCACGGATACTTTCCATCTCTTTTTGCGTTTTATGGACCAGATCTACCCCTTTAAACAGGATCTCACCCTTTTTCATCTGCGAAGGAGGAGAGGCAAGCAGTCTCATAATGGAACGTGCCGTAACACTCTTCCCACTGCCGGATTCCCCTACAATGCCAAGTGTTTCCCCTTTCCGTACTTCAAAACTGACTTCTTTCACCGCCTGAAATTCACTCTCTCCGGAATGAAAAGAAACGGACAACTCATTTACTTTCAACAAAGGTTGCATGTGATCACCAGCCCTCATCCATATTTTCACATGTGCTCATATGTATACTCTTCCATACCTTGACAATTAAATAGACTCTAAATAATATATACTATATCAATCGGAATAATGCAATTTAAAATGAGATGAAAGGAGGCTCGCATGGTTTGAATCTTGCAAAAGGCAGCAAAATGTCACAGCTTGTTTACACCCTGGGATTTAATTATGGCAAAATGCTGCTTCATCCCTCCTATCGATATGTTCTATTTATTCTCGGACTGCCCGTTAATCTGGTTGTGCTTCTGATCTGGCACTCTAGACGAAAAAGGGATGGCTGGGCCGTGGTTCAACAAGCTGTTGAGCACGATATGCTCTCCACTTCTTACCGGGATAAACTTCGAATGGACGTGGAAGAACAGTTGAGGCGTAAACATCGTTTCTTTCAGCAGCAAGTTAGTGAGGCAGAGTTTAAACGTCAAACGGAGGAATGGCTGGAGGAATCCGTTCAGAAGGAGTTAAAGGAACGAACGTTCAGCAAGCTTCAGGAACAGGGGAAACAGCGCCTGACGATGGCTGATACATTCCAATCGATAATTGATAAACCTTGGTTCCTTGCGATATCGGTTATTCCTGGCTGTCTGATGTACGCCATGATGTTTCTGTATGGCAATCCTTATCTAAAGTACATATTCGAAAGAATTCTGATGACGGTATTCGTCATTCTGGGCGTAGCAACACTTGTATTCACCATCTTGTACCTGTCTCCATTCAATCCGGCAGCCAACATTCTCGGAGAGACAGCAACACAGGAACAGATCGCAGCTTTTAACCATGTGTATGGCCTGGATCAGCCCTATCTTGTCCAACTCTGGAACAATATCAAGGGCATAGCGCTATTTGATCTCGGCAAGTCTTTTTCAGGGAATGAAGATGTCACGGCTACGATCGCCAGAAAGTTTCCAATCACGTTAACACTGGCTGTGATCTCCTTGTTGCTTGCCCTTGTCATTGCATTACCCATCGGTATCATCTCGGCGATCAAGCCCAATTCACTGTTTGATTACACATTCATGTTTATTGCATTGATTGGATTATCGATTCCGAATTTCTGGCAAGGACTCATCTTTATCCTGAATTTTTCGATCAAGCTGCAGTGGCTTCCGGCTACCTTCAATCCACAGAACTGGCTGTCTATTATTATGCCAACGATTGTTCTGGGAACGGGATTAACCGCTGCGGTGGCCCGTATGACTCGCTCTTCCACACTGGAAGTTATTCATGAGGATTACGTAATGACTGCTCGTGCCAAAGGATTAAGTGAACGACAGGTTCTGCTGAAACATGCTGTGCGCAATGCGCTAATTCCAATCGTAACCGTTGTAGGTCTTCAATTTGGAGGCATGCTTGGCGGGGCGGCTGTAACGGAGAAAGTATTTAATATCAGCGGTCTCGGCAGCTACATTGTGGATAAACAGTTTATCCCTGATATTCCGAGCATTATGGGCGGGGTCATATACACAGCGATTACGATCTCCATCATTAATGTTGTGGTAGATCTGTTGTACGCTTTTGTCGATCCAAGGGTCCGTTCCAAGATGAAACAATATTAAAGCAGGTGCACTATGACAAAATCGGGTTCACTTACACAAGAAATGCGTTTTCGGCTTAAGTCTTCACAGGAGTACAGTCAGGCGAGCTTCGCCTGGGTCACTTCCGTTCTCTTGTCGGTGTTACTGTTGTTCAACAGTTATGACTGGAGCCTTCAGGCGTTCAGACCATTTCTGCTAACTGCGCTCGGAATCTACCTATTTTTCACGCTGGTCCAGAGTGTGCTGACGCTCCGGATTCGGAGAAGCCTGATTCGGCAGGGAACAATCTCTGTGCTGACTCGCAGACTCGCCTGGGTTCAGCTGTTTGGTATCATTTCAGGCAATATCTTTATCGTGACGGCCGCTTTTCATCTGATCAAGAAAACAAAGAGCATTGAGTATACATTTGCGGTGTATATGCTACTGACCCAGCTGTTCGTTATTGGGGTCTCGGCACTCAATATGTTTAAACCGTATGTTGCGGATACGTTTTTGCCAGCTATGGCTGTGCTCGTACTTGTGCTTGTCATTGATATGATTGTGCTGTTTATCGTATCCCGGTATACCTCAGCCTCGATCATCCCACGCTGGATGTTGGGCGTGAGCACGATCCTCATTCTGACTTCGGTCACAGGGAATGTATTCGCACTGCTGCTGGGTATCTCCATCATTGGACGAATCCGCAGACAGGGTAAACAGAAATCCAACTTCTGGAATGATCTGTGGGAGCGTCTTGCTCCAAATGTCACGGCCATGTCCGGTTTGTTTTTTATCATCTTCCTGTTCTCGATATCGATTTGCAGCTTCTTTACTTTTGATTACAGCATGGCTGTAGAAAATAACTACTCGGCCTTGCTTCAATCCCCATCGCTCGCCTATCCCTTGGGAACAGATGACTTTGGACGATGTTTATTTTCCCGGATTGTATTCGGCGCCCGTATATCGTTGATCGTAGGCTTCATGTCGACTCTGATCCCGGTTCTGATAGGCGGTATTCTCGGAGCATTCTCGGGATTCTATGGAAGACACACGGACAATATCATCATGCGACTGCTGGATATCCTCTATGCCATTCCGGGTATTCTGCTCGCCATTGCCATCATTGCGGCGTTCGGGGCCAACACGGTCAATCTTATTCTGGCACTCAGCCTGGGCTCAATCCCAACTTATGCACGAACCATGAGGGCCAGTGTGCTCTATGTATCTACGTTTGAATTTGTTGAAGCTGCACGTGCACTGGGTTACAACAATCGCTCCATTATTTTCAAACATATTATTCCGAACTCGCTCGCACCCATGATTATCAAGTCCACACTTACGATCGGCGGAGCGGTCATTGCCACCAGCAGTCTGAGTTATTTGGGGCTCGGTGTGGAGCCGCATATTCCCGAGTGGGGCAACATTCTCAAGCTGGGCAGCACATATCTGGAAACCCATTCGTATCTGGCCATCTATCCAGGTCTTGCGATCATTCTGCTTGTTCTCTCGTTCAACTTTCTGGGTGACGGACTGCGCGATGCGCTTGATCCGAAGCTGGAAAAGGCTTAACCGATTCTCAGCTCAATTTGATTTCCATTGATTATGAACTTATCTGGAGGTATTTTCATGAAAAAGCGTATGCTGATAGCACTACTATTAACTTTTGTCCTTGTGGTCTCCGGTTGCAGTGTGAAGACCAAGACGGAATCCCAGTCCGAAACCGCACCATCGGACACAGCAGAAAACACACAAAACCAAAAACCGGTTGACATCGAATTACTGGCTCAGAGCTCTTCCGAAAATGACGTGAACATTATCCGGGACCAACTCACCAAGAATGGCTTCAATGTTAAGCTGAACCTGCAGCCGGATTACGGCAGCTACAAATCCCAGCAGGATGCAGGCAATTATGACATTGCGCTGTCCAGTTGGACAACGGTAACCGGGAATCCGGATTACGCAGTTCGTTCACTCTTCAAGACAGGCGGAGACTACAGCATCCTGGCTGATGAAGAAATCGATAAACTCATTGACCAGGCTGCTACCCAGACTCCGGACGAATACAAGGATACGTATAAACAATTGGAGGACCGCTTGGTAACCGACCAAGCCTATATCGCTCCGCTGTACATTTCCCTGAAAAGTCAGGCTGTGAACAAAGACATTCTCAATGCAGACACCGTTCGCTTGTCCAAATCCCGCGCCATGGCATGGGAACCGATTGAATTCAAAGACAGCTCCAAAAATACAAAAGAACCATTAATTCTGACACAAACCGCTTCTGTCCTGACTTCCCTTGACCCGATCAAAGGAAATGACGGTTCCATCAACCAACTGAACACCAACATGTATGTACGTCTCGTTAACCTGACAGATGACGATCAACTTACACCAGAAGGTTCCCTCTCCCACAATTTCAGCATTGCTGAGGGGAACTCGGAGTATTACTTCATTCTCAGAGACGATATCAACTTTGCCAAGATTGAACATAAAAAAGCGGTAGATACGGGAGAACGCGTCGGTGCAGATGACGTCATCTTCTCTCTCGATCGCGCCAAAAACAAAGATTCCGTACCCGATCACCGGACATACAGTCTTCACGAACATATCAAGGAAGCCGAGTTGGTAACCGATCTGGGTGCCTTGGAATCCGTTCAGCAATCCAGTGGCAGCGGTACGGTTAAAGACGCATTGGAGCAAGGGCTTGGCACCAAAATTACCGAACTGGTTACGGACAAAAACAAAGCCGATAACGCTGCCGGGAAGTATCAGGTTGTAAAACTCACAACCACGGAACCTTTCCCGCAAGTATTGAACTATCTGGCTCACCAATCTGCTGGCATTGTGTCCAAAAAGCAGGTTGAGAGCATCAATACGTATGATGTTGCTTCGTTTGACGTGAATAAAGACATTCCTTACGGCGATCAGAATACTGTGACTGAAGGCGCTGCGTACAACAACACCCTGTATGCCAGCGGCCCATATATCTTGGCATATAAAAATGATTACGAAGGTGTATTCTATCAGAATCCCGGCTACCGTAAAGGCTCCGAATATGCACCCAAAATCTCTCAGGTGAATGTTCGGTTTATCTCCGATGCTGACAGTGCATTGTCTGCTCTTCGCAGCAGTGAAATCCACCTGTACTACGGAGTGTCTGAAACAAAGTATGACATCATCAAAAATGACAGCAAATTGCAATTGCAGAGCATTCCGAGCAATGCGGTTTCCTATCTGTTGTTCAACACAGCCAACCGGGAAGTTGCCAAGAGCAGTGACCTGAGAAAATCCGTGCTCTATTCCATTAATCAGGATGACATTTTGCAGTTCTACAAAAACAACAAACTTAAGTCATATTCTACAGTAAGTCCACTCGTGCAGACCGGGAATGAATTGAAATCCGATCCGGCAAAAGTGAAAGAATTTTTGAGCGCATACCAAGCTTCCAAGTAACAATAAAGATAAACGGCTGCCACCCGGATCAATCCAGGATCCGGATGACAGCCGTTTTATTTTATTGAAAGAATACACTATGATGAGCAGTCTGCCTGATACTTTCGCTGTACGCAGGGCAACAGAGTGACGATCTGGATCCCCACTCCCCAGGCAAAATAGACAAGATGGATGACAGATACTTGCTGGATCCAGTAAACCTGTATCATAATCCAGATGATCAGAGCAAATCCCGTATATAAGGAGAACGTCCATCCCCAGTATTGATTCGAGTAGAGATTCAGTTTTTCACCTATTTCCCAGTGAGTGCGACGAAGGAGTGAAATGGCAATGATCATTGGCATAACACCAAGAACCAACAATAGTATAATCCCGGGGATCAAAAAACTGCCAAACGGGGATTGTTCCAACAATGAATTCGGCATGTTGACAAGGTTTCCCGATGGATCAATAATGAGTGCTCCCCCTCCAATGATCGCACCAATGGCCAGTAACCCCTGCATCATAATGAGCGCCCACGACCTTCCCGGTCCACATTCACGCTTCATTCCATCAGCACTAGTTCTCATCCCTCACCCTCCAGACATGATACAGATTTTACTGAACGTTCTATTCCATTTTCACATATGGAAAAGGCTGAATCCTGTGCTCTTTCTCACTAAAATCGTCCAAAAAATTCGATTATGGTAAAACTTGATAAAAGAACGTACGTTCGGTATAATAGAGATATACTTAATGAGCGAGAGGCAGATATGGACGACAAATTTATTAAGGAACTACGCGAGATTAGCCGGGACGACAGACGAAGATCAGAATTTATGATCCAGGGCATGAAAGAAACACTACAGGGAAGAAAAGAAGAAAGTATATTCAAACGCTGGATTCGGCGTAAGAAGACAGAGAAGAAAATTTCACAACGATTCAATCAGGATCCCTCTTCGGATCAAAAGTAACCACATAAAAAGGAGGCGTAGTACGCCTCCTTTATTATTTATATGAATGCCTATTCGTCTAGACGTTGTATGGATTGGATACTTCTTCTAGTTCACATTCTCTACCCTGGAGCAAGAAAATTGAATTATGCAAAATAAAAACGTTACTTCATTTCGCACCAGCCCGGACCAAAATCGCTTCGATTTCCTTGAAGCCTTTATTCTTAGCATGAATAAGCGGTGATACACCATCACGATCTGAAAGGTTTACGTCTGCTCCATGATCAATGAGTAATTTGATCGTCTGCTGCTGTCTTTTATTGCCATCGTTTAGAATGATCGCTTCCAACAGAGCTGTCCATCCCAATTGATTAATATGGTCCACATTCACTGAAGTTTGGGTCAGCAATTCTCGTACCACATCCACATATCCATGCTCCGATGCTGGAATAAGTGCAGTTCCTCCATATCGATTTGTTATCGCTGGGTCGGCTCCCGCCTCAATCGTCAGCTTCAAAATATCTAAGTATCCTTCGGCGCCAGCGTACAAAAACGGGTTATTCTTCATATCATCCTGTACATTAACATCTGCACCCGCTTCAATCAACATTGTGGCTGATGCCAGATCATTGTTGTACGTTGCAATCATAACAGCTGTTCTTCCGCTCTGATCCTGAGCATTGATATTGGTACCCTCTTGAATCCATTTTTCAATACTTTCGGTGTCTCTTTCCTCAGCTGCCTTCAACAACAGCTCTTCCGGTGAAGTCGATAACGTCTCCTCCACCTTCGGGACGTTGCTCACTTCAGGCCCGCAGCCTTGAACGACGAACATACTGGTTATTAGGATAATCATCATCAGCGACTTATTCATACTGCCTCCCTTACTACAGTGTCACTGTTACCGTAGAAGCGACACTCCAATCCCCAACTGGACTTATTGTATAGGTCGTGCCTGGGATTAACTTACCATCATTAACAATGTCGAATACACCTGTGGCGCCTTTCCGACTTGAATATTTATATGTCGCTGTCAGAACGTCACCGTTAGGTGATGTTAGTGTCACACTTCGACCGGAGAACAGTTCATCTCCAGGATCTTTTGCCAGCGTAACTTCAATTGAAGTTTCACTCACAACTTGGGAACTCGCAACCTCCAACGAATCGAACGACCTTGCGGTGAATGAAGCGTTATTGATGTTCGCCCAGTCAGAAGAAACCGTATATGTCACACCGGATTGCAATGTTTGTCCTTCTGGCAAACGGAATTTCGGTTCTTGTTTACCATCTGTCGATTGCGTGAACGGAACATATTTGGCAACGATTGGCTCGCCACCTTCTGGCGTAATCATAACTTGTCTTGCCTGCAAGGAGGAGATAATTTGATATGTTTTTCCTCCTGCTTGTTCTTGGTCATTCAACACAAACGCATTAGCCCCTCGACCACCGCTGTATGCTGAAATGATATAGCCATAATCCACTACACCGTTCGCTTGCAGTGCTTCAATCTCGAACGTATCATTCGTTATTTGACTAGCCGTCGTCATGTTTAGTTTTGTACCACTGCCTTCAAAGGAACCAGCATCTTGGCCTTTATAAGTGAGACTGTATACTTCACCTGCATGTTGAACGGACGTTGGAACGATGTAGGTTGCGATGGACCCTGTTTTCAGACGAGGCATGTTGGTCAATGACAACCCACCACTGAGCGCAAAATCGGTTTGTGCCTTAGCAAATACTTCATCCGCTGCTGTCAGAGGCTTGTCGAACGTCACAATTAAGGTAATGGCATTGAGCGATCTAACGCTCTGTATTTGAGCCTGCCCCGAAGGAATAGCCTGGTGGGCCGTTTGCAACAGTACCGCTGCTTCCCCGCGTGTGGTCGAACCGTTCTCGGAATAGAACGTGCTCATCCAATGGTGAACGGATTTCACATCACGCTGCATCGCTTTGGATACAACCTGTTCCAGTTCTGCATCCGTCACTTGACTGTTCGGATTGAATTGCCCATTATTTTCCTGCATGATGCCAAGTTCAACGAGCTTTGATGCATACGGTGCGTACCACGCGTTAGCATTAACGTCCGTTAATTCAACACTTTCTCCTGTCTTGCCCTCCAGATTAAACGTTTTGAATACCAGTGTTGCTAATTCCGCGCGGGTAATGGCTCTATGTTCACCCATGGATTGATCGGCATATCCGTTCATGATCCCCAAGCTGTTCAGTGTCTTGATGGCAGCCTCAATCTGCTGGTTGGTAAGCTGTGTCGCTGTAGCTGCAACGTTGGTAACATATGTAGCTGCATGGACGTGATTGGTAGTTAGCGGGAATACTGCTGTGCCTAATGCAGTTATCGTTAAAAATGTAGCCATTTTTCGGGTTATAGGATTCATATTTGAATTCCTCCTCTATAGGTTGAAGTTGCCTGTATCTATAGAGTAGAGGACAAAAAGAAACTCCCAAGGACAAAAATATTAACAAAATATAAACTGAATCTAATTTTTCTCGAAACTTATATGGTGAACCGGTAGCCCGCACCCCAGACGGTCTCAATGTACTCCGGATTTTTGGGATCTGCCTCCAGCTTCCCACGCAGTTTGCGAATATGGACGGTAACCGTCGCAATATCTCCGCTGGAATCCATGCCCCAGATCCGCTCGAACAGATCGGCTTTGCTGAATACACGGTTGGGATGACTCGCAAGAAATACGAGTAGATCGAATTCCTTGGTTGTAATTGCTACCTCTTCACCATTAGCAAAAACGCGGCGCGCTCCCTTGTCGATATGAAGCCCACGAATGTGGATTTCATCTTGTTCAGCTGGTTTGCTTTTTCCAAGCAGTCTCTCATATCGGGTCAAATGAGCCTTCGCTCTTGCAACCAACTCGCTTGGGCTGAACGGCTTTGTAATAAAATCATCAACACCCAAATTAAACGTTCTAATCTTATCGATCTCCTCCTTTTTCGCGGAGACGACAAGGATTGGCACCTCTTTCACTTCACGAATGCGTCTGCAACATTCGAAGCCGTCCAGTCCCGGAAGCATCAGATCAACGATAATCAGATTGTAACTTCCCTCCAGAGCCAGCTTCAGTCCTTCATCTCCGGTATGGCAGAGCTCCACAGAAAACCCGTTGAGTTCGAAATAATCCCGTTCCAGTTCCGCAATCGTTGTTTCATCCTCAATAATCAAAATGTTTGTCATTTCCCTTTAGTCCCTCCTTTTCATTGAGCCGTTGAAGTTTGATATAAATGATCGTGCCGTCTTTCGGTTTACTTTCGGCCCAGATGAAGCCTCCGTGTCCATCAATGATTTGGCGGGCTATCGCCAGCCCCAATCCACTTCCACCTGTTGAGGAATTGCGGGATTGCTCTGCCCGATAAAAGCGTTCAAATATATAAGGCAGCGCCTCTTCCGGTATTCCTCTGCCATTATCCTTAAAGGCTATCGTAATCCATTCGTCATCTGCTTGAAGTGTAATCCCGAATTGTTTTTGTTCATTCTCCATATATTTGAGGGCATTATCCACCACATTGACAACGGTGCGTTTTAATTTATCCAGATCTACAGACGCCATGACCGGACCAGATGCCCGATTGTCCCAATCCAAAGCCACCCCTTTGTCCTCCAGATCGTATCTGAGCTCTTCAATGCTATCTTCCAGGAAATCGACAAGGTCTACTATTTTAAACAGGAAAGGTTCCTGATTCAAGTCGAGCTTTGAATACAGAAACAGTTCATCCACCAACTTATCCATACTAACTGCTTTGGAGTGAATGATATTGACGTATGTCTCCATTTTTTCCGGAGTGTTGGCCACTCCATCACGAATTCCCTCAATATAACCTTTAATATTGGTGATTGGTGTACGAAGGTCATGCGAAATATTGGAGATGAGCTCTCTGCGGTTCGCTTCGTCTTGCTGTCGCAAATCATTGGAGCGCTGCAATTGAGTCCGCATGCTTTCGAACGCTTCACTGAGTTGTCCCACTTCATCATTGGAGCTAAGTTGAAGCTTGAAGGACAGATTCCCATCTTTAATATGCTCGGCTGAGCTCCGCAGTTGATTCAAAGGCTTAATGAAGCTGCGAGTGATCCAGCGGAATAAGAGCAGGTTTGCGATGATGAGAACGCCGATGAGCAGAAGTGACATCACAGGCAGCAGTTTGCGAGTAAGCTCTGCAAATGGGCTTCTCTCACGAATAACGAAGATACTTCCTCTTTCTCCATCTGAATATTGAAAATCAAATTTCGCATATGCATAGAATCGCTCACTAATGTTAAAGGTGCTGCGAATCTGATAATTGTTGAGATCATACGCAGGCAGTGCTTGCTTCAGTTCCGGCTGGTTGAAGGTCAGCGATTCGAAGATCTGGCTATTCTCCCGTCTGATGTAAAGCCCGGATTTCTCGGCTCGAAGCTTCATGTCGTACTCACGCAGCAAAACCTTGTTCTGCAGCTCGTCGGGATCATTTTTGGCCAGAAACTTCATCTCTTGAAAGATCGATTCTCCCTGTTCCGTGAGTGGATTCACCTGATAATGTACTTTGTAAATATCGCGAAAACCCTGCAGATCGCCTGTTGCCGCAATCGTATACAGACTGGCCGTAAGCAGGATGAACAGCAGACTTATGACAAGCATGCCCGTAAAGGACAGCAACATTTTTATTCGAATGGACATGGTATCCCCTTCTTAATCATGCTATTGGGTTAGTTAGTGCACATGTTAACACAAGATTGATCCAAATGCCCATAGGAGTATTCCATATCAGCAGTTCTGCCTGAACAGAAGAAAACCCAAGGTCGTAAAAATGACCTGGGTTTCTTAACAATCAGAGGAGGGATACACCTCCTCCCTGTTATTTACTTATGCGAATCATTCAGTTTGAACTGTGTCTGAGTCCATTGCGATATATCTATGTTCAACCCTGATTTACGGAAGTATGGCAAACGAGCGCACTGGAAAGCCGGACGCCTTTTCGGCCTTTGGTACGATATTGAAGATCACCGCACCTTTGGCTGGTACCTGATCCAGATTCGTTAACAGCTCTACCTGATATGTATCTTGGGCAAGTACATAATATTCTGCGAGAAGTGCCCCATTCTTTTGATAATCCACGGCTGAATCGGTGTCGAAAGTTTCATGGCCAATCGCCTGTATTTTTCTTTCCTCGAACAAAAACATTAGTGCACTGACTGACCATCCCGGTGCATGACTGTTTCCCTTAGCATCCTTGTTGTCGAATGCTTCATGACTGGGCCAGCGTTTGCTCCAATCGGTGCGCAGTGCTACAAAGCTGCCAGCTTCAATAACGCCATGCTCTTTTTCAAACTCAAGAATATGCTCGACATCCAGTGTAAAATCCGGATTGCTCTCTACAGCCACAGATTGATCAATGACCACCAGCGGTAGTACAAGCTCCTTCAACCCCAATTCATCGAGATACCGGGTATCCCTCACAAAGTGAATTGGCGCATCCAGATGCGTACCATATTGACCAGGAAATCTGAAACTCTGGGCAAAGAAACCTTGATCGTGATTAAACAACGTATCGAATTGTGCCGCATCAAAAGCCGAGAAATGTGGAGATTGCGGTCCAAACGTATGGGTCAGATCCACCCACTTCTTTTCTTTTAATAATTGAATCGCTTGAATGAGCTCATTGGACATCCGAATCACCTCATCATAGAATGGAATAAATTGTTACTATTATATCTTATTCCACTCCATGCGAAAATATCGAAATGTCAGTTATTTGATAGAATTCATTAACTCGAAGAAGTATTTTGGTTCATGAGTCTGATATAGATTGAACCACGAATCTAAAGTCTCCAGTGTAAATACATCCAGCACCTTCAATACATGCATCGCAAATTCCAACGGAGCTGTGCCCGGTGCTGTAACTAAATTATCATCCGTTACGGCCGGTGCCATTTCATAGTATTTTTCTCCAATGTAATGAGGACAAATCATTTTCAAATATTCCAGATCGTTGCTTGTATGCCTTCTGGAGTCCAGCAATCCCATCCTTGCAAGTCCAACGGTTGCACCACATATTGCCGCAACAATATGACCTTTTTCCAAAGATACCGAAGCTTTTTTCAATACAGGCTCGTGAATGGATTCCATCCAAGTATTCCCGCCTGGAAGAATCAACACATCCGTACTTTCCAACATACACTCATCAACAGAAATGCAAGGTAATATTTCCAATCCTCCCATCGTAGTCACCGGACTTTTATCAACACCAACAGTAACCACCTCTATTGGTGCCAGCCCTTTCCTAAAATACCTTCCCGAGTTTAGTTCAGCAATTAAATAGCCAACCTCCCAGTCTGACATCGTATCAAATACATAAAGATATGCTTTTTTGGTATGCATCGTGCACTCCCCCTTCTAGTCGATACCCCTATTATAAAAAAACTTTACTGACATCTTCCGTCAGTAAAGTTTTTTGAATTTGATAATAATCATATAGTCGGTTCAATTCCTTTTTGCTTCAGACTAATGGGTCCGATGACTTGAACAGATTTGCCGTAGGGTAAAAAGTAAATAGGTACGTATAAATTGCTTGAAATGTCACTTTCATTAAAGTCTCTTATGCTATATCAGATACACCCTGTTTGATCACTATGTCCTCAAACTCTGTTTATATAAAATGATTCGAACTCACCAACAGAGTCGAACTTGTTGATAGATACACCTTCTCTTTTTAACTGCTTCTCTAATTGATCTATAAGCTGTATGACGGCTAATCGCAACGGTTCAAAATCGTTTGGATCCAACAATGCTATCAGATCTGGATACCCATAATTAGCGTAAAATTCGCGATGCTCACCCAAGTCAATAATGCCAGGCCAGCGTCCCTTTTCCGCCGCATACAATATTCGGGATAACCCGTCTTGCAACCCAATAGCAACGAAGAAGGCTGTTTCGTAATGGCCTTTTTCGCACGCGGTTAACAGTTTATTCATCATACCTTTTTCCTCTTCATAGTACCCCTGCAGTTGCTCTTTATAAGAGCGAGTCTCTTCTTGGCTGTTTTGTCGCTCCGATATGAGACAAAGTGTATCCGCTGTCAAATTCTCGCACGCTGATACTATTTCATCTGGAGAACGGCTGAACATAATGGTATCAAGGTATGGGTCTAGTTTATCCGGTTTAATGGAGAGATTTCTAACTTGCTCACGATAGTGACCCCAACTCCGCTTATAGTAAATTTGGTTCAAAAAACCAAGCGACTTGAAAATGTTTCCCGCAATCTCTTGAGCGTGGGTTCGACAATACGACAGATCCTTGTTTTTTTTGGAAAGACGCATTTTAGCTATGCTTATAAAACATTCCTTTAATACGGATTCAGCTTTGCTGATCATATCCGATGTTTTGGATTTACTCCCCATGTTGGATATCGTTTCGCGAAGTTCCATGAATCTGGCTAGTTCATCATCTGATCGGACATATAACAATTCATACAAATTTTGGGATAACTGTCTTATTCGAGACCTAGTACCAAGACCCCTTTTAGAGGATCATTTCTGAGAGTTACATTTGAAAATGAACATCATTAAAACTGAGCACCAACTAAAGAAATCATTCAGCCTACATCCCGCCTCGAGTTAAATTTTCATTTTCCGTTATTCAAAAAAAGGCTACCACTAGGGTAGCCTACTCTCATATCTTCATTTTCGAGTATTCACTTTTAGTCAAACCATAGAGATATTCATCGTAATGCTGTCCATTAGTGAATACCATATCTCTGAGTTTCCCTTCTTGGACAAATCCAAGACGCTCATGAAGTTCTAATGAACCTTCATTAAAAGCATAAACATGTGCGGTAACTTTCTGATATCGTAGTTCCTCAAAGTAATATCGCAACAATATTTTTATAGCTTCTGAAGCATAACCATTGCGCCAGAATTCTCTAAAGATAGCAACACCGTAAGTAAAAGTTCCATTTCGGGTATCACAGTTATTCGAACTTATACTTCCCACTAATACTCCATCAAAAGTCTCGACTGCGAGCATAATTTTATCCCCATCAGGACCACGGGATGCCCGGTGTTCAGCCCAAGCTTTTGTACCCTCTTCCGATCTTGGGAAATTTATTACATCGCAAAGTCTAGCACAGTCAGAATCAGAATCATTATTGTGGAACTTATCCCAATCAGTTGGGAGAATTGCACGTAATCTTACTTTATGACCTGTCCAAATATTATTTTTCATTATAGATCCTCCTAAGGTTTATTTACTTCTACCTCACTCATATCTGAATTAAGGCGGAGATCTGGCCTTGGGATCTAAGTCTTCATAGACTACATCGTTCTCATTCCTTTCAACACTTACATCAAGTATATACCGTAATATTCCATTACTTCAAATTATATTATTCATTTGCTCTCTTTTCCGCAAAAAAAATACACCTCCTAAATTATTACTGACTCCCCATAAGGTTATGTCCAATGTAAATTTTAGGAGGTGTACATTTGATCAAATTCTATCTTAAACATTTAACGTTAATCCTAATCTACTCGAATGACCAGTTTCCCGCGTGTATGATGGGTCTCGCTTTTTTCGTGCGCTTCACGCAGTCCTTGTTCACTCAAGGGGTATGTCTCATCAATGATGGGTCTCAGCTTGCCCTCAGCAGCGAGCTCAGCCAACTGATCGAGTTGGTCTCCTTTGGGTTCCATCATGAACACGTTGGCCGTTACACCAGCTTCCTTAGCCAGCGTTTCATCCGGCTGTTCCACAAGCGATACCAGATGTCCACCGGCCTTCAATACCTTGAAGCTATTACGCTGAATGTCGCCACCCATCGTATCCAGCACGACATCATACCCGGAGAGAATCTCCGAGAAGTCTTCTTTTTTATAATTGATAAAATGGTCCACTCCCAGCGAACGAAGCAATTCCTCATTCGATTCACTCGCCGTGGAAGCCACTTCAGCGCCAAGATATTTGGCAATTTGAATGGCATAGGTTCCTACACCACCCGCTCCCGCGTGAATGAGAACCTTCTGCCCTTTGGCAAGCCGCCCATGGTCGACAAGTGCCTGCCATGCCGTCATGGCGGCTAGCGGTATGGCAGCTGATTCCTCAAAGCTCAGATTTTCCGGAATACGGGCAATGATATCCGCATCCACAGCTACATATTCTGCATAGGTCCCGAAATGACGAGGACGGGCAAATACGCGATCTCCCGCTCTGAACCTTGCGACATTCGAACCCGCTTCAGTCACCGTACCGGCAACATCCCCGCCCAATATTAGTGGGAAAGAATCCGCCGCCTCTTTCATATGACCTTGTCTGACTTTGAAATCCACCGGGTTCACAGAAGTAGCATGAATGCGGATTAGCACCTGATTCACTCCACATGCTGGCTTGGGCATTTCCATTTCCTTCAATTGTTCCGCTCCACCGAACTTTTCAATCACAATTGCTTTCATTAGAGATTCCAGCCTTTCCATAGCATTATCGTTATACTCTCCTTCTTCATTACCCTTCCCGGTATTTCATTTGACCTATCATCATGAATTCGCAGAGGTTTGGGTTCACAGTCCCGATTAGGAACCGTGATATAATGTAGAACTGTTGAACCTAAATAACTGAACAAGCGAGGTAGCAATGTGGACATTGAAGTAAGTACGTTACATGCATTTTCGGATAAACCTTTAGGCGGAAATCCCGCAGGAGTTGTTTTACAAGCAGGACACTTGTCCGACCCCCAGATGCAGGAGATTGCCAGACAAGTTGGATTCTCAGAGACCGCGTTTGTGATGCCATCGGACCAGGCTGATTTCAAAGTTCGTTACTTCACCCCTAGTGATGAAGTTGATCTATGTGGACATGCAACGATTGCCTTATTTTATTTAATGAACGCACAGCATATCGTTGAGGTAGGTACATACACGATGGAGACGTTAGCCGGAATACTTGAAGTGGATGTCCAAAACAATGGTGAAGTCTATCTGTCTCAGACGCTTCCGGAGTTTGGAGATATCGTTGACCGACAAGACATTGCAGATTCTCTGGGTATTTCTACACATGATTTACACGCCGAATTACCTGTACAGATCGTGTCTACCGGATTGCGCGATATCTTGATTGGGGTTAACCATGTTGATGTGCTGTCAAAAATCAATCCTGACTTTCAGCTTATCGCAGAAATTAGCAAAGCTAACCATGTCGTAGGTTATCATGTGTTTGCACTTGAACCAGATAAAGAAATCCCTCTGGCAGAATGCCGGAATTTTGCTCCCCTTTACGATATCCCTGAAGAGAGCGCAACGGGTACTTCTAACGGTGCTTTACTCTGTTATTTACATAAATACAACCAACTATCAGATTCCCACGATACAACCTATACGATTAAACAAGGATACACCATGAACCGCCCTTCGGAGATTCGAGCCAGATTAACGCTGGGCATTGCCAATGAAATTACAAAGATTCAAGTGGGCGGGGTCGCGGTTCATATCAAGAACATTCAAATCCAACTTTCATAAATGTTGCGCTTCAATTTTATGTAAAAATCGTAACACGGCTTCTTCCAATTGATTCAGCCCTGGCTGTTCTATAGGGAAGTGGCCCGTTCCTTCCAACACTACGCATTCCTTTTCCACCTTCAATCGATCAAAAAAAGATTGGCTGAACCGTAATGGTGTCATCGGGTCCAGTTCGGGGTGAACCAGCAGTACAGGACATTGGTCAAACTGTTCCGGATCTACCTCCGGCTTCTTATTCAGGAAGGTTCTTAATAGTTCCAACGGGACACGTGTCGCTGCCGCCTGTGAATCATTCATAATGAGTCGGGTTAACTCCGGATTATTGGTAATCAGCTGCATACGCGATACTTGCTTCACAGAGATACGTATATGATCCAGTAAAGCCGGAAACTGATCCATCATACGTTTGCCCCATCGGCTCACCAGACGGTTTGGTGCAAGCTGATCTCGCATATCCGCATCACTCGTGTCCACAAATGTCGTTGCGATCAGGCCTTGTACGTGCTCACTGCGTGCACTCGTGTGATAAGCCAGCATGCCTCCGATGCTGCTTCCCAACGCCATGATCGGCTTGCCGTCTTTTCTAAATTCCCAAGCAGCGAGTGAAACAAGCAGCTTGATCCATAGTTCATAATTGAGACGTGTCCCAGGCAACGGATAGCTCAGTCCATACGGTGGAAGATCTGGCGATACTACCTCATAGCCTCGGAGCTGCAACATTCGAGCATAAGGCGCGAGCAACCTGCCATTGCCTCCAGCTCCGTGAATGAACAGAATTTTGATCGGCGAATCGGGCGCGGGCAGACGATCGATGTGCAGATGAACCCCGTTCGATTCCCACCACTCTTCTTCAGGATTCGCATGGTCCCCTAGCCTGAATTGTTCCGGGAAGAAGGTTTGATACTGTTTCCAATAATGATGTGATGAATGATATGAAGGCAGATTATTCATATTGACATTCTCCTCTTGTCATAGATCAGTCCGTTCGGATTGAATGAGCATGATCCTATATAGCCAAAAAAGGCCGTGCATTGCACGGCCTTACATTAAGCCTACTTCCATAAGTATACTTCTTTGTATAACAGTCTTCATACATCTGTCAATAAAGGGATGGTACATTCCCCGGTACAATAAACGCCACACCAAGGAGAGGATATCCCCCAAGCAGTGTGGCGTGAACGGTTAATCAATGGATTAGATTCAATATGTGTTTGCATCTGTGTACTAACCTACGCTGAAAAGACGTGGCAAACAGATGCATCATTCATCCCGTCTCTTTCCCCCTCATTCTTTTCCTCAAGCGAACATATTGACTGTAGATCCAAGGTGATTCTTTCGTCAGAATCGGGCCAAGCACTGCAAGAATCAATACGTATAACACGGCAAAAGACTGAATGGATGCCATCAGGCCTCCTGCCTTGCCGATGTTCGCCATAATGATGGAGAACTCTCCACGGGATACGAGTGTGAATCCCACATTGAGAGAAGCCTTGGGAGTCATCCCAGAGAGTCTGCCAGCGATCATGCCCGCACCATAGTTGCTGGCAATGGTCAGAATAACGGCAATCACGGTCATTCCTACGGCCCCGCCAAGGGTCGAGGGTTCAATCGTCAGGCCAAAGCTGAAAAAGAAGATGGCCCCAAAGAAATCTTTGAACGGCATAATTTGATGCTCAATTCGGCTGGCATGTCTCGATTCTCCCAGAACCAACCCCATCATTAGAGCTCCAATCGCCTCGGCTACATGTAGCGTTTCCGAGAAACCCGCCACCAGAAAGAGCAGTGTCATAACCGTAAGCAGAAATAACTCGGATGACTTGATGTTGAGTGCCTTATCAATATACTTGATGCATTTCCTGCCTATAATCAGAAATAGCACAATAAAGAGCAGCGCAGACAGGGATACGAGCAAGACGCTGAGGAATGAGGTAGCCCCACTAAGTACAAGCCCCGTCAGAATCGAGATATGGATGGCGATGAACAGATCATCAAACATGATCATGCCCATAATAATCTCCGTCTCGGGGTTCGCCGTGCGCTTTAGATCGACGAGTACTTTAGCCACAATAGCTGTGGAAGAACTCGTCATAATACCACAGACAACCAACGTTTCCTTGAGTGGCAGTTCCATGAACCATCCCAGCAGCAGACCGGAAGCAAAATTTAGTCCAACGTAGAACATACCTCCGGTCAGAATGGCTTTGCCTGACTTCATCAGGCGGGAGACCGAAAATTCCAGTCCCAGATAAAAGAGCAAAAACAGAATACCCAGCCTGCCCATAAATTCAATAAATTCCGAGCTTTCGATAAAACGCAAATCCACAATGCCGATCTGTGGTGCATGCGGTCCAACAGCCATACCAATCAGAATATAGAAAGGAATGACCGAAAATCGTAATCTTGCAGATATTAGCCCCGTAAGTGTAATCAGCGCAACGGCAATTCCCACTTCGAATATGAGCATATCCATAGGCTAGAGCCGCCCATTGGATAACAACTGTTTTAACAGTTTGATCTGATCCCGTTCACCAGCGACAACAACCGTAGCCCCCGCGGTAAAGGTATAGTCCGGACCTGGATTAAACTGCTTCGTCCTGTTCTTCTCCACCACAGCCAGAATAACTGCCCCTGTTGCCTGGCGAATATTAAGTTCTCCGATCGTTCTTCCTATGCTCTCTGAATGCGGCTCAATACGGAGCCACTCAATTAACAGTCCTTCCAGCATAACTTCACGCTCATCCTGAAAGGTTGGTTTGTACGTCATGCCACCGACAATAGCCGCAACCGCACGTGCCTCATCATCATCCAGTGTGACCAGTGACACCATGTCTCCCAGTTCTTCAGGCGAATCGCCTGATTCCATGTGAAACAGGTCACGTCTCTCATCATTATGGATGACGATGACCAGATGCTCACCGCTACGTGTGTGCAGCCAATATTTCCGTCCAATTCCCGGCAAATCCGTCTCTTTAAAGTGCATGATCTGCACCCCCAGTGGACATCCGGTTCAAGGATTCATTGTTTAACGTAATATCCGTAATGCGTACTCGCATGGAGCCAGCCGGTATATTAATCGACCTCACTTCCCCCTTGAGCCCAAGCAATAATTGCCGCCCCACTGGGGAGAGGAAGGAAATATGCCCCGCATCCGGGTCCGCGTCATCCGGCATCACAATGGTGAATGAATCAGATGTATGGAAGTCGACGTACTCAAAACGGATCAAACTACCGATAAGTACCACCGAGTCCAGAGCTTCATCCGAACCAAGGAGCAGCTTCTCCACACACGTCGTATAGTTCGCGAGCAGCCGTTCCATCTGCGAACGTTCCGGATCACGCACGTCAAAATAGGCGTCGAGAAATGTTCTTTTCTCTTCACCGAATATAATGAGCTGGTTCACCAGCATTTCTCTGCAATTTTGAAAGGAGGTCCTATGGTTCATAATAGATCTCACCTCCTATACAAGCCCTGTTCTCCATGTTGATTCGCATGTTTTTCTTCATCATGTTGTTCTCCTCCTTCATATAGATAAAAAAACCACGGATACCGCGGTCTTACTACCATCTTACCAAAACAAATTTTTTAATCCAGCTATTCCGTTAACTTTGCGTTTTATAACGATAAAAATGGCGTTAATCCAGCTTCCAAACTTAACCTTTACATCATATGACAGATCCATAGAAGATTTTAATAACGTCATAAAAAACATTTTATGGGTTTTCATCTCGTATTTTTATTTTGTTTCCTGTATATTTAACTACAAACTTTTATGCAATTTATACAAATAGCCATCCCAAGACTTTAACACAATAAAGGAGTGCATTGAAAAAGTGTCGACTATAACTAAGGATTCAACTCAAGTAACTGCCGCAGAGTATGTTCATTCCGTTTACGAATCGGTTATCGCCAGAAATCCACAGGAAAGTGAATTCCATCAGGCTGTCAAAGAGATCCTGGACTCGCTTATTCCTGTCATTGCAGCTCACCCGAAATATCGGGAGAATGGCTTGCTTGAACAACTTGTTGAGCCAGAACGTGTCATTACGTTCCGCGTGCCTTGGGTAGATGATCAAGGCAAGGTACAAGTAAACCGTGGATTCCGTGTTCAGTTCAACAGCGCAATTGGGCCCTACAAAGGCGGACTTCGTTTTCACCCTTCCGTTTACTCGGGAATCGTTAAATTCCTGGGGTTCGAACAAATTTTCAAAAATGCCCTGACTGGCCTGCCAATCGGTGGTGGTAAAGGTGGTTCCGACTTCGATCCAAAAGGAAAATCAGATCTGGAAGTCATGCGTTTCACTCAAAGCTTCATGACTGAGCTGTACAAATATATCGGTTCCGATGCGGACGTACCTGCCGGCGACATCGGTGTAGGTGCACGGGAAATCGGTTATATGTTCGGACAGTACAAACGCATCAGTGGTGGACACGAAGCTGGCGTACTCACAGGTAAAGGATTACTGTACGGAGGAAGTCTTGCACGTAAGGAAGCTACAGGATTCGGATGCGTGTACTTTGTGAAGGAGATGTTGGCGTCCAAAGGACTGAGCTTCAAGGACAGCACGGTGGTTGTCTCCGGTTCGGGTAATGTATCCATCTATGCCATTCAGAAGGCTCAGGAGCTTGGAGCTCATGTTGTGGCGTGTAGTGACTCCGGTGGTTACATCTATGACGCTCAAGGAATCAATCTGGATACCGTAAAAAGATTAAAAGAGGTTGATCGTCTGCGGATCAGCGAATATGTCAAAGAGCATCCACATGCCGTTTATACCGAAGGCTGTGAAGGCATCTGGTCTATCCCTTGTGATATCGCGCTGCCTTGTGCAACGCAAAATGAAATCGACGAACAGGCTGCTGCATTGCTCGTGCAAGGCGGAGTTAAAGCGATCGGTGAAGGAGCAAATATGCCTTCCACTCTGGCTGCAATTGACGTTTTCCATAAAGAAGGCGTTCTGTTTGGACCAGCCAAAGCAGCTAATGCTGGCGGAGTTGCCGTGTCCGCACTTGAAATGTCGCAGAACAGCATGCGGTTGTCCTGGTCATTTGAAGAAGTGGACGCCAAGCTGCATGACATTATGTCGAACATCTACACTAGCTGTGTTCAGGCAGCGGATGAGTACGGCTGTGCAGGCAACCTGCTTGCCGGAGCGAACATCGCTGGTTTCCTGAAGGTGGCAGATGCCATGCTCGCGCAAGGTATCGTCTAGTCCTTCAGATGGCATTACTCTCTGCATTACAGAACATCTGCTTTACAGAATAACTTAAACGATACATCTTATCGCACAGATATAAGCAAGGGCAGTTCTCCATTTGGGAGAACTGCCCTTTAACATTGATATAACAGACGATGGTTACTTGAATCGCAGTGTCGGTCCCTCTGTAAGGAAGACAATAACTCATATATTACTTACGAACGTACCGTTTTTAGAGCACCACTCCACGAAAGCACCTGATCCAGCATGCCGTTCAGATTGGTCAAATGCAGATCAGCCGGTTTAAAGGTCGTGCCGTTCTCAAAATCGGTAAACAGCGACAGTGCCGGATGAACACGAACATCTGCAACAGACAATTCGCCAAGAATGCCCCGAAGATGTTCTGCCGCGCGTGCACCACCTACGGAACCATAACTTACAATGCCTGCCGCCTTGTTGTTCCATGCCTCACGTGCGTAATCCAGTGCATTCTTCAACGATGCAGAGATACTATGATTGTATTCCTGAACAATAAATACGAACCCGTCCAGGCTTGCCAGCTTCGTATTCCAAGCAGTCGCCTGCTCCGTTGCATCCGCCTCTCCCAGAAGCGGAAGCTTGTAATCAGCGATATCCACGATCTCGTAGTTTGCGTCACCACGTGCATCCGCAATCTGTTTTACCCATTCTCCAACCTGTGGACTCAAACGCCCTTCACGTGTACTCCCAAGAATAATTCCAATGTTAAGTTTCGACATCGTTTGTTCCTCCTCTTGTGTGTTGTTGTTTGTTTTCCCGAATAATTTATCCATAAAACCCATGTTCACACCATCCTGTATCCGCTTGGTTTGATTTATTCTGTTAATATTGATAATAAGTAATTAAATTCATTTAGTCAAGTAACTTACATAAAGTTTGTATATATTTTTTTTAATTTTTCTTTATCATACAAATATGGTTATGAATTTATTCTACATAAGATAAGAGTTCAATAAAAAAAGTGGTTTTCCCGTTTACCCGAAAAAACAGCCCTCGGCGGAAATCGCTATTCAGTCCATTCATGCCAAGGTTGTCTTTCTGGATAAAGCGTTTGAACATGTGGATGCGAACGTGGAGCGCAGATCCTGCATGCCGATTGCTGCCTCAAGTCCATTCTAGCCTACGCTTTCTTCGCTACTATGCAGCATATTGATCGAAATCCAGCCTGATGGTAAAGTTGTACTAACCTTAAAATAGCATTCTTTTTAATAAAAGGAAGTGTACAAATGACTAACCAAGCATTCAGTAGCAATCAGGCTACTCTGCATTTAAGCGCAGACTGCGAGCAATGTTTTGGGCTATGCTGTGTCGCCTTGCCGTATGGCAAGTCCTCAGACTTTGCTTTTGATAAATCCAGCGGTACCCCCTGTTCCAATCTCCGTACCGATAACCGTTGTGGCATCCATACACAGCTGCGACAAAAAGGGTTCAAGGGCTGCACAGTCTACGATTGCTTCGGGGCTGGTCAGAAACTATCACAGATTACATATGCGGGCAAGGATTGGCGTAATCATCCGGAATCAGCTGCTGAAATGTTCGATTGTTTGCCTGTCATGAAGCAGCTTCATGAGATGATGAGCTATATCATTGAAATGCTACAGCTGCCGGAAACATCATCCATCCATGCCGCGTTGAAGGACGTATATCGGGAAACGGAACGACTGACCAATCTGAAGCCATCTACCATATTACGTCTCGATATTCCCTCACATCGGGCGATGGTGAACGAACTGCTTGTACAGGCCAGCGAGATGGTGCGGGCAAAGGTCCCAGCTTCGGATAAGGGTCCTTCCAAATCGAAGACCAAAAAGCGTACCGGAAGAGACTTTCTAGGGGCCAATCTTAAAGGCGCTGACCTTCGGGGTGCAAGCTTTAGAGGTGCCTTAATGATAGCTGCTGATTTACGAAACGCAGATATGAGAAGCACCGATCTAATTGGGGCCGACTTGCGGGATGCGAATCTGGGTGGGGCCGATCTGAGAGGCAGCATCTTTCTGACACAATCCCAGCTCAACTCGGCAAAAGGCAGTGCAGATACCAAGTTGCCGGATCATTTAAACATTCCCTCACACTGGCTGTAGGGAAGACTGTCTCCACATGAGTTACGAGTATGAATCACTATGAACAGCTCATGAATATGCACTGATTCGTTTGTACAACAAATAGCTCGTCCCTCTTTTAAGAGGGACGAGCTATTTGTGTTGTAATACATTTTAGATCTACATGATCAGAACTTACAACTGCGGTAATGAATTAACGGACTACAGCAAGTCGCGGCGAAGGTCCTCAGCTGATTTAGGAGACAGGTGACCGAGTGGGATATCAAATACCGTCTTGGCCCCTTTGTGCCCTTCCAGACTCAAACGTTGTGCGGCTCTTGCATAAGCCACCAGCACACTTGCGGTAAATTCAGGATTGCTGTCGAGCTTCAGACCAAATTCAATAATTTGTTTCTGGCCTGCGCCTGTAACTCCACTGCGAATGACAAACCCACCGTGCGGCATGCCTTCATGCTCAGCCTTCAATTGCTCTTCAGTAATGAACGTCACCGTTGTATCGTAATCCGAGAAATAGTTAGGCATGGATACAATCGTTTCACGAATCTCGTCCTGATTTGCACCAGCTTCTGCAACTACATAACATTGACGCAGATGCTTCTCACGTGTGGTCAATTCTGGTGTCTCCCCAGCACGAATGCTGTTGATTACTTCTTCAACAGGTACAGTGTATTGCACACCAGCCTTAACGCCCGGAACACGACGGATCGCATCGGAGTGACCTTGGCTGACCCCTTTACCCCAGAACGTGTACTCTTTACCCTCTGGCAGGATCGATTGGGCAAGCAGTCGGTTCATTGAGAACAAGCCCGGGTCCCAACCTGTGGAAATGACGCTCACATGGCCACCTTGCTCTGCCGCAGCGTTAACTTCTTTATAGAATTCAGGAATTTTGGCATGTGTATCGAAGCTATCCACCGTATTGAACAATTTTGCAATTGCAGGTGTCTGCTCCGGAAGATCAGTTGCCGAACCGCCACACAGAATCATCACATCAATTTTGCCTATGTATTGCTCAGCAGCAGAGATGTGCTCAAAACGAACCTCCGTACCTTCTGCAACCATCTGCTCCGGGTTACGACGTGTAAATACAGCAACAAGCTCCATATCCGTGTTTTGAGTAATAGCTTTCTCTACACCTTTGCCCAGATTTCCGTAACCTACGATACCAACTTTGACCATGTTCAATCCTCTCCTGTCTTCATCTATAGTTGCCTACTTTATCTAGTATAATGATATAACATAACATGTAAATTGTCAGGTATCCAGTTTGAAATAAAAATACCTTGCATGCAGAGCAGCAAGGACTGATATATTCCATTTATTCTAATCACGTCCAACCGAATGGATAAACGGTATGGCATCTACGGAAGAAGTAGCAAACAAGACGGAAACGGACAACACCGTTAGAGACAACAGACAACTTGCCAGGAGTAAGGAAAGGAATCTTGATGCGGTTCTGATCTTTTTCATCCATCCTACCTCCTCATCCTGTTTGCTATATTTTGGCTGAATTATGTTCTTCATAGTTCACCGGACCGCTTCACTAACTCCAAAATTTCATTGGCGACAATATCCGGCTGACTGTTATGAATATCGTGTTTGGCGTGTGCTACAGTGACCTGTGTCCCTTGACTGGACCATGAAGCAAAATCGGCCTGATCTGCCTGCCATGACCGGCTACCTTCGCTTGGTTTCTCTGAACCGGCCGTCAGAATGGTTAGCGGGAAGGTGAATTCCTTTTTATGCTCCAGGATATGGGCTGCGTTCGTCTTGGAATTGCGCATCTCTCCAATCACGTTGTCATTGTAAGCATGCATGAGTGTGGATATGGTGGCTGCCTTTCTCATTGACTCCGTAACGAGATCCGGGTTAACGACCATAGATTCCGTAATCCGATCCGAATGTAGCAATGTACGCACAATTCCTGTTTTCACCAGAAGACGGGCTGAATCGAAATACCAATCCGATTGCTCCATAGCCACAGTGCTGTAATATTCGGGACTTCCTCCATCGATCATGACCATGCCAGCTACCTCATCGGGATACATTTGTGCGAATCGCACAGTCTCCAGCGATCCGAGAGAATGACCTACCATGATATATGGCGGACGTTGGCCGGATACTCGCAGCAGTTGATGGATCTCCTCCGTAATGGTATCGATATCACGTGGCCGATCCGTATAATCGCTATACCCGTAACCGAACCGATCATACACCGCAATTTTCACCTGGGATTTCAACTTGTTATACAATGGGCTGAAATCAACGTACGGATTAGGCGTACCCCAGCCTGAAGCGAGAACGACTGTCGCATTTCCTCTTCCCGTTGTATAGAGATGCATGTTATGTCCGCTCACCTCATACATCTTGCCCGGTGCAGTATAAGATTTCATGTCCTGTGTCGACTGATAAGCCTCGTACGCGGTTCCTGCCAGCAGCAAAAGTCCTGTTGCCAGCATCAGGCCACCCAGCCCTTTCAAACCTCTCCGTAACCCCTTCTTCATCGTTCTCTACCCCTTACCCGAATCATCTTCTATATGTATTCTTCAATCTTACCCAAGTACGGGTGGAAACGGAACGATCCCGGGTCCAGTTCTTTCCCCAACCTAAGTCTAGTTCCATCCCCCTACCCGCAGCATCAAAAATACCATTGAGACCTGTACCAAAGGGAAGATAATCATATAGACAACGTCAAATAACCGCAAATTCCCGTTAACGGAAACCTGCGGTTTTGATGATATTCATTTTGTAAAAAGGCAAATACACCCTCTGCAATCTACAGTTGCAACGTGAGACCCACCGGGCAATGATCACTGCCCATGACATGGCAATCAATATGTGCATCTGACACCTTCGGAGCAAGCTGATTGGACACCAGAAAATAATCGATTCGCCATCCAACATTACGCTCTCTTACCTTGGGCATGTACGACCACCAACTGTACACATCCGTGCGATCCGGGTACAGATGGCGGAAGCTATCCACATATCCGGCAGCCAGCAGGTCGGTCATCTTGCCTCGCTCTTCCAGCGTGAATCCCGAGTTGCCCAGATTCGGCTTCGGATTCTTCAGGTCGATCTCCTGATGGGCTACATTGAGGTCACCACATACGATAACCGGCTTGGTCTGCTCCAATTGCAGCACGTACCCTCTGAACCGATCCTCCCATTCCAAACGGTAAGGAAGTCTGGTCAGATCCCGCTTCGCATTGGGGGTATATACGTTGATTAGATAAAAATGATCAAACTCTAACGTAATCATTCGGCCTTCCGGTTCGCTATCTTCCTCTATCCCGTACCAGACAGATAACGGCTTGATCCGGGTAAATACGGCTGTGCCGGAGTATCCTTTTTTTACAGCATAATTCCAGTATTGATATACGTCTTCTCCCAGATCCATCTCGATCTGTCCTGCCTGCAGCTTAGTCTCCTGTACACAGAAAATATCGGCCTGACTCTCGTTATAATAATCCATGAATCCCTTGGTGACACATGCCCGCAATCCATTCACATTCCAGGACACCAGCTTCATATCCTCATCTCCTCACATCTCCCCAATATAGCATGGGCGAATTCGGAAGGACAAGCTGAGGTGTGACGATATCGAAACAGAGTGAGCGCTTCCTAAGCCATAAGCTCACTCATACAACCAGGATAATGCTTCGGGCAGATGCTTGGCAAAGAACAATAGATCATGCGTTCCGCCCTCTTCCTCCACGTAATTCAGCCGCTCAGCAGGATAGCCCTGGGCCAAAATCATGCGACACGCGGAACGTGTATTTTCCAGCATTTGTGCTTGGGCATTAGCCTTGTACACACCTTCCAGACTCCCAACGTACATATACAGCTTCAAGCCACGGCGTTCAGCCCATGAATATTTACTCATATAATCGAGGAAACCTTCATACCACATTGAGGCTGATAACGCCCCAACCTTTCCAAAGATATGAGGGAATTCCATCGCCGCAAACAGAGAGATCAGCCCACCGAGCGAACAGCCAAGTATACCTGTATTCTCTGAATCTGCAAGAGTACGGTAAGACGAGTCCACATACGGCTTCAGCTGCTCAGTGATCGCCTTCAGATATATGCTTCCCTGACCGCCAAAGGCCGAAAAGGATGCATGCAGCGCTGGTACAGGCCATGGTGTATAGTCATCGTTGCGATTGTGAGGTTCAATACCGACCAAAATCAATTCAGGCAGTTTTCCGGAGCGAAAGGAATGATCCAGAAGATTACTGCAGGCTTTGGCTACCCCTCCTCCATCCTGAATATAAACGACCGGGTAATGACGATCTCCCTCTGTGTAAGATGGCGGAAGCAGCAGATGGAGCGTCCAGCCACCAACCGACTCCTGTACCCATTTGCTCATGTATCGAACCCTTCCCTTCTGTTTCAAATCTGGCTTGTTACATTCGGTTTTTGAGCAGTAAAAAAATGAAATAAGGAACACCAATAATGGAGATGACGATGCCCACAGGCAGTTCTGCCGGGGCAAACACCGTTTTGCCGATTAGATCCCCTACAACGACCATCGCCATGCCAACCAATCCGGATATCGGAATGACCCGTTTATGGTGAAGCCCCACCAGGCGCCGTGCAATATGAGGAGCGATTAACCCAACAAATCCGATACTCCCAGATACGGCAACACAGGCACTAACGAGCCCAACACTGCCCAGTAACAATATTTTTCTCTCCCGATGCACATCCACGCCGAGTCCCATGCTGCTAGCCTCCTGCAGCTGCATGACATCCAGCACACGGGATTTAGCCCAAAGCAATGGAATCAGCAGAACCAGCCATGGAATCATCGCCGATATGTATCGCCAGTTGGCATTATAAATGCTGCCTGTCAGCCAGACGGTAGCCATCTCAAAATCGGAGGGGTTCATTTTGAGGGAAAGGTAAAGCGTAATTGCACTAAAACCTGAACCGATGGCAATCCCGACGAGAATGAGCCTTTGGGAATCCAACTGACCGCGCTCCTGTGCAAACCACAAGATGAGAACGACTGCGGTTAACCCACCTACCAAGCCAAACAATGGCATCGCCATTATGGATAACCATCCTGTACCCGTTATGGACCCGTGAAACAGAAGCATAAAGAGCACCATTGCTGTTCCGGCGCCGGCGTTAATACCAAGCATGCCGGGGTCAGCCAGCGGATTGCGCGCGATGCCCTGAATCACAGCTCCGGCAATCCCGAGTCCCAGGCCAAGCAGTAATGCAATGACAATACGCGGCAGTCTGAAATCAAAAATAACGAGATCATGCTCATGGACAGGGTCCAACCGCAATAACGTTTTGACCACATCCATCACCGATATGTCAAACGCACCGTTGGTCAAACTGATATAAACGGCTGTTGCAATGATTATTGCACTTATGAAAATGACGAACCATAATCTTCCCCGCTGCGCTTCAGGCATGTTTTCCCCCTCCTTTGGTTTTGATCAGATAAAGGAAGAAGGGAACGCCGAATAATGCGGTGACGACTCCAATTGGTGTTTCGAACGGAGAGTTAATGAAACGGCTAAGGATGTCACACCAAGCCAAAAAGAACCCGCCCAATACAGCGGAACACGGAATAACCCAGCGGTAATCCACCCCGAAGAGAAATCGGGTAATATGCGGAACCAACAAACCGACAAAAGCGATTTTGCCCGCCAAAGCTACAGATATTCCAGTCAGTATAACCACACTTAGTATTGATAAGGCCTTAACCCATCCGGTACGCTGCCCCAGGCTTGTTGCCACATCATCACCCATCGACAGAATGGTAATGGACTTGGAAAGGATGATGGCTATCGCCAGTCCTACTACAGCAAATGGAATAATCAGCTTAATCATGCCCGGGTCCATCTGATGCAATCTGGCGTTATACCAGAAACTGATTGTTTGAGACACCTGATAATAGGTAGCCACGGCCTGAGATACACCACCGAGGAATGTACCGATAATTGTGCCCAGAATGGCAAGCCGAACAGGCGACATGCCGCCTGGCAGTAACCAGGCTATGAAGAATACCAGTCCTGCTCCTAGTGCCGATCCCGCCAAAGAGTAAAATATAAGGCCAAGGGATGTCGTATTCGGCAAAAATACCATACATAAGGTGATGACCACTACAGATCCATCGGATACCCCCATAATGGAAGGGGATGCAAGATAATTTCTTGTCATCCCCTGCATGAGTGCACCTGACACCGCCAGAAAAGCCCCGATCAATAGAGCTCCAATGACACGTGGGAGCCGGGATGACACGATAATCTGGTGATCGATGCTCTCTGTATCAAAATGAAAAATGGCTGCTGTGATGGTCGAAACGTCAATGCTCTTGGCTCCGTACATGACCGATGCCAGAATGGTAACTGCAATGAACAGAGGTGCTGCTGCGAACAGCACCACCGGATTCAATCTTCTTTTATGCATAGGAGTATACACGCCTTGCTCTAATTATTTGGATAACTGCTCAACGGCTGCTTTCAGGAATTCAATACGACTCCAGGCCGGACCACCTTCAGCCAATGGATCAATGACATTGACAAAAGCATGATTTTCTTTCAGCGCAGTTGTCTTCTGGATAATCGGGTTGTTCTGCAGATCTGTCAGGGCATTCGGGGTGTCGGAGTTCTCGGATGTCTCAAATTGTACAAACACGTAATCCGGGTTCATCTCTGCAAACTTCTCCACCGAAAGTGCTTCCTGTGCTTTGGCTGCCTGAATCTCGGCCGGAACCTGGAATCCAAGGTCTCCATACAGGATCGGATTCACAAAGACAGACTCAGGATACACATACATTTGTCCGTTACGAATACGTACTGCCAGCACTTTTTTGTTTTCCAGTTTGTCCCCAAGTTCAGCCTGGGCAGTAGTCAGAGCAGCCTTATACTGTTCAATCTCCTGTTTGGCCTGTTCCTGCTTGCCTGTCAGCTCAGCCAGCAGATTCAGGTTAGACTCCCAATCTGTAGCAATATGAGACACCTGGATAAACGGCGCAATTTTGCTTAACTGCTCGGCCACTTCAGGCTTAAACTTCGTGGAACCCAGAATAATATCCGGTTTCAGGGACAAAATGGTTTCAAAGTTAGGCTCAATCTTCTGCCCAATGGACTCAGCCTGATCCGTGATAGAAGCATACATCTCCGGGAATTCGCCGCCAAAAGTAATAGCCCCTACCGGATGTACATCAAGAACCAGTGCATCCTCCATGGCTTCCATGGAACCGGTAATTACAATACGGCTAACCTCTGTAGGAACCGTGTACTCCTGATCTAAGTATTTAATGGTGCGTGTGCTGCCTTCAGCTGCCTCAGCTGTATCCGTTTGATCGGTCGTTGCCGTGGTTCCGGTCGAAGCCGAATTCTCAGCAGTCCCTGACGCGTCCTCTTTATTGCCGCACGCTCCCAATACAGCGAGCATACATATCATGACCAAACATAACCCCAATTTCTTTCTCATCTCTGGTGATCCCCCTTCAATTTCGATTATTCTAATTGAGAATAATAATCATTATTGAATGATAAACAAGATTGACCAACAGAACCATGGACTCTGTCCTGAATCTCTATGGATTTTTCACCGATAGCGATCCATCAGATCGTCCAGGATGCGTTCGTTGGCGAGGGGCGAGTTCTCAAGCCAGGGATCAGCCGGGATGATGAACAACCGGTTATTCTGAACAGATTTTATATTTTGCCACAAGGAGGTTTTCTGAACATCCTCCCAGAAGGATAACGTCTCACTCTCCTGACATACCATCAGAAATATCCAATCGGTCTGCATTTCATCCAGTTGTTCCAGTGTAATCGGCTCGTTATATATCTCCCCTTCTTCACTGATATGGGCTGGTTTGACTGCCAAATCTCCATATAACACTTCCAACATGGAAGGTGAACAATAACGTGTGAACTGATGTTTTAACAAACGGACAACGACAACCTTCTCGCTGCCAAGCTTCTGCTGCATCATCGTTTTGACCTGATCCGCCTTATGATCATAAGTTTCCAGCCAACTCTTGGCATCCTGCTGTGCCCCCAGATGTTCAGCCAGAATCTGAAGCTGTGATCGCCAGTTGTGATCTGAGACTGTGAGGTAATGAACCGGCGCAATACCTTCAAGCTGTGCTTTCTCCTCAGGTCGCAAGTGGTCGTAACTGATAATCAGGTCTGGCTGATGCTCCTGCAGAGCCTGAATTTTGGATTGCCATTCCATGTCAATCCGATAGGCACTCAGATGCACAGGGATGTCTTTACCATACATTCGATAATAATACGACGTCCATTTCGGGTGCAGCGGTGCCGCATAGGGAATCATGTTCAGGGCTAGCAAATGTCCTGTAATCGCAATGTGATAAGCGGCAATTTTACGGCGGCGACTGTTCATATATACCGAAGGGGATATTCCCATGGCTTTTTTAAATTTGCGACTGAAATAAAATTCGTCCTGGTATCCAACCTGATGGGCAATATCCCGCAGACGCATTTCAGTACCGGCCATCAGTTGCTTCGCCCGGTTAATGCGGAGTGAAGAGATATAATCGGTTGTACTCATTCCGTATCTTCGCTTGAACAGGTCCACATAATATTTCGGACTCAGCCCGGCCATGCCTGCCAGATATTCCACGGTTAGATTCTCATTGGAATGCTCATCGATATAATCTTTGGTACGCTGGATCATCATCTGGGAATCTTCCTTGAGCGGAGGTGATGCTTCTGTAAGGCTTGCGAGCAGTTGGAGAAACTGCACATGTGCCTGAAAATGCCCCATGGCCCTGCCACTATGCCACAGGTTGTGTATTTCTTCGCACATAAATGAGAGCTGAACGGTTGGAGACACCGCCAGCTCCTTGCCAGATCTGAACATCGGGGTATCTTTAACCACATGCAAGGTGTCAGGATCATCATGCAGCTCTTGATAAAGATCAAACCGCATGATCGTTACTTCGGCTCCTTCATCTCCGAAAGAAGTCAGCCCAAAAGTGGATTCGGGTACACAGGAATAAACGCCTTGTGCATGGATATGGATAGACCCCCGATCCAGTGTCAGTAAGGCTTCACCACCTGTGACCATGACAAGCACATAAGATGAGGTATGCTGCTGGGGAATGTTCCAGTCTGAAGTGGATTTCATTTTCTCTATATCACGCAATTTTATAGTCAATCTGTCGAGTGCATACGCGGAATCCATTTCTTGATTCGTATATATGTTAGGGGAAATCATCTATTTACAGGCCTCCATTTGATAACCATTCTCAATAACTATTAATCAGTATATCAAATTTTCGGAGGCCCCCGCATCTACTACTTCTTTCATAATCGTGCTAATCCGTTCAATCTCTGGATGCAAATCGCAGTGCCCTGCTGATCAACACAGGTAATACTGAGACGTGACCCTCATCTTCAAAACAGATAAAATCAGCGCGGACTCCACTTGCATCGGAATGGTTCAACCATTCGGTAAACGCTCGGGAACGTTCAATTACCCCGCTGGGATGACTCCCCTCCAGTTCTCCTGCTGCAAGTAAAACATGAATTTCCGTCCGGTTATCCAGCAAACGGGAAGCAAACGTCTCTTGCTGCTGGGCGATCCATGCCGAGTTCCAATGAAGAGACGGACTACCTGCAATGTAATTTCGGTAGGTTCCCGGACGTTCCAGTAACAACTGCAAAACAAATAATCCGCCCAGCGAGTGCCCCACAACGGATTGTCTGCTCCGGTCGATAGGATAGCGTCGTTCAATATCCGGCTTCAATTGTTCCTCGATAAACAGGGTGAATGCTTCAGCGCCGCCATGCTCCGGCCAAGTTGCTCCATCCGGTATCCGGGGTAATTCCCCTTCGGGAACCGACATCATAAAATCATAGTGCCTGTCCGGTGGAAAGGGTTCCCGGACTGCATACCCAACGCCAACAATAACTGACGGCACAACCCCGGTCTTCTCCGGGCGTAAAGATTGTACACGCATGGCCTCAACCATCGTACCAAACACCGCATTGGCATCCAGCAGATAGATCACGGGATATCCTGAAGCTGGCGGGGTACCCTCCGGCACCCAAACTCTGATCTCATACTCTCTTTCGGTCTGTTCTGCACGCATGCGGTAAAAGGTTGTTCCCGGCAACGTTACCTCTGGTTCTGTTCCGTCATGTCTCATCACTTGTTTCAATAAAGATTCCTCCTGGTTGCTACGGCTGTAGTCTCCGATTATATCCAAGGTCGGTCCGGCCTTCCATGGACGAATCACCCATTTCCATATGGAAAATGCACCGCTTCATTGCACGTATGACCTTTTCATTTTTATGTAATAAAACAAACCGGACCCCTGACGGGGTAACCGGCTTTGTTTTGTATTGTAGTGTTCTGTTTTTCTATAAAAAAAGTCCGACGCTTTAATGCTATTTGAGCCCTGTTGTAGCAATGCCACGAATGATCTGCTTCTGGAAGCACAGAAAGAGAACGATCAATGGCAGAACCGAAAGTGTTGCTCCAGTCATAATCTGCACCCAGTTGCTGCTGTCCTTGGCCTCGCTGGAGAAGAAAGCCATGCCGACCGGAATCGTAAACATCTCCTCACTCTGCGTAATAATAAGCGGCCAGATGAATGAATTCCAACTGCCCAGGAATGTCAGAATGCAGAGGGTGGCAAACGCTGGTCTAACCAGCGGAACAGCAATCCGAAGGAAAATGCCCCATTCTCCCATGCCATCCATTCGTGCCGCGTCCAGTAATTCCAAAGGAAGGGATTCCATGAATTGCTTCATTAGAAAAATGCCAAACCCGGATATTAAACCTGGAAACAAAATACCCCAGTATGTATCCATGCCGTTGAAACTGCTGGACACAAGATACCATGGAATAATCAGCATTTCAGTCGGCACCATTAATGTACTCAGAATGAGTACAAAGATAACCTGTTTCCCCCAGAAGGTAAATTTGGCCAGAATGTATCCCGTAATGGAATCAAATACGCAAACGCTCACGGTGGCAATGACGGCTACATATAGGCTGTTCAACATCCAGCGGGGAAATGGGGTTCCCTGAAAAATGGCCGCATAATTGTCCCATGTGACTCTGGAAGGGATGAGGCTTAGAGAGTAGATTTCATCCAGCGTCTTGAACGACGTCGATATCATCCATAGAAACGGAAACACCATCAAACCAAGTCCGAGCGTAAGTAAACCATAACTGATCAGTGAACCGGAACGTTTCCAGCGGAGCGTTGTTCGGGTATCGGCCCATGCGGCAGTTCTGCTCATGCTTGAAAAGCACCCTCCTTTCCTTTTACTCCTGTTGAAAACGGCTACCCAGCACTTTAAGCTGAACCAGTGTCAACATGAGTATGATGACAAACAGAATGACTGTGGCTGCCGAAGCCAGACCCATATCAAAACTCTTGAAAGCCAAATTGTATATATGAAGCACGACAGATATGGTGGAGTCCAACGGCCCGCCGCCAGTCATATTCAGCACCTGGGTAAAGGATTGCAGGAACCCAATGCTTGCCATGACGACGGAGAGGAGCATAACCGGGTTCAACAGAGGGATCGTAATATGCACAAAGCGCTGCCAGCCCGTGGCTCCGTCTATGGCAGCCGCTTCATAATACAATTTAGGGATGTTTTGCAGGCCCGCCAGGAAAATGAGCATCTGAAAGCCAATATTCTGCCATACCATCACCGCAATAATCCAGAAGATGGCCTGTGAGGGCGAATACAGGAAAGATTGCGGACCAAGGCCCAACTCAATAAATAGAGCATTTACAATCCCGTTCTTCATTAGCAGCCACCGGAATATCCAGCTTACCGCCACTACACTGGTTACATACGGAATAAAGTAGGCCGTCCTGAACAGTCCGCGCAGCTTCACCACTTGCTGGAGAAGAAGAGCCACGATTAATCCGGCAATCAACTGTGCAGGTACACCAACAACGACGTAAATTCCTGTGTTCACCAGCGACTTAAGAAACAGAGGGTCACTTAGCAACGTAGCATAATTATCAAAGCCCACAAAGGGTTTATCCGGTGACAGCATGCCCCATTCGCGAAAGCTCACGTTAAAGGAATACAGAATCGGCAAGATGCGGATGACTACAAAATAGATCAGCGGAATCAACAAACCGCCATAAATGAATAACCGCTGTTTATGTCTGTAATTGAGTCTTCCTATTCCCGATCCGAACCATAAACGCCGTTTCGGCCGCGAAGGGATCACTCCGGTACTCCTCATAGCTGCGCAGCCTCCTTGAATGAGAGCTTATTTTTTCTTATCCTGTTTCGCCCAGTAGTCGTCATAGAGCTTCTGGGTTTTGGTCACCAGATCATTGAAAGCCTGCTCTTCCGGCACATGATTAAGCAGCACCTCATCCACAGCGTTCACAAACAATGTACGCTCCTGCGTCTCATCAATGAAGAAGTGGGCATTGGCATCGTTCAGTTGGGAGATAAAAGGGCCAAGCAGCGGGTCATTCACATACTTATCCTGAAGAGCGACTTCTTTCTGTGCAGGAAGTTCACCGACCTTCTCCACCCATTGTTCCTGAACGCCCTTGCTGATCAAAAACTGCAGGAATGTTGTCGCTGCTTCCAACTTCTCTCCGGTAACATTGGCCGGTATCGCATTGGCCCAGAATGAAGCCTGTGTGGATTTTCCTTTATAACCCGGCAGCGGTGCGACAGCAAAATTCAAATCGGGTGCGTCTTTTTTGATAGATCCCAATCGATATGAACCATCCACGTTAATTGCAGCATGGCCCGTTTTGAATGCATTGGCATCATCGGTGTAAAATCCGTTAATGCCCACCTTATGCACAGTTGCAAAATCCACCAGATATTTGAATGCTTCAAGCCCTGCGGGTGTATCATTCCACAGAATTTTCCGACGATCCTCGCTCGTATCCTTGCCTCCTGCTTGATATAACAATCCGTCTCGGAACCAGTGATGAAGCTGGGAACCCGGTTCCCACGCGAAACCCTCTGTCACCAACTGGCCGTTTTTGTCCGTTTCCGTTAATGCCTTGGCATCCGAGACAAGCGCTTCCCAAGTCGTCGGCGGTTTGTCGGGATCAAGTCCAGCCTTGGTGAACAGGTCCTTGTTATAAAACAACCCCAGCGTTCTCACGCCTGTAGGCAGAGCATAATAGCTTCCATTTAATTTGGCTGTATCTACAAAAGGGAAAAATGCCTCTGCGATGCCGGGAAAGCTGCTTTCAGGCAGCGGCTGTAAATAACCGGATTGCACATATTTGGGCAGCCAGCCGTAATACAGATTGATGACATCCGGTCCTTTTCCAGCGGGAACAAGTGTAGCCACCTTTTGATTGTACTGGTCGTACGGAAAATTGGTTTGTTTGACTTTGATGTTGGGATGTTCAGTCTCGAATTCCTGGATTAAGGTATTGATCAGTTCAACCTTGGCTGGAAATTCGTACTGCCAGTACTCAATCGTGATGGGCTCCGTCTGATCACCCGAAGCTGTAACAGCTACTGAACCGGACTCTTCAGATGGCTTGGTTGAACAAGCTGTAATGCTCAATAAGAGTAAACCTGCAATCAATAATTGCAGGGTCTTGCTTGGTCTGAATGAAAAGTAACCAGATTCCATCAAGTGAAGCCACTCTCCCCTCTTTTGCAACAAAAAGTGTTATACCCCGTTCTTTATTTCCTTGACTTACGCGTTGATGGAACCGACGGCTTTGCCAACAGGCAGCTTCAATAAACGCCTTGCGTTATTTCCGAAAATGAGTTCAATGTCTGCTTCAGGGAAGCGAAGTTCACGGCATACACGCACCTGATCCTGCAAATAACGATAGGGATAACCACGTGGAAATCCGCTTGCATCCGTTCCAAAGATAATTCGCTCCGGACCCAACAGTTCGTAGGTTTTTCGAAATAATATCTCCAGATTCAGCTCGTATGGCATCCAGCGTACCCACTGATTGGAACCCGATGTGTCGATGTAGACGTTAGGGCAGCTCCAGCTTAGATGAAGCAGTTCCTGGAAATAGCCTGCGCCAAAATGAGGGATAATGAACGGAATATCCGGGTAAGCACGGGCCGTGTTAAAGATGGCAAGCGGATTGATGTTGGGATGATGAACGATGCCTCCGGCATGACCAAGCATGCCAAAATGAATCAGGACAGGCAGGCGGCGCTCCGCAAGAAACGCCCACACCGGATCAAGCGAAGGGGAGTCAAAGGGAATCTGGGTGAGGGGACCAAACAACTTATATCCTCGCAATCCGAGCTCATCAACCGCCCGACGAAGCTCTATGGATGCATCTTCATTTTCAATGGGATGATAGGCGAAGCCGGTAAACCGATCCGGGTATATGGATATTTGTTCAGCCAGATTGTCATTATCCAGAGCTGTCAGAAAGTTAAGTCCGGCAATATTGTATTTGTCCAATTCATCTACCCACCGTTCAATTAACGGCCGTGCTGCTTCCTCTCCCTGCTCCTCCACCGCCGGGAAATCCCAGGTTAGTCGCATTCGCTCACTTCGTTCCTTGCCATATCGCGTCACCAGTTCGTGGTTTTTATATGAGGAAAACAAAAGTTTATAAGGCAGATGGGCATGGATATCAAAAACTCGAAAGTCAGGATTGGAGAACATTGATTTTGCTCCTTCCGTTTAGGTTTGGTTAAGCCAACCGTTTAGAATTAAATCCAGATTCGCATCTACGGAACGGAGTTTATTGGTGGTGCCGAGACTCCATTGTTCCTGTGTGTCAAGACGGAGCGATTGAGCCTCCAATGCTCTTGCCACTTCCTCCGGATTCGGTCCACCACGCACATGCCGAATGTGTACAAAATGCTCGGGAGATATTGCTTCCTCTAATTGCTCAAAGGTTAGGGCAAGCGGCTTGGCGGCAATCTCCTGAATCGCTGTATTCACAACATCCCAGTTCAATCCCGAAATGGAAGTACCGGACTCAGTCAGCTGTGTTACAATGCGGCTCACGATGGAATGAGCTTGTCGAAACGATAATCCTTCTGTGCGAACCAATGTATCTGCAAGTTCGGTAACCGTGGCGAAGCTATGCTCTGCCCGTTCACGCAGCAATGACACATTGACCTTAAGGGTATCCATGACTTCGGACAGCAAGCGGTATACAGATCCAAGCGTATTCAGACTTCTCCATATATAGGGCTGCATATCATCTTCGGTATCTACAATGTCGCCAAAGGGCGTGTTATGCATCATATTAAGCGCAGTTGCTGCATCCCCTTTGGCACTTGAAAGGAGTGAACGGGTGTGTTCAATCGATACCGGATTCCGTTTTTGCGGCATGATGGAACTAATCTGAACGTAAGGGGCAGCTACAATTAATGCACCATATTCCTGTGTGCACCATAACAGCAGATCCTGAACGAAACGCCCCAGATTGATAGCTGCAAGCTGGGCTACAGAGGCGGCTTCACCTGCATAATCCGCACCGCTGACGGCATCATAGGCATTCTCAATAATGCCATCAAAGCCAAGCAGTTCTGCGGTCCGGCCTCGACAGACCGGAAATCCAGAAGTGGTGAGCGCAGCCGCACCAAGACTGCTGCGATTGCAGCCTGCATAGGCGGATCTCAACCGATTAAGATCCCGTTCAAGGGAATCACTAACGGCACAGATGTAATGGGCAAGTGTTGTCGGCTGGGCTTGTTGGGTATGCGTGTGAGCAATCATGAGGGTATTGATATGACGTAATGCAAACTTTCTTAGGCTTCTGTGTAATAACAGCCCTGAGGAAATCGTTGAGTTCAGCTTCTCCCTCAGCACCATACGATACATGGCAATTCCCATATCGTTGCGGCTTCTGGCTAAATGCAGATTCCCGACAGAGGGTCCGCCGAGCTTATCTAGTTCAACTTCAACTTGGTAGAACAAATCTTCAACGTGGGAGGAATATTCGCTCGTTCGGAGCCCATCCACATCCAGACTTTGTATAGCCGAAGCGATATGGCACGCCTCTTCTTCCGAAATGATGTGTTGCTCACGGAGCATAATCAGATGTGCTTTGTTTACGGCCATCATGGGGTTCAGCAGATGCTGTGTGGCCTGATTATAGGCGGGTTTAAGTACAATTTCGGCATAGGTTTGACTGGGAAAACCAGACGTTTGTGTTGGATTCGTTGACGTTGACTTCACCTTCCTTGTTCTTCATCTGAATTTACAGAGATCTGAAATACCGACTAATCAGGTCGGAATGTTTAGTTCAAAACTCTACCACTATTTTGGTATACATACAACTTTATCCTTAATCAATTTTTTCTATTGTCGTATCGGCTTTCTCTATAACCGGTTCTATTGACTGCTGCAGATTTGAAGACTAGATTATCCTGTATACGATTGGTCTGAGATAAATAAGCGGAAGGAGGGATGGTTATATCACATTCCTATGATGTCATTATCGTTGGAGCCGGATCGATGGGCATGAGTGCAGGTTATTATCTATCGCGCAGCGGATTAAAAACATTGCTGATGGATGCCTTTGATCCTCCGCATACGGAAGGCAGCCATCACGGAGAACCACGGCTTATCCGCCATGTGTATAGCGGGGGACCTGATTATATAGCGATGGCACTTCTGGCGCAGGAACTGTGGGAAGAACTGGAGGATACTACCGGGGCCAAATTACTTGTACCTTCGGGCGTCTTGAATATAGTTGACCCGGGCATCTATTCTTTTCATAATCGTTTAACCCATGCTGACGATGCGGGGATTCGGTATGAAACCTTGCGCGCAACCGAAATCATGAAACGCTGGCCAGGCATTGAAGTCCCTGAACATTACGAGGGAATGTATGAGCCTGATGCAGGATATTTGTTCAGTGAACGCTGCGTGCTCGCTTTCCGTCAGGCAGCCGAAGCATCGGGTGCCACTCTCTTAACGCATACACGTGTTGAACATATCGAGTGTAGCCCAGATTCTGTTGGAGTCATCACATCTGCTGGCGAGACGTATTATGCGAACCAGGTTATCCTCAGTGCCGGAGCATGGTTTCGGACGCTGAAACCATTCGTGAACCTACCCATTCGAGCTGTACGCAAAACCGTGGGATGGTTTGATGCACCGGAGGCATTGTTCGCCGAGGATCACTTTCCCGGTTTCACGCTGGCTGGAAAAGAAGGTGGATATTATGGATTTCCAAGCATTTGCGGGTCGGGTCTGAAAATTGGACGTCACGATACGGGGCAAGAGTGGACACCAGGCGGTACACTGGCTCCATTTGGCTCTGATGAAACGGATGAGGGTGATCTGCGGAGATTGCTTGAACTTCGGATGCCTCTGGCAGCCGGAAAGCTGAAGCGTGGTGCGGTATGCAAATACGAGTTCACATCGGATGAGGATTTTATTATTGACCGTCACCCCGCCCATAACCATGTATGGCTGGCAGGCGGATTCTCCGGTCATGGCTTCAAATTCGCAAGTGCAGTAGGCAAAATATTGTCTGACTTGGTGCAAACAGGGCATACGGATCAGGATATCGGACGATTTGCTCTTTCCCGATTTGGTAGCCATATATCGGGGTGAACTCCTTTCTTGAACCGTGCCGTGTGGTATAGCGCACCATGTTTCAAGAAAGGAGTACCATGAACCAAATCTAATCGAAATAAACAGGTCGCACAGCCATTGCTAATTCACTTTGACCAAGCTCCATTGCTGATTGGCCCCACCATTGTCTGCCCATTGAATGGTCGAGGCACCAGCGGTTGTGGAGCTCTGGTTGATATCAACGGTTAAGCCGCTATTGCGGTTCACGAGCACAAGATATCCTCCGACATCCACCGGTAACCACTGTTGATTGTTGCCCCCATTATCCTGCCATTGAATCAGGGCTGCGCCTCCTTGAGTTGAGCTCTGATTCACATCCAGCAGCAGACCACTGCCTACGTTACGGATCTTATAATAACCGTTGCCCGCAGACTCCAACTTCCATTGTTGGTTTGCTGCGCCATTGTCGTTCCACTGGATGATCGTTGCACCCCCGGCAGTGGAAGCTCCATTCACATCCAGAGCGAGATCACTGTTCCGATTGATCAGCTTATAGATCGCCCCGGATTCATATCCTGTACTGCCGTTATAAGTCGCGCCGGATATGACATAGGTTGTAACCGAGCCTGCTTTGACGGTCGCTGTAAACTTTTTATTCTGAATGTTGATGTTGGTCAATTGCTGCAACTTCTCCGTAGAGGATGTTCGGTGTACTTGAGCAGACGATCCAACACTTGTAAACTGACTCAAATCGTACGTCACCGTTGTATCACTCGAATCCGAATTGGTAGTCACCAGCACTACTTTACCTGAAGCAGCATCATAGGCAGCAAGCGTATTGGCATCACTCATACCAATGATCTTGGTTCCGGGACGAATAAACTTGCTGTAGTTGCCCATGACATAATATTTCTGATTCACGGTGTAGCTGGTCGTTTGCGTGTTATTCAGTACGTTTTTGAAAAATCCCCAGCCATCCGCACTATCTACGGCCTGCCAGTACACCCACGCACTCGCCCCCATGTTGCGTAAATCCTTAAGGATTGTGCGTGACATCGTTAGTCCACTGGCATCCCCGTCTCCATATTCTGAGGTCCAGAGATGTTTTCCCGCTGAAGTCGCTGTATTCCGCAATGATACACGATTGCTTCCGCCATAGGTATGTGTGTTAATCTGACTGATCGCAGACTTCACTGCACTGCTGTAACTGTTGAAGGAAGTGGTTGTGTCATCCAGACTGTATTCTTCTGGTGCGCTTAGCTTCGTGGACAATCCCTTTGCTGTAAGTGAAGATTGCAACTGGCTCAGAATCGTGTTTTGATCTGCCCGATCAAAATGCATACCCTCCTGATTATTGCCCAGCTTCCACCAAGTGGAGATCGGTTCATTGAGCGGGGTAACTGTGTCAAACGTGATCCCCCAGTTATCTCTGAAATGCTTCACGACCTCTGTGAGATAATCTGCAAAATCATCATAATAATCCGGCTTGAGATTGTTGCCACCATTCGCGGCACCGGACACACTTCCGCTAATAGTCATCCAATAGGGTGCCGAGTTCGCAAAGGCTTCAAAGACGTTGACTCCATATGATTTGGCGGCTTGGAGCATATACCTCTGATTGGCATCTGCATTCCAGTCATACACGCCCGGGGAAGGCTGATATCCCGGCACGGCTTTGCGATATTCCAGCACGTTTGATGCAGGATTATCGCCGCCTCCAATGTTGTAACGAAGGACGTTCAGACCTAGTCCGGTTGTTGGGCTAAACATCTTTTCTACATATTCATCCCGGTTGGAGTACTCCCCAACCACTTTGCCCCACCAGGCAAGGGATGTTCCCCAACCTTCGATGGTCTGATATTGCTTCGAGGGATCAGCCGTAGCTGTATAAGAACCCGCGGCGGATGCTTCCGTACCCAATCCCCCTGTTATAAGACTTCCAGCCAGCAGTAGAGCACCCAATCGTTTCAACCATTTCATTCGATTCACTCCTTCTAAAATGAGTTAAATGGAGTCTTTTCATGCTTTATTGTGCTGTCTCCCTGAAGGTGGCGTCCGATTTGTCAACCGCGGTTACGATCGGTTCCAGCCGCAGCATGTTGTTCACATGTCTCAAATAACGGTCTGGGTAATTCGAGGATACGTAAGAAGTCCATGAAGAATTGGCAAGCCCATTAACACGCTTGAACGTGGCATCACTTTTGAAGGCTGCACTGCCATCATTTTTCACAAGTACAATGTCATAGTTGTAATGCCTCAGGAAGTAGCCCGGATAATTGATGGATTCGAACGATACCGCTGATGAATCAGCCAGTCCAGGAACGATGCGAAACTGTGCATCCTCCGCAGGGCTGACGTTGGTGTCCATGCGGGCCTGATAGTTGTAATGGCGAATATAGCTGCCCGGAGCATTGTACGATTCCAGCCTTCGAATATCACCCGGTTGTCCTGTCTCCTTCAACACGGTCATGTGCCGAACCAACCCGGTCAGACCGGCAAGCTCCTGCTTTGCACTCCAGGTTTGAAATCCGTCGGCAGAGTCGCTGTAATAATATTTTTGTGTAGAGTATCCGTCAAAATAGATTCGCCAGGAACCGTTATCCAGCTGGACAAGCGCAGGTCCCTCTACCCAGGAACCCCAGCCAGCCCAATCCCCTGTCCCTTTGAATGTGTAAGGTCCGGTGAGGGAAGTAGATGTAGCATATTCGATATACTTGGTGGTTTCATTCTTGGTGAATGCGTGATAGGTTAAGCCGGTCTTAACGATGAAGGTATCGATGTAGTTGGGGGCAAGACCTGCAAGCTCTGTGGCAGCAGACCATGTTGTGGAAGACAAGGTTGAATTGGTCGCCGTGATGACATAAGGTTTGAAGTTCTCATAGTTGCCTGGGGAGATGGACACGATGATGTTCAGACTTCCGTTGCTGTCCTTGAACCATTCCGGTGCCCAGGTATGCGCAATCGTGGTGGGTCCAGATAGGGTAATATTACGGACAAACGTCCAATTCACCTTATCCGTGCTGGATGCGATGCCAATCGTATTGCCTGACCAGTTCGTGGTATAAACGACATAATACAGCCCATCCGTATGCTTCATGATGCTGGGATCTCGGATCAGATTGGCCGGGGGTGTATATGCAGGCCCTTTAAGCAAACCGTAATTAGTCGCATTGTAGGATTCATAGATATACAGATTGGATTCACTCGTATTGGTAAAAGCCGAAATCGTGTAAACACTTGTTGCTGCTCTGGCTGTATTCGGGAATAACGTGATGAATAGAAGCAATGCTCCAAGCAGCATGATCATGCCGGACTTACAAGTTTTGAATAATCTTGTGCTCCATCTTTTCCTTGTGAACATGGGTCATCTCCTTATCGAAAATGTGGGACAGGCATATCTTTTGCCAAACATCACCCCCTCCAAAGACTACGTAGCCCGCAAACCCTCATTATGTAAACGGTTTCAATAAACAATACTAGCTGTCCTCACCGTCCATTCACCTTGCAAGAACTGCCCGGAGATTCAGAATCTATAGATTCAATTATCCGAGCAGTCTCCGCAAAGAGAGGTTAAAAGAATAATTGGGAACCTCTAGAACAGGACACGACTGGTTAGAACAGACCCAATTCTTCTTATACGGTTCAATGAAAAGAAGATTTACTCAACCACACCCCATGGATACTGGGACAAGTTATCATACAAGAAACGCACCCGTTCTGGCGTTCGACCTTCCTCATCAAATAACAGCAATTCATTCTCATCCTGCAGCCAGGATACCGGAATTTTGTAATCCTCTTGCGGACCGATCTGCCAATAACGTCCCAGATGGTGCCCGTTCAGATGAATTTTTCCCTTGCTCATCCCGGTAAGACGAAGCATCAGGTTCACTCGGAAGTGTTCGGGCACAGCTGACTTGGAAAAACGCCAGCGGTACCAGACAGGTTGACCGTACGAACCATTGCCCACCGACATGGCATTCCAATTGCCACTATAGTCCGCATCCTGCCGATAGGTATCGAGATGACCTGAAACGTTCGGTGGCTCATATAATCCCCATTGTCGTGGAAGCAGGGCATCCGTACCTGCCATGCGCCAATCCTTCAGCTCATTTTCACTCCGGTAAAGGATCAGTTCCAGCCGATTCAGCGGCGTTCTGCTATAAGGCATCTCCAGCGTATTGATCTCTCCATGCCGCAAATAAAGGGAAAGATCCAATGTGTTGAACGAAAACCAGTTCTGATACCCTTCCATTGGCACATCCATGCCATTAATGCGCAATCCCTGGCTCACCGCTCCAACGAGAATCCCACGGTCCATGCCATCCAGCGTAAAGCTTCTGCTCAGAAGTGGGGCATCCTCAAGATGATTCACTTCATCGAGATGCACCACCCCATGCTCCGTATGCCAATTCCGGCGTATATCCTGAACGGAACCACCGATGTATACAGATCCTGTTAGGCCTTTGCTTTCACCCAAATAAGGAGAAAAATTCAGCCTGCCCATATGCTGTACCAGCACCTGAAGTGTATTCTTTCCTTTGGTCGTCTGCACCTGAACACCCGCTGCACCAACTTGACGAACCAGTGCCTGCTCTACACGATTAACATAAATTCTGGTCGTATCCTGGAGATCCGGCAGAATAAGGGTGGTGATTCCTTCCTCCGAACGGTCGAAGTCGCACTCGTATAACAGATACCCGAAATCCTGTCCGTACTGGGAAAAATGCTCTGGTTGACCATTCGAAGCACGCTGTTCCGCTGTCAAAGTCACACGAGACAGCTCAGGGGAATCCGACAGTTTCGGTGGCATTGGCGGCGTGGTGAACAGAGCATACTGATTTTCTGGGGATGACTCCTGAACATGTTCATCCTGTACAACACTCTGTGAATCGTTTGCTTCTCCGTATATGAACTCATGTCCAGTCAACGACCGTTCACCATCCGCCCAACTCCCGAGAAGTAAAATATTCCGATTCGGATCAGAGATCATACCCGTGACCTGCCCGGATAGGGAGACATCTACATCATCGAATCCGATTGCGTAACGCAACTGTTTCGCGCCTCCCCCTCCATTGATTCTCCACGTGCGATCCATCGTTGCCTTGTCCAGAACCACGAACCGAATGAGGACACCACTTGCCTCCAGATGAATGATGCCTGGCTCACAGAAATGTACCAGTTCGAACCGATAAGCTCCGTTTAACTGATCACGTTCAACCAGTACTTGCATGCTGCTGCCCTGTACATTCAAGACGTTTGTCTCCAGTTCTATAACTGAACGCTGTCCCGCCTCCGCAACGATGAACAGGGTCAATTTTCCGTTCACCACTTCATTGCCCGTAATCATCGTGCCACCTGTCAGGTATACATTCTGGGCAATCTCTACCCTGTCCAGTATCGGAATAATCTGCCCTGGGTTCAGGGCAACGGGAATTGTCCGGCCTTCCTCCAGCGTGACGTGAAACGTCTCGCGCTCCTCTTTGCGACTCTCCAAGAACCATATCTTCTCGCTACCTTTAGACCTGCCTCGTACAGAAACGCCTTGCGGATGACGGACCTTGATCTGCTCTGCTGGTACTTCCTCCGTCTCCATCAGCAATGCGCCAAATGCATCGACAAAATAGGATAACGTCTTGGCTACGGCATACTTGGCCGTTCCCCGCCCGTACTCGTTCAGCGGTGCATCATAATCGTAGGAGGTAATCATGAAAATATCGCTGCTGCCCACGGTTCTGCCACCGTATCCGCCAAAGTTGGTTCCGCCGTAGAACATGTAATGACTGATTCCGGTGTAACCTGTGCGAAGAATTTCCATCATACGTTTCTCAAATAGTGGCGCCGTCTTCTGAATGGCAGAGGGCCCACCCCAATTCTCGAACCATCCCGTCCAAAATTCCGTAACGATCTTCGGTGTATCCGGCTGTTTCTCCCGCAGCTTCGCATAATGCCCGTCAGCACCTGACCAGAAGTTGGCCCCTTCAATCGTTCCCTCCGCGCCCCCTACACAGGTGATAAGCGGAACGTCAATCCCTCGCTGAAGCAGGCTGTCCCGAAGGTGGTTCATATGGGCACTTGCTGCTGCATCATCCATCAGATAGCCGTATTCGTTCTCGACCTGCACGAGAATAACAGTGCCTCCGGCAGATAGCTGGCGCTCACGAATGATTGGAATGATTCGGTCAAAATACAAATCTACATAATGCAGATAGGCTTCATTATTTTGCCGGAACTTGATTCCCTGCTTCGTTTCCAACCAATACGGAAAGCCGCCAAAATCCCATTCTGCGCAAATAAACGGACCCGGCCTCGTGATTACATACATGCCCAACTCTGCACACAGGTCCAGAAAGGCACCGCAATCATTGTCTCCTTCGAACGACCATTGTCCTTCCTCCGGCTCGTGCACGTTCCAGGCAAAATAGGTATCAATGCAATTCATGCCTGCCAACTTCGCCTTCATTAGAACCTCCCGCCATTCCTCCCTTGGCATGCGGAAATAATGAATGGTGGCACTGTTCAGAAATACTCGTTCTCCATTCATGATGAAGCTGCGCTGATCATAAGTCAGTTCAGATCGAGCACTATGCTCAGTGCCGGTATCTATATTCTTCTCCTGCTCCTGAAGCAAAAGGGATGATTTCTCTGTCAAAGATAAGCCCTCCTTCTCTGTGTTGAGTTCATATGTCCTGTATAATTCATCTACTTTATAAGTTCAACTAATGCATATTTACACTGCACTCTCATGACAGAACATCTTTAAGGTCGCTGTGATCCTGTGAGGGTTTATCTGAAATGATATATTGCTTGACCCTCAGTTCGCCTGCAACGTTACGCCCTCCAATACCACCGTGGTGATAGAATTGTCCACAGTCGATACTTCCAATCCATTGGCATATACCGGAACATCTTCAAGCTGCTCCATATTGCGATCCGGTGACGTCTGGTACACCTGTGCTGTAGAAGTACTGCTGTATTCAAACTCCCCAAGTTCAAATGCTGTGGTTCCGGCAGATAACTCATTGCGAATCACCAGCACCAGTCTCTTCTGTTCTGCATCGTAAGCAGCCAGTGTTCGCCCATCATCTGTTGGAATAATCGTTGCACCTGGACGGATGAATTTCGTAAACTGGGCCATGCCATAATACTGTTTTGTCATCTCGTACTGCTCTTCTCCATTAAAATTGGCATGTATGAAGCCCCAGTTATTGTTGGCACCTTCATCTTCAACGGCCTGCCAATACACCCAGGCAGAAGGCTGCATGATTTTCAGATCGAACATGATGCGCTCCGCAAGCTCCTGCACAGAAGTCATGTCCTCATGACTATGCGGTTCGCTGCCACCTGTCCCATACTCGGACATCCACAGTTTCTTGCCATACCGCTCGGCCAACATCCGCAGCTCTTCCATTTTGCTTCCATTATAGGAGTGCGTGTTAATCTGGTCGATCACATCCAGCGTATCCTGATCATACAGGCTGAAATTGTGCACCGTCTCGTCAATGCTATTATCGTCCGCAGCACTGATGACCGTACCGTCCAGCCCTTTACTTTTGAGTGATGCCGCAACCTTCTTGATAATCTCGGCCTGTTTCTCATTGGTAAAATGACTGCCTTCCTGCATGTTGCCTTTCTTCCACCAATCCGAGGAAGGTTCATTAAGTGGGTCAAGTGTACGGAATGTAATGCCCCACTCATCGCGATAATGCTTCACGACCTCGGTTAGATAATCGGCAAATGCATCGTACTGATCCTCTCGCAGATTGTTGCTGCCATCTACAGCACCCGTAACCGAGCCGCTGATCGTCATCCAGTAAGGGGGTGAATTGGAGAACGCTTCGGCAATATTGACCCCACGTTCCAGAGATCCTTGTAATACGGCACGTTGTCCTGCATCTGCCTCCCAGTCCCACACGCCAGGTTCAGGCTGGAACCCGGGAACATCTCCTCCTGGCCGAAGCGCCTTCATGTCGGGATTCTCCTCGCCGCCAATATTGTAGCGAACAATGTTCAGACCTAGCCCTTTCTCTGCATCAAACACCAGATCCATTACTTCACTGACCTTGGCTTGATCTTTCCATCCTCCAAGATCGTTGGCCCACCACGCAAGCGACGTACCCCAGCCTTCAAAATGATCATAGGATTGCTCCAGCTTCAGATGTATCGGCTCACCTTGGAATGCAACCGTTTTGGATGATTCATTGGCAAAATGATTGATGATAATCCCTCCTCCCGCAAGGAGCGCGATCAGGGCTACACCCATCAGGATGTAACTCCGGCTGCGCCACCTGCGCTGCTTGTGATGAGTATTGTTGTCATTGTTGAAAGGGCCCTTGTTGTTATCCATAGTTCATGCAGCCCTTTATTGATGTGCGATGTAGACGGTTCTTGGTTTTCACAACTGGCTTCAACACTGCGTTCACCTCCCGTTACTTGATCCCGCTGCTGCCGCCACTGATATTCGCTTCATAGACAAAACGCTGTCCGAACAGATATACCAATACCATCGGAATGGTCAGGAACAGGGAAGCAATCATAACGAGGTTCCATGGCGGCATCTGTCCGCCACCGACCGTGGTCAGAAGCTGAACACCGAGTGCCAGTGGCATTTTCTCCGGATCATTGATGTAAATGAGCGGCCCCATGAAGTTCCCCCAGTTGTAGGAAAACGAGAAAATGGCGATGGCGGCAAGTATCGGATAGGTGAGTGGCATAATGATCTTCCAGTAGATTCCCGGATGTCCCATACCGTCGATCATCGCCGCTTCATCAAGCGACCTTGGAATACTCATGACGAACTGCCGAATGAGAAATACGTTGAATGCTCCGGCGAAAAAACTCGGCACGATCAGTGGATAGAATGTATTGATCCAATCCAGATGGCGGAAGATGATGAACTGCGGCACCATCGTCACCTCGCCCGGAATCATCATCGTACTAAGCAGTACAATGAACAGGAACCGACTGCCTCTCGCCTTGATCCGAGCGAAACCGTAAGATACGACCGAAGCTGACAACACCGACCCGATAATGGTAATGACGGTAATAATGACTGAGTTTTTCAAATACGTACCCAGATTATTATTCGTGAAGATCGTGTAGAAATTGGACCATTGGAATTCGAGCGGTATGAAGGTAAAGGCTGATTTCACGGTTGTAGCGTCACTCGCCAGTGCGATGGAGATCATGTACAGGAAAGGGGAAGCCAGCAGCACCCCGACCAGAATCAGAAAAATGTAGGATATCGTTTTCTCTACAGTGGATGGATTACTCATTTGCTTTTCCCTCCTCGTAATGCACCCATAGCGCCGACGAACGGAACACAACCAGGGTCAACGCCATGATGATGATGAACAGCACCCAGGCAATGGCTGATGCATATCCCATTTTGTAGAACTGGAACGCATTCTGGAACAGGTAAGGAACAACCATCTGACTGGCATTGTCCGGTCCACCTGCTGTAACGATGAATACCTGTGCGAACGTCTGGAGCGCCCCGATCATCCCGGTGACGAGATTGAAGAAGATGACGGGAGTCAGCATCGGAAATGTAATGTGAAAGAACGATTGTGAGCTCTTCGCCCCATCGATGGCGGCGGCCTCGTACAGCTCCTGAGGAATACCTTTCATACCCGCCAGCAGCAGTACCACGCCGCCCCCGACGCCCCATAGCGACATGAGGATCAAGGCTGGTTTAACCCAGTTCGGATCAAGCAGCCAAGCAGGACCTTGAATGCCGAAAATGGCAAGCGCCTGGTTAATCAAACCTTCCGTTGGTGCAAGCAGATGGATGAAGAGCAGTGAGCTTGCAACCACCGGAACGACAGATGGCAGATAGAACAGGATGCGGAAGAAAGTAATACCTTTGATTTTTTTGTTGAGGTAATACGCAATCCAGAGCGAGATGGACATGCCCAGCGGAATCGATATTAGTGCGTAGAAGAAGGTATTGCCTACGGATTTCCAGAAGATCGGGTCATCGGTCAACAGGTTTTTGTAATTGTCTATACCGATGAATTCAGGAGACTGGAACAGATCCCAATTGGTGAAGCTCATGTAGATGGAAAACAGGATCGGACCCAGGGTAAGTCCAAGAAATCCAATCAGCCAAGGCGAGATGAAGATATAAAACCATTTCCCGTCCTTTTTTCTCACGTTAAGCCCTCCCATAACGAAGCGAGCAGACGAAACTCGGATTCATTCATGCCGAATTCCGCCTGTCCTCTGTCGATGCTATTTATGCATGTGAACAACCTCTATTTGTAGATTCTTTCCAGTCCACTCTGAATTTCAGTCACGGTATCATCCAGTGAGGCTTTATTGTTGAAGTAGACACCCAGCTTGTCGTTAATGAGCTTCATCATTTCATTCCATTGCGGATTGAACGGCTCGGCATAAATGGTGGACTCACTGAAAGCAGCCATGTTGATTTTCTTGCCGCCATATTCTGCATTCAGGAACTCATCGCTGGACAGGCCTGCTTTCGTTGCCGGAGCATCCTGGCCCGCTTTGATCATCGGTAATTGTGCTTCTGGTGTGGTCAGCGCTTCTATGATTTTGAATGCCTCTTCCTTATGTTTGGACGCATTCGTAATTGTGAAGCCATTGAAGAACGCGTTCGTTTCACCCCATATCGGAGAAATGTCCCAATTGATGCCTTCCACCTTGGCAAGTGAACCGATATTCCAGAATCCCGTCGTCTCCATCGCAATCTTGCCCTGGGCGAACAATGGGTCAGCACCGATATTTCCCATGTCGGCAATCTCCGTTGGCGTTGGTCCCACACCATGCGTGAAAGTCAGATCATTCATGAATTGCAGTGCTTTACGTACAGGTTCGGTATTAAAGGTTGGTTTGCCGCTCTCATCGAACAGGGAACCACCGTTTTGGTAGATCAACTGCATCCATTGTGGCCACCAGCTGCCTGGGTAGTACCCCCATTGAACCGTTTTGCCATTCTCCTTCACTGTCAGCTTCTGAGCAGCAGCGAGCAGGTCTTCCTGGGTCCATTCCTTGGTTGGATATTCCACCCCGGCCTTGTCGAACAGGTCTTTGTTGTAAAAAAGCACCATTGCTCCTGCGCGGTCAGGCATTCCGAACTGTTTACCATCGAATTTCATCAGGTTGGCGATGTCGTCAGAATAACGCTCTGACATGTTCACATTGTTGGCCTGAATCATGTCATCCAGCGGAACAATTTGGTTTTTGGAGGCGTACGCCTGATAGTTCTCGGCAATCATCATGATGTCCGGTGCGGTACCTCCGGCGATCATTGTCTGAACCTTTTGGTCATAGTCCCCGGCAACGACGTTCAGTTTCACATTAATCTCGGGATAGGTCTGCTTCACAATGTCGAGTCTCTCCTGGTAAATCTTCTTCTCGTCCTCTGAGCCCCAGATCGTCATGCTCAGATCGACCTTACCGCCAGCTGCACCGCTGTCACCCTTGCTGCAGGCTGTTAGCCCCATTACCATGACCAGCATCAATAACGAAATGACCTTTAAACTTTTTCTCATACCGTGCGCCCCCTTGAAATATGAATGGAAGATCAGAGACAACTGAAACCCGTTTCATGAAATGGGTTTCATAACGTTTAAAATTAAAACCCGTTCCAGTTTATGAAAGGGGTTTCATTCACGACCTCATTATATTTCACCCTCCGAAGGAATGTCAACGCTTTCTTTTTTAAACATTCTCCATTTATCGTGGTGCGGGGCCAGTACTTTGGCGGACAACAAGCTCTGGTTGCAAAATGGTCTGTTTCTTCGGATTACCCTGATTAATCAGTTCATGCAGCTTGTCCACCGCCAGCTTGCCCAACTGATACGTATTCTGGGACACAGTCGTCAGTTCTGGTATAACGGCACTGGCGAGCGGTGTATCATCAAAACCAACAATGGAAATATCCTTTGGTATCGATAAGCCATGCTCAATGGTAGCCTTAATCGCACCAATCGCCGTGTAGTCGTTCACACAGATCACCGCAGTTGGAGGGTTTCCACGGTCCAGCAGCTTAGACATCTCCCGTTTGCCATCTTCAATGGAGAAGCTTCCAAGCAGTTGACGCTCTTTCGGAATTTCGAGTCCATGCTCACGCAGTTTTTTCTGAATGGCTTTGACCTTAACCATCGTGGTGGACAACTCCTTCAAACCGCCTACAAAAGCAATATCCCGATGTCCCAGTTCGAGTAAATGTTCAGCAGCCAAAACAGCCCCGGCCCCTTCATCCGTGTACACCCGATGGAATCCGCCTTTGGCAATATTGCCATTGACCAGTACGATCGGCATGCGTTTGCCCATATCAATCAATTCCTGAGCCATCTCATCCGGACAGACCTGCATGTTAATTCGCCCACCGAGAAAAATAATGCCATCTACCCGCTTCTCACGCAAAATGGAAAGATACTCGGACTCCCGGTTGTAATCCCCGGCCGTATTGCACAGGAAGAATGTATATCCTAATCCACGTGCCTCGTTCTCAGCCCCCCAAAACACTTCCGGGAAGAACGGATTCGTAATGTCTGGCAGGATGATTGCAATGGTTCCCGTCTCTTTCTTAATCAGACTGCGCGCCTGCGCGTTGGGTTGGAACTGATGTTTTTCAATGATGGACATGATCTTCTCCCTTGTGCTTGCACGCACAGGTGCCGTATCATTCAGCACACGGGAGACCGTGGATACGGATACGTTCGCTTCTTTGGCGATGTCATATATGGTAATCGGTGTCATATGTGGAACCATCCTTTTTCTCTAATATTCCTGCTTATCATACCAGATAAGGAATCGGGATGAAATGGGTTTCATTCCGAGGCTCCATCACAGCATCTCCACCGATGATATTCAAGTAATCGGACCATTCGATTGGATGATCCAGCAAAGTTGTAATTTTCATCGGATTCAGCCTGCTTTCCCTTCTATTTCACACCATTGATCCATATATTAGATTGTAAGCGAATTCATAAGGTGATTAGAGGAGTGTGAACGACGTTATGATCATTCAGGTCAGTCCGCTGGCAGAATCAAGACTTAACGCGATGCTGGGAGATCGGCCGGGCTATTTCAAGCTGTTTTATGACACCGATGGATGCGGATGTGATGGTACTGCTGTGCTTCTGATCGTTAACGAGCCGGACAGTGATGACATTCGGATTGAATCCGATTCGCTTCCTTTCCTTATCAACAAACAGCAACAGATTTATTTCGAGCCTTGCCTTCGCCTGCAATCAGAGAACAGTTTCCCTTCCTACCGATTGAGCAGTGATTCCATGATATACGGCAATCATGTCAAAGCCCATGATCTTCGGGATACCGCAGACACTTCGCCGCAGCCGCTCAGTTGGTTCGTACGATAAAAGTTAGAAAATATGGACCTACGAAAAAACCTCTCAACCCTTGAAACTTAACGGGCGGGAGGTTTGTTCTTTGATTGTTTTTGTATGGCCTGCACCAGTTGTGCGACTGGAAAGTTATCTCTAGGACCAATCGCAGCATACCGGATCTTGTCTAACGACATCATGCGCTTATTTACTTTGTTTTGAATCGGGATGATGCTTCTGCAAGCTGTTTGGTCAATCCATCGATGGTCTGTACCATCTCTGACAGATGCTCGGTCATGCCTGACTGTTCCTCCATCGTCGCGGTAACTTCCTCTACGGATGCGGACACTTCTTCACCCGAAGCAGACAAGTTCTGAGCAGATCCAATAACGTCATCCTTATCGCGTTCAATGGATTCAATCTCAGAGGCAATGGCCTGGACCTGGTCCATCATTTCATTCATATTTTGGGTAACAAAATTGAACGTTTCCTTGGTCTGGCCTACACTGCTCTTATGCTGTTCTGCAATCGCCTCAATGGCTTGTACACTCCGGTTATTCTGCTCGACATGATCAATCGTCTGCATCACAATCCGGCTGATATCCTCCGATTGGGCTGTGGTCTGCTCCGCCAGTTTGCGGATCTCCGATGCAACTACGGCGAAGCCACGCCCATGCTCGCCTGCCCTAGCGGCTTCAATAGAGGCATTAAGTGCAAGCAGTTTCGTCTGATTTGCAATCTCCGTTATCGTACCTGTGATTTGGTGAATGCCAGAGGAACTTTCGGCCAGCTGTACTGTGATTTTGGAAATGTTGGCTACTTCGGCCTCGTTCTGTTCGTTCACCGCAATCAACGCGTCAATGACCTCATGGTTGCTCTTGAATGCATCCGTGATCTCATCTGCCTTGAGCTTCACCGACTGTGACATCTCATTGACGTTCTCAATTTTATTGCCCACGTTCATGAATTTATCCACGATCGCTTCCGTATCATTGGCCTGAGATTCCATGGCTCGTGAAATTTCAAACGCCGTTGTCGTGGTTTCGGCAATGGAGGTCGAGGTCTGCTGGGTGGAAAGATCCAGTTCGGTTGTACTTGCTTTCAGTACGCTTATGGAATGATTCATACTGGAAATCAGCTGTTGGTTGCCCGCCGCCATCGTGTTAAAGCTGTCCACCAGTTGTTTGAATTCTCCACTATATTTGCCCTTAGCCTGCACTGTCAGATCCCCGTCTGCAAGTTGTCTAAACAATGCTGTTAGTCTTGTAATGGGTTTGGTAACCAGCAGGGAGATCAGTATTCCAGCAATGACAGACACCGCAATCGCGCTGAACAAGACGATATACATCTTTTTCGCCATTGTCCCTAATGGCTTCTGCACATCACTTAGTTTATCTTCAACAATGATAGTCCAATCTGATCTTGGAATTTTGGAATAAAAGACGACTTTGTCCTCTGTGCTAACATCGCCTTGTTGCAGCTGCTCGTTAGAAGGCAGATCAATCAGTGACTGATATTCACCAGACTCCAGCTTCTGACCCGCCATCTTCTCATCCGCCGAATTGAACATCACTGTACCCACGCGGTCCAGAATAATGACTTTTCCCTCTTCATTAATGTTGATATTCTGAAGCTGGTCAACAAAGAACGAGGTTGATGCGGTAGATACGAGTACGCCCTCCACTTGTTTGTTTTCATCGTAGATCGGCATTGCAAAAGCGGTACCCAGCGTACCCAGTGACTTGGAGATAACCCCTTCACTAATTACATTCTGGCCTTGAACCGCCTGTTGAAAATACGCACGATCTGCACGTTCTCCCCCTAGGGCTTCAGGATCGTTCGCTGCAACGACGATGCCATTCCGGTCCAGCAATATGATATTGCTGTTGCCTTCCATCCCTGCGAGGCTATCTGCCAATATCCCGTTGGCTTTATCCACGAGTTCACTATTTTCCGAGAAAAAAACATCATCATTCTGTCCTTCGCTATTTCGAATCTCCAGCAGGTCCTGGAATGTGCGATGTGTTGTAATTAGAAATGTGGACTGTTCTTCCAACGTTAGTGAAGTGAACAAGCCCGCACCAATCCGATCAGAGGTTGCTTTAATCTCATCCTTGCTTTTGTCGAGGGTAATGACTGCTGCTACAGAGTAAGATAATACCGCAGTTACCGCCAATACGAGGGTTACCAGTAAACTAATCATTAGCGGCAATTTGACTCTGAACGACATGTTAATCATGCGTTCTCTCGCCTTTGCGAATACCAAATGAATCCACCTTCCATTTCATCCTTGATTGTGTGCAATATTGTATGGGTTAACTTTATATCGGTAGATATCGATTAATTGTTCAGCAGGAAAAACGTTTGCACTGAAAATGTTTTTTAATAGCTCATATTCATCTATATATAAATAGAACTATATGTAACTAGTATTATATTTTATTAATTGACTTAATTTGTAAAATAAAGGTATAATTCACTTTGAATTCATCTATCGTTTCTTTTAGTGAAAAGGGTGCAAAGATAATGAAAAGAACGATCTTACCCAACCAATTTATTGCAGTCGTAATAACTTTACTTCTCTTCATTGCAGGGTGTGGTCCAGAAGAAGAAGCACATGAATATCTCTCAATTACAAACACGGAATATGTTAATGGAACAGATACCGATGATGGTATGATCATGAGAGTATACACATACGACCTCCAAACGAAGGCTCTAACTAAACTATCTGATTTACCTTATACCTCACAATATCCCTTAACTGTAGCTTCCTTAGCAAATGACACCATCTATTATTCAGGAGCAGGAAAAGATAAGGGTGACGAGTTGTATTCCTATGATATTCAGGCACAAACGACTCAACAATTAAGCTCAGGCTTATTTGCAATTAATTCAATTATTCCAGATACCGTTGATCATACTTTGGTTATGGCTGCTGTTAAGAAGGGAGAACGGCCTGTCAAAGTTATGTTCTATAATAAAGAAACTCAAGACATGACCATATTGAATGAAAATGATTCGGATACAACAACATGGGATATTTCTTATGATCCAGAAACAAGAAAATCCTATGCCATCCAATATTCTGAAGAGGAGCAATATAATCATATGGAGGAGTCCAATAAAACGCAAACACCGATGGTTCCTCCAAACCATAGCATCATTGAAATAGACCCTATTTCCATGCAGACCCGTAAGGTCATTGAACTGGATAAGGAACAGATCTTAACTCTGTCCGCACGTGGAGATCAGATTATGATTGCCACGGCAAAACACATCAATAAGTATCCCATTGAATACAGTATGGTGAATATCAGAACAGGCGAACGAACGATACTGTTCCTTCCTATCAAGACCAGCAGAGAATTGTGCTTATCCAAAGATGGACGAGGTTTTTATTTCCTTGGGGAATATGTAGATGCAAATGTCAAACATGAACGAGGAATCTATTACTATGATTTGAAAACGCAACAATTCGAAGAGGTATTTCTTCAAAAAGAGGGATTCATTAATAATTTTATGCTTCTATCAAATCCATAGACATTCCGTAATTTTGTTATTATCAAAAACAATACCAAAACAAGGACTTTCCTAAGAAACACAGGCACGCTCTTGTCGATTGGGATCACCAACAAGGTGAATGCGCCAATTGCAACTGCAGTGATGCTTGGTAAGCTACTTAACTAAAAGGCATGAAGGAGCGATCAGATGAGTAAGGAATCTATCACAGTACAAGCATTAATAGAGCAAACCATTAATCAGTATGTCTCATCGGATGCTCACATCCTAAGCATGGAAAGTAACCCTATCCAATTGGGACTTCAGGCCGTGGAATTGCTTCGACATCATATTGAATTCCTAGTCAATGGAGTGCAAAAGGACATTTCTGTCATTACGAAGAAAGCCACGTTCATTGAACGCTCTGCATTGACCAGATTATTTTCACAAGGCGCTAATGTGCCCTTTAGTCTAACAAATGAGCCTCATACTGAAGATCGCAGCTTGATCTGCATTCAGGATGTGGACTACCAAACCGATTATAGCCATCTGGATATGGATCTGCTTCAGAATAAAGAATTACGAGCGCTGGCTTACATACATGGAACGAATATGGGGTTAAAAAAAGAAATGCCCTGGATACCCACTGTGGATCGGAATCATATCATCGGCATGATGGAAAATCGTTGGAGACCTTCGTGGAACGCCGCCATAGAAAACCCAGCATTCATTGCGGAATTTGGATTACCAATCATATCGGAAATTGAAGCTCTAGCCAGTACCATCGTAGATGATCTTGAAGTTCTGATCAGAGATGAACATATGCATACGATGATCCATAATGATCTGAATCCCGGAAACGTACTGGTACATAACAATGAGGATGTCTATTTTATTGATTGGGAGGAAGCAAGGTACGGCTCCTTATTCTTCGATATTCCTCTACGCTGTAGCCATATGAGACAAGTAGACATCTATCGGGAGGCCCTAAGTTCCCACGGATACGATATTCCACAAGATCAATTCGAAAAGTATTTCTCCCTGGCATCCCGATACCTTGGCATCCGCTATATGAGTTGGAACCTTGGGGTATGGGAACAACACTCATATGCAAAAGACGACTTAAAAAAGTATATGAAGATGGTAACTCAACCTTTGTTCTCCTAATCCCCTCCTTATTCCAGGTTAAGCATAAGATGAATTCACTGTTTTGCCGAAAAAAAAGCTCCTGCCACCAGAAGTGACAGGAGCTTACATGATAAGGATTCAGCATGAACATCGTATGCTTCCACGACCTACATGGCTTACATTTTTCACAAAATTATGAACTGGTGCTTAACCCAGATCTGTAATTCGCTGTTTAATGCGCGGAAATAAACCAAAAGCATTCTCATAGAATACCTTCTCATGATGCTGCTCCGGCACAAGTCGGCGGACGAATTCTGCATACAGATCGATCGGCGCAAGCGGCCAGTCGGTTCCGAACAGCATTTTCTCGTAATGATCCGAATACACCAGCGCCCGGCGGAAATGATCCATGAATAAGGGCTCGTTCATAAATCGTTCAAAATGGGGCCGATCACCGACAACGAGGCCGGACAGATCTGCGTAAACGTTCGGATTCTTCGCCACGACTTCAGCGGCATCCATCACCCAAGGATCACCCAAATGACAGATCATAAAATTCACACCGCGCTGTTGAAAAGCTAATTCGTCCACGGTCAGCGGATGTGCATATTTGAGCAATCCATTCATCGAGTATGTATCCCCCGTATGAATGACCACCGGCACGTTATACTTTGCTGCGAGTTCATAGACCGGTGTGTAGATTTTGTCATACACGTAGTGATGATAGTACCCCGCATATAGTTTAATTCCGGCTACCTCAGGAGCTTGCAATCGTGCTTCAATCCGGTCCAGCTCGTCCTGAGCGTTTTCACCACCTAGGTGGTTTGGATTAATGCCGACGCATTCCATGAGGAATGAAGGAACCGTTTCTTCCAAATCAAGTCCCATCGGGTTGGGAGAGCTGGAATCCGGGAATGCTCCCTTTGTCTGCTCCGTAACCCCCATTCCGATGCCAAGAATCACGTCGTTCTTATCAAACTCCGCCTTGAGGCCAGCGGCAGAATAATCCACTTTCGATAAATCTATTGCCGTTCGATGAAAGCTGTCGATGTCCGACAGATGAATGTGAATATCAATAATCGGCATGTTAAGCCTCCTTTTCACCTTTTGAAGTTGCAAAGTTTAGCTGCAGAAGGCCTCGTACATCCTCCGGATTCAGAGGGATTTCTCCCAAGATCAGATAGGTCGGCTCTGTCCAGGCCGTTTCCCCATTCGACAGTGTCAGATGATGATTCACATTAAGACCCGTCACCTGGTTGTTGGCAAATGCCCAAGCACTCTGATTCGGGTAACGGTTCACCGCATGCAGCATATTTTTACGCGAAACCGATCCTACTCGCAAAAGATTTTCGAGTGGCAGGCCAACATCCACCTTGCCTAGAGGGAATCGATCTTTACCTGGTTGCTCTATCCAACCTTCCGTAAACACAGGTGAAGGCTGAATAAAACGCTCCTCTGCAAGAGAGTAATTTGTCAGCAGCAGGCCGCTTTCGTTTGTCATTTCAATCAACGTACAGAGCACGGGAACGCCTGGCAGCATCAGATAGTGCTGATTAATAGTTATACCCCGATTGGCTTCATGTTTTTCAATTCGGGTGGTCAGCTTGATTCCCTTCCAGACGTTGCCGGATTGATCCTTGTGCTCTGTCCATGAAGCGTTTCTCTGTTCCGCTTGGCGGCTGAAGCCGTTCATGCCCGGAATGCCCACACCCAGTCCGCCGTACCACGGATTCCACCACGAACGTGGTGCTGGTTCAGGATACGAGCTATCCAGCCATTCTTCCCCCAGATATTTCAGAGAGTGTACAACGCTTCCGAAGTTCGGAGCCACAGCAATAGATAATACACCATTGTTCACGGTATACAAAGTCCCCGTTGGACCTTCTTCGCTCACACGCTCAACATCTGTTCCGTTCTGAGGAAACCAGAGGGCTGTTCGCTCCTGAATTCGATCCTCCCCACGGTATACCCCACGGACCTTCCATCCACCTTTGTGCGCTTCATGAAGATTCGTTTTCTCAGGGATGAACTCCACCTTTGCCATATCCAACTGCTGTTCCGAATTGAATTCCGTAGTCGTTGCCAAGTACTCCGGTTCGCCACCCTGCTGAACATATAGTTCCAGCTTGCCAGCGAGCGAAACCAGCTTACGTTCGGTCAACTCCACCTTTAGCGCTTCCGGAGTAAATGGATCACCACCACTCAGTGTCAAATCAAGGTGACTATCCAGGAACGGGATAATCGGATTATGCTGCTTCCGGGCAAACGCACGGAAATCCGACCATTTGGCAAAGGTGTTTAGGGCAAACACGGTTTCCTTGGTTCGTCCCACAGCCCCTGCCTCCAGGCGTCCGATCTCATGCTGCAATCCGAGCGTGTATTCCGGCCGAATCAGCTTGAGGGAAGGATCCCAATAGATGCCGCACGCACCATACTCCTCCTTGCAGAACAGCCAGTTCTCCGTAATCTGTGCACTATCCCAGTGGTTCGGATCACCTGCATAATCATCACTCATATCTACGAATCGGCCCTGATAAGGAAGGATTAATCCGTTTCCGTAAAATCCAAAATTGTTCATGAGGAATATATCCTCTTCCCATGCTGTGCCTCGTGTATTTTCAATCTCATGATGGAATTCGGCAATTCCGTTTGAAGACAGCTTGACGACAGACTTGATGTGTAAGCCAGGGAAATCCTCCGAGTCATAAACGGCCTCGAAAATCTGCCGCTCTCCCTCCGGATAGATGTTTACTTCTCTGGCTTGTTTCTTGGACAGCTCTTCTGCGTACGGCTTGCCCAGCTTCGGATAGGTCCACCAGAATGAGTGCCGTGACCCAGGGTATTCAATCCACATAATATTATCCTGCTTGTTCATATGGAGAGAGAATGCGCCGTTTACAGCTATCCACTGGTCTCCGTTCTCCCCGCCATAACGTCCTTCTGTCCCCTTCATTAACACAGACAGCTTGGTTGTATAAGTAACCGCCTGTCTATCCGTCGGAACAGCCGTTACCATTACTTCTCGCGAATAGAGACCATACGAACGCAAAGTGAAGGCTACGGGTACAGATGCTTTGCCTTTTGCAGGGACCGTAAAGCTCACCGAACGTTCTGCCCACTCCAGGAATTCTTCTTCTGGCAAGTCAAAAGTGAACACTGCTTCGGAATCAAAATTATTCTCCACGTTCAGGTATAGCTCAGCAGGAATGCCTGTATAGAGCTCTTTTACGGGCAACGCCGTGTCGATCTTGGCCGGAAATTTCGGGGCAACACCCATACGAAACTCGGCTTTTCTGCCACCGATCAGCCATGTGCTCGCGACAACGGGATGGGTCTTATTCTGACTTTGCTCCTCCTGAACCGGATCAAGGTAGAATTCGCCCTCCACGATTACCGTTTCTCCCGGAGCAACCGCTCTTGCATCGTCCAGGGCAAAACGGATATTTTTGTTGTCCTGGCCCTTGATCTCGAACTTCAGCTCGGATGCTGAGCGGTTCGTGATCCGGTAGCGAACCTTGTATGCGGAACCAAATACGAGGTCATGATCGTCGATCTCTGTGGAAATTTCGTAATCCGGTGTTTCAAGAGCTGTCAGCCCGCGACCAGACTTCTCGAATTCGGCTCGCAAGGAGATATCTCCCTTTTGCCAGGAATAATCAAAGAAATCGAAACCACGCTCCCGACGGCCATCCGGTTCAATGACGAGTTCGCGAGTGCTGTCTGCGTACCAGTCCAGCTCCTCAAAATAGGGAGCAAGTGCTTCCGTCTGCAAAATGGTCGGGATGAAGTTCATCAGATGCACATTATCATCCTTTTTCTCCCAGAAGAACCCGCATTTTTTGTACATTGGTACAGCCTTGGTGTTACCTGCCCACGTGAACAGATCCAGGCGTGGCCATCCCGCTTCCACGGTCTTGCGAACAGCGTTCAGAATCAGATTGCGTCCGACTTTGTAGCCGTGATAATCGGGGCGCACATTCAACAGCGGTACATACAGGGCATTCTCGTCATAGCGGTAGTGGGCAAAACTACAGAAGCCAACAACCTCTTTCTCATGAACGGCAAGAAATACATGAAGATTGGACGAATTCTCCATCTCCCGGCGAACGGTATCCTCTGTTCTCTGGTTGGTTCCACCTCCCCAACTTTCATTGCTGCGGTTCCACATATCAGCGACTGCGGCAGCGTAGGAGGGATCGTATTCGATAATGCGGATTTGTTCCATAATCGAAGTTACTGTCATATTTGGATCTCCTTATCTTTATCTATAGGATGGTCTTCGTGATCATTCGATATGGCCTTTGCCCGATAGCCGCAGAGATAATACAGGCCATGTTTGAAGAAGCTAGCGATAGTCTTATCATACTATAAATGGAAACATTTTCAGAGGATTAAAATCTTTCTTTTCAACTTATAGATGCCTTTCGAATGCTCTTGTTCGGAGTGTCAGTGATGGACGAATAAATTTAGGTATGAAAGAAAAAATCCACGTCTCTGAGTTAGACGTGGATTTAGGTATACGAACAGCTAATAATCTTCAATTATGCCAATATAGAACGGACATTGCGTAGAACTGATTTCATAAATTCAGAGGTTGGTTCGGCATGCCCCGCAATTTGGATACGTCGTTGCCGCACATCAAGACTCTTCAACTGATCCGTCAAAACAACACCTGAAAATGGCAGGTCTTCTGGTAGTGTAACTTCAAAAGGATAATCCTTGGCTTGGCTCGTTATGGGACATACAACGGCAAAACCCGTTATTTCATTGAATTCAAGTTCCGATAGAACAATAGCCGGTCGTCTCCCGGCTTGCTCATGACCCACTTGAGGATCAAAGTCAAGCCATATCAGATCGCCTCGCTTGGGAATAATCAAAGTAACTCGTTCCCTTCAGTGCCAAAGTCTATTTCTTCATGTCTTGTATCCTGTTTCACTTTAGAGAGCAAAGTCTTTAGATGGTTACGTAGTTCCTCATTGGACTCTACAGGCTTGGTTTTTGGACGCAACAACAATTCATTATCTTCTGTCACCAAAATCTCAATTTCCGAGCCTTCTTCCAGATTAAGACGCTTAAGCAATTGGTTAGGAATGCGAATTGCACTGCTATTTCCCCATTTGCTAAGTGTGGCTGTAGTCATGGCAATCCCACGCCTTTCGTTTGATTGATGCTCCAATTATACCTCACCTCTCTACAGTTGTATATCCATATGATATACATAAAACAATAAAAGGATACATTGCTTTCTACCGTAAAATAATGATTGTAAAGCCTATGATTACCTATAGATATACCATTGATATAAAGCAAAATGATCTAGGAACCCTCGTTTGGTCTAAACGAGGGTTCCTAGATCATCCCCAACAAAAAAAACAGCTGTAAGCCTTAGATGAAAAAATAAAGTCCAGACTGCCTCTGTTTTATGGAGCTATCGTTCCAACGTAGTGCGCTCAGGTACGCCTGATAACACTACAAACAAAAAATGGCTCTTATCCGCCTTATCGGACGGAAAGAGCCATTTTGATGATACCGGGGTACTGTGGCCATCAACTCGCCTTCGCGAGTTTCGCGCCGCGAATCGATGCTGTAGCGTATACGACGAGCGCTGTCCAGATGAGAGCAAAGCCTACGAGTAGAACCGGCGAAACCGATTCCTTGAATACGAATATGCTCAGCAAAAGCATGATCGTCGGCCCGATGTATTGAACGAAGCCGAGCGTTGACAGCGACATCCGGGCGGCTGCTCGCGCAAAAAAGAGCAGCGGTAGCGCCGTGACCACGCCGGAAAGAAGCAATTCAATGAACGTCGGTGCAGGCAGCGTCCATGCCGTCGTTTTCCCCACGACGGCCAAATAGATCCAGTAGCCGAGCGCGACAGGCAGGACTACAGCCGTCTCCGAGAATAAACCTATAGAAGCGTCTTGCTTGATCTTCTTCTTCGCCAGGCCGTACAAACCAAATGACGCAGCCAGCGAGATCGCAACCCACGGAAACCGTCCATAGTCAATCGCGATGATAAGCACCGCTGCGCCAGCGATGGCAATTGCAAGCCATTGGCCGCGGTTTGGCTTCTCACGAAGGAAGGCGACCGCTAACAGCACGTTCAGCAACGGATTCAAATAATAGCCAAGGCTTGTCTCTACGACATGGCCGTTGTTGACCGCCCAGATGAAGATGAGCCAATTAACCGCGATCAGCATTCCGCTGGCGGTGAGCGACAGCAGGAGCGAGCGGTTAGTTGCAATCCGCTTTATATCACCCCAGCGACGCTGGGCGGCGACCAGAATACCCATAAAAACAAACGACCATACAACCCGATGCGACAAAATCTCACCTGCCGGAACTTCGCTAAACAACTTCCAATAAAGCGGGAGAACCCCCCACATGATATACGCAATAATAGCGTTGACTAACCCGTTATTCATAATCATTTTTCCCCTCTTCTTGCTCTGATGTCTCAACGGATTATACGTCTTGAACCTCTTTCAAGTAAAGGAAAATAATGAACGGTCCGATAACTGTTATGGTATTAAAGATCAGCTACAGGCACATGTCCGGTCATCCAGTTCAGTTCGCTATCCAGCATAAATCGAATATGCCATCCTTTCTCTGACTGAGGCCATTGATGAAATTGTGTGACACACTCATATAAAACTTCGACGCTTTCCTTCGATTTATCTTTAAGTACGTTATTTATGATTACATGAAGATCATTGGGTTTGTTATTGACGCCTTCCAGCACTTTCATAAACCATTTATGATAAGGATAGACAACTTCGTTATAGGCCAAAATGAGCCGCCCCGCAAATAAAACGAAATTAGTCGCTGAAAATTCAATTACATAAGGCTCTTTCTTTTTTAACCCTTCATAGAACATCCATCTCCAGCCTTCAAATTGCGCATGAAACTTTTCCATCGTTTCGTTTTTCCGCTCAATCGGATAGCGTGATGCCGCTTGTACCAACTCTTCTAAGCCGATTATTTCACTATAACTCACTATTGCATCCTTGAAGGCAAAGCGAGCTGGTTCACTGCCAGATTCGGCTACTTTTTTAATGTACGAAATCGAGGTGTATTTTCCATCCACGTAGCCGCCATCATAAGGTGTTGACTCCGTTTCATGGTAATGAATATCCCCGCTTTCTAATAACGAACGATAATGCTCATCCGACACGACCAACATAAGGTCTATATCCGAATCTTCTTTTGCAAAACCATGCGCAACGGACCCGCCTACAATGACAGCCAAGATTTCTTCCTTAACCTTGAGTTTGTCGGTAATCGTTTGAATAGCCGTTTGGTGATGTGGATACATCATGAATAGCCCCTTTAACGTGAAATTATGGTTGCACCTTCCGATTTTTATAATAGTACGTTTTGTCTTCTTCCGTAATTAGTCGCAGAACTTTGCAGGGATTGCCTACTGCAACCACGTTTGGCGGAATATCCTTCGTGACGATGCTGCCTGCGCCTATTACACTATTCTTTCCTATCGTTACACCCGGATTAATGACTGCACCGCTACCAATCCACACATTATCTTCAATAACAACGGGAAATGCATACATTTGCCCTGTTGCACGCAACTCTGCATCGACGGGATGTCCGGTCGTAGATATCGTAACATTAGGGGCGAATAAGACTCCATTGCCAATCGTAACCGTTGTGTCATCCACGATTGTAAGATTGAAATTTACATAGACATTATCACCAATAAACGTGTTAGAGCCATAGGCAAAGTGAATGGGTGGTTCAATCCAGCAATTTATGCCCAAGCTTCCAAAAAGTTGCTTAGCCAATGCTTCACGTTTGGCCACCTCGGACGGTCTCGTTTGGTTAAAGTCGTATACCAGTTCTTTTCCCTTAAGCCGTTCCTCCGGCAAGCCTTCTCCCATGTCTGTAAACAACAATCCATTTTTTATATTTTCACGCTGTGTCATTTTTTCACGTTCCTTTCTACATATTTGTATTTTTCAAATGGAACTTCAAAAGTTGATTTACATATTAGTCAAACTTAATAGCCTTATCAAAGCAGTATGAATCTTTATCATAACCATTATGCTCATAAAAAGCATGGGCTTCAGCTCGCTTGAATCCGCTGCATAAAATAATACTAGATATTCCGAATTCTTTAGCATAATTTTCAGTGTGTCTTAATAGTTTGGTACCGACCCCACGATGCTGAAATTCCTTTTTAACGGCCAGAGCTTGTATATGTAAATAACCAATCGGAACCCCTATGGATAATGCCTGAACTATAGTTACAAAACCAACCACATCATTTTCAAATAATGCAACAAATGTTTTGTAATCCCCGGCCGCATTCATTTTTTCTGTAGTAGCTCGAAAATTTTCCTCATTAACAGTGCGAATCTCAAGCACATCGTTCCATAAAAAAACAACTTCAGTATAATCATTCGCTGCAATTTCTCGTATCTTAATTTCCATGCCTATTCTCCCTTAATAGAAATGTTCATTAGAGCATTCGATAATTGATGAAGCAATCCTGCCCGTTAGAGCCTCGCGAACGTGATGTAATCGATTCGGACAGGCTCTGCCGATTCGATCCGAAGTGCCCGATTGATCTGTCCCCGGTGATATTGCCCATGTAAGAGAACCTGCAACAGGATGTCCGGAAGGGAACCCCGTTTTGATTCGCGTAGTCGATCATTTCGTCCAACTTAGATTCCTCAAGCCCTTCGATATAGACGTGATATTGCTCAGCGTTGTCTTCGAACATCTTCCGGATCTTAACGTAAATCCGTAAGGACTTGTCTCGCATAAGCATCCCAGTCTGCTTCATCTGTGTTAATCTCTAAAGTTGGAATCAATGATTGTTTCGTAGCCATTCGAAGATTTTCTTGATTATCTAAAAACGTTTCACATACTTGGGGAGTAGTAGAATTTCCCATCACATATGACTTCCAAGCTTCACCGCGACTTTCAATATACCTTGGCTCAACTGCATCCGGGGTCAAGGTTAAGAGTACACAATGTGCATTCATCATGAATAGACGTTTCTCAAGCAACTCAATCTCAGGAGAGGCTTTAAATGCGGCTCTATGATTTACATGAAACCTCTCTAAAAGAAAAAATATACCTTTGGATGGTTTGGAATGACCCAGAGAGTTAATCCAATCGTATTGTTGTTCAAGATAATCAACATGTCGACTTAGAAGTGAAATATGTTCATCCTTATCCATGGATCTTAAAACACCTTGGTATGAATGCAATACTTGTGAATAGTGTTCACTTACTGCAACTATAGTTTTTTCACTATTCGGTGTTTGACTATGTAATCTCTTTATAGCAGAAAATAATGATGTTTTTCCTACAGTAGACATCCCTTCGATAACTACACCCCGAATCATCTTCCTACTCCTCCTAAGCTTCGTAGTATTCTGCCCTTTAGTATACTTAGTGCCGTGAACTAACCTGCCCGTTAGTTCAATGATTTATTAGTTACATCATTCGGAATTGAATCATCATTATAACGATAAGAGAAGAAATGCAGCTTAGTATTGCAATCAGAATATGAAGACAACTGAATGAAATTTTTTCTATAAAAATTCTTTCTTTTCTTTGAATGAAACACGAGTAAATTAACACAGTGATCACAATGGGCAGATAATGATATAGATCCGGTCCATCCTTACTGGGTAATACTTTATTAATATAGCCACTTATTGTTTCATCAATGATCATAAATGTATATATAACTCCGATTAACGCTGAAATAAAAAACTGAAATGCTAACTGAACTAGATTTTTCTTTATAAACAAGGGACCAATTTTTCGGTATAGATCATTGACCATTATGTATTTGTTGCCTCCTCACTTTTTGAATAACACTCCTCCTATATTTTACCACATAGATCGTTCTATTGATTTCGTGCAGCGATACCTCAAATTAAAACTAACCTGCCCGTTAGTTCAATAAGACAGAGGAGCAGTATCGTCCGGGTCTGAACCAGCTGCTCCCCATACTTCCCCATCAACGTTATAACCGCCACCGCTCCATTGAAGCAAGTAGCCTCCAGTACGCATGCCTTGTGAGAAACCTTGATTAATATTTATCCAATCCGAAGATTCCCCGGCAGCAATCGTTATAGCGAAATACACTTTACTAGTTTCTAAATGTGTTAAACTAACATTGACTTCGTGTCTACTATTGTTCTTCATTAGAAGTTTTATATGTACAAATTCCGGATTTATTGAAAAGGGTTGCTGTACCGTTGCGCCCCCAGAAGCAATATAGTGCGAGGGTTTATCCTCTTCTTCACTTAAAGAATTAGTAAGAATTGGACTTGTTGACTTGCTTGATAATACACCAGACTTTGGAGTAGAGGTATTCTCTTGAGTTGAACTTGTTGAATCACAGGCAGTTAAGGTCGCTGTTGTTAAAGATAATAATAAAACAGCAAAAAAAAGCCCCTTTTTTTTCACAACTTTATCCCTCGTATTCTTTTATTAGTTATTCTAGAACCTATAAGACGTTCCTCGTTATTAATAACGCTATCAAATCAATGAGAGTTACATCTGTAATTCACAAAATGGCACTGAGTTAACCTGTTAGTATATTTTATTGTTCAGTTTAGATTTTGCTGAACCTTTCACTTCATAAGGATAAATGATCATCCTCTACTTCTCCAGATAAGTTAAATATCATTTGATACATTGCAGCATATACTTCTTTATAGTGTACTCTAAGTGTAATTACTACATGATTATAGCCATCATCTGGCCAATTAGTAATACGAAGTGATACACTATCCACGAACAACTCTATTTTATTTGGATCATATTCGGGGAATTCTTTTTTAAAATCATCATTACATTCTTTCTTATAATTATTAAAGTAGTTCCAAAATCCTGAGTAACTCCGATCTTCTAAATTATACTCTTCAACAAAATCTTTTATTTCTTGAACATTCATATTAATAGCCCCCACTCTTATTCGACGTAAGAATTCAACTAAGATTATTTAACAAGAATTTCAATTGGATTCATTGTTAATGAGATATCACCATCAATATTTACAAGAAGATTTTGTTTCCCTTTTTTTGTTACTATAAATTCATCTTCAACCTCAACGAGTTGACCTGACTTAAACTCAGTTAAGTATGCCATATCCTTATAATTACGCTCCTCGTTACTACCCGAAAAGTAAAAACGAATGATTGGTTTTCCATGGAAAACTTCAACGGGTTGAATACCCGTATATTTAAGAGTCCCTTTTACTTTTATTGCTTCACCAGTAACTATATTAGTTGGGGTTGTTACTTCGAGAACAAAATCAGATGCTACTACACTTTGAGTCACAATTTCTTCATTTTTTTCTGTTAATGAACACCCAGCAAATATCATCGGTACCACTAATACCAACATTAAGATCCAACTACTCTTTTTTGTCACATCATATCACCTCTCTCATACTACAACGGATTTATATAGAATTTGTTGCTTAATTTCAAGAATACAAGTCATTCCGCTTTCGTAGTCTACTTAAAGTCAAATAAAATAGGCTTCCATGTAAGCTGGCAGCCTTAATTACTTTCCTTTTCCGTTAGTTTGAATTACTGAATCATCTCATTGATTTTGCTAACGCGATCATTTCCTCTTTAGTTAATTCTCCGCTGTCCATTTCAATGAAAGTATCATTTTGTACCCATCGTAGGTATCCGCCTGGTATATGGTTAGCCCATGGTTCAAATCGCCCCTCTATTCCATTTATGTTCATTTTCTCTCCATGTTCATTAAATTTAAAATCCTCGATTATAGTTCGTGTTGTACTTGATCGGTTACGGACATCGACGTTAGTGACAACTCGGTTTACTTTATATCCAATCGCCTTATGTTCTTCAATTCCAAACAAATATGTCTGTCCTGATTCATCAAAAAAATGAAGTCTAACTTTTGAAACGGATGGACTACTAACAAACGGGTATGGCTCCTTAATTTCTAATTTATAGTTTTCAACCAAGTAAGACGGCGTAAAGAGTTTGAAATCCGCAACAGTTTGCAGCTTGTCCAAATCCACATTTGAAAAAGCTTGCGTAGGTTTAGCAGATGTGATGAGTAAGTCATTGTTGATTCCAACAGCAAGCGTAAGGACAAAAATTAATGAAACAATCTGTTTAAGCAAGGACATTCCCTCCAAATTTTATGAATCACGTATTTATTTCTAAAAAAACCTACTACTTATTTCATTAGTCTCCCATTACTTCATAATCATTCGGAATTAATTCATACAAGGCACGAACATCACAACCGACGGTATCGGCGATCGATATGGCAATTTTGAGTGGCATCACTCTTTTGTTTTCAATAAAGTCATAAACTCGTTCCGGTTTAAAAAGCAATTCCTTTGCCAGCCATTCCGCTGACTTTCCGGTTTCCTTCAATCGTTCATTCAGTAAGCAACGTCCTAGTTCAAATTTCAAGAAACGATGACCTCCTTCATAAGATCACATTTAACCTTAAGCGTAGTCCATTAACAGCATTTCTATACAAAACCAAAAACTAACACAAACTCCCAGTCGTAATGTTTTTAGTAGGTCAAGTGGATTTAGATAAGAGGAAAGGTATAGATCAAGGACTTCATTTTACAGTATATTTTTTCGATATATTATGTACAGACTTTTATTTTAAATTTTAACTATTGAAGTTATGGGAGCTGTAAATTGATGTGTTGAGGGGGAAATGTAGTGAAGACAAAGATTGTATCCATACTAAAAATGAGATCTTTGAGAACAAAGTTAGTCACTCTATGTTTGGCTATACTAATTGTGCCCACGATCGTGATAGGGTTCACTTCGTATACGGTTTCGAAAAATGAAATGAATGAATCAGGCAAGGCAGCACTTGAAAATAGTGTGAATATGGTTATTGGCATGATTAGCCTCCTCAATGAGCAAGTAGAGAGCGGAGATTTAACATTGGAACAAGCACAGGAAAAACTCCGCGCCGAACTGCTCGGTGAAAAAAATGCAGATAATAAGCGGCCTGTAAAAAGTGAATATACTGTAGGGAAAACAGGATATCCATGGGCAGTTGATAAGGTTGCTCATTCCGTGATGAATCCTTCAAATGAAGGTCAGGATTTGACAGATGTCGTGACGGAAGATGGCGTGTATTTGGGAAAAGAGCTTGTTAAGGTTGGGTCAGCCGGAGGGGGATTTGTCACCTACAAGTGGGCTCTACCCGATACTGGTGAAATAGAAACCAAAGTTTCATATGTTGAAATGGATCCACATTGGGGCTGGATCGTCGGTTCTGGTGCATATTTAAGTGAGTTCAACAGCGGTGCAACCCAAGTACTCTATCTTGTAATAATGGTTACGGCAGTTGCAGTAGTTCTCGGATCAGTTATCGTCAGCATTGTCTCAGGGCGTCTAACGAAGCCTATCCTTAAGATCGCAAAGCGACTGAAGTCAGTTGCGGACGGTGATCTGACCGTTGAAGAAGTCAAAATTAAGTCCAAAGATGAAATAGGTGAGCTGTCTAAAGACTTTAATGAAATGATTAAAAACATGAGATATCTTATTAGACAAGTCGATCTTTCCACAAAGCAGGTAGCTTCATCCTCCAAAGAATTGAACCTTGGAGCAGAGCACACCAGTCAAGCAACTGAGAATATCACCATTTCGATCCAAGAATCCGCAGTCGGCGCACAAGAGCAACAAATGATGCTTCAAAGAACAACCAACTCACTCGAGGAAATATCAATTGGTATCCAGCGAATAGCGGAAAGTTCATCAACTATTGCTGATTCTTCTGTTGATGCGATGGAATTGGCGAATATAGGTAGTACTGCCATAGAGCACACGACGAAGCAAATGAACCTGATTAACCATTCCGTTAATGAAACCGATGTAGTAATGAGGATGCTTGATGAACGCAGCCAGCAGATCGGTACGATGCTACATGCCATTACGGATATCGCAAACCAGACTAACCTTCTGGCTTTAAATGCTTCGATTGAGGCTGCCCGTGCAGGAGAAGAAGGCCGCGGTTTCTCCGTAGTTGCTGCTGAAGTAAGAAAACTTGCTGAACAATCGAATCAGTCATCCGGGCAGATTTCCACGTTGATTCATGATATGCGTACAGATATAGAGCAATCTCTCAAAACGTTGGAACGAGTTAAACAGGACGTCGACTCCGGTATACAGATTGCTAGTGAGACAGAACAACAGTTCAACAAAATTGTGGGGTCCACAAACTTTATTGCGCAACAAACGGAAGAACTCGCCAGTGTTACACAGCAGATAACTGCAAGTGTCCAGGAAATAACAGCGGGTCAAGAGCAAGTCTCCAATCTTGCGCTTCAAGCTGCAGACCATTCACAAAATATAGCTGCATCTTCAGAAGAACAACTGGCTTCAATGGAGCAAATTACGAGCCTAGCCACAACCTTGTCGGATATGTCACAGCAGTTAGAGCGTTTGACAATCCAATTTAAGTATTAATCACTAAAAATTTGCGACTGCACTTGCAGTTATAGACTAACCTAAGTTAATTGAACAAAGGCAGCCGATCACGTTGTCGGCTGCCTCCTTGTTTTTATTGAGTTATCGTATCACGTTAGTTTAAAGAAGCATCGTTAATCCACACTTTATTTCCTCTCTACATCAAACATCGATTTCTGTTCTGATACTATAAAATGATATCTACATAATCTAAATCAGTTCCTGCTTCCGCTTCAAATACCCGTACAACACTATTCCAGATGCCGCACAGATCACAGCGCATAGGCCGATGAATCCGTACCCTGCTTGAAGTCCGCGTAGTAACCCCAACTGAGTCGTTGGACCGTACATATTCTTCACACCTTCAATGACCCAGCCAATCACATAGTTACCAATGACACTTCCGACCCCCATGAGGGTGACCGTCAACGTAATCGCGGTGTCACTGCCGTTCGGATACCTGCGTGCGATAAATGCCATCACCGTTGGATAGATCATCGCAATACCCGCACCGGATACCGCAAAGAAGAATGCAAGACTCTCTCCTCCTGTAAGCGCCACAAACGTACACACCGCCGAGAAAGCCGAGAACAGAATGAGCGACAACACAAATCCGATTCGGTCCGTTAGTGGACCCAGCAGCAGACGACCTAACGAGAAAGCAAGGAAGAACGCAGAGAGCAGCCCAGATGCTTTGACCGTGTCCCACGTATAGGCTTTCTCCAGGAAGTTAACGAGCCAACCCCCAACCGCCAGCTCCGATACCACGCCAAAAGAAAGAATGAGCACCATCAGCCAGATGGCTGGATCACGTGTTAACGTCTTGAGCGAGGTCCGATCTTCATGAGGAAGATCATCCCCCGGAAATTTGCTGCGCAGTGCCGCAATGATCGGCAGCAAACAGAGTGACAGCATCACGAGATACATGCCGCGCCAGTCCAGTACGTGTCCGAACACGCTTAACGACATCACCCCTGTCGCCAATAAAGGCGCCACCGTTGAACTCAGCCCATAGAAGAAATGGGACAGGTTCATCATCGTACCTGTGTTTTTCACAAAGATCCGCGCTCCCAGAATTGCCAAGGCAATCTCCAGCATGCCGTTTCCGATATACATGAAGAAGTATGATGAAGCAAAAAGTGGATATGTATGAGATACGTAAATGAACACACCCGAGAGAATCATCGATGCAAATGAAATGATGCTAACCGCCTTAATGCCCCATTTGCGTACCAGGATGGCGGTGAATGAGCAGGCGATCAAGTAACCCAGCGCATTCAGGGACAACAGCGTCCCGAGCTGTTTCTCATCCAGATTGAAGTCGAATTGAATACGCGGGATGGCTGGTCCCTTAATATTTTCCGATATGCCGAATACGATAAATCCCAGAAAGATCGTGGCCAGTTGCATGGCGTATAGTTTGTTGAACTTTTTCTTGGTTCCTTCTGTACCTGCTTGCTGATTCAAATTAAGTTCCTCCATTATGGCGCCATAAAATGTGGTTGACTACCATTGTTTCTCGATCAGTTGGATGCGGTAAGTCAGGCTCTCCAACGTAACAGCGACCACTCCAGTAAGGTATTCTCGTCGTGTGTCTCGCTGAATGATCAGTTTGGGCATATGCTCCTGTGGGATCATGTCCCGACAACCTTGAGTCAGGCCATCCAGCATGGACGGGTCCATCGTATCCCCTGTAACCACAATCGTAGCCGGGTTGATGATTGCGATAATGGATACCAGCGTCTGTACCACCAGTTCCTGCAATCCTTCCGTCGTTTTCAACATTCGCAGTTGTTCTTCCCGTGACACGCCAAATGGCAGAAAAGATACCTCTCCACCAAATTGCGTATTCCCTGTGAGCGGACGACCATCAATGATAAAGCCTGCACCCGGAAAATGATTCTCCGGAAAAGTCACTACCGCAAAGTTCTTCTCTTCCTCAAATTGCTGCTGATTGTACAGTCCGTAGACCGTCAGGTTCATGTCATTGCCAATGACTACTTCCACATCATCATACTGTTCCTTGAGCCTTGGCCCTAACGGTTGACCCGCCAGATCCGGTACGTCGCATATGCCAATCACACCGTTGTGTGCCACCCCTGGTATACCAATGCCAATGGCCTGCACATTGTGATGCGTTTCGATCAGTCTCGCAATCAAATCCTCTACCACAGTCACATTGATCTCATCCAAAATAAGAGTCTCTTCGTCCGTCATTTCCCCGTTCAGATTGGCATGGGTATGTGTGATCGAGTGAATGCCGCCCTCTGTTCGAATGATCAGGCAAAGAACGCTCGCGTAGTCCGCATTAAACTGATATCGACTGGCTGGTCTTCCCCCACTAGATTCATCCGGGCCCAAATCAATAATTTCACCAGTTTGGAGCAATTCGTTCAGGATCGTGCCGCATGTTGCAACACTGAGTTTGGTCAGGTTCGCAATGGAAGCCTTCGTGCCTACGTCCATTGATCGAAGCGTATTCTTCACAAGTTCAACGTTGATCCGCTTCACCTGTTGGGTGTTGTGTGATGTAGGTAACATGGTTTGTATGCCTCCTTTCGTTCATTTCGAACCATTCAATGAATGTTTTTAAAAGTGTTTTAATAATTGAAGTGTAGGGGGATTTGGGAGGAAAGTCAATGCTTAATTGGGAGCAATAATCGTTTGGATGGAAAGGCAAAAAGACAGTTCAAGATCATCTTATATGATCCTGCGCTGCCTTTGGTTAAGGTGTTTTTATGTAGACTGGCTCATCCGATTCGCTAAGATGCTCTTCTCCAGTCGGACTTTAAATAGCTTTCGGTTCAAATCCTGTTCCATGGAATGAAGGTGATATGCTGCTTGTTTCACGGTATCCATCTCTAGCACACCTGCCTGCTTCGCAATGATGTCCATGGCGTCCAAGATTAGTTTGTTGCATGTGATGAGTTGATCAACGTAATCGTCTTCCTGTATTACGAGTTGTGCGTACTGCAAAGCGAGGTCTTCGCTGTTGGTACTTGTCATGTCACCACCCCTAAAATTGGTACGCATAAGAGTACCAGGTATACAAAAAGTATATGGTACGCTCATGCGTAACGTCAAGACCATATGGAAATTTTAGGAGTGATACTCATGGCTAAGAAAGTCGTCGTCAACATTCATAAACTCACGGAAAAACATAATATCTCTTTGCGTGAACTAGCACGATTGTCTGATATCCGACACGCTGCGTTGAGTGAGTTGCAGTCTGGGAAACGAGAGAATATCAATTTTACTCATATTGAGCGGATTGCCGAGGCGTTGGATATAGATGATATAAGAGAGATTATTGAGATTCATGAGGATTAGTTTCTTTACCTTGATGAAATAATCACCAACCATTTTCTTGTCAAATGACTTTTCACACATAGCTGCCAATTACATGTACGACAAAAAGGAGCTGCCACTAGGTAGCTCCTTTACTATCGTTATACAGACGATACTATGAATGAGTATCTCAATTAATAATTTTGGATTGATTACTTTCCTTGATTTAATCGATAAAATGTACATTTTGCAGGAACCTTTTCAGTATAACCGCTGCCTGCGCCCTCGTTACATTCTCCGTCGGGGCAAAGCGTCCGTCCTCCATCCCTTTCATTATGCCGTCTTCCCATACCCGGACTACTGGAACCTGCGCCCAGGAAGAAATGGAGTCTCGATCCGTGAAAGTTTCCAGATGGCCTCCCTCTTGCCCATCACTACCGTTTCCATGGCTGGTGAAGGTTAAAGCGCCAGCCATCAAAACAGCCATTTGCTCGCGAGTAATTGGATCGTTAGGCGCAAAACGGCCGGAACCGATGCCGCTAACCAGCCCGCTAGCCACTGCCGAATTTACTGCAGATGCATACCATGCGGATGCAGGGACATCCGTAAAACGATCACTGCCCTCGCTCCCCTTCACGGATAGCCCTAGTGCACGAACGAGCAAGGCTGAGAATTCCGCTCGTGTAACGGTTCCCTCTGCATCAAAACGGTCAGCAGCCACGCCGTTCACCAGCAGTTTGGACGCCAGATGCTCTATATCCACTTTCGCCCAATGTCCACTTAAATCGGCGAAGGTTCGGGCTTGCACATTTACGACTGTGTATAAGCTGTTATGTGGCACGTTCAGAATCGCTTCATTAGTGCCGTCTGGACCGGTTTCCATCTTTGCTGGAACAAACACGACGGTTCCGTTCTCCGGGATATACTGAACGGCAACCAGGTTATGATTTGTGTTCTCTCGGTCCAACTTAATGGTACGAATCGTGTACGATCCGCCATAGTCGTGCACCTCCAACATTTGCCCGTTTGCTTCGACCATCACCTTGTAGTCAATAACGTCAGCGAAAACAGAAAAACCTTTGGAAACGCCGATCCGATTGATCTCTTCCCGAATTTGCTCACCGGCCAACTCCTGTATGATGTTCACGGTCAAATTCGATATTTCCGCATCGAGACGCTCCGCCAAGCGGATCAGATTGATTGCGCTTAACCGTAATTGGTAGCTAGAATCGTTCAACCTCACCTCTATAATTGTATTAGGATTAGCTTTGACCATATCCGCGATCCAGTCAGCTTGAAGCTGTGCCTGTACTACTTGCTCCCGATTGCCGATTGTAATGCTGACAAACGGTTTCATCGTATCTTTCAAGAGTTCCAGCACTTGCTTCCTCGTCCGTTCAGGGAGGATGATTTTCTCGATCATCGTGCCGTCCGAACGTTTGACTTGTTTGATGTCGGATGGATCGATAACAATTGTAATCCCACCATTCGGAGCTAACTTCACAGTTGTCCCAGATGTGCCTGATCGATCGTCGTTACCCGATGATGGGACCGGTCGATTGCCGTTATCCGACGAAGACGGAGTTAAGATCCCAGTTACAGTGATCGTTTTCACTGCTTCATTGCCTGCTTTGTCGAGGGCATAAACCGTATAGTCGCCGTTGGTAGTAATAGTGAATTGAGGTACGGCCAAAATATCGTTTCCTTTCGTTCCGCCGACAAAATCAACTTCACTAAGACTTCCAGGCAGCCAACGGAGCTGCGTCATGGCATTTCCCGCAGCCACCCCATACACGCTTGCCATCACACTTATCGTTTTACGTTCCAATCCGTTCGGTACAACCGTCAGGGCAACCTCGGGCGGGATCGACGCGATACGAATTCCGCTCACGTCCGGTGCTGCGTAAGTTAGCGTAGCTGAGTGCCCGCTAGAGGTGCGAACGATACTTGCACCGTTTGGGAGCTCCAATGCTGCAGCAACTTCAATTCCGTCAACATCCGCCAACCCCCCAGGAACTTCGAATTCGAAAGTAAGTTTTGTCACTGCCTCGCCGCGTGCTCCCATATATGAGGCATATACCGTCTGAGTGACGGAATTATCTCCAACCCTGATCGGAACGACCGGTGTCCCTATTACGGTTACTTCATATCCGTAAAATACTGTAAAGCGAAGCGTATCTCTCGTTCCGTACAAATCATTGACCGGTGCGGTTAGCACCACTCCCACCCAAGCGGCTTCAAACACCGCCATAGCGTCATTCAAACTGACAGTTGCTTCATCCAAACGAGTCTGAGATTGATTTTCCGCATCGTCGGCAATAGCCTGCGCTGCATCTATCGCGGTCTGCAGGGTAGCGCGATCTCCTGCCGAAGTTTGCCCTACATCCGTTCCTTCGGGATGATCTGCCAATGCCTGCTGCGCTGCCTTAATCGCCGAGTCCAGTGCAGTCGGAATGCCCGCTTGTATCACAGCGGCATTAAAGACTTGAACCGCTGAATCTAACTCGTTAACCGCGGTATTCAGTTGATCCTGTGTGTAATTGCCCCCGTTATCGAGAATCTGCTGCGCAACATCCAGTGCAGTTTCCAGCGCGGTGCGCGTTCCTGCCGAAGTCTGCCCTACATCCGTTCCTTCGGGATGATCTGCCAATGCCTGCTGCGCTGCCTTAATCGCCGAGTCCAGTGCAGTCGGAATACCCGCTTGTATCACAGCAGCATTAAAAACTTGAACCGCTGTATCTAACTCGTTAACCGCGATATCCAGTTGATCCTGTGTGTAATTGCCCGTGTTAACAAAAATCTGCTGCGCTACATCCAGTGCAGTTTCCAGGGCAGCGCGCTCTCCTGCTGAAGTCTGCCCTACATCCGTTCCTTCGGGATGATCTGCCAATGCCTGCTGCGCTGCCGTAATCGCCGAGTCCAGTGCAGTCGGAATACCAGCTTTTATCACAGCAGTATTAAAAACTTGAACCGCTGTATCTAACTCGTTAACCACAGTATCTAGTTGAGTCTGCGTGTAATTGCCCGCGTTAAGGAGAATCTGCTGTGCCGCATCTAGCACAGTTTCCAGTGCGGTGCGCGTTCCTGCCGAAGTCTGCCCTACATCCGTTCCTTCGGGATGATCTGCTAACGCCTGCTGCGCAACCGTGATCGCCGCGCCAAGCGCCGTCGGAACACCCGCTTGTATCACAGCGGCATTAAAAACTTGGACCGCTGTATTTAACTCGTTAACCGCGGTATCCAGTTGACCCTGCGTGTAATCGCCCGCGTTATCGAGAATCTGCTGCGCCGCATCCAGTGCAGTTTCCAGCGCGGTGCGCGTTCCTGCCGAAGTTTGCCCTACATCTGTTCCCTGAGGATGATCCGTCAACGCCTGCTGCGCCGCCGTGATCGCCGAGTCCAGTCCAGTCGGAATACCCGCTTGTATCACAGCAGCATTGAAGACTTGAACCGCTGCATTTAACTCGTTAACCGCGGTATCCAGTTGATCCTGTGTGTAATTGCCCGCGTTATCAAGGATCTGCTGCGCTGCATCGGTTGCGGATTGCAGTGCAGTGCGAGCTCCTGCCGAAGTTTGCCCTACATCTGTTCCCTGAGGATGATCCGTCAACGCCTGCTGCGCCGCCGTGATCGCCGAGTCCAGTCCAGTCGGAATACCCGCTTGTATCACAGCAGCATTGAAGACTTGAACCGCTGCATTTAACTTGATAACCACGGTATCCAGTTGATCCTGTGTGTAATTGCCCGCGTTATCAAGGATCTGCTGCGCTGCATCGGTTGCGGATTGCAGTGCAGTGCGAGCTCCTGCCGAAGTCTGCCCTACATTCGTTCCTTGCGGATGATCCATCAATGCTTGCTGCGCCGCCGCAATCGCCGCCCGCAACGCTGCGGGATTGCCAGCCTGAACAATTTGAGCATTGAATGCCTCAATTGAAGAGATCAGAGGAGTTGCAGCGCTAGCTAGGTCGGAGGCGATGGTGGCATTCCCGATTCCGTCGATAAAAAGCATGGCTGCGTCATAGGCTGACAATAAGTCGTTGTAGGCATTGGCCGAAACTTGTCCTACGCCGGTGCCAACCAGTTTACTTTTCAACAACGACTTGGCGCTAGAGAGCGCTTGAAATAACGCCGTTCCGTCCACAAACGTATGTCCGTTGCTTGACGCATAAGCGGCTACAGGAGAATTCTCAATACCAAATATTTTCAGATTGCTCGGATTACTCGCAAATACACCTGAACCAAAAGTTGTTGCATCGCCTAACACAGTTATACTAGTCAAGCTGTTATTATAGAATGAACTACTGGCGACATTCGTTACGCTGGCTGGGATGACAAGTTTCGTAATGTGATTGGTGTCGAAAGCCCCGCCATTAATCGTCTTCAAATTTTCCGATAATTTAATTGATGTTAAATTATTCACTCAACTTTCGCACCTAGAATATTGAGTCAACCCCTTGTGGGCGTAAGAGAATTTAAACATTACTGTTTCTCTTGACAAAAAAAACACCTTGCTTGTTTAGTATCATGGAAGTGCGACCAACCATGAACAAGAAAGGTGTGTAACCCTATGTTACAACAACATTCCCTGTCTGACCAGTCTCGTTTTTCTAAACTTTTTGCTTCACTTCACATCGGGAAAGCTTTGCGGCATGCAGGGATTTCCAAATCGTTTGGTCTTTCGAGTTTAGCTATTTTTCGAATCGTGTTCTCCTTGGTTTTTGAAGGGAAGAACTGGTTTCGCCTGTTGGAGAGTAACCGCGGAGCCGATCTGCCAGGTAAAGATGTCATCTATCGATTCTTGAATCAATCTTCCTTTGCTTGGCGGCGATTTTTGCAGACATTAAGTCTCCAGATCGTACGCTATTTTGAAACGCTCATTTCCTCCAAACGCGTACGTGTATTTATTGTGGATGATTCGGTGCTCAGCCGAAACCGGAGTAAAAAAGCAGAACTGCTGGCACGTGTGTTTGACCATTCTGCAGGCAGGTACATCAAAGGCTACACGATGCTCACACTCGGCTGGTCGGACGGTTTTAGCTTTGCACCGCTCGATTTTGTCATGCTGTCTTCCGCCAAACTGGCCAATCGTTTTTGCGAAATGGCCTCCCATCTCTCGAAACGCAGCCATGGATACAAACGCCGAATAGAGTCTTTTTCTCGGAAGCCCGATGCCGTTGTGGGCTTGTTAGATCGGGCGTTAAAAGCCAGCTTCACGGCGGATTATGTTTTGATGGACAGCTGGTTTACGCAGGTTCCATTACTTCGCGAGCTCACAGCCAGAGGTCTGCCGGTGATTGGAATGATTAAAGAAATGAAGCAACGGTATCTCGTACAGGGACAGCGTATGACGCTAGGTGCTGTGTTTCAAAGCCTGCCTAAATCGAGTTCAAAAGACATCAAAGGCTCCGTGGTCGTACATACGTCGTGCGGTCTGCCCGTGAAGCTTGTTTTTGTGCGCAATCGGAATAAAAGACGGGAATGGCTTACCATTTTAAGTACAGACGTCACGCTGGATGCGGCAGAAATTGTACGAATTTACGGCATGCGTTGGAGTATTGAGACCTTTTTTAAAGTGACCAAAAGCTATTTAAAACTAGGAACCGAATTTCAGGGCCGTTCCTTCGACCAACTGATTAGCCACACGACGGTTGTATTCAGCCGTTATTTAGCGATGGAATACGAACGACGCGAAACCAATGATGACCGAACCCTGGGAGGACTCTTTTTCCTCTTTGCCGATGAGGTTCGGGATCTGGACTTTCAAACCGCGCTTCAGCAGCTGATGCGTTTATTTCTCGACATGTCTCAAGCGAAAACGAAAACGAACAAAATGGACGTTTTTTGTCAACTACAAGAATGGATCTCCGGTTTACCCAGCTATATCAAGGGTTTGTTTGGAGATTTAAGCTGCGAAAGTTGAGTTATTCATATAAAAAGAATAATTGCCGATCATCGTCACACTATCCGGAAAAACGACTGTTGTAAGCGGATTGTTCTCAAATGCGCTGGAGCCGATCGTTAACAAACCGTCTGGAAGTTCTATGGAAGTGAGGCTGGTATAACGGAAGCCATACGTTTGAATGACCTTCACAGTGTCCGGAATCACGACGCTCGTAATTCTAGGTTTGCCTGTATTATACGTATCAAATGCTGCTCTCCCAATTTCAGTTACCGAAGTTCCCTCATACTCATCGGGAATAACTACATTCAGATCCGTACCCTTGTAGTCCGTAACCGTTGCGCCATTGGGGCCGATTGTAAAAGTAAAATCGTTCTCAGCTGCATGGACAGGCAGAATCTGTGAGAATGAAGTCCCAAACGTAAATATTACAATTAATAGACATATGGCTGTTTTTTTCATGGATTTTCTCCTTTGTTATAACGCTTAAAGTGAGATGATAAAGAGTAGAAAAATTTCGGATGAGCGGGATAGGGCTAGGCTTGCAAGTGGATGGCAACTACATTTGATTATTAAGAAGGCTAATAAAAGAATAATGAAAAAATTAGCATATTTCTCTAACGCCTGAGGAGTCGAATCGATCGTAGGGCGGTGGGCTATATCGATAAGGCATAATCCACCGTTTATCATTTGCTTCACTATTGGTTTGCCTTCAGCAAGTGAAGAGTGGTCAGATTGAAATTTTGGCGCAGATCATGCTGCTTGTACTGGCTCATTTCCATGGGGAACGAGCTGCATTAAGTTGGACATTGCTTTGCGGGCGCAAAACAGACAACTCTTTAGCGTCACGGAAACGATTGGTGCAAGGCACAATGAGTCAGGATGCGAAACATTGGAAAACCTAACCTTTTTATTGTCATGGACCGTTGCGGAATGCGTCACGGTGGAATGCTGATGAAGACTCTGAGATCTTTCACGATTTCACATGCCAATTGGGAACGCCACAGTGCCGTTCCAAGCGCGTCATCGTGTTGTCTTCTTTCGTGATTTTGAGGGAATTGAAATTCGTGTGATGACCGATTAATCTTTCGTACAACCGAAACTATCTTCTATGGTCAGTTGTTCTCTGCACTTATCGTCTTTGTGCTGCTCAAATGGCTGTTTGATGCTTTTAGACGAGTTGCCGGTCGAATGGAAGATTCGTATAAATCTTAGGTTGAATCTCCATTACGGATCACCTCCGGTCACAAATTCTGGTTAATCAACAGGCCTGCTAACATCTAAGACTTAGCCTCCATCAATAACCATATTCCTTTTTACCTCACTTATTATATACGATTTGTTAAACACAGGACATAAGTCTCTTATGTTTACTTGAGTACACCTAAATTCTTGTTGCATAACTATTTGATCCTTGTATTAACTAGGACCATTGCTTCATTATTTTATGGATTAATAATCTACTCATATGTGGACCACAGAATGAAGTTCCATCATAGAAGAATTGGAGCTAAAATAATTTTCATTCTCTTAGTGGGGGAGTAACTAATATCGATTGATCCAAGTACTTGGGAAACGGGATATAACAGCATTGATAAATTTTATGTCTCTGGAGTTACCAATCAGAAACAATGGACCTATGCATCAGGACAGTATACTGGTTGCTCACCTACCGCAGCCTCAAACATTGCAATGTGGTTTGCAAAAAGTTATCCTTCTTTAAATCCTACAAATAACCAAAGAGACATAGTTATGTCTTTAAGAAAAGAGATGGGAACTACACAGACCAGTTCGGGTGAGGGTCTAACTGACTTTTATTATATCGACGATGGACTGCAATCCTACTTCAGAAAAAATGGAAGACCTAACGCTGAAGTACAAAATGGACTCTTGCCTGATTACGACATTTGGAAAATGAGAATTAAATATAAAGGAGATCAAGAAAGATGAGAAAAAAACGAATATTAATAGGCATTTGTACGGTAGTTGGCTTATTACTACTCAGTGAAATTATCCTTTGGTCTTCGGGAAGAGTTGGATTAATAAACACAGCGAACAGGTTTATCTCTGGCGCTCCTAATGTTGAAATACAAGGGAAGAGATTATCTTATCAAGGAACTATTCAAACTAGTCTTTCCAATCTAGACGAGTATACATCAAGTGATGAAGGTGAACCTCTGTATAAAGCCAAGGGTACACCACCAAATCCACCATGGATATATGTAAAAAAGGATTTGAATACTTTTTTCCGTTATAAAATTCCACATGTACCTTGGCGAATATAATCTAGATAGGAACTAAACATATTTCCCCTCTCACATTAATGATTTTATAAGATAAATAAAGAGCGCCGCTTGGCGCACTTTATTTGTAAATTCTATAATCCTCTATACTAATCCCCATTGACACCCCCTCCAAAAAAGTCTATCCTAATAACGAACCAACCATTCACTATTAAGGAGTCGTTCCCGATGGTGCAAGCCAAGAAAGACGAAGTCAGGAAAGAGATTGAATATGCGGCGCTCAAAGTCTTTTTTGAAAAAGGCTATGCGGATGCCAAGATGAGCGATATCGCGGATGAGATCAATATTTCCGTGGGCAATATCTATACTTATTTTAAGAATAAAAAAGAACTCTTCTACGCCGTCGTGCCACCGGATCTGGTGGATTATCTGAAGAATGTGTTGGTGGATACGATTCACTTTGATAATCAAACCCTGTTCGAGGAAGCAGATAGCGAGCGAAAGTCGGCGCTGTTGCAGGAACAGGTGGATGTATTGCGTAAATATCGGAATCAGATCGTCATTATCTTCGAAAAGAATAAAGGTACGATTTACACCAACGCCAAGAACGAACTTGTCGAGCTAATGATTGAAACCAAGAAGGCCTATCTGAAGAATCAATATAAACGGTATGAGATTGGCACCGAGGAGAACTTGATCTTGCTGAACATTCTCGCGCATAATGTGATCGACATGAACCTTGATCTATTAAAGCGAGATATGAGTGAGGACAGCCGGAAGCAAATATTTGAAGCGTTGTATGTATACAGACTGTACGGTATGAAGAGCCTCAACGAATAACGCTCCATCTCATCACTTATCTAGGTAGCCAAAGCGTGCAGATCATATCAACTCCAATTGGTTTGCACGCGAAAAAACTTAATCATAGATCAGCCTATTTTTTTGACCTAAAAATGAATTAATTATTCATTTTTGAAAAAGGATCATCGTTACCCTAACCACTCACCTCACCCACATTCTAAGGAGGAACCACCATATGAACACCGCTTACGCATTGAAAAACGTCAATCTGATCCACGGCGACTCAAGCCGCAATCTGCAAAAAAACATGACGATTCTCGTCAATGAACAAGGTCTTATTCAGGACATCGGCCGAGATCATGAACTCAATATCCCAAGTCACTACACAACAATCGACCTCTCAGGAAAATACGTAATGCCAGGACTGATCAACGCCCACGTGCACCTCTTTGCAGATGGTAAACCATTCAGTCTTTCGGTCAGTGAAGGTTTGTTGCAGTTTGCCTATGATCGGATATTGAACACCAAATTTGGTAGAAACGTTTTGAAAAAACGCATGAAACGCAACGCGCTGACCGCACTCCATGCGGGTGTAACAACGATGCGCAGTGTGGGAGAATTCTTTTACACGGACGTCCAGCTGCGGGATGAGATTAACAACGGTGAAGTTGTCGGCCCTAATCTGCTTGTCTCCGGGTTCTTCCTAAGTGTCACGGGCGGACATGGTGCCCCATTCCTCGCTCTGGTAGGCGATTCCCCGTGGGAAGCACGGAAAAATGTACGACTGAATGTGAAACACGGCGTGGATCTGATCAAAATCTGTGTGACGGGTGGCGTGACGGATGCGAAAATGGTTGGCGAAGCTGGACGTTTACAGATGACGGTGGAGGAAGTTGCGGCGATCTGCGATGAAGCGCATAAGATTGGCCTGCGGGTGGCAGCGCATGTGGAAAGCACGGAAGGCGTAAGAGTTGCGTTACAAGGTGGCGTCGATACGATTGAGCACGGTTCGGAGATGGATGACGAAATCATTCGTTTATACAAAAATAATCCCAATGCCCTGAATGGCTACACCGCACTCATCCCCACCCTGCAAGCCGCCTATCCATCCGCTTCACTGGATACCAGCGTAACGAAGGTAAGTGCAACGGTAAAAGAGAATTCCAGACTGGTCTATGATTCCATGCTCAAGGGCGTCAAGCAAGCAATCGAAAACGACATCACCATTGGGATCGGCACCGACGCCGCCATGCCTTACGTGACTCACTATGATATGTGGAGAGAGATGGACCACTACATGAGACAGGCCAACCTGAACAACAAGCAGGTCATTGACATGGTGACTCGAACTAATGCGAAGATCCTCGGTGTTGACGATGTTACAGGGACGGTGGATATCGGGAAACATGCTGATCTGATTGTCATGGAGCAAAATCCGCTGGAACATATTGATGCCTTGTCGGATATCTCTATGGTCATGGTCAAAGGAAATCTAATTCAAACACCATCTGTCACCAAAATCAAAGAAGTCGACGATGTTCTAAACTCAGTTTGGTGAATTCAGGAGTGAAATCACGCTTGGTATATTGGTCAATTGCTTTTCCATTATATGCGGGAGTACCCTTGGGGCCATCTCCAAATGGATACTCACTTCAATTAAATAAGCTTTGTCATTTGATTCAACTACCTGAGGCATTGTCTGAGGAGGCGGAAGTTTTTCCACGGGTACTTCATCTATAAATAAAGCAAGTGCTTCTTTGGCCATCATCAATGCCTCTTCTATGGAATCCCCCCAGGTAAGGCAACCCGGCAGATCGGGGAACGAAACATTAATTCCGTCGTCAGCAAAATTAAAAATCGCATAGTATTGGTAGGTTCGAATCATATGAGGACATCTCCTTTATTTTGTTTGTGGGACCTGCGCACTTGAACCCCATCCGTATACGTGCAGACGTTCCTTTCATCACTGGATTATTATCATAACGTACAAGTTCAGGTAAAGCACCGCTTTTTCTATCAGTTACCGCTTGGTTCCCCCATCTAAACATACAGCAAAAAGTCTTTCAGATCATATCCGAAAGACTTGTTTTTGACACCTTATTTATTTATATCGCTAATCCCACTCAAGATATAACCCTTGTCTCAATCCACTCTCTCCATCCGCCCGAGTCACTGATCTTCTCGGCACCTTCCGCAACGTAGGCCTCACAGACAAATCCGCTCACACTTCTGCCATCGATTAGCTCGACTTGACCGATGCCAAGCGGGGCGGGGATCGACGCGGTGAAGGCTCCAAACGAGGCGCGCGGCATATCCCACAGCTCGACTTCAATGGATGTGCCGCCTGTTACTGTGCGCACAAGACCAGGCTTGGCTGGCGTGGTGGGCAGTGCATACATCTCATACACAGGCGCCGTCAGCGACTCTTCCCGGAATACGGCACCGAGTCCAGTCATCTGGGGTTCCAGTGGCATTCCGCGCAGGTGAAGTCCGCACACGGCAACCGTAATGACATCTTCCTGCTGAAGCAGAAGTTCAGATGCCACGATGATATTCGCTTCTTCTTCCGGCCGGGCAAACAGCGTTATACCAAAAGGAAGCCCTTCCTCTGCCCAGCCTGCGGGAATCGCCACGGCACTCAGATCAAGCAGATTGCAATGGTTGGTGTACAGTCCCATCTTGCTGTTCGTTTCGATCGGATTCGCAATCACCTGCTCGCGGGTCCAGGTTCCCCCGCATGTCGGCAGAATCAGCACGGCATCCTCCAGCAAAGTCGCCGTGTGCCGCCGAATCTCTGCCAATCGATGCTGAGCCTTGAACAAGGCTGAAGCGGTAAAGGCTTCTTTTTTCCCAGACTCCAGTACCGTCTTCGTAACCGGAAAGACCGCTTCCCCATGTGCCTCCACATATTCATCCAGATCAGACCAGCGCTCCGCAACCAAAGGACCTTCGTACAGAAGCGCTGCCGCTTCCTGTAGCATGGCAATATCGATCTCTTTCACAGCTACACCGGATGCTAGAATGGCTTCTTTCTTCCGGTTCCATGCCTCTTCATACGCTATAGCATAAGGGCCATAGAATTCGAGTGCATTGGACGGCAGCAAAAAGGTACGCGGCATCTCCCCTCGACTCAACGGGCGATGCACAGAATACGGATCTTGCACATCCACACCCCGCACCACCTCGTCCACGCACTGTGTATCGGCCAGTTCATGAGCGAATACGGTGACGCAATCGATGCTGCGACAAGCGGGAATAACTCCAGCCGAAGGCCATGCACCCACCGCCGGCTTATATCCAACAAGATTATTCAGCGCTGCTGGCACACGTCCTGATCCGGCGGTATCCGTTCCGAGAGCAAACGCCGCCTGACCAGACGCTACCGCTATGGCCGATCCCGAACTGGAGCCTCCGCTGATCAGCTCGGGACGAAGCGCATTATGTGTATCGCCATACGGACTTCTTGTGCCTACAAGTCCGGTGGCGAACTGATCCAGATTGCATTTCCCCACCGGAATGGCACCTGCAGCAATAAGTCTTTCTACCACGGTCGCATGGCGATCCGGGACATAAGCGTAGTCTGGACAAGCCGCCGTAACCGTCCAAGCGGCTACCTCAATATTGTCTTTGATGGCAAACGGAATGCCCCAAAGCGGGCAATCCTCCGGTTTCATCAGCGCAAGTCGATCCAGGAACGGCTGAATCCGTTCAAGGGTCGGCGGCAGAATCCAGATGTTACGATCCCGGGCATGCTCTGCCCGCTGGATAATAGCCTCGATCACATCCTGTGGGGTGAAGTGGCGATGGCGATAAGCTTTTTGCAAGTTAGGTACGGTGAATTGCCCTGGTACAGATGATTGGTTCATGACGCATTCACCTCTTCTACAGGATATATAGCTGCAATGCAGTCCCCGGCACGAACCTGGTCCCCTGATGAGACATAGATGGAAGCGACAATTCCGTCATAAGGTGCCTTTTGCGGGAACTCCATTTTCATACTTTCTTCTATTATAATGTCTTCGCCTTGGAGTACCTTCTGACCCACTTCCACAAGCACCTTCCATACACTGCCGGACATCGAACTGTTCACTTCCAGACTTCCTTCGGGCAAAGCCTCTTGCTCCGCCGCACTCGCACCTTCCGGTTCGGACACATGTTCTGCGATGCCAAGCTCCTTCCAGTACTCCCGCTCCTGCTGGAATGCAGCCTGCTGTGAATCCCGGAAACGTGCGGAAGGCTCCTGAATCTCTTCCAGCCAGCTGAGATATTCACCCAGATTGAACGTTGTCTCTTCCACGTCAACCACCATCTGCCCGCGCGGGAAGTCCTCTCTCATCTGCAACAGCTCCTCCTTGGATACCGGATAGAACTGAATCTGATCGAAGAAACGCAGCAACCACGGTTTGCCCTGCTGGAAGTTGGTTGTCTCTCTGAATTTGTTCCACATCTGGATCGTACGACCGACAAATTGATATCCACCCGGCCCCTCCATGCCATAAATGCACAGGTACGCGCCGCCAATGCCAACCGCATTCTCCGGTGTCCATGTGCGTGCAGGATTATATTTGGTCGTCACCAGACGATGACGCGGATCAAGCGGTACAGCTACTGGCGCTCCGAGATATACGTCACCCAGTCCCATCACCAGATAGGATGCGTTAAATACCACTTCAGCGACTTCTTCCAGCGAGCCGAATCCGTTCATGCGACGAATGAATTCCAGATTACTGGGGCACCAAGGCGCATCCGGGCGTACATTTTGCTGGTAACGTTCAATCGCCAGTTGGGTGGCCGGATCATCCCAGGACAGCGGCAGCTTCACAATCCGGGATGGCACTTCAATTGAATCCAGCGACGGCAATTGCAGATCCAGTTCCATAATGATCGCTGCGGCTTCCTTCACCGTCATTCGGGTGCTGTCCAGATGAATCTGCAAGGAGCGAATGCCCGGTGTCATCTCGATGAACGGTATCAGTCCACTGTCACGCACCGTTTGCATTAAAACATAGACCTGGAAGCGATACAGAAGATCCAGTTCCCGATCTCCATATTCAATCAGAATATTCTCGTCACCAGAGCAACGAATACCGATCTTGAACCGACGTCCCTGCTCCTCATAAGCGAGAATTGGCATATAGGCGTCAGAAGAAATATCCAACAGTTTCGGCAAAGAAAGACGTTCGCCCCCCTCGATCAATGCATCGAGATAGGTATGCTGTGCATCCCGGAGCTGCTCGGCTTCCTCCACTGTGATCAGCCTAAACTTTATTTTGTCGCCCGGAGACAGCTGTCCGACTTTCCAGAATTCCGCCGACGCCGTTGTCACCGGACATACGAATCCTCCCAGACTCGGTCCATCCGGCCCCAAAAGAATTGGCATATCTCCGGTCAGATCAAGTGCCCCAACCGCATAGGCATTATCATGAATGTTGGATGGATGAAGCCCGGCGTCTCCGCCATCTTCTCTTGCCCACAGCGGCTTAGGGCCAATCAAACGCACGCCTGTACGTGAGCTGTTAAAATGAACTTCCCACTCCGTCTCCGTCAACTGCTCCAAATATTCCTGTAAAAGATATTCCTGCGTGCAGTGAGGCCCCGGAATAACACCAATCATCCAGTTATGGGTTAATTCCGGTTGTTGATGAAGAGAGAGCGGCTGCAAAACAGTTTTCTGTTGCTGGCCTTGCTGCACTTGTTGCTGCATTCCCTCTGGCTTAGACTGCTGCACTTGCTCTTGCTCCTGATTCCGCTGCTGACTTTGCTGTTGCTCCTGCTGCCGCTCTGGATGAACTCGCAATACCGCTCCCGTTCGCAGTGCACTGCCCGTATGCCCGCCGAACTCCCCCAGAGTAAAGGTTGACGCACTGCCCAGCGTCAGCGGCATATCCAGTCCCCCAGAGACAAGCAGGTAACCCCGCATGCCGACCACAGCTTCACCCAGAACTAAAGTAGAACCCTGAGCCGCAAGTGTGGGTGTGTAGAGCGGAATCGGTGTTCCATCCAGCGTTGCAGACATATCCGCACCTGTCAGGCAGAATGTCATTTCATCACGGAAGCGGTACGAGCCTCCGCGCAAAGTCATTTCCAGCCCCGCCGCACCTTCATCATTACCTAGCAGACGATTGCCGATTCGAAACGCAAGCGAATCCATCGGACCCGAAGGCGGTACGCCGATATCCCAATATCCTTTACGGCCCGGATAATCCTGCACCGTAGTCTGAATCCCGCCGTCCAGCACTTCAATGGCATGCTCTGCCGGACTGAATCCAGCGAGCATGTTCGTATATACCAACCCTTCCCGAAAAGGCTCCGTATCCAGAAACGCCTGAATGTAAGTCTGGTTGGTGGTTATGCCATATACTCGCAATGCAGCGAGTGCTTCAATCATGCTCTCAATGGCGGCCTGTCTGGATTCGGCATGCACGATTACCTTGGCCAGCATTGGATCATACAGGGTTGTCACTTGTACACCACTGCGAATCCACGTTTCCACCCGAACATGTTCGGGCCACACGACAGCATCGATCCGGCCATCACTCGGGCGAAAATCATGCAAACAATCCTCCGCATACAGTCGCACCTGCAAACTGTGGCCTTGCGGCTGATGAACCAGAGCCGCCAGATTTTCCATCTCTCCGGCTGCTTCCCGAACCATCCATTCAACCAGATCAATGCCCAGCACCTCTTCCGTTACCCCATGCTCAACCTGTAGCCGGGTGTTTACCTCCAGGAAATAAAACTGTGTTGTCTCCGGGTCATACAGGAATTCGACCGTACCCGCACTGCGATATCCTGCTGTCGCAGCAAGCCTTCTGGCACTTTCATGCATGGCGCTTCGCGTTGCTTCCGGCAGGTTCGGTGCCGGGGTCTCTTCAATAATCTTCTGATTCCGACGTTGTACGGAACAATCCCGTTCACCCAGTGCCACCGCTTCTCCAAAAGAATTACCGAAGACTTGCACCTCGACATGTCTTGCTCTTGCGATATACTTTTCCAGAAACACGCCGCCATCGTTAAAATTCGCAACGGCCAGTCGGGTTACCGAATCGTATGCCTCTTGCAACGCTTGTTCATCCGTGCAGATGCGCATCCCGATCCCGCCGCCACCGGCGGTGCTCTTGAGCATAACGGGATAACCAATCGCAGCAGCCTGTTCCATCGCCACCTCCAGCGATGGCACCAGCCCCGTACCCGGAAGTAACGGCACAGACGCCTGTTCCGCAATGGAACGCGCCGTATGTTTCAGGCCAAACAGTTCAATATGCTCCGAAGTTGGTCCAATAAACGTAATTCCCTGCTCTCCGCACGCTCTCGCAAAGGTCGCATTCTCACTTAGAAATCCGTACCCCGGATGAATTGCATCAGCACCAGCCACCAAGGCCATGTTCAGGATAAGTTCGGCATTCACATAACTCTCCTTCGCCGGGCCATCACCGATCAGGATGGATTCATCTGCCAGTTCAACATGCAGACTATCGCGATCTGCTTGGGTGTAGACGGCCACAGAAGCAATGCCCATCTGATGCAACGTACGAATGATTCTGACGGCAATCGCTCCGCGATTGGCTATGAGCACTTTTTTAAACATGAGAATCGCTCCCTTCTGCTTCCCAGATCAGCACCTGAGCAGGTGTCGGATTGTATGCATTGCATGGATTGTTAAGCTGTGGACAGTTGCTGATCAACACCGTGACAGGAGCTAGAGCCACCAGTTCTACATACCGCCCTGGTCCCGATACGCCATCTGCAAATGTGAGCTTGCCTTCGGGTGTAACCGGCACATTCATGAAGAAATTGACGTTGGGAGCCAGATCCCGTTTGGAGAACTCCGGGCGACTGGACAGCATCAGCATGAACGTATCCCGGCAGTTATGCATCGGCAGCGCATCATGGGAGTACCGAACGGTATTGCTCTGTGCCGAGCAAGCTCCACCAATCGTATCGTGTCTGCCACAGGTATCCGCGGTAATCTTAAGCAGTTCCCGACCCGACTCCGCAACCAGCACTGATCCGGTCGTCAGATACAGGTTCTGCTGTCCAGTAATCGTTTGAATAGCACTATAGTGATCCCCAGGATCTTCCGTAGCATAAAAGAGTGTATCCACCGCCTGATTCCCTTCCAGATCGACAATGCGGAGTACCTGGCCTGCGGCCAGATCATGAATCCACCCATCCCCTGCCGGGATGATGTGGTCGTAGATCGCTGTGGCGGGTTCCCGTGTGCTCGTGGTCGCTACAAATGTTGATGTGCTCATATTAATTGGCCCCTTTCAGTAATGATTGTGCTTGCCAGGTATTTTCAAATGCTCTCCGACTCTCCTCACAATGAACAAGGCAGCGATCATCTTCCTTCACAGGCTCGGCATCACTGAACGTCAGCTCAATAACTGAATCTGGATAACGCCCTTCCGGGTCCAGCGGATTCGGTGTATTGGATACGACGAGAAGAAGTTCCATTTCCGTGCGAAGCGTTATCGAAGTACCTGCAGTCGGTTGCGATTCGTATCGCATCGTGCCATCCAGCTCACAGACCACTTTGGAAAAAAAGTTAACCGGCGTACAGAGATCACGAGGCGTCAGCCGATGTCGATACATCTCTACCACCAGATTCTCATATCCGCTACGGTACCAGTCATTTCGCTCCTGCTGATAGGTCGTGACTCCATATTTGTGATCCGTACTTCGACGTGTTGTGTATCCCGACAACGTATCATGCCAACCCGTCGTGTCATCGATAATGGATGCAAGGACACGGCCCTGATCACTCATCAACACATGACCGGATGTCAGATATGCGGTGTGTTGCGCTTTGAGTGAATCCGGCATGTTGTAACGTTCGGAAGGATCGGAAGCCTGAAACAGAAGTGTTGTCAGGTTAGCGCGATCCCCCGCTGCTGTCATTCGAATGTTCTTGCCCCGGCTAATGTAACTTGACCACTTGCCACCTGCTTGGATGCGAATTGAAGTCATATCAGTACCTCCTGTGTAGTAGAAAAAAATATAAAAAAGCCCGGGAGAAATACCAAAAATGAATTTGGTACATTCTCCCGGGCTTTTTTCCCGCCGTGTACATGGATGTGAGCCAGATCGGCTACTTCCATGCGTTTTCTCTCGGACCAGGCAACAGTGTGAGCCACCGTTCGGAACCCTAGAAAACATTTTGTATTCGGTTGCTTTTCATGTTAACAATCCTAACACATAACAAAAACAGTGACAACAATAATTTTATTTTAATTATTTTCTTCAATATAGCGATCGGATTCATGTTATATTTCCAGGCGTTTTCACCTCTTTTTACGAAAAAAAAGCTTGTGATTTCCAAAAAATCTTGGTTAAATGTGAGGTGTCATGACAAACACCAATGCAAAAAATCGATACATTCCGAAATCAGGGGGAGATTCTATGTCAGATAAACTAACTTTAAAAAGAGACTTATCGTTGTCTCACGTCGTGACCATGGGTCTGTCCTGGATGTCACCCATGATCTTTTTCACCAGTTTCGGTGTGTTGCATGAAGGTTCCAGAGGCATGCTTCTCGCAGCTTACTTGCTTGCATTTATAGCCATCTTGTTCACCGCGCTCAGTTATGGTCAGATGGCCAAGGCGTTCCCCGTGTCGGGATCAGCGTATACCTATGTAACCAAATCCATGAACCCATTTATCGGCTTCCTTGTCGGGTGGGCCATCCTGTTAGATTATCTCTTCTCCTGTATTATCGCCGTGCTCATGTTCGGTATTAATCTTCACGCACAATTCACCTCGATACCTTCCTTTGTCTGGATTCTGTTATGTACCCTTGTGGTCATGATCATTAATATTATCGGGATCAAAACATCAGCCAATGTCAGCAAAATCTTCGTAATCATGCAGATCCTGTTCATTGCAGGTTTTTGCTCCTTACTTGTATACAGAGCATTTCAGAGCGGGATCACCGCAGGCTGGAATCCGCTTAATACTCAAGATGGTGTCCCCATTTCCACGATTCTTGCCGGAGCTTCGCTAGTATGCTTCTCGTTCCTTGGTTTTGATTCCATTACGACCATGACCGAAGAAACGAAGAACCCAAGGAAAACCATCCCTCGGGCCATCATAATCATCGTTTTATTGGCAGGACTAATGTATTTCGTCACAGCTTTCCTGATTCAGCAGATGTACCCTTCATTCACGTTTAATCATGTCGATTCCGCAGGTTTTGAACTCATGCAATCGATCGGTGGTCCCTTACTTGCCTCGATCTTCACCTTTGTCATTATATTCTCTGTACTATCTCAGGGTATGTCCTCCATGACGACCGTAACACGTCTTATGTTCGTGATGGGAAAAACGTCCTTGTTGCCACGAGCATTCGCATCACTCCATCCTACACTTCGAACTCCAGTGTTCAACATTGTTCTCATGAGTGTCATCTCGTTATCGGCTATGTTTATCAGCCTGGAGACAGCGATCATGTTTGTTAGTTTTGGTGCATTAACCGCATTTCTGTTCGTCAATCTATCCGTTATATTCCACTATATTATTCGTGAAAAACAGCGTTCTCCCCGTGATATGTTCGTACGTTTCCTATGTCCGCTACTCGGTGCCGGATTTGTATTTTATCTTATCACGCTACTCGATGTTTCCTCGTTGATGCTTGGCTCCGGATGGCTCGTAGCTGGACTCATATACTACCTTGTTAAACGTTTGAAGCCCGCAACCATAAGCATATCCAAAGTGGATGAAGCCTTGTAAACAAAGGTGATTTTGTTCAATGGTACTTTGATTGTTCAGTTGTTCGTTTGACATGTTAGTTAGTGAGGGCACACGAGATTTGGCGGTAGTGCTTAACCCACTGACGGATTGTTAGAACACAGCATGTAGAGCCAACAGATAGAGTAATAGAATAGCGCGTAACGGGAGGGATTGCTGTGACGTTGGAACGAATCAAACAAGCTTCCCTGATGTTATTTTCCATCCACGGCTTTGACGGCACTTCGATGCAAACCATTGCACAACAAGTCGGTATACAGAAGCCTTCTATTTACACGTATTTCACAAGTAAAGATGCGTTGTATCTCGAATTACTGCATGATTCACTTACACAGGAGTTGGACTTCGCCCGTCAGTTAACGAAAATTCGTTCTGACGTAGCTTTCAAAGAAGTGCTCTTTCAATTCTTGTCCAGCTTCATTGATCGTTACGAGAGCGAACCGAGTGTTTCTTATATGCTCAAAACATTCCTTTATCCTCCGCAGCACCTGCAAGCTCCAATTCAGGACTTGCGTAATCATTATATCGATGAATTGGAGCAGATTTTGTTCACTGTGTTCAGTAAGGAGCCGGCGGATCAGGAATTCTACATATCCCTTGCTAACTCTGGACAATATCAGGTTGCTGTTCCCTTGCAAAGAACGAAACCTTATCCAGCTGCGGAAAGCTCCTTCGCCTTTTTCATGGTGCATCTGCAAGGGTTGTGGGTTGAGTTGCTACGCAGCGGTGCGGAGCGTGCCTACGTCAGATTGCAGAGAACATGGCCTCTGGTTAGTGCTTCAGTATAATCAGTAGCTCAACATAGAAGAACTCTAGCTAAAAATCATAAGAAAAAAGGCATTCCCTGTCATACGGAAGACAGGGAATGCCCTTTTGGGGTTTGCTCTGTGGCTTTGCTCGATGCCTTTTCTCTATCGCTTTGTTCTGGAATTCGCTTCATTCTAACGAATTGAGGATACGCTAATTCCTTCTTTTTTGTACAATTCCGAATTGTAACGAATCACAGAGACGTTATCTCGACAATTATGGGCCGTTTTTTTTTCTACTTATATACGGTTAATTCTCTTCTTCATATCTTACACATGCAACGCCAACAACAACTTATAGATCATTGCCGCGGCTTCCGCACGGGTCGTCATATTTCCTGCACGAACCGTATTGTCCGTATATCCGTTCACAATTTTGGCTTGAACGGCTGTATTGAGTGCTTCTTGTGCCCAAGCCGGCGTTTGCGTCGCATCAGTGAAGCTTGGTTTTACAGTATCTCCACTCGTTCCCGATTGTGCATCTGCACTTAACTTCAATGCATTCGCCATCATCACAGCCATCTCGGCACGAGTGATCGTCTGATTAGGCTTGAACGTGTTGTCTCCATAGCCCTTCACGATTCCGGCTTGCACAGCTGCGGCAATATCGCTCTTCGCCCAGTCTGGCAGACTGCCTTGGTCTGCGAACGTCGAATCCGACTGCACGGACTTCAAAGCCAATGCCTTACTGATCAACGTAACAAACTCTGCCCGTGTAATCTTCTTGGATGGTTGGAATGTACCATCTGTGTAACCCTGGATAACGTCCATGCCAATCAAACGATCTGCATAGTCGGATGCCCAGTGTCCGTTCAGATCGGACAGATTAGCAGCTGTGTAACTGGACACAACAAAGGTACCCAGATGATTCACATTAGCTGATATTGTTCCTGCTGCATTCGTCTTGCCACCAATGAATACCCAGCTCTGACGGGCTTCATTATAATAGTAAATCGCTGGCTGTGTTCCTTGTGGCAGCTTGGAAGCATCATATTGCAGACTCAATGCTGCCTGATCGTTCAATGTCCGTCCTCCACTGCGAGTAATCTGGACCGCTTGCCCCAGTACATTCAGCGAAGCTGCATTCTGCAATTGGTCCTGGGATACTACGGACAGTTGCAAAGTATCTTTTTCCCCAATGGCTCCAGCCGGAGCGTTGAATTGCACGATATCTTTCAGACCCGTTTGTACTGGCTGATTCGCTTCGACATCTACCTCCACTTCAGTAGTTGAATCTGATCCCGTATCCGGGTTGGTTGGTGTGGTTGGCACGGTAGGCGTTGTTGGCACGCTTGGTGTGCCTCCACCGGAATTCCCTCCAGCGTTGCCTCCATTACCTCCACTTGAACCCCCACTTCCATTGCCCGAACGGGCTTGTACAGTAACCGTACGTGTGACTTCCTGTGCAGCATTGCCGGCAATATCTTTCACGTTATAACGAATGGTGTAGAGCCCCGCCACTTGTGTGTTCACTGTGCCATCAATCTGCACGGAACCACGGATACCTACATTATCGGTAGCCTGTGCCCCAGGCTCGTTATACATATCTCCCACGGTTAATGTCATCTGGCTGCTGCCTTGCAGGGTGATGACGGGAATCTCGCGGTCTATTTTAATGACCAGAGGTAAAGTATACGTTTGTTCCAAATCGTCTGTTGCTCGGAATAAAAGGTTGTGCTCTCCCGGCTCCGTTTCCTCCAGAGGAGTATTCTCCGTATATGGTTCGTACGTCTGCCCTCCATCACGGGATAACTCAATAGTCGCCGAAGTGGCTGGCGCGTAAACTGCGCTGGTTACGCTAACCGTTACGGACTGGTTTGTCCATGTATCCGTATGATACGGCTGGCCGTCAGCGGTGGTCATGTTGTCTTTTAACACCAATACCTGATTATTTGTTCCTTCCACAATGACTGTGAACGTTCTGGTATCCGTTTCGCTGCCACGTTGTACCGTTGCTGTCAATTCCAGTCGCTCATTATTTTCAGGCTGTGTAAGAAGCTTACCCTGTGCATCCATCAATTCCGGGTTGGAGCTGGACCAGCTAATCGTGGCTCCATGTTTTCCTTCAACAGGAAGGGTAAGGTCGGAAGTGACCGCGTTGAGATCACCCAGATCAATCGCTTGAAGCGTATCCGTTACCGCCTGTGCATCACTGTAAGGTGTAGCACTCACGAAGATCGGATTGGAGTAGAACCACAGATCGCGATAGTTCTGATCATTGATCTCGTTGAACCGAGTCTCTGCATCCGCTGTTGTGATCTTCGGATCAAGTTGCGGTTCACCATCTACGGTCTCACCAGCAACATTCATGCCCAGATTTGTACCGCGCAGGCGATAATATTTATCCTGATCTGTAGCTTTGATCTTGTACGTGATGACATTGTAACCTTCCGCATCGGTTGTCCAATCGTTGGACGTGAAGGTTGCCAGCACTTCGGTAGAGTCGTTAGTATCTTTGGAGTATGCGGCTGTGCCCTTCTCGGCCTTGCCCGTCACATCTCCCGCGATGAGATCGACATGATCGACCACCGGTACTTGTCCAGCAGACGTGCCACTGTTGATTGGTTTTTCATAGTTGTTGCTCGTGGTTGGACTCTTGAAACGGATTTTCAGTTCCACTTCGTCACCTTGGGTCACACCCAGGTCACCGCCCATTTCAGCCTGAGTACCCGCGCCGGAAGCCGTGAAGTCCAGTGCGTTGATCAGATCACCGAATACGGAAAATGATTTCCCCGAACGCAGTCCTTCCAGCACGGCTTGCATACCTGTACCATCAACCCACGAATAGGTCTTCGCATATTCGCCCGGAAAATAACCGCTGGAATTCGTGCCAATCGTCTTAAAATGGTAATCCGAATTGCCATAGTTCCAGAAGTGACGCCCTTCTCCCAGCAATGCATCCCACAGACCGCCCACTTTGGCGACCATGTAATCCACACCGCCGTATGTACGGTATTTGTATCCATCATCTGCGGTCGGATTGGCTACGTTGTAGCTCGTGTTATACCCACCGCGATCCGGTTCCATCTGGTTGCCAAGCATACCTTCGATACCAAAAACAACTTGTGGAGCCAGATCGTTGAACTCACGGAAGTCCGCGATGGTATATTTGTATTTGCCCCGTGAAGGGTGATTGATCATTGCATAACTCGTCGTTGGATACTTGGTTGCCAGCCAATTGATAGCAGCCAGTGCATCCTGATGAGTTGTATAGGCACGTCCCCCCGTCAGATCCCAATTCGCTACATCAGCCGCATCGAAAAGATTTGCGTCCCGATTGGTAAAACGATACTCAAATTCGTTTGCAGCTTCCAGCGCTTCGGTCGAATTCGGCTCATCTGTGAGAATCCCTACACCAACGTGTTCATGTGTCGGCATGTCCCATTCGAAACCGGAGAAGATCGTTTTGCCTGCGTATTTGCCTGCTTCCTGAAGGGCCTTGATCTGTGGCACCTGATATTCGTTCATCCCTTTGGACATCGGAATCGATCCGCCTGGAATGTCTACTCCGTTGTGATCCCGCTTGGATAACCGCAAATGATCCGTAAGCGCAATCCAGTCCAGACCATACTTCGTCAGTCCCGCTTCGAGTACATTTTCCAGCGAATTCTGCGCATCATCGGACTCAAACGTATGTACGTGCAAATCTCCCGTTTGCCATGAACCTGTTGTCGAGCTGTTGGTTGGTGTGTTATCTCCTGCATCCGCATAGGTTACCGCAGCAGGAAAAGCTCCCATGACAAGGCCTGTAGCCAGTGGTATAAGCGTAAGCATAGCGAGCATTTTCTTTCCTTTATTGTTGAACAAAATCATCCCACCACCGTTCTGAGTTGTTGTGTCGGGAGTAAATATAAGAAACTTTGAGGACTGGGTCAACGCAATGAAAGCGCCTATTAAAAATTTGACATATTCCTGCATTACTTTACATTTCGTTAACGATTTCTTTTGCTGTGTCTATGAAGATCATGCTCTATCATTCTCCATATTGAGGTGCTGAAATGTACTAGAGAAAGGTTGCAAGAGGGTGGAGAAAAATTCGAATTTTGTTCACCATTCAGGAAAGTTCCACCACAGCTAGTGGAGCATTAGGAAGAGAATTAGCATAACAAGGGTGATGAAGAGGTATATATGAAGGACTTTGTAAATATTTGAGGACGGAGCATCTGCCGAATATAGAAAAAAGAACCCCCGAATGCACAGGCGCAACGCGCCCTTAATCCGCAGGTACTCTGGATTTGACTGGGTTTTGATTTAGCTTTTACATGTTTACTTTTGTGAAGAGGAAGTTAACGGGTTGTGAAATGTGGGGCAAAATTGATCCTACCTAAATTCATGGATAACATCAATTCAAATAAAAATTTCATTCTATGTACTCCTTTTTTACATGGCCACCCAAATAAATTAGGACGACTTTTTTTATATTCTTGCTTCGTAACGCTTAGGTTTTCTCTATTTTTGACATGCCCTCCCCTTAAATCAATTTCTAGTGAAACTGGTAGCTTGCCTACCCCTCCAAAATATTGTAAACCTAAAGCGATGCAGACTGATAATATCAGAAATATAGAATTCCAACAAATGGATGTTGGTATATAAAAAAACTTCCTCGATTTCTAACGCTGCATGCAAGACATGTTTTCCACTACAAAAACAGAAAAAAGCCTTCCAGATAACTATCTGAAAGACTTCACCTCTTGCCGATCTACAATTAACCAAATCGACCACTGATATAGTCCTGCGTACGCGAATCGACGGGCTCGGCGAACATGTCTTGGGTAGCGGAGTATTCCACGACCTCCCCATTCAGGAAAAACACCGTCTGCTGAGAAACCCGAGCTGCTTGCTGCATATTGTGTGTGACCATCACGATGGTATAACGTTCCTTCAACTCATGGGCCAACTCTTCGATCTTGAAGGTTGAGACGGGATCAAGCGAAGCCGTAGCCTCATCCATCAGCAGAATGTCTGGTTCCACTGCCAGTGCACGTGCGATGCAGAGGCGCTGCTGTTGTCCTCCGGATAAACTTAACGCGGAACGCTTCTGGTTATCCTTTACTTCATCCCACAGGACAGCAGAACGCAGGCTCTGTTCCACGATTTCATCCAGCTTCTTTTTGCCATGAATGCCATGTTGTCGTGGGCCGAAGGCCACATTATCGTAGATGGATTTCGGAAAGGGATTCGGCTGCTGAAAAACCATGCCGATCTTCTTGCGAATGGTTTCCACATGCACCTCGCCGCTGTAGATATCCGTCCCACCTACGGCCACTTTCCCTTCGATGCGTGTTCCGGGTATACGGTCATTCATGCGGTTGAGGGTTCGCAGCAGCGTCGATTTGCCACAGCCGGACGGTCCGATAAAAGCGGTAATGGCCCGTTCCGGAATTTCAATGGAGACATCCTTAAGTGCCTGAAACTGACCGTAATATAAATTCAATTTGTTGATCTCAATGATTGGGTGCACAATAGTTCCTCCCGGTGTTGAAATTGATCTGGTTACTGGATCAGCCTGACACATCAAGCTTGATTTTTGCGTGCATTCAGCCAAATTGGCACACGGAACAGAATATTAATGAGCAAAGCCACAAAGATCAACACAGCCGTTGTCTTTTGCGCAATTTCCTCGGCATCCGGCACAATTGCTTCGGATTGAATGTACCACAGATGCACAGCAAGGGTTCCTCCCGGTGATAGCAAATTGAAGTCCCACATTTCCCCGGATGTAGACACCCCTGCGGTCAGAATAATGACGGCACTCTCACCGAATGCCCGACCTGCCGTGAGGCAAATGCCTGTCATGATCCCGTTTACAGCCACCGGCAGCAATACATTACGGATCGTCTGCAAATGGGTGGAGCCAAGTGCAAAGGACGCATTACGAAGTTCAACTGGAACCGCCCGGACCGATTCCTCGGTTACCCTGGTCAGCACAGGCAAATTCAGAAAGGCAAGGCTGACAGCGGCGCCCAGAATCGTAAGACCTATCTCGAAGAACTCCACAAACAGGGCAATACCAAACAATCCAAAGATGATGGATGGAACAGATGATAGTCCCTCCACGCAAATCCGCACGATCTCCATGAGTTTGTTGTTTGGGGCAAATTCCGCCAGGTAAATCCCGGCCGCCATACCGATGGGAATGGAGATCAGAAGGGATAGAATCAGCACATAGAACGAGTTGAACAGCGCCGGCCCAATCCCTCCTCCTTCTTCAATCTCGCTTGGAACACCATATAGAAAGTCCCAGCTTAGCAAAGGCAACCCTTTTTCCAAAAGAAGAAATAACAGTCCAACAATGAATAAAATGACGACAATCCCTACACCCCATACCATGCCCGTAAAAATCCGGTCCATCAGCGTGGATGTACCTCTGCGTTTGCCAAACGAATAAGAAGGGACCGTGTTCGCCTGTTTCTTCAAACTCATGAGTAGCGTCCCCCTTTCTTCTGAAGCATTCTTACGGCTACAATCATCAGGATGGAAATGGCAAGCAGGATAAAGCCCATCATGTAAAGTCCGTGATTCCAGGTGGAATCGAATTCGACACTTGAGATTTGCATAACGATATTACTTGTCAGCACGGCTGTTGGCGTGAACAGACTGTTCGCGAGCTGCGCCGTATTGCCGATGACCATCACCACCGCCATCGTCTCTCCAATGGCACGAGTCATCCCGAGAATGACGGCGTACATGATTCCGCCTCTTGCAGCAGGCAAGACCACACGAGTTATGGTTTGAAATCGGTTCGTACCCAGTGCGTACGCTGCATCCCGGTATTTGTTCGGTACAGCAGATATGGCATCATCACTGATCCGGCTAATGGTAGGCAGCACCATAATCGTCAGAACGATGGACGCTGCGAGCAAACCATCCGCCAGATCATGTCCACTGATATCCCTAAGCCAGGGGATGAGAATCGTCAGTCCCAAGAAACCGTATACCACAGAAGGAATACCCACCAACAGATCCAATACGGGTCGCAGAATATGGCGAAGCCATTTTGGCGTCATTTCGGCCAGAAACACAGCAATGATGACGGAGATTGGAATGGCAAACAGCATCGTGAGCCCCGTCAGTGCCAGCGTTCCCAGAATAAAGGTCAGTGCGCCGTAATGCTCATTTTCCGGGTCCCAGTTGGTAGAGAAAAAGAATTCGCTGAGCGAAACATCCGCAAAGGTCAGAACGCCCGTACGAAGCATAAGAACCAGAATGCATAACAGAACCAGACAAACGAACAATGTACTGCCAATACAGATCATGCGAAACAGTTTATTGGACCATCTTAAACGCGCCTTACGGTCAAAACGGGTTCCCGATCCGGGAGCCTTGCCAATGCTTGGACCAAGCTCACTCGGAGCAGGGCTGTTCGTGGATGGATTTAAATCGATCATGAAGGGCTCTTCCTTTCACATAGAGAAGCCAGCTTGGCGACCGTGCGCAGAAGCTGGCTATCCCTTTCCTTATGAAATGCGAGAATGATGAACGTTCGCAGCTTTCGTTATTTAACGGCAGCAAGCGGAATGAATTTCAGTTTTTTCAGGGAACCGTTCTGGAACTTGCTGCTTTGGATATACTCGATGAACGCTTTCGTTGCTCCCGTAGGTTGACCTTTGGTCATGTAATATCCAATACCCCATACTTTGTATGTTTTGTTCAGGACGTTTTTCTCTGTTGGTGCTACGCCATTGATGGATACAGCCTTCATTTTGCTAGTTACATACGGAAGGTCAATATAACCGATTGCATTTGGTGTTGTTTCAATCGTTGTTTTCATATCACCGCTGGAGCCAACCTCTTTGTAGTTGTCCCCTTTGCTCATGAAGTCCTTGCCATCCAGTGCTTTTTGTTGGAAGTTAACCCGTGTACCGGAACCAAATTTACGGTTAACTACAACGATGTTGGCATCCGATCCGCCGACTTCCTTCCAGTTTGTCACTTTGCCGGAGAAGATGTCCTGCAGTTGTTTTGTTGTCAGATTGCTTACACCCACATTGGTATTAACGACAGCCGTGAACACTGTTACAGCTACCGGATTGGCTACCAAGCCATCAAATTTCTTGAAGCCAGGTACATCTTTGGATGCATCCCAGTCTACAGCCCCAATGTCCGCGATCCCTTTACGAACGGATTGGGGACCTGTGATGGAACCTGCTGCGGAAGCCGAGATTTTAACTTTTGGATTATCCTTTTTGAATTCGCTGGCTGCCTGAAGTGTCAGCGGAAGTAATGCGGAGGAACCGTTAATGACGATTTTACCTTTCTCTGTGCTCTTGGCAGCTGATGCTGTCGTTGCGCCACCCAGTCCACCAATCAGAGATACAGCCATAAGCATTGCTGTGAAGGGTTTGATCCATTTTTTCATGTTAATTAAACTCCTCTCGAATTAAAAAGCTTGTGATCATATTTGATATAAAACATTACTTCGTAACGGCTCTCCAGCTTCCGCCAGCTTGTACCAGTACTCGGCCGTTCTCAACCACAGAGATCTGTGATCCGGCAACCGCGATGGATGATACATCGGAAGATACGGTATACAACTTGGTTTGTTTTCCAGTTACCGGGTCGATCGAAAGGATCACGCTGTTGTTGTCATCCTGGGCTGCCAGTACATACAAGATTCCACCTGACAGAATAGCTTGTTCTACATCGTACTCGGTGTACACCGGCGTAGACTTTTGGGATGAATCCACAGACAGCAACGATGCTTTACCGTCTTCGGAAGGTACACTCACGTAGTAGGCCTTTTGTCCGTCAGCAGACCATACAAATACCTTGTCGTCGGTTGATGTTGTAAGCTTCACAGCCTCCGGTTTTGAATCTCCTGTGTTATACGAAAATATTTGCTGTTGATTGGATGAGAAATCAATGGAGACATTGTCTTCATCCACATTGGTTGTATCCGAAGTTACGGTACCAAGTGTTGTTACGGTATAGATGAATTTCTTGCCGTCAGCAGAAACATTCAGGTTTTCCTTATAATCCACCTTGTCTTCGACCACTTTCGTAATCGCGCCATCCGCCAGATTCAGCTTGGCAATCACAGACCCTTTATCTCCTTGCAGGAAGTAGATTGCACTCCCGTCAGCAGACCAAACCAACTCAGGCTTGATGCTGTTGTCACTCGTGATCAGTTTGGAAGCCTTGGTCTTCAGATCAATAACATAAACGGCTCCTTCGGCATTCGTATAAGCCGCTTGATCACCACTTGGCGAAATAACGAGATCCGATCCACCGTCTGTCGTTAGCAACAACTCATATTTGCCGCTTGTTGTATTCACGAGATAATCGTTTCTGCCATTGTTGTCGCTCTTGGAAACAATCAGCTTATCCGCTCCGGCAAAACGAGGATTCTCGACTTCATCGATCAAGGATACCGTACTGATCTCAAGCAGTCCGTTTCGCTTGACAATCGTACCGCCAACGCCCGACACCAGTGGACGAAGAGCGATGTAACTTGTACCACCGATGATGGTAACCGGTTGATTCAGATTCACTTTGACGTCATCTACCACAATTTGTTTGCTATTGTTTTGGAGCGTCACGCTGTGATCATTCAGCTTGATCACCGTCGTTCCGCTATGTACTTCGGCTTGTGCGCCGATGGCTTTGATCACATCACGAAGTGACACAAGTGTCTCCCCATTTTTAACGATGGAACGAACGATGACGCTGTTACCGTTTATTGTAAGCGTGGAATTTTGCACCTGAGCTGCATTAGCCGCAGGTTTCACTGCAGGAGCAGCCGATACTGCACTAACCACAGAAGTACCTAACACTGTTGCTACCATGGACACCACTAACACTTTTTTCATTGACATTGGCTCTTGTCACCCTTCTCTATTCCATTTAATTTGCCTTGTTTTGTCATGCCCTGCTGTCTGGTATTCTGCATGTATCGTCTTTATGAGAGCTTGTCCGGCTCATCCCCCCAAACTTCCACGTTCATAGTAAAAATGACCTATCACGATTGTAATTATAGGAGAGATTTGTAAACGGGAAATCCTGGAATTGTTAACGAATTGTCAATGTTTTCATAAATACAAAAAAAGAGTCGATGGAATATGATCCATGACTCGTTTTTTGTGAGTTAAAATTGCGGCTCCAGTATCCGAACATGTCGATTCTTCAGACCTCAATCTGTTCATATAACTGTCTCGTGAGAAAGGAGGGTTGAATGTTAAGCTCAGTCAATCTTTCTTTGAGATTGCGATAGATCCGCAGCACATGGTCGTGTTTACCCATGTACAAGTACGCCTGCATGGCACGACGATAGGCTTCTTCTTCATATGGCGATTGACTGATTGCACGTTCTGCTGCCTCTGCTGCTTTTCTGCCGTTACGTGAATCCAGATATTTCTCGGAAAGTTTCAGCTTAAGTTCCAGTGAAATTTGCTCCAGCTTATGACTTAGCTCCACTATCCATGGGTAATCCTCCTGAGGTAACAGTTCGTCCAGATACAAATGTAAGGTTTGCTCGATTAGAGATATCGGCATATCTTCTTGCTCCATCCTGAACGAAATGTCCAGAAAATCATATACGTCTGCTCTGATTCGTTCCTTATCCAGGATATAGTGCTCACTTTTATATCTCAACAAATGTTCAATACCAACGTTCCGCAAATTTTTTCGCAACAGGCTCACACAGGTGTGCAAATAAATTTTGGCTTTCTCATAAGGTTCATCCGGCCATAACTTTTCGATAATACGATCCCGGTGAACTGCACTTGTGGCAGGGTTATTCAGCAGCAAATACGCAAAAAGCTCCTTCTCTTTGGCTGTTCGCCACATCATCGTCTTTCCATTTGTGATTGCAACACGGAATGTTCCAAGCAATTGGACAAACAACTTGTCCGTATTATCAGTCTTGACGACAACGTGATCCGTGGGTCTGTTCTTCTCCTTTGTCAATCGCTCAATGGTCCGTGACAAGCGCTCCATCTCGATGGGTTTGAGCAGGTAATCCAGCGCTTCATGCTCGAAAGCGGCCACAGCATACTGATCATAGGCAGTCGTGAACACGATCATGGCGTCCGGTTCCACTTCGTGTATGTTCGCTGCCAACTCCAATCCGCTCATTCCTGGCATCTCAATATCCAGAAACCAGATATCCGGGTGAATGTTCCGAAGTGCCACAAGCGCATCAAAGCCATTAGCCGCACGCCCTGCGACGTGTACTTTACCTGTTCGAGTAAGGAACATTTCCAGCATATTCAAAGCATGCGGCTCGTCATCCACCAAATACGCTTGCATCACTACAGGTTCCCCCTTTGCTTCATTTATTGGTATGGGAATTCAATCGTTATCTTCGTCCCGTGACCTTGTTCACTCTGGATCACAGGTGCTTGTCCGTTCATGTGTTTCAGTCGCCTCTGTACATTTTGCAAGCCAATTCCCTGTTCGGCATGGCCTCTTTCCAGAATACTTGCGACCTGCTCAGGAGACATGCCGATCCCATCATCCTCAACCACCACTTGAACCCGATTTTCACATTTTCGGATGAATAACCGCACCGTTCCTCCATCAATCTTTTTCGACACCCCATGCCGGATAGCATTCTCCACCAGCGGTTCGATGAGGAGTGGCATCACTTTACAGGAATTCAGTGATCTGTCCACATCCAACTCAACCTGAAGACGTGAACCGAAGCGCTCCTGCTCAATCTCCACATAGGCCTGAATCAACTCCATCTCCTTGCTGAGCGGAATCAACTCCTCCGAGTTATCCAGATGAAAAAGAATTCGCAAATAACGACTGAAGCTGCCTAACAGCTCTCCCGCTCTGGGCCCGTCTGTGAAACATAACGACATAATCGTTCCCAAGGCATTATACAGAAAATGCGGTTTGATCTGTGAACGAAGAAACGCCATTTCGTTGTTCGCAGCTTCCTTCACCAGTCGTTTCATACCGAGCAAGGTATGTACTCGGACCAGAATCTCTCCCGCATCCAGCGGACGTGTAATAAAATCGTTGCCTCCTGCCTTAATGCATGCCTCAATATCCGCTGGTGTACTGCGCATGTTGATAAACAGAACCGGCAGCTCCACCTGGCTGAATTCCAGCCGAATCTGTTTACACACCTTATAACCTGTAACCGCAGGCAGCATTGCATCCACGATGACGAGATCAGGCAGCTTACCGCTTGCAAGTAATGATTGCACCTCTATGTCGGAGTCCGCAAAGCTAACCTGAAAACCTTCTGTAGAAAGTAATGTATTCAAGTGCTCCATGTCCACAAGATCGGTTGTTGCAATTAATATGGCTGCTGAAGCGTTGCTAGATGGCAATTCCGATAAATCCTCTACGTACGTTTCCTGAGATACTGCAGTCTCAGTAACGCTCTCCATGCCAGCATTTTCTGCGGATGGAAGCTCGATCTGAATTGATTCTGTTGCATCGTTGACCGTAAGCCGCCCCCCCATAATGCCGACAAGCTCTGCTGAAACAGACAAGCCTGCTGAACCGTTCTGCATACTCTGTAAATCAGCGCGGTCTTCTCTCCCCAATCGGGTAAACTGTTCCGTGTATGCCTCGAAACGAAGTATAATCCGCACTCGCTCTTGATGCCGCTCGCACTCGAATACCAGCTCCCTGTGACTATGCTGACCAATCATATGATAAACAAGGTTGTACAGCACTTGCAGCAGACGGCTCTCATCTGCCATAACATAGCGGGCCTCAAGCTCCAGCCTGCGTACCATAACGATTCCTTTTCCCGTAGCCAGAAACCCGAGCACCTCAGTGACCAAAGAAAGGCAGGATACCAGATCAACAGTGCCCACCGCAATCTTCATATTGCCGTCTCTAAATCGCGACATATCGATCAGATCATTCACAAGATTGGACATCCGGTATGATGTATTGCGTATGAGTTGAAGCTTACTTCGAATTTCGGTCTCATTCGTGCGTCTCAACGACGTTCCTAGAAGAGAACGGGATAAATGAATGATGCTGTGAAGCGGAGAGTTCAGTTCATGCGATGTCAGCAGCAAAAACTCATCCTTTACCTTGTCCGATAATTGAAGCTGTTGCGTAAGCCGCTGCATTGCATCATAAGCTCCGACATATTGATAGATCAGGAGCACGGCGAAGACACTCAAAATTACTAATGTTGTACAATTAAGTAGAATCTGACTCACCGGATACCACGTTACGAGGATGCCAAGAACGTAATTTACAAGCATAAGCCAGATACATGTGATGAGAAGTTGTAACTGGGAACGACTCTTGCTCTCATATTTCTTCAGAACATAGTGATGCAGAATGACAGCAAAGGCTACAGCATAAGACAACAGGTTAACGATATACATGCCTTCCTGAATGGAGGAATACACTCGAAATGGAGATATCATGATCAGGGCGACGTATAGAGCAAGCAGAACACTTGGCAGCTGCAGCCATCTTCTGATCGTTTGCCCCAGCCCAGGGGCCAGTTTCCATGTAATCATGCTAACAATGACGGATACACCATATACCGCTGCATATTTCATTTTAAAGGCGAACTCAAAGGGAATTCCCGGCGCAAGCTGTAATAACAGACGCTCCCCATTCGTCACCACAATGACGGCAAAACCCAAGAAAAATAGCGCGTAAAGCAACTGAATGCGATCACGATGCAGACGAAGATAGAGATAGAAAAACAGCAAACCAAAGATGACTACAATCCCCATGATGAACAGCTCCAGTCCAGACTGAATCATCGTTCTTCTTTCAATCTGACTGGCATACCCCAGTTCAATCGAGTTGTAGATGCCACCGCTGCGAAAATCAAAATTAGCTACCTGTAACACAATTTCGAGCTCTGCTTGTTTCGTATGAAAATAAATCGTATATGGCTCATTGCGTGGTATATAGGATGCCGCAGACGTGCTCGGAAGCCCTGATCGGCTCATCTGCTGCCCATCCAGATACATCGCATCCGCGAATCGAACATATCGTTTGGCAATTGCCAGCTGCTCCCCCTGAGGCAAATTCCGCACAATCAGGCGATAGGTCCCATATCCCTTCCCGCTCATTGGATAGCCTTGATTAATCACATCCTCATCCCAGTTCCCAGGCACTTGCATCATGATGGGCTTGATACGCGTTAGATGGATCTGCTGTGGTGAGAGCAGCTGCTCAGGATAGAATTCCCATTCTCCATCCAGTGGAATAATGGTATGGCTTGTCCATGAGAAGTCTGCCAACTCCAGAGTCCCCTGCTTGGCAACAGGCGCCCCTCGTCCACCCCCGATCTGCAACACAACCACGAGTGCGAGCAGCATTGTCATTAATCCAACCCCTAACAAAAACCGATCCTTTCTGATGACAGTCATCTCTCCTTCTTCCGTAGCAGCTACCACTCAATATAGCGTTATTTTCGCACTCACGCTTGACCCTGTCCATCCTTTTCCCAGGCTACGATATAACGATGAAAAAAAGGCATCCGCAGATGCCTCTGGAGTTCATCTGATGCTGCTCGTCCCTAGCGCAGGATAGGAACAAAGCAGCATCAGCAATAAACATTCTAATTTTGGGATGCAGCCTGGATTGCGCCGTGAGCCCAATGACCAACAGATACATCCTTCCACATGGATGTACTGGACAGATCAGGTTCGATATGAACCAGACGATTCAGCAATGTAACGGCCTCTGCTCGTGTCACAGCATCGTTTGGACGGAATGCCCCATCTTGCGACACACTCATGATGCCTGCTGCCAATACACGCTGAACTGCTTCGCGTGCCCAGTGCTGTGTAAGATCAGCAGCTTCGTTTGGCACAGCCGTTGTTTCTGCAGTTGCTTCCTGAGTTTTCAAAATCCGTTCAATAATGACAGCCATCTCGGCTCGTGTAATGGAACGCCCTGGCATGAAATCCCCGGCAGCATCGCCACGCATGTAACCTGCTGCAGTAGCCTTTGTAATCGCTTCGCGTGCCCATTCCGCAACCGGCATATCCCGATATGATCTATTGTGCGCAGCCTCGTCGCTGCCAGACGGCAGTATTCGAGATAATAAGGCAGCCATTTCAGCACGCTGAACCGCTTGATTCGGTCTGAACGTGCCGTCCGCAAATCCTTGAATGTAGGCTGATGACTGGCCCCCATTCATCAAAATAATGGAAAATGTGCTGAACTTGGTGACTTCAAACTCAATTCCTGGTTGATCTGTTCCATTAAACTTAACGATTTTACCCTTAACGAGTTCCTTTGTCCCATCGCTATGTTCGATAAATACTTGCAGCTTGTCCAGTTCCTTCTGCGTCAGGTTCTTATCTCTGACCGGAAGCACAACCATCACTGGACGACTGCTTATATTCGTCTCAATCGTCATTGGACGTCCTACCAAGCGGAAGTCGGCAGGATCTGTTGATGCTTTGATGATTAATGGATCTTTCTGGATACGCTGTTCCACCGCTTCACGCCCTGCGGCATCCTTAATCGGAACAAGGTGGAAGAATATATCGGAGCCCAGTCCCTTTAAAGAATTCGCCGGAAGTTGAAGGGAAGCGTTATCCGTTTCAATATACAGATTCATCTTCTCATCTGCCATCAGTGAAGTAGACTTGGCTGGCAGCTTCACATTCAGTTCGGATACCTCGTCCTTCTCATCCGGAATCATGATCCGGGCAATATTCGAACCGGCCTTCTTCAAGCTCTCAATCGCACGAGAAGTCTGCTCGGCTGTCAGATTCACCACATCCTTTTTACGTCCATCTGCCCCTGTTGTTCTTTCGATGATCGTTGTAGAAACAACTACATTTGCATTCCGTTCATTGGTCACATTTAGCGTAATCTTCTCGGAAGTGCTTGCAGACGGTGAGGTTGGCGTCGAACCACCGGATGAACTTCCTGAACCGGACGAACCCGGATTGGATGGTGTTGTTGGCGTTGTTGGCGTTGTTGGTGTTGTTGGCTCACCAACGACCGTGATATCGCCTGATATTGCCTGTTTATGCATTTCAATTCCATCGGTATCCGTCACCGTGAAGTGTTCTAGTAGCGTCTCGTTGACGAACTCCACCGGATACTCGCCTGCAACAGCATTGGAGGAAATCGTGAATTCAATTTTGAACAACGTCTGGTAGGTCTCGAACGCCGGGATAGGACTCAGTCCTCCATTTTCATCACTCCAGCCCACGATAAGCGATCCTGTCTCATTATTCGCATGATGTCGTATTCCCGGACTGCCTGTAACATCAGTCACCTGTAAGGCTGCCGGGTTGAACTTCAGACGTACCCCGTAAGAGCCAATCGGTTGAGAAAGCGCCACCGTGTCGACAGTTAGCGTTACCTTGTCACCTGCTTTTCCTTCTTCTGATCCAATGTAGACAACAACACTCCCCACCGGTTTCACATCGGCCAGCACAGTAACTTGCCCATTTTCCCCAGTCACCTGAAACGGATCAAATTCCTCTACCAGTGCGCCCGCATGAAGAGCTACTGAACTTTGACCGATAGCCGCACTCTCCTTAATTTTAAAATGAAGGGAATACAGCGCCGTGGATTCCTGAATGAAATTTTGCGTCGTCATTATCACTGATATATATCCTGGAGCAGACGTATCTTCAGTTAGGCTGACTCCCTGATAATTCTCATAAGCTTGGCGGTTTACAACCTTGTCCCCTTCAACGAGTTCAAGCACAGCCGAATCATAGGCAAAGGACAATTCAGAGTGATAAAAAGAAAATTCTGAGCCTTTTGAATCATAGGATACAGGCACTTCGACGATGTCTCCTGGTTTACCAGATACTTCTCCGATATGAATTACAGGATCTACACTGGCATGTGCTTGAGGAAGCCACGAAAAGCTCATGGAAACCAAGAGCAGCACAGCCAGAAGCGCCTTCATGAATCGTTTGGATTTTACAGAAATGAAATGTCCCTTATTGTTTGGCAAGATAGTCACTCCCTTCTAATTATATGAATTAATCCCCAAGTAAACGCCCATAATCAGGGCTGAATCTTCGGCATCCAGTACACCATCATCATTCATGTCCAACGCTTCAATCTGACTCGGTGTTAACGTGATTAAACCTTTGATATATTTATTCACCAATAAGGCATCGGCAGGTGTAATCACACCGTCTCCATTCGCATCCCCTTTAATACGCAGCATGATCGTTACCTCCACGCTATCCGAAAACACAGCTCCATTCTTGGCCTGCCAGCCGAACGTTGTCTTGATCCCTGTAAAAGCCGAAGAAGGAACGAAGGCCAATGTGTTCAACTCTGCGACAGGAACCACCTGATTCTTCACAACGTCTGTACCATTCAGTTGTAATTTACCGCTGTCAGGCAGGGAGGCGATGCGAATATCCGTCATAGACCGGTTCTCTGGGTCGGCATAGTTACTGGTAAAATCCGTAGATGTAAAGGATACCGGGAGCCCCTGTTTTACCGTTTTGTTAAACGTGCCTACAACAGGTTTGGGGGTGATATCCAGCGTTAGTCCCAAGATACGGGCAGAGCTGCCATCTGCACTGAATACAACGATTCGGTCTCTCGCCGTATCAGCCATATACAATTCGCCTTCCGGTCCGAAGACAATCTGATTAGTGAGGTCAATCGGATATGTCTCGTTTCCACTCGCCCACGTACTCAGGACAGGACGTTCAGGAGATACAAAGCCCTCGTAGCCACTCTGCATGATCTGGTTCTCGCTCACAACGTATACACGTTTGTTTACTGGATCCAGTGTCAAGTCTCCGAGTTTATCTGTTGAATTCAGTATACTTGTTACGGGGTAAAGCATCGCTCCCTGCCCATTGGTATACCATACCTGATCTCCAGTTCCCTGGGTTGCGCCAGAGTATTCTGAGAATGCGCCACTCAAACCTCCCCATCCTTCGTGTCCCAAAGCGAAGTTGGCCAATGTGCCATATCTCGCTGGAGCATTATTCATTTCTCTATACACGTTGAAGAAAACGTACAGTCTTTCATAATCGCCCTGCTTATATCGAATTAAGTTTCGAATGTAAGGCTGCTTATCCTCATCTGGATGCGGATACAACGAAAATTTACGCATAACGTCTATAGGCTGTCCGTTCACAGTACCATCCTGATTAAAAATATGTACTTTTGCGGCTGCTCCGGATTCAGCAGCGTAGATCAGCCCATCGTTCCCCATCGTAACCGCCGTCACCTGGTTGACCTCTATCGTCGATAGTACCTTGCCTTCCGGTGTAGACCGAATAACCCGATTGTTTCCAGTGTCTGCAATCAGCAACTCTGTTTCACCATTAGCCGTCTTATAGAACTCGATATCTGTAGGTCTGTTTAATGAAACGGGCTCTGTTGCAGCCAGAGCCGATGAAGCTGGAAAACCCACGCTTGTGAGTAATGTAATGACAAGAGCAAGCATACTCCATCGTGTTCTTTTGACTCTCGCACCCTTTTTAGTGTGTAAACTCAAATGGTCTCCTCCTTAGGTTTCTGATAACGTTCTGTACCAATATAGCAAGCAGTTCTTAACAATCACTGAACACCTAAGAACCAACAGAGTAGGGTGCAAAAGACCTTTTTCCTCAAAAAAAACGAAGGAATTAACGGATACACCCGTTAATCCCTATCGCAATTGTTTCATTCATATAAAATTAGATATGCCAATGCAACGGATCCTTCGTTCTACCGAATAAAAAGTTTCATCAATGTATTAAAAATCGGATTCACAATATAACCTGTCGGATGGATAGAATACCTCTTACCCGAGTTCAGACGGCTGATCTTCTCCATTTCCTCAGCGGACAGCTCAAAATCAAAGATTTCACTATTCTCTCTGATCCGCTTTGGATTGGATGATTTGGGAATCAGAATAACACCTCGTTCCAGATGCCAACGCAAAATCACTTGAGCCACCGTCTTATGGTGATGATCAGCGATTTCCTTCAATATGGGATGCTGCAATAACACTTTATTCCCCTGTCCCAACGGACCCCATGCCTCATGTAAAATCTGATGTTTGTCCATATAGGCTCGTAGTTCGTTCTGAGGAAATTCCGGGTGCGTCTCGATCTGGTTGATCATCGGCAAGATTTTCGCGTGCTTCCTTAATTCTTCCAGATGCTGAATCTCAAAGTTCGCGACCCCAATGACTTTGATCCTGCCTTCCTCGTATAATTCCTCCATGGCTTTCCACGATTCGATATACTTTGGCGAGGCAAAATGGATTAAATACATGTCGAGGTAGTCGACCCCCAGCTTGTTTATCGTTTTCTGGAAAGCTTTTTTGGTCGCTTCATAACCATGATCCGTATTCCAGACTTTCGACGTGATGAAAAATTGCTCGCGCGGAATCTGACTATGCCGGATCTCTGCTCCCAGCGCTTTCTCATTTCCATAGATTCTGGCAGTATCAAAATGCCGGTACCCGACTTGAATGGCCTCACGAGTCGCTGTTGTAAATTCTGCTTCTTTCGTTATTTTGTAAACCCCAAAACCCAGTTGGGGAATGGGAACCCCGTTATTGGCTTCAATCACTTTGGTATGCAAATTCATTTTAACTACTCCTCTCAAAACGGAATATACTTGATATATATTATATCTAGTTAAAGCCAAAAAAAGAGGTTAACCCTTTTTTTCTTCATGAAGCAGATCGGTTAACCGTATGTCTTTTAAATAATTCTGCATGGCGATCTCCGCACCTTCAAGATGATGAATGACCTTTTGTTTCACGTCATCCACGTCCTGTCCCTGGAGTGTTACATCGGTATGAATTTTAAACAAGTCTTTGCCAGGTTCAACCGCCAGGAATACGTCCAACATCGTGATTTCCGATAACGGCTGAGCAAGCAATATGCCGCCTTTCGCCCCTTCTTTGGCCATTGTCAGTTTGGCGTTATTCAGGTTGCGAATGACTTTTACCGTCGTAGGAACCGGAATATTTAGCTGCTCCGATATCACTTTGGTCGATAGATAGTTAAGACAGTTCTTCTCGGTGTACGTGTGAACGTAGAGCAGAATGGAGATTCCCTGTGATAAGGCTGTAGAGTATGCCATTGCATTCATCCTAACTTTTTTTCTAAATATACTATATATCTTTTATGTTTAGTTAGCAACTACAACACAATCTCCAAAGCAAGGTCAAGATACATTCGGTTGACTGTTCCCTTCCAGTGTAATACAATGCCAATTTTAAATGTATATCATGTTCATCTGCACATCATCCTGAACTTAAGAAAGGAGCTGATGGGATGGTTCGAATCGATGCATCCGGCTCTGGGCAGAGCCCTCTTTCCATATTTGCCTGGAGCCTTTTCTAACAGCATTGAAGGTAAGAGCTTTGCCCCTCTATATATCCATTACGTTATATAGATAGGAGCAAAATCAGATGAAATACAAAAATGCAGACTATGTACTACCACCAGAACTGGTGCAGCGCATTCAACAATATATTCAGGGAACCTATTTGTATATCCCGGTCCAGGAAGAATATAAGAAACCATGGGGAGCATGTTCCGGTTCGAGAGCCATGTTGCAAAAACGCAATAAGGCGATTGCTGAGGCTCATCATTCCGGAATTTCTGTTCGTCTTCTGGCACAGCAGTACTACCTGACAGAGCGCAGTATTCGCCGTATCCTTCTCCAGCATAAACACGGACAATAATAATGTTGTATCATGTATGTCCTTGCTCGTTGTTAAGAGCATACGGTAATCTGTTCCTGAAGGATTCAAATCAGGAGGTGCCTTTACTTCATGAGTTTTTACGTTACACCACTAAGTATCGAATTTGAATACAACGGGATACCACAGGTTATTTCACCTGCCCTGATTGGTGATCAACGGCATGCCTTTCTGGTAGATTGCGGTTACGCCGGCTTCATTCCACATATTGAAAAAGCATTGAATAGACATGAGTTGTCGTTGTCCAATCTAACTGGCCTCATCATTACCCATCATGATCTGGATCATGTAGGCTCTCTCGCAGAGATCAAGCGAACCCATCCCGATATCCGGATTATCGCGCATGAACAGGAAGCTCCATATATTGATGGCACGAGAACCTCATTGCGGCTGGAGCAAGCGCTAGCGACACTTAGCCTTTTGCCTGAAAAAGCACAGCCCGCAGCGAAGGAATTCATCTGTACGTTGGAAATGATTGAACCAAGTCCGGTTGATCAGACGGTTCATGATCATGAACTACTGCCATGGTGTGAAGGTATGGAGATTATACACACACCTGGTCATACACCAGGGCACATTTCCATTTCCCTTCCCTCAAGTCGTACCCTGATAGCTGGTGATGCTGTGGTCATTGAGAACAATGGGGAGCTCGGAATCGCCAATCCCCAGCATACACTGGACATGAAGGAAGCGGTTCGCTCTGTACAACGCTTGCTTGGATATGAGATCGATAAGCTCATTTGCTACCATGGGGGGCATTATCAAGGGGATGTTCGACGTGCGCTTCAGCGACTACTTCAATCCTATGCCCCGTGAAACACCAATGGCCCATACCTGATGTATGGGCCATTTTTTATGATCGTTATTGCTGTCATACGGACGCATGAACTTTGCTGAACTTTACTGAGTTTACTCTACCCTCGACTTCATCGCTGCATATTTACTGGGGGTGATACCTACAGCAGCCTTGAAAGACCGACTGAACAGATGAATACTCGAAAAGCCAACCTCCTCGGCAATCCGGGTTAAATTATGTGTTCCTTCAATAATTCTTTTCTGGGACTGCTCTATTCTGATATGTGTCACATATTTGTGAAGGGTAATCCCCAGCTTGCTTTTGAACAAATGCGATAAATGGTTCGTCGATACACCAACATGTCTGCTGATGGCAGTATTATTTAATTGAGGGTCGGCGTAGCATTCATGAATATAACGAATCGACTTTTCAATGAATGCCCACCCCTTGGTCATATTCCCCTCTTGGTCGTGATCTTCGGATTGATTTTTGAAAAAGAGATGTAGCATCTCCAAACATATGGATTTCGTAATTAACGAAGATCCTCCCCGCTGCTCCTGAAACTCCTTATGCATAAGCGCAAATCTCTTTTTCCATTCGATTCGATCGGCTAGCTGCAAATGAGAGATTGGGCGTATGGAAGCCAGCTTCATTTCCCTATCTTCCAGATCGGGTCTTTCACTATGCGCTGCACTCGTATTCTTCAATAAACTGCGCTCTTCCTCATAATACAGATCAAAATGAAAAATATACTGAATCAATGGCTGCTGGGAGGTGGACCGAATGATATGAGACATGAATGGATGCATCAGCACAATATCGCCTTCTTTGACCTGGTATTTCACACCACTCAAGAAGAACTCCGCTTCCCCTTGTTCGATGTATGTATACACATGATCGTGGTCTATCCATTCCCCTGCCAAAGAAAATGATTCCGTCACTCTTGCCGCTCTTACGAATGGCGAAATGCTATTCATCCATGGCTCATACACATGTATTCCTCCCAACTGCCTTCTCACTGATCCGGTTATATTGTCGCAAACACTTTATCGAAGCCTGCTTTGGACTTGGCAAACAATTCACTTGAATCGACGGTTGGCGTTGGTGCCAGCACCTCTTGAGATACGACGCCATTGTATCCAATCGCCTTCAGGTTCTTCAAGAACCCCTGCAAATCGATTACTCCCTCGCCAGGGTATAAACGCTCATGATCCAGCAATTCTTCAATGGGCAGATCATAAGCATCATTGATATGAACATGGACAATCTGTTCCTTCTTAAGATCCAACACCTCTTCGATCTTTAATCCATTCGTATGCCAATGATAGGAATCCACCAATAAACCAACATTCGGAGCATGAATTGTTTCGATCCAGTCAAGCGTATCCTCCACACTCCAAATAAATGGATTCTTCCATTGAGTGCGCAGATGATGGCAACCCACAAACTCCAGGCCCAGTCGAATGCCATAGGCGTCCAGAATATCTGCACACAATCTCAATCGTTTGGTAGCTGCCGCCATAAATGATGCTGCTGGCTGATCTGTGGAAGGTAAAATATAGGTGCAACAGCTGTAACAGTTCAATGCAGCAGAGGCTTCTGCCATTTGAACCAGCGATTGAAGTCCATCACGAAACTGTTCATCTGTGGTTCTCCAGTCTACGGTCAGATCGGATGAACCGATGATCACCTGATTGCTCTCCAACAGATGTATAGCCTTTTCCTTGCCAACCTCTTCAATCAATGAGAGCGGATTCAAATCTACAGACTGAAATCCGTATGTTGCAGCGTTTGTAATATATTGTTCATTGGACTCGATGTTCCCTAAGCCTGCTCTTGTTAACCCTCTAATCATCCCAATCTCCTCCTAGGACCAGTCAAACAGTACACCGTTATACTGGTCTTTATTCAATCTCAGTCCCTCGTATGCTTCTTGTGCTTGATCCGGCTTCATCACATGACTGATCAATGGTTCGATATGCAGCTTGTTCTTTAACATCAGTTCAAATACAATGTTCGAATTTCTCACCAGAGAATGCTTAACGAATTCGTTCGGCTCAACCGGGAAGCGCCATTCATGTGCCCCCTTAAACGTAATGCAGCCTCGTCCATACAGGTGGCAGTAATTCAATATATCAGTGACATCCGTGTTATATTCGCCTCGTGGACTGCCGAGGAAAATAATCTCTCCCAGCTTCCCGATCCACTCCAGACTTTGAACACCTACACTGGGTACACCCGTCGCCTCAATATGAGTGGATACACCTGCTCCATTCGTTATGGCATGTATCTTTTCTTTTACTTTATCTTCTCCGCCATGAAGCGTATAGTCAACCCCACATGTCTGGGCAGTTCGAATTCGTTCCGGTGACAGGTCCACGCCAATCACAGTTGCACCTTGAAGGCGTGCCAATTGAGCAGCCAAATTCCCTACAAGTCCAAGCCCCGTCACCCCCACAACGTCCCCAAGTTCAATATTGGATACACGAACTGAGGTGAATGCCACGGTTACCATACGGGTGAAGGGAACCCACTTCAAATCCAAGTGCTCAGGTACCTTGATGAAAACATGATCTGTGGATACCACTTGATATTCAGCATGTTGACCATAATGAAACACAGCGTCCCCGGGCTGAACATGGCGTACACCCTGTCCCACCTCGATCACTTCACTTACACTTGCATACCCCGGACATACGGGAAGCTTGGCCCACTCTTCTTTTCCCGATAACATGGCCAGCTCCGTCCCCGGACTGATGAGGGAATAGATTAATTTAACCAATACTTCCTTCTCCCCTAGGGCTGGCAAAATAAAATCCTCTTCTACCGTTTCCACTTGCAGCGGACGAGCAAACATGATCTTTCTATTCTTCATCACCTTCACTCCTTTCTTATCTTTTTAACTACAATATAAGACTTTTCATTCGCATTGTCTTTGATTGCAAAACCGATTTTTTATCTAAAACAACGATTTGATAACCTTTGCAAGCGAATCAAGCATAAATGTAAAAAGACTCACGAGATCCAATGATCTGTGAGTCTCATAATCAATTATATTCAGTCGTAATCTGATGCAATGCGGTACATTCATTAGATGACTGGCTACTTCAGGGATAGCCAGCCGTCATTGAAACCGGATTGGCCGCATGGTTCCTTTTTTGCTAATTTCACAGCTACACTTGTCACTTCTTAACCGCCAACTACGGCTGCAACCCATGAACCTCAAATTCATAGATTCGGGCTGCGGTATCACCGCCCTGCGTAGGTTTCAGCACATTCAGCTTCACATAACGAGCCTTGACCAGCGCAATTGCATCCGAGGTTTCGGCTGCGGCGTTCCCCTGTACATGAACTACATCTGACCAATTCACGCCATCAGCACTGACCTGGATCGAATAGTCGCTTGTATTAAAACCAGACCATTCCCCACCGCTCTCCGCATGTTTGATGACAAAACCGCTGATCTGATGTTCTTTGCCAAGATCAACTTGCAGCCAATGCGGCTGGTTACCCAGTGCGCACCACTTGCTGTTGTCCGTCATCTTGCCGTCAATTGCCTTTCCCGCACCTTCAGCAGGTCCACAGGCATGGTCGGCAGTGGCCGTTTTGCCAAGTGCGACATTTTTGATCCCGGAAGCACCCTTGCTTACGGTGATCAAAGCTTGCTTCGTTACGGTATCCTGCCCCGAACTGTTGGTAGCTGTAAGCGTCACATTGTACGTGCCTTCCTTGTCATACGTTACCACTGGATTTTGCTCCGTGCTGACAGCCGGACTGCCATTCTCAAAAGTCCAAGACCAGCCTTCCGTCACCTCGGAAGAGAGATCAGTGAAATGCACTTGCTGGCCAGGTGTGATAAGTGTTGCATCGGCCTTGAATCCTGCTTCCGGCTTCGGATACGCTGGCCACTGGATGGTCACGCTTGCAGCTTGGCCTCGCTCATATTTTGCATTCACTGCCACGACTTTCAGTATAGTTGCCTGTTCCGCGTTGATTCTCTTCATCTCAGGCACATAGAAGACGTTATTGGTGGTCGCACCCACCCAAGTCTCTTTGCCGTCGGGCAGAACACGGTAAATCTCATACTGCTGAACTTCCTCATCCAGTGCTTTCCACTGCAATCTGGCATCACCGTATATACCCCCGCGGAAATCGGATTGGATGACATTCAATTCTTGAACTGCTTCAAGTTGCTTCACTGGATTAGAATTGTTCCGAATGGATATCTGACCAATATGGATGTCATAATCCGATATGATTTCCTTGCTGTCAAAATGCAGAGACAATGCCACAATCCGCTTTCCTTTGTAAGGCGTCAGATTCAAGATGTCCGTCGTCCACCCCGATGCCTTTTTGTCTTTTACATCCAGAAAGACGAACTGGTCAGGACGGTCTGCAAAAGCCAGGCCAACCTTCATGCTCGGCTTGTTCTGCGTTTTGTACGTGATCGACAGCTTGGTAGCTGGCTCAATCTTCAGATCGGTTTGATACAGCTTCAGATGGGTGGCATTCGCCGAACTTAGCGTACCCGATACCTTGAGGGAACTGCCCCCATAGTAGGCATCCGACCAATCCAGGGACGGCGTAAGTGCGTTACCTTTACTCTCTGTCAGCCAGCGCCATGTCGGAAGTACGTCCTGCAAACTGCGATTATTCCATCCAGTCTCCCGCACCTGCGTGCCATCCCACATAGAATTTCTCGCCACTGCCCGTGTTGAAGTTGGTCGTGAATGGCAGTTGGTCCACCGGCGATGATTCAACCACATTGTTCGCAATCCCTTTCCAGGCCTGGCTTGTCGCCGTATTTGCCGGGTTGCCGTTCTGCCCTACCCAGAATTTATTTTCACGATCAAAGAAATCGGTCATGCTGTCCGCGCTGTTGTACGACCAATCCGGTCGATAAATGCCGAGGGAAGTTACAGCCGGTTTCCCCTCAGGAAACAGCAAATTCCATTTCAGACTGGTATCGTATCCTTTTGCTTCCACATCAATACCTGCGAACAGTTCAAATGGCGATCTGCCCAGGCTTTTGGCTTTGGCCGCAGAACTGCCAAGATCATTCCACCAGAAATTCAGGAACATGCTGTCCGATACCTTGTTCCCGTTATCCTGAAGGAACATCGCATTCCGGTCCGTCAGCGCATTTTGCCATGAAATATTGCCTTCCTTCGTCATGGAATCATACCAGATGATCTCCATACCCGCGGGCTTATGATCTTGAAGATAACGGAGGAATGTCTTCATTAACTGTGCGTCAGTGGCTGTTCCACCTTCAGTCTCCTGGTTGATAAACCAACCGTCAAAACCGTAATACTCTGCCACCTCTATCAGTTTATCCGCAGCCGGGAAGGAGCCGTCGCTGTTCTGCTGAAGCATTTGCTTCACCCACTCATATTTTCCACCGTATACGGATGGCGGGAAGAACACTGTGCCCATGATTGGCACTCCGTTCCGGTGTGCCGCATCAATCGTGTCAGCGCTTGGCGGCACAATAATACCTTCACCCGCCGAGCCACCCCAATATACGAGCTTGTCGACATACTGCCAGTAAGAGAACGTATTTGCAGAAAATGTATCCGATCCCTGTGATGGAACGCCGCTGGTTCCCTGGTTCAGTGCAGACAAGGCCATCACTTTGGGATCTTTCGTTGCGTTCGGGTTAACTGCCTCTCCTGTGAATCGGCTTTGGAGTGGAATAGTGCTCCGGTTGAAGGCCGCATCCGGGTCGGAAGCTGGATTCCAGTTAAGCAATTGTTCAGGCAGCCAATAGGATGAATAAGGTTGCTTCGCCAAGGCCGCTGAGGAAAGAACAGCGCATACCAATACTACAAATATGAGACTCGCACCAAGTTTTTTCATGCCATACCCTCCAATCCATTTTTGGCAATCCAATCAGGGTAAAAAAAGAAACGCCCGTCAAACCAGGACAGACGTTTCCATGTCTACTTTATAATTCAGGTTATTTTTGATTTGCAGCTTTCCATTCGTCGTACTGCTTTTGCGCTTCCGCAATCACTTTATCCAGACCTGCCGCTTTCAACTTCTCGATCGCTTTCGGCAGATGCTCATCCGGGTCAACAGCTCCCGTCATGATGGATGGGTAGAATTCCTTCACGATGGCGGAGATGGAAGCCACTTCCGTCTTCACCGGATCAGGATTGAAGTTGAAGCCAAAGCTCGGGGCAACTTTCGCGGAATTGTTGAATTCCTTGAACGCTTCCCACTTATCGGCTGGATCTTCCTTGTGCATGTAGGTCAAGAACAGGTTACCCAGAGCAAAACCGGGCATCTGGAATCCGTCCTTCATCGCTGGCAGATCCTCTATGACATTATCCGAAATCTTGTTGTAATGTGTTCCTTCAATACCGTAGTTGATCAGGTTACGCAGATATGGATCGGTATTGAGCAAGTTCAGGAACATCATAGCCCGTTCCGGGTTCTTGGAGTTCGCCGAAATTGCATGCATAGCGCCTGTTGCTGAGCCAGTGAAAATAACCGGATCCTGCATCGGTGTAGTCACGATATCATAGCCCGCACTTCTGGACCATCCCAGTTCGGCGTACGGCTGTGTCTGTTCACGGTCAACAAACCATTTGCCTGTTTTGATGTTGTCGATGCCTTCCAGTGTCGCTACATCCTTGCGCAGATAACCAGCCTGATAGTATTTACGGATGGTTTTCAATGAGCTTTTCAGCTCTTCAGATTCCAACACATTAACGTATTTACCGGTGTCTCCATTCATGTTGATACCAACCGGGAATTCGTCACCGAGCAGGAAGTCGAACGCCAGATAAGGCTTAAAGCCCTTCGGAACAGCCAGCGGAGTAATGTCTGCTGGTTCATTGTCCTTGATTTGCTGCAGGTAAGGCTCCAGATCTTCTAATGTACGAATCTTGCTGATGTCCATGTTGTATTTATCAACGTACTGCTTGTTGAACCGCCATACCCATTGCGAAGCCAACTCTTTATTAACTGGCACGGCATAGTTTTGGCCATCAATCTGCGATCCTGTGAGGAATCGTGGATCAAGCTGCTCTTTAATGCCCTGACCATACTTATCCAACAGATCATTGATTGGCAGGAAGGCTCCTCTGGTGGCATTTGGCAGATAGTCATAAGCCCAGGAAGAGGTGAAAGCGATATCATAATTTTCGCCCGAAGCGGTAATGACTGGCATACGTTTGGAATAATCACCCCAGTCAATCATCGTGATGTCGACGGTTGTATTTATTTTCTCCATTAAGTATTTGTTCATTTCTTCCTGTACCATTGGCAGATCGCGCTGTGGACCACCAATCAGATATACTTTGAGCTTCACTGTGTCCTTATCGCCGGATTCTCCCCCGGATGCCGCATTTCCGCTTGTATCATTGGTATTACTGCCACTGCAGCCTGCTAGAACAGTAGAAAAAGCAAGCAGTAAAGTAACCATGAGCAGAGCGATTTTTCTTGTCTTCATGTGTATCCCCCTTATCAATGTTATTGTTACTGCCCTTTGAGGGCAGGCACAACCAGACTTATTCTTTGACCGAACCGATGGTCAGGCCTTGTATAAAATACTTTTGGAAAAACGGATACGCCAGCGCAACCGGCAGTGTAGCCAAGACAACCATTGCCATGCGGACGGTCTCCGTTGGCAGTGTCGAGGCAATGTCATAGGACACGACCCGGCTGCTGTTTTGCACAACAAAATCCATATTGTTCTGTATTCGAATCAGCAATGTCTGGAGTGGAATCAAATTCGCATTGTCGATATAGAGCAGCGCATTGAACCAGTCATTCCAGAATCCTAACGTACTGAACAATCCAATAGTCGCAATGCCCGGTAACGAAATCGGCAGTACGATGCGCGTATAGATACCGAATTCAGTAGCTCCGTCGATTTTGGCCGATTCAATAACCGCATCCGGCACAGTGGTCGTGAAAAATGTACGCATAACGATAATGTAAAAAGCGTTCATGATTGACGGCAGGATCAGCGCCCAGATTGAATCCCGCAAGTGCAGCACCTGCGTAACCACTATGTAACTGGGAACGAGACCGCCGGAAAATAGCATGGTGAAGAAGGCCAAAAAGCTGAAAAACCGACGCTGAGCAAAATTTTTGCGCGAGATGGCGTACGCATACGTCGTGACCAAATACAGTGTGAGCGCGGTTCCAACAACCGTCACCGTTAAGGTAACCCCAAACGATTGGGCCATCTGCTGCCCGGATTCCATAAGGAATCGGTAGGCATCCAGCGTCCAGACTTCAGGGAATAACTTAAATCCATTGATCGCCAGCGTCTTCTCATCGGTAAATGAGATGATAACGATGAACAGAAACGGAAAGATACAAGATAAGGCAAAAAGACCGATAGCTATATTAAAAATCACATTGGATAAAGGCGAAATGGCATTCAAATCTTTCGATTTCTGTCTGGTCCTCTTCGCATGGGCAGATGCCCGCTTTACCGGTTCGCTTAAATTACTCATGGACAGCACCCCCTTGCCGCAAGCCTAGAATACGGCATAATCCTTTTCAATTTTACGCACAGCATAGTTTGCCAGCAGGACAAGAATCAAACCGACAACCGATTGATACAATCCTGTAGCTGTACTCATTCCTGTATCACCCATAATGGTCAAGCCGCGGTATACAAACGTGTCGATGACATTGGTGACCGGATACAGCGCACCAGAATCCCGCGGAACCTGATAGAATAGTCCAAAGTCGGAACGGAAGATCCCGCCGATCGCCAGAATGGTGAGGATGATCATCAGTGGGCGGAGCAGTGGCAGCGTAATGTACCGGATCTGTTTCCACTTCGTGGCGCCGTCGATCATCGCTGCCTCATAATAAGAACGGTCGATACCTGCGATTGCCGCCAGATAAACTACACTGCCATAACCTGCACCTTTCCACAGGCCGAGCAGAATGAGAAAATACGGCCAATACCCTGTCTCACTGTACCAACTAACCGGATCTCCACCAAAATAGGTAATGATCTGGTTGAACACACCCTTTTCTACACTCAGAAACGAGAAGACGAAATAACTGATAATAACCCATGACAGGAAATAAGGCATAAACATTGCGGTCTGGTAGATCTTCGCCAGCCGTTTGTTCAGCAGTTCGTTCATGATGATCGCAAGCGTCACCGCGAGCACCAACCCGAGAAAGATCAGACCCAGGTTATACAGAATGGTATTACGTGTGATGATATAGGCGTCACTGGTGGAGAACAGAAACTCAAAGTTTTTGAACCCGACCCATTCGCTTTTTAGAACGCTTTCAAGAAATCCGCCCGGATGAATCCGGAAGTCCTTAAAAGCAATAATCGTTCCGAACATTGGCAAATAGGCAAAAATGATAAACCAAGCTGCTCCCGGCAGTACCAGCAGAAGAAACGCCTTGTTCTTCATCAGACTTTTGAAGATGCCCTGCACGGCTGTCCCTCCTTATAATCTCGTTCATTATCGCTTTAGCTGCATCCAGTATTAATCCCCTATAATCAACACTGGACCTAAGCTCTTTTGTTGCTTTGGATTTCCTCGTTCACTCCTACCTCCATTATGCAAGCGCTACCAATTTTGAGATAGTTGAAAAAACCAATAATTTGATGGATTAATTAAAGATCGTGCATTCATTGCATTACAAAAAAGACACCCCCACATGGGGAGTGTCTCCATTCAGCCGGAGCCCCCGGCTTATTTTTTCATGTAGATCGACCGCAGCTCCGTAGGAGAAACGCCAGCATATTTCTTAAACTGTCTGTAAAAATAAGTGGAGTCCCAATAACCCACCTCGCCCGCTATTTCTGCCGTCTTTTTGTCCGAATATAACAGCAAATGAGTGGCACGCTCGATCCGGTACTGGTTCACATAATCAGAAAACGTGGTACCGACCTCTTGCTGGAACAATTGGCCGAGGTAGTTCGGATGAAGCTCCATCCTCTGGCTGAGCGTCTTAAGTGAAAGCTCATCTTGATAGTGATTTTTCACCACCTCCAGCACAGACATGATATGCGGGCTGTACGTTTTCTCGGCGGTATGATATGTATCCAGCGTGTGATGAACAACTTTTCTGACCAATTGTTTCAGTTTGCTGAGCGTATGAATTCTGGACAGGGGCCCGAAGATGTCTCCGTAGTCAGGCGTTTTCTCCAGTTCCTTGGCGGCCAGCATAAGCTGGATGGCAGAATTGAAGAACAGTGTTCTCGCGAGACAAAGTTCCTTACCCTCAACACTGAAGAATTCGTCGATGAACCGGTCCACCTCTGTACCTTCCCCATCCCGCAGCAGCTTGTGGAATTGCTCCATCGCTGGCCCTGGCTTCTCTTGATGCTGATTGGTAGGTTCTTCGTTCTCCACTTGCATGATAAAGGTATTACAATCCATAAACAAATGATTCTGAAGCCACAGCTTGACAGACTTACAGCTCTTCGGAAAACCCAGATAGGTCGACTCGGATTGACCGATGATCCCCCATACACGTGCACCTGTGTCCTCAGCAACCGCTTGCTTCATCTTGTTAAGTGCCTGGAGCTGCCATTCATCACTACTTTCCGTACCTGATGAAATGAACAGCAGCATGATGTCTCCCTCCTGATCGGGGAAACAGATGATACCGCAGCCATCCGGGAGGTCTTTGTTCCCGATCTGCTCACACTTCTCAGCAATTCCAGGCAGATACATCTGGGAATCCTCCCCTTTATCCTCCCCTACAATTCGCAAAGAAGCCGCACAATATGTGGACTTATTCATGGGAATCTCAAGCAGCTGCGCACGCTCACGGAATTCTTTGGCGTCAATGGTCTCGTTCGCCCACCGCTGCAAAATATTGTTGCGCAGAATCCTCCAGCTCTGATCCATCTGAATCTGGCGCATCTCTTCGTGCTCCCAATCCTGCTGCATATGCTTGATGGTCGCTTCCAGTTCATCCATATTGACTGGCTTGAGGAGGTAGTTCTCGACTCCAAGCGAGATGCCTTCCCGCACATATTTGAATTCTTCGTAACCGCTCAAAATAATGAATTTAGTATATGGATTGCGCGCTTTAGTCTCCCGGATCAATTCAAGTCCGGTCATTTGCGGCATCATGATATCCGTAATAATCAGATCGACAGGAACCTCGTCCATCATTGCTAGCGCTTCCAACCCATTGCAAGCCGTTCCGGCAATTTGCATATTATTCTGATCCCAATCAATGATGGCTTGCATTCCTTTCACAATAAGCGGCTCATCATCGACCAACATTACACTTCTCATCCCGTTTCCTCCCTTGTAACTGGAATGCTGATGGTCACCTCACATCCTTCGCCCTCCACACTGTTCAGGTGCAGACCATAATCACTGCCATAATTCAGACGTATGCGGTCGTGCACGTTCTTAAGACCCAAAGATCGGTCAGATGTCTCAGCAGCTTCATCGCCCTTATGCAACCCATGTTGCAGTTCAAGCAATCTCTCCGCGGAAATCCCCTTTCCGTTATCCTTCACACGGATGTGAATCACGCCGGTCTCTTCTTCGGCTGTGATGGAGATCCGGTTATCCTCATCATTTGTACGAAAACCATGCACAATGTAATTCTCAATAATCGGCTGGACCAGCAACTTGACGACCATGCTTCCCGCCGCTGCATTCTCGATATGCGTCTCCACCTGCAGCTTGTCCTCATACCGATATTGGACCAAAGCCAGGTACATGCCGCACAGCTCTATTTCCTCTGCCAAGGTTACATGGGTCTGCTTTTTGATCAAATGACGGAACATCGTGGCGAGAATATAAATCATCTGCCCTACATCCCTGGCTCCCAAACTGATGGCTTTCATGCGGATGCTTTCCAGCGTATTGTACAAAAAATGGGGATTGATCTGGGCTTGCAAAGCGACAAGCTGCGCGTTCTTTTGCTTGATCTCTGACACATATACCGTTTCTATGTAAGACTCCAGCCGATCACACATATGATTAAATCTCTGCGAAATCTGCTGCAGCTCATCTTCCCCCTCCATCTCGATACGTTTACTTAGATCACCCTCCTGCCAGCGACGCATGTAAAGCACGAGTCTGTGAATTTTTTTGGAATAACGACGGATGATGGTGAACGTCACCGCGATGCTAATCATGATGCACAGAATCACAATCCCAATGAGGCTGAAACGAATCGCCTGAAGGCTCTGTTTGATTTGCGACTCCGGAATAATAGAAGCCACGACCATTCCCGTATTCCCGATATTCAGCAGCTGCACCTTGGAGCGCTCCTCCAGATCCACCCAATCCTCCGGCAAATTCATCTTCCCCCAGTACGGGTAGACGGTGTTGTCATACTTGCCTTGCGAATCGAAAATCACCTGACCTTCCCCTGTCATCAACATGATCCGACTGTTCTTGCCGTCGAGTCTATCTCGAAGAAGCCCTTTGATACGGTCTGTATTCAGCTCAAACATAATTGCTCCGTACTGCTTCAATGTCACGGAGTCTTTGAGCACATTCGCGTAGCTGTAAGGGGTAGGCTCATCAGCCATTTTCCCTTCGAACAGCGGTTCGCTGCCCATGTATTGCCAAGGTGCACTCCTCAGCCGCTGGAACCAGTCCTGATGCCCTGCAGGCAGCTTGGGATGATAGTAAAAGTGCTGAGTCTCCCGATTAAGCACATAGAAGAAATCCTGATCCGTGCTGTATAACACGACATTTGCAATCGAAGCCTCATCCTTTAACAACAGACGTAATTGATAATCGAAGTTCCCTCGCTCTGTACGGTAGCTGTAAGCATATTGATTCAGACGCCAATTGAGAAAATCCTCGTATTCATGAGTCAAAAAATACTTCAGATCATCGCCGATCATGGCGTCGGTATAAATCTGCTGCACGGCATTATACAGCCGTTCGTATTGCTGATTCAGGTTGATACTGACAATATCCAGCTCCTGCAAACTGGCATCCATTTGTTCCTGTACCACTCGCTGTTCATAATAGCGGTAGGCCAACACCGATATGCTGATGAACAACAGGACCATCACCATGGAATAAAAGAGCAGGATTTTGTTGAACATTTTTTTCTTCAAGTAGTTCTTATACATGGTTCGTATCCTGGACATTCGCGCCTGAACACCTCCTCCAGACCAATTTCCAACTCAGTGTATCACCGTTTGGTTAAATTCGACAATCACCAGCCCTCAGAACCCGTAATCCATATTATGATTTGTCAAAATTGAATGGAAGCGCTATAATGGGCGCATTCCCCTATAAAAGTTATGTAATACATACTCGCTTTGGATGCTCTCTATATATGAATCACTCCCCGATAAAATGAACTGGGGGTTTTTAACGATGTTTCTTACTGAAAACAAACTACAAGCACGTATTCATGAATTATCCGAGCTCCGTTACCGGAATCGTTTGCCTTTAAATCATTTTCTTGCCTGCGAAGACCGCAGGGAAGAGATCAACCCGGTCCTGCCGGCAGATAATAGCCATTGGAAGCCTATGCATACAGGAGAAAGTTGGTCCGGTCGAGATCTCTATTTGTGGCTGCGTACAAAAGTCGAGTTCCCTGCCTCCTGGGCAGATAAACGGATTGTCGGACTGTTTGATTTTGGCGATACCGGGGGTGGTAACAATTCCGGGTTTGAATCCCTGTTCTACTGGGATGGCAAGCCGTTTCAAGGCGTAGATTCCAACCACAAGGAAGTGTTCTTTCCAGCCTCTGCCGCAGGCAGCACCAACGAGCTGGTCTTCCGCTTATGGTCCGGTCTGGAAGGTGGCGGTCAGCCCCGCAACCAGACGCATACGTTCAGACAAGCAGAACTGTGCTGGCTGGATGAAGCTGTTGATGATCTTGTATTTACAGGGTCGGCGATTCTGGAAACGGTCAACATTCTGGATGCCCATGCACCGGAACGCACAAAGCTGCTTCATGCGCTCCAGCAGTCCTTCCGCCTGATTGACTGGTCGCAGCCTAAGTCCGATGTCTTCTATTCCTCTGTGCATGACGCAAGGGATGACCTAAGCTCCCGATTGAATGCGATGGACAAGGCCTCTGATGTGACCGTTACTTGTATCGGCCATACTCATATTGACGTTGCCTGGCTGTGGCGGTTGAAGCACACGCGCGAGAAATGCGCCCGCTCCTTCTCTACGGTCATGCGTCTGATGGAGATGTTCCCGGAGTATGTTTTCCTTCAGACACAGCCCCAATTGTACGAATATGTGAAAGAGGACTACCCGGAACTGTACGAATCCATCAAGGAACGTGTCGCTGAAGGTCGCTGGGAAGCGGGCGGCGGCATGTGGCTGGAGGCTGACTGCAACCTGACTTCGGGCGAATCTCTGGTCCGGCAATTGCTGATCGGTACTCGTTTTCTCAAAGAAGAATTCGGGACGGATTGCCGATATCTCTGGTTGCCAGATGTATTCGGCTATAGCTGGTCCCTGCCGCAAATTCTTAAAAAATCCGGCATTCATACGTTCATGACGACCAAAATCAGCTGGAACCAATACAACCGCATGCCATTCGATACATTCCACTGGCGCGGAATTGACGGCTCAGAGGTGCTGACCCACTTCATTACCACGCCTGAGCCTTGGTCCGAGCCGGGTTCATGGTTCTATACCTATAACGGGAAAATCATTCCGAAGACGGTCAAGGGCATCTGGGATGCCTACCGCGATAAGGAGATGAACCAGGATCTGCTGCTGTCGTACGGATACGGAGACGGCGGAGGCGGAGTTAACCGTGAAATGCTGGAGATGAGACGACGGCTGGATCAACTGCCCGGACTGCCCAAGGTTAAGACAGGACGTGCAGATGATTATTTTGAAAAGCTGCAGGAGACAGTGGAGAAAACCGATTCGTACATCCATACATGGGATGGCGAACTGTATCTGGAGTATCACCGCGGAACGTATACCAGTCAGGCGTACAACAAATGGATGAACCGCAAGCTTGAGCTGGCTTACCGCGAAGCAGAATGGCTGAATGCATTGCAAAGTATTGTGCATAATGACTGGAATCTGTATCAAGCGAAGTCTCTGACTGCGGGTTGGAAAATCATTTTGCGCAACCAGTTCCATGACATCATTCCCGGTTCCTCCATCACAGAGGTGTATGAGGATAGCAGAATTGAATATGCAGAAGCTGAGCAGATTGGCAGTCACGTGGACACGCAGGCTCGGATGGCTATCGCTGGCAGCGGAGAATCTCCGCATACGTACACCATTTGGAACTCCTCCCCATGGGTCGCTACAGGAATCGTGAGCATTCCTGCGGCATCAGGTGAATTGGAAACGGGGACTTGGCTGAGCGATTCCGGTGAGATCCTGAACGCTCAATACCAGGATGCCCGTTGGTCCGTCGAGGTGAAGGATATTCCTTCGCTGGGGTACACCACCATTCACTTCCAGATCAGTACGGTAAACGAAATCCCTGAGCATTCGCCATTCATCCACTCAGCCAATGGAATTGAGACGCCGTTCTATCTGCTCGAGTGGAACGAGAATGGGCAGTTGACACGCCTTTACGATAAAGAGTCACACCGTGAGGTGCTTGCCAAAGGCGCTAGAGGCAATGTGCTTCAGGTGTTCGAGGACAAACCGCTTGCCCACGAAGCCTGGGATATTGATATCTTCTATCAGGAGGATATGCGAGAGATTACGAAATGCACCAGCATTGAAGTCGTAGAGATTGGGCTGCTTCAGGCCGTAATTCGCTTCGCTTGGGAATACCTCGGCTCCACAATTACGCAGAACATGACTGTATATGCCGGGCAACGGCGAATCGATTACGCCACTGAGGTGGATTGGCATGAACAGCAGCAACTGCTGAAAGTTGCCTTCCCAGTCGGCATCCGCTCTACCGAAGCCACCTATGATATTCAGTTCGGTAACGTTAAACGGCCGACGCACTGGAACACAAGTTGGGACTGGGCGCGTTTCGAATCCGTTGGCCATCAATGGGCGGATCTGTCCGACAGAGGTTATGGCGTCAGTTTGCTGAATGATTCCAAGTACGGTTATGACATTAAAGATAACGTCATGCGGCTGACCCTGATCAAGAGCGCTACGCACCCTGATCCACACGCCGATCAGGGACTGCACAGCTTCACCTATGCTCTTCTTCCGCATCAGGGAGATTGGCTGGTTGGCGGAACCGTGCAGCAAGCCTGGCTTCTAAATTCTCCGGCTCGATATACAGTGGGACAATCAGAGCAACCAAGTCGCTCCATGTTCACCTTGTCCGGCAGCACAGCCATGATCTCGGCAGTTAAGAAGGCGGAGGATTCCAATCGTGTCATCGTACGCGTTCATGATTATTCCGGCAGCATGAATATGCTTGAACTGACAAGCGATCTACGGATACAAGCATGGAGAGAATGCAATCTTATGGAAGTACCGGAGGGCGAACTCCTGTATGATACACCGATAACTTTTGCTCTTGAACCTTATGAAATCAAGACGTTTGAGATTGATCTGAGAGTATAATCCTATAACTGCAGCAGCTTAACCAAAGAAACGAGCAAGTCCCCAGATGATGGGCGACTTGCTCGTTTCTTCGTGTTGTGGTTATTCGATCGTTATGATAGGGGCTTTCTGGATCGCTTTTAAAGCATTCTAAACTGGAAGCACGTTCGATATGCGATATTTGATTTATTTTACCGTCTCCAATGTATATCGATTGCGTGGAATCTCAAGATTCAAATTACCGCGCAGTGTCTCATGCTCATACTCGGTACGGAACAGGCCGCGCTCTTGTAAGACAGGTACGACCAGATCCACGAAGTCCGCGAGTCCGTTCGGCACAACTGTACGAATGTTGAAACCGTCCGCAGCTCCCCCCTCGAACCATTCCTGAATCTGATCAGCAATCTGATCCGGTGTACCGATGAAGGATGTGCGCGGCGTTGATGCAAGCAATGCCACTTGGCGGAGAGTCAGTCCCTGTTCTCTTGCCTGCTGCTTGATCTTGTCTGTTGTACTTCGGAAGCTGTTACTGCCCAAATCACCAATCTCCGGGAAGGGATCATCCAATGGGAATTGGGCGAAGTCATAATGATCGAAGTATCGGCCCAAATAGTTCAGTGCCTGGTCAATGCTGACCAATTCCGCGATCTCCTGATATTTGCGCTCCGCTTCTTCCTCCGTTCTGCCCACAATGGGACCGATGCCAGGGAAGATCAGAATATCTTCTGCCTTACGTCCATAAGCCACCGCTCTTGCCTTCACATCCGAATAGAACTCCTTAGCTTCCTCCAGCGTCTCATGCCCCGTATATACAGCATCGGCCGATCGGGCTGCCAGATCCTTGCCGGATTCCGAAGAACCGGCTTGGAATATTACCGGATGTCCCTGCTTGGAACGTGCCACATTGAGTGGCCCCTGGACGGAAAAGTGTTCTCCCTGGTGGTTCAACGTATGCAGTTTGGATGGATCGAAGAAAACACCATTCTCTTTGTCCCCGATAAACGCGTCATCCTCCCAGGAATCCCACAGTCCTTTAACCACATTCAGATGTTCTTCTGCAATTTCGTAGCGCAGTGCGTGGTCCGGATGTTCACCTTTGCCAAAATTCAGAGCCGAGCCTTCAAGTGGCGAAGTGACTACATTCCATCCGGCGCGTCCTCCACTAATATGGTCCAGAGAAGCAAACTGTCTTGCTACCGTGAACGGCTCACTGTATGAGGTGGACAACGTCGCAACCAACCCGATGTGTGAGGTTGCGCCCGCGAGAACAGAAAGCAGGGTTAACGGTTCAAAACGATTCAGGAAATGCGGGTTGGATTTCTCGTTAATAAATAGGCCGTCCGCAATAAAAAGCAGATCGAACTTCCCTTCCTCCGCCTTAATCGCCTGCTTCTTGTAGAAATCCAGATTTACGCTGGCATTGATTGGAATATCCGGGTGCCGCCAAAAAGAAATGCTATTTCCCACTCCATTCAAGTTTGCTCCCAATCTCAATCGTCGTTGTGACATATAAATTCCTCCCTTTGTTGTGGTGATGAACAATGAATTCAGTTCGAGTACCTTTTTTCTCTGAGAATCGCTTCTTCATTTCATCATTTCTTTATGCTGTTTCCGCCTGCTTCTGTTGCTGCCATGCCCAGTCCCGGTTTATTCGCCTCGTTCCTTTCGCTTACCCGGACTGTCCAGGCTGCTCCCAGAAGGACAATGCCTGTCAGGAGAAATATAAAAGGAATCCCCGTCCATCCGCCCAGAAAACCGCCGAGTAACGGGCCGAGTACAATACCGAATTGATTCGCCGTCTGACTCAGACTGACAGCCCTTCCCCGAAAATCACGGTCAGCATATTTGATGATCAACGCATTCAAGGCCGGATATACGGCTGCGAAGAACAGACCATAAACAAATCGCAAACTTCCAAAATAAATGAGGTTATACGCCGTCAGTTGCAGTAAACTGCCAATGCCACCGCCCAGCAGGCCGATAAACAACGTTTTCTCGTATCCGATCTTTCCGCCAATCCTTCCCCAGCGCGGCCCCATAATTACCGTTGCCACACCGATGGCCGAGAAGACGATTCCTGCACTAAGTGTTGCACTACTGACATCACCACCAATCTGGACCACATAAAGCGTCAGTACAGGTTCGATAATGAGCACGGAAGTTGAAACGAGCAAAATCAAACCATAAATCCGCATTAATCCCGGCGTGGCGGCAGCTTTTTTCAAATCACCCAGAATACTGGTACGAATTACAGTGCGGGGACCGCGGGCTTCCTTTACCCATATCACCATCACAGCCGAGAGCAGCGTAATAATTCCCGAGGCGATAAAGCATCCGCGCAGACCGATCCACTGGCTCAGTACTCCACCCACAAGCGGTCCCAGAATTCCCCCAGCAGCCGTGGATGTGGAGATGACACCAAGCGCATAACCTACATGCTTCTCCGGTGTATTGGTGCCGACCAACGTAATGGATGCAGGATTGAAGCCGGCCATGAGTCCCTGAAATATCCGCACAGCGATAAATGTGTAAGGATCATAAACGAAATAGTTAGCCAGATGAGCAATGGCGAGGCCAACGCCCGAACGAATCAGCATCAGTTTGCTTCCATATCTGTCAGCCAGCGAGCCCCAGAATGGAGCACATAGTCCGCTGATCAGAAAGCTGATCGAGATCGAAATGCCGGACCAGACTTCCAATCCGCTCTGGATACCGAGATCATTTTGCAGAAATAGCGGAAAGAACGGAACAGACAAGGTGTAAGACATATGATTGAAAAATAGACCAAACCACAAAATATACAGATTTCGCTTCCAATGCGGCATCTTGGCATTCTCCATACTATATAATTCCTATATAAAAAGTAGGTTATTATCCATATTAGGATACCGTCACTGGAAAGTATAATAGAAAAGTTCAATAGACCCATTCAAGAATTAAATGAATGGATCTGTTTTATGCTGCTATTTTGACCGTAAAAATTACTTCACTTGAACGGACATGAATACATCCACCTCATCTTCACTGTCCAAAACAAACCCAAAGCGCTCATACAAACGCCGAGCTGGACTGCCCTGCAATACATTTAAAGTAACACGTTTGCCCTTAACGTCATCCCGTTTCAGTAGCATATTCAGCACTTGGGTCCCTATTTGCCGACCCTGATAATCGGGATGGATATAGAAATGTTCCAGCAGCATCTCCTCTGACTTGGGCTTCAATGCTACACACCCCACCATTTCACCCTCGAACTCGATAATCCATGTATACTCAGGATCAAATGTATTACGGAAACGTTCACGAACCTTCAAATCATCGTATCTTCCCAACCGGTTTAGATCATCATATAGAACCAAAGCTCGCAACTCAGCAAGGTGCTCCTCATCTGCCTGCTTGGATTGACGCATGGTTATTTGGATCATTGAAAGGACTCCTTTTACGTTTATTCGAATTCATGCTGCCTACGTTGCATTGTCCTCATCCTTTTCTTCCAGACACTTCTGAATGAATTCAAATAACCCCGCAGCTTCAATTGATCGATGTCCCCAATCATGCCAAAAATACAACACCTGTCCTACCGTTCCAGAACCTGATGGGTCTGTGTCCAGACATAGATAATCCCCACCACCATTTTCTGCGATCGGAATCCATTTGCAGTTCCACAGTACTGGCTTAATGGCATCATCTTCAATCTCCGGTTCCATATCATCCGGGTCGAATTCTTCCTGCAAAAACGCCCAATTCTCCTTAACCTGATCCAGAGGCGACAATGTCAGGTTCCGCACAAAGCAATCTACGCCAACATTCCAGACTTGTCCGTTATGTACACGATACAGAGCCTTCATCTCTTCAGGCAATGTCACCCCAAGTTGATTTTCCACAGATTGAAAATCTTCATCGCTCGCACCAGGTTGAAGATTGAGCGCTACCTCAAAATCTGCATTTGCTCCTGTTCCTTTTGCAATAATACGTTGCCATAGCAGCTCTGCTTGCTCGATCATTCTCATCCTCCTTTTTGTGTGCTATATAGATTGTCTAGTCTAATGATATAGAAAATCTATACTTCACGTTTCTCCTCAGGAGTATAGTTAATTCATTGATAATCCATATCCTTGTTTATCTTTCAACTGTACGATATCAGAGATAGGAAATACAAGGGAGTGCATGACGATCTAGTTAATCCCATCATTTTGCCAAATCAAAAAGCACCGCCCAACGGATTAATTCCGTATAGACAGTGCCCATTTTATAGCCTTTTTAGTGCATATCATGTTATTACTATTGTCTATATAGATTTCAATGCATCATTGATCTATGAGGATTTGATAAATTCATCTGGCCAGAGCAGAATCCGTTCAGTTTATTATCCCACATTTTTTGGGTTATGTACTTCATCTGAAACTTAAATGATTTCGTTATTCATTCTCTTGGCTTGTACAATCTCTTTGATGATCTTAGAACGATTCCAGACAACAAACTTGAAGACATGTCCACTGTCTAATGTAATGGTAATTCCGTTAGGGATTAGTCCCCATGTCGCACTTTTCTCAATCTTAGTCATAGCCCAGATCTCGATTTGAACCCATTCCGTCTGAAAATTCAGACCATGAGGAATAAAAATTAATCGTTCATTAGTTAGAAAAAGCTTTCTCCTACTCCTTCAAAACCTCTTAACCAGTTTGCATGAATACTCTCAAAAATGACGTGTTCATGGGGGCCAATTCTTCCATTTCTATCAGTCTCCTTTTTCAGCCTATAGCTTGAATCACTATTATTATAGGTCGTTTTGACCGATATAGGAATATTTTGCGCATGTTCATTTGTAAAAAAGCATTGCCCAACGGAATCACTCCGTCTTGGACAATGCTTCATAAATTTTTTTACTTTGAAAAGAAAGCTTCCTCTCGATTCCGGATTACATCTCTTTCAAAATACCTTTAACCAGTCCAATAAAGGTTGTTTTCACTTTTGCCGCGACTTCAATCACTTCATCATGACTTAACGGTTGGTCCAGAATGCCGCAGGCCATATTGGTCAGACAGGAAATTCCCAGTACTTTCATCCCACCATGGATGGCTACAATCGCTTCAGGTACCGTCGACATCCCCACAGCATCCGCGCCCATCGTACGAATCATGCGAATCTCTGCTGGAGTCTCATACGCCGGACCACTCCACCATGCATATACCCCTTGCTGCAAACCGACATTCTGCTCCTCCGCTACCTTCAGGGCGATACTGCGGAGTTCGCGATTATATACCTGTGACACGTCCGGGAAACGCACACCCAGTTCGGCATTATTCGGACCCATCAGCGGATTATTGCCTACCAGATTAATATGATCGGTAATCAACATAAGCTGTCCAGGTTCGAAGCTGGTATTGATCGCTCCACAAGCATTGGTGATAATCAACTGCTCGACACCCAGTGCTTTCATAATCCGAACCGGGAACGTTACTTCATCCAGCGTGAAACCTTCATAATAATGAAGGCGTCCTTTCATCGCTACGACAGTCTTGCCCATCAATTCTCCAATGACCAATTCATTGGCATGACCAATAGCCTCGGATTGAGCAAAATAAGGAATGTCCGTATATGGAATGACGGTAGCATTCTCGATCTCGTCCGCGAGCGCTCCCAGCCCTGATCCCAGAATCATGCCCACGACAGGCTTGTTATTAATACGGTTTAATATGTAATCTCTGGCTTCCTGAATATGTGCAGATTGATGCATAAATATATTCCCCCTGAACATCTGAGTTTGGATTAAGTAAGTGCTATAAACCAAGTGTAATGAACAATCGCGGACATGTAAATGGGAGCTGGATAAAGTGGCCTCTGTCTCTCCTCCCGAAGCCGGTTAAGGTTTGAGCCCGGACTGTAACACCTCGAAATATTGTCTCAAAATCCAATCAAATTCAGGTTCGTCATCCTCTATGTTTTCAACATACTTCCATAAAAGCAGTTCTTCCGTCTCGATGTTCACAACCTCATATTCCATTTGTTTTGATGCCCAGACAGTCACCTGACCGATGGCATACTCGGACTCATGAATGAATCCGGTTGACTGATCAGGGATAAGTCGTTCATCGATGTTCCCCTGTTTGGCCTGCTCCGTCGAGATACCCAACGTTTGCAACCGTTCCGCCTGACACTGGGCCCATTGATTAAATTGGTTTCGGATCATATGAAAAGCTTCCCCACCTTCTGAATTGACCAACATACATGTCTTTCATGCTTCAACTGTACACAAAAAACCGATCCTCTGTCGAGAATCGGTTCCATTATTAAATACGGATAAGGTATTCCGCTATTCCGCACTGACATGTAATGATAAGCTTGCTTATTGCTGCTCCAACGAATGCTGCTTTTGGCTTTTCATGAAATCCATTCCCATGCTCAGCAACAGCATCAGTACAGCAAACATCACGGATTTACCAATGGTTCTTTCAGGAAAGATCATATAGGCAGCTAGAAAATTCCCTGTGAACACAAACAGGTAATTGCGGATGCGATCCATCTTCTCATCTCATTTCGGAATCAAATTTAGAATTCACTGTAATCTGCTGCTCTACCTTATCACATTTTTCCATATTAATCCATAACTCAACTTATCTCTTTCGCTCTATTCCCTCATAGACAGCCTCGCAAAGTTCCGTTGTGAATCTGCCCGACATGCCCTCCAAAGCTGTATTGGTGAACGCAACAACGCTCAGTTCTTCTGTTGGATCAACAAACCACGAGTGACCATAGGTTCCACCCATGCGCCACGTTCCAGCAGACTCAGGTGTACCTGCTTCTGCCGGATCTTTCAGCACCGTGAATCCCAAGCCAAATCCTCTGCCTGGCCAATAAGGCATGTCCAAATCTCCAATCTGATTAGTCGTCATTTCGTTGACAAGCGCTTTAGGAAGAAGCGAACCTCCACCTTGACGCAGCGTTTCAAGCAATGATAGGAAGTCTCCTGCACTTCCTATCATGCCCGCACCACCCGAAAGATAGGCCGATGGTTCAAGGTATCTTTCGGGTGCGAGTTGGAAGCCCGCCGCACCTTCAATAAACGGTACATGGTCCTCATCCCGCAAGCGACGAGGTTGCCCCGAACTGTTGGAACTGTCCGCATATGCAGCTGTCATTCTCTTCGAATCCACAGCGACAAAATCCGTATTCTTCATGCCCAGTGGATGAGTCACGAGCAGTTCTAATGCCTCTCGCAGTGTCAACCCAGTCACTTTCTCAATAACCGCACCTAGTACATCTGTTGCAATCGAATATCTCCACATCTTCCCGGGCTCATACAGCAGTGGAGCAGAAGCAATCCTTTGCAAATTCTCTTCCAGCGTAATGCCAGCGATATCCATTCCATCCGATACTCCGGCAACTTCGTACGTTCCCCCGTTCTCCTGAAAAAAACGATACGTTAAACCCGCCGTATGTGTCATCAGATGATGAACCGTCATGGAGGCAACTTCCCCATTTGGCTGTTTGGGACGGAATTCTGGCAACCATTTCATAACCGGGTCATCCAGCTTTAATTTACCCTGGGATATCAATACCATGGCGGCGGTGGATACAATTGGCTTGGTTACAGAAGCATACCTGAACAACGCATCTTCTTGCATGTGTCTGTTCTGTTCTCGATCGGCGAGGCCATCCGCGCTGTTATAGACCACTTCCCCTTTCCACGCAATCTGAACAACGGAACCCACAATTCTTTTTTCTGCCAACGTACGGTGAATCACTTCTTCTACAAATTCAGGATTAAACTTCATATTTCCGTCTCCCATCTCACTCATCCCCTCCATGTGCCACATGCTTGATTATTTAAAGTAAGTGTGCTTATTATATAAATGATCTCATCTGTATTACATAAGAAAACCATGTTATTCGATTTAATCTGCGATGAATATAAAGGCATTTACTAAACATTTCCTATAATTTTAAAGGAGGCCATCTCATGGACCAAATCGATACGAATATCCTCTTTCATTTGCAAAACCAGGCAAGGCTATCCATGACTGAACTGGGTAAGCTGGTCGGTTTATCTCAACCCGCCGTAACGGAACGCGTGAAACGATTGGAAGAAAGTGGCGTAATCGAAGAATACCGCACCATCATTTCCCCGCAGAAAATAGGGAGGTCGAGTACCTCCTATCTTCTTTTTCGCACACGGGATTGCCATGCCTTTCTTGATTTCTGCCGTTCGTCACCCGAAGTGATCGAATGTCATCGCGTGAGCGGAGAGCATAATTACCTGTTGAAGATCATGACGGATTCGATTGCTGGTCTTGAAGCATTTGGAGACCGATGCGATCAATACGGCACTTACACCACCCTCATCGCGATGTCTTCACCTATTGCAACCAAAAATCTCATCGAAGGAACGAATCCGGTGTAAATGTTTCATCGATCATCGGTCCTTAACCTGTCTTGGGAAACCCTGTTTACTGGTGAACCAGGCGACGAGCAAAGCCATAACGATCAACAGGATCAGGGAAATCGGCAGGAAACGAGCACCTGTCTGGTCCAGCAGAATGGCTCCGATGATCCCTCCCCCTCCGATCCCCAGGTTCCATGCTGTCACCAGCATGGATTGGGCAACATCGGCACTTCTGCCTCCGGCCTGCGCAATTGCAGTCTGTAATAACGTAGCCGCTCCGCCAAATGTAAGCCCCCAGGCCACTACTCCCAGAATGATCATCATCGGTTGATGGATAAAGATCCCCATCACCAGCGAGGCCAGCGCAAATAGAACAAGGCTAACCAGAATCAATAATCTCATGTAACGGTCAATCAACAGCCCAATAATCCATATACCGATTACCGAAGTCACTCCAAAGATCATCAGAACCAGGTCCACCCGTTCGGACAGCATCGTCTCGCCCAGATAAGGTGAGATATACGTGTACAGAATGTTATGGGCCAATACCCAGGTCAGAACAACAAACAATATGGGACGAACCCCCGGTATAACAAAGATCCGATGAAGCGCAAGCTGCTGACGTGCAGGCTCCCCCTCATAGTCAGGTACTTTCCAGAGCACCCACAATACAAGCACTACCGTCAATAATGAGACTGTTCCAAAAATAAGACGCCATCCGGCGTAATTGCCCAAAAAGGTTCCCAAGGGAACGCCCAATGCAAGCGCGAGCGGTGTGCCCACCATGGCGACAGCCATCGCTTTTCCCTTTAGCGAGTCTGAAACCATCCGGCGTGCGTAACCTGCCGTCATCCCCCACAACACTCCAGCAGACACGCCCGCCATGAAGCGCGCAGCAAGGGTCAAACCATATACCGAGGATACGGCCGTAATCGTGTTAAAAATCAGAAAACCGAAGATGCATAATAGAAGCAACGGCCTGCGCCTCCATCCACGAGTTGCTGTCGTTAGGGGAATTGCCGCCAGAAGAGACCCCACCGCATACAAAGTGACGAGCTGTCCAGCCAAACCTTCACCGATCTTCAGATCTTGCGCTATTTGCGGCAGCAGCCCCGCTGGCAGGCTTTCTGTAAGAATGCATATAAATCCAGCCATGGCCAAAGCGAGCAGAGCTGACCAGGGGAGGCGTTCTTTTGCGATTGTGTTCGCGTTCACAAAAACTCTCCTTTATCCTTTTATTTTTATATAATTCAGAAGCCTCTGGCCTACAAAATAAGCTTATAAAATCGGACTAACATTTGGCATACATAAACAACGGCAGATAGATCGTTTTAGGAGGATAATCCATTTAATTTCGGTGTTTCTCTTTGAATTTTATTGTAAACGCTATTAAACAGTAATCTTCACATACTGGACCATTAGAAAGGATGGGAGAACAACGAAGGGAACATCGAAGATGACGAAGATGATTGATAGCATTTCTGTTACTCGCTAGAATAATAAGATAATACTTAGGCTTTGACTCCAATGCCTTTTAATACACACTGAGATCGGCTTCATAGAGAGGGATATTCCAATGTACAATCTTACATCTATTGAGCACCACACCAGGCTGCCCTCTAATGGCAACCCGTTCACACATACAGAAGGACAACTGTTACTGCTGCTGGAGGATGGAGGGATCTGTCTGACCGTGAATCGTCAGCATCGCGATCTCAAGGCAGGGCATTTTATTTTTCTCCAGGATGGCAAACAACTGCAGATTAGACAGACTTCCGCAGATCCTTTACGCATCATCGCGTTGGAGATCGAGGGCCAGATCTCGAACAGAGAGGATTTCGAAGAGGCTCTTAATCTTCCTCCCCTTTTTGAGCATAACCGTGTTGGTATCCTTCAATCACATGAACGCGAGTTAATCAAAGAACTGCATATACTCTGGCAGAAACAAAATCATTGGCAGCGGATTCGTATCCAAGGACAATTTCTGCAATGGGTCGCCGATGTCGGAGAACGGCTTGAAGCCACCTCCGATTATGACTCGGCCAGTCTTGTACTGGACGCGCTGCGTTACATGGAGCAAAACTATCAGACGCCGATTACACGTCAACAGCTTGCCGAACGGGCGGGTTTCTCCGAGGGCTACTATTCCCGTTTTTTCAAGAAAAACGTGGGCAAAAGTCCGCAGGAATATCTGACCGACATTCGAATGCATCACGCCAAAAGGCTGCTCACCAGGCAACAAAGCTCCATACAGGATGTAGCCGCCCAAGTGGGTTACAACAACCCTTTATACTTCAGTCGCATATTCAAAAAAACCGTGGGCCTCTCGCCTACCGTCTATATTCATTCGAATCCACGTCAGATCAGGGTGGCCGCCATGAATAATCAATATACAGGGCATCTGCTGGCACTGGGACTGGAGCCTTGCGCCGCAACGGGATCTTCTTTCAAAGCCAAGACCTCTTTGCTGGATCATACGCTTTTCATGAATGCCTATGAAGGTGAAGCCCCCGATTCAACTACACTACTCCGGGCTGAACCGGATCTGATTTTGACCAGTGAATATACAGACGATACACATGTTCAGCAACTAGACAGGATTGCACCTACACGGACGATTGCTTTTCAATCCCAGGACTGGCGCAGTCAGTTCCTTGAAATTGCTGAGGCTACCGGACGAAATCAACAAGCTTACAGCTGGCTGGATGAATATGATGAGAGATCCCTTCAGGCTGCAACACATCTTCGTCAGCAGATCGGCTCTGCTTCAATCGTGTCGTTACTTGTACGAAGTCAGGATTGTTTTGTTGCTGGTTACCGCCATATGGGTGCGGTCCTGTATCAGGATCTGCAATTGTCCACCCCATCCCTGATCCATGAACAGCAGAGCCATTATATTGCTGAGGATTGGAAGATGGATGATCTGGACGCCGATTACATCATGTTGGTGTTCCACCCTTCAGTCAGTGATTCAGAGCGGCAGAGATGGTTAAACTCACCGTGGTGGAAAGCGCGGGAAGCGGTGAAGCGGGGACGGGTTTATTTGGATCAGATGAATTATGTACTCGGCAGCTATAATGCCTTCTCGCATGATCTGTTATTACGGGAAATTCCCGAGCGCCTTCGGTCACTATCGTGCATGTGAATGGTTCCTTTTGTGCCTCGACGCACTGAATCTTCTCTCCTATACTAGTAATTGAGAATGATAATCAGTAAAGGGGAACATGCACATATGAATACAGATAGAAGAAACAAACGAGGATTTAAACCCAATTTGAAGGCAGGCATCATGCTCATACTGCTGATTATTCTAATTGCCGGTTGCGCCAAAGCCGAACAGACTTCTACGGGAGAATCCACTTCCGCAGCCAGTGATTCAACAGAGAACACCAACGGTACCACATCGTCTGATAGTGAGGCAACCAGTACGGAGACACGTACCGTTGAGGGTATTAAGGGTCCTGTGGATATTCCTGCTGAACCCAAGCGTATCGCTGGCTTGACCTATGCGTATGCCGATCACCTCGTGGCATTGGGCATGAAACCATACGCCATGGTGACCCAAGTCGGTCAGGAGATGCCTGCCTATCTGAAGGACAAGCTCGAAGGCGTCGTACCGCTCGGTTCCGTCAATGAATTCAACAAGGAAGCACTTCTGGACACAGAGCCGGATCTCATTCTGTCCAATGAAGTACTTGTTGATGAATACGACGCGATCAGCGCAATTGGACCCGTCTATATGAGCAGCTACTTCAGCAATTCGCTTGAATGGTTCAAGGACACAGCCAAAGTATTGGGCAAAGAAAAAGAGGCAGACGAAATCGTGGATGAATTGTATCAAAAAGCCAAGGAACTTGGTACCAAGGTTGCTGCCAGCAATGCCGTGGATGACACCATTCTGATTTTTCGTTTGACCGATAAGCAGATTCAGGTATTTGCCCCAAGTGACAAATCTTCCGACGCCTTCTATTCTCCGAACCTGCTGTACGATATAGCCGGACTCCATGCACCTGATCTTGCCAAAGCAGGCATCGTCATGAATGAAGTTATTGAGAATGTGTCGCTCGAGTTGTTGCCTGAATTGAATCCGGATCGTATTTTCATGATCATCTCCGGTAGTGAAGCAGATAACGAACAAGCGCTCACGAAGCTGCGTGACAATGCAGTCTGGAAAGGCCTGAAGGCTGTGAAGAGCAACCAGGTTTACCTGGTGGACAACACGGTCTGGGTAGCTGGATTTGGACCGATTGCCTATGGTCAGGTTCTGGATGAAGTAGAACAAGCTTTGCTTGGAAACTGAACACAAAATCACTAGAGATTTGCAGCATAAATAAAAAATAGGCATGTCGTTTACATGAAGGAAGAAAGCCTCCAGGTAAATGCATGCCTGTTTATGTTTATGAATTCTCATTTTAATGTATAGCCCCCGAGATAGGTTTCCATCAGTTCATTAGAGAGATGAATGGCTTCGGAACGATTCGTTGCGGGCATGGAGAGCATGAGCCCATCTTCGGAGCTCCAACTTTTACTGTTCTGCTCTCCGTTCGAATTCTCCTCCGAAATAGCGATGGTGAGTCGGGTGAATGCACGATCTACGAATAGTGTTCCGTATACGAAGATATCCGTTTTCCCATTTTCAAAAATGAAGTATTCCATCAACCCGTATCCTTTATGAAAACGAATTTCGAGGTTCTTTTGATCTTCGGGTACAGGGAAAGATTCACCTTCAATATCAATAGTTCCTCTGAATATGTAATCACCCGAGGTCGTTAGATAACGCTTGCCATCCATGTTGATATGAACCGTTTGCTCTGGTTCCCTGTTGTCTTCTCCCCCTAGCCGATATTTTACACCCACACCATCAAGATGGATCGTTCTGGGCAGAAACAGAAGAACCACACTGGTCACAATCATCAATACCCAGATGGCAAGCACGATCGAAATTACTTTTTTCCTCATAGTCCATCTCCTCAACTCATCGGTCTACAACTTTTGAAGATATACTGTCTCTTCCTGATCTTCATTCCATTGAATATGGACTGGGATAGAAAAAGTCTTCATTTTCCAAGTATTTCGGACCCGAGGATTGCTTAATATTCCGGACAGGTGTACCCAGATTTTCTTCCAATCCGCTTGCCGTTAGATTTTTGCCGTCAAACTGATAACCAACATCTTTCACCATATTTTCGTCCCCGGTATATCGAATCGTATATTCAACCATACCGGTTTGAAATCTGTTGGTAACCACAACTTTCCAATGCTCACTTTCCCCATTCAGGGATATCATCCTCTCAGAACATCCTACGAGAATAAACATGAGCGCAATAAAAGCCAAGTAATTAATCTTCATTTTCTCCCCTCCCTATCAAAGATGGCACATGAATTAATTACAAATTATAACATATAAGCTACTTGCATGACTGTTTAAAGCATCCGCTTGCTTTCATTCCGGGACTGATTTGAGACTATGATTACAGATGACTTAAAACGCACAGCTGAAATTGGCACACAACTTTTGCATACAACAAAAAAACCGGTCACATCGTGACCGATTCAATCAGCTCCTCAGGGAGCGTAGGCTTAGAAGTGCGAATGACAAAGAGCCTATGATCGCTACTCCTTAATGTTACTCCAGACGACTCTTTAGTTGTAACTGTTGATCGAACACAAAAGGCCAGCTTTTGCTTCCACGCAAAAACAAAAACACCTCCGTATTCCGTCGATGATGGCAAAAGAGCAATATGCCGTGGAAGGTGCTTAGTGATGACGATTATAGAATAGTTAATATATAATGGCGTGCAAAGGGTTACAACTTGTCCACCTGTAATAATGTTACTGGCTTCACCGTACAAGCTGGACTAATCTGCTCTTCAGTGAGTATGTTCAGTTTGATGAGGCTTTTGAGCTTATGACTGTCTACCTTGGACAGTAGTCGCCAAATGTCCGGATCGGGAAGGGACGCGTACAGCTTCTGATCATCATATTCCTTACGGTGCTGAAGCACCGTTTTCACAGCGTATCCGCCAACTTGCGTCTCATAGACACCCTGCTCCTCACAATACCCGACAATCTCATCTCGTAACACAGATAGTCGTTGTTCAATTTCTTTTTGCTGCTGTTTCAGTTCAAAATAGGTTTGCACCTTCTGTTCCATACCTATCACGCTCCTCTATACCATAGGTATGCAGTGAAGAACAGTTTAGGACAATACTACAGCAGTTCATCATTTAAATATGAATTACTGCCAATAATCTTTTTAACCCGCTGCATTACACCCGGCCCCATAGGAACATTAGACACACGCTTTAATAGGATCCAGCGCAAACAAGCCATAGCTTCAAAAATCTCCGCATCGTCTGGTGTGTATTCCGATAGACTCTTGAATAGAGCACTGTACATCTTACCGTTTCGTTCCCCCGTATAGATCGTCATCAGAAAAATGGACCACGCTATATCGTATCTGGGATCACCACGCTGACCATTCGTCCAATCGATAATCGCATATTGATCATCTGACTCCAGAATATTTCCCAGGTTATAATCACCATGGATCAAATAATCATGCCTAAACTCAGTCCGTTGAAGAAGGTTCGTCAGGATCTGATGCATATCCTCATGCAGTTCAATGGAGGGGAAAAAATATCCCACGAAATCATATTGCGGTATGAAATTTGCATCCTCGTTACTCATACCATTTATATCATAACCATGCACTTGAATTAACATTTGGGCCAATTGCTCCAGCTTTGTTTTGATTAACTTGGCTATAGGCTCCCCGTCATAACTCGTTAACAGAACTTGATTAGAATCCACATCCATGCCCCAACCGTACGGTTTGGAGACTTGTATTCCACTCTCGCATAGTCTGGATAATAGTTCATACTGGTTGCGAATATTGGGTTTGGAATCCTTGTTCCATATCTTTAACACATACGAGTGATCTGCGCATTCTATCTTAACAACTTCTGCTTCCAAGCCTGGTGACAGGGGAAGAATCTTGTATGGTTTCTCAAGAAGGCAGCGAATTTCTTCGCTCAACTCGACCCAGCGGATACTTTCCAGAGTTAACCTCATTTTGCCCGACCCCTCTCTTTGAAATTAGAATTTGAACCTTGCTGTCACCTTTTCACTCTAGTTATCAGGTGTAATAAGTCCCTTACCAATGAAATTGGCAGATACAGGCTTCTTGTCCAGTTCTCTGGACCACACCGATAATTGCCCCGTATGGTGAATCACGTGACGCATCACTTCTCCCCACGATTCCTTGGCGACGGTGCTATCCAATTCGGGATCTATGCATGGTCTCTTTTCCATGCTGGGATCCCAGGATAGAACAAATGCCTCCACATCAGGTCGCAGCTTGCGATCGAATTGTCGTACGGCCTCCAGTGTTTTATAATTATCAAAATTCTCCATACCATCCGGTTTGCCCTGCAATAATTGAAGCCAGCTCCACTCTACATCAATGATATGAAAAAACGTTTGCAATATATTGCCTACCCCGCCTGTTCGAGGCCGAAGCAGCTCTTCCAACGGTACATCCTCACACCACTCAAACCATTGCTCACGCACGATCCAGTTATAACGAAAGAAAGATTCCACTTAGCCATTCTCCTTTTCTATATCATGCGTTTTAAGTGTTTTGATCAGTTCCATATTGGCAAAAGTCTTATCCGAATGTTCACGGTCTCCGTAAATCCCGCTAATCTGATCAAATCCCGACTTGGTCCAAAATCGTAGTGCAGGCCAATTTTTGAGTGCCACGTTGATTCTGATTTCCTTATAACCAAGCTCGAAAAATAATCGGGTCAACGCATGCACCATTTCTTGTCCATAACCTTGTTTTTGGGTCTCACTATGAATATACAAAAATTCGAGATAAACCGAATCCTCCTTGGGGTAGCCATGGTATAGGCTCAATACACCTATATTTTGGTTTTGCAGAATCGTACGAATGGTCTGAATTCGGTAGTTCTGCAGCCTTCCCCCAGGAGGAAGATTGCCTTCTTCAAAGCACGTTCTCACATAATCCGGCTCATGATCTCGTCCGTCCCATTCCAGCACGTATTTACTCGTATCAACAATGGATTGGATATCGAAAATCTCAGATTCTTTCAAATCGGAAATGAAAAGTCGTTCTGAATTCCATTCTGTTGGAATCTGTTTCATATCATCATCCCCAATCTATTCGTGCCTTCTATCATAACCCATGATATGGTAATAATAAAAGAGCCGCGATCGTCGCAGCTCCCTACTCTTTTGGCTTCGTCATTCTCTTCTTTACATAGAGTAAAACATGAATTCCAGCGTATATAAACAGGACATTAAACAGATAAAGAAGGGCATTCACAGATACATTGGAAAGGAACCAGATCGTATCATCAGGTTTCTTATAGTGATAATCAGTAAAGAACCGCAACGGAAAACCATACTCTGTTCGTAAAGTCCCCTCCGTGTAGGCTGTTCCAGGAATAAAAATGACTGCCAACACAGCAAGCCAAGCCGAAAGATTAAATATTCTTTTATTAAACCTCAATTCATCTCATCCATTCATTACATTTTCGGTATCCACCACATTCGCAAACATGCTCAGTACCGAATTGTGATGTTCTATAATCTGCTCAGCTTGAAGAATGTTGGAATTCCATGTGCTGTGAGCATCACGAACCAAGGTTAGTGCATAGCCAAGGCTACTTGCTCTGCGACAAGTCGTATCCACGCATATTTCCGTCTGCATGCCAGTCAGAATAAGATCCGTCACTCCGTTTTCTTGCAATTTCAGATTCAGATCTGTTTCGTGAAACGAATCAGGGGTTTGCTTTTCAATAACAAGATCACCAGTGATCGGCGCAATGGACGGATGAATCGCCCAACCTGCCGTTCCACGCTCAAGGGGACTGCCTGCTCCTTCACTATGCTGAATGTAGATAACGGAGTGACCTTTTTCCCGAACCTTGGCAATGACGTGTTGTATTTTCTGAAGCAATACGTCCCCCTGATATACGGGATCTGATTCATCGAACATGGCTACCTGAACATCGATTACAAGAAGTGCACAATGAGTTGGCATCTTATATTCCTCCTGAAAAATAATATGAAATCAGCAATTGTTATGACTACGTCTTCCTTTTACGCACCGTTAACAAACCTTCCAATCCCAGATCGATCAACACAAATAGTATAGCAGCTAGAACGCCAAATAAGCTCAAAACTATCGTTTCTTTAAAATTTAGAATTTCTTCTCCCGCGCCCATGAGCAAATAATAGAAATACATTCCTAACACTCCTGCACATGCATAACCTAGTATTCTCAAACTTAAATAAATGACATAATTTGTGAAACGAGATCTGCTCAACAGATAATCCAGCAATAGGGATAACGGTAGCCCAATCAATGTGATCAGGGGAGTCGCATATACAAGATAAACAATAATATAAAAATCAAAGCTGTAAGATTCATTCATGGATATTAAACTTGCAGCCAAAGTAAAACAAATGATGGTTAGAACGGTCGTCAGAAGCTTTCTTCCAATGTTCATCTCACCACTCCCATAAGGTTATCCATCTCCAATGAATGTTCCTACGCGTCAGATTCTCCCGGTTGCCACCCGATTTCTTGGGACCATATATGAGCTTTCTCTAAAATGCTCCACACCATCGGCCCTTTGCCTTCCACGTACTTTGGCCGCTGGTCCTTGTATAATGCCATAAGCCTGTGCTTCTCTTTTGCATATTTCAATCGATCCTCTGGATGTTCCCTCAAATAATCTCTAAAAAGCAAGTTCATCTGCTCTGAGAAACTCCCTGCTTGTCTTACATGTACATGCGATCTCCTGCTTCCGGGCACTTCACGAAAATATCGCTTGGTTTTATCGGGATTTTCTTCTCTAAATACGAAGCCGGCCGCTTCGATTTCTTGTTTGTAGTTAGGCAATTGTTCGTGATTGGATACGGAAATTTGTATATCTATGATCGGTTTGGCATCCATTCCGACGATGGAAGTTGATCCGACATGGTCAATCCGCACAGCCGTCTCTCCCAACGCCTCTCTTAATCTCATCCCGGTTTCGAGAAACATATGCCTCCAAGCAGGATCATACATTGCAATTCTCCATTGATCTTCCATGTAGTCCTCCCTTTGATTTCATTAAGTATAGTTTCTATCATCATTTCTCTACACGACTCTATAAACCAAGTGAGATGTTTCCTCTCCTGAAAGAAAACCTAATCTGGTATATAAATAGTCAGCCTTATTTCCTAATGTAACGAACAAACGAATGGTTGGAGAGAAACCTTCCAGATGAGAAATCGCCTTGAATAACATATATCTTCCCAAACCCTGATTACTATAGCACGGCTTAACTGCTATATCATACACAAGAGGCATATCCTCCCACATCGAAATCAAACAAAATCCAACAACCTCGTTCGTCTTTTTATCTACTAAAACCGATGATGCATTCAATAGCTCATCCTGACGGTTATGTTCAAAATAATAACTCACGTCATCCCGATATGTATCCAGATTTCCCTCATCCATTCCTCCACGATATGATTCGTTCATGACTTGAACAATGCTTGGCAAATGTTCCAATTGGGGTTTAATACAAATACAATCAGTATGGAGGTCATTTTCAATCTTCTCTGTAGGTCTAATCATACATTTCCTTGTGTTTAAAACTTCGAAACCAGCCGACTTCAACACATCAATATGTTCAGCCAGAACATTGTAAGCATCTACTTTTGACTGACCCCCTGAATTTTGAATGGCATAACTCTTTAAGAAATGAACCATACCTACAGTCAACGTGGATGGAGGGATCATAAAGAAAGATCCAAGTTCATTACTTGTCAAAGAAATCCCTCCCACTCGTTGATTATCTTGATAGATCCAATAACAATCACTTGCGTCTAGCATCATTTCTTGAAGGGATGCCCAGCTCGGTCTAAACCAGATATTCTTTCTATACGTCGCAAAATACTTGGCATAGCTAGTTTGATTCGCTGCTACTAACGAATATGAAGTCTTATCACTCATTGCCTTCTCCCTCTCTACTACAACTTACTCCTCGATGGTTATCCAAATATGTTTTAATCTATACTTGATTCTCAGCATACAACTCATTATTTGCTTGCGGCATCTAATACATAAACACGTGCTACTACTCTTTTGTTTGAAAAATCACAAGAATTCAAAAAAAGAGAAGGAACAAAAGTCCCTCCCCTTACCTTTTCAAAGATAATCACACTTAAATTTAGAAAACTCAGCCACAGAATCTTCTCCACTAGCGTATAGACCAATGAGCACGCCTGTAAATCCCCCGGCAACCTCTGAGGAAAGGTATTTCGTCTGTGCTGTCCCTAAAAGGATGTCCTTGCCATCTGCACGAATAAGGAAGCTATAGCGTTCATGGCTTGCCTGAATTACCAAAGTGGCATGATGATCACTTCCCAGTTCCACTTCATTTTCGACTGATTTGATATCCCCAATATTCAGACGCTCAATCACCTTATACCCGCTCTGCTCTTTGCGAAGGGCCAAGTCATAATGGTGCTGTTCATCCATGTAGATGGTGATGCCTGCCTCGCCATTCGTAAGACTAACGTCAACAGAGATGGTCGCGTCAAAGTCTTTTTGACGTAGCCCAATAAATGTCGGGGATGCTGGAACATCCAGTGTCACTTCGGTTCCTTTTAATTTTAAGTTGCCTTGCTCTAACAAGTAATTTTCTGTATTCGGATGACGAAGATAACACCAGTCCAGATTCCAATCCGTGTTCTCGAACGTATAGCTTTTCTTCTCTTGTTGAATGACTGTGTCAGAGATACGATCAGTGTCAAAACTCATAAGCGTCGTACCTTCGTGCCCTGCTGTAAACCAGCCTTCCTCGTCAAAGGTAACTGGCGTAAGAAATACTTCCCGGCCCAGATGATGATAGGTAAGCCATTGCCCACTCTGACGGAATCCCAAATGGAAGATCCACCAATTGCCTTCCTCGTCCTGAATCAGGTCGCCATGACCAACCCCCTGCAACTCGTAACCGCCAAGATTACGGTTGGTCAGAACAGGATTGTTGGCATAGGGTTCGAAAGGACCGGAAGGAGAATCTCCCCGCGCATACGTGACCATATGACCGTATTCGGTTCCGCCTTCAGATGCCATGAGGTAATAATATCCATTCATTTTATACAAATGTGGACTTTCCAGATAACGTCCGCCTGATCCTTGCCATACTGAACGGCTTGGGGTCTTTTTGTGACCTGTTTCAATGTCAATTTCACACTGAATGATTCCCCCAATTCCTTCATCGTCGGTTCCGTTGCTCATAAAGAAGGCCTTGCCGTCTTCAAAATACAGATCGGGATCGATTCCCCCTTGATCCACAATAATCGGTTCTGACCACTCCCCGTATATATCGTCAGTCCATATATAGAAATTCTGACGCGTCGTGTCGTTCGTCGTGGTCATGTAGAATCGCCCGTTGTTGTATCGAATTGTAGGGGCGAAAACTCCTCCGGAGCTGCCCACCGTCTCCAAATGAATCTGGCTTTTTCGGGTTAAACAATGACCGATTTGCGTCCAATTCAATAAATCTTTGCTTTCAAATAGCGGGACACCCGGAAAGTACTGAAAAGAACTGCATACCAGATAATAAGTGTCATCCACCTTGCAGATGCTCGGATCTGGATAGAATCCTTTAATGACCGGATTATTGTATTTCATTTGAGCCACCTCTTTTTCTCTAATTCACATATTTAAGAATCCAGCTTCATAAGCAGATAAAAAAATTAAACACTATCGCAATCATTCTTTCAATGCGTTAGAGTTGAAGAGTCAAGTTATTTTCGTTAAATTAATATATATATGATTTCATTAGATCTGGTTAGGAGATTGTTAAGGATGATCAAAGCGAACGGAGATTCAAAATTCATACCATTATACGAAGCACTGGCAAGCGAGGTTAGATGGAGAATCATGGATTTGATTGCAGATCGTGAAATGAATGTGAAGGATATTGCGGCTGTGTTAGAACTTAGCCCCTCCATCGTCACGATGCACATACGAAAGCTTGAGCAAGCCGGATTGATCGATAGCCGCAGGATACGCCTGAATGGAGGCACGCACAAATTGTGTTTCCTCACACAAAATAACATCGAGATCGAACTACCCTCCGCCAATCGGACAGCAAGAATTAGAGAACAGACCATTTCAGTGGGGCACTATACTGCATTTGAAGTTCATCCTACCTGCGGTCTTGGAACACACGAGAAAGAAATAGGAGTCTGGGACGACCCACGCTACTTTCTTGATCCTGAGCGGGTCCATGCTGCCATCCTCTGGTTTGGAAGAGGTTATGTCGAATACAAAACGCCTAACTATATGCTTCCTGATGAGACTGCTAAAGCCATTGAAATTTCAGTGGAATTGGCTTCTGAAGCCCCGGGTTTACGAGATCATTGGCCATCGGATATCCGATTTACGTTTAACGGCATTTCGCTTGGAACATGGACAAGCCCCGCTGACTTCGGAAGAGCTGCCCGAGGCAAATATACACCGACATGGTGGCATCGCAATGTGAATCAATATGGATTATTAAAGACCATTCGTGTGGATGGCTCGGGTACGTATATGGATGGAGAGTGGATGTCAGACGTGACGATCGAGGATATCCAGCTGGAGGAACCATTCTGGACGCTTCGTTTCACGGTTGACGAGGAGGGCGCTAACGTCGGGGGATTAACACTTTATGGATCCGGGTTCGGCAATCATGACCAGGATATTGTCATACGCGTACAACGCTAATCTTTCTTTATGTCGTAACGAATAATCCCGTTCTTCTCTTCAAACGTATTCCTTTGAATGAACGGGATACTGCTGTACGCAATTAAAGAAGCTTTCTATATTCAACGCCATGAACATGAATTAGCACATTCTGGGCCGCCAAACTTTCAAATAAATCCAACATATCACCAAAGGGATTTTCGAAATAGGCGGTCAGGTGTTCATAATTTGCAGTGGATTTCAAAAAGTTATAAAAAAAATAAGGGTCCATGTTTCCAACATCATCTTTACTGCCGAGAGAAACCTCCAACGTTTGCCCTGTTTCTGCATTCTCGAACATGCAATGCTCTCCATGAACATCAAAATGCCAGTTTCCACTCAAATATTCTTCACCGTTTAATACTTCTTCATTAGAAAGAAAGTAGTACGCTCCAGTAATGATCTCTTCCTTCTCAGCCTGACTGGTTTCCGAGATCAATTTGTCTATCAGTTCTTGTGCGATTCTTTTGTATGTGTTCATTGCTTCCAATAATGTATCTGTTGTTTCTTGGGTTAAAGGGTGCATCTCTTGCCTCCTGCTTGTAGCGGACGTCTTGAAAGACCTTCAAACTCGCCCTATGTTTGTTTTTATTCTTTGTACTTGGTGCTCCAACGGATAGAGCTATTGACGGCTCGAGCGCATCGCCTTTACATGTTTTAAACTGCTATCGTTTAAGAACTCTTGATATGCTTCTGATTCTACGGCGTAGATCGCCACTTTTCCTTGTGAATTATGATGAATGCCCCAACCGTAACGTTTCCCCAACGAAGAAGTGCGAAGACAGGGTTGTCCCTTGGAGAAAAACTTGGTTCTCTCTAGTGATCTTTGTTCATCTGGAATATCATTGCGCTGCGCGAATACTTCAAACATGACATCCTCTTGCGTATATTGATAAGGGTGGTTTGTTATCATTTCATACTGTATAACTGGAACGGTTTTGCCGCTGTTTTTGGCTTTGGGGATCTCTGCCACTTGAACAGGACAATCTTCTGCTACTGCAATAAAAGTTTCATAATAGTTCATGTCTTTCATCTATATATCCTCCCATCAATTCAGAAAACATATGGATACGAATATACAATCAAGCTTGAGCTGTTTTATACATATTTTTTAAAAGCCTTGCTGGATTCCCCATCGTATCCTAACTTCGTGTAGAAGCTGTGTGCTTCGTCCCTGGATGAACCGCTGGTGAGAAAAATCTTTACACAATTTTTCTGAATGCATACATCCTCTATGTGCTTCATAAGTTCAGATCCATATCCCTTACTCTGCACATGCTCCGTAATGATAACCCGCTCAACCACGCCAAACGGTCTATTTTCCACCAAAGCATCCAGACAAATATGTAAATGCGCAGTCCCAATAACCTGATCACCAACTTCGTAAACGAATAAGAAACTGTTGGGATTATTCCTTACTTCTTCAATTCGCTCCGCCAGTACCTTCGTATTCAGGTTGTTCGGTAATAATTCTTTGTACAACCTTTCAATAACCTCGACATCCCTTGCTTCGGCCTCTCTAATCATCAGGTACCACTCCTCAACTTATATAATAACTTAATATGATGTCACCATTGTCCTCGAATTCACCCGTCTCCTGAAACCCGGATTTCTTATATAAAGCGTTTGCCACTATGTTGTGCGGCACATGAGATACCCTGATTTGCTTGCAATCGGTTCTCTCTTTTAACTTATGAATCACTTCCTTGATCGCCAATTTGGCGTATCCTTTCCCCTGGTATTTCTCATCGATCATGAATCGAAGTATCCAATAATATCCATCATTATATATCTCATTATCAAATAAAATAAAGCCTATCATACGCTCCTCTGCAAAAATTCCGTATGGCTTCGAGGTGATTTCCTTCGTCGCATGTATTAATGAATCTGCATTGCTTGCTACCAAATTCAATTGGTCTTCGCGCGGTTGAAGCTGGATACACTCTAATTCGTTTTCTGGGGTTATAAGTTGTAGATTCACTTGCTCTGCTGACACATCAATCTCTCCTTGCGCTCAAATGATTACTACGTCAATCATACCCCAAAAAGTGGTATATGCGAACAGTTCCTTCCTCTTTTTCAACCTGCTGATTAGCAGTTCTTTCCTTACAGATCCAGAACAAAAAACCACGGTTTCCCGTGGTCCATCCATTCCAGTATGTTCTATTCTACCGATCCACTTACTAGTCTTCCTTCAAACCATACAGCCTGTCGTGCAGCTCTTCTGGCAACTGCTTCCGCAGAACAACTTGCGTGAACTAATATAAAACTAGCTGTGTCCCCTACCTTCGGCCATACCTGTTGTCCCTCTGAATCCAGTGGAGTGATACCATTTGTGACAAAGGCAAGAGACTGAGCCAAGGAGCGCTCATCGTTATACCCGTACAATTCGGCGAAACGGCCGGCTTTCTCCAGTTGATCCCCATTGCCAAACGGAGACCAATGATCAGTCAAACTGTCTGTCGCCAGCTTCACGTTCACCCCATGTTGTTGGAGCATCGGCAGTGGCATCATCATTTTACCAATAGGCACGGTCGAAGCAACGCTCATACCAAGGGAAGCCATTCGTTTGGCCATTTCTTCCGTTTCCTGCTGTTCCGCACGGGCGAACCAGAACGCATGGCTTACGGTGACTTTACCCTGAAGTCCCGCTTCTTCGGTCAGATCAGCCAATTGCAGCAGCGTTTGTTTACCTGGTTCTCCGGAATCATGCAAATGAATATCGATGCCTGCCTGATACTGAACAGCCAGTTCGACCATTGCATTTAGCGATTTCTCGATATGCTCGTCCACAGTGTGCGGATCAAGTCCACCCACATGAGTGGCCCCTTCCGCCATGGCTTGACGCATGAGCTCAACCGACTTAGAGCGGAGAAGTCCATGCTGCGGGAAAGCGACGATTTCAGAGGATATTTTGCCCGAAAATGTCTCCAATGCCTGCTTCGTCGCTTCCAGCCGTTTCAACCCGCTGACCGGTTCAATATTGCAATGACTGCGCACATGAGTGGAACCATATCCCTGAATCAGGCTCAGAATGCTCTCCGCCTGGCGCTTTGCATCGGGTAATAGCTTGGGCAGCAATACTTTCTCTTCTTCGATACGTTCGAAAATGCTCGAGATGCGTCGAACCGCTTTCCATGGTGCATCATAATACGTTTTATCCAAATGAATATGGGCTTCCTCGAACGAAGGCAACAGCAGCATTCCTTTACCATCAATCTGCGGCAATTCGCCTGTTAATTCCGTATCCACATCCACAATGGCTGCAATGACTCCATCTTCAATCCGCAGATGACCAAAGCTTGTCCGGGTGCCAGTTACCTGCCCGTCTTCCATTACATAACTTTGCTCCAGTGATACGTTGGTTAACCAGTATTCTTGCTTCAACATGGTCACTCCCTCTTTCCACTCGGTCTATCTTGCATCGAGTACCGATTCATCTGTGGTCAATGGTAACATAGGATTTTATTCAGTAAAAATAGTTAAAACGTTGGTGTTCCATACGATTATCGTCTAGATATTATTGGATTTCCCCATTAGTATACGAAGTGTAATATATCCTAAAACTTGAATCACAAATACCATAGCCACAAATTCAATCAGAATGCTGTTGCCTGCACTTGAATCGGTCATGATATCCTTTAAAATTAGACCTGGCTGCTTCAGGAGATCCCAACTATTCCACCGATTAAATCTCCCGATGTATACCCCTAGACTGCTCAGAAGTAAAACAACGCCCACAACTACCATACCGCTAAATTGGTTTAATCGTTTATTTAACAATTGGTGGATTTGATGTATCGAACAAATGGACAGAAATAAACCCAGTATGGCTACGACAAATGTTAGGGTGAGGCTATACCAAAAATCAATATTAACCCAGAATTTAGTTTCCCCTTGAGGATCAAAGTATCTGAATGCATGCAAAATTTCTGTGAAAAGATATGCCGAATTCGGTAGAAAGAACAGCCAGCATACACACATCACCCCGATTAGTGCGATGCTTGTACTTGAAAGTTTCTTATGGCTTACATAGCTAATCGTTGATGAAATGATGAATGGAACCCATGCTAAAAAAATATCCCACGTTAAAAATTGATACATGTTCGTGTTCGTTTTGGTACGCAAGTAGACAGCAACAAGCAGACAACCTATGGTAGCAACGATTAAAACACTACTCATTTTTAAATAAAGCGTATTTTTATTATTGTTCATTTCTTCGCTTCGATTTCCCTTTCCTTGGTGGTATGCCTGAGCAGTCCCGATCATTTGATTATCGATTTCATAAAATAACCGTCGCTCCAACTTCCTTGTAGTCCACGTCCATCATAACCCAAAATGTGGTATATGCGAAAATAGCGGCGTGAACCCAGAAGGAAAAGAAAAACTTTCGCCATATTTGCGTTCATCTTCTATTCTTCTACCATTAAAGAATGCAAAAAAACAGGCACTAGGAAGTGCCTGTACATATTAGAACCAAGCGAAGCACTTACCTGTAGTTCCCTGCTTCTTTTTTATATGAAAATATGATGATCAGAAATTAAACCGCGCATGTCCGCCATCGGTCACACCTTCGATTTGTTCAATATCCAGCAATCTTCGCTTCATCTCAAGTCCTCCGCGAAAACCGGTCAGTTTGCGGTTGGCACCGATAATGCGATGACACGGCAGCAGTACCGGAATAGGATTGGCTCCATTGGCTGCCCCAACAGCTCGCACTGCTGAAGGTCTCCCCACCCCAGCAGCAATATCGCCATAGGTTCTTGTCTCACCATAAGGAACATTCCCCAACTCCGTCCATACCTGCTGTTGGAATGCCGTTCCGATCAGATCGAGTGGAATTTCGTCTGTGAAATCCACCTTGTCTCCGGCAAAATAGGATTGCAGCCAATCCATCATGCCGGTATGCTTCAACGCTGCTTCATTCTCTTCGAGCTCCACTCCAGGAGCAATTCGACCAATCCAGCTGCTCCAATCTTCCAGCGTTTCATTGGGCATGATGACCCGGCATAACCCTTTTTCGGTGGCAAGCAATACCCACGGACGACCGTCTAATTCCATTTTGGTCCACATGATGCTCTTTCTCATACGTATATCGCCCTTTCCCCACGAGGTTTTATATCTGGTTTCTTTTCTCGTTATGCACACATACTACACACGAACTGTTTTTTTCACTTTTCGTTTCATGCTGCGGATAATCTGCTTCGTCTCCAGATCAACACGATAGGACTCCGTTATTTTCTGAAGAGCCTTATTATACGTAAAGTCATCCAAGGTATTGTCCTGCAAATAGCGCATCGTGGCTTCAGGCTGCTTCACATACGCGATGGAAATTGCCCAGGCCACTGCCATTTTCACATAGTACCCTTCGTGATGAATGGTATCTAATGAAGCAAGCACTCTGCTGATATATTGTTCTTCCATATAAAAGTTCAGCAGCATCACAACCCCGAAGCGAATGTCATATTCCTGGTTGGATACCAGATAAGGCTGCAAGAAATGCCACACCTGATCCAGATGTGCTTTTGTATATTTCAAACCACCGCAAAAGCTGTCGCACACCGACCAGTTATCTATTTTGGGAACAAACCAGGCAATATGCTGCAGTAGTTCCTCCATATCTGCTTGGGCATGACCGATGACCATCGCTTGCAGCATCACTTCTTCAAAATAATCATCATCAGCGGTTTTCAGATAGGCGCGCCAGTCCTCTTTGACGATTTGTTTCGCCATCTTGCGTATTTCAGGCAGTCTCACACCTAACAGATTCGTGATATTCGGAATGAGAGCAGCCGAGAATTTCTGATATTCCGGTTCGACCAGAGATAACAATTGTGTTCTTACAACCGATTCCACATGTCTCCTCCTCATCGGGTTTTCTACAACAAGTATATCCCGACAGCTTGCATTTGTAAGCCCATATCGAATGTTTTAGCAAGATTACAATATCCATTTCCCATGGTCGCTGTTTAACTTCCATTCCTTTTCGTTTAAGAATACGGAGTTGAACCCATCTAGAAAGGAGACTACATATGAACCGATCCCATCCCAAAAAAGATTTTTCGGTTGAAGAGATTACGGAGCTCCTTGTGCAATTCGTACAAACCCAAAACTTGACCGAATTTTACAAATGGGCCAAAGAACTGCATCCCTATGACCTTTCTCTCATATATAAAAAGTTCCCTGAACAAGAGACGAAACGCTTCTTGCTTTTATTCAAACCGGACGTTCTCGCCGACATGGCAGAAGCGCTCACGCTCCACGAACAGGTGCATCTGTTCGAACAGTTAGGCCCGGAGCGCACGCTTGAAGTCATGCAGCAAATGGACAAAAGTGATCTGATTCGCTTCATGCATGATCTGCCCCTCCAACGCAGAGAAGAATTGTTGTCCAATATGAATCTCGACCATTCAGCCATTATCCGCTCCGTGCTGAACTATCCACCGGAAACGGCTGGACGGATCATGACCGATCGGTACCGTACCCTGTTATCGCATGAAACCGCGAAGGAAGCACTGAGAGAATCGCAAGCCACCCTGCACATTCCTGCAACCAGTTATCTGTATGTCACCGATGACGAAGGCAAACTAGTAGGAGTCGTGAGTTATCAATCCCTTGCTCAGGCAGATGACAACACCAAAGTGGAAGAGCTGATGACCCGGCGTGTCATCCATGCAACAGTTGATATGGACCAGGAAGAAGCTGCGCAGCTGCTGCAACGTTATGAGTTTATGGCTCTACCTGTCGTAGATGAAAACCGCAGATTATGCGGTGTGATCCAAATGGATGATGTCATTGATATTATTATGGACGAAGCCAGTGAAGACATCGCCAAGATGGGTGGCGGTAGTAAAGATATCGATTTTGACACCAAACCACTGGTTGCTGTCAGACGTCGCCTTCCTTGGCTCATTTTATTGTTATTTATCGGACTGATCTCGGGCAGCATCGTGGATTTTTTCGAGGACACGCTGAATCAGGTTGTGGCACTGGCGTTCTTCATGCCCATGATAGCCGGTATGACGGGGAATACGGGTACACAATCCCTTGCAGTGGTTGTACGTGGCTTGATTGGACGCAAGCTGGACAAGGCCACAGTGCTCGCGCTAATTGGCCGGGAGATTAAGGTAGGCACAATGATTGGACTGGTATGCGGGTTGCTCATTACGGTCATCGCCTATTTTTGGCAAGGTGACTGGCTGCTCGGAGCGATTATTGGAGTATCACTATTCTTTACCCTCGTAATTGGAACACTGACCGGTACTTGCATTCCTCTCCTGCTTAGTCGATTCAAAGTAGATCCTGCGGTCGCCTCCGGCCCATTAATCACAACGCTGAATGATATTTTATCGTTGTTCATCTATTTCGGCATCGCAACCCGTTTTCTGGATGCCTTAATGTAATTAGCTTTTAGTCTTTATTCATTGAACAGGTGTTTTGCTACAGTAACCAAAAGACTCAACTTCCTATGCACATGTAAAGAAGTTGAGTCTTTTGGTGTTATTTTCAATCTAAAAGAGAACTGCCTTATACTTCATTTTAATGTATTTGCTATTTCAACTAATGTTTGATAATCGTATAACGGTTCAAGATTGTTGTTTTTCCCTGAAATAAGAGAGTACGTTAAACCCTCGTTTCTCCAATAGATGGCACTTACATTTCCGTCTCCTTGGTCCCATGTTTGAGAGCCATTAGATAATTTTAAACCTTTCTTCCCATTCGGAGGCGTATCCACCTTTGAATTTGTAATCATAGTGATCAGGTTCAATCCTTCGTCGGTATTTGCATACGTGATTTCTACTGCTTCAAATTTACCATTGGTATCTAAAATCCTTGCTGATTTTTGAGTAACTTGGAAAGGAACTGTCGGTTGTTTGATTTCAAAAGGGGTCCTGGCTTCAGCCTCTTCAAATGAAATTTCAACTGGAGGACTCAGATCCAAATTATTAATCGGTTGGTTACTCTCCCCATTTTTTAAGCAAGCAGACAATAAAAGAGGTATCATACATAGGAACAGCAACTTATTTACAGTTTTCAATTAATCACCTCGATATCAAAGTAGTTACTTCTATGACGTTTCTATTAGCTGGAAAGTTATGTTTTTTTCCTGCTCATGTGCAATCTGCTGCAATAATGTACTATAGGCCATTGCCTCCCTGGAGTATGATCATGTAACTACAACTCGGGGAGGCACCTATGAATCTTACATCTTTTTTCATCTATTGCATTGTCGTTTCCTTCACACCTGGTCCCAGCAATATTGTGATTCTCACTTCCGTCGGGCAAGTTGGGACCCGGAAAACGATGGAATATGTGTGGGGAGCCACTGTTGCATTTGGCTTATTACTTGCTGCTTCTGCTCTTCTCAATCATGTTCTCGCTGAGGTATTGCCTGGTATTCTCAAAGTGATGCAGATCCTGGGTAGTGTTTATATGATATATCTGGCTTATCAAGTCTATAAAATGGGTGCCACCGAGAAGGCATCGCAGCAAGTTACGGGATTTGTGAACGGGTTAATCATGCAGTTTGTGAATCCCAAAGTGGTTCTGTTCACGTTCACAGTTATTCCGAGCTATGTTCTGCCATACTACGACAGCGCCATGTCAACGTTTCTGTTCGTGATCATCATTACCATCATCAGCTTCTTGGCCTATTCCAGTTGGGCCGTGTTTGGCTCCGTCTTCAGAACCTTACTCAATCGTCATCAAAAAGCAGTGAGTATCCTAATGGCCCTTTTTTTGTTATACTCAGCCATTATGGTATCGGGAATCATCTAACGCGCGGGAGGTGTGTGCAGCATGGAATTGTTTAACTATAAGAAATCACAGGACGTACTGGCTTTATCCGCCAGCTTTACGGATTTCACCTATAAAAAACATTGTCACGAGGAATATGCGGTTGGAGTAACCCTTCGCGGTATTCAGCAATACCATCTGGACGGACACTATCAAGCCTCCCACAAAAACGGCGTGATGTTATTCAACCGGGAACAGTCCCATGATGGAAGCTCCTACGACAAGGCCGGCATAGACTATGTCATGCTTTATCTGAAGCCGGATTTGGTCGAAGAGATTCTCGGGAAGAAGGAATTGCGTTTCACCTGTCCCATCGTTTATGACCCTGTGCTTGCACGAAGCATTCTGATGCTGAATGATGCCGTTCAAAACGGACAGGATGAAGCGAAGTGCAGCGAACTGCTCTTGAGCCTGTTGCAACTGCTGTCCCAGTCGGAAATCGACACCAAGCTATGGCGGCCTCAGGACAATCTGGTTCGAAAAGCGAAAGAAATGATGTTTTGCAGTATTGAAGATGTGCTGAAGCTGGATGACCTGTGTGCGGAATTCAACATGTCCAAGTTTCAATTTATCCGCGAGTTCAAGTCCCATGCCGGTATTTCCCCTTACCAGTTTTTCCTGAATTGCAAGGTGGAGCGTGCCAGACAGTCCATTGAAATGCATAAGGATGTTTACTCCGCCGTAGCCGAATGTGGTTTTGTCGACCTGACTCATCTGAACAGACACTTTAAACGAGTATTCGGTATTACGGCTTATGAATATATGCTGCAGTTAAACTAATTGAATCGGTACGATTAACCGACCAAATGTATAAAACCCCCGCATGGAACGCGAGTTTACCTCAACGTTCCACACGGGGATTTTCTTTTTCCTTCCGTTGCCGTGCTACCATTCTCCCTTAAATGAGATCCTAACATCAGGCGCGCTTCTTCCTTCTCCAGATCCAGCCACTAACCATTACAAGCAATAAAATAAGTCCCCCATATATCATGAGATAAAATGACCAACTTCGTCCTTGATCGTTTTTTTCAAAATCCTGACTCACTACTTTTCCTGCACCCAGCAGCTTCAACGCGTCTCCAGCTTGATCAACGGAAACATTGCCACTGCAAAGATTCGTATGCAACTTATCGTCCATTTTATTCTGATAAGCAAAGATCAGATAGGATTGGTTCTTATCCAATTGAATCCCACAAGATTCCGACCCCGCATCATTACCCATGACAGTCATTCGTTTAGAAGAAACACCCTTCCATGCGGTATCCACTTCAAATGTATATGCTCTCACTCTGTCAGTGCTAAATATTTGCACCCCACCCCTTTTCACCACTTTACCTGTAAAAACCGATGTGGACGTCTTCAGTTTCTCTTGAGCATTCGATTCTACACAACTGCAAGCATAAGCTTTTTCCCCAGGAAATACCGTGTAACCCAATCCAACCAACAACAAAATCAATGCAAACCATACTAAGCGCTTCATCCTTTCACCCCCGGCTCAGATTGCAACACCCATCTTGTAATCGTTCACATTTTGTTTGAAGCTATATTTATTGTAAGATTATAGCATAATACGAATACTGTATTGGGCATCATCAGAATTCAGACACCTTGGAGGAAACCGTCACTTGAATCAAAATTGGAAAAAGAATATCTCCATCCCGCTGCTCGTTGCAGCGTTATGCCTCATTGCATTTGTAAGTATCGCCCTGTCCATCAGCGACAACCAGATCCACGTCTTTGACGATACTTTGATTGGCTGGATTCAGGGCATGGAATCACCCGGAATGACACGATTGATGCAGCTCTTTACCTGGATTGGCAGCGAGGTGCCTGTAGTTGTCATTACCATTCTCGCCATGCTTGTGCTGTATATCTACCTCAGGCACAAACGCGAGCTGCTCTTCCTGGCCTGTGTTATTGCGGGCTCGACTTTGTTAAATGCATTGATTAAGCTGGTATTCCAGCGCGCCAGACCTACGATTAACCGGATTATTGAGGTGAGTGGTTATAGCTTCCCCAGTGGACATTCAATGGCAGCGTTCAGCTTGTATGGCGGCCTGGCCTTCTTAATCTGGAAGCATGTACCGACAGCGACTGGACGTGTACTCATGATTATTGTGAGTGCAATCTTTATCCTGACGATTGGAATGAGTCGAATTTATCTGGGGGTACACTATCCCAGCGATGTCGTGGGCGGGTACTTTCTGAGTGGATGTTGGCTTGCCATATGCATATGGTTCTATCAGCGACATCTGGAACGTCTTTCCCTGTTACAGTCCAAATCTCTCGCTTAGGCTTTTTCGATCACCATGCAATGATCCAACCCATGCTTGAAAACAAACCAAACGTAAAAGAACCTCATGGGTGCACCTGGCACCAATGAGGTTCTTTTACGTCATTATGAAATCTATTTTACAGTGGCAACTTAGAGCTCCTCGCCATTGGATTCAATAACTTTTTTGTACCAGTGGAAACTCTTCTTCGGTGTTCTGCTCAGATCACCATTGCCATCATTGTCCTTGTTCACATGAATGAAGCCATAACGCTTCTTCATCTCGCCCGTGGATGCGCTGACCAAGTCGATACATCCCCACATCGTGTAAGCGATAAGATCCACACCGTCGGCAACGGCTTCTTTCATTTGTTCAATATGACCTCTCAAATAATCAATCCGATAGTCATCCTGAATGGAGCCATCTTCCTCCACAACATCCACTGCACCCAATCCGTTCTCCACAACCATCAATGGAATCTGATAACGGTCATACAGGTGATTCAGCGTGTAACGCAATCCTTTCGGATCGATCTGCCAGCCCCAATCGGAAGCTTCCAGATACGGATTTTTGATGCCGCCCAGCAGATTCCCCTCTGCTCTATCCAACGACTCATCCGCACTCTCGACCAAGGACATGTAATAGCTGAAGGAATAGAAATCTACGCAGCCTTCACGCAAAGTCTGTGCATCTTCCGGCTGCATCTCGATCTGGATGCCTTCTTCGGCGAAGAAACGTTTGGCGAATCCAGGGTATGCTCCACGAACCTGTACGTCTCCACAGATCATGTTGGACAGCTGGTCCTTCTTCTGCGCGAGCAAAATATCGTCCGGGTTGCATGTATTCGGATATGTTGTCATGAAAGCGACCATACAGCCGATTTGGAAATCAGGATTGATTTCATGTCCCAGCTTCACCGCTTTTGCACTTGCAACAAACTGGTGATGCAGCGCCTGGAAGCGGGTCTGTGGATCATCAACACCATCGATCAGTGTCTCTTTACCTTCAAACAGGATACCTGCAGCCATGTAAGCACCCATTGGCATCGTCAGACAGTTGATCTCATTGAAGGTCAGCCAGTATTTCACCTGATCTTTGTAGCGGGTGAAGAGGGTTGTACAATATCGAATATAACAATCAATCACTTCGCGGGAAGCCCAGCCGTTATATTTCTGGGTCAGACCAAATGGTGTCTCGTAGTGAGAAATGGTCACGAGCGGCTCAATGTTGTATTTTTTCAACTCGGCAAAGACGTTGTCATAGAACTGCAATCCCTCTTCGTTTGGCTCCAGATCATAACCGTTCGGGTAGATTCTGGACCAGTTAATGGACATGCGGAACATTTTGAAGCCCATTTCGGCCATCAGGGCAATATCCTCTTTGTAGTGACCATAGAAATCAACCGCTTCATGGCTCGGATAATACGTGCCCTCTTCCAGTACAGGTGTAATCCGCCGCGGTGTCGTGTGCGTTCCACCCGTCATCATATCGGAAGTACTTGGGCCTTTACCACCCTTGTCCCATCCACCTTCAAACTGATTGGCAGCCGTTGCGCCACCCCAGAAAAATCCGTCTTTCATCGACATCATCCATTCCTCCTTCATGATCTTCCTAACACTATATATCCAGTGTACCACCCATACCCTGACACCTATTGTCATGGTATAATATCGGCATGGAAAATAACCGATTATTCAGAATGCTATTGCTGTTATTGGAGAAAAAGAAAGCTACCGCCCCCGAGCTCGCGCGTTTGTTCGAGATATCCGTACGCACGGTATACCGTGATATCGACAGACTGAGTGCGGCGGGTATTCCCGTATACACGACAACCGGAAAGCATGGAGGCATCCATCTCATGGACAACTTTGTCATGGACAAATCCCTGTTGTCCGAAGATGATCAGAATGAAATTTTGCTTGGATTATATAGCGTCAGCGCCATCCCTCACCTTAACACTGCCCATATGCTCAAACGTTTAACCGCCTTGTTTGATCACAAGCTGGATTGGATCGAGTTCGATTTTTCACCATGGGGCAGCATTCCACTGCAGGAGAGGGAACTGTTCAATCAGGTCAAACAGGCGATCTTCACGAATCAATGGATTACGTTCCACTATGTCAATTCGGATGGAGAGAAGAGTGTTCCGACGGTTGCACCTCTCAAACTTTTGTTCAAGAACAGTACATGGTATTTCAAAGGGTACATCCACGACGAGCACGACCGAAACGAATTTCAGACGTTCAAAATGAAACGAATTACCCAGCTGGAATTCCTGCCGAGGGTTCCCAGAAACAACATAAACATTGTATCACCGGAAAATGAGACTCACGTCACAATCAACCAAGTCGCTCTGGAGCTATCGTTCTCCAATTCTATTGCATATAGGGTGTATGATTTTTTTGAACCGTCACGCGTTGAAAAAGATCCCGATGGCAGGCTGCGTGTTGCCCTTGAACTGAATGAGGGAGAGTGGCTTTATTCCTTCCTGATGTCGTTTGGATCTGACCTGACTGTAGTCAAGCCTCCGCACATTGGACAAGAACTGCTCAGACGACATATAAAAGCGGTAGAACATTTACAGCAGGTCGTTAACAACAGGTTGGAAAATGAATGATATAATGAAGCTCTGATCATTGTTGATTCTTTTATTTTTTTGCATTTATCCATATCCTGAAGGAGGTTTGTCCATGCAAGACATTAGACGTAACAATGTGGAACGATTCAAAGGTTTTGGTACGTTATATGACCAGAATCGGCCTGCTGCGCCCACCGAGGTCGTAGATATTCTGACGAATTATTTGGGCAGCAAACCTCGCATGGTCGCAGATGTTGGCTGTGGTACCGGCTTATCGTCATGGATTTGGCTAAATGAGGCAGAACGTGTTATTGGCATCGAGCCAAGTGATGATATGAGAGCTGTCGCAGAGTCCAAGTGGGAAGCGGCAGGCAAACCGGACCATCTTCGCTTTGTCTCCGGCCTCTCCCACGAACTGGGACTACCTGATGGCAGTGTGGATATCGTGACCTGCTCACAGTCGTTCCACTGGATGGAGCCCCAGTCTACACTGCGCGAATTTGCGCGTGTACTGCGTCCAGGAGGCATATTTGCTGCATACGACTGTGACTGGCCACCAGTGGTCGATTGGCAACTGGAACAAGCCTATTTGCATTTGAATACGGAGGCAGATCACCGAGCTGCCAGTCTGGCTCCCCAGGAAAATCAAGCACATAAATGGAGTAAAGACGGACATTTGCAACAGATTCAGCAGTCCGGCTTGTTCCGTTATTCGCGTGAAATTGTGTTTCATCATCGGGAAACATTCGATGCGGACCGATACGTCAATCTGGCGCTAAGCCAAGGCGGCTTGCAAACGGCAGTGAAACTCGGAGCCACTGATCTGCTTGAAGTAGCAGACGAATTCAGACAGCTGGCTACTCGCATATTTAACGGGGAATCGAGACAAGTTCTCTTCTCTTATCGGATGCGCCTTGGCATCGTCTGATCTTAAAGCTGCGCTCATCCAGAATCTCCAAAAAAAACACACAAAAGAAACCTGCCCATCACGAACACAGTGATGTTGCAGGTTTCTTTTGTTTATATAGCCATCAGGATGAGAACAAATTACTTAGTTGTTCTTCCTGTACATTCAGTGCCAGCACCAACTTTGACGGGTCCTGCTTCGAGTAAATCACGTTAATAATATGGCCTTGCTGAACCTGAGGTAGGGTAGATGGATAAATTTCCTTCGGTATGGTCACCTTAAACGTCTCTCCATTTGACTTCGTTACACTAAGCGTAAGCTGAAGTTTGATTTTGCCATTACCTTCGCCTCCAAGTGGAGTAACATCCAAAATTTTGGCCATCGCTTTCTCGCCCGTTCGTGCAATATCCATCATCTCAGGCGCCACGCCATGCTGCACCATCTTCTCATCCAGCAATTGCTGCATATCTTCCTGAGACAATCGTCCTTTCAGATCAAGACCTACCTTGCTTTCATCCTTCACGGAGACCACTAACGGAATGAAGCTGCCCGGCTGGAACTGAGCCATGGACGTCAACGGAATAACGGTTCTCAACTCGGTAACGTATTTCTCACGCCCTTTAAGCGAGACGGTTAGGCCCAGTCGAACTTCCGGCTGCTCATTAATATACGTACCCGTCTGCTGGATGCTTTTAATGACACCAACCGCCGGTAAACCTGACTTCACCCTCCCGACGCCGAAGATATTACCCAAAATGGAGGGAATAAAGATCAGCCCAAATCCCGCAAAAATCGCTGGTGTATACCACCATGCCTGCATAATGATAAAAGGATCATTCCACAGCTGCTGTGCCAGAAATGGGGAGAATCCCACCCCGAATACAGTCAACACACCTATTAATCTCAGGAAACCTACCATCTGCCCCACCCTCTCTATCTCTATTATTCGTTGTTAATTGCATTTCTTGAATGATAGCCTGCCATCTTGCAGTTTGAGCACCTTCTACTCGGACAACAATCCCATGTAGATCAACTCTGTCGGATTCGCTGGATTTTGTCCCAGTCCCACCCGATCTCCCACGCGCGGAATCTGCATTTTGGACACCAGTGTTTCCAATGTTCGCTGATACTGATTGCCATTCGTCTCTGTGACATTCAGCACAAGCACAACAATAGGATCAAAATTGATTAGCTTACCCGTATCGGTAATCGTGATTACTCTGGCTGTTGCGGTTAAGGGGAGGGAACCACTCGCCGCCAGTTGTGCCTGCTTCGCCGAATCCAGACTCTGGTTGATGGCCTCCCGATGCTCCTTTGATACAAAACCTTTCATCATCATGCCTGTAAGTCCTTTATTCATCATTTTATCTGCCTTCGCGATCGCATCTTCCTGCTTGTTCTTTTTACCAAACCATCCCATAATGAACACCTCGTTTTTTTGTTTTTGGTTATAGTTAAAGTATAAACAGGACGGCTTGTCCTTGAATACCCTTTTGGCTGCATACAAAAGAAACGAAAAATCCGGTGATTAAACCACTGGATTTTCGTTTCTTTAACATGCATTTCAGTTGATTCCGCAAAAAAAGAGCCGAAAACGACACTTAAAATGAAAGCTTGGGAGGCATATTTTGTGCCTAATGCACTGGCATTGAACATAATCATGCAAAAAAAAGGTTATTCCACACCGATTTCCCATCTATTTTTTGCGTAACAGGTAGACCAGCTTGCGATAATACATGGCGGCTTCCTTATATTTTCGCTGATCCTCGGATACCACAGCCATTCCCTCATATAAAGGTTCAAGACGCATGACATGCTGCACGGACTCAAAATAAGGCAGACACGCGAGCGCACGCTCCATGAATACTTCACGATCTCCATGCGCAAGAGCCAGATGGCTCTGGTAGAAGGTTGCACTCATCTGCTGATCCTGAGTTGTTGCACTATTCAACAGTTGATCCACACTTTGCGCAAGTACACCCCAGTTTTTTCGTGCCAGTGCCACTTCACACCGATACACACTCACTAACGGCTTCATGGCCTGCTGGGTTTCTTCGGGTTCCTGCTGCAACAGGGATTCGAATCGCTCGATCTCCGACTGCGCCTGATCCAGCTCCCCCGTCATGGTTAACATGACAATTCGATTATTCGCAATGGCAGTGACCAGATCGCCCTGATTACCGGCATACACCAGATTCGCCTCTGCCATGGTCAATGCCGAGAGCGCCTCCTGTACCAGTCCCATCGCAAAGCAATATCCGCTGTACGCCACATATAAGCCGGACAACCGATGAAACAGCCGCTGATCATAGACATGTCTCATGGTGAGATCGAATACCTGCTTGGCCTCTTCATACTGTTTGACCTGAATGTAGGCTTCCATCTTGATATTTTGCACAGACAGCCAGAATTCACTTCCAGGAAGGGCCAATTCACTGAGCCTGGTTGCATGTGTTAACACATCTACAGAGGCAAGCTTGGAACGATAGTACTGCACTTTGTAATATAATAACGCCTTCGCTAGCGGACGCGGCAGATCCACATCGTCAGGACGGCCGTACTTCTCCAGATAAAAATTCAGATAGGATGTATGTATATATTCATGAGCGGATGCATCATTTAATTGTTGGTAATAGACCCCCTTCATTAAGGCCGTGGTCAGCTCTACTGTCAGCGCATCATCCCGATCCTCAAGTGCGTGCACGATATCTTCTGCAATCACCGAAGCTGGAACTGACATTTGTTCAAAAATAGCCTCTGCCCGCGCCAATGTTTCTTCATCCTGTGCAGAAGCGTTTAACAGATAGGAAGTCGTTACGCCAAGACGTGACGCAATAGCCTCTGCCAGATCTTCAGGGAGTGGATAACGATCGGCCAGAATATTGGCAAAGTGAGCCTGCGTAACCAGTCCTTCCACGAGGTCTTTACGGGAGATTTGTTTTCTTTTGCTCAGAAATTCAATCCGTTCCTTCAGCATGGCTAGTCTTCCTTTCGTTTCGATCCTGTGAATCACAAAAATCCGGTGATAAAGGCGAACGCTTCGCTTCTACAGATCCGTTCTGTCCTCTCCGTTATCATGTAAATGTTTAGCTCAAATTATATAATATCATCCAGGGTACGAAGCCGGATACCGTCTTTTAGCCAAATCCATCGAAACGGTTTCCGTTTCAGAGGCAATTGTTTTACAATAAGGTAGTATGTACAAGAGCATTATCCAATAATGATGAACAAGAGTTGAATATGAAAGGATGCAAATGAATGATTATTAAACCAAGAACACGTGGTTTTATTTGTACAACTTCCCATCCTGTAGGCTGCTCTGCACAAGTCCAGGAACAAATTGATTATGTAAAATCCAAACCGCAACTGAACGGACCGCGTAACGTACTCGTCATCGGAGCATCTACAGGATATGGGCTCGCTTCGCGCGTCGTATCCGCATTCGGCGCCGGAGCTAACACTATCGGCATTTACCGCCCAAGCAGCTCCACTGAAAAACGTACAGCTTCAGCAGGCTGGTACAACTCCGCTGCATTTGAGAAAGCTGCGGAAGAAGCAGGACTGAAATCATACAGCATCACAGGTGATGCCTTTGCCAACGAAACCAGAGAAAAGACCGTTGAACTGATTCGCAGTGAACTCGGTCAGGTTGATCTGGTTGTCTACAGCGTAGCATCGGCACGCCGTACCGATCCGAATACTGGTGAAGTATTCAACTCCGTGCTCAAACCGATTGGACAATCCTACACGAACAAAACAGTCAATTTCCATACGGGAGAAGTGACGTCCGTTACGATTGATCCGGCATCCGAAGAAGAAATTCGCCAGACGGTGGCTGTGATGGGCGGAGATGATTGGGAACTGTGGATGGATGCCTTGCAACAAGGTGGCGTACTCGCCGACAACGCAACAACCATTGCCTTTTCTTACATCGGTCCTGAACTTACGCATGCGATCTATCGTGATGGTTCCATCGGTCAGGCCAAAAACCATCTGGAAGCGACAGCCCACAAGCTGAATGATCGTCTGAGTGCAAAGGGCGGACGTGCTTACCTAACCGTAGCCAAAGCATTGGTAACCCAATCAAGCTCCGCAATTCCAGTGGTGCCATTGTATATCTCTGCATTGTACAAAGTCATGAAGGAAAAAGGCTTGCATGAAGGCTGCATCGAGCAATTACAGCGCCTGTTCGCTGATCGCCTGTATGCAGGAGGAGAAGTCCCGACCGATGAAGCAGGACGTATTCGTATTGATGACTGGGAGATGAGAGCAGACGTTCAGGAAGAAGTGGCGAAGCTCTGGAACGAGCTGACCACCGAAAATATCTACGATCTTTCCGATTTGGTCGGATACCGTCAGGAGTTCTTCCAGCTATTCGGTTTCGAAACCGACGGCGTGGATTATGAAGCAGATGTTGATCCAAATGTTGAAGTACCACATCTGCGTTAATTGAAAAGTAATATTACTGTGGGACTGGTATAACAAGCTTATTACAGGTCCAAATTCAGCCTTAAGGGAGCGAGCTTTCGCTCCCTTTTTGACGTCTACCCATTCTATAAGATTGACTTGAGTTGCTTTTTTAACCCCTTCGGCACCGTCTTCTCTACCGTGATGGATCGCGCTCCATGCATCGTTGCAAAGAACTGCAGTCCCTCCCGAAAATCCGCGATCCATTCCTCCACAGGCGGAGCAGTCTCTTCCATCGATAACAACCGAACCGTCAGCACGCCCGTTTTGCGATCGAGTCGCGGGTCCATACGTCCAATCAGCTGGTCTCCGTGAAGTATGGGCATGGCGTAATAGCCGTAGGTTCGTTTCACCTCTGGTGTGTAAATCTCCCATTTATAATGGAAATCAAATAAATCCACAATCCGTTCCCGTCTCCACAGCAGATTGTCCAGCGGGGGAAGGAATCGTACCGGACCTGTTGGATCATAATGTGTATCTTCCTTTTCCATCTCAAGCAACAAACCCTCATCTTCTGCACGGATGTAGTAAGGCGTCCCAACGTCCTCTACCTCCAGTGGGATCATGCGACCATCTGCAACACGTGCAGCCATATCATTCCGACGTTCAGCAGCGGTGGATTTCATCCAGCCCAATCGTGGATCTCGCACGTCCACGACCCGATAGGCATGAATGTACTTGTCCATCAGAGCTTGCCTCTGAGCCAAGATATCGATCTCCGCTGCCATGGATTGGCCCTGCTCCAACAATCCGGATTCAGTAATTTGAAAATAACGCTCATTGCCCTGCCTTGCCACGACACGAATGGCAGCCGAATCCAGCAGCAAGTTCAACGCTAACGAGGTGTCTTTCGTTTTAGGCGCATCTGCATTGTCCCAATATCCACTCACCCGTTCGACAGCACGAAAAGCTCTGGAGGGTAACGGCCCCTCTTCTTCCAAACGCTTCAGCACATGCTGCACCGTATTCTCCAGCCCTTGCAGTGACGGAGCCAGTCGATCCCGTAATCGGGCACGTACAGGTTCAAACATTGCATAATCTTCGATCGGAATAACACATGCAGCATTGGCAAAATATTCGAACACTTTATGATCACTTAACAACGTATGTAAATATTCGGAGGTATAGCCTGGATCACGAGCTCCAAGCACCAAATGCTGATTTCCGGTTACGGCAGCGACAGGATCAATCTGCACACAGCCAAGGGAGCGGATCAACTGCATCACCTGTTCAGGACTAGAAGGCAAGGTGGCGGCTGGCCATCGTCCCAATAAAGATTGTGTGTGCAGCAAAAAACGCCGAACGATTTTCTTATTCATGCGAAGCGCTGTTGTCATATGTAGAATTCTTCCCTTCATCGAAGATAGGAGGTTGTATAGCTATAATGATCCATTTCAAAAAGAGATACATTGATTTTAACAGTACAAGGGATGTCATACCAATCGAAGGAAGAGCTTTTTTTAAAGATGCTTACACAGCACTCCGCACGCCATAGACAAAATAAAAAGAAGCACCACCATCCTGGGTCCGCTTCTTGTGTTTGACCTTTTGTAATTTTTCCTGTTTCGTGGGCATGAGTCGAACATGCTGGGATAACGCTCCATAATCGCCGTTTACTCTCCGACTTTGCTCTGGACACCATTGTCCTGACCGCTCTGCTTTGCGCAATGCTTTTTGCGTTTGTGTACGTGCCATGATAATAGAACACACTCCCTTGATTGGTATGCACTCAATATATCATGTGCAGGCAGACAAGTGAAGGTGATTAACGTGGAACTCTTTTCCGCCGTGATTGCCATGTTTCCACAGGTTCCTGATCGTCTTCCTCAATCAATTCCAGTGCTTCTTCCATTCTTCTGGATTTAAACAGCAGGATCAGGTCCATCAGATCTTCACGGTCCAGCAGCTTTACCCCGTTGACCGCTGCCAGCGTCCGGCATGCTTCCGTATATCTGGCTGAAGTGAGCACGATGGATCGATCTGCTTCATAATAACGCATGGACGTGTAAATCTCCTGCACTGCGCTGAGCCCCACCGGATGATTCGCTCCGTAACGTTTGGCCTGAATGACATTACGTCTTCCTGCTCTATCCACAAACACAAGGTCAGCACCAAAATCACGGCTGCTTGTGGTCTTATGTACTTCGGCATATCCGAGTTGTTGGAATAGATGATACAGGTACAGTTCAAATTCCGATCCATCCTGCATTTTATCGATATCCTTAATCGTAATCTTACGCGGATTGGCCTCACTTCGTATACGTTGCCCTCGCCGAATTACACGGCGAATGATCCAGGCAATGAGCAGTAAAAGGACGATAACGCCTATACCGACAATGGTCATATTTTCATTCCAATTCATGTCTGTTCTCCTTGTCGTTCCTCTAATCTGGCAGGCTTGTACCCCTCTTAGCCCTCGTCACCCGACTAAATATAGCAGACTTCTCTCGTAACAGAAAGAAGATGAATTCCCTGTAACCCTCGAACTTCTCCAAACAACAATAATTTAATATCTCAATCATAAAAGGTTACAGACACTCAGGTTGAATTTCACATGTATGAAATGGTAGAATTCAACAATCGGTTCTATGTTGAATCGAAGAAAGGTGGTTTATAACTTGCATACATCCAACAAACGAAAGTCCAAAACATGGGCTGCGCTTCTTCTCAGTGGCACGCTCCTCTTCAGCCTGCATACACCAAGCTACGCGGCGGCAGAACAAAATGTACCATTGCCTAAACCTTCATGGACATCATCTTCTCTCTCACTCACACAAGTGAATACGGAGAAAGACGTTATCGTCAACGAAGTGAACGCAGTACCTGCGAAAAATCTGGTATATGTGCATTCTTCCCAGCCCGTGACCAAAACAAGCAGCAATACCAAGCTGGATTGGCAGCTAGATTCGCTTCAAGCACTGGATGCCACGACCGGACAATTGAAATGGAACGTTATTTTCCATGAGAAAAGTGGGCCTTATACAACCTACTCCAATTCACTATATACCAGCAACGGCACAGCTTATGTATATATGGAATATTCGGATGGAACCAAAAAGGTATACTCGTTCAATACTTCCGGCAAAACCAACTGGGTCAAAAACGTGAGTAATTCATCTTCCATGTACCTTCTGGACGACGATACGTTATTGATCGCTTCGAGCCCTGGTGTTCAATCGAACGGTTCCGTTCGTTCAGCCATCTCGCTGTACGACAAGAAGGGAAAACTGATTTCGGAAAAAACAATCAACGGTGCTGTACTCAAAGCAGGCAGTGATCGAATCGTAGTCGATGCAAGCAAACAAACCAAAGTGGGAAGCTTCTGGCAGCCTGCCGCTAATCCCAAAGTGGAGATTTACGATCGTACGCTGAATCGTCTTTCCTTCTATCAGTTCCCGAGCAATGCCAACACTCTGGGAGACGGCGGCGGTGAATCGCTGGCCATTCTGGAGGATGGCTCCGTGATCATGCGTGCCAATTTTGCGAACACGGGTAACAAGCTGATGGGCTTTGGCACCGATGGTAAACTCGCCTGGGGCCGTGCTATTGCCGGTGATGCCTATGTTCAGACCGCAGGCAACAGTTATACCCTGTTTACAGGCCAAAAGCTGGAGCTGTACACCATGAAAGGTAAAGTGACTGAACGCACATTTAAGGAAGAGCAGCCTATTCTTATGCAGGTTGATCGTACACAGGATGGGCAATACAAACTTGATTTCGCTAAGAAGGGTTATATTCTCGATCCTCAAACATTGGATACGGTACATGAATATGAGTTTGCCTCCTCTCCTGGATTACTCGATGGATATTCAACGTATAACGATCATATGATTTATCAGATCAATGACGACGCATTATCCAAGTATGTATTGAAGACAGCCTCAGCTAAATAGTAAATGGAGCGCTCTGAATGACCGACTGACGGTCAACAGGGCGCTCTGTTATTTCACACAATGATGAGAGTCCCCCTCCCTTTTATCCTACCTGCGCAAACTGGTATAATAGTATCGTTCACTTTTTCAACCTACTCTTGATTGGCAAGGAGCGTAGCCCTCCCATGATTATTCAATTCATTCGATACAGATAACTTAGGGCATAACATTAACCTCTTTTTTCAAAATGTACGATAGAGGTTTATTTGTTATGCCCTTTTCTTCAGTTATCCATATCTGAATGAATGGGGTGCTATCCATGTCAATCCAACGCAGGGAACGTAGTGCTGCGCTTATTTATCCATATATCCATATGCTTAAATGTCCTATCTGTCATCAAACAATGACAACGATTAGTCGAGACAATATTCAATGTAATTCCAGACATACGTTTGATTTGGCACGACAAGGCTATATCAATTTCATGACACGTTTGTTCAAGGGAAGCTATGACAAACGTTTATTTACAGCCAAAAGGAATATTTTATCTCAAACTGCAATCTATACACCTCTGATCGATATCATTCGCGATTGGATTGAAGATTACTCCAGTAGCAACAGTCAGCCCTTGCATATTCTAGATGCAGGCGCAGGAGAGGGATCCCTTTTGCAGCAGATTACACAGAATACTCCAGCTGTGGGCTGGGGGATCGACATCGCCAAAGAGGGCGTTGCCATGGCTTCCTCAACCTACGACCAGCAAATCTGGCTTGTTGGTGACCTTGCATATAGTCCCTTTGCAGAGGGGCAACTGGACGTAATCCTGAATATACTCTCCCCTTCGAATTATGAAGAGTTCGGGCGAGTGATGAAGAAGGATGGCTGGATCATCAAAGTGATTCCCGGTGACCGATATCTAATGGAAATGAGAGAGCTTCTGTTTCGGGATCGCTCTCACCGTCTAGACGGCAGAGCGCGCGTATTGTACCGATTTGCCCAGCATCATCATCTCGTAGAATGCATTCCGCTAACATACACTCTGCCGGTAACAGAAATCATGAAGAATTCACTTATTCATATGACACCACTCTCCTGGCAAGGGACGGAATCAGCCATAGCCAGTGCTCAAGAGTCCTTATCGCAGATTACGATTGATCTAGAAATACTGGTGGGAAAACGAAGATAGGTTCTGTACCATTGAAATAACATTCTCTTAATCATTGAACAATCAAAAAAAGCCGGGGAAGTTCCTATTTGAACTCTCCCGGCTTTTTCAATAAGATGCAAATTGGTCTAATGTAAAGAGATTTATTTATTCCAGTTTTCTTCAATAAATTCATCCCGTCCAGATATCGCACGGTCTTCCTTGTAATGTTTCTCATTTTTCTTGTGGTAATCCTGATGGTAATCTTCTGCCGGATAGAACACAACTGCATCCCGAATCTCAGTTACAATCGGTTGATTGAAACGTCCGCTTGCTGCCAGCTCCTGTTTGGACTGTTCTGCGAGCTCGCGTTGACGTTCATTATGGACAAAGATCGCTGTACGGTACTGACTCCCACGATCCTGAAATTGCCCTCCATCATCGGTTGGGTCCGTCTGGGGCCAATATAGTTCCAACAGACGTTCATACGGAAATACCTCTGGATCAAATGTAATTTCAACGACCTCGACATGACCGGTCTCCCCGGTTTTGACCTGCTCATATGTTGGATTATCGACGTGACCGCCGGTATAGCCAGATACAATACCATGAATGCCTGGTTGCTCTTCAAATGGTGTAACCATACACCAGAAGCATCCGCCGGCAAATGTAGCTTTTTCCATGCACACTCATCCCTTTCTATTGTACCTATATCTTAAAACAAAAAGAGGTTGATGGAAAGCCACCGCAGTGGACTTCCATCAACCTCTTCAAAAGCATCTGTTATATCAACAGTTATTTAAACTGTTTGTCGCCGACTCACTGTAAATTCAAGGATCTTGAATTTGTTACCCGCGGCTGCGACCCATAGAACGGAAGATCAAGCTCACGATCGCTACAAGTACGATGGCACCGATCAATGCCGGTACTATGTAGAATCCGCCCATTTCTGGACCCATGTCTCCCAGGATCACTCCACCTAACCATCCACCGATAAAACCGGCAATGATGTTACCGATAACGCCGCCGGGAATGTCACGACCAACAATCAGACCTGCCAACCATCCAATGATACCACCGATAATTAATGACCATAACCAACCCATATCATTCACCTCTAATTAAAGTTTTTGTTGTTGTCTGTCTACTATTAACCGCTACAGAAGCATTTAAACAATTGGCATGAAAATTGTTGTATATTACCTTTTGTTCATATGCCCGTTTCTCTGTTCAACAGCCTATAACAAGGCATTAAAAACAGATTGCGTCACTTCCGGGCATCTTACACAGTTCAAGACTGCGTTATGTACCTCCCGAAAGTCATTGTATGTTGATTCAGACAGCCTTAGTATAACCAATTGAGGTGAGAATATTTTAACGGTTATATTCGATTAATAAAAACCTGCACGCCCCTTGCCTGGTTGGGTCAGCCAGTTGTGTTTATGGCTCTTGTCCAGCTCTCCTCGCATCGACTGAATGATCTGCACAATGTCCGTCCGGCCATTCTGGTGCCATTCCAGCGCTGCGCTGACATACAGCTCTCCAAGTTGGGCAAGAGAAAAGGTATCCGTCAATCGTGCAGCCTCCAACGTTCCTTCTCCCCCTGCGAAGACAGCAAAGCCGCGTTGGTTCAAATATTGCAGGCGCAGCCCTTCGTCCGGTAGCGGTATTTCATAAGCCCGATCGAACCGTCCAGCACGGTTCATGAGCCCTGGATCTATTTTCTCCGGATAATTCGTGGTGCCAATTAGGAAAATGCCCTCCTTAGACGTTGCCCCATCCAACGTATTCAGGAAAAAGGATCGGACTTCATCTGGCATGGAATCGATATCCTCAATAATTAACACCATGGGTGCCAAACGCTTGGCTGCTTCGAACACCTCACGCACCGATTCACTGTTTGTGTATTCGGTAATTTGCCAGTATGCCGCAGGCCCTGGAATGCTTCCCGCAATGGATTTGACGAGGGTCGTTTTTCCGTTTCCAGGATGGCCGTACAGTAGTATCCCACGTTTGTAAGGAATATCATAGTCTCGATAAAAGGAACGGTCTGCCTCGAAAAACTGGTCCAACGAACGGAAGATATCCTGTTTAATTTGCGGAGAAAGCACGACCTCATCCCGCCCTACAGAGCGGGTAATGGATTCCACATGACGATCACTGCCATTGCGGGCATCCGTGTACACCGTGACTTTTTTCATATTTTGCTGCCGTTCCCGTTCCCTTACACTGCCCAGAAATTCCTTCAATTCCTCTTCTCCTGTAGCAAAAACAAAATCCTCATTGTAGATCCCATTCTCCCGGAAGAAAGGAATGCGGACAAGAGCTACTCCCCACTGGGGGTAGGCAAATACATTATTGCGAATCGAATAATGCACCCCATATGTTGGTGCATCTCCATCATCCTCATAATGTAGTGTACGTAGCTCCAGATCTTCGAAAATCCGGGCAACCAATTCCACTTCCGCGCTGTTACTTTGCAGATCTTCTTTTAGCAGATCCCAGTATTCACTGTTTGGATCATCGCTGGCATAGAGTTCATAATGAACGCCGTATCGATTGCCAAGCGCCTCAGTGATGCCGCGAATCAAACGGGCATATATGGCATAACCTTCGTTTCGGATTTGACTGTCTTGTTGCTCTTCATAGGAATAGATGACTCTATTATGATTCAATTGTTCTTTATCTATGTTCATTACTTGGCTCCCTTCACAGCGGCAAGTGGTTTACATTTGGCTACAACTTGAGCCAGACCTGCGCCGGTAACACTATCTATAATTTCATCGACATTTTTATACGCTTGCGGCGATTCATCAATAATCGATTCGAGCGAACGCTGGTTCACCACAATCTCATCTTCAGTTCCCACACCCAGGGCCGAGGCAAAATCCTCCACGGTAACCAGGCGCTTCGTTGCTGTGCGCGACCGAATGCGTCCTGCCCCATGACAGATCGAATAATAGTTATCCTTCCCCTCGGGTTGACCTACCATAATATATGAAGCAGTCCCCATTGAACCGGGAATAAGCGCGGGATGGCCTGTTGCCAGATATGGCTTCGGGTTATCCGGGTGACCGGCAGGTAATGCACGTGTAGCTCCTTTGCGGTGTACAAAGACAGATCCTTGATCCGCGTGCGATTCCTCCCATGCATAGTTGTGCATCAGATCATAGAGGGTACGGAATTCGCATTTTGGACCAAACACATCCCGAAAAGCTTCGCGAATTGCATAAGCAATCAGATGGCGATTCACCACGGCATAATTCAAAGCAGAATACATCATATTGACGTAATGGCGACCTTCGGCATGTTCAAGCGGAGCAAACACCAGTCTTGGATCGGATGTCCCCAAACCATTTCGCTGCATCACTTTCGCAATTGCTGATGAACTGGTTTGGCTTACATACCCGCCCCATGCCCGGGAACCGGAATGAATCATGACAACAATTTGTCCATCGTACAGACCCCATGCTTCCGCAATCTCCCGATTTTCCTCGGCAATCTCAATCGCTTGAATCTCGGCAAAATGATTGCCTCCACCCAAAGTTCCTAACTGGCGATGAGCCCGATGCCAAGTCATATCCGGTACCAGATTTAACACATCCTCATCAAAAGCAAATTTGCTGCTCTCTACATGAGTGATGGAAGTTGATTTTTTCGGTGTATAGCTATCCGGGATATATTTTTTAGGTAATCCATGCAGACCCTTTCTCACAATATGCTCCAAACGAATGTCCGAGTAATGACCGCGTTGATTTGCCTCCATCGGCAGCACTTTCTCAATAGCCTTCACAAGTTTACGGCGCAGCTTCACGTCTTTCAGGTCGTCTTTATGCAAATTGGTCATATGCACTCGCATACCACAGCCGATATCACTGCCTACGATGGATGGAGATACATAACCACTACTGGCATCCCATACCGCCGTTGTGCCGATGCAGGTGCCTACACCGACATGAACATCAGGCGTATAGCTCATATAGGAAATACCCGGGATTTGAAGATTGTTGTTCGCCATCTCGAACACCTTATAGTCCAATGACGAGAATAGTTGTTGTGCCGCATATACCGTTAAGTCCCCAGCTGGCAATTTGACTTCATGTCGGTAGCCACCTATGGGTTCGTTTTGACTCGTAAATAAATTAGGTTGTGTATTCATAAATGTGTATTATTCCTTCCTGTACGTTCAGCTGATTCGGTTCACTTTCAAAAATGAACCTAACGTTATTCCGAATTCATATCCATCTTCAGTAGAACAAAAAAAGAAGCCACGGACAGTTCGTCCGTGACTTCTTCATGACAATAACAGAAAACAAAAGCAGCATGAACACACCGCGTCTGTTCTCCATTGCAATATACGCCGAGAGTAGCATATCGATTAATAACGTTCCAAGGATAAACGATATGCATCTTCCCCTATGTCGCCCGTATGAGGCCAAAGAGACGATGAACTGGATATACAATTGTGTCTGTGCTTCGTAGTGTCTTTGTGGATTTCAAATCATAACCAACCATCATTTCTCTCGGCCTCCCTTCATCAATATTAAGTTTATATTAAGCGGACTCGTTTCGATGTGTCAACCCTTTTCTTGGAAAATTACCTATTTTGCATATGCATCAGATTTAACTTCGTGCTAATAACTTATATAAAAAAAGCAGGGTCTGTAAGGAACAGACCCTGCTTACTCAAGCATATTATGAGATTAGATATCGATTATTGATGATACGTGTTTTGACAAATTTGGCTTTGCGTTTTATCATTTCCCTGCTTGTTTTTCCAATTCTTCCACAGGATTTTCATCTTCTTTTTCAGGCACTTTGGAAGACAGGAACCAACCGCATACTGCAATCGTAATCAGCACAATGTAGAAACCAAATTTCCAAATTTTATTTTCCGGGAAATGCTCATCCAGAACGCCCAGTGAAGGATGTGCAAGTGTAATAACAGCCAACTTAACCCCAACCCAGCCAACGATAACAAAGGCTGCAACTTCAAGCCCTGGACGGGAATGAAGCAGTTTAACGAAGAAGGAAGCCGCAAATCTCATGATAACAAGGCCGATAAATCCGCCGAGGAAGATGACGATAAACTGTCCACCGTCAAGTCCGCCAATCGGAGGCAGACCACTTGGTGGCAATGCAACAGCCAGCGCCACAGCTGCGAGAATCGAATCGACCGCGAATGCGATATCTGCCACTTCCACCTTGAATACAGTCATCCAGAAACCAGATTGTTTTTTTGGTTTTTTGGGAGCGGAATCCGCCGCTTCATCTGTTTTGTTTCGGCTACCCATCACCTTTTTGATAATGTGGTTAATGGAGATGTACAAGAGGTACAGAGCACCAATCGCTTGAACTTGCCACACGTCCACCAGGAATGAGATCAGGAACAATGAACCCAAACGGAAAATAAATGCACCCATTAACCCATAAAATAACGCTTTTTTGCGTTTATCATCAGGCAGGTGTTTAACCATAATCGCTAGAACCAATGCATTATCCGCTGCAAGCAATCCTTCAAGGACTACTAATACGGCGAGAACCCACCCATACTCCAATAATAATGACAACTCCAAAATTGACTCCTCCTTAGTATCCTTATGATGTACAAAAAAAAGGACCTTTACCATTGCTGGTAAGGTCCTTTTTATTCACAAAAAGAGACCTTTACCCAGTATGAAAACTTGGTAAAGGTCTCGCTAACAACAAAATTGCTGCCAATAAAGCCGGGGATGTAATCCCGAACTGACGACTTTACTGTGAAAGCTACTCCCCTTTAACATCAGGAATATTTAGTTTTAAGTTGAAACAGGTTCAATAATCTGTTCTCATCATATTCATAACGATAAGCAAAGTCAAGCTTTATTTGACTGACTGCGGTCCAGCTTGCGAAACACCAGCAAATCATAGATGAAATTGCCCAGCGGGATAAACGAGATAAAAAATAAAGCAATTGGACGGCGTAAACGCCATTTTTGCGTGGTATAAAGGCTCACCATAAATAATAAATACATCAGAAATAAAAAGCCGTAGATATTGCCAAACCACGTGACTGCCTGAGGCATAATCCCTGATTCCCGCAATGGAAAAGCAACAAATAACAAGAGCACATAAGAAAGCCCCTGCAGCCACAACAGCAGTCGAAAACGGCCGAGTGTTGAATGTAACATTTTTTTCCTCCTGCTTCTAAATACGCGCAACAAATTCACTGCACCCCCTACAGTATAGCACAAAAACGATTTTTACTCTCAAGCCAGTTCCAAAGGAGCCAAATTCATTCAATGCACATAGGATATATGACCAAGATAGATTGTTGCGAATATGGACAAGGAGGAACCTGTTGATGAAAATAGCCCTGATAGCGCCTGAAAAATTGCCAGTCCCCGGTAACGGATCCGTCGAAATCTGCATCCTCGGCATTGCTCGTGAACTTGCTCTACGTCACCAGGTGACAATCATAAGCCGCCAGATGCCTAATCTTGCCATTGCAGAGCACATAGATGGCATAACGATCCGTCGTGTACCAGCAACCAGCCCCAGCGAGTACACAAGGGCAGTGATCCGTTTTCTGAAAATCCAACCCTTCGATCTTATTCAGGTAGACAACAGACCTCATAGTATGGCTGCAATTAAACGCGCATTCCCTACGTTGCCTGTGGTGCTCTATCTTCACTCGTTAACCTTTGCACAACCAGGACCTGCAAGATTAGCACTGTTAAAAAAAGCGAATTGGATTGCCGTCAATAGTCAATCCCTTAGACAAAGGCTGGGGCGCCGATTCCCATCCTTGAAACGACGGATGGGTGTTGTACCACTTGGGGTAGACTTAAGCCGTTTTTTGCCTGCAGCTAGAGAAGAGCAGCAGCTTCTGCGGAAGCAGTTCGCTATTACAGGGCCATTCTCCATTCTGTATGTAGGCCGACTGATTCCCGGCAAAGGTGTGGACATACTGATTCGTGCCGTAGCTCTTATTCAGCATCAGGTATCCGTGCAACTGATCATTGCAGGTAAAGGACCTCATGTCTACGTCCGCAAACTGCGGAAGCTTGCCCGAAAATTGAAGGTTGATGCTGCCTTCCGAGGTCAGATCGACCATGAGCGCATTGACCGTTTGTACCGGGCTGTGGACTGTCTGGTGTGTCCTTCCCAACAACATGAGGCCTTCGGGCTGGTTAATGTTGAAGCTATGGCTTCAGGACTGCCCGTCATTGCTTCAGACAATGGAGGCATTCGTGAAATCATTGTATCGGGGAGTAATGGATACCTTGTGAGACAGTATCACAACCCCCGAAGTTTCGCTGCTTACCTGACTAAGCTGGCAGACAATCCTTCTCTCGCTCGTTCGCTTGGAGAAGCTGGTCGTGCCAGTGCAGTTGAACAGTTCAGTTGGGCCCAAACAGCAGTGCATCTTGAAGCAGCCTATACTAGACTTATCCGGGGATAAATCTTGTTGAACCTGTACTTTCGTTAAGCTTTTTCACGAGACTGCCAGTCTGCAATAAAGCTATCCATATGCGGAACAGGAACATACATCATTTCAATTAACTCCACAATAATCATATCTTTCATGGCAAACCTCACTTTAGCGCAGGTTTGTTGGCGGAAAGCATCATAAATTCCCGAGCCTGTCCAGCAGCCGTGAGGCACGAGCAGCGGATTATTAACAATATATCCAACGGTCCCAATAGGAGGAACCACTACCTTGATGGCTCGGGGATCCACCCGATTGTCGGGGTCTTTGACCAGAAACAGGATATCGCCTACGTTTAAAGCTTCTACACCATGATAATGCTCCATTCCATACATGGCTGCAAATAATTTGGTACTCATCAATAAGCTCCTTTTACACATTTTTTTTAAAAATTTAGATGGATAAAATTATTGATCTTCCTCATAATGCTTCATCCACTCTATGAGTTGTTTACGAATTTCTTTACGATATTCTCGGGGTTCAAGGACCTCCGCTTCGGGGCCAAATTGATATAACCATTTCAGGAACTCACGACTACTGTTCAGCGTTACTTCAAATAACAATCCGCCATCAGGCATATCCGTCATTCGTGGACGAACAAACATTTCTTCTTCTTTTATGTAGGGGGCAACCTCTTTACTGAACCTTACTTTAAAATGAATCAGTTTATCCCCACGATCAATGGACCACGTGTTTTTCATGAACTGCGTTATGTTGAAATCACCCATAACAAAATGGGTATTGGTCTGTATAACGTCCAGAAAGCGACTGATCCGAAACAAACGGACTTTCTTCTGCAAGTGGCAATAACCGATTAAATAGAAACGCTGATCGCGCGGAATGAGGTAATAGGGGTCAATGTCGCGGACCGTTATTTCATTTTTCGTAAGCGTGTGATATTGGGTTCGAATCATTTGTTGATCCAGAATGGCTTCAATCACTGGAATAAGCAAATTGGGATACTTCCCTTCTTCCCGGTATGCAGGTGTACCCATACGAATAATGCCTGCGATATTTTCTACAATGTCACTGTTTCTCGATTTCATTTTAGTATGGGCTGTCATCACCTTATCAAAAGCTGAATCGAATTCAGCCGGGAGTTGCGAAGTATCCACCACGGATGGAAGCATGGAGAACACCATCGCTTCCTGTTCGGTAAAATCCAGAGGATACATGGCAAATTCACCAATGAACCGATACCCCTTGCCATAACCTTCATTCATGATAGGGGCAACCCTGTCCAAAATTCGGAGATCGCGATAAATCGTGCGCACAGTTGTACCGCATTTCAACGCCAATTCTTTGGCGGAAATTCCGGGATTCGCTTGTATAGCCTGAAGTATACGCAGAAGACGAATTAATTTCTCTGTCATGTAGTTTCTCCCCTTCGATATTTTATCGGCAAGGAAAACTAGTTCCTTTAGTCCGGTACTAAATCTTTAGTCCCAAACTTATTTTCGCAATTTCACCTTATGCGTATAGTTCAATCGCACTTATTCGGCTTATTAAATATACAATCTCTTACTTGCTTGCGTAAAATATTAACCTCAAGTCCTTATACCTACGCCTGATAGCCTATTTGGCATTCAAAAAAAATAAAAAAAATCTTGTCTCTTTGACCAGAGACAAGACTTTTTCGCTTGTTTATTTGTGCAGTTGCAATAATTTAGTCAGCACATTGACCATATGGTCGCACAGATCAGGAATATCTCCCATCTGATCTTCATTCACACTGCGGTCAAAATGAACTTCAGCTGTGACAGCGTAAGTTGCTGGCTGATCTTCAAATACATAATGAATATGCTGCTTCATTCGTTGTTCCGGCCAGCTCTCCTGTAATATGGAGTTAATCGCCGGACATTGAATCTCAGGCTCCTGAATAACCATTCTGAACCGCAGCCGCAAACGGCAGCCTGGTAGACCTCCTTGTGTCTCCATAATCTCTGCCGCGAGATCCGCAAGGGATGTGTTTAGCACCACTTCGCCTGTTACGTCAGGGCAATCTCGCAGGCAGAATTGCAGTACCAACTCTCTGGACATACGGGCCAACTCAAGCTGATCCTTCCGATCCGTTATGGAAATAAGTTCATCCAAATTATCGAGATCATATAGGTAATTTTCGAAGCCTACTTTCAGATTGTCATAAATCGTCGGATCAAACATGTTGTGAAACCTGCTTTCTTATGCAAATTATTCCGAAGTCAATCGCTGCTACTCCGAATCATAGTATACTGTAACGCTGTTTCACGCAAACAGGGCACTGTCATCATACCAAATAAAAACTATGTAACCATCTGTCATAAGTTAAAACGACATTCATTATCGCGTATCTCCTGCGACTCCACTTGGTCCATTTCCAATATAAAAAAGCCCGGTCATCACGACCGGGCTTGGTTGAGATACAGAATAATAAATATTCTAACTCCCTATTCTTCTTTAGCTGGTTCTTCGGGTGCTGCCGGTGCTGCTTCATCAGCAGAAGCCGTAGGCTCTTCCTCAGCCGCTTGTGGCGGCATCACGGAAGCGATGATGGAATCACCTGATGTCACCAGAGTCAGACCTTTATCGAGCTTGATATCTCCAGCTGTCAAACGATCACCAATTTCCAGTCCGCTAACATCCACCTCTATGGAAGTTGGCAGATCAGCCGGAAGTCCTTCGACCTCCAGTTGAGTTTCCTGTGTCTGGAACACACCGCCTGCCTTGGAGCCGGCTGCGGTACCTTGGAAGTCGATCGATACACTAACACTGATCGGCTTGTTCTTAGAAATTTGCAAGAAGTCCACGTGCAGCAGACGTCCGTTGCGTTCCTGCTGATCCTTGATCAGCACTGGAACCGTTTTGCCACCCTCAAGATTCAGGTTGAACATTTCGGAGCGACCTGTACGTGCTACTTTCAGCACTTCCTTTTCATCTACATGTATCGCGGCACCTTCCAATCCCGGGCCATAAACGACAGCCGGAACACGTCCGCCTTGTCTTAACAGGCGCAATGCTGCACCTTTCTTTTCAGTTCTTGGTGTTGCCGTAAGTTGAGCCATTTTTCCGTTGGATTTCATGATTGAACATCCTCCTTCAAGGGATCCTTACTTATATTTGTTAGAAAGCCATAAGCTTCTCTCTTAGACCAGAATGGCCTTTTCGTGCGTGGCCGAATCTGGGGCCATATCTATATTTACCCCAATGAAAGACCATCTCAAACACTGACATGTAGAGTTTTTTTATTTTCCGGGTGAAAATGGTCCTTTTTGATGAACAAAAAAGCAGCCGGAATACCTTCCGACTGCTTGTTAAGCATCTATTTTTAATCATTGGTATGAACTTAATAATCTTGCCAGTTATGCGCTGTTACGATCATCCTCTTCATCACTTTCACGGATAACCTGCATCTGATCCGACCCACTGTGAACGATAATGTGCACATCTCCGTCTTCAGGACCGATATCAACATAACGATCACCGCAGGTGTCTTTGGCTTCCCATTCATTCAGCCGAATGATTAAGCCCAGATGATGCAGTCCTGCAGCCACTCGAAAACGTGCTTCTGCTGCATCGCCCACTCGCTCAAAGGGGACAGCACCATCCTCCATGCCTGTGCCCCATACCCAGACATCCCATCCCTCATAATGCTGATCTTCTCGTTTATATCGGAGAGTAACAATTCGCGAAATTGGTTTGTGGATTTTGATATTCAGCGATGCCTGAATCCCTCCAGCCTCCGCGATAATCTGGGCAGACCCTGGCGTTAAAGCACGTACGATTCCTGCAGTACTGACCGCTGCATGATCCAGATGAGACGAGCTCCACCGTATATTCATCCCTTGCAAAGGCTGGCCGAATTGATCCAGAACCAAGGCGCGAAATCGACTGACACGTGTCGTGTACATTACCGATTCCCCTATAATTTCAATCCGCTCCGGATGGAGGTGGTCCACCTGCAACGTACACTCTGTGGTAATCGTGCCACATTGGACGCAGATCGTTGCTTCCCCAGTCTCCCCCGTATGAATTGTCCCATCAGATTGAATCGCAATAATGTTTGGGTTCGAAGAGCTCCAGGTCACAAATGCATTCTCCACCACATTACCAAAACGGTCTCTGACCGACGCTCGCAAACCAGCAATCTCTCCGGCATTGTAAACAAGACGCGGCGAATGGATCTCAATCACAGCGGGTTCAGCACCGCCAGCATATTCTGTGTCGTACAGTACCATCAGTGACCATCGTTCTACCCTTGCGGTTCCGCTCACCGTCTCAATGAGGTCTGTACCTGCTTGGTGATCATTCACAACAATATGCCAATCACCCTCCGGCAGACTTACTTGCTGCTGCTGACCCGTTCCGTTGTAGATCACCACGATCTGATTCCAGGTATCCTGATTTGCTCCGTGATCCAGTGTAAATGCAACTACATTTCCTTCTGCACGAATCATGCGAAGATGATTCCGTACCTGCTCGGCGTTAATCATGCGAAAGGCCGGATGTGTGCGCCGCAGATGAATCAGGCCGCGATAATAGTCAAAAACAGGTCTGAATCGAGCTTTGTTAGCCCAAGTGATCGTATTCACGGCGTCCCCGCTGCGATAACTATTATGATCTCCTGCTTTGGATCTCAGCATCTCATCCCCTGCATGAAGAAATGGAATACCCTGTGAGGTAAGCAAAATCCCTGTTGAGAGCAAGGAACGACGGACCATCTCATGATCGAGTACATCATCCGCATCAACATAACGATAAGGGTCTGCTGCTTTAACCGCCGATTCTGCACTGCCTCCTTCTACGGGCTGCCCATCTCTCCATACAGGGTAACCGAGATCATGCCTGAGGTACATCGTTGTTGCAATTTTGTCCCATAAGTTGAGATTATCATGTGCCGTTACATAATTGACGGATTCCACTGGTGAAGATGTGAAATCATCCAGCGCTCCGGCTACACCCATGGCAATTTCATACTCCTTACCGTCTGCTCCGGTAACAAAACCTTTGCCAATCCCATCACTATCCCCTTTGATGGCACTGCGGAAATGATCGTTAAAAACGGCAAATCCCTGGCCTCGTTGTGTTCCTTTTAACGTTTTCCGATCCAAAGGTGAATCTCCGCCTGTCCACGGCTCCCCGTAGATCAGAAAAGCCGGATCAATCTGTTCTCTCAGCTCACGGGCCACTTCGTTCATCGTGTCTGTATCAATCAGACCCATGAGGTCGAAGCGAAACCCGTCCACATGATATTCCTCTGCCCAATACAGGAGAGAGTCCAAAATATATTTTCGCACCATGGGGCGCTCCGTAGCCAGTTCATTGCCTACACCCGAACCATTGCTCAATGTGCCATCCTCACGGTAACGATAATAATAACTTGGTACAATCCGTTCAAAAGGTCCATCATCCACGCTGTACGTATGGTTGTATACCACATCAAGCACAACGCGAATGCCTTGTCGGTGCAAGGAATGAATAAGCGCCTTGAACTCCTTGATTCGAACTGAAGGATCACGCGGATTGGTGGCATAGGAACCTTCTGGCACGTTGTAATGCTGCGGATCATAGCCCCAGTTGTATGGCAATTTGGTATTTGAACCGGCGTTCGTTGTCGCTGCCAATTCATCAACCGTCTGATAATCCGCTACAGGCAGAAGATGCACATGCGTGATGCCGAGTTCAACAAGATGGTCTACTCCGATGGAGTTGCCGCTTCTGTCCGTCAACCCGGAAGCAGTAAATGCCAAATATTTTCCCTTAAAAGGAATATCGGCATGTAGGTCGGATGAGAAGTCTCGCACATGCAATTCATATAAAACTGCATCTGCCGGACGCAGAAATACGGGCTTCACATCCTCTTCCCAATCCACTGGATTGGTTGTATCCAGGTCAATGATGGCTGTTCGCTGTCCATTCGCCGATACAGCACGAGCGTAAGGATCGGGAGCCACTGCAATATGCTGATCATCATGCGTAATGTGATACATATAATAATGTCCGTCCCAATCCCCTTCAAGTTGTACACTCCATATTCCATTCGGGTCACGGGTCATCGATCTTATCTGTCCATCATCATGCTCGGTTACTTTACCAGTTGCATCGTAACGTCCCTCATCATCAAAAATGAGTAACGAAACCTGCTGAGCTGTAGGTGCCCACAGCTTGAATGTGCTTGCTGTACGCGTATATGTTAAGCCAAGATCGTTGCCTTCATAACGAAAAGATGTCCATTCCGGCATCGTTCCCACCGCCTTTATATCCATTGATTTCGTGTTGTCCCGATGTTACGGAGCGAGACGTCATTTGTCAACCCGGGGTTGTCTGTACTCAACATATCGGTTGAGCAGAGGCTTTCAATTAGCATATTGAATGTGATGCAATTCCTCACAGCAATCGCTTTCAAGATACAGCATATGTAAACAAGCGCCATAGATTGACAGCATTTGTACCTGTCCTGATGAAAAGATAGACAAAAAAAGTAAAACACCCTCGCTCCACAATGGAGAAAGGGTGCAACATTACTGTTTTAACAACTAATTCTTGTTAGGTCGGCAAGATGCCCTGATGCCTGTTGAGGTTTAGCGAGCGATGTGAACGTTCACTCACCTGCATACATAACCGTCATGGATATAGCGGGAACGCTGACCTGACCATCTTTGGCTGTACGCAGCGTCTCATTGCCAGCCTGCCCCTGCTCTACAACCACATTCCATGCACCTGAAGGAATGGAGATTGTACGGGTTTCTTTGTAAGCATTGTAGATAATGATTATCCGTTCCCATGAATCTCCGACAGCCGTTCCTGCCAGTTCATAGGCTAACAACCCTTTTCCCTTTTCTAGCAATCGAACATGCTTCTCAATCTCTTCCCGGGTACGAAGACGAAAAGAAGGATGTTCGCGCCGAATATGGATCAGGCCACGATAGTAATCATAAACAGGCTTAAACTGCTGCTTTTGCTCCCATCGAATGGCATTGACTGAATCTCCACTCTCATGACTGTTCGCATCGCCATATTTACTTCGCAGAAGTTCATCTCCAGCCGCAAGCAATGGGACCCCCTGGGAAGTCAATACGATGCCATTAGCAAGCAGACAGCGCCGAACCGTTTCATTCTCCAGTATGTGGTCCGGGTCAACCTGCAAATACGGATTCGCCTGCTGTACAGCCTCTTCCACATTGGCGCTGCCTTTCACACGACCATCCTCGCTATGTGTGATAAATCCCAGCGTATCGTGCAATCCTTGTGTTTGGACGACTTTGTCCCACAAGTTGAGATTATCATGAACGGTTACATAATTAATCGTTTCAGACGGGCCAGCAGTAAAATCGTTAATGGCTCCACGTACACCTTTCCATATATCGTCTTCTTTTTCCTCCGCTCCTGTAGCAAATCCGGTTCCCGTTCCATCGCTATCGCCTTTGATCGCTCCACGGAGGTTATCGTTAAATACAGCAAATCCAGCTTCACGCTGTGCTCCCTTAAGTGTCATTTGATCCCCAAGGGGTGATTCCAGCGCACCCCAGGGTTCACCGTATAAGAGAATGGATGGAGAAACCTCGGCATGCAGTTCTGCTGCGAGCTCTTTCATCGTTGTCGTGTCGATCAGACCCATCAGGTCAAAACGAAACCCGTCCACATGGTATTCCTCTGCCCAGTAGCGTACAGAATCGATAATGAATTTGCGCACCATCGGGCGTTCTGTAGCCACTTCATTGCCTGTACCTGATCCATTGCTGTACGTGCCATCCGGGTGCTGACGGTAGTAATATCCTGGAACAAGCTTCTCAAATGAACTGGCTGCCGTATCAAACGTATGATTGTACACCACATCCATAATGACTCCGATACCCTTCTGATGAAGGGCGAGCACCATCGATTTGAACTCTCGAATTCTTGTCTCCGGCTCATCTGCACGGGATGCATAGGAACCTTCTGGAACGTTGTAGTGGAGCGGATCATAGCCCCAGTTATAACGTGAGCAATCGGAAGTCCCGTCATCTGCCTTCGATTCGTCCACTGTCGCAAAATCAAATACCGGAAGAAGATGTACATGAGTGATTCCCAGCTCAACCAAATGATCGATTCCCAGTGTATTCCCGTTTGAATCACGCAGACCTGTCTCGGTAAAAGCCAGATACTTTCCTTTATGCCTCATACCGGATGACTCATGGATCGAGAAATCGCGCACATGCAGCTCATACAAAACCGCATCTACCGGGCTTGCCAGTTTTGGACGAATATCCTCATTCCAGCCATTCGGGTGCGTCTGTTCCAGCCTAACGATGACTCCTCTTTCTCCATTCATGGTCACAGCTCGTGCATAGGGGTCAACCGCTATCTCCTGCCGTCCGTCCTCAAAGGTAGATCTGTACATATAACGATAACCGCTCCATTCACCTTCAAGCTTCAGGGACCAGATGCCCTGATCCTGCTTGTTCATAGCTAGTTCCTTCTGTTCATCCTGATTCTTCTGTTCATTGGGACTTCCCCCTGTTGAAGGCGGGTATAACAGCACATCTACCTGCTTTGCGGCAGGCGTCCACACTTTAAAACTACAGGCTTGTGGTTCCATCGTGACACCCAGATCTCTTCCTTGGTATGTATCTACTACGTTTAATACGTCTAACTTGTGATGGTCATCAATCATGCTGTGTATTCCCCTCTCAATGAGCAATAAAATGGATGTGAACAAAGGCTCCTTACCTTTTATACCCCTTCTGTCACCTAACCATAATCTCGGGGATGAAAAAGAACATTTAAAAACAAGCCATGCTTCACGTCATTTTACGTAAAACACAGCTTGTTGAGGGATTAGCCCTTTTTCTCTAATGAGGGACCTTGGATTGAAAATCATTCCGGCTGGACTGATCCGCATGGTAAAACACAACATCACCATCCTTCAGCGACCAGTTTCTGCCTTGGCTGTTTTCCGGACTCCGGTTAAAGCCCTCCATCTGCCACTGATTCATCAATGGGGCATAAATATATTGCAGGTGCGGGGCAACCGTATTGCCACCTTGCAAACTCTCAATATTGAAGTTGACTACGATATGACCGTCCTTCAGGAAGATCTCCGACTGCTCATCCAGAGGATGTTGTCTGGCGAGTGATTCGAGATCGGTTCCTTTCTGTACGGCGTACACATCGGCTGGCAGACTGTACTCTCCATACCAGCGCTGGATGGCTGCTTTAGCCCGGTCCACATTGACGCCAGGTGGGATGTCCGTCTTTGGTCCAATCAGTGTGCGAATCGGCGAGGATAGGATCAGCCAATCATAACGGCCCACCCATGTTTTCTGGTGAGAAGTTTGATCCACGAAACCGACCATGTATTCCGCAAGGGTACTCTGGCTCTGCTCCTCCGGTGTCAGCTCGTAGGTATATCGATACCTAGCTGCATCCCCCAGCTCCGTAATCGGTACATTCCGCAGCCGCGCGTTTAGAACAACAAAGCGCTTCTCCAAATCCTGCGCCGATCCGATGCGAATGAGGCGTTCCTGGCCCCGGTGATAGTACAGATCCACTTCCTGGCGGGAAGAACCATCCCGACTCACAAAATGGAAACTCGGTGTAATTCGTACACCATCCTGCTTGCCAAACATATTACCCTTGGTTTTGAGATCAAACTTGATATGGTATCCCGTTTTGACTGACACATTTTTGAACCCCTGCACCGGATGACTGCCTGGACGTATCGGAAGAATGAACGGGGCTAAATTCCCCCTGGGGTCACCATCAATACTGTTAAGACCCGTCCAATAACCGACTCCCGTAGGTTCTGGACGGCCCATCTGCTTACGGAATACGTTCTCCCAGTTATAGTCGGAAATATCGGTCACACGAAAATCATACAACCGTCCAATGACTTCCACAGGTACCGTATCTGCCGCTACATGATGCGCCAGATTCGTATTAGCATCCTGCTGTTCAGTGAAGTTCGTAGGTGCATTTTCGGCGATATTGCGAAACTCGATTTCGTAATCCCCTTCGTCCACCCAAACCGGAAGATAAAAGGGGGTATCCAACTGATTCACTGGAATATCCACCCACGTCTTGGCGGGGATGAACTGGCTGCGGCCTTCGTTATAGACATCGAATGGGAATCGCACCTGCTTGATGCGAAAATACTTGGCGTAGTCCCGGTTGCCATAGCCGGGGTAACTCCCAGCATCCAAATGCTGCCCCGAAGTCGGGATTCTTACGATAAAAGGACGCTCCAGAATGAGCGCTGCCCGGTTTGCATTCGGTATCGTCTTCTGGTTATGCGGCTGGTCATCCGATACCCAAGCGTAGTTCACGACAGGCGTATGTACCGTGACCGTATTTATGCCGTTGATTGGAAAAACTTTGTTGATTCCCCCATTTACATTGCCCGGCAACAATTCGTAATAAATTTCGCCGGAACTCGTGGTATTAGCCTTATTTATGAGCGTATTGTTGATCATGTTATTAGGCTTATACAGTACATCACGGTTAATAGTAGTTGGGTTAGGTATATTAGACGGAATTGGCCCATCCTTCGTCGTTTCCGAAGAGCTCATGATCGTCGAGCCATTAAAATTGACCATATCGTTACTGACTTTACTTTGAGGCGTATTGCTTTCAGCCATCCCTTTAAGCGTGGATGTGTGATCCGGAAGAGATGGCGGGGAGTTCAATCCCCCTGTTAGAAGTGGTGGAGTAAAAGTGATTGATGAAGTATTGGCTGGTCTAACGTGACTATTAACATCTGCATCATTACTCGAATCAAGTGATGGTGGCGTATACCCTGAAGGTGTCATGGTGACCTTCCCGCCGGGCAAGGCGTAGTTACTCATTTCAGCCTGATTTATCTTGTATACTTCCAAATTATTAATTTGCCAGTATGAGTAATCCCTAAATAATTGGAATGTATAGGTTTTGGACTGAGTATCCGTTTTTGTCACCGGAGGTCCTGGAGTACAACCCGTTTCAGTACATACTTGAGGACCGGGTACTGTCCATTGACGTGCGTACGTAACTTCGACGGTACAGTCATATGTGGTCTTTCCAGACATTTTCCCCCAATCCTGTTTGAACAAATATTCATCAGCCAACGCATTGGTATAAAGAGATTCAGATGTTGGAATCCCCTTAAGAACATCGAATTTTTCGGAATCCCTATCGTCAGCCCGAATAACCCCATTGGCACCTGGATCCATGTGACTTTGCTTCATAACAGTTCCTTGAGAGGGACTTCCAATCGTCCAACTGCATTGTCCCGATCCATTACCTTCAGGAATTTCAGGTTGATTGCCTCCTCCGCCACTGTCGGTGCATAAAGCCCCCGAGCCAACTGTCATCTCAAAAGTATCCTTTTCATCAAGCGCTTGGGTAGCGTCAACAAAGTGTCCAGTAATCGTTGCTGTGCCAGTCGGGGCAACCGCTGTTACTAATCCAGAACTATTAACCGTCATTGTAGATGTGTTAGAACTTGACCACGTGAGCTTGGCATGGCTCTGTAGGGGCCAAACACTTCCATCTACCTTTGTCAAAGTTGCTGTTAACTGAGTTGTTCCGTTTGGCGCTACGCAAATATTACCGCTGATCTCAAGTCCGGATGTCCCATCTGCATACGTGACTTTCAATTTTTTATCCTTGTATACGTAAGTGTAGGAATCAAAGTCAGCTCTAAATTTGGAGAAATACCATACTTGTTTTGCACCTGGATTCGCCCAGTATTTACTATAAGTATCATTATTAAATGTTTGTTTAAAACTAATTGTGATTAAGTTCAAACTTGGCACGTCGATTACTTGACCTGCAACTGTACTTGGATCAGTATAACCTTGAGTTCCATGTACATCATTAATTGGACTAGTGGAGTCAATTATGGTGCGTGATGCTTTTACATCAGTCTTAGAAATCCCTCCATCCCTAATCCATAAATCATGTAGAGAATCTCCATTAGCAACGATATAGAATGCTTCCGTACGTGGAATATTGGCAGCCAAGTTAGGGTCCGTGCACCCAGGATAACGTGGCAGATTCCCATTAAAACTTTGCCCCGTGTTTGGGTTTTTGTTTTCGGTTGGCACACCACCTGGACAGTTTGGTCCGGGTTCACTGGTATAAACACTTACTTGTCCGCCCCCGGCGCGCCAATACTTACCATTAAAGTTTCCTGAATCACCAGCTGTCCATCTGTCCCAATAGTAAATTCCACCGTAATTAGAATTATTTTTAGAACGAACAGTATACCTCGTGCCGTTTAAAGTATCTTTTAAATTGTCAGATGCTTTAATTTCAGTTTTACCTGTAGGGATGGATATTGAACGGAGTACCTTACCGTCCTTGTCTATCCACTCCATCTTTTTAATGATTTTGCCAGGCTTTGAGGGCACCACGATTGGAACGGTTGGTAAGGTAGGCTTATCCGAGAAATAAAGCCCTCCATAAAGATAATCGTCAGCGTCCCCTTTCATCTCATACGCTATGATCTCTGTAATTTCTCCTGCGGCTGATACGGTGTTTAGAAAAATGCTAGTTGGTAGCAACTGCGAAAGGAGAAGCATTAACAACACAATGGGAAGAATTCTGTTCTTCAAAGGACCACTTCCTAACTTCTTAAAGCTCGGATTGTGCTAATTTTTTTTGATAGACAGTAACTCCAGGAGTGGTAATTGTTTCTACTAAAACTTGTACCGAACCATCATAATAAAGAGCTTTTTTAGGGATCACTAAGCCGTATATTTCCTTTTTGGGATCGTTAGAGCGAATAGGCATTGCTTGATTAATTTTTACTTTACTAGGTGTACCGTCATAGCCAAGAACAGAAAGGGCAAGTCGGTTCGTTCTATATCCTTGTGGATTCTTATTAACTGTCAGTTCGGAGTCAAGTAACAAGATATAACACTCATCATTGTCAGAGAATTTCTGTTCTTGTCCCCCGTAGAGCCAGAAGAACTTATCTTTGGATGGGAGCAGTTTTCGATTCGGGTCTTTCGGATCATTCCAATCAATCGCAATCAGACTGTTTACGCGACCCTGAACAGAACCGTTAGGGGCTGAGACGATAAGATTCGACTGTTTCCATGATTTAATACCAAATCTGTGATTGGAGTTTTTCGGACCATTAAAGATTTCTTCTGCAACAGTGAAAATATTGGTCTTGTGCCAGTACAGTTCCGCAGCCGCGACAGCATACTTATCGGATGCCAATGTCTTACCATCCTTTATCGATAAAACCCGTTCAATAACAGCAATTGCTTGAGCGCGAGTTGTAGTTCCCTCTGGCGAGATTTCACCTGGTGCGGTGCCTGTGATAATACCGTTCTTGGTAGCCAAGTACATCCATTGTTTGTCTTCAACGTCGGTAACTCCAAGTGCTCGGACAGCTACTTTTGACATTTCCTCTCGAGACATCGGCTTAGTCCAATCCGAATTTGAAAAGTCGCCTGCTTTATAGATCCCTGCTGTTTGGGCAGCGTTGACGTACGAGGTATACCAACTCCCGGATGCAGAGCCGACCCCCAGATCTAAAGCAGATACCGTCATTTTCACGAATTCTGCTCTGGTAACTACATTATTGGGGAGGAATTTCCCATCTGGGAAACCATCGACATAGCCTCGCTGAATAGCCTGAAGGATACTGGATTCTGCCCAATGGCCAGTAATGTCTTTGAATTTTTGTACAACCTTGATGTCGTCGTTAATTGCAGCTTTTACGGGTTGTGGACCGATAGATGCTTGTGCGGAAAGTAGAGTTAGTGCAGCCACTCCTGTTAATATTACTTTTTTCATTTTCTTTCCTCCTATGTACCTTAATATGGGGTAAACTACTGCTTAATACTGCTTGTTTAATACTCTCGTATTTCTTTTCAAAACAAAACCTAAATTTGTCATAATAATCAATATTCTACCATGTCAATCTAGGCGATTGGTATTGTTTTTTAAAGGCATACCTCCTCCCTAAGAACTAATTCACCTCTTAATGCACAAAAAAAGGCCACGAATCCGCAGATCCATAGCCTTATTCTTTAAGGTGTAATTACTGTTTAATTTTGTAAAAACATCACTCTTTCATAGAATAAACGATTCCATTCCATTTGACCACTCTTTTTTTCACCAGTTCTATTACTTCCCGTTTAGCTGAGCATAAGACGCTTCAAATTCGGAAATGAGCTGGTCGCCACCGGATTTTCTCCAGTTCGCCACTTCCTGTTCCCATCCAGCATCATCGATTTTGCCCATAATATATTTGGTCTGTGCATCCCAGATCATCTGGTCCAGCTCCTGGCCACGCTCAGTATAGATGGCAGAAGACAAGGTCAGCGCCGGATTGGGAATGGCATACTGCTCATTCTCACGTGCCATCTTTGTGCCCTTCATACCGATTGGTACATCGACAAGCTCAGGCACGTTATAGCCTTCAACGCTTAGCAGATTGTCACGATAAGGCTTCACTTCACGCTGGTATCCGTCGAAGTCTTTGAACTCGGTTTTGCCATCCGAAGTCTTCGTATAGTGCACATTTTCCAGACCTCTCAGCTGAAGTGTACTCAGCGGTTCGTCCATCAGTTGATCCAGGAACGTCAGCACCTGTTTTAACTGTTCTTCATCCGGTACGGAAGCTTTGGGAATGACAAGCATGCCATAGTTTCCCGGTTCCCCGGCAATTCGAATGCCATTGGGTCCCTGGAACGGGGCCACATCAATCTCACCATCAGGCACGTTTGGTGTCAGCCGCTGCTGGAATGATTTTCCGTTCTGAGCAACACCGTTCAACTTCATAGCTACGAGACCGGAGTCGATTTTTTTATCCGCATCGGAAGGGTCCAGTGCAGGAAAGTCACTGTTGATTAATCCCTCACTGAACAGACGATTGAACAGCTTCATTGTGTCCATATATTCTGTGGTCAGGAATTCAGGGGTAAGTTTACCCGCATCGTCCACACCCCACTTGTTCACCCCACCAATACTTACGGCGATTCGTGTCAGCGGCGAGGATACACCTTCATTGTACTTTTTGAACAGTACTGTTCCATACGTATCCTCCTTACCGTTACCATCAGGATCATCCTTGCGAATGGAGCGCATCACTTCGTACCAGTCATCCAGCGTTTTTGGTACATCCAACTTCAACTTGTCGAACCAGTCCTTACGATACACAATGGCTGTACGCCCGATATCGCGGAAGTTGGGTACCCCGTACACCTTTCCTTCGATTTTGATATTATCAAAATAGGCCTCCGATTGGGCAGACAGGTTTTTATAATCCTTCAGGTAGGGTCCAATTTCCCAGAACAGCCCCGTTTTGGCTGCGTTAAATGTTGTGGGTACATAATTCACGCGCATAATGGTCGGCATCTCGCCCGAAGCTACCATGACATTCACTTTATCATCAAAAGCAGATTGTGGAATCCATTGTACACTGACATCGGTATTCGTATATTCCTCAATCTTTTGTTCAATCCCGTTCTCCTTGGCTGGCACATCACCAACCTGCATTAAAGAAATCGAAATGGGAAGTTTGCCTTCACCTGCCGCAGGCGCTTTTTCTCCCCCACAGCCTGCAAGCAGTCCGGCGGACATTGCACCAACCACGACCAATCCGCCTAAACGGGACATCCGACCTTTTGGACTCATGAACCATCTCTCCTTTGGATAAAGGTTATGTACATAAGCACTCCGATGACAGAACAACCTTCTGATCGCTGTTATCCCCAGATTTTTTTGATTCCCTTCTTCAGAAGGGAAAATCCGGTGATAAAGGCGAACGCTTCGCTTCCTCAGGTTATTTCTGTCCTCTCCGTTCTCATGTACATGTTAGTTGGGCTTGTAAAGTTCCATCTCCACTCCTGCCAAAATAAACGGAGCTACCGATTTCGGATCATTGATCCGAATGGATTCTGTCACATAATACTCGTACGACCCGTCACGATACGGGGTACCGCCCAGACCTGCCCCTCCGTTACACTGTGTCAGGGACAATACACCTTCACGGTCCGTTTGCAGCAGATGCAACAGCAGACCCTGATAACCCTTTTCTGCGATCGTTTGAAACTTGCCGCTCAAATAACCCTTACGTACCCCCTTCGCCAGTGCATACACAAACATTGAGGTTCCCGATGCCTCCAAATAATTACGCTCACGCCCTGGTTGATCAAGCAAATGAGGCCATAATCCGGACTGTTGGTCCTGTACATGTACAAGCGCATTCGCTACACGTTCGAAAATCCCCACAATCTGACCGCGCTGCTCATGATCAACAGGCAAATGATCCAATGTATCCACTACCGCCATAACATACCAGCCCATCGCCCGGCTCCATACATGCGGAGAGCATCCGGTTTCTCCCGAGCTCCAGCGCTGTTCCCTGCTCTCATCCCAGGCATGGTACAGCAGACCGCTACGTGGATCACGTGTACGTTTCTCCACCAGCAGCAGCTGTAATGCCGCCTTGTCAAACCACTTTTCTTCACCAGTAACCGCACCATACTGCGTTAGGAACGGCGTGGCCATATACAGCCCATCCAGCCACATCTGGAACGGATAGATTTTCTTGTGCCAAAATCCGCCTTCGCTCGTACGGGGCTGTCCCTTAAGCTGTACCATGAGCAAATCTGCGGCTTTACGGTATTTCTCGTCACCCGTTTTGTCCAGCAACAGGAACAGCGATTTCCCCTGGTTAATCTGGTCCAGGTTATACTCCTCTACCGCATAGGAGCGAATCGAGCCATCCTCCTGAATGAAGTTATCCATCAGTTCACGGATGTAGTCAAAATATTTCTGTTCTCCAGTATGGGTGTACAGCTCTTCCAGCGCTTTCAGCAGACAACCATTTTCATAATGCCAGGTCGGATACAACTCATGATTGCGATAACTTTCCATGAACTGTTCAGCCATCCGTACCGGTGTAAATTGCAGGGTTTCTTTCATGATGTTCCTCCGCTTCCGGCTTTTTATTTAGCCTGTTTTTTGTAGTCTTCGGCATATTCCTCACGAATTTTGGTACCGCCCGCATTGCCCCAATTCTCAATTTCCTGTTTCCAGCCATTTTCATCGATTTTGCCCATAATATATTTGGTCTGCGCATCCGCAATCATCTGATCCAGATCTGCCCCACGGTCGCCATAAGTAGACGAATACAAGGTTAATGCAGGGTTTGGTACAGCATGTTCCGCCAGCTCTTTGGCAAGTTCCGTACCCTTCTCACCGAGTTCGGTATCTTTCAATTTCGGGACATTGTACCCTTCTACGTAAGGCAAGTTATCACGATATGGCTTCACTTCACGCTGGAATGCATCGAAGTCACTCATCTCCACTTGGTCTTCGCCAGCTTTCTTGTAATGTTTGTCTTCAATACCACGCATCAGCAGCGTCGCCATCTCCGGGTCCATCAATTTATCAAGGAAAGACAACAGGTTTTTCAACTCGTCTTCCGATTTCACCGTTGCTTTTGGGAAAGCCAGAATACCGGAGTTACCTGTCTGTCCTGCCACACGGTCACCACTCACGCCAAGCAAACCTGCAATGTCTACTACGCCATCCGGGTCGTTCTTGGACAGACGCTCTTGCTGGCTCTTTCCGTTCTGGGCGACACCGATACGCATGCCGACAACGCCAGTATCATATTTCTTCTCCGCTTCTGTGGAGTCAAATACGGCAAAGTCCTGGTTCAGCAGTTTCTCGCTATACAAACGTTTCAGCAAATCCAGCACCTGCATATATTCCGGTGTCATGAATTCCGGCGTAAAACTGCCGTCATCCTCTACCTTCCACTTGTTTGGTGCACCAAAACTTACGCCAAGACGTGTAGTGAAAGAATATTGATCCTCGTTATACTTTTTGAAAAGCATTAGTCCAAACGTATTATCCTGACCATCTCCATCCGGATCGGAGGTCGCAAGCGTCTTGATCGTTTCATACCATTCATCCGGTGTCGTTGGTACCTTGAGATTCAACTTATCAAACCAGTCTTTACGGTAAATCACCGTTGCACGAGCAATATCAGAGAATACGGGTACCCCGTAGATTTTGCCTTCCACCTTGATATTGTCAAAGAAACGCTCATTCTGTGCAGACAGATTTTTATAATCCTTCAGTAAAGGTCCAACTTCCCAGAAAACATCGTTACGCATCGCACTGGTTACGGTTGGGTTATACTGCACTTTCACAATTTTGGGCATATCGCTGGATGCAATCATGACATTAATTTTGTCATTGTAAGCCGAAGCCGGAATCCACTGAATGTCCAGCTTGGTGTTCGTATACGCCTCGATCTTTTGCTGGACCTCATTGCCTTTGCTTGGTACATCACCGACCTGTGCTATTGCAATGGACACGTTCTGCACGCCGCCCTCGGCAGCCTGACCTTCATCCGATCCGCATCCTGCCAGCAGGCCTGTTACCAATGCCAGTGTGCTCAAGACAGCTACGGCTTTCTTTTTTGTTGCTTTCATTAAACGAAAACCTCCCCTTTTTTTTATACAGTCATGAACCCGTTCTGATGTACAACCATGCGCAATTTCAACCTTTTACCGATCCCAGCATCACTCCTTTGGCAAAGTGTTTTTGCAGGAACGGATACACCAGCATGATTGGAATCGTGGAGAACACGATAACGGCCATGCGAATGGTGAGTGGCTGAATCTCGGTTTCTTCAATACTCGTATCCCCAATACGGCTCTGAGCCAGAATGACAATTTCCCGCAGCCACACCTGTACGGGCCATTTTTCACTATCATTGATATAAATAACAGCGTTGAAGAAGCTGTTCCAGTGAGCCACCGCGTAAAAGAGAGAGAATGTAGCCATGGCTGGCATCGACAAAGGCAAAACAATACGGAACAATACGCCCACATCGTTGCATCCATCCATTTTGGCGGCATCCTCCAGTTCGTCCGGAATGGCTTGGAAGAAGTTCTTAAGTACGATCAGGTTGAACGCACTTATGGCGGTAGGTAGCATCAGAGACCATAATGTATCGGTAAGGTGCAATGATTTTACGACAAAGTAGGTTGGGATCATTCCGCCGCTGAACAGCATGGTGAACAGTACACCCAGCAAGATCGGCTGACGTCCACGCAAGTATCTTCTGGAGAGCGGATACGCCATCAACGACGTGAACAACAGATTAAGCAGTGTTCCGATGACGGTGATGTAGATGGATACACCCAGACTGCGAATCAATGTGTCTGTAGAGAAAATGTAACGGTAAGCAGCGAGGGAGAATTCTTTTGGAAAAAGAATGAATCCTCCCTTGGCCACTTCATGCGGGCTAGTAAACGAGACGGCCAAAATATAAATGAACGGGATAACGGTCACGATTCCGATCAAAAGTAGAAAACCATGATTGAGGATATCAAAGATCCGGTTGCCCCACGTTTTATCCTGTTGCATTTTAATGTTCACTCCTGTCTGGTGAAGAACGTCTGCAGCCAATCATTAGTAGACGCCTTCCTCCCCGAATTTTTTGGCCATCGTGTTGGCACCCAGTACAAGCGCCAGTCCGACCACCGACTTGAACAAACCGACAGCAGCACTGTAACTGTACTGTGCCTGTGTGAGACCTTTGGTGTAGACGTAGGTATCAAATACCTCTCCCACATCCCGGTTCGTCGGCGTCAGCATCAGGAAGATCTGTTCAAAGCCTGTATCCAGGAAGTTCCCCAGACGCAGAATGAGCAAAATAATGATCGTACTGCGGATGGCAGGCAGCGTAATATGCCATGTCTGGCGCCAACGATTGGCACCATCCATCCGTGCAGCTTCATAGAGCTGTGTATCTACACCGGAAAGTGCCGCCAGGAAAATAATCGTGCCCCAGCCCACCTCTTTCCAGATGGATTGTCCAACAATCATCGTTCGAAACCAGCCAGGCTCAAGCAGGAACGCCACTTTTTGTCCCGTCAGGTTATAAAGTAATTCGTTAATAGCGCCGCCCTCGGTTGTGAACAGCATGTAGAACACACCAACCACAACAACCCAGGAAACAAAGTGCGGAACATATACCAGCGTCTGTACAAATCGTTTGAACCGTTCACGGCGAACTTCATTCATCATGAGTGCCAATACAATGGGCAGCGGGAAGAAGAACACCATATTATAGATCGCTAACAAAAACGTATTTCGGAACAAGGTCCAGAACTGCGGTTCCCCGAAGAAACGCTGGAAGTGCTTGAACCCTACCCAGTCACTGCCCAGGATGCCCTTGTAAGGCGTGTAATCCTGAAAAGCCATCGTAATGCCGTACATGGGTATGTATTTGAAAATAACAAAGTAAAGCACGCCCGGTATCAACATAATATAGAGCCACCGGTTTTTGATGATGTCCCTCCACAGCAGGTTTTTGTCACTGCGGGTAGCGGGTCGTGTTCGAGCCGCCGTTTCGGCTTTCATAATGTCTTCCTCCCCACATTGGAAACGATTACAAAATATCACTTCCTGAATTCATGTCTTCATTGTGGAGGATAAACGGGTGACTGGCTATCGTCTCGTTTTAGCTTCTTATTTTCCCTTGTGCAGCAAGGGTTTAAGGCATTGGTAACTCTGCGCTGCTCTCCTGAATGAACCACTTTTAACCTTCGATACTCCCGTCTTAACTCTGCTCCAAACACAGAACAAAGGATGACCATAAAACAAAGAAAAACCTGCCTGCCATGGCAGGCAGAGCAGGTTGCTTTTATCGCTGCTGCTCCCGGTATTTTCCGGGGGTAGTTCCCGTAATTTTACGAAATGTACGGATAAAAGCGGTAGGGTTCGTGTAATTGAGTTTCTCGGCAATCTCCGATATTTTCAGATTGGTCGTCTGCAGCCAAGTCTTGGCTTTTTCCATCCGGTATTCCGCAAGGTATTCCGTAAAGTTCACACCAGCCTCCTTCTTGAACACACGGCTCAGATAAACCGGATGAAAATTCAGTTCTTCTGCGCAAGCTTCCAGTGACAATTCACGATCATATCGCTCCTCGATCAGCCGAATCATGCGCCGGGCAATATTCAAATATTGAGACTCTTCCTGCTCGCGCCAGAATCGAATGACGGGTCGAAATAAACATTTGCGGAACCAGTTCGTCATTTCATCCAATGTGGACAACTTCAGCAATCGTGCCATGGAGGCCTTTTCACCCAATACTTCCGCAACATTCCCACCCTGCTCCTGTACAAGCTGATACACACGGGACATCAACTGAACCATGATAACGGGGTATTCGCTGAAGTGCAGCTTCTTGTCTGCGAGCAGACCGAGATATTGTTTAAAGTACGCATCGGTTTTCTCCTCGTCCCCTTGCTTTAGCGCAGAAGCCAACTGGTCTTCAATCATCCTGAGCTGTGTATATAGTGCTGCTTCTGTCTGACCGCGCGGCTGAATATCCTCGTAATGCAAAATAATACGGCTACCCAAACTAACCCTGCCTTGCAGAGCCTCCCGACTTTCCTGGTAAGCCCTCGGTGAATCACCTATTGCAGAATAGGAGCGACTAATACCGATACTTACAGGCAGATTCAGATAGGTCACGACCCGCTCACGGATCAATTCCGCTTGAGTGTGCGTCCACTCTTTGAGTTGTACTTCATCATCCAACACGGATGCCAATACCGTAACCTGGGCGTCATCAATCATGACAGGTGCGAAACGAATCTCAGAGGGCAGCAGTTCACCGACCATATTGTTTAACGCGAACAGCAGTAGATCCCGGTCCTGCTCTTCATACCTTGTCCCTTCAAGGGTATCAATCTGAAGGGTAAGTACCCCAAGTCTAGACCATGAGGTTGGAAAATCGTATAACTGGCCCTGATATCTGAAGTCATCTTCCGATATTTTGCCTGTAAGCAGTTTGGTCATAAAAAATTCCTGCAAATGAACATGCTGGCCCTTCATCTGCTCACGCATCGTTTTCTCCGAGCTGAACAAGGTCGATAATCGCTCTTCAATGTATATAAATTCATCCTGACGACGTCCCGACGGAGCCATTGGAGAATCCAGCCCTTTCGTAAACTGCAGTAGTCTGGAAATGGGAGAATACATCTTGCGGCTGCCATAGAAGGCTACTAGTCCCGTCAAACATAACATGACCAGTGTAGCCACACCTGTAACCAATGCAATTTTCTGGGACTGGGCGGTTATCTGACTCAGCGATACAACGGAAACATACAACCAGCCATTAAGTGGTGACTGCCTGTAGCTAACCGCCACCTGGCTTCCTTCCACCTCTGCGCTGAAGAAACCCTCCGACTGTCCCGTCGTTTGTACCTTTTCGTGGATTTCCTGATTCAGCGTATCGTATTTCCCGTCTTGTTCTGTGTCGTTGAGAAAATATTTCTGCTCCCGATCAAGGACGTACATATCCCCTGAATTCGGATTTCGACTTAGAAATGTACTTAGCTCTGTATCCGCTATGTCTATAACCAGAAATCCCTTTGGTTTCACATTCGTGGGTATCATTGGAATCTTGAATACCATGCTGACCACATTGTCGGATGAAATAAGGGTAGGCGCAGGTTCTTGTGCCGCTTCACCGACTCCGGCCGATACCGGTATACTTTCTTTGGTTGAACTCACATTTTGCGTCACCCAAAACAGGCTGTTTGTATATTTCAAATAGGAACCAATCCGGTCCCGAATACTGAAATCATCCAATTTTCCAAAGGATCGCATCGAAACGACCCAGTCTTCATCCAGATTCACAAGATAGGCCTGATCAATATTTGTAACCGATTGCAAATTATTAAATCCGGAAGTCAGATCACGAATTTCCTGAAATTCGCTGCTGTCCAGCGGTTTTTTCATCGCTTGTAATACCAGTGGAGAATTCACATATTGGATGGACGATAATTGCAGGCTACGCAATACTTGTTCTACCCGCATTTGGGTCTGATGCAGAATCTGCAAATTACTCTCTCGCACCTTCTGTTCAATGTCACGTGAAGCAATCGAATAGGAGACCGAACCAATAACAATGACTGGAAGGGCTCCGAGTATCATGGTAAAACAGAGCAAACGCAGCAGGTATTTAGGCAAAAAGAGCATCCTCCTTTGTGCATTTTGCGTGGTTTGAACGAGAACGATTTCGGAATCACTTCTCGAACTAATGCAAAACGTATGTATAATATCGCTTTCATTGGATTAATTTACTATTGTTATTTTAAAACCCATTGTTATTCAAGTCCACTATTTATTCTTAAAGGTTGACTTCAAAGCAATTTCCAGTTTATATTAGTTGCATATTCCTCAATCAAAGGAGAGATTTTGATGTCGGTGAGCGTTCTTAACTAACAAGTTTCATATTCAGGAGTTTGGCCTTCGATTCACTTGTGCCTTGTGGCATACGTGTATTTCATGATGCGCCATTACCCTGTACTTAGTTAAGAACAGCGGATATCATAAATCGCCTCCGGGATTGTACTTGTCCGGGTCTATTTCCGCGCTGTGTTCAGCGTGGATTTTTTTTGTATAGACCTATAACGGGCCTTACTTTCCCTTACGTTAAGGGCGGAGAATGACGTTTGTTCATTCTCCGCCCTTTTTGCGTTTTCCGGGAATATGTTCCATCGCTTTAACCGAAATTCCATTTTATATCCAAGGAGAGATCAAGCATGAATGAAAAAACTTTAACCAGTCTGGGTTATCCCCAAATTCAAAAAAATGTTGCCGCCTGTGCCCTATCCTATTTGGGCAAACGTTATGCAAGAGACATGAAGCCAATGGTAGACGCTCCTCTGATCCAAATGCGTCTGGAAGAGACCGCTGAAGCCGCTGCTTTGATTCGTAACGGCGCCAGTGTGCCCATTCCTTCACTGGATGGCATGGAGACCATCATGGATCTGCTGGGCACCGGTTATTTATTCACGGAACGTGATTTCAGCCATCTCGCCCAATTTCTTCGCAGCTGCGCGCAGCTTATGAAATACATGGAGGGCAAATCCGAAGTGGCCCCGACAGTTAGTCGCTACGCTTCATCCATGATATGGATGGAAGCCTTGCTGAGCGAGATTGAACGCTGCATCCATAGTGGACGCATTCAGGATCAGGCGAGCAAGGAACTGATACGTATTCGTAAAAAAATGACTGTGAATGAGGAACGCATGAAGCGCAAGCTGGATTCTCTTATAAGCAAACACCGCTCCATCATGCAGGAAAATGTGATCAGTCAACGTGGCGGAAGAACTGTCCTGCCCATCAAGAAAGAATTCCGCAAACATGTTAAAGGCAGTGTGCTGGATGAATCGGGAAGTGGCCAAACCGTATATATTGAGCCTGCTGAATTAGTAGGTCTGCAAATGGAGCTGGCTTCACTCCAAGCCGAGGAATCACGGGAGGAGATGAAAATCCTCGGTGACTTAACCTCCCTTGCAGAGTCTTATAACCGAGAAATCTCACTAAACACCGAAACGGTAGGAATTCTGGATTTCCTGTTCGCCAAAGCGAAATATGCAGCCACCATGGACGGACGGACTGTACGTGTCAATGCCAATGGACGGGTTCTGCTTCATCATGCCCGCCATCCGTTTATGGGTTCATCCATGGTTCCGCTTGATTTTGCAATTGGTCAGACGTATTCCTCACTAATCATTACAGGGCCGAATACGGGTGGCAAAACGGTTGCACTCAAAACATTGGGTCTGCTCACCTTGATGATGCAATCCGGTCTGCTTGTGCCTGTCGCTGAAGATGGCGAGATGGCCGTATATCATGAAGTCGCTGTGGATATCGGTGATGGACAGAGCCTGGAGCAAGCACTCAGTACCTTTTCTGCACATATTCGTAACATGATTGGCATCCTGGAGCAAGCCAATTCATCGACACTTGTGCTTATTGACGAGATGGCCTCCGGTACCGATCCCGGTGAGGGAGTGGGGCTCTCCATCGCCATGCTGGAGGAGCTGCACAGCCGCGGAGCTACCGTTATCGCCACAACCCATTTTGGGGAAATCAAACATTTTGCAGCAGGTACGCCTGGATTTGAGAATGCCCGAATGGAATTCGATACGGTCTCTCTTCAACCTCTTTATCGATTGCGGATCGGAGAAGCCGGGGATAGTTATGCCTATTCCATCGCACTGAAATTGGGTATGCCACAGCGTATTATTGAGCGCTCCAAACTCATTTCAGATCAGGGTGTCCCGCAAAGTGTCTCTTCCAGCTTCACTCCATCCGTGCCTAACGTAAATTCGTCGTCAACGCAAATAAACAGCACGGCGGAACATGAACACTTGAATAAAACAAAGAACAAGATGAAACCTGTCAGCCCGTCCGTACAAACCGGAACAAGAAAGCACTCTGCTGATCGGTCTGAATCAGTAGAACCCACCACCCCTGCCAAAGTATTCCGAAAAGGGGATCGCGTCTATGCAGCTTATCTGAACCAATCAGGCATCGTATGTGATGTGGAGGACAGTCGCGGAAATATCGGAGTCATGCTGCGTGGACGCAAAGTCAAAATTCACAAGAAGCGTCTAACTCTGCACATCTCCGCAGATGAACTGTATCCGGGTGACTATGATCTCGACATTGTGCTGGAGACCAAAGAGAACCGCAAAAAACGCAAACTGATGAATCGCAAGCATGTGGAAGGACTGAAGATTGAATTGCCCCCTGAAGAATAACCACAGGATTGATATAATAGGTTGAGTTGCTATACTTTAATAAACCTTATCGATCGTTCGTGGTTAGAAATTCATTGGGGAAGGAAGACTCATATGTCTGTTGAGCAGGATACAAAGAAAGTCACTCCAGAAGTTCTCATATGTCCTTTGTGCGGGGAGCCCAATGGCTGCTCCTATGCCGCTGGCCGTCCTCATTCAGAATGCTGGTGTAACCGGGCTGTGTTCCCAGAAGGGGTATTTGACCCCATTCCGGCAGAACAGCGAAGGAAGTCTTGCATCTGTGAGGCGTGTCTGGATACGTATAAAAAGAAGACAGATCAAAATAAAGAGCCCCACAGTTAACCCTGTGAGGCTCTTCTTCTATCGATATGATTTTGTATTGAAATACAGACCGTTACTTCTGCATTTGTTGATAATGCGCTACAGCCTGCTTCAATACAGGATGACTCTCATCCATGGACGTATACTGGCTGAGTGCTGCTTCAATTCCTTTTTGCTTGATCGTAGTCTGGAGTTCTACGGCTTCCGGGTCTTCGGAAATGTCAAACTTGCAGGCAGCGGCCATACCCATTGCCAAATGTGTTGTCTCCGTTCCGTACTCGTAAGCCTGGAGAGCCGGGCGAACCAGACGGTCATTCGGGGATAGTTTCCGCAGTGGAGAACGTCCTACACGAGTTACCTCATCTGTCAGATGTGGGTTAACGAACCGTTCCAATATTTTGGCAATGTACAACTGATGATCGTCGGCATTGAATCCAAAACGCTTCACCAGAACTGCTCCGGTTTCCTGCAAGGCACCATATACGATGGATTTGACTTTTTCATCAGCAATAGCCTTCTGAATTGTATCAAACCCGTTCACATATCCAATATAAGCGGCAATACAGTGTCCGGTATTTACGGTAAACAGCTTCCGTTCGATATAAGGCTCCAGATCATCAACATACATTACACCCTCAACCGGTTTGAACGCAGGAGCCATCTGTGAACGGTCCACAACCCATTCATAGAAAGGCTCTACCTGTACATGCAATGGATCTTCATGATGCTGAATCGGCACAATCCGATCCACGGCAGAGTCCGGGAAATACACATACTGATCCGCAAGCAGGCGAGTACGTTCATCAAGCAGACCATATACATGTTCTTTTAACTGAGTGCTGGCACCAATTGCATTTTCACAAGCAATAATGTGAAGGGGCTGGAAGACATCACCTGTTCCAAGTCTGGATGTAAGTCCTTTGGCAATACCCGGAGCAATATGTTTCAGAATGTTCACACCCACTGCGGTTGTGATCAGTTCAGCTTCTGCAACGTTCTGAGCAACAGTATCCAGATTGGTTCCATCGATTGCACTCACACCGGTAACTGTCTCCAGGTCCTTGGCCTCGTTAGCCAGTTCAACCTTGTATTCTCCACGCTGCTCCAGAGCCTTAACCAGCTCCTGGTTAACGTCCGAGAAAACGACATTGTAGCCTGCACGGGACAAAATCAAACCGATAAAGCCACGTCCAATATTACCTGCTCCAAAGTGAAGGGCCTTCATAGTTCCATTTCACTTTCCAAAATAGTGATGACTTCTTCAGCGGTTTGAGCATGACGCAAAGCTTCCATGTTCTCTTCCTCGGCGCAGATGACTGCGATGCTGGTGAGGATCTCCATATGTTCTCCGCCCTGAGCAGCGATACCAATGACCATATACGCCTTCTCTTCGCCAAAATCAACACCTTGCGGGAACTGAATGACCGATATACCTGTGGACAAAATGAATGATTTGGATTCCTTCGTGCCGTGTGGAATCGCAAGTCCGTTGCCGACATACGTGGAAACAATCTCTTCACGCTCCAGCATTTTGTCAATGTATTCAGCAGTGATATGTCCCGCGTCTTTCAAAATTTGACCTGCCATACGAATCGCTTCGTATTTGTCCTGAGCCGTTGCATTCATGATGACTTTATCTTTAGTTAACACACTCATGTTTAAATACCTCCAATTTCGGTTTTACTGCGGTAAAATCCCGCAAGTTCTTGGGACAAGTAATGAATAAGATCATCCCGGTTGCCTTTTTCAAGTAATGTGATCATTTCTTCTTGCAACAATAGTGCACTGATCTCACTCAGTACCTCCAAACTTTCCTTCGATAACTGTCTAGGTCCTAGCATCAAGAGCACATGGCTGACACCTGTCGGGTCTTCCGGCGTACGCAGAAGCGGCTCTGTCAACTGGAACAACGTGATTGAAGGACTGTGAATGCCATCACTGCGTGTATGAAACAGAGCGAGGGAAGTCCCGGGAATTTTCTGACTTCCAACCGCTTCACGCTCCTCCAGCAGCCTGGCAATCTCTTTAGGATTATTTAACACACCCGATTGATGTAAAACACTGCACATCGCATAGGCCGTTTCCAAAAATCCGATCTCCCGATTATCCAGCGGGAACACCTGAAACTTGCCGATAATCTGTACGATTTCAATCAGGGTAGCTTCCAGTCCAACCGGATCGGAAATTCGTCCTGTTGTCCTTGAATCTGCCTCAGTTGGGGGACTATGTTCCCGCTGAAGCGTGGTTGTCCTGATGAAGTGCCTTAAACGTTCGCTTTCTTCTGCCGTCAGCAGTGGGCTCACCTTGTAGTATTGATGTTTATCCATTGGCAGATCCACAGTAGAGAGAACCAGATCATATTCCGCCTTCGGTATACGTGCGGCTTCATACCAGGACACACTGTCCACAATCCGAATCTCGGGAATTTCCTTGGACAGACGGCTCGATAACATCCGTGAAGATCCGATCCCACTCGTACAGACGACGACAGCCCTGATTTCACGTTTCAGCACCCGCAGTCGTTCAATGGAAGCACCGAAGTGCATCACCAAAAATCCGATCTCCTCATCCGGAACATCCGTATTGGGCCAAGCCTCTCGAACTGCTTGCTTTACATCCTCAAAGAGTGATTCATAATCCTTGCGGATCTGTTGAAGCAGCGGATTACGGATGAGCTGCCGCTCATCCATTCGTTCCAGTACTGGCTCCATATGGGCAATCAGACCTTCACGGAGCAGACGATCCTCATGGAACGAATAATGAGTTTTCTGCTGCATCCGATCTGTGAGGGAACGAACCATGTCAAGTAAGACCAGATCGTCTACGGGCAGCAGACGCGAGGAATGAATCGAGTGCTCGATTTCAATCAGCAGCCTGTGAAAATAAGCCTGCTCCTCGCTCACAAACTCCAGTCCAAGCTGGGCAGATAGAACACCGCACAAACGGGAGGCTAAATATTCCGGTACTTTCCGCTCGTCTTGCAAAGGCATTCCAACGTCTTTTTTGTCCTGTTGAGTGCACCGACCTATGCCAAAGCCTTTGCGAATCCGCACAACGGCTACAGATAATTGAATCAGCAGCTTCATGTATTGACGCTCCGGTATATTTTCCAACCACTCAATATCCGGCTGCCATAATGCATTTTCGATCGTAAGTACATCCTCATGCCCTATCATTTCCAGAAGCTTGCTGCTTACTTTGGAAACTCCTTGGTCCGCTTGTCTACCGAACAAATCGGATTCATCCAGATATTCAAGAGCGAGCGCGGAAATAGCCATGCGATGAGCCAGCTCGCTTCCGTTGATCTTGACCCCATATCCGCGCCTGCGAACCAACTTCAATCCTGCCAGATGAATGCGTGGCTCCAGATCGTCCAGATCATTGCTTGCCGTAGACACGGTAACCTTCAGATCTGAGGCTAACGCAAGCAGCTTCACAGGCTCGGATTCATTCAGCAAAATACAAAGCATGAAGAGTTTACGCTCTTCGGGCGTAAACTCCACATATTCGTTAAGCTCAAGTTGTTGACGCAATACGGCCAAATCATCGGAACCGGGATCAATTCGAACCCCGGTTCCTGATTTTTTTTCCAATCTCATGCCAAGGGGCTCAAGCCATTGTTCAATCATCTGCAACTCTCGATGTACGGTACGAGTGCTTACTTTGACCGCAACAGCTATATCGCCAGCAGTTACCTCATGAGGATGCTCCAGCAGGAACTCCACGATCTCACGCTGTCTCCTTGTAATATTACTCATCAGGAGTCGGATTTGAGGCGCTCCACCAGTGCCTCATATTCAGGACTCTTCAGGAAGTTATCGATGGAAATATGCTCTGCATTAGGAGCCACGGATTTGGCCCGGTCTGTCAATGTTTTCTGTGTGATGACGATGTCGGCATCTTGTGGAATCTCACTGATCGCCGTGTTGGTTACAGCGACATCCACACCGGCTGCCTTCATTTTCTTCCGCAGAATCGAGGCACCCATGGCACTCGAACCCATACCTGCATCACAGGAGAATACAATTTTATTGATATCCGTTTTCACTGCCGAAGAAGCAATATCGGCTGCACGGTCAGCTTCACGATTGTCTTTATCAACGGTGAGGTTGCCCGTTTTGCCCTGATTTTTCATATCTTTCATGCGGTTGGAAGCACTGTCCAGATCTTCGTCGTCCTTCTTTTTACCTGTTTTGAGCAGCACAGATGCTACGAGGAACGAGATGATCGCAGCTACGGCTACCCCTGCAAACATGCCAAGGTATCCACCCTTAGGTGTTAACAATGAGTAGGCAATGATACTTCCCGGTGACGGTGCGGATACCAAACCAGCTCCAGTCAGCATGAAGGTCAATGTACCTGCTACCCCACCAGCCATCGCAGCCAGAATCAGTATCGGTCTCATCAGAATGTAAGGGAAATAAATCTCGTGAATCCCGCCAAAGAAATGGATGATTACAGCACCTGGAGCGGAAGATTTGGCTGATCCGCGACCGAAGAAGCAGTATGCCAGCAAAATGCCGAGTCCAGGTCCTGGATTGGATTCAAGCATGAATAATACAGATTGGCCCAGTTCTCTTGCTTGATCCGTACCAATTGGTGTCAGAATCCCGTGGTTGATCGCATTGTTCAGGAATAATACTTTTCCTGGCTCAATGATCAGGTTGACCAGGGGAAGAAGACCAGCATTCATCAAAGCTTCTACCCCAGCTGATAACACCTTGCTAATCGCTTCAACGAAAGGCCCGATGCCTTTAAGGGCCAGAAGGGCCAAAATCCCACCAATAATTCCAGCGGAGAAGTTGTTAACCAGCATCTCAAACCCTGATTTGATTTTGCCATCGACAGCCTTGTCAAATTTCTTAATGACCCAGGCTCCCAACGGCCCGGCTATCATGGCGCCAAGAAACATTGGAATGTCACTGCCGACAATAACCCCGATGGTCATGATCGCACCGACTACACCACCACGTTGGCCGTGTACCATGGTACCGCCGGTGTAACCGATAAGCAAAGGCAGCAAATATTTGATCATTGGATCAACCAATAATGCAAAATCTGCGTTAGGGAACCATCCTTTTGGAATGAACAATGCCGTAATTAAACCCCAGGCGATAAATGCACCCATGTTCGGCATAACCATACCACTTAGGAAACGTCCAAACTTCTGAACGCCGACCCGTATTCCTCCGCTTTTTTCGGACTTTGCGTCCACTGAACTCATACTGAAAACCTCCTCAACATATTAAACCTTGATTCCACTGAATTTTGACAACGATGATCCAGACGAACGAAGGTACAAATCTGCAATAAATCTTAATTTACAACCATATCGTAAATGAAAACGGTATCTTCTACAACGAAATGAAAACCTACTTCCGTCATGAACGTTGATGACAAGATTTAAATTTAAAGGATTGTTCCATATTTAAACCTGTATATGGAACGAAACCTGTTATTCCCTTTCATGTATCATACCCACGAATTGCCCCATTTTAATGACAAATGCAAATGTAAATTTATTCTATTTTGTCAAGCCGGTTCTACCTCATTTAGAAATGATGATTAACATGTTAGATTGATATTTATTTCATCTAATTCGGCGAGTAACAACGAAAAAAAAGCGCAATTGCCTCATCCTGATTCAGATGAGGCAATTGCGCCTAAGTATCTCCGAATGAGTACTATCACCATTCGGGTCTATAATCAATTAATTCATTTTTATCAAGTAAAACGGACGTTTACATTAAGCTGAAACTTCGTATCTAGCCGAAATTTGCAGCTTTAATATTATTCCGTATGTTTACGATACGCATCCGCGTTCATCAATGTGGAAAGTGCTGCTGTCAAGTCGCCCTCAACACGAATCTCGATCATCCAGCCTTCCTCATATGGAGAGTTGTTAACCAGCTCCGGTGAATCCTGCAATGCGTCATTCACAGCAATAATCGTTCCACTGACAGGAGAAAACAAATCCGAAACGGTTTTGACGGATTCAATCGTTCCAATGCCCTCTTCCGCTTTTACATCCGATTCAAGGTCAGGCAATTCCACAAACACAATGTCACCCAGCTGATGCTGCGCGAACTCGGTAATACCAATACGTACGGTATCCTCCCCTACGGTTTGCACCCATTCGTGCTCTTCACTGTACAGGAAATCACTTTTCAATTCGCTCATCGATATCCGCCTCGCTTTTCATTAATGAGTGCATGCGTTTCTTTGACCTTAACCTTTTTCCCAGAACATAGCGTATGATATTTTCAATCCAAATGTCAAGATACCTCACAATTTATTTATTTTTCTTCCTTATATGCCTGTAACTCAAATGGACCCTCTCTACATATAATGGTGAATATTAGAAAAGTAAGCGCACTCTTTATAAATAGACGAACGTTATGAAGCGAACCAAAAATATCATTCGGATTTTTTATTGATTTCTATGATATCGTTCTTGACATCACTAGACGATTCAGGCTTTAATGAGAGTAGTAAATGTGTTTAATTGGTCTATGCAATACCCGCGGATGAATGTAAAGGGAGAGATTACCCTTGACACCGAATCAGGGTGTACATGCGGTAACGCCGAAGGAGTAAACCACCGACAAGCGGAGGTGAATCTCTCAGGCAAAAGGACTTTTACGGGACGCAACTCTGGAGAGCATCTAATCGCCGTGTGTGGGCGTTATGATCACCCAAGGGGAAACCTGCTGCATCATGCGGCGGGGTAACTCTCAGGTACCAAGGACAGAGCCTAAGAATACAGCGTGCTTCTGGCATGCCGATTCTTTGGCCTGTCCTTTTCCTTTTTCCCAAAAAACGAAAACAGGTTATAGAGCGGCGCTGCCTATAGCGTCCTTACCTTACTTTTATAATAAAATATGATGCCAGTTTCATTGATCCATGGTTATACACTCGGCCCATTGACGGCCCATGACGAGGTGATTGGATGTCCGATTTGCTTAGAACCCCACTCTTTCCACTCTATCAGCAATATGAAGGGGTACGATGTATTGATTTTGGTGGCTGGGAGCTCCCGGTACAATTCAGTGGAATTCAGAAAGAGCATGAAGCGGTGCGAGAACGTGCCGGATTATTTGATGTATCCCACATGGGCGAATTCACCGTCCAAGGTGAACACGCAGAAGCTTTTTTACAGCACATGACCACCAATGATGTAACAACACTCGTTCCCGGTCAGGCCCAATACACGTTAATGTGTTATCCGGATGGTGGTGTGGTCGATGATCTGCTGATCTATAAACTGAAAGACCAGCATTATATGCTGGTGGTTAACGCCTCCAACATCGACAAGGACTGGGCATGGCTGCAACAGCACATGACGCCAGGCGTAACGATGACCAATGATTCGGATCAAACGGCGCTGCTTGCTCTGCAAGGTCCGCTGGCAGTGGATATTCTCCGAACGGTGACAGACACCGATGTGTCATCGATTGAGCCTTTCCGCTTTGTGGCAAATGCGAAGGTATGCGGCGTTACATTGCTGTTATCCCGCACCGGATATACGGGTGAAGACGGCTTTGAGCTCTACGTTCCTGCGGATCAGGCTGCTGCAGTATGGAACGGATTAATGCAAGCGGGAGAAGGTCACGGACTCGTTCCGACAGGACTGGGTGCCCGGGATACGCTGCGCTTCGAAGCCAAGCTGCCCCTGTATGGACAGGAATTATCTGCAACCATCTCGCCGCTGGAGGCTGGCGTTGGCATGTTTGTGAAGTTAAATGCAGGACCGTTTATCGGACATGAAGCCTTGTTGCAGCAAAAAAATGATGGGCCTGCCCGTAAGCTGGTCGGCATTGAAGTACTGGAGCGCGGCATTCCCCGCCCCCATTATCCGATTTACGCCGAAGGCGTGCAGATTGGTGAAGTGACCACAGGCACCCAATCGCCTACATTGAAACGCAATCTGGGGCTGGCCTTGATCGACAGCAAATATGCTGCACTGGGTACCCCGCTGGAGATTGAGATTCGTGGCAAGAAACTAAAAGCCGAGGTCGTAAAGACCCCTTTTCATAAACGGACACGTGCGCCAAAGACACCTACTCAAGGAGCTGATCAAGCATGAGCAAGCATCGCTACATCCCCATGACCGAGCAGGATCAGAGTGCCATGTTGGCAACCATCGGCGTGGAAACAATTGAGGATCTGTTCCATGACATTCCACAGGAGATTCGCTATCAGGGTGAACTGCCTGTTTCCTCCAAACTCGATGAATATGCACTGACACGTCACATGTCGAAACAAGCGGCAGCGAATGCCAACTTCGAGACACACGCCAGTTTCCTGGGTGCGGGCATTTATGATCACCACGTTCCTTCCGTCATTAATCATGTCATCTCCCGTTCCGAGTTCTATACAGCCTATACACCTTATCAACCCGAGATCAGCCAAGGAGAATTGCAGGCGATTTTCGAGTTTCAATCCTACATCTGTGAGTTGACAGGCATGGCTGTAGCCAATGCCAGCATGTACGATGGTGCAACTGCATTTGCGGAAGCAGGTAATTTGGCCGCAGCGGCTACCCGCCGCAAACAACTGATTGTGTCACGTACCGTGCACCCTGAATCCCGTCAGGTATTGCAAGCTTATGCTCACGGCCTCAATCTGGAGATTGTTGAGATTGGATATCAAAATGGAGTAACAGACTGGGATGCCCTGCAAGCCGCTGTGTCCGATGACACTGCAGCCGTCATGATCCAGAGCCCGAACTTCTTCGGCGCCGTGGAAAATGTAAAACAGGCCGCAGACCTTGCGCATGCGCACAAAAGCCTGCTCGTGGTCAGCGCCAACCCGCTATCGCTGGGTCTGCTGGAAGCCCCAGGCAAGCTGGGTGCTGACATCGTTGTTGGAGATGCACAGCCCCTTGGTATCGCCGCTTCACTCGGCGGCCCAACATGCGGATACTTCGCTGTATCCCAGGCTCATATGCGCCGGATTCCTGGCCGAATTGTAGGCCAGACAACGGACCGCAACGGCAAGCGTGGTTTTGTACTCACGCTGCAAGCACGGGAACAGCATATCCGCCGTGAAAAGGCGACGTCCAACATCTGTTCCAATCAGGCTTTACTCGCTCTGAGCGCCTCTGTCTATATGTCTATTATGGGTAAACAAGGCATGATCGACGTCGCTGATCTGAATTTGCAAAAGAGCCGTTATGCCCTTAATACGCTTACCGCAATTCCAGGCGTCTCTCTTACGTTTACCGCACCAACTTTCAATGAGTTTGTTATTCAACTACCTGAAAGAACAAATGTGGATTCACTGCAACTGAAATTGCTCAATGCAGGTTTCATTGGTGGTTATGAGCTTGGACGTGATTATCCTGAGCTCGCCGGACATATGCTGATTGCGGTTACTGAACGGCGCAGCAAGGAAGAGATCGACGAATTCGCACATGTATTGGAGGGATCGCTGTGACTCAGGAAACAACAACAACAAAGACAACGACGACATCAGCACAAGGACAATCGGAAACGGTAACCTCTACCTCCACATCTGGCCAACCTGATACTGTCACAACAGTTACTGCTCAAGCCGCCTCTCAAGCACCCGAGCAATCGTTGATTTTTGAACTCAGCAGTCCGGGTCGGGTCGCTTACTCCTTGCCTGAATGCGACGTTCCCCGTCAAGCTGTAGATTCCCTGATTCCCCGGGAAATGCTTCGGTCGGAAGCAGCAGCACTACCCGAAGTTTTTGAAGTGGACGTCATTCGCCACTACACTGCCCTGTCCCGCCGTAATTTCGGGGTCGATAACGGATTCTATCCGCTGGGCTCTTGCACGATGAAATATAATCCGAAGATTAATGAGGATGTCGCCCGTTACAACGGGTTCGCCAAAATTCATCCATATCAGCATGAATCCAGCATTCAAGGTGCACTTGAACTGCTCTACACGTTGCAAAATGACCTTGCCGGACTAACCGGCATGGATGCCGTTACGCTGCAACCGGCCGCTGGTGCACATGGCGAATGGACCGGGCTCATGATGATCCGTGCCTACCACGAAGGTCGTGGTGAACAGCGCACGAAAGTTATCGTACCGGACTCTTCTCACGGGACCAACCCGGCAAGTGCAACCGTAGCAGGTTTTGAAACGGTAACGATTCCTTCCCGCGCAGATGGTCTGGTAGATCTGGATGCACTTCGCGCAGCTGTTGGTTCGGATACCGCAGCGCTGATGCTGACTAATCCAAACACACTTGGACTTTTTGAGAAAGACATTCAGGAGATTGCCTCCATTGTGCACCAGGCAGGTGGCTTGCTGTATTACGATGGAGCCAACTCCAATGCCATTATGGGCATCACCCGGCCTGGAGATATGGGCTTCGATGTTGTGCATCTCAATTTGCATAAAACAATGAGCACTCCGCACGGCGGGGGTGGACCTGGTGCCGGCCCGGTTGGCGTAAAGAGCCGCTTGATTCCGTTTCTGCCAAAACCGATGGTTATCAAAAATGATGAGGGCATATATGCATTGGATCGCGAAGGCGATCAATCCATTGGCCGGGTCAAAGCTTACTATGGTAACTTCGGTATTTTGGTCCGTGCCTATGCCTACATTCGTACTTATGGACCTGAAGGCTTACGCCGGGTATCTGAATGTGCGGTGCTCAACGCCAACTACATGATGGCCCGTCTCGCACCTTACTACGAAATTCCGTATCCAGGCGTGTGTAAACATGAATTTGTGATGTCTGGCCGAGGCTTAAAGCAGTATGGTGTACGCACGCTGGATGTTGCCAAACGATTGCTTGATTTTGGATATCACCCGCCAACCGTGTACTTCCCGCTGAACGTTGAGGAATGCATCATGATCGAACCAACGGAAACCGAAAGCAAAGAAACACTTGATGGATTCATTGATACGATGATTCGCATTGCCAAGGAAGCAGAGGAGACCCCAGAATTGGTACTCAATGCCCCTTATGGCACGCCGGTTACCCGTTTGGATGAAACAACGGCAGCCCGTAAACCTGTACTGAACTGTGCTTGTAGTTAAAATCTAACCTAGTAAATTTGCATATAATTATGCCTGCACGACATCCGAACTAAGTGATGATCCCGGAATTGGACACGATCTTTACAATGAAAACAAAATTCAGTCGTTGATAATGATTAATAAATGCCAAAACAGCCGCATTTTGCTTTCTGCGCGGCTGTTTTTCTTTTTGCTTATTAACTTGTCTGCTCTATATTATCTTATCCGGCCTAAGGCTTCCAATTGGCTCGTTCCTTCTTGCCCAATCGCGGACAGGTGTAACAATAGGAGCGACCTTGTCTTAAATATTGCAGGCAACAGACATTTTTGATCGCAAGTCTCTTCGAAGGATCCAACGGATGATCAATCATCCGAACCCTGACACGAAGTGGATTCTTGGCCAGACCAAATACATCAGCTTCCAGACCATTTTGTACCACCTGTTCATCAGCGGCAAACTGACGCAAGAGAGCTTCATCGCCTTGATGCGTATTATGGATATTCTCCCTGTAGTTTTGCAAAGCTGTTGGCAACTGACCCCACAACATGCTTACATGCAACCCGGAAGCTTTGGCCAAACACTCCATGAGAGGACGAGCAGTTTGACTGTAAAAACGTCTTAATTCTGCGTCAAGCCAGACCGTTCTTTCCTCCGAATCCTTCGGAGCGAGAGTGACGTCGATGTTTTCAAGCTGAAAAGCAATTCGTGTATACCCGGTTTCCTTCATCAAATGTATACTCAGATTGGATAGCGAGAAATTCGGAGCTGCATGATGGACGGATACGGTATATTGTAGCGCAGCTGCCACATCACCGAACCAACTGGTGAAATAGGCTGCGGCAACCGTTAGATCCTGTCCCTCGATTAACTGTTGGTACGCGGATAGAAAGCTGCTCATTGCCTCCGGATCAACAATAGATTCTGCCCAGAGCGATGCCACGGGTACAATATGCAGTTCCTGCACAAGATTAAAGTGCTCCCCCAGTTCCTCACGAATCCGGTCAATCATCATTCGCCGAACAAACGATTCAGGTCATCCAGCATGGAAGTAGCCGCATTGGGTCCATACCCGCCAAACCACGAATCTGAAGCCACCTGAAATACCTGATTATCTTTAACAGCCTTCATGTTTTTCCAAATCCCCAAGGTCTGCAGATTGTTATAGATCTCTTCATTATCATTGATAAGGATAATATAATCCGGATCGATTTCTGGCAGCTTTTCATTAGACAACACTTCATAGCGACTTTCAGCGCTGGTCACTGGGAAAACAGCCGGTCTGGAGAAACCGAAATCATCATAAAGCCATTTGTAGTCCATATCTCCGTAATACCGAATATCATTTCTTATCCGCAATACCATCAGTGTCTTACCCTCTGCTTTGGCGTGAACTTTTTGGATTGCCTCAGCTTTATGCGTTTCATAGGTATTTATCACTTCTTCTGCCTTTTCGTTCAAACCAAAGGCCGCCGCGGTAGCTCGAAATGCCGTCTGCCAATCAGGTGCCACATATCCATTCTCAAGCATGGCGGTTGGAGCAATTTTGGCGTAATTCTCGTATTGCTCTTTGCTGTTCGTATCCGTCACAATCAGGTCTGGTCCAAGAGAGAGCATTTTCTCTGCACTTACCTTACCTTGATCCCCGATGATAGCCACATCATTCAAGAATGGCTTCAAATATAATGGAAAATCTTCGTTCTGTGATTTCACCGTAGCTTTTGGTGTCATGCCAAGTGCAATCAGGTGATCCGTCAAATATGTCACCGTGGAAGCAATATTTTCTGGCTTCTGCGGTAATGTCTGCTCACCATTTGTATCCTTAAATGTAAACGTGGCATCTTGGGACTCTTCCGATCCCGCTTGTTCCTGTTTCGTCGGTTCTGCCTCAGACGAACCTGACTTCTCTTTGTTGCCGCAGGCTACAATCAATAATAGCATCGCAAGCAAAACTGCTGTTAAAGTGAGATAGCGTTGATTTCGTTGTTTCATGTTCTACAAATCCCCTTATTCATTCGTTATTCTGTTATTTTGTTTTCTTCTCTGTCATTCTCTCATTTCTCATTACGCGTGTGCTCGTGATCCAGCCCTTTTTATTTCTTAGATTCATAAAAAACGAACTCCCATGCTGTGGAAGACGTATGAGTGCCCTGCAGTTCGCCCTATCCAACGAAGCGGGAATGGACTCCCATCTTGCGGTTCTCCAATTACGATCATCCACGCACCAATAAAGATTGGCCTCCAGGACAGGAAGGCATGAATCATACCGAACGACAAACCAACCGTCCTCGTGCTTCTCCTCACATATTTCAATAAGCGCAGATTTCGCTTTAACGATGCTGTCCGCAAAAGCGAAGACCTCCTCACATGCCCAAGCCTCCTTATAAGAATGCCCGAGACCGGGATGAAGGCTTAGTCTGCTGTTGTTTTTCGGATGGCACTCCAAATGCTGTTCATAAGACTTATTAAATATGCTCAACGGAAAATGGGTATCATTACTACCATTAAGCCATAACATCGGCAAGTGGCTTTCAGACAGATACGTAGATGGATCCCACAATAGACGAATACGTTCTGCCTCTGCCTCGGGCATCGATGCAAAGCTAAGCCCATAATAGGAGCCCGGTTCATGCAGATACGCACAGCCATAAACGGGCATGGCAAAAGAAAGCCTGGTGTCTAACCCCGCAACCAAACTTGTGATAATGCCTCCCCATGAAATTCCTGTTATGCCTATGCTCTGCTTGTCCACTCCTTGATAAGAGCGGAGCAGCGAATGAGCCAATATTACAGCAGCTACGGCATGATACATCCATTGATCATCAACAGGCTGTTCGTAATCCGCAAACACACCCTGCTTCTCCGGACCACCCCATGAATGAGAAGGCCATTCCATCCGTTCGGTGTGCTCTTCATCCCCGAATGGAACATGACCTTCCAGATCCATGGCTATCGCAGCATACCCTCGTGCCATCCATTCTTTTACCCAACTGCTAAAGGCTGTTCCCGCACCCCCGTGAACCAGAATCACCGCGGGAACTTCCTCGTTAGGAGAGACCGGACGCGGGATGCCGTAGTAGGCAAATATGCGAGTACCACGACCTTTATATGACACACCCTCATAGAAGCAGGCGTGTACGCCGGTATGTTGATCTACGGAAACAGGGTATAATCGAGGTACTTTAAACAATTGCTCCAGATTCCAAGGCGGCTTTCCAGAAATGGAATGTCACCTCCCTTTGAACTGATAATGATTTTCTTTCTCAATACGTATCATATCATTCATTGCTTCAGCTAAACATGGATATTTAAACGGAGTGAACTGGACTTTAGTCAGCCAAACAATCGCAGAAAATAGGTCAGCGCCCGATCATGCGACCAGGCTGAATACTCAAATAATTTTTCTGTCCCAACCTCGTACACATGTCCATGCCGAACAGCTATCAATCGATGCCACTGCTCGCTGGCCTGAAGCGCCTTCCATTCCCGGGCAGCCTGCTGTGTGGAATCTACCATGATAATCAGCATATCTGCGTCGTATTTTTCCAGAGCTTCTTTGGCCACCGCTTCAAAAACATTGATGTCATCAAGACGATGCGTAGCTGCCAATCTAAAATCATTATAAAGGACCGCCCCAGCATTACGTTTGCCATATATCCGATATTCCGAATCTGTGATACGCCATATGTTAACGGTAGCTCCACCGATGTTACGCCTTACTTTGCGGTAGACCGCTTCCGCCCTGCCATCATATTCCGACAGCCATGTCTCTGCTTCTGCCCGATGCTCCATGACTTCTGCAATCGTTCGAAGCTGCTCGCGCCAGTCTGTGGATAACCAAGGGATGGCAACTGTAGGTGCAATCTGTTCCAGCTCTTTTCGCGCCCGCTCGGCCAGAATGTCGGTGCAGAAAATAAGCTCCGGCTCCGACGCACGCAATTGATCCACATTTTCTTGCCAGATCTGCCCTTCCCCAAGCTCATAAGAATGCAGACGAGTCATTCGGTTGTATAATTCATGATTTGGATAAAAAGCAGCAGCTTTCGGAAGCAGGCCAAGAGCCAGTAAACTGCCCGAGATTGGATCAGAGACACTTGCGATACTATATCTGCGACTTTTGACAAACGCGTTAGGCGAAAGTCCCATCTTCTGTTTGAATCTGCGGCTAAAATAAAATTCATCTTCATAGCCCAATCGAACCGCAGTCTCTTTTACACCGTCACCTGACAAAAGGAGCTCCTTGGCTCGTTTCATTCTGACATCCATCAGATAGGCCGTGGGGGTCTTTCCTGTATATTGTTGAAATGCCCACGAAAAATACCCTGGACTCAGGCCTGCAAGCATGGCCAATTCATCACGTTTTAACTCATGATCCAGATGCTCATTCATATAATCGGCAACACGGGCAATCGCAGAAGCGGTTGGCTCAGTGCTTTCCGGCTTAGCCTCCGCTTGAACAAGTAAAGTCATCAGACCGTATAGTGCCGCCTGTCTATTGAAGTGCTCCTCGTCACCAGCAACCTCCATTTGAAGCAATCGATCACAAGAGAGCGCGAGTTGCTCGCGGTCTTTGCACCAAAACAACCCCTCCATGAAAGCATGGGTAGCGGTCAACTGCTGTTCTCCACCATATTCGTATACTTCGAAACGAACTATACAGCCTTTTAACGCCTGCTCATCCGCCGCCAGCTTGAACCTTTGTCCAGGAGCCAGCAAATAAACTTCCCCTTCATTCAATCGGGATATGTGTTCGTTCGATACCAAAGTTCCTGAGCCACTTGTACAAAGAATAGCGGAATGTTCCGCTGTCGCAGCATGAACCATTTCTCCATTCCAGGACACTTCAAACGAATCGATACTGCTATATTTAAGCATCTTGCCTGCCTTTTTTTCGTTGACCTTCATGGTAACCCTACTTTCTCCCCCAGCATGATGTCCATTGATTGAATTGTTCGAATACCTTAATGATAATGATTTTCAACCAAGATACAAATGGAAAAATGTAAATGACAAATAGTAGCGTTTCGCTCTCTCTCCTGCTGATTGAAACACGCTCTTTGGTTTTATGCAAAATGCACAAAACAAAAAAAGCCGATATCTGCTGTAACAACAGATACCGGCAAAACCGCTGCACGACTGCAGCTTTTTATCGGAAAAAGAAACCCTTAAAATCGGGTGGAAACCCCATAAAATTACATTACGCTTGAATGCTTTGAACCAATTCAACGACTTGTTCAGCCGTTTGCATATCCAGTGCTTTGACAGCAAGCTCTTGCATGTCTGCACGGGACAGCTTGGTGATCTGACTGCGAGCTGGCAGAATGGACGTTGCGCTCATGCTGAACTCATCCAGTCCGAGACCGAGCAGCAATGGAATTGCTGTTTCGTCTCCCGCCATCTCTCCACACATGCCAACCCATTTGCCTTCACGGTGCGCTGCATCAATTACCATTTTAACCAAACGCAAGATGGCAGGGTTGTATGGTTGATACAGATACGACACACGCTCGTTCATACGGTCAGCAGCCATGGTATATTGAATCAGATCGTTCGTTCCGATACTGAAGAAATCCACTTCTTTGGCAAATTGATCTGCCAGAACCGCAGTCGAAGGAATTTCGACCATGATTCCCAGTTGGATGCTGTCTGAAACAGCAATACCTTCAGCAACCAGCTTTTCCTTCTCTTCGAGCAGGACAGCTTTGGCTTCACGGAATTCACCCAGTGTTGCGATCATTGGGAACATAACACGCAGGTTACCATGTACGCTTGCACGCAATAATGCACGCAATTGAGTACGGAAAATATCCAGACGGTCCAGACACAGACGAACTGCGCGGAAACCGAGGAATGGATTCATTTCTTTTGGCAGATCCAGATATGGAAGCTCCTTGTCTCCACCGATGTCGAGTGTACGAACAACAACAGGTTTGCCTTCCATTTTTTCCAGTACAGCCTTGTAGGCATTATACTGAATGTCCTCAGAAGGAAGCTTGTCTCTGCCCATATACAGGAACTCGGTACGGTACAGGCCTACAGCCTCGCCGCCATTCTCCAGAACACCAGCAACATCATTCGGTGTACCAATGTTGGCTGCCAGTTCCACATGAACGTTGTCCACCGTTACCGTTGGCTCATCACGCAGTTTTCTCCACTCCGCACGTTGTGCATCGTATTGCTCCTGTTTGGAACGATACTCAGCAATTACATCATCCGTTGGATTAACCAGCACGTGACCGTCCAAACCGTCAACGATAATCATATCGCCTTGTTTCGCTTGAGCCAGAATATCCTTGGTTCCGACTACAGCCGGGATTTCAAGTGAACGAGCCATGATCGCGGAGTGAGAAGTACGTCCACCAATATTGGTTGCAAAACCTTTAACATATTGACGGTTCAGTTGAGCCGTGTCGGAAGGTGTAAGATCCTCCGCAAGCACGATCACTTCTTCACTGATCTCAGCCGGACTCATGAATTCGATACCAAGCAAGTGATTTAGCACACGTTTGGTTACATCACGCATATCCGCAGCACGTTCCTGCAGATAAGCACTCTTCATGTTTTCGAACATTTCGATAAATTGCGTTGCTGTTTCGTTCAATGCGAATTCCGCATTAACCTTATCATCTGCAATTTTCGCTTTAACCGGATCAATCAGTTCCGGGTCATTCAGAATGAGCAAATGCGAAGCAAAAATCTCAGCTTTTTTCTCGCCAAGCTCTTGTAAAGTACGCTCTTTGATCGCCTCAAGCTCAGCCTGGGATTTGCCCAGAGCTGAGTCGAGTTTCGCGATCTCTGCGTCAACGTCGTTGATTTCGCGTTTTTCTACAGAGTAATTGGGATGCTCCAAGATAAACGCCTTGGCGATAGCAATACCCGCCGAAGCCGCGATCCCAGAGACATTAAGCATTAATTTCGCCCAGCCCTTCGTTAACCATAACGTCTGTCAGAGCTTGAAGAGCTTCAGCTTCTCCTTCGCCTTCAACGATGATGCTGATGGTGTCGCCTTGTTCCAGACCCAGGGAAAGTACGCCCAGGATGGATTTCAAAGTTACTTTTTTACCGTTAGCTTCTGCAAAGGATTCTGCACCTTTGAATTTGTTTGCTGTATTAACCAGGGCTGTCGCCGGACGTGCGTGGATACCATCTTCGTCTGTAATTCTGAATGTTTGTTGCATTACAATCATCTCACTTTCAATAATTTAATTTAGGCATTGCATATATTTACACTTGCTTGCCATCGTCGTAACACTTCTTATTTTATCTCAATAATCGGCTGATCGCCAATTTTCAGTAACCCACTTTTCGTTAGCGTTACTGTCGAGCCTTCTGGCAGGTTGGTGAAAATGACCGGAGAGATGATCGACGGAGCATTGGCTTTCACATACTCCAGATCCACTTCCATAATCGGCTGTCCTGCAGATACCAGGTCGCCTTCCTGCACGAGCACGTTAAAGCCCTGACCTTTCAGCTTCACCGTGTTGACACCTATATGAACAAGCACTTCCTTGCCTCCGTCAGACATAATGCCCACGGCATGTTTGCTTGGAAATACGTTAAACACCTTACCATATACAGGAGAAGTAATCTTGCCATCATGAGGTAGAACAGCAAAGCCATCGCCTGTCATTTTCTCAGCAAAGACCGGATCAGGAACGTTTGTGATATCCATCAATTCGCCGTTAACTGGCATAACGATGTCTTCCGCAATAATTCGTTCGCCTTCTTCACCTTGCGCCTTTTCCTGTTCAGGAGCTGGCTTAGCTACAGCTGCTGGAGCTGGTGCCGGTGTCCGTCCTGCAATGATATCCTGCATTTGAGATTTAATCGTATCTGAACGTGTACCGAAGATGGCCTGTACATTATTACCCACTTCAAGTACGCCAGATGCACCCAATTGTTTCAAACGATCTTTATTTACACTGGATTTCTCATTTACTTCAATCCGCAAACGAGTAATGCAGGCGTCCAGATGTTTGATATTCTCTTGCCCACCGAATGCAGCAAGAATGTTGTGAGGCAGATCATCTGTTGAACCTGAGCCTCCACCACCCGAAGCTGTTTCAGGTGTTGCCTCTTCACGACCTGGTGTTTTGAGGTTGAATTTGCGAATGATCAATCGGAATCCGAAATAGTAGATCACTGCCAGAATCAAACCTACGATGATAACATCCCACCAAGGCGTGCGGTTCGGGATAATTCCGAAGATCAGGAAGTCAATGAATCCACCGGAGAATGTCATTCCGATTTTGACTCCAAGAATTTGCATTGTCATGAAAGACAAACCTGCAAAGATACAGTGTACTGCAAACAGGATTGGCGCTACAAACAGGAATGAAAACTCAAGCGGTTCTGTAATCCCTGTGAGGAATGAAGTCAGCGCAGCTGACCCCATGATCCCTGCAACATACTTTTTGTGCTCCGGTCTTGCTTCATGGTACATCGCAAGCGCCGCTGCTGGCAAACCGAACATCATGAACGGGAATTTACCAACTTGGAACGTCCCCGCTGTGAGGTTCACACCATCACGCAGTTGATTGAAGAAGATTTGCTGGTCTCCACGAATGACATCTCCAGCTTTGTTCACATATTCACCGAACTCAAACCAGAATGGTGAATAGAAAATGTGATGCAGACCGAACGGAATAAGTGACCGTTCTACTACTCCGAATATGAACGCCGATAATGTCGGACTTGTATCTACCATGAAGTGAGATACAGCATTCAGCCCATTTTGAATCGGAGGCCAGATGATCACCAGAAGCAACCCGATTAAGAGGGAAACGACTGAAGTGATAATTGGGACAAATCGTTTACCTGCAAAGAAACCAAGGTAAGACGGCAATTCGATTTTGAAAAATCGATTGTAGCATAGCGCGGCGGTAATACCAATGATGATACCTCCGAACACGCCGGTACTCAATGTAGGGATACCCAAGATGCTCGCATAACCTGGTACTTCACCGATCATGGCTGGCGTAACACCAACAGCTGTACCCAGAGTCACGTTCATGACCAAGTAACCGATGATGGCCGCAAGACCTGCGACACCTTCGCCTCCGGCCAGCCCGACAGCTACACCAACAGCGAACAGCAATGCCAGATTATCAAATACGATCTGACCCGCATTCATCATAATCGTCGCGATTGAGCTTACCCATGGGGTATCTAGCACGGTTGCATACTGCAAAAAATCAGGATTCACAAGCATGTTGCCAATCCCTAGCAATAAACCTGCCGCTGGCAAGATTGCTACAGGTAGCATAAGAGCTTTACCTACTCTTTGCAATACACCAAAAAGCTTTTTAAACATTGCGTCGTATCCACCCTTTCGTTTAAGTTTATATGTCGTGATGCAAGCAAGGGAAAACAAAAAAGGCATGAATTAATAAAGTGAATTGTGCCAACCTTTGGGTATAGCATACCCGGATAAAGGTAAGAACAATCACACTCTAATTAACTCATGCCTGATCGAATCAGTAACACGTCGTTTGTGTTTATTCAGTTGCTTGATTACGGAAACCATTGTAGCACCACTTCAAAAACGATGCAAGCCTTTACACGAAATTTCTCAAATTAGAGTTCCACTTGTGGAAATATTTCACTTGCTCTCTTCTTCTTTTCTTTGGTTCAAGCGCTGCAAGTGAATGGTTAGATAGCCTACTTCAGCAGGATACACTGGAAGATTCAACCTTTTTTCCATCACCTTCGTTAGCTTCCATGCAAGCGAGTACATTTCAGGATATTCCAATTTTAGCAGGGAATCCAGTTTGTGAATTTCTTCCACTTTGTCTCCCCGACGGACACGTTCCAAGGCAAAGCGAAGATGAGTTAGTAACCGGGAGTAATCCAGTGATTGCGTCTCAAACGAATAATCCAGTTGGGTGGACACCAGGCTCACCAGATCGGTAATCAATTGCGAATGTTCGCGAACTTGAGAAATATTTTGGTTGGTCATGGCACTGTAGATGTGAAGTGCAATAAAACCGATTTCGTCCATGCCCAGATCTACACTCAGTTTTTCTTTAATCAAACGAACCGCATATTCACCCATCCGATATTCATCAGGATAAATTTCACGGGTCTCATATAGAAAAGGATTCTGGATGACAATCCCTTGTTCTTTCCGTTTTAATGCAAAAGAAATATGGTCGGTCAATGCGATATGAATATGTTCGTTTAAAGGAACTTCCGTATGCTCAGCAATATACGTAATGACTTCGTTAATAATCTCGATCAATGCTTCATCCACTTGGGGAAGAAGCTGTTTATACTGCTCTTGCTCCTGCTGGTTTCTCAAAATGAACATCTTTTCCACAGCCATTAGTGGAATAATGTCATTCGTTTTCCGATTGAAGCCGATGCCTTTACCAATCACGACAACTTCTCCATGTTCAGGATGCTGTGCAATAATTACATTATTATTTAGCGCTTTGGCTACTTGCAGGCTACTCAATATTTGCACCTCTTTTTCACACCATCTTAAGTGTGATTCAGTCACACCCTAGTAAGAAAGAAAAGACATCCGGAAGCGGGCAAACCGCGCCGGACGTCTCGCTTAAAAAGTAACAAAAATTCGCCTTAAGGTCAATAGAACATAAGTGCTTTATAATTCGTTGTCTTACTCATCAACTCCAGCTTTTTCCACAATCTTATCGATTATAGAGGGAGTCGTTACAGGTTCGCTCTGTTGAATAGCAACTGGTGCTGTTGTTTTATGTTTGGTGAGACCTTTAATTAACTGCTCCACATCAATGCCGGAGACACTTTTGAGCATCTCAGGGGCTGTCGCCATGAGCTCAGTTACATAATTACTTACACGAGTGGCGCCTTCACCCTTACCTGTGTCCACAACGGTCAGCTTATCAATTGCAGAGATCGGCTCTGCAATTTTGCCAGCAAGTTCAGGCAGCATTTTGACGATGATATCGAGCACGGCAGCTTCGCCAAACTTTTGGAACGCCTCGGCCAGTTTTTCCTTCGCTTCTGCTTCCGCCAGACCCCGGAGACGAATAACCTCTGCATCCGCTGTACCTTTGGCACGTTCAGCATCTGCCATCGCTTGACCTTCAAGACGCTTCTGCTCAGCAGTAGCTTTTGCATGCGTTTCAATGGAGTACTGTACCGCATCGGCTTCACGCATTCTTTTGGCTTTATCCGCTTCGGCAGCCTGCTCCACCGCATAACGATCCGCTTCTGCCTTTTTCTTCACTTCAGCATCATACTGCTTCTCACGTACAATAATTTCTTTCTCTTGCAGATCAATCTCACGTTCTTTACGAACGAGCTCAACCTTCATCTCTTCCTCCACCACGGTTTGTCTAGCACGTGCTTCGTGGATATGGTAAGCCTGATCCGCTTCCGCTTTTGCAGTATCCTGATCACGCTTAAACGTCGCTACTTTCAATTCTTTCTCTTTTGCAGCTTCAGCGATATTCGTATCACGCAGCAACTCGGCTTTTTGCCCTTGCTCTTCTGCATTAGCCTTCTGAATACGCGCATCCCGCATCGCTTCCGCTTCCGCAATTTCGGCGTCCCGCTTGACGGCTGCTATTCTCGGTTTACCGAGGGCATCCAGATAACCTTGTTTGTCACGAACATCTTTGATGGTAAAAGAGACAATTTGCAGTCCCATTTTTTTCAAATCTCTGGCAGCTACACCTTGAACCTCTTGTGCGAAGCGATCACGGTTACGGTATACTTCTTCGACCGTCATCGTTCCGAGAATGGCCCGCAAATGCCCTTCCAGAACTTCCTGTGCTTCGCCTCTTAATGATTCTACGGGCTTACCGATGAATTGTTCCGCTGCAGTAGCCACGTCTTCTACAGAGCTTCCAACCTTGATAATGGCGACACCATCGGCTATGACCGGCACGCCTTGTTCCGTATATACTTCCGGTGTGGAAACATCCAGCTTATGGGACAACAAAGAGATAAATTCTGACTGCTGGAACACTGGCAATATAAATGCGCCGCCTCCACGAACAATTTTAATTTTCCGTCCGGAGTCATCGTCGGAAATATTTTTGCTTCCTAGGAATGAACCCGTAACGATCATGGCTTCATCCGGCCCAACCGTTTTGTATCTCGCCCAGAATGCCAAACCAAGAATCAGAATAACACCGACAACGATTCCAGGAACCAACAACACATCCATATCCAGATTATTCATTCCACATCTCTCCCCTTATTCATACATGAGTGCTTACACTGCTAACGGACAAACTACCTTAAACATTTTTAAGTACATCTTCATCCCATTCCGACACACGCAGTACACCTTCGGTTACATCCACAACTACAACACGCGCTCCCGCCGCAATGGGACGATGTTCAAAGCTGGATGCCGTGTGCACCGTATTACCGGCAGCAATCTTGATCATGACTTCACCAAAACCTTTTTCCGGTACCGGAATGGTAATTTCTCCAATTTTCCCAGATAGCTCTTTCATGGAAAATGCAATGGAAACGTCACTGTTACGCATCGGCTTGATATATGCAAAGAATACCAGCATGGCTGCAGCAATACCTATAAGCAGGGATAGTATCAGTGCCGAAATCGCACTAATCGAGCTATAACGTGTCAGCATAATGCCGGCTCCACCAAAGGTTGTTATGGAACCAGCCAGCACAACAGGTTTGAAAAAATCAAGGCCTGGCAATTCAAAGGCCCCGTCCAGCAAGCCATCAATCAAGTCACCTAGCACAAGGCTGACGACTGCAAATATGGCTCCTCCGATTAGACACCCCCAATAGATTGACTCCATTCCCCGTTCCTCCTCTCTTCTGCCGCAATTCCATCCAACTGGGCATTCCTCATGTAAATAAATACGTAGCAAGGTGCCGTTATGTTTCAAAATCTTTCCTCATTTGTATTCTAGACCCGATAATGGTTATTCTCATCGCAATATGGTCCAGTTCCTGGAACATTCTCCAATTCGCTCTTATTCACAACAAAGAACCGCAAATCTCCGTTAAAGGAGACATGCGGTTCCAGAACACATCGCTGTGTTTTTATGTTTTAATTTTATAGAGAAGCCTTGTAGATGGATACAACATCTTCACGTTGCAATTTTTTGAAGTTACCGAATGGGCCAAAGAGCATAGCTTTGTCAGCCATAACTTCGATCTGGCTGTCATCGATATCATAATCAGCCAGACGGTTAGGCGCACCAATGGATGTCCAGAATTTGCTCAATGCATCGATACCTTCTTCAGCAATCTGTTTGTCCGATTTACCTTCAGGATTAACTTCGAACACATTGATCGCGAGACGTTTGAAACGATCCACATTTACGTCCACATTATGCTTCATCCAATGCGGGAACAGAATCGCGAGCCCTCCGCCATGCGGAATATCATACACTGCGGATACCGCGTGTTCAATATTGTGAGTAGCCCAGTCACCAGCGAGACCCATGTTCAGTACGCCGTTCAATGCCATCGTTCCACAATAAAGAATCGTTTCACGCAGTTCATAGTTCTCCAGGTCTTCAACCAGACGAGGCGCTGCATCCATAACTGTGCGCAGAATCGTCTCACAGAAGCCGAGCTGAACCGGTGTGTTGGCATCCAGATGGAAATAATGTTCCAGTACGTGAGACATCATATCAACCATGCCGTAAACCGTTTGGTCCAGAGGAACGGTATATGTATTTACCGGATCAAGGATCGAGAACGCAGGGAACGAATACGCACTGCCCCAGCCCAATTTCTCCTGTGTATCCTGATTCGTGATAACCGAACCGGAGTTCATTTCCGAGCCAGTTGCAGCCATTGTCAGCACTGTACCGAGTGGAAGAGCATCCTGTGCAACGGCTTTGCGCTGAGCAAAGTCCCACATGTCGCCGTCATACTTGGCGCCTACGGCAATCGCTTTGGCACAATCCAGTACACTGCCGCCGCCTACAGCGAGGACCAGGTCAATGTTGTTCGTTTTGCAGAGGTCTACACCTTTGTGCACTGTCGAAAGACGTGGGTTCGGTTCTACACCAGCCAGCTCCGTAACCTCAGCTCCAACTTCCTTCAGCAGTCCGATCACCTGATCGTACAAACCGCTGCGTTTGATACTGCCGCCACCATATACAAGCAGAACCCGCTTGCCGTATTTCGGTACTTCGGTTTTCAGTGCTTCCAGCTGACCTTTACCGAAAATCAATCGGGTTGGATTATAAAATTGAAAAGATCTCATATCTATGTCGCCTCCAATGGAGATTCATATTTTAGTGCAACTCCCATTATAGTACCCCGATTATACAAAAACAAATCGATAGCCACTCACTTTATAGCAATCCGTTGATTTGCAAGTGTGCACGGAACATTTCACTGGTTGACGGCAAGCTTTCTTTATCCACCCACGTCTCAGACGACCATAATCCCGCTTGTTTAAATGCTCGTGGACAATGAATGAAGCATTCTTCCACTTCCACAATGACAGCTGCCCCAATGGTTTTGCCGCTCCAATCCATACTCGCGATAAATTTCTCATCCTTCGTAATTGAAGCCCTCCCATTAATGCGCAGCACCTCGTTCATACCTGGAATTAGAAAGAGCATGCCCACGCCTGGGTTGGACAAAATGTTTAGTAAAGAATCGATTCTTCGATTGCCAGGACGTTCAGGATAGACAAGCCGATAGGGATCTATTACTTTTACAAACCCTGCTCCGTCTCCCCTCGGAGATGCATCACTCTTTCCTTCACGATCAGAAGTGGAGAGGAGAAATAAAGGAGAAAGCGATATAAAGTTCTGAACATGTGCATCTACAAACGAAATTGCCTTGTTACGTACATGCTCGTGGGGTTCACCCACCATATTTTGCAATTCCCCGGCATCGGTAACCAGCGGTATATCCAAACCCTTTTTTTCCATTTTCGTATCCCCTTTTTTTAATGATAAGGAGTATCCATGACTTTTCTTCTAAATATTATACATGTGTACATAGTAAAGAAGTATTTTTCGATCTCACATTGTCAAATAAACCAAAGCACCAGCCCTTATAGGGCTGGTGCTCCAGGTTGTTCATGTTTATTCGGTGTATCCCATGCTGGTCACAAAACGACGGAAGGCTTGGCGTCCTGCCTCATCATATTTGTAGACACCTGCATGTTCGAGAATCTCCGCGAATTTCAAGCCGACTTCCTGTTGTACAAGCGCAACAGCTTGCTCCTTGTTCAGGTTGGGACCGAAACGTTCGATCAGTTCTTCTGCCCAGCCCAGATGTTTGTTCAACACATGTTCGGAAGCTTTGGCCGCCTCAGCAAGTTTGGTATCCCCAGCGAGAATATCCGCGATGCTGTCCAGCTCTTCTTTCAAACGACCTGGCAGGATTGCAAGCCCCATCACTTCGATGAGTCCAATGTTCTCTTTTTTCAAATGATGCATTTCGCGGTGCGGATGGAAAATCCCTTCGGGATGTTCATCATTCGTGCGATTGTTCCGCAGAACGAGGTCCATCTCATATCCTCCGTCCGCACTGCGACGAACGATTGGAGTCACTGTATTGTGTGGAATCTGTTCTCCGTCAACCTCACTGAAGGCCTCAATCTCCACCGTAGAATCGCTGTACACCTTCCATGCTTCATAAACGGCATTCCCCGCTTCGAGCAACTCTGCAGGATCGTGTGAAGCCAGCCGCAGAACGGACATTGGCCATTTCACAAGACTAAGCGTAAGCCCCGGCGAACCAGCATGGCGGAATACCGCCTCTGGCTTCGCATTTTGAATGGCAAAGGTATGGCGTCCACCCTGGAAATGGTCATGAGTCAGGATGGAGCCGCCAACGATAGGCAGATCGGCATTGGAACCGATAAAGTAATGCGGATATTCCCCCACGAAAGCCAGCAGCCTACGCAGCGTATCCTTGGTTAATTTCATCGGCACATGATCGTGATGGAAAATAATGCAGTGCTCGTTGTAGTACACGTATGGCGAGTATTGGAAGAACCAAGGTTCGCCGTTCAATTCCAAAGGAATGATACGTAGGTTTTGACGGGCCGGGTGGTTGACCCGTCCCGCATAGCCCACATTTTCACGACAAAGTTGGCATTTCGGATATACCGGAGGCGGAAGCAGCTTTGCCATCGCGATTTCCTTTGGACTTTTCTCCGGCTTGGACAGGTTGATTGTAATCTCCATATCTCCATAAGCTGTATCCTGTGTCCAATACACATTCTTGGAGATACGGTCCATCCGAATGTAGTTGGAATGAATTGAAAGCTCATAAAATTGCGAGGTAGCCGCCTCAATGCCTTCGGTCTGCTCCGTATGACGGAATGCGCGCACCACCTCAGATGGACGTGCCATCAATTGACCCATAATTTTCGCATCGAGCAAATCACGGTACGTGTCTGTATTTTCAGGTATAAGTCCAATTTCGAATCCATAATCAATCAGCGTATCCAGCAATGGTTGGGGGCCATCCAACACCGTCTCGTTCAATACTCCTGCATACGGCTCGGAGAACCCAAACTGTTCCAGCAGTAGATTACGGCTGTAATCCCGATCGGCTTCTTCAATCAATTTGTTCTGCAAGGAAAATGCTACCAGACGTTCAATGGCATGCAGTGCTTCCTGCTGCTCCGGTGTCCGCTCTGTGGCACCTGCTGCAAGTTGAGTCTGTGACATATCGATGTTCGCCTCCTAGTTTTTTCCGTAGCCGTCAGGGTGGGACTGATGCCAGCTCCATGCGCTTTGAATGACATCCTCCAGATTGGTCCATTTTGGATTCCAACCCAGTACGGATCTTGCTTTGGCAGACGAAGCCACCAGTACAGCTGGATCACCCGCACGACGTGGTTCCTGTACAACCGGAATATCCAGTCCGGTTACTTTCTTAGCCGTCTCAATAACCTGTTTAACAGAGAAGCCTTGACCGTTGCCCAGGTTGAACACGTTGCTGTTCTCCCCTTTACGGAGATAATCTACGGCCCGCAGATGCGCATCCGCCAGATCACTTACGTGGATGTAATCACGTACACAGGTTCCGTCTTCAGTCGCGTAGTCGTCACCGAACACGGCGATGTGTGGACGTTGTTTCAATGCCGTTTGCAGTACGAGTGGGATAAGATGACTCTCCGGCTGGTGATCTTCACCGATTTTGCCGCTATCATGGGCTCCGGCAGCATTGAAGTAACGAAGGGAGACGTATTTGATTTCCTGTACTTTATCGAACCAAGACATCATGCGCTCCATCATCAGCTTGGTTTCACCATATACGTTCGTAGGCTCTGTGCGATCGCTCTCTTCAATCGGCACTTTCTCCGGCTCGCCGTAAGTAGCAGCCGTGGAGGAGAAGACGATGCGACGTACATTCGCTGCATTCATCGCTTCCAGCAGGCACAATGTCCCAAACACGTTGTTGTCATAGTATTTCACGGGATCTTTCATACTCTCGCCAACCAGTGAGTTAGCCGCAAAGTGGATGACTGCATCAATGGAGTTCTCAGCGAACAGCTTCGCCAGAAGTTCCTTGTCACGCAGATCACCTTCATACAATTTTCCGCCCAGCAGAGCTTCACGATGCCCTGTCTGCAAGTTATCCAGTACAACTACCTCTTCGCCACGCTCCAACAAAGCCGCTACCGTATGAGAACCAATATATCCTGCTCCACCTGTCACCAAAATCGCCATCTTACTTCGCCTCCTTCAATTCTTTAACGCCGTCGCCTACTCCGCATACATAGAACTCGCCTTTGAGACTGGTGCGTGCTTCATATGCCGCTCCAACTTCGCTTACAAAACGCTCTACATCGTCCTCATGCACAAGGGATACCGTACATCCACCGAATCCTGCTCCTGTCATGCGTGCACCCAGAGTGCCTGGAATCCGTTGAGCTTCTTCAACCATCACGTCCAGCTCTTCGCAGCTCACTTCATATAGATAACGAAGGGATTCATGAGAAGCATTCATCAGCTTGCCGAAGGTTTCCAGATCGTTATCACGCAGTGCATCCACTGATGCAAGTACACGTGCATTCTCTTCCACGACGTGCTGGGCACGCTGTCTTACCTTCTCATCCTTGATGTGATCCTGTAGTGTAACGAATTGTTCAGGTGTAAGTTGCGCCAGATAGTTCAGTGCAGGCAGTTGTTCTTTCAAAATGGCAAGTGCTTGCTCACATTGGGAGCGACGTTCGTTATAAGCCGAGTCCACCAACCCCCGACGTTTGTTCGTGTTACCAATGACCAGCTTGTAGGCACCCGTACGGAATGGTACTTTTTCATATTCAAGGGTGTCACACATCAGCAGGATCGCATGATCCTCTTCTCCATTAGCTACAGCGAACTGGTCCATGATGCCACAGTTGACACCAACGAATTCGTTCTCTGCCTTTTGGGACAGCAGCGCCAATTGAACCGTATCAATATCATTCAAACCTTCAAGCGACTGGATAGCAAACCCGGTAAGAACCTCCAGCGATGCGGAAGAGGAAAGTCCTGCGCCGTTCGGAATTTCTCCATGATAGAGGAAGTCATAACCTTTGGTTACTTTTACGCCTTTGCCTTGCAGTTCAACCATGACGCCTACCGGGTAATCCGTCCATTCCCCTGTTTTCTCTTTGCCAATGGAGGACGTATCCAGCGTTCCTTCATAGGGCATATTCGTGGAAGCCAACTGCAACTTGTTGTCCTCACGCTCACGGATAATCAAAGTGGTACCGAATTCAAGCGCAGCCGGAAGCACGTACCCCCCGTTATAGTCAATGTGCTCACCGATCAGATTCACCCGCCCAGGGGCATGGAACACACGGATGTCCGCTCCACTCTCTCCGTACTTGTCAATAAACTTTTGTTTCAATTCATTTATGTTCATTGCTGCTGCACCCCATCTCAATGTTGTTGGTTTTCTTAATGTTATTATACAAGAAGGCGGTTCCTCTTGAAATGCAACCATGTGTGTTCCATATGGATAAATGTGACCTTTCGACGTATAATGAATGGAACATCCAGGAAGGAAAGGAATGTCATCATGACTGAACAACGTAAGGAAGGTCTAACGGGGGATCCGATAAAACAAATTCCGGAAACCTCTGGCAAAAGTGGAGCACTCAGCTATTCGGTTGCCTCCAATCCTGTTTATTATGAAAAAGGGGCATTGCATGTCCTCTTTGCAGGGGCAAGCCAGACCCTTCCCGGTCACGCCCTTGGCCCGAAGCTATACGATTATTATCTATTGCATTATGTAGAAAAAGGAGCCGGTACGTTCCGTACTGAACTACATACCTACGAACTGTCCGCAGGAGACTGTTTTCTCATTCAACCGGGACAGCTTGTAAGTTATCAATCCCATGCCCGGCATCCCTGGCAATACCGCTGGATGGCCTTTACCGGCAGCCAGGCTGCGAAGCATATAGAGGAAGCAGGCTTCCGTCCGGAGAAATCCGTCTTTCATGCCGGTCCTTCCTGCGGTATTACCGACTGGTTATCCGTGATGCAGACGGCTTTTGCCGAGCGAAAAGAAAGCTCTCATTTTACATCACTGGGTACGTTATATATGATTCTAGCCGAGGCACAAAATCACCTTTCTCAGGGGCAAACCTTAATACCAGGTGAATCCTCCATACGACGAACGGTAAAACAGATGATTCAATACATGTCTACTCAATATGCTTACCCTGTCTCGATTGAGCAAATGTCGGCCAGTCTTGGCTATAATCGTGCGTACCTTTCCCGCATTTTCAAACAGGAGACCGGATTATCGCCAGTCACCTACCTGCTTAAACTGCGGATCGATAAATCGCGCCAGCTGCTGCGGGAACGTCCGGATCTGTCCATCGAACAGGTATCCGCCTCCGTGGGCTTGCCAGATGCGCTGTATTTCTCCAAACAGTTCAAGCGATTCCATGGGGAAGCCCCTAGTCTGTACCGGGAGAACATTCTTAATAGTCCCTTGCCTCAAGGTTCACGCCAAGTACCACCGCACCAGAGATAACCCTGTAATCAAAAGTAGGATCTCCTATTCCGTAGGTCTACATAATAAAGGAACAAAAAAGGTGCATCCCGCCATTATGGCTAAGATGCACCTTTTGAACTTTATTTATGATCCGGTTCCGGACGGAGAATCGATTCAATGCGTTCCAATTCCTCTGAGGAGAATTCCAACTGACTGAGAGCAGCGACATTCTCTTCAATCTGCGAAGGACGACTTGCACCAATCAGTGCAGAAGTTACCTTGCCATCACGTAATACCCAAGCGAGTGCAAACTGGGCCAGACTCTGACCACGTGATGCTGCAATTTGATTCAGAGCACGAACTTTGCGCAATGTCTCTGGCGAGATGTTGTTTTCATTCAAAAATACAGACGGGCCTTTGGCACGTGAATCTTCTGGAATGCCATTCAGATATTTGTTGGTGAGCACGCCTTGTGCCAATGGACAAAAAGCGATGCTGCCTGTTCCATACTCATCAAGTACATCCTGCAGTCCATCCTCAATCCAGCGATCCAGCATGGAATATTTGGGTTGATGAATTAACAGAGGTGTACCCAGGCCTTTGAGAATTTCGGCCGCCTGCTTCGTCTGTTCTGCAGGATAGTTGGATATGCCGACATACAAGGCTTTGCCGGAACGTACAATATGGTCCAACGCCATCATCGTCTCTTCCAGAGGTGTTTCGGGATCATAACGATGAGAATAAAAGATGTCTACGTAATCGAGACCCATTCGCTTCAAGCTCTGATTGAGACTGGAAACCAGGTTTTTACGAGAACCCCATTCACCGTAAGGTCCAGGCCACATATAGTACCCGGCTTTGGTGGAGATGACGAGTTCATCTCGATATGGCTTCAGATCCTGTGCCAAAACCTGACCGAATAACTGCTCTGCCGAACCTGCCGGCGGACCATAATTGTTGGCAAGGTCAAAATGCGTAATGCCAAGATCAAACGAACGGGTAATCATATTTCGGCCGTTCTCCGCATTATTAATGCCACCAAAATTATGCCATAACCCAAGTGAAATCGCTGGCAGTTTCAATCCTGAACGTCCAACGCGGTTGTATTTCATTGTTTCGTAGCGTGCATCGCTGGCTACGTAGACCATCATGAATCCCTTCTTTCCCCAGGTTCCGCCTCTAGTACCCGGTCCGTATGCCGGAGAATGCGGTTATTCGGATAATGTTGACTTACGTTTAACCAAGAAGCTGGTCCACCTTATTCATTACCTCACCAATAGGGTCTGTAATCAACAAATCAGCCCGCCTGTCGTAAGCCGTAGGTGTAGCGTTAAGCAAGACCGTATGTTTCCCTTGAAAATACGTAATCAATTGTGCGGCAGGATACACGGTTAGTGAAGTTCCACCAACCAGCAGCAAATCCGCTGAGGACAGTGCATCAACCGAACGATATAATATCGTCTGGTCCAACTCCTCTTCATACAGCACGACATCCGGTTTGATCACGCCACCACAAGCCGTGCAACGAGGCACCTTATCTTTTGCGGTAATAATATCATCCAGCCCATAAAACCTCTTGCAATCCATACAAGCGTTTCGATGGATTGAACCATGAAGCTCCAAGACATTGCTGCTGCCAGCCTTTTGGTGCAGCCCGTCGATATTTTGCGTGATAACCGCCTGAAGTTTTCCTTCCTGTTCCAATCTGGCGAGCAGTCGATGACAGCCGTTGGGCATCGCATCGGGATGAAGCATTTTGCCTCGATAAAAATCATAAAAAATATCCGCATGCTGGTCAAAAAAATGTCGGCTCAGCAGCTCTTCCGGTGGATAGGGTGAATGCTGCTCTGTCTGGTATAAACCAGCCGCAGAGCGGAAGTCGGGAATCCCGCTTTCCGTTGAAGTTCCGGCTCCTCCGAAAAAAACAATATTTGAACTTTCATTAATCCAGGCAGCCAGTTGTTCTGTTGCGTTCATCCTCTCTCCTCCTTTACGAGATCACCCCTGTGAGGAATGTTCAGAGATGATTTTTAACTCATGATAATGTTGGATAATGGTATCAGCGTCATGTAAATAGTGACTTTCCTCGATTGCTGGACAGAAACCAATCTTACAGGACACCCCTGCGTTACGTCCCATCTGCATATCTCCATTGCTGTCACCGATCACAACAGCCTCCTCAGGAAGAATATGTAATTCTCGGCAAGCCAGAACCGCAGCCTCTCCATCCGGTTTGCCCCGCGTCACCCGATCACTGCCAACAATCGATGTAAAATACGACCGGATGCCCATCCACTCTAAATGTTCCTCGGCAGCAGCTGTGCTGTCCGAAGTGACCACTGCCATCGGAATCGATGCTTCCTGGCAGCTCTGCAAAAATGCATTTAATCCAGGCAGCGGTTCAGCCATTTTTCTCTGCCTTACCTCACCCATGGCGACACTGGAAAAACGGCGGATCGTTGTGATTGCTTCATTCCATGGCATGCCTGCTGCATACAACTGCCCTGCAAGCAAACCGTTGCTCTCATCCACCGTGGCAATAGCCAATGGCCCTTGAAGGTCATATCCGATCAGTTGACCCTCGAGATTGCGGATCGTACCGAGAACTTGCTCACGCGCTACCGTGAACGAGGCCCCAAGCTCTGACAGCTGTGATTCCAACTGATCCAGCAAAGACTCCGCCCACGGCCCCCATAACTGTAAGAAATCCAGTAATGTTCCATCCTTATCAAAAAGAATGCCTCGGCAGGGAACTTGCTTCTCACGGATTTGAAGCATGGACATACGTATCACCTCCAGTTCCCTCTGCTATGGATTAGTCCCTTTCACCGTTGAACTTGCAGGTTACTTGATTGTATCCAGCCAGCCTAAAGTCGTTTTAACCGTTTGGGACAGTTGCTCCTCTTCACTGACTCCAGGTTCGCCGTCACCGCTCTGATGGCCATAGTCACCAAACTGTGAATGGTTGCCACCTTCAATGGTGTAATACACCGTATCTTCTGGTAAATATGCCCGACCATTCTGATACTTTGTTGCATTCACAACTTCATCATTCGTACCCAGTATGGATAACGCTGGTATCCCCAATGACTTCACACTGCCTTTTTCATCCGGATAGGATGCGAGGAAAAAGATGCCCTGAAGTGCAACAGGATGGGAAGCCGCATAACGTGCCGCCATCGATCCACCAAGAGAGTGGCCTCCCATAACAAATTGTTCATCCGGATAAGCTTTAATAATATCATCTGCGAGATTCTGCTTGAGTACCGCGAGATTAACCGGCATTTTCGCAATAATGGTATGATGTCCTGCTGCCGCAAGTTCATGGGCAAGAGGTGCATAACTTTCCGGTTTAACCAATCCACCTGGATAAAAAATAACACTCACCCCAGCAGATTTGTCCGGTACAAAATCAATCCAGCTGTCTTTTTCAGTTACTGTCACCTGATTTGCAGTTTCCATTGCTGTCTGAGCCATCTCCTGTGGTCCATAAGGCGTAAACAGCTTCCAGGCCACAAACCCACACCCAATGACAATGAGCGCCAGAAGAACGAGCAGGAATTTCCCGATGCCCCTTTTCTTACGCCCTGTATTATATCGGTTTCTCAACATTCATCACCTTTCTGCACTTCCGCAGGTGCCGCGGCTTGCAGAATGGGAGCCTTCATTCCTGAGGCTCCCATTCTCCATCATTCATCGCTATTCAGCCTTGGCCTTGCGGTAAGCATCCATATATTGTTCCGCTTTGCGGCGAACATGACTCAAGTCCCCCGTCTTCACTGCTTCCGCTGTAAGGTCCGACCCAATACCTACAGCAACGGCGCCTCCCTTGATCCAGTCACCCAGATTGGACAAGGAAACCCCACCGGTTGGCATGAAATTCGCTTGCGGCATAGGTCCCTTCATTGTTTTAATTATAGATGGATCGTAGAGATTACCCGGGAACAACTTCACAATATCCACGCCTAGTTCCAACGCACGTTGTACATCCGCAATGGTCATCACCCCTGGAAGAATCGGAATCCGATACAAGTTGCAGATTTTCACAGTGTCCGGGTTCAGAGAAGGACCTACAACAAACTCGGCACCTGACATAATCGCGGCACGCGCTGTCTGGGGTTCAAGCACTGTTCCAGCTCCAATAATGGCAAATTTCTCTGGATCTTGTGTGTTCCAATGGTATACACGGCTTAATTTCTCGATGGCTTTGAGGGCACTAGGCACAGTCATCGTAATCTCGATAATCTTGATGCCACCCGCGATGGCTTGTTCGGCCATGGCGATAACCTGATCAGCAGAATCTGCACGCAGAACCGCAACAACCCCACTGTCCGTTATTTTTTGCAGCAGCTGAAGCTTCTTCATTTCATTCTCTCCCTTGTCAATGTGGTTGTCTATTACAAGCCTTACATTAATGAACGAAGATGAGACATATATGATATCAGCAGCGACTAGCGCTCAACATGAGCTACATTGTTCAGCTTGGCCTCGACCTGCTCCCACGTCGGGAGCGCCTCCCAATCGCCAACAGCCTGTATAACCATGGAACCGGTCAAATTCCCGAGACGGGTCGCCTCCTGCGGAGAATATCCTTTAATAAGTCCGGACAAAAAGCCCGCACAGAATCCATCTCCTGCCCCGACCGTATCCAGGACATGATCTGCCTTGAAGTACGGAACTTCCGTTAGGGTACCATTCACCAATACGTAGGTCAAATCAGGACCGCCCTTAACGATGCAGACTGCTTTCATGGCGGACAAACGCTCAAGTACTTTTTGATCATCTTCCTCGTTATACAGAAGTTTCATCTCGTCCAGACCCGGCAAGAAATAATCAGCTTGCTCTGCCAGACGAAGCAGAACAGGCCGCGCTTCTTCAGCTGACCACAATTTAAGACGCAGATTCGGATCAAAACTCACTTTCACACCAGCCTGCTTGGCTATATGTATAGCAGCTTCAACAGTAGCAAGTCCCGATGCGCTTATTGCTGCAGTGATGCCTGTAACGTGAAGGATTTGCGCACCCGCAATATAATCCGGGTCCAGGTCTTCAGGAGTAATTGCACTTGCAGCGGATAGCTTCCTATAATAGTGCACCGAGGCTTTCCCGGAAGCGTTCTCACGAATCATCAAACCGGTGGACTCTTTCTCACTCATCCTTGCTCTGGATACATCTACACCTTCACCACGAATAGCCTTCAAGATCATGTTACCGATCGGATCATTACCCAGACGGCCAAACCAACCACTGGTATGCCCAAGCCGGGATACACCAATGGCCAGATTACTCTCTGCGCCACCAAATGATTTGTCTAATGTCGCTGCATATTCGAGGCCTCTTGTATCCTTTGCTGTCAGCAAACCCATGCTTTCCCCAAACGTAACAATTTCAGGGCTTCGGCGGGTATTCGTCGACATGAATTCTCCCCTCCTTATATTTACAATTCCTCATCTTCTTTCCCCATTGTCAGCCTCTATGCAACCGTTGTCAATCCCGGAGCGTTCATTTTGTTGTCACAGCTTTGAGAAAGGATAGCGCTTTCTCATGTGAAATATATCACAATGAATATTACACATCCATATTACCCTTATTACAGAACCAGATTGCAATCGCCAAGGGTTATCAGGGGGGCTACAACATGAACAAACCGACTAACATTCACAACGATCAGGATTCCTTTTTTTACAACTTGCGCTTTATGCTTATTGTCTGTGTACTAGCGGGCAATGCTCTCGAACCAATCATTACGCGTTTTGCAGGAGCAGAGGCTCTGTTTCTGTGGATATATACGTTTCACATGCCGCTGTTTGTATGGGTAACCGGCTACTTTGCCAGACATTCACTCAAAGGTACATCTGGCCGCAATGTGCTTAAACAGATTGCATTACAGTACCTTCTGTTTCAGTCCCTCTATGCAGTAATGGATTTCACCGTATTCCATACACCGCATATGCGTTTGTCTTTCTTTGCACCTTATCTATTGCTCTGGTTTCTGGCAAGTCATTTTTGCTGGCGACTGTTGCTTCGTCTCACACTCTCCTGGAAACCGATCTACAGACTACTCGGTGCCGTGATGCTGGGGGTATGTGCCGGATATTTACCCATTGACGGTTTCTGGCTGAGCTTCAGCCGAACATTTGTATTTCTTCCTTTCTTTGTTATCGGGTATGACTACGGAGCGTCCATCCGCTCCCGTTTGCGATCCGGCTGGGGTCGTAAAATTGCAGCTACGTTGTCTGCTGCTCTTCTTGGTTGGATCGGACTCGGAGGGCTCAACATTTCACCAGGCTGGTTACTGGGAAGCATGACTTACGCAGAGCTTGGACATCATGAGTGGTTTGCAGGAATTTACCGCCTCGGAATTTATGCACTTGAAATCGGGTCAGGCGCATTATTTCTCGCATGGGTCCCTCCATTAACATCCAGATTGACTGAATTGGGACGACGCACGCTGTATGTGTTCCTTCTACATGGATTTCTCGTTCGCTTGGCGGTCTGGTCCGGGGTTTACAACTATATGGAGACCAGCTTGTACATCCCGGTGATTGTCTCCATTGCGTTACTGTTCGCTGTAACGCTGGCCCACCCAGCCATCCGTCATACCTTCCGCCCTCTCATTGAGCCCGATATTTCCCGCTTCCAGTTCAATCGTCAAGGGGTATTAAAACGTTCAGCATCCTGGTTCAGATGAACTGAAATCCTGCTCCTTACCATCCAAATCGACTTGTTTCAGGCTGGAAAAGTTGTGGTAAGTAGGAATACGCGCTACAACAATCTACTTATGATATAAGGAGTGATTTGTAATGGCACGTCCACAGACGTCTGAACACAAAATGAGTCGTGAGGAAGCCGGTAGGTTAGGTGGCAAGGCCACATCCAAAAAGCATGATCGGAGCTTCTACCAAATGATAGGTAAAAAAGGTGGTGAAGCGACTTCAGATGCGCATGATTCTCAGTTCTATAAGGAAATTGGAACCAAGGGTGGAGAAGCAACTTCCGAAACTCATAATAAAGAATTCTATCGGGAGATTGGCCGCAAAGGCGGGAGTAGTTAGCCAATCCCCATGGGCAGCGGTGAAAGATCACCTGAGCCCGTGCATCAAATCAAGAAAGCTTCATTCCACTAATGGATTGAAGCTTCTTTCTATTGAATTGTAGAAATATGACGACGGTTGTGATAGACTCTATAGAAAAACCGGGTTGTTCACGGGTTTAAAGCAGCAAAGAACTTCACAAACTACGGGAAGCTCGAAACCAGTATCACTGGTCTATTTTTTTAGAGTACGGATGAAATTAAACGACAGATGCACTGCCATTTATATTTCCATTCATGTTGCTCAATATTATAAATTTGGGGGGAAATACACCATGTCAGCCAAGAAGATGCGTTCCGATATGATCAAAAAAGGTTTTGACCGTGCACCGCACCGCAGTTTGCTCCGCGCAGCGGGCGTTAAAGAAGAGGACTTTGGCAAACCATTTATTGCCGTATGTAACTCTTACATCGATATCGTGCCCGGCCATGTCCACCTGCAGGAATTCGGTAAAATTGTAAAGGAAGCTATTCGTGAAGCCGGTGGCGTTCCATTCGAATTCAACACCATCGGAGTTGACGACGGAATTGCCATGGGACACATTGGTATGCGTTACTCGCTGCCAAGCCGTGACATTATCGCGGATTCCGTGGAAACCGTTGTATCTGCACACTGGTTCGACGGCATGGTATGTATCCCGAACTGTGACAAAATCACACCAGGCATGATGATGGGTGCACTCCGCTGTAATATCCCTACCGTGTTTGTCAGCGGTGGTCCAATGAAGGCAGGTCGTGACAGCAACGGTAAAGCATTGTCCCTGACTTCCGTATTTGAAGGCGTAGGTGCTTATCAAGCTGGTAAAATCGATGATAAGAGCTTGCTTGAACTTGAACAGTTCGGTTGTCCAACATGTGGATCATGCTCCGGTATGTTCACTGCGAACTCCATGAACTGTCTGGCTGAAGCGATGGGACTGGCTATGCCAGGTAACGGAACCATCCTGGCTGTTGCTCCTGAGCGTCGTGAGTTTGTTAAACAATCCGCTAAACAACTGATGGAACTCATCAAAATGGATCTGAAACCACGTGATATCGTTACTGTAGAAGCCATCGACAACGCTTTTGCACTGGATATGGCTATGGGTGGTTCCACAAATACGGTACTTCATACATTGGCACTGGCTCATGAAGCAGGCATCGAGTATCCAATCGAGCGAATCAATGAAGTTGCTAACCGCGTTCCTCACTTGGCAAAATTGGCACCTGCTTCCGATCTTCACATCGAAGACGTTCACAATGCGGGTGGCGTAAGTGCTGTTCTGAACGAATTGCTCAAGAAACCAGGTGCTATTCACGGAGACTGCATTACTGTAACGGGTAAAACGATCCGTGAGAACGTTGAAGGTCAGGAAATCCAAGATACAAATGTCATCCATCATCTGGATAATCCGCACTCGGAAAAAGGCGGACTGGCTGTATTGTTTGGTAACCTTGCACCACAAGGAGCTATCATCAAAGTCGGTGCTGTTGACCCATCGGTTGGCGGATACCACAAAGGTCCTGCTATTTGCTTCGACTCCCAGGAACAAGCGCTTGAAGGCATTGCGAACGGCAAAGTAAAAGAAGGACATGTTGTTGTTATCCGTTATGAAGGACCGAAAGGCGGACCAGGTATGCCTGAGATGCTCGCTCCTACTTCCCAGATCGTAGGTATGGGCCTTGGTGCCAAAGTAGGTCTGATCACCGACGGACGCTTCTCTGGCGCATCCCGCGGAATCAGTATCGGACATATCTCTCCGGAAGCTGCTGAAGGCGGTCCAATTGCTTTTGTTGAAGAAGGAGACATCATTGAACTTGATCTGAACAACCGCATCATCGAATTGCATATCAGTGACGAAGAATTCGAACGTCGTCGCGCAGGTTGGAAAGGCTTTGAACCGAAAGTAAAAACCGGTTACCTCGCTCGTTATTCCAAACTGGTAACGAATGCAAGCAACGGCGGCGTACTGAGTATCTAATTCAAGTAATATCTGGTGAATTTCTATACCAGAAACATAAATAAAGGGTTGCTCTTCAGCCGACTTCGGCGAAGGGCAACCCTTTTCTTTATTCATTTCGCAATCAGTTTCGTTCAGGTACAAGATCCTGTTCAGGAACCAACAATTCCTCTGATGACTGTTCCGCTGTTGCTGCTACCAATGCGTGCTGACCATATCGATCCAGCAGCACATCAAGCGGCATGGCAATCATTTTTGGAACCAATTGTTCGGATCGCTGCTTCAGTCGTTTTGTTCCAGCCGGATGAATGACGCTTAGCAGAAGTTTCAGATACACTTTGGATGCAGAACTGAATGGCCCAGGAGCCAACTCCCGAACCGTAAACCCAAATTTCTCCGGTCCCCGGTTAATCATACTCACACCGTACAGAGCCTTGGCTGAACGAAGTTCAGGTTCAAGTGCGACCTGCCGGGCCAAATCAGGAAGTTGCTGTTCCATGGCCCGAATCATGCGAATGGCCAGATGCATACTTGAGCGTGATGTCATACCCAGATCGAAAAGCTTTTTATTATCAAAATGAAGTTCAATAACCGGATCTCCGTTACGAATGACATGACCGTCGTTCATTTCAACCAATGCTCCATGATATACGCGGGAGCGGTAGTGTAATAATGGGTCCTCTGGTGATGCAGTATGCAAATGATATACCCAATGAAACAACTTCTCCCAGCCTAGCCATAACGCAACAACCATACGTTTCCAAGGTGATAAAAGTGTTTGTGGTTGACCTGCATTTTTAGATTCGCTCACCGTAACGCCTCCCATCAACGTATCGATGCGTACACTGTGCAACTGCTGCCTGTTTGCTTCCTGCAATACGACTTCGAGCGCCTGAAGCATCTGCTCCGGCGCGTGTGCATCAGCGCCGAGGGTAGTCCCTCGATCATGCAGTAACATGACCTCTCCGCCCCTTAGCTCCTTCAACATTCGTTCCGTCAATTTCTCAACGCCCACACTGCTTCTCCAGTCCTCAAACATGGACGACCACAGAATAATACGGCGATCTTTTTTACTGAAGAAATCAAACAGATTCATAATGCCCCATGGTGGACGATAATAACAAGTTCTCACCCCCGTTACCCCTTGAATAATCTGACCTGTTCGTTGAATCTGATCTCGAACCGTACGCGGCCGCATCAACCAATTGGTTTTATGAATATAATTATGAATTCCGAGAAGATGACCTTCCTCATGTATGCGCTGGATGAGCTCGGGATGACGGGCTGCATGCTCCCCGACTACAAAAAACGTTGCCTTTGCTTCATACTGACGCAGTAAATCAAGCAATCTGGGCGTGTATTCCGGGTCCGGCCCATCATCAAATGTTAAGGAAAACTCCGTCTCACTTCTCCCGCGCCTGAACACACGAAAACCGAAAAGTCTGCTAACCAAACTCGGAATAAAGGCGTAAAACGATGAAATGTACAATAACCACAGTAATATGCTCTGAAGTAAATTTGTCATGCTACAAACTCCCCGCTTCTCTTGCTGAATTACCGTGCCATAATATAGCACTAACCAAAATAAACCGCCTTTAATTTTATCATAATTCAGCCTTTTCTTGAATCCTCTTTTCCCAAAAAGATTGCTATCGTGTACAATAAATGCATCCTAATTTTTACCTTAATGACGTATAAAGGAGCCCTGCCCATGCTGCCGCTTTACAAAAAATACGGGCGCACCGTCTTTGACATTGCGCTGCTCGTATTAACCGTGTACTTTATCATGTACGGTTTTAGTCGATTATATCAATTGGCTGCGCCAGTTTTTCTTTCATTTATAGTGTATTGGATGATCGAACCTCTGGCAAGATTTCTACATCGTAAAGGATTGCCCAAAACCTTGGGTGCCGCCGTTTCAGTATTATTGTTTCTTGCAGTTATTGTTGCTGCTTTTTTTGGATTGGGGTTAATTATCGTATCCCAAATTTCTAATTTGCAGGATAATTTCCCTTATTATATCGAGTTGATTCAGCATGAATTCACCAATCTGGTTTATTTCATCCAGGACAAGTCTGATGCCTTACCTAACGGAATAACCGATAAGGTTAATGACTATTTTGCGACACTGACCGGATTCCTGTCCAAATGGGTAACCAGCGGTGCGCAATTCGTGATCGGTTTTCTCAGTTCATTTTCTTCCTTTATTACTAATTTCGGGATTGCCATCATTCTCGCGTTCTTTCTCAGCATTGAGATTGAATCGTGGCGGAAATTTGCCCGCGCCAAAACACCAAAAACGTTAAAGCTGGCTCTTGAATTTATGCGGAATCATGTGTTCAAGACGATCCGTTCGTATTTGAAGGCCCAGATGATTATGATGCTGATTACTTTTGTATTGATTTATGCAGGCTTGTTAATTCTGGGAACTGCCAATGCCTTCACCATCGCAGCCATCTGTGCCGTTTTTGATCTCGTTCCATTGCTGGGTGTTCCTGTTATTTTCATTCCGTGGATTGTGTATCTGTTCATTGTGGGAAATAGCAGCCTTGCGATTGGCTTAATTGTAGTCCTTGCTGTAACCATGCTGACACGCCAACTGCTGGAGCCCAAAATATCGGGTAATTCAATCGGGGTTTCTTCCGCTTACTTGATGCTTTCTTTTATGCTGATCTCGCTCTCTGTCTTTGGTCTGGCTGGCGTGGTATTGTCTCCCGTGCTGCTGATTCTACTCAAAGAACTGCTGCAACAAGGATATCTCCAGCAATGGATCCATTTGCCGAAGGATGAATTCGAATCTTCCCCATTAGTGATGGACACACCGGGCAGCACCACCCCTGATATGAATGTTGAGCCTTCGGTGCAAGAGCCTGCTTCTCCCGGTAATCACGAGGATTCAGCCAAATAGTCCATCACTTTTCTGAACATCGCCGTTGCTTGATGACGGCTGCTTGGAGCAACGTTTTGGACAAGGACAGCTACAGCATATTTGGGTTGTTCCGTAGGCCCATACCCAATAAACCATTGATGGTTACGTTTCTCTCCGTGCTGCTGTACCTGTGCTGTGCCTGACTTCCCTGCCACCTGCCACCGTGCATGTTGCAGGGATTTTCCCGTTCCGTCACTAACAACCTTCTTCATCCAGGATAACAGCTGATGCGCTGTAGCTGGAGAGATCCGTCCTGCTGAAGATGGTGAATCATGTATCGGCATATCCAGCATCGTATCTCCATCGGCATATCGGATACGCTGAACGAGGCGTGGAGCGCTCACTTTGCCATCATGCAAAAGCGTAACGATCAAATTGGCCGCTTGTAAAGGAGTAACCAGAACGTCCCGCTGACCGATAGCCGTCTGTACCTTGGCTCCTTCATCCTGAGGAGAGACGGAAGGCAGTCTCACTCTTCCTGCATCCTCATGATCGAAATGATGCAGCACCGGCATACCTGAAGCCTTCTTTCCCTCCCAGCCAACTGTACGTGCCAATCCCAAAGCATCCGCCGTACGTTCCAGCTGCTCCATACTGAGCCGACGTGCAGTCTCAGCAAATACAATATTACAAGACTCGGCAAATCCCTGCTCCAGATTCAATGTCCCATGCCCATGCTCCTTCCAGCAGGACAGACCGTATTTCCCAAACTCGCCATCACAATGGAAAGTTTCCCCTTTGGATACAGCGTGATATTCCAGTGCGGCCGCTGCTGTAACGATTTTGAATATTGAACCCGGTACAGCTCCCTGCACGGCACGATTTGCCCAAGCCGTTTGTTTAGGGTTCACATGCTGCGGATTATAGAACGGCGCCGAAACCATTGCACGTACGTCTGCATTGGCTGCATCCAGCACAACGATAGCCCCTTCCTTCATTCCGGACTTCTTCACAATCTGCTCTATCCCTTGCTGCACATCGATATTGATCGTCGTCTCTGCACGCAATGGGTAGTGTGTATTAGAGGGTGCAATCACGCGTGGCTGGATATCCTGAATAACTTCTCCTGAACCTGTAACCATACGAGTTAACAAGGTAGGCCCAATGCCCATCAATAAAGGTTCCATTGTTCTTTCCAACCCGGCTGCTCCAGATTTCATGGTAAAAGGCTGCTTGACCTCATTTTTGTGACCCAACTGTATATTTGAGAATCCAGGCTGTTCAGCAAGATAACCCAACCATTGCATGCCCGTAGCGGCTTGTCCATATCTCGTCATAAAAGGATACACACTCGCTCCGTCTGCCTTCAATTCACGTAGTCGGGCAACCTGAGAATTGGTCAACGTTCTGGGCTGGTTGGCACCTGCTGTCCAGAAATGGGGTGCGTTTCCTTGATTCCATTCCTTTTGTAACGACTTCACATCAGTATGTAAGAGAGCAGCCAATTCCTTAACCTCCGAATTTGCCACTATGGATGGATATGAATGACTTGTTTGATTTGGATGCGGAAAAAGGACCAACCCCCATTCCAGCTTGCCTGTTAAGGGTTGACCCTTATAATCGGTAAATTGGCCTCGTCCCGTATCCAGTACCACTCCTCGCTCTCGCTGCAATACGGACATTTCACGAACGGTACGTTGGAATCCTGGCATCGTGCGGTTGATTTGAACGCCCTGAACCCAAGCTAAACGAATCATAAGCAAAATAAATAAACCCGTAAGAAGAATACATGTAATATAAATGCGCCGCTTCAGTTGTAAAAGCATCAGGACACCCCGTTCAGCGTTTTGGCATAGTATTCTTCATTCGGAATGGAATTATTCGGTAACAACAAGAAAACCTGTCCCATATTAGGGACAGGCTTCTCAATTGAAGCAAACAGGTTCGAATTAGACTGTAAAGCGAGACAATGTATCTTTCAATTCTGTGGACACATTCTCCAGTTTTGCAGACAAATTCACCAGTTGGTTACTGATATTTTGTTGTTCACTACTCAAGGAGGCAACTTCCTGGGACGTTGCAGAAGATTGTTCAGCTACTGCGCTGACATTACTCATCGCTTCGGACAACGTACCTTGAGATTGATTCAAATCTCCGATTGAGCCGGTGACCATGCTCAGACTCTCAACAAAAGCACCCATTTGTTGCTGTACTGAAGCAAATATTACATTGGTATCTTTTACGGCATCCATCTGTTCCTTAAATAATGGATAAGCTGCAGACAATTGATCCACCGTCTCATTCATTTCGGTCATAATCTTGTCAGTAATGTCGCCCACCATATCAATGGACTGTCTGGATTGTTCAGCCAACTGACGAACCTCATTTGCTACCACCATGAATCCGCGTCCAGCTGTACCGGCACGAGCGGCTTCAATTGTTGCATTCAAGGAGAGAATATTTGTTTGTTTGGTAATATTCTGCATGACGTCAAGCACCTTCAGAACAGAGGACGTGCTCTCTTTCAAGGAATCTACCTTATTTACCAACGCACCAATCATTTCTTCTGTCTTCTGCGTTTTGGTCATCAACTGGTTCAAATGCTGTGTACCTGTTTGACTGGATTTCTCTACATGACGGGCTGAATCACCCATTTGTTCATTCGCGGCGACCACACTCTCCATCTGACGGGAGATATTGTCGGTCAATTCGTTTCCACGCTCCGCTTCTGTTGCCAGACTGCTTGCTCCACCTGCAATTTCTTCAGTGGCTACGGCAATCTCTGAAGCGGAGACTGCTGTTTTCTTGGATGCGCTGCTCAGCTCAGAAGCGGTATCCAATACTTCCTGTGCGGAACGGTTGGTTTGCTCCACAAGTTTCGTAATTTGCTCCATCATCAGGTTGAATGCAGCCGATAATTGACCAATTTCATCCTGGGAGCTATAAGGTGTACGCACCTTGAGGTTCCCTTTTGCACCTTCTTGCATCAGATCTTTCAATTTGCCCATTGGGCGGGCAATCATGCGAACCATCCAAATACCGATCAGTATCGCAATAACGGCATCAATCAATGCCATCCACAAAGTCAGTGTAAGAATACCCTTGGCATCTTTAACCAGGATCGAAGTTGGAACCATCCCGATCAGTTTCCAATCGGATGTATCCATGGTGCTGTATGATGCCAGCATATTGGTTGAATTTCCATCCATCGTATACTCCGTATTCGTGCTGCCGGATTTTTCTTTCAAATCTTTTATGAAAGCCAAATCCGTATCTTTCCCTGTACGATCAGCAATCGTTGAAGCTACTACCTTGTTGTCCGGAGCAATGAGCTGGAGGACTGCGCCTTCACCCAAGTCAAGTGATTTCAATTGCTGCTCCAGAACCTCCAATTTCAATTCAATGATTAACACATAGGACTGGGTTGTCCCTTGCAGATTCTTCATTGAACGGGCAATTCGGAACGTTGGTGTGCTGCCATCCTCTTTGACTTCCGTTGGAAGCCAGCGATATCCACCTGCTTGTACCAACTCGTCGTACCAGCTCTCATTCCGGATGTCGCCCATGGAAGAACTGCTGTTACCTGTGCCCATGGTAGACCTTGTTTCGTCTGTAGGCACAAGATAAATCGCTTCCATAGATTTATTCGTAAAAGCAATATTCGATAATTGTTTGTTGATGGAGCTTGAATTCACAAACGTATCATATGCCGACAAATTCTTATCAGACATCTTCTGAAGCAAGGACTGCATTTCCGGATCGAAGAAAATTTGTGTGGATGTATCTACGAACCGTTCCAGGATAATGTCCATTTTTTGTTTGGTTTGTTCAATGGTTTCCTGATTTGATCGGGATGCATTCTTCTCAATCGTATCTTTGGCTTTTGCATAGGATAATAGACCTAGACCAATGACAAAAAACATGATTCCTACGAAAAAGACCAAAAACAGCTTAACGCCTACCGATTTAACGGGATTAGCCTTCTTAATCTGCGTAAACGTTGTTCCCCCAACATCTTTCCAGTTTTGATTCTTCAACTGGTTTTTGGTCTTGTTCCACCCCGACTTCAGCTTACCTGAGCCCAATGTAAAAGACTTTTTGCCTGAGGTATCCCCTGTCTTACTTTTAACACCTTTTTCTTTCTTCACTTTCTGAACCTTCTCGGGCTTAACCTTCTCGGGTATTGTCAACTCTTCCCCACTGTCCTTCTGCTTCTTTTGAACCAATCCCATTCACCTGCCAGTAATTTACTTGTTGGATTTTTCTTTCTCTCCCCTATAAATATGTAGTATTCGACAGCTTTCTCCTTTCCCCTTTCGTTTTCTCGAAATTTATTACAACTTTTTTCCTATTTTTCTATAAAAAAAAGACCCCCATATACCGATATACGGAGGTCGAATTTGTAAATTTTATAACACTATATTGTTAAAACATAACATTATTTTGTTAAAAACTAGGCATTTAAACCTACTTCTTTTTTCTCATCATATCAAAGTAGGAAACAGGTTGATCCACCTTCATTTTTACACGCTGTAACGGGTGACGGGCTGCATCGATTACATTGCCTTCTTCATCCTGTAATTCCCCAACCACCTGTTTGAAAAAGTGGCCTCCTGGACCGAAAAATTCGATCTCCTGTCCAGGTTTGAAATGATTGCGCTGTTGAATGGTCGCCATTCCTGTAGCCGCATCATAGTCCATAACCAATCCAGCAAAGTCGAAAGGTACCGCTTTTTCTTCCGGTTCATAGATGTGATCCTCATGATCCGGTGTATCATAGAAAAATCCGGTATTCAGTGGACGATTCGCTGCCTTGTTCATTTCCTCTACCCACTCAGGCTTCAATACATAGTTCTCCGGGTCAGCCATATAAGAATCGATAGCCTGACGATATACGTTAACCACGGTAGCCACATAGTGAATCGACTTCATGCGGCCTTCGATTTTGAAGCTATCCACACCAACATCAATCAGCTCAGGAATATGCCCAATCATGCACAGATCCTTCGAACCCATGGAAAAAGAATTGTCCTGCTCCTGGAATAGGGGCAGCTGGTTCTCTCCCAATTTGAATGGTGCAGGTGCCTGCATTTGCATTTCTTCTTCGCTGACCCACACGGTATCTTCCCGGGCATCTTCAAACAGATCATACTTCCAGCGGCAGGATTGGCAGCAGCCACCCCGGTTGGAGTCACGATCCGTAAAATGGTTGGACAACACACAACGTCCGGAATAGGACGAGCACATCGCTCCATGAATAAAGGCTTCGATCTCGATATCCACATTAGCCTTGATTTCTTCAATTTCTTCAAAGCTTGTCTCACGTCCAAGAACGACGCGTGGAAGGCCTTCATCCTTCCAGAACTTCACAGCTTGCCAGTTCAGAGTGGATTGTTGTGTACTCAAATGCACTTCCAGACCCGGTACTGCACGCTGAGCAACTTCAATAATTGCTGGATCTGCTACGATAATAGCTGCAATTCCTGCATCATACAAGTTTTGCAAATACGCTTGAATACCTTCGATATCTTCATTATGTGCATAAATATTGGTTGCCACGAAAACTTTGGCTCCATATTTTTTGGCAAATTCCACACCTTCACGCATTTCTTCAAAGGTAAAGTTATCCGCGTTGGAACGCAATCCGTATGCCTGTCCACCGATATACACAGCATCTGCACCATAATGGATTGCAAATTTGAGTTTTTCAAGATTGCCCGCCGGAGCAAGCAACTCCGGTTTGTCCAGACGGTTACGTTTACCCGAGAACTTCCGCTGTACCGCCACTGTTTCCATGTTGTTCACCTCGTCTATTAATACACCTGTTCTTTATAGAAAAATCCAAACGACAATTCCCGTTCAGGGTCCTGCAATTGACGAACCTCGTCCAGCCATTCCTCACAAAATGCATAAGCATCGGCATCAGCCGCATAACTGTCCAGAGCTATACGGTATGCACGTACAACAGCTTCGTTATACGCAAGTGGTTTTAACATACCTTCAATTTTAAAGCTGTGTACCCCGGCCTCCATCAACAGATGAAGATCTTCGAGAATACAGATATCCTCCGAACTCATGATATGAGTTCCGTTCACATCTTCATAGATCGGAAACTTCTCATCCCGGCGTTCAGCCTCAATCAGAAATAAACCACGTTCTTTACCCAAATGCCCTTCTACAGGACGCCCTTGATGGGACATATAACTTTGCACCAGACTCCGTTTGGAATGATAAATGTTCGTCATGCCATGAACCTGTACCTGAGCTTCCACCTTCAAAAATGGAACCATTTCTGTCAGCTCGTCCATATTCAATTCCCGAGCAAGCACAACACGACTCGCCCCTTTGGTTCCCCAGTAGTTGGCTGTTGCATAGTTGGTCGATGTCATCTCAGCGTTCCAGTGCAGCTGGATATGAGGAGCATGCTCCTTAATAGCGGCGAGCACAGATGGGTCGTTGAACTCCACCCCATGAATACCGATTTTACCCAGTGCTTGAACATATTCAGGTAATTCCTTTAGCAACTCATTGGACATCAGATTGTTCATAGACACGTATACACGAGCCTGATGTTTCGCTGCAACGGCAACGACTTCTGCTGTTTCTTCCACACTGAAGCTGCCAGGAAGACGCATGCCGAAGCGATCATCCCCAATTAACAAAGCATCTGCTCCTGCTTGGAGCAGCACCTCTGCCTCTTTCACATTTGCCGCCGTAACGAGCAGTTCATGTTTCGTACTCATATACATCCCCTCCGCTTATTGCGCAGCCTTACTTTTGGCTATATTTTGCTGATGTTCCTTATACGTTTTGGCAAACAAATGTCCGAATGTACCATCCTTCTTGGTCACATAGAACAGGTAATCCGAAGCTTCCGGTTCCAACGCTGCCTCAATGGATGCCAGACTTGGACTTGCAATCGGTCCTGGTGGCAGCCCTTTGTTCAGATACGTATTATAGGGACTCTGTACCTTCAGATCCTTGAAAAGCAGTCTGGCCTTCGGCTTATCCAGTAAATACTGCACTGTCGCGTCGATCTCCAGTTTCATATCCTGCTTGATCCGATTATAGATCACACCTGCCACAAGCGCGCGCTCCTGATCCACCACGACTTCTCTCTCGACGAGCGATGCGATCGTTAACACTTCATGCAAAGACAGATTTCTCTCCTTGAGTTTGGATGCCAAATCAGGGATAGAATCAATTTTGGTCTGGAATTCCTCAAGCATTCGCTGCATGACCTCTTGAGTAGAACTTCCCTCTTTGAGCTCATACGTCTCCGGGAACAGATATCCCTCCAGCACATATCGCAGTTCTTCATCCACTGGAATGTCCTTGATGATGTCGATATCAAAAGCAGATGGATCATTCGCAAGCTTGAGAAATTCTTCACGATCCACAATTCCCTCAGCAGATAGTTTGTCCGCCATTTGCAATACTGTATATCCCTCAGGAATAGTAAACTTGACCATGGATTCAGGCACAACCTCACCGTTACTCAGTTTACTAATAATCTCATCGTATGACACACCTGGATTTAAGGAATATGTACCTGCCATAAAATTCGATCCTTGTTTCTTCCATTTCAGGTATCCCTTAAAGGCTAAACCACTTCGAATTAGACCTTCCTGCTCCAACTGGTCGGCAATTTTGGAAGTTCCTGACCCGCTCTTGATCTCGAAAACGATCGGTTCTGTGGATGCTTGTACGGGACGCATCATGCTCCAGACATATACACCTGCGCCTCCGACAACAACCACGATGATAAGCAGAAAGACTAAAATCGCTTTTCCTTTCAAAAAAGACACAACTCCTTTACACAACCAAAAAGAGCGGACTTCTCCGCCCTTCCGGTTTCTTCAATTTGAAGCTGATCAATCAATCTTCGTCAATGGGGAGTGTACACTCATCATACAGTTCAGAGATGTTCTCCCACTCATCATCATCGTCAATCGTAACTAATTCCGGCATGATCTGGCCTTCACTTCCCGGTAAAACCCGCAGAAGTTCAACTTCGTCATAGGGACGTAATGAACTGCGGAGCACCGCATACTGTTGGCCCTTCACTTCAAACTCGGCCAGCAGGTCATACGGATGCGATTTACCGTTCTCTTCTTCCAGCTCAACGTGAGCACCAAAAGCCAGACGCAGCGAATCTGTCCATTTCAAGTCTTCGCGGCTGTATTCTGTCATTTAGTTCGCTTCCTCTTCATCTTCTGCAAGAAATGTATTAAACGTCTCCTCGACGATATCCCATTCGGCATCATCTTGGATGACGAAAAGTTTAATATCGTCGCCCTCTTCTTCATAACGGAATGCATAAACATCCGTCTCTCCATCTTCGGGTTCAACCGGAGCAACCATCATGTACTTGGCCTCCGAACCGTCCACTTCGAATTTCATGATGACTTCGAATTCCTCTTCATTACCCTCGTCATCCGCAATGTAAATAATCTCCGATTCTTCTTCCATACCCAGTTGATCTTCAGCCATTGTTGATCCCCCTCACCTTTTACTATTGGCATCCAAATAATTTTGCAAAATCAAGCTTGCGGCCATTTTGTCCACAACCTGCTTGCGTTTTTTGCGACTGACATCCGCTTCAAGCAACGTTCGTTCTGCTGCCATGGTTGTCAGTCGTTCATCCCAAAGGTGAACAGGTAAATTCAGTTCGCCCCGCAGGCGTTCGGCAAAAGCAATGCATATTTCACCACGCGGCCCTACGGTGCCGTTCATGTTTTTGGGAAGTCCGACAACAATCTCGCCGATCTCATGCTCACGCACAAGCTCCGCAATCCGAGCGAACTCACCTTCATCCCGGCGGCGTTCAAGTACTTCCAATCCCTGGGCAGTCCAACCGAAGGCGTCACTAGCGGCAACTCCGATTCTCCGGTCCCCATAGTCCAAACCTAATATTTTCATCCATGCTCTCCCATCCTCAAGCCTGCTCAGGTCGAACAATATTCGCCTTCTCAAGCTTCAGGCTGTCTTCTGTCGGTTCATTTCCCGCTGCCTGCATAGCTGCATCACAGCGGAAGCGGTGTACATTACCGGTGATTGGCCAGATAAGAACGAACAAGCTCTTCAATCAGCTCATCACGCTCTTTTTTACGGACCAGACTGCGTGCATTGTTGTGACGAGGGATGTATGCGGGGTCTCCAGAAATCAGATACCCGACAATCTGGTTAATAGGATTATACTCCTTATCCACCAGTGCATCATATACCGTGAGAAGAATCTCTTTGGAGGATGCTTCCTGCTCGTCGGCTTTCACATTAAATTTAACCGTCTTATCCATGGAGTCCATTGATGACACCTCGCTCCTGCATGAACATGGGGACCATGTCCTGCCGAATTGATTTCTGCTTATATAATAACATATTCTGACTGCCACAAGTAAACAAAGGATAAGCCAATTGTGTTTTTTGCTTGTCCTTTACTGGCTTCAGCATATTGCATCATTCGATTCCACTCGCTCTCGGGTACAAAAGTTGGACGGGAAGAAGCATCCCGATCCAACCACCGTATAAACGAACAGAACCGTTCGAACTATAGTTTTGGCGTTTGAAAGCCACTTGTTCGCTTTATGCAATATGCCCGCTAACTAGCGAAACAGCCAGTTTCAACGCTTCATCCAGCTTGCTTGCATCCTTGCCTCCGGCTTGCGCCATATCAGGACGTCCGCCACCTCCGCCGCCGCATACTGCCGCAACTTCTTTGACGATTTTACCTGCATGCAGCCCTTGTTTTACCTGTTCAGCAGGGACAGCTACAACGAAATTCACTTTGCCATCAGAGGGAGCACCCAGTACGAGTACTGCATCAGGCAGTTTTACTTTTAATTCATCAGCCACTGTACGCAGTGCATCCATATTCGGAGCATCGACACGAGCTGCAAGCAATTGTGTGTTTCCTGCTTGTACCACTTGATCTGTTAATGCGCCTGCTTCCATGGCACTCAGTTTGCTTTGAAGTGATTCAGTCTCTCTGGCAGCTTCTTTCAATTGCTGATTCAGTCCTTCAATGCGTTTAGGCACATCCGTCACATTTGCTTTGAGCAGGGTTGCGGATTGTTTGAGCAATTCAAGCTGACTTTCTACATACAGATACGCGCCACGGCCAGTCACAGCTTCGATCCGACGTACGCCGGAGCCGATACCGCTCTCGCTCACCAGCTTGAAGATACCGATCTCTGATGTATTATTTACGTGACAGCCGCCACAAAGTTCCAAACTATAATCTCCGACTTGTACCACACGTACGATATCGCCGTATTTTTCACCGAACAATGCCATTGCGCCCATTTCTTTGGCTTCATCAATAGCTTTCAGTTCTATGTTTACGTTCAGGCGATTCCAGATCTGCTCGTTCACCTGACGCTCGATCTCTGTTAATTCTTCCGGTGTAATGCTGCCGAAGTGCGAGAAGTCAAAGCGCAGACGCTGAGGCTCTACAAGTGATCCTGCCTGATTTACATGTGTTCCGAGCACATCTTTGAGCGCTTTGTGCAGCAAATGGGTTGCGGTATGGTTTTTGATAATATCGCCGCGTTTGGACGCATCCACTTCAGCTTTAATCACATCACCTACACGCAGTTCACCGGACTCTACACTCACCAGATGTACGTGTTGTCCCAGCGGAGCTTTGAACAGGCCTTGCACTTTTGCTGTTACACTTGCTCCGCGCAGCAAGCCCTGGTCACTCACTTGTCCGCCACTTTCCGCATAGAACGGAGTCTTGTCAAGGATGACCTGACATGTCTGTCCTTCGCTTACGGAGTCTACCAGTGCGTCACCAGCAACGATGGCTACCACTTTTGCTTCCGTCAACAGGTCATTATAACCAACAAACTCGCTTTTAACCGCAAGATCAGCAAGTGGTCCGCCTTGAACCTTCATGCTCTCGTTTTCCTGACGTCCTGCACGACCAAGCTCACGCTGCTTCTGCATGGAAGCATCAAAACCTTCACGATCTACTGTCAGACCATGCTCTGCTGCATAATCTTCTGTCAGGTCAAACGGGAAACCGTACGTATCATACAGTTTGAACGCTTCAGGCCCGCTAATAACCGTACGTCCTTCGGACTTGGCTGTGCCGCTGATATCAGCCAGAATAGCCAGACCATCTGTGAGTGTTTCGTGGAAACGCTCTTCCTCGGTTTTGATCACTTTAGCGATAAACTCCTGTTTGTCCACGACTTCCGGATAGTACATCCCCATCACTTCACCAACAGTCGTTGTCAGTTCATACAGGAATGGACGGTCGAGTCCCAATACTTTTCCGTAACGTACAGCACGACGGAGCAAACGGCGAATGACATATCCGCGACCTTCATTGCTTGGCAGTACGCCATCACCTACAGCAAAGGCAACGGTCCGAATGTGGTCGGCAATAACTTTCAGTGCAACGTCAATTTCTACGCTGTCATTATATTTCACACCGGCAAGAGCCGCTGTTCTTTGAATCATCGGTTGGAACAGATCTGTGTCAAAGTTGGAATCCACATTTTGCAGAATGGATGCAAAACGCTCCAGACCTGCACCTGTATCAATATTTTTGTTCGGAAGCGGTGTGTAGCTGCCGTCCTTGTTGTGATTGAACTGGGAGAATACCAGGTTCCATACTTCCAGGTAACGTTCATTTTCCCCACCTGGATACATCTCGGGATCATTCATATCGTTGCCATAAGCTTCGCCGCGATCATAGAAAATTTCGGTACATGGTCCACAAGGGCCTTCACCGATATCCCAGAAGTTTTCATCCAGTTTGATGATACGCTCAGCAGGCAAGCCTACTTTTTCGTTCCACAGTTTGAAGGCCTCTTCGTCTTCAGGGTATACCGTTACGGAGAGACGTTCCGGATCGAAACCGATCCATTCTTTGCTTGTGAGAAATTCCCATGCCCAAGTAATCGTCTCTTCCTTGAAATAGTCTCCGATGGAGAAGTTACCGAGCATTTCGAAGAACGTATGGTGACGGCGAGTTTTACCGACATTTTCAATATCGTTTGTACGAATACATTTTTGGGAGTTGGCGAGACGCGGGTTCTCCGGTTTCTCCCGACCGTCAAAATACGGTTTCAACGGTGCCATACCCGCATTGATCCACAGAAGGGATGGATCATTATGAGGTACAAGCGATGCGCTTGGCTCGATTTTGTGACCTTTACTTGCAAAAAATTCTATCCATTTGGACCGGATTTCACTGGCTTTCATACGGTGTGCCCCCAATTATTATAATAGTCCGGTGCATGTTTGCTCCGGGTTGTTAACAAGTAAAAACAAACACAAAAAACGCCCCTGATAGTCAGGGACGATTATAATCGCGGTACCACCCTGGTTATTGCTGTTCATCCGCAGATGAAACAAACAATCTCCTCGTTGATGCGAAATAACGGTCGCTCCCGGCAGGGTTGTCCTGCACTCCGAAATCAGCTTTCCGCCGCTTCAACTTTCAAGACTCTTCCAGCCATCGGGCTCAGATTACATCTGATCCGAAGAAGTCTATTCTCTGAGGAAAGGAACCCTCGGCGTACTTCATTTCATCATCGATTTCTTGTTCTAAACATACCCCTCCATTATATCGATATGCCTATATGGTGTCAACGCACCCTTTTGGACCAAACTGCTGTTACGATCAGTCCGTTCTTCGTTTAATGTAATAGGCAAAAAAGTGCTGCACAATGACTTTCAGAACAGCAAAGACTGGCACCGCCAGAATGAGACCCACTATCCCCGCCAGTTCACCTCCCACAAGGAGTGCGAAGATAATCGACAACGGATGCAGATGCAGAGTCCGCCCTACCACTTGAGGGGAGATGACGTTGCTCTCCAGCACCTGGCATAGTGTGTTCACAATGACAACGAAGAGCACCATTTTGAACGATACCGTAGAAGCCATCACCACTGCAGGAGCAGCTCCAAGAAACGGCCCCAAATAAGGCACGATGTTAAATACAGCGACAATGCTGGCGAGCAGAAGTGCATAAGGCATATCAATGACGATGTAACCGATATAGGCAAAGATGCCTACAATCACACAGACGATAAACTGTCCACGAATATAGTTTCCCAAGGCCGTGTCAATCTCTTTCATAACCGAAACAATGGCCTTGCGTCGTGAGCGAGGCAGGTACGCCACAATTGTACGTTCGAACACCTCAAAATCTTTTAACATATAGAAAATGAGAAATGGCACGATAAACACGTTGAATAACACATTGATGGTTGTCCCGATATTATCCATCAGCTTTGTAATCCCCTGGGTCAGACGATCCTCCATCTGGAAAAACCAGCTGTTCATACCTGTACGCACACTTGGTGGCATTAATTTGTGATCCATATTGTTCATCAGACTCTGGGCACGCATCGACAGCTCAGGCATATGCTCGTTCAGTTCCTCCAACTGTTCAATCAAAACCGGAATGACATTCATCAAGATGACCCCGATACAGGTGAGGAAAAAAGCATAGATTAACAGCACGGCAATGGTTCGAGGGACTTTTCGCCCTCCCAGCATGCTTACAATCGGATTGAGAACATAGGATATGATGAGAGCCACGATAAATGGTGCCAGCACTGTTTTCAGGAATCCATATATATGAAGCAGTAATGGCCGCAGCAGCCAGATAAAATACAGAATAATCAATCCGAGTAGCAGCCAGATGGCATAACGGAACAGCTTGTTTTTGGTTAATTGCTCCACTTGCATCTCTCCCTTTTGGACTGGCTCTGAAAGTCAGTATATGTAAGGAAGGGAATATTTATTAACACACAAAAAAAGCGCCCCCTTCATAATGAAGGAGACGCATCTTGTGATCCGGGTTAGCATATATTTATACAAGTTCCCTTGAACCACTATGTAACCGCAGCTATATACATCTGTCATCATTTCATGACAGCATTCAATGACAGTCTTTGTCATGAAACCGCATATAGAAGAAGTTAAACTTCTTATTAAGAAGAAGCATGAAGATGAGGGAAGTCTTGCGGCAGCTCTTCCCCGAAGAACAGATCATCGAGGGAACTGAGCGTGCCGTCTTCTTCCACTTGGTATACAGACATTTTCTCACCGTTCACTGTTAATTCGATAAAGCATCCCCAGCAATAAAACTGGTGGGAACCGATTTTCCCAATATCTTTGGAACTACAGTTTGGACATTTCATATTCATTCACCTATCCATTAACAGAATGAATGGCATTTTCCAAGCGCTGTTCACTCAGCGGCGGCACCATAATGGCACTTTCCCCAATAGACATATCGCTTGTACATGGCAGCCATTTGCGGCCCTCAATCAAATCGGACACAAAACCGTCCGTAATTTCAATCCCTATTATTGTATTTCCCAACTCCTGGTCAAAATAAACATCAGAGACACGTCCAAGCAGCAAACCTTCTTCAGTGAGCACGGACATCTCCTTCAATTTAGACTGGCCGAGGAGGTACGTGTGTTTTATGTCGTCGGCTCCCGTTTTGCGGACAGCCTGTTGATTACGGATCATGACGGCATCTTCGCCGTAGGCAACGATATCTTGCCACTGCACGATTTTGACATGACTGGTAAACAGGCCTTTGTTTTCAAGTTCAATGCCTTCAATTTTCCAATCGTCATTCACAATGAAATCCTGGATTTTACCGACCTGCTTTCCATCCTCAACGTCAAAAACGGCAAGTCCGATCATTTCCTGAAGCTTCATCGCAGGGTCCTCCTCATCTTCTTATCATTAAATAGTCGCGGCGCTATTGCTAGGTATGCCCAAAGTTGATGAGTGGCAATCAGACGCCGATCATCAAAACCGCTTCTATCCAACCGATGAAATGGAACTTCTTCCCTCCTTCTGTTCCATGTGCAAAGAGCCCCTTAGGCTCTATTACGCAGTCGCCCAAGAATGGTTCCAATTTTTTCGGCGGTTATCATGATTTCTTCCGTAGTATTACCCAACCCCCAGCTAAAACGAATCGCGGAATGCAAAAATGTCTCCGGCAGCTTCATCGCTTTCAGTACATGGGATACTTCGAGTGAACCAGAAGTACATGCCGAACCGCTCGCAACTGCGATGCCTTCCATATCCAGATTCATGAGCATCGTCTCTGTGGATACTTCCGGAAAGCTGATGTTCAGGATATTGGGCAGCGTATATTCCGGATGTCCGTTAACGTGGAAATGCTCCAATCCTACATACTGCTCCAATTGTTCCAGCAGCAATGATCGCAATGCCAGATCATGTTCACGTCGTGCCTCGGCTTGTTCTCCTGATATTTTCAACGCCTCCGCAAAGCCAGCGATACCCGCAATATTCTCGGTACCTGCACGTCGCTGCCGTTCCTGAAGGCCACCGTGAGATCTCGCTTCTAGCACAATTCCACGCCGTATATAGAGTGCACCCACGCCTTGAGGGCCATTAATTTTATGAGCAGAGAAGCTGATCAGATCCACAGGCAGTTCCTTGCAGGAAATTCCCTGGCTGCCAAGAGCCTGAACTGCATCAGTATGGAACAAAATATCATGTTGACGAGCCAGTTCACCAATTTCGCGGATAGGCTGAATTGTGCCCACTTCATTGTTGGCATACATCATGGTGATCAACACTGTATCGGGCCGAATGGCCTCTTTCAGCTCTTCCAGACGTATTCTTCCGTACTCATCTACAGGCAAATAAGTCACGTCATAGCCTTGTCGCTCCAGCTCCTGACAAGTATGCAGTACCGCATGATGTTCAATGGCCGTTGTAATGATGTGCCGTCCCCGTTCGTTTCTCGCTGAAACAGCGCCAAATATCGCCAGATTGTCACTTTCCGTGCCGCCTCCGGTAAATACGAGTTCATCTGGGAAACAACCCAAAGACGCCGCAATGACATCCCTTGCTCCACTGACGGTCCGTTTGGCTTCACGCCCAAAGGCGTGGATACTTGATGCATTGCCATATTGCCCTGTCATCACTTTCATCATCGCTTCCGCGACTTGTGGGTGCATAGGTGTAGATGCGGCGTGATCCAAATATATTCTTTTCATTGATTTCACCCCGTTATATGTTGGACTTCCATATTTTCAAACCATAAAGTAGCTTGTTGCATGGCTAAAGCCCCCAATATGGGGGCTTTAGTGTGTCGTCTGTGATGCTCATCACCAACTATGTTAGATATAGAACATGTAGGAGTCTTTTTGTTCTTGATCCTGGAATGTAATCAGATCTTTCAGCGTTGTTGAATCCAATACTTCTGCAATGCTGTCACGGATGCGCAACCACAAGTCGCGCTTCGCCGGATCATCTTCCTCTGTGAAATCCACTGGAGAGATCGGACCTTCCAGTACACGAATAACATCCCCTGCCGTTACAGTAGCAGGGTCGCCTGCCAGAATGTAACCGCCGTAGGCGCCACGGATACTTTTGACCAGTCCTGCATTACGCAGAGGAGCGATCAATTGCTCCAAATAATGCTCCGAGAGCTGGTTGCGCTCGGCAATACTTTTCAAAGATGTCGGGCCTTCGCCTGTTCTGGCTGCCAGCTCCATCATGATTGTGAGGCCGTAACGGCCTTTTGTCGATATTTTCAAAGGAGTCACCTCTTTCAATTTTCGAAAAAACAAGTTGTAAAACATAAAATAACAGGATGTGGTCCAAGACCGTCTTTCCAGGATCCGCCACAGCGGGATATGAAAAATACAGACCTAGTCCCTCTAATCCTCCGTATTCCGATCATAACCCTCAGCTAATGTTAACATATCTGCATGCTTTATGGAAAAGAAAGATTGACGAAATTGCAAAATGTGCGCCTGTGGTGGACACTATCCAAAGTTGGCCGGGTGTATCGTAACTTGAGTCCGGTTATGCTAGAATAAGAAACGAAACACATTTATATAGAGAAATGGTGATAACGATGTCCAAAACAATTGAAAATACACGGGTCGTCGTTGGCATGTCCGGAGGTGTCGATTCTTCCGTCACCGCACTGCTGCTGAAAGAGCAGGGTTACGATGTCATCGGCATTTTCATGAAAAACTGGGATGACACGGACGAGTTCGGCCACTGTACCGCTGAAGAAGATTCAGAGGACGTACGCCGGGTTTGCGAACAGATCGGCATTCCTTACTACACTGTCAACTTCGAGAAAGAGTACTTTGATAAAGTATTTTCCTATTTCCTTGATGAATATAAGTCGGGTCGTACTCCGAATCCTGATGTCATGTGTAATCGTGAGATCAAATTCGGCGAATTCCTGAACAAAGCGCTGGATCTCGGCGCTGACTATGTGGCTACAGGCCACTATGCTCGCCTCATTGAAGAAGATGGAACGTTCAAACTGCTGCGCGGTGTGGACAGTAACAAAGACCAAACGTACTTCCTCAATGCACTGAATCAGAACCAACTGTCCAAAGCCATGTTCCCGATTGGTCATCTTCCAAAACCGGAAGTGCGCAAAATTGCAGAAGCGGCTGGCCTCTACACCGCGAAGAAAAAAGATAGCACAGGTGTGTGCTTCATCGGTGAGCGCAACTTCAAAGAGTTCCTGAGCAACTATCTACCTGCCAAAGGCGGAGACATGGTTGATATTGCAACCGGAGAAGTGAAGGGCCGTCATGATGGTCTGATGTACTATACACTTGGACAGCGTCAAGGTCTCGGCATTGGCGGTTCCGGTAATGGTGAACCCTGGTTCGTGGCAGACAAGGATCTGGAGAAAAATCAACTGCTTGTCGTTCAGGGCGATGCACATGCAAGCCTGTATTCAACCGGTCTGACTGCAACAGGTGTAAACTGGATCGCAGGTGCAGCACATATGCCTAACGTACCATTCCGTTGTACCGCCAAATTCCGCTATCGTCAGCCGGATCAGGGTGTAACCCTGACATGGCAGGAAGATGGCAGCGTGGATGTTCAGTTTGACCAACAGCAAAAAGCGATCACGCCTGGTCAAGCCGTTGTGTTTTATGATGGAGATGTATGTCTCGGCGGCGGAACGATTGATCAGGTTCAAAAAGTGCCTGTACCGGCGCTGTAATAGATTCAATAACAAAAATGAATCCATCCCCGTATGGATTTTGCGCAATACCCTGTATTCCTATAACAAAAGCCATCTTTCATGTATACCATGACGGATGGCTTTTTTCCTTCTTTTTCCTGCAAAAAAAATAATTATTTTCACTTATGCAGCCAGCCACACTCCTGCAAAAGAGGCCGCAACCCCTATCAGTACCGAACTTGTGATGTATATAACAGCTCTGAAGTAACGTTCCTGCCCCATCAGACCAAGGGTCTCATATCCAAACGTAGAGAATGTGGTATACGCGCCGCAAAATCCGGTACCCCCTATCACCCAGACTACGTCTGGGATTGAATCTGACTGATGCCAGCCATAGAGCAATCCAAGTAACAGAGAACCACTGATATTAATGACCCATGTCCCCCATGGGAAGGCCGTTCCGAGCGAACCGGATATCCATCGACCCAAACTGTAGCGAAGCACCGCACCCAGCATTCCTGCAAGACCAATCCAGATGATCAAGGTGCAACACCGTCCTGCGTCGGTTTACCCAACATTCGCTGACCAACCTTAATCCCCAATGCACACAGTAATAACCCTGCGAGTAAACTCACAACGAGGTATATAACAGCCTTACCCCACATTCCTCCTTCAGATAAACGGACCATATCGAGAGTAAAGGTGGAGAATGTGGTGAATGCCCCGGTAAACCCCGTTCCAATCGCAAGACGCAGTTGAGGCGTTATTTTACCTGGAACAGCTATGGTGAAGAACCAACCCAAAAACAGGCTCCCAATGGCATTGATCAGCAACACTGCCCAAGGGAAGCCTTCATTGGCTGCTGGCATCCATAACTGTATCCCATATCGGCATAACGTACCCAAAATCCCACCGATTCCAATATAAAAAATTTCTTTCATTGTTCAAGCATCTCCCGGGTTATCGTTCTTACAGATCTCTGCGTCGCTGTTGATTTAGACGAATCTTGGATTCGTTGCCTTGTTCCGTTGCTTCATAGAAAACACGACGTGAGAGCTGTTTCGGTAAATATTCCTGCTTCACGTAATGACCCGGATAATTATGCGGGTATTGGTAGCCTTCATGACCCAGCTTCACTGCACCGGAATAATGAGTATCCCTGAGATGAAGAGGCACCTCAGCCGATTTCACCTCATCAATGGCATTCATCGCTTTGGAGATTGCCGTGTACACCGCATTGGATTTTGGACTTTCAACAGCAAACAGAATCGCTTGGGCAATGTTCAGCTTGGCTTCAGGCCAGCCATTATTGCGATAAGCATCCAGCGCCCCGATGGCCTGGGTCATCGCCTGCGGATTTGCAAGTCCAATATCTTCACTGCTCGCTGCAATCAGACGACGTATAAACGTCATCGGGTCCATGCCCAGCTTCTCTACCGCATATAGAAACCAGAACAGTGCTGCATCACTGGAACCCCGGATGCTTTTATGAAATGCCGACAGTACATCATATTGTGTCGATTCATCTGCCTTCACAATCGGACGACGTATGGATTCTTCAGCTACATCAAGCGTAATGTGAATCGATCCATCCTTCTCTGGCGGTGTAGTCAGAGCAGCAAGTTCCAAGGCGTTTAGCGCACGCCGAATATCGCCATTGGCCATCGTCGCAATATGCTCCAATGCCTCGTCGTCGGCCTGCAGGTCCATGAATCCCAAACCTTTATCCGCATCCGCCAGTGCACGGCGCATTGCAATCAGCGAATGCTCTTTGTTCAAAGACTCCAGCTGAAACAGAGTGGAACGGCTCATCAAGGCCCCGTTCACATAATGAAAGGGATTCTCTGTCGTAGCGCCGATAAAAATAATCGTGCCCTTCTCTACCGCGGGCAGCAGCGCATCCTGACGTGAACTATTAAATCGGTGTACTTCATCGAGGAACAAAATGGTTTTTGTTCCATACAACTGCTTGTTCGTTTGCGCCTGCTCAATGACCTCACGTACATCCTTGACGGAAGCATCCACCGCATTCAGACGGACAAACTGCCCTTGGGTATGCTGGGAAATGATATGTGCCAGTGTCGTCTTGCCACACCCCGGAGGACCGTATAGCAAGATGGACGAGATCTGATCCGCTTCAATGGCGCGCCGGAGCAATTTCCCCGGTCCTATAATGTGCTCTTGCCCAATATATTCATCAAGCCGCTCAGGCCGCATTCGGTCAGCGAGCAGTCTTGCTTGAGGTTCTGAATCTTGCTGAAATGAAAATAAATCCATTGCTCATCACTTCCTTAACGGATTGCCTTTACTTGTTCCTTAAAATTCTGATTAATCGCTATTCTCTATCATATCATACTCCCGTGGCAGCATCCCCATAAATGCGCCCAGCGCACTGCTGACAAAGGCATCCTTGCGTGTGATAAAATGAGTCATCATCCGATTCAAGCCTACCGGAAGTGTGTGCTTGCGCAGTAATCCATTTTCAATCTGATGCCGAATGACGATCTCTGGTAACAGCGAAATTCCCATGCCGGATGTGACCCCGCTAATAATCGCTTCGAGGGTCCCAAATTCCATAATAACCGGACGGGTTACACCGCTAACCGCTAACCATTCCTCCAAAACCTGACGATATGAGCACCCCATGCTGTAGACCAGAATCGGTTTGCTGGTGAGTTCTTCGCCTTCCGGCCCCATACCGGAGGAGACAACGAATAGTTCCTCATCGTATACGGGAGTAGAAGCAATATCAGGGTGGTCACACGAGCAACCTATAAATGCCCCTTCCAATTCATACCCCATAACCTGATCCATAAGCACTTGGGAGTTACCTGTAGTCAATGATAAGGAGACAGCCGGATGCTGCTTATAATATTTTGCAAAAAGCTCAGGTAAACGTACTGCTGCGGCGGTCTGCGTGGAGCCTATGCGTAGTGGTCCAGAAGGTTCAATTGTAGATCTCAACGCTTTACCCGCCTCATCGAGCAGGCCTACAATTTTATCTGCATAGGTCAGCAGCATCTCACCGGCTGGAGATAACGTCATCCCCCGATTATGACGGATAAATAGCAGTGTCCCTACTTCCGATTCCAGATGTCGTATTCTTGCTGTCACATTGGACTGCACGTAACCGAGTCGCTCCGCAGCTCGAGTCAGATTTCCTTCTTTTGCGACACATTGAAATATCCTCAAATCCCCACTCTCCATTGTAAACCTCCCAACTATGACTCTATCTATTCAGACATCATTTAAAATGATATCCAATCCATTAACAATCATTATACAGTATAGCTGCTTCGAGCTACAATCGGGATAGATCAGAACACAGCACTTCTATTCGCTGAGTTCACTTAAGGAGTGTTAATGATGATGGACTGGACGAACACCGTAGCCTTGGTAACCGGAGGTGGCACAGGTATTGGCCGAGCTACCAGTGTACTGCTCGCTAGTCGTGGAGCCACCGTTGCCGTTAATTACTCTCGTTCCCAGGATGAGGCCGAAGAGACTGTTCAACATATTCTGAATACGGGAGGTCATGCTTTTGCAATTCGAGCCAATGTGGCTTCCGATGTAGAGGTTCGCCAAATGGTGGCCTTGATCACTGAAAAAGTTGGTCCTGTGACCGCACTCGTAAATAACGCCAGCATTACGCATCATATCCCAATGAAGGATCTGGAATCCGTAACGGATGACATATGGAATGAACTATATGACGTCAATGTTAAAGGCATGTTTTACTGCGCACGAGCAGTAGCGAAGGGAATGCAGCAAGCAGGCCAAGGCGCAATTGTTAACCTTGGCAGTATAGCTGGCAGCACAGGATCAGGGTCCTCCCTTCCTTACGCCGTTTCCAAGGCAGCAGTTCACGGTTTGACGAAGTCTTTGGCACATGCGCTATCCCCCGACATTCGGGTTAACGCCATTATTCCGGGTGCAGTCGCCACCCGTTGGTGGGCAGGAAAGGAAGAACAAATGCATCGTCTGGGCGGTGAGTTATTGTTGCAGCGAATAGCGGCAGGCGAAGACATTGCATATATGATATGCGCCGCACTGGAGCAACCATCCATGACCGGACAACTGATTACAGTAGATAGCGGTCAGACGTTATGAGCACGGGAAGTAAAAGGGAGGAAGCCTGATGAAGCCTTTAAAATATACGTTCCTGATCCTCGTGATCACGCTCATCATGGGAACCTCGTTTCCCGTAGGCAAAATCGGTATGATGTATGCTCCTCCCTTTTTGTTAATGGCACTTCGCTATATATTGGCAGGAGCATTACTAGCGTGGATCATCAGAAAACGTCCCATGCCTGTGGGGTGGAAACAGTGGATGCAAATCGCCGTAATCGGTCTGTTCCAGTCGGCGGGAGTGATGGGCTGTGCCTACTACAGCATGAACTGGATTAGTTCGGGAGAATCCGCCATAATCACATTTACGAATCCGTTGCTTGTCATCATCCTGAGTGCTGCTCTATATGGTGTGTCCTATCGTTTTAGCCAGTGGACCGGTGTGGTTCTCGGATTTATCGGAGTGGCGTTAACCTTTGGATTCCATCTGAGTATGAGTCCTGGGACGTGGATTGGCTTTGGCGGCGCTGTCTCTTTTGCTGTATCTACGTTGCTCATTAAACGCTGGGGTGCTGCTCATGATACATTTGTGCTTACCGCTTACCAAATGCTCGCTGGAGGCGCAGTACTGCTTCTACTGAGTGTGTTTACAGAGCAGCCTCATTTTATCGCAAATACAACATCCATCGTTGTCCTGGTATGGCTGACCATTTTCTGTTCCATCATTCAGTTCACCCTCTGGTTTTATTTGCTGCATAACACAGATCCGGCCAAAACCAGTTCCTTTCTTTTTCTGGCGCCGCTGTTTGGACTGCTGTCGAGCTTCATCTTGTTGGAAGAGCGTGTCGGCTGGATTGTCGGTGCAGGTGGGGTAATGATCTGTCTGGGCATTTTCCTGGTTAATCGTCATCCCGCCAGTCATAAGTCCGATTTGGATAATCCGGGTTTGTCCCAACGCCCATCTGCAAGTTGACCAGTAGAAGAATAACAAGGAAACTTTAGGTGATCCACTCGTTAATAATACTCATCTGAGAACATAGAAAGAGCATGGTGCTTTAATAGCGCCATGCTCTTTCTATATGTTAATGCTATGTTCAACAACAAAGGTTTACTCTGCCTCGCTGTCAGGCCAACCCTGAATGGCAACAGACTCACCTTCCGGATTGTGGGTTGCAGCAGCGTAGTCTGGCAATTGGCCGTCGTGGAACAACCACAATTCGTGCAATGCCCGTGTACAGCCAACGTATAACAGCTTCGCATCGCCCGCATTGGACAAATAGTGTTTCTCATCCGCATCTGCTACGATCACTGCATCAAACTCCAAGCCTTTCGACAAATAGACAGGTAAAACGGAGTGACCGCCTGTGTACTGTTTTTTGCCGCCGTCAATCAAGTTCAGATCCCAGCCTGCCGCCTGGAGCTCCTGATGAAGCTCTTTTGCCTCATGCAGGGTACGGGTCAGAATGGAAACTGTGCGATAGTCTTTGACCGTTAAGAGCTTCAGAGCCTGTTCAAGGCTCGCTGTGCGCCCTTCTACCCCATAGGACAATGTCCGTACGGGATCACCACTCCGGAATACAGGAATCGCTGTAATGCCGCTCTTTACGCCCCGCTCCAGAATTGTATTCGCGTAATCAATAATTTCCATCGTCGAGCGATAACTCCGGGTCAATGCAAAGTATGCATTCTGCTCCTCAGGAAACAGGGAACTCATCTCTTCCCACGCATGAACACCACGATACTCATGAATACCTTGGGACAGATCGCCCAGTATGGTGAAGGAATGTCCTTTGACAAACTGATCCAATAACGCCACATGAAAAGGAGAAAAGTCCTGCGCTTCATCAATGACGACGTGATCGAAGCGCTCGGAGCCGTCAATATCATGAACCAACGTATGAATGTACACCAATGCAGGCAAATCCTCTTCACGGATGATATCCTGCTTCAGATCTGCTGCCGTTTGCTTCATCACCAAATTGGGAATAAGCCCGCTGAGCGAGGCAGGTACCGAACCGCCTTTAACAACCTTGAACAGCTGTTTGTACAGCGTAAGTGGTTCATATTGAGGCCATTTTTTGGCGTAAGCCTTCTCACGGGTTGCCGCTTTCTTTTTACGCTCTTTGCGAACGGCTTCCGGACAAGGTTTCTTGAGTTCCATCTCAATCCAGCGGTGAATACGCGCCATAACCCGCTCTTTTCGTTTTGCCAGCGGATAATGTTTGTACTCTTCCCCAAACCAGTTCTCAATCTCGGCTTTGCTGAGCACTGCGCCATCCCATGGACTGAAGTCCATATCAGGTACGGATTCCTCTTCCATCCCGGACAGCCACTCCCGGATCAATTCCATGAAGCGAATCGAGCCTTTGTAACGCCCTGGCACATCATCATTGAGCTCAGGACGTGCATCCGGCGTTTCAAACCAGGTGTTCAAAGTCTCCGACGTGTCTGCCAAAGGCAGGTCCAGCCCCAGCAGGTTCATCGCCCAATCCGGGAATGTACGCTGCTGAATGTCCCCTACACCGAGCTCCGGGAGTACATCCGATATGTAATCCAGGAACATGTGGTTGGGTGCGAAAATAACCATTTTCTCCGCAGATACCTGCTCCTTGTACTGATACAGCAAGAAGGCAAGGCGATGCAGTGCGACGGTTGTTTTACCCGAACCAGCCACACCCTGAATGATCAATGCGGTGTTTCTCGCCGCACGAATGATCTGATCCTGCTCCGCCTGAATGGTGGATACGATATCACGAAGCTTGTTGTCTTTGTTCTCACCCAATCGATACACGAGGAATTCATCCGATACGGCTGGCTGGTCACTGTCCCGATTGTACGTATCCGCCACTCGTTCCAATATACGCTGCCGAATGACAACGTTTCGTTTCAGATAAACCAGCCCCTCAATGAGTCCCTCCGGGGCTTCATACGTTGCGGAGGCTTCCCCTCCGGTAAATGAGTAAAACAGGCTTGCGACAGGAGCACGCCAATCGATGACGAGCGGATGCTCTCCCACCTCTTCGCGGTCTACGCCGATTTTGCCAATATACAGCGGTTTCCGTGCACCACTGCCCTGTTCTTCGAAATCCAAGCGTCCGAAATAGGGTTGCTGCGCGCTCTTGGACAAGGCGGTGCGGCGCTCTTCGCGTCCGGCCTCCAGCACTTGCTCTGTGAAGTCGTGGCCGGTGTATACCGGAATGTTCTGCAGCCGTTCCAGCTGACTGTCCACTTCCTTCATCGTTCGCTCTAACCTGTACTCTTCTTCTTGATAGGCACTTTGAAAGCTGTCTGACATGTTTCAGTTACCTCCTAAGAATATGTTTTTCTGCATAGTCAATCACTGACGACACAAAAGGATACCCACTATATCATATTGATGTACAAAAAGCTACAGTAACCCGGATAACAAAATGAAAGAAACCGCTGTTCCTGTTCGCAAAGAACAGATGAACAACGGTCACCCTTTTTCATCAATCCGGTTCAGAATCCGGCTTGCCATCCTGTGCCACAAACTGTTTCTGTGCCAGTTCACGGTATACCGGATGATTGCTAATTAACTCCGCATGTGTTCCAGTTCCCGTTACATGTCCCTGTTCCAGCACAACAATCTGATCAGAGTCGACGACAGTGGACAATCGGTGTGCAATGACTACCGTCGTTCGTCCTTCCATCAGATTGGACAATGCTTGCTGCACTTCATGTTCGGAGGTGCTGTCCAGACTGGACGTGGCTTCATCAAGCATCAGAATATCCGGACTGCGCAGCAGTGCACGAGCAATAGCGATCCGTTGGCGTTGACCACCGGAGAGTTTAATCCCGCGTTCTCCCACTTCCGTGTCATAGCCCTGTGGCAATTTGTCGATAAAAGCTGACGAATACGCCATTTCTGCCGCCTGTCTAATTTCATCCATACTCGCTTCACGGCCCAGCCCGTATGTCATGTTTTCCTTAATTGTGCCTGCCATCAAAGGGCTCTCCTGTGATACATATCCAATCTTGCTTCGCCAAGAGGCTAATGAATAATCAGTTATGGCTTGTCCACCATAGGATATACTACCCGACTCTGGAAGATAGAACTGCTCCAACAGGGAGAACAGCGTTGATTTCCCGCTCCCGCTTGGCCCCACAATGGCCGTTACTTTACGGGCCGGAACGGTCAGGTTGATCCCATGCAGTACCTCTTCCCCTGTTACATAAGAGAAATGCAGATTGTTGAATGTAATCGTCTCATTGCCCTTGGGCGCAATTGTTGTGCTATGACGCGGTTCCTCTTCATGTGCCAGAATAGCCTGAATGCGTTCTGTCGCACCGACAACCTTTTGCAGACGTGAATACAATGTCGTAAATTGTCCCATCGGCATAATCACCTGGAACAACAACAGAATGAAGGCGACCAGTTCCCCCGGAGACAGCAAACCTGAAGCTACCCGCATACCTCCAACACCCAGAATAACAACCAGCACGGCCGTCATGACAAACGTAAAGAGTGGTCCAATCAACGCCAAAATCCGAGCTTCCTGCAGTCCAAAAGCAAACATCTTCCCAATACGGGAATCGCCTGCCTCCGCCTCCTGTTTCTCCGTTCCATAAGCTTTCACCAAACGGATCTCGCCAATGACTTGGCTGAGCACCGAAGTAAGACCTGCCATTTCGTCCTGCTGCTTTTTGGAGATTTTGTACATTTTACGCCCAACTGGCAACAGGATCAGCAGTGTTAGCGGCACCAGACTCAGAATAATGAGTGACATGACCCAATCCAGATAAAAAAGCAACGCTACCCCGCCCACAACCGCAACGATATTGGATACAAAAGAGACAAGATAATCCGCAATTAGCGTCATAATCTGACTTGTATCATTCGTGATTCGACTCATCGTATCACCTGTACGATTCCGATCGAAATATGGCATCGGTAGGGATAACACCTTATTCCACAGCTTTGTTCGCAGTGTCGCAACTACCCGTTGACCTGCATAGTTCAACATATAGATGCTGATGCCTGAAGCGATGGCCTGAATAACAAATGCCCCCAGAAGCAGGAAAATAACGGACTTGTTCAGCGCAGACATCGTGAGCCCATCAATCAGGCCTTTGGTCATCAAAGGCACAATTAGTCCGGCTGTCGTCTGAATAAGTGTCAGGATCAACGCTATGATTAGAATTAGTTTCGGTGGATTAGTGGCAGCAATCAGCTTCACAAAATCCTTGAATCCTTTTTTCCCTATTTTTGATTCATCTTGACCTGTATGTTGTTGCTCTTCCATTACCGTTCCTCCGTTCTCCCCTTGTTCACCAGAGATCATACGTATGAACTTACATTACGTTTCCTGTCTTTTACAATATCCCATGCAGCACAAAATTGGCCAAAAACAGAATGGCAATGCCGTACATGACTTTAGGTACCTGTTTGCCCTGACCTGCCGCGAGCTTCGCCACCGGATAGGCAATGAATCCAAATGCCATACCGTCCACAATACTATACGTAAATGGAATCATGACCATGATCAGAAAAGCCGGAAAAGCTTCCGTGAAATCACTGAAATCCATATCCTTCACACTTTGTACCATCAAGCCACCAATAATGATCAAAATCGGTGCAATAGCACTGTCCGGAATATAACCCAACAATGGAATAAAGAAGAACGTTGCACCAAACAGCACTGCGGTAACCAGTGGAGTCAAACCTGTACGCCCACCAGCCGCTATACCCGCTGTTGTCTCCGCCGCAGCTACTGGAGGACTACTTCCGAATACACCTGCCAATACGGTACTGATGGATAATGCACGTAAGCTCCCCTTGAACCGCTGGGGACGACCAATAAGATGAGTCTGGGCCGTGATCAGTCCAATATTTTCAAATACAACAATTAGCAGCAACAGGAATACTGCAATCCAGAACGCCAAATCCGCCAGCTTCACCAAAGAAAGCTCTCCAAACAAGCCTCCATATTGACGTAATGCTTCTAGAGCTGACACCGGCTCACCGGGATTTACGGCACCGAGTACATATGCAAGACCTGTCCCTGCAAGAATGCTGATCAGGAGTCCGCCCTGTACATTGCGTATAAATAAAATCAAGGCGATCACAAGAGTAACACAAGCGGTAATAACTCCAGTATCATTAAAATGTCCGATCGCCACAAACGTGGTCTGGTGTGCGATGACGATTCCGCTTTTTTGCAGACCGATGAACGTCAGAAACAAACCAATCCCCACCGTAATGCCATGCTGCAGGTTTTTCGGAATGGCCTCACTAATCATTTTATATAACGATGTAAAAGCTACGACTGCAAACAGCACACCGGTGACAGATACAACCGCCAAGGCTTCCTGCCAGCTCAATTTCATCGAATGTACGAGTGTATAAGTGAAAAATGCATTGATGCCCATGCCAGGTACAACGATAATCGGCGACTTACCACCAAATGCCATCAGCAAGCAACCTGCAATGGACGTCAGCAGAGTACCCACCATAGCCGCCTGTAGCGGCATTCCAGCATCAGCCAGAATTGTTGCATTGACCATTACGATATAAACCACGGCAAAATAGGAAATGGCTCCCGCCACAATTTCCTTCTTCCACTGGTCCCCCGGCTCCATGCCAAGACGTCTGGTCACCCATCCTTGTTTCATTCGTTCCGTTCCCCTCTCTCGATGTAAGCCGAACAAAAGTATTTACACTCTACCATTGCGCGGACAGAACAACCTTCCGATCGCTGTTATCCCCAGATTTTTAGATTTATGTTTTTAAGTTAAATCCGGTGATAGCGTATGCTTCCGATGTAGCTTTCTTTCAGAAAGCTATTAAGCGCACGCTTCGCTTCTCAGGTTTTTATGTCCTCTTCGTTCTTGTGTAAATCTTATATTCATCTTATATAGCTGCGATTTCTCTATGTATTTATCATCATTTCGCGCAGCATCACATATCATACACGCTTTTGGGATTGAAGTACATCACGTAACCCTGACATTTGTTTAGGTTTTGCGCATGCAAAAAAAGCGTAGGTACCTTGTCGGCACCTACGCTTTTCATTCACAAACAGATTACTGCTGCTTATTCTCTGCGATTTCGATCAGTTCCTTGACGGCCACACTGACCATGATCAGTCCGGCTACAGGAGGAACAAAGGCGTTACTCGCTGGTGGCTGTTTGGCCTTGCGAATTTCCGGCGCATTCTCAGGAACAATTTTCTGCGTTACATCTGCGCGCGGTTTCAATGGTTCTTCGGTGGAGAAGACCACTTTCACACCTTTTTTGATACCTTCTTTCCGCAGTTTTGTGCGGACAACACGGGCAATCGGGTCCATGGTCGTTTTCGAAATATCCGCAACCTGGAATTTCGTTGGGTCCATTTTGTTCGCCGCACCCATGCTGGAAATAACCGGAATCTTCCGTTTCAAGCATTCCTTGATGAGATGGATTTTGTAAATAATCGTGTCCGAAGCATCCAACACATAATCCAGCTCATACTTGAACAATTCCTCATACGTTTCTTCCGTGTAAAACATATTCAGTGCAATCGCGTCACACTCTGGATTGATGAGCTTCACTCGTTCCACCATCAGATCTGCTTTTTTCTGACCAACGGTCGTGGTCAAAGCATGAATCTGACGATTGATGTTGGTGATGTCCACCACGTCTTTATCAATCAGAATGATACGGCCAACACCGCTGCGGGCGAGAGCTTCCACTGCAATACCGCCTACGCCGCCGATGCCGAGCACAGCTACTGTACTATTTTTCAAAGCGTTCAGACCCTCAGGTCCGATTGCCAATTCTGTTCTTGAAAATTGATGGAGCATTGAGAATCGATGCCTCCTTTATTTCTTTTCCGCCACCGGTTTACGGGCTACGCGGATGTGAAGTTGTTCCAATTGGGAGTTATCCACTTCTGAAGGTGCATTCATGAGCAGATCCGTTGCACTTGCCGTTTTCGGGAAGGCAATCGTTTCACGCAGATTCGTGCGACCTGCCAGCAGCATCACCAGACGGTCGAGACCAAAAGCGATTCCGCCGTGTGGTGGCGTTCCATATTCAAATGCTTCGAGCAGATAACCGAATTTCTCGTTGGCTACTTCCGGAGAAAGTCCCAGAGCAGCGAACATTTTTTCTTGAACATCACGTTTGTAGATACGCATCGAACCGCCGCCCACTTCATAACCATTCAGAACGAGGTCATAGGCTTGAGCGCGAATAGCACCTGGATCTGTGTCAAAAAGATGCACATCTTCGTCTTTAGGACGTGTGAATGGATGGTGTTCCGCTACATAACGTTTCGCATCTTCATCGTACCCGAGTAATGGGAAGTCAACAACCCAAGCAAATTTGAATTTGCTGTCATCGATCAGGCCCAGTTGACGACCAATTTTCAGACGAAGTGCGCCCAGTACATCTGCAACCACTTTTTTGGTGTCAGCAGAGAAGAGCAACAAGTCGCCTTCTTCAGCACCAGTACGTTCTTTGACTGCTTCGATCTCTTCTGGCGTAAAGAACTTCACGATTGGTCCTTTGAACTCGCCATCTTTTACTTGAATCCATGCCAATCCTTTTGCACCGTAACGCGCTGCGAATGGTCCCAGGTCATCGATTTCTTTACGGCTCCATGTACCACAGCCTTTGGCGTTCAGAACTTTCACTTCTCCACCTTTTTCGATGACAGAAGCAAATACTTTCACACCACTGTTTGCTACGATATCGTTCATTTCTACCAGTTCCATGCCAAAACGCAGATCCGGTTTGTCTGAACCGTATTTACCCATTGCATCTGCATACGTAATCCGTTGGAAAGGCAGTTCCAGCTCAATACCTTTCGTTTCACGCAGCAATTTGGCCATCAGCTCTTCCATCATTGGCAGCAGGTCATCCTGTTGCAGGAAGGAAGTCTCGATGTCGACTTGGGTGAATTCCGGTTGGCGGTCCGCACGCAAATCTTCATCACGGAAACAACGAGCGATCTGATAGTAACGCTCAAGTCCGCCGACCATCAGCAATTGTTTGTAGATTTGTGGGGATTGCGGCAGGGCGAAGAATTCACCTTCATGCACACGGCTTGGTACGAGATAATCACGCGCACCTTCCGGGGAGCTCTTGGTCAGAATCGGTGTTTCTACTTCAACGAATTCTTCTCCATCCAGATAATCACGGAACACTTTGGATGCTTTGGAACGCAATTTCAATGTTTCAAACATTTCCGGACGACGCAAGTCCAGGTAACGGTATTTCAAACGAAGGGACTCATCGACTTCCACACCATCTTCGATGAAGAATGGAGGAGTTTTTGCCGCGTTCAGTACTTCAATCTCGGTAATTTGCACTTCGATTTCGCCTGTAGGCAAGTTTTTGTTTACGGTCTCTTCGTCACGTTTAACCACTTTACCTGTTACTGCGATAACGTACTCGCTCCGCACTCTGTCAGCGATTTGCAATGCTTCGCCAGAGTAAGCCGGGTTGAAAACAACTTGTACAATTCCGCTGCGGTCACGCAGATCGATAAACAGTACGCCCCCCAGGTCACGGCGGGTCTGTACCCAGCCGTTCAATGTTACGGTCTCACCGATGTGTGCGGGTGTTAATGCGCCGCAATGATGACTTCTTTTCATAACCAAACTCCTCTTATGTGAATTTCCGTTCTGTATGTGCGGGCAGAGCCCGCTTTTCAACAGTGCGGTTGCGTGAAGACGATATTATTCGAAAAGGCAGTTACCTCTGACCCGCCAACTTCCGATTAATCGGAAACATTGGTGAACCTCAGTAATTTTGCCGGATCAATTGTTGTTATTTTACAGTTTCAAACTCACTCGCGCTTATTTACTTCCACGTATAGCTGATACCAGATCATCCAGCTTCACCGTTTGTTGTTCACCTGTATCCATGGACTTCAGGGCAATTTCCCCGCGTTCCAGTTCATCATCACCTAGAATGGCAGTGTAACGGGCTTTGAACCGGTCAGCTGATTTCATCTGGGCCTTCATCTTGCGACCGAGATAGTCGCGTTCACCGGACAGACCGGATTGACGAAGCTTAAACAGTTGACGGTTGACTTCACGATCGGCAGCTTCACCGAGAGCAACAAAATATACATCCAGTGGAGCAAGGGAACTAACATCAATGTTCTGGTGTTCCAGAATCAGTTGAATACGCTCCAGACCGATACCGAAACCAATACCAGGCTGATCTGGTCCACCGATATCTCCAACGAGGCCGTTGTATCTGCCCCCACCGCCGACTGTATCAATCGCGCCAATGCCTTGGGCTTTCAGTTCAAAAGCAGTCAATGTGTAGTAATCCAAGCCGCGTACCAGACGATTGTTCACCACGTAATCTACGCCAAAATCATCCAGATACTCTTTCAGTTTAGCGAAGTGGTTCAATGATTCTTCATCCAGACTATCCAGTATGGAAGGTGCCCCTACGAATTTGTCCTGATCAACTTTGCAGTCGAGCACACGCAGCGGATTACGTTCCATCCGGGATTGGCAGTCCTTGCACAGGCTGTCCTTCATCGGTCTGAGGAATCCAAGCAGTTTTTCGCGATATTCTGCACGGCTCGTTGGGTTACCCACCGAGTTGATCTCGACTTTGACATCTTTCAATCCCAGTTCTACACACAGTTGATACCCAAGCGCAATGACTTCAGCATCGATCGCTGGATCAAGGGCTCCGATAGCTTCTACACCGAACTGGTGGAACTGACGCTGGCGACCTGCTTGCGGACGTTCATAACGGAACATCGGACCGATGTAATAGAGCTTGCTCACATCCGGTTCGCCATAAATTTTATTTTCCACATAAGCGCGGACAACACCCGCTGTACCCTCCGGACGAAGGGTCATGCTGCGGTCCCCTTTATCATTGAAGGTGTACATTTCTTTTTCAACAATATCGGTTGTTTCCCCAACGCCTCGTACAAATAAAGAAGTCTGTTCGAAGATCGGTGTGCGAATCTCGCGGTAATTAAAACGGCGACACAGATCACGCGCTTTTTCCTCTACGAACTGCCACTTTTCCACAACACCAGGTAGCAAGTCCTGCGTTCCAGTCGGTTTTTGAAAAGCCATCTTTCATCCCTCCAGCATCTATTTTTCTCTGTATAACAAAAAAATCCCTCGCCCTGTCGCTGTATAAACAGTAGACAAAGGGACGAGGGATTGTGTTTACACATTCACCCGTGGTACCACCCACATTCCGGAATCCCTGACACTTTCGCCGTTCAGGTGATCATGTGATGATCTAAGGTTGCTCCAGGCAATCCGATCAAACAGATCATTCCGCTCTACGTATAACGCACGTCCTGCGCAGGCCAGCTAATAACCATCAGATATAAATCCAATGTGTTCGCTGTCTGTTCTCGGGGAAGTCATTCGTCCGCTCATCAAGAGAATCCTTACAGCCAAGGGATTCCTCTCTGTTCATGTGGGCACGGAGTACTTGGTCCCGTCATCAAATCATCAAGTTATATGATTACATGTTATTATATAACGTTTAAAGTTAATTTATTTTCTGATTGTAATGAACCGCAGTGCTAAAGTCAAGGGTTAACACCAAAAGATAGCATTAGAAAACAATTTTCACACGCCGTACGGGATGCGGAGTCCATAGAAATCAAGGCTAATAGAAGCTGGTTTCACCAAATGAATTCCAACTTCTATTGCCTTCTTATATCTCTATCTCTATTGTTTCAGCATCCACTTCAGCAGATCCGGCACATTCGCCCATAGACGGGAATGCATAATGACATATTCAATCGCTTCGTCGGAATTGCCCATTCCGACAAAATCAGGGAGGTTATGCGGCAGCCGCTTCAAACCCAGCAGATAATCAGGCACATGTTTGTTCACATCCCTGGCCACACGGTACAACATGTTGAGCTGGGCGGTAATTCCATTCCTCTTGTACTCCAGAATGATCTTGTCATACGCAAAGGCGGTTGCGGCGTCACCTTTCCCATACTTCTCCATCAGTTGCTCTGCCTGCTTCAATTGGTTGCTGTACAAATACACAGCAGCGAGCAGGTAACGCGCCCCGGTATTGTCTTCCGTATTAAGCTCCAAAATATGCTCTAGGATTTGTGCCGCTTCTTTGGTATCTCCGCCAAACCAGCAGGATTCGGCGTAGCTTTTGCATATCCGGATATATGGACGGGTCTCATGAAGCCTCCAGAAGTCCCCTTTGTTCTTCTCAAAAAACAGTTCGCCAAGTTCGCGTTTGCCAGCAGCGATTCCGTCCTTGAGGAAAGCTCGTGCATCCTGCTCATTGTCCGACTCCTCAGCCAGAATAAGATACGCATCAGAGCTGTCAGGATACATCTCCAGTACCGTTTCCGCCAGCTGTACTCTGCGTTTGGCAGAACTGGCTTCCATCGCCTTATGTAGCAGAGCTTGCGCTTTATCCTTCGATGTGCCTGGGCTGTTCAGCATCATCAGCTCATCAGTTTCGCCGCCCATGCCATATTCTTCGATGTAATTAAACATCTCCTTAACCTTCCGGGAGATCGTTGCTGTTGCTACCTCATATTTAGAGGCCAGCTCAGCCTTTGAGACATTGAATCCGTATTCCTCGGACAGCAAATACTCGATTGCGGCGCAGAACGAGCCTGTCTTCTTGACAGTAGGCTGGGTCTGACGGGAATAGCCATTCCATAGCATCAGAGCTTCCAAAATCAGCTCCCGCTCGTATTGGTTTCTCATATCCTCAATAAGCTGCAGTGCCAGCTGTTCGTGAGCCGGATGCTCCCATTTCAGTTCGCTCGCCACCATCTTTTTCAGCTTGGTCAGGGTCAGCTTGCTCTCAGGCTGAATCGAGGCTTCCTGGACCGGTTGCTCCGTTGATATCAGCCCCAATATCGATTCTACCGCAGAGGGCTCCTTGCCCAGACAGCATTTCTTATATTTCTTCCCGCTTCCGCATGGGCATAAATCATTTCTTCCAACCTTACTCAAAACTAATTCCCCCTTAAATCTGTCACTAGCCATTTGCATGAGAACACTGTTGCTTTAGAATTCCAGGTGTCATTTCTCATACAAGGCATTCTATATGACTTACAATTTCCAGCAATCAAGCAGAAACGGTTGCCCCGCCCTTGTAGAAGGGCGGGGCCGTTTCAGCGAGTATAGGTTCATCTAGAATATGACGATCACTCTGGCTATGAATTCCTCACACTCTCTATCATAGGATTGGATTCGTCTGAGCCCAATTGCTGGAAGCTTGATTTACCGTCCAATGAAGCCCAACTATGAAAATAATTCGCTTTAAAATACTTAAACCCATTTCTCTATTCTAGCAAAAATTTGAATACGGGGTAAGCTTCGTCCAAAACATATAAATTCTCATCTCAAAAAAAAAACCTGCACACGGTGTGCAGGCTCAAAGGATATATAAAAAAAGGGGGTCATGTGTGTTATTATAAACGGGCTATGTTAAAGGCTTATGTAACTAATATTACAGTAATATTACAAAAATGATAGCGCTTTATAATTTGTTGTTCTATCCAAAAAGCCCCAGCAGAGTGTCCTGACATTGAAATCAGGCACTGCAAGGGCTTCATTGTAATTATTAATTCAATTCTTCCACATAAGCTTGGTTGGAACGAAGTTTATGAACAATTTCCTCATAATCCTCATCCCTTACTTTGGCAGACAAAACATAATGCAGGTCGTCATAATCAGCCGAGGATACATCCGCCGCATTCAACAGATCGCCATCCTCATTCACATTTTCTCGGGTACCTCGCTCGGTATCACGATCCACATTGCTGACGACCGGGATTACATTTTCGCTGGCCGGCACCCCAGGTGCTGCACCCACACCCATGGCTCCATTGGTCCCTACGCCACCCGCTGTGTTATAAGGCACCAGAGGTACCATAATCCGTTTGTCTCTGCCAACCGCGCTATCCAGTTGCCCTACTTCCAAATGCTCTGTACGGAACGTCTGAAGTGAGGTTCTAGCCCCCTCTGCCTCGTCCTCGGTCCGAAAATACGCCTGAATATGTTTTGTCATGTCAAACCCTCCTTTATCGGAATAAATGCTTGGAATAACGAAAATTAAAAGCTTTGAGCTTTAATCTACATTTTAATCAGCAATCACATTAAAGTACGGTCCGTTCCAAGTTGTTAAATGACTTTTAACAACTCGCGAACAAATGCTGGTTCATCGGCTGGCGTACGGGATGTAATATAATTGCCATCGACTACAGCTTCATGATCCTTGAATTCTGCCCCTGCGTTCACCATATCATCCTTGAGCGGTGGATAGGAGGTAATCGTACGGCCTTTCAACAAATTGGCACTTGCCAGAATTTGCGGACCGTGGCAGATCGCAGCGATAGGTTTCTTCGCACTATTGATCTCCGTTACGAATTTCAGGATATGTGCGTCCGTACGCAAATTTTCAGGAGAAGACCCACCTGGAATGACAACTGCGTCGTAATCCGAAGCCGAAACCTCAGCGATCGCTTTGTCCGAAGTATAGGTGGCTTTACCACCTTTACCTTTCAGCGTCTCTCCTGCCTTCAAGCCGATAATTTCCACGTCGTGCCCGGCTTTTTTCACCTCATCATATGGAACCTGCATTTCCGAATCTTCGAAATCATTCGCCAATAAAAAAGCAACTTTACTCATAACGTATGTTCTCCTTTCCGTGTTCGAAACTTCTTGAATCGGGTATTCGCAGAAATTGTTGGTGTATATTTCTTGTTCATTGCCCGTAATAAATACTGAACCTGGCACGCCATCGTGCCTCGTTCTGTTATTACCCTAACCAGAGCCGTTTATAACATGACGAGCCTGTATTATTTTGACTTTGATTAGGTGATCCGATTCAGAAACAGTTAAGTTCCATAACAAAAAAAGCCCTGATTCGATGATCGAATCAAGACTTTTCATTCATTCCAAATGTTCAGCACTCAGTCACGCGGAAGACGGCTCTGCTCACCTTTATCCGAATCCTGAAGGGCCCAGATCGTTGTTGCACACTCGGCAGCAGCTCGGGCAAGCTTCAGGGACTCATACAGGTTTCCAGGCAGAAGCAGAGGTTCTATTCGGGAACGTGTTTCCTTGACGGATTGGCGCATAATGGTTGGGATACTCCTTTGATCATCTTATGTTAATGAACCGAATTATCCCTCATTATGGCCTGTTCCCCAATCAATTATGCATGCGTTTCTTGACGAATAGGGCTTTCAAGCATTAATGTCACTGGTCCCCAATTCGTGAAAGTCACATCCATCATCGCTCCGAAACGTCCGGTTTCCACCTGAATTCCTTTATCACGTAGCAGCTGATTAAACGTTTCATACAACAATTCTGCCGCTTCAGGTCTGGCTGCAGCTGCAAAGCTTGGGCGTTTTCCTTTGCGGCAATCTCCGTACAATGTAAATTGTGAGACAGATAATACAGCCCCGCCCACATCCATCAGACTGAGATTCATCTTTTCCTGCTCATCCTCAAAGATTCGGAGTCCAGCAATTTTGTCTGCCAAATAGATGGCATCCTTCTCCGTGTCCTCATGTGTAATTCCCACGAGCAACATCAATCCGGATTCAATTCTCCCCGTCAGCTCGTCTCCAACGGACACCTGGGCCTCTTTACAGCGTTGTACAAGCACCCTCATCTTACAGGCTCCTTACTGCATAATCCGATGCACCGAATAAACATCTTTCACCCGTTTGATCCGTTCCACAACCGAATGCAGATGCTCCGTATTACGAATCAGAATTGTGACGTGCACCAATGCTAATTTATTTTTATCTGTACGCCCGGTGACGGCAGATATATTGGTTTTACTTTCGGAAACAGCCTGAAGCACTTCATTGAGCAAGCCGTTACGATCGTGGCCCGTAATCTCAATATCCACACTGTAGTTTGCTTCAATATTCTCTTCCCACTCGACTTCAATGACGCGAGCTGCTTCTTCCCCATCCGTACTGGACGGAATATTTGGACAGTCCGTTCGATGCACCGAAACCCCACGTCCACGTGTAACATACCCGATAATAGCATCCCCTGGTACAGGGTTACAGCAGCGCGCAAAGCGAACAAGTAAATTGTCTATACCTTTGACACGGATGCCATTGGTCGGACGGTTTTTGCGTTCAGGTGCAGGCTTCAGCTCACGCATCTCGGAGTTCAGTTCAAGCAAACTGGATTCTTCCTGCTCCTTGCGAAGTTTCTCCGTTGCTTTGGTCACGATCTGTGCAGCCGTAATGCCACCGAAGCCAACAGCTGCGAGCATATCCTCAATATCATTGAAGGCATACTTTTTGGCTGCTTCCTGCAACTTATCGTCTGTCATCCAGGCAGATGGATCAAGTCCCATGCGCTTAAGTTCACGTTCACAACTGTCGCGTCCTTTTTCAACGTTTTCTTCCCGCCGTTCCTTCTTGAACCATTGCTTGATCTTCGCTCGTGCGTGAGAGGATTTTGCAATTTTAAGCCAGTCCTGACTCGGTCCATAAGAATGTTTGGACGTTAAAATTTCAATGATATCGCCTGTTTTGAGATGATAATCGAGTGGAACGATACGACCATTTACTTTGGCACCAATTGTCCGATTACCCACCTCTGTATGGATTCTATATGCAAAATCCAATGGAACAGATCCAGTAGGCAATTCGATAACTTCACCTTTTGGCGTGAATACAAACACCAGATCAGAGAAGAAATCCATTTTAAGCGATTCTACAAATTCAGACGCATCCTGCGCTTCATTTTGAAGTTCAAGAATCTCGCGGAAGAACGTAATTTTATCTTCAAAATTATTTCCGTTTCCGTTCGTAGCGCCTTCCTTGTAGGCCCAGTGGGCAGCAATACCGAATTCAGCGGTGCGGTGCATATCCCATGTCCGGATCTGGACTTCAGTTGGTTCCCCATTCGGACCTACGACTGTGGTATGCAGCGATTGATACATGTTTGCCTTCGGCATCGCAATATAGTCCTTGAAACGTCCAGGCATTGGTTTCCATAACGTGTGTATAATACCGAGGGTAGCATAACAATCCTTGATGTTATCCACAATAATACGAATCGCAAGCAGATCATAAATCTCGTTAAACTGTTTGTTTTTCGTTGTCATTTTTTTGAACACACTGTAGATGTGCTTAGGTCGACCAGACAGATCTGCCTGAATTCCCATCTCATCCAGTTTGCTCGTAATACCGTCCATAACCGTATCAATATATTGCTCACGTTCCGCACGCTTTTTGTGCATCAGGTTGGCAATTCGGTAATATTGCTGCGGATTCAAATAACGGAGGGCGATGTCCTCCATTTCCCATTTAATTGCAGATATACCCAGACGGTTCGCAATCGGACAGAAAATCTCCAACGTTTCATATGAAATCCGACGTTGACTTTCTTCCGACTGAAACTTGAGTGTCCGCATATTATGCAGACGGTCAGCCAATTTGATCACGATGACACGGATGTCCTGCGCCATGGCGATGAACATTTTGCGGTAGTTCTCGTTCTGCTGTTCTTCCTTGGAGCGGAACTGAATACGTTCCAGCTTCGTCAAGCCGTCAACAAGCATGGCACACGTATTGCCGAAATGATTGCGGATTTCTTCAAGTGAAACCGTAGTATCTTCTACTACATCATGAAGAAGCGCTGCAATTATGGAGATGGTGTCCATCTGCATGTTTACAACAATATCGGCAACCGCAAGCGGATGCAGAATATACGGTTCTCCCGATTTTCGCGTCTGTCCATGGTGGGCCTGATCAGCAAATTCGTAAGCTTCACGTATGCGCACCAGATCGGGTTCTTTGATATATGCCCCGGCCTTCTCGAGTAATTGCTCTATGCCCATTCTGATCTGTTCCGTGTCCTTTCTATACAAAATGGAACCCGTGACATGATATCAACACAGGTTCCCCGTAAAAGTAATTTCCTATAATTATGACGCTTCGCCCGTTTCCCGTCAACTACTGACGAATAAGAGCACATATCCAATTTTTTTATACGTTATGTGTCATTCGCCAAAGTTGTTGTCCGATATTCAACAGAGGTTGGAAATCATCCTCATTTATTATGTATTATTACCGTTATTTACCGAAATAGAAGGATCCATTCGCAAAATAAAAATACTTTATCTGCGCTTAGTGGAAAAATGTTATTGCTAAATGAAGAGAAACTCTGTACTATATTGAAGATTTGTGTTTCGGAAAAAAGGAGATGAACATTCATTGCAACGTGAAATTCAGGTTAATCAAAAAATGCCGCTTGGCTCAGGCTCACTGTTGAGTCTCCAGCATTTGTTCGCCATGTTTGGCAGCACGGTACTTGTGCCGAATCTGTTCGGTGTCGATCCAAGTATGATCTTGCTTATGAACGGAATTGGAACATTGCTGTACATACTCATGTGTAAAGGAAAGATTCCGGCCTATCTGGGGTCAAGCTTTGCTTTTATCGCACCTGTTTCTTCCGTGTTAATAGCACACCCTGATAACGGATACTCCATGGCACTTGGAGCGTTCATTGTAACGGGCGTTATTTTCTGCATTGTGGCTCTTATCATCAAGTATGCGGGAACAGGCTGGATTAACGTGGTATTCCCACCAGCGGTTATGGGTGCTATTGTTGCCCTAATCGGTCTCGAGCTTGTCCCTGTAGCAGCCGGAATGGCTGGGCTGATCAATTCAAACCCTGCTGAGAACCCAGACTGGGTACCTCAAGCCAAACCAATTATTTTAGCCATGGTTACTCTTGGTATCACTGTTATTGGTGCAGTAACCTTCCGTGGGTTCCCCAAGATCATTCACATTCTAATCGGGATTGTATCCGGTTACGTGCTTGGATACTTTATGGGTGAGGTAAAAACCGGGAATATAGCGAACGCTGACTTTATCTCGCTGCCTACTGTAACGACACCGACATTTGACTGGTCTGTCATCTTTACCATTTTGCCTGTCGCCCTTGTTGTCATTGTTGAACACATCGGACATCTGCTTGTAACGAGCAGCATTGTGGGCAAAGATCTGTCCAAGGACCCAGGTCTGCATCGCTCCCTGCTTGGGAACGGCGTTTCAACTATTCTTTCCGGTTTTGTAGGATCCACACCGAATACAACTTATGGTGAGAATATTGGTGTTATGGCTCTGACACGGGTTTACTCGACGTATGTTATTGGCGGCGCTGCCGTTATCGCGATCGTGCTTTCGTTCTCAGGTACGTTCTCGGCACTTATAGCTAACATTCCCGTTCCAGTTATGGGTGGTGTGTCTTTGCTTCTGTTCGGAGTAATTGCGGCATCCGGTTTGCGTATTCTGGTCGAACAGAAAGTGGATTTTGCCAAACCTACCAACTTGTTGCTAACTACCCTTGTACTCGTCATCGGACTCAGTGGTACTGAGATCACATTTTATGGTATTCATCTCAAGGGAATGGCTCTGGCAACCATCGTCGGAATTCTGCTGAGCTTGTTGTTTAAATTATTTGAAGTACTGGGTTGGTCGAATGATCAAACGGAGAAACAGCCTTTAACCGAGAAAACTCCGGATTGATTTCTTGCCGACTAATTTTGAACGAACAATGTTTATTCATTCTTCATCTTATACATCGTACAATGCAAAAAGCCTGCTCTCTAACCTTAACGGGTTGAGGGACAGGCTTTTTTTGTAAATAGTTAATGCTGTATATTATTTCCCGGGAAACGGGAGATCCAGTTCACGTGATTTAACAGCAATAAATGCCAGAATTCTAGTAGTTCATCAATGTAAATACATCAATCCCCGGCAATTTTGCACGTCCATTCAGATCAGACAGCTCAATCAGGAATGCTGCACCTACAATCTTGCCACCCAATTGTTCAATCAGGTTAATGGAGGTAGCAATAGTTCCGCCTGTCGCCAGCAGATCATCCGCAATCAGGACATTTTGTCCTTTTTCGATCGCATCTGTATGCATAGCAAGCGTATCTTTGCCATATTCAAGATCATAACCGACTTCGATCGTCTCTCCAGGCAATTTTCCACTTTTACGGATCGGAGCAAAACCGACACCCAGAGCGTACGCCAGAGGAGCGCCCACAACGAATCCACGTGCTTCAGGTCCAGCAATAACGTCAATTTTGAGATCCGAAACCATTACTTTCAGCTCATTGATCGCCTTGCGGTACATTTCTCCATCCTTCAACAATGTCGTAATGTCTTTGAAGCTGATTCCCGGTTGTGGAAAGTCAGGAATGACACGAATATAATCTTTAAAATCCAAAATAATCTCCTCCTAAAATAAATAGCACAACTTCTATCTAAGATACGCCCTTCATCCGGGATATCATCCATTGTGTCAGTTGAGGGGTCGATGCATCCAGCATCACCTGCTCTGTCTCGGCCATGCTCTCCAGCGCCTGATATTGACGCGAAGCGGTTAGCTCACGCTTGGGTGGGTTATCCACAAACACAATCTTTCCAGCTTCTCGGGTTATGAACGATAACTCCTCAAAAACATCCAACATCATGGTAATCATGCGCGGCGAGCAGCCACACTGACGACTGAGCACAGGAGTGATCTCTTGTTCCTCCACGGGTTCAGCTCTCCATTTGGACACCAGCATATAAATACGCTTGAAGAGTTCTCTGGAAGGCATCTGAAGGCGATCTCGGCGGTTGCCTGATCCGTGCAGAAGGATGATATTCTCGGCTCCGCTGAATAAAGCCAGCATTGCATCAAGTTGTTCCGGGGTTTCCGGCGTATCAAACACAAATAACGTCCGGACCTGTTCCTGCCCATAATGCTGCGCGGCAGCATTGCACGGAAACAAACCGACCTTTCTATCATATACCCAAAGGCACGGTTCATACAATGAATTTCCCTCGGAAACATTCGTTTCTTTCCGAACGATGGCACCAATTGAGCCTGACTTGTATCGCAAATGTATTTCAAGCGAACTCAAGAACTGCTTCATCGCGTTCAGAGGCTCCGTACTACCTCGCAAATCAAAAACTTGCGCATGTGGAACCTGGATGTCCTGCAGCATTAATTGTGGTTTCCTCATCCCGTTCCACTCATTTACGGACAATTCGCCCATAACATCAATGATGGAGCCTGGCGGCAGAAATTCAGCTAATGCTCCTTTGCCAAAGGCTACCGTCTCCAATTGCTGACCATCCTGTTCCAGAACCAATTTAAGATGACGTTTTTCCCGTCCCATCGTTCGTGTTTCTTTTACAGTCACACTGCGCAATACAAAACGTGGAGATGGATTACTCATGCCAAACGGCTGGAGCCTGTCGATCTCTTGAATGACCTGCAATGGCACATCACTGATTCTGCATTCGTCATCTGCAAGACGATGGGGTACAAAGTCCTCCTCCGTCAACACGGATGCCGCAAACTCATTCAGTCCGGCTTCCAGATCTTTAAGTTGATCCCGATGAAGGCTCATGCCTGCTGCAGCTGGATGACCACCATAATGGTCCATCGTGTGTTTGCAAGCAGTTAATGCCTCATAGATGTCCAGCCCCTCTATGGAGCGTGCTGAGCCTTTACAAGCGCCACTCTCCTGGTCAATGCCCAGGATAAGTGTTGGCCGATAATACCGTTCAAGTAATTTGGAAGCAACAATACCTACAACGCCAACATTCCAGCCTTCTCCCGCTAAAACGATGACGTCCGGCAATGCTCCGGAATTAAGCTGGATTTTCTGTTCCAACTGAGCTGTCGCTTCCAGAAGTATGCCCTCAACAACCTGTTGCCTTTCACGATTCAGCAAGTCCAGTTGGCCTGCCAAAGTGTGTGCCTCATCCAGATCCTCGGTTGTAAGCAGCGATACGGCTCGCCCAGCATGATCCAGACGTCCGCTTGCATTAATACGCGGAGCCATTGCAAAGGCAATATTGATTGAGGTGACCTGAGTTTGATCTACGCCACTAATTTCTAGCAGAGCACTTACACCAGGCAGACGTGTCCCTCGCATGGACTCAACACCATAACTGACGATAACCCGGTTCTCGCCTTCCAAAGGCATCAAATCCGCAACCGTACCAATAGCGGCAATTTCCATCCATTCTCCAGGCACTTCTCCGATCAATGCCTGAGCCAGCTTCAATGCTACACCCGCACCTGCTAACCCTTTAAATGGGTACGGACAGTCCGGGAGTTTGGGATTAATGAGCGTATAAGCCTTAGGCAAAACTTCAGGTGGTTCATGGTGATCCGTCACAATGACTTCCATTCCCAGTGTTGCAGCATAAGCAATCTGCTCTACCGCACTGATTCCGGTATCTACCGTAATCACCAGCGTGACTCCTTGTTGATGAGCCCAATCCAAGGCATGATTGTGTAACCCGTAACCTTCATTGGAACGATGAGGGATATAGATATCATAAGAAGCACCAAGATAACGCATCAGATGGATCATCAGGGATGTACTGGATACACCGTCCGCGTCGTAGTCCCCATATATTAAAATATGTTCTTCACGCTCAATAGCCAGCTGGATTCGGGGCACAGCTTCTTTCATGCCTAGAAGGAGATAAGGATCATGCATCTGATTAAGATCAGGATGCAGAAATTGTTCTGCCTCTGATTCATTATAAACCCCGCGACTGACCAGCAAACGTCCAACAAGTGATGAAACGGAAAGCGCCTGCGAGAGTCCCGCAGCCGCCTCCAAATCGATATTCGGTGTGTTCCACCGGTATTGCGAATAAAGCAATGATAACGCTCCTTTCCTGATCTACTGGACCAAGCTTCATTATTGAATTAATGTCGCTTCAGGATCTGGCAGTTCATGATTGGATTTATAAGGATATCCAGGATCATAAGGTACAGCCTGGATCTGTACTTCTTTCACATGACTGAAACGAGTTAAGAGAAGTGTCTTCGCCCGGTTCGCAATCTCTTGTGCCTCGAGCACGGAAATTCTAGGGTTCACACTAATGACCAGTTCAATCGTAACATCATGTTCCTGTTCACGTGCTACCAGATGTTCAATCGTAATAATGCCATATACACGCTGCACCGTCTCTTTGAAGTCAAGCGCTTCTTCCTGTTCCAATTCCTGAACAAGTGAACCATATACGGTATCCACAATCATTCTGTAGCCTTTGTGAAGCACAAAACAGGAAGCTATCAATGCAGCTGCGGGATCCATGTATCGAAGAATACTCCAACCCATTGTTTCTCCTGTCATGGAACCTACAATACCGACCAAGACAATAAGTGAACAGTAGAGTGCCCGACGATGTTGCTGTGCATAAGCTAGAGCCTGCGATTGATTTCGTTTACGGAAATAACGGTATTGATATTGAAAGATTGCTTCTTTCACAGCCAATGCTGCAAAAGCTACCACAAGGGCATGGGTATACTTTTCTAGCGATTCTGGTTCATCTCCAGACAGACTCCCTAAAGCGGAGATGGCGATTTGCAGGCCACCCATGAGAATGAGCACAGATAATAATACCGAAATTCCAGGTCTCGCGATACGTGAATGTTCCTTTGACCGCTCCCTACGAGCCTTTTTTTTGGTTTGTACAGACTTCGAGGGAAAGAGGCCGGACAATGAAGAAGCAGCTTCTGAAGCAGAGTGCAGGCCGTCTGCAAGCAGCGATTTGCTGTTTGCCATATAACCGAACCCAGCCTTGATTACTGCAAGTGTCAAATTCCCGGCGATCCCGCTCCACGTGGCAGCGTGAACAGAAGGGAAACGTTCTCTGGTCATGGCGATGCCCCCCCTTAATACTCTACCTAAAGTTGCAAAACCGCGCCTGGCAGACGCGGCTTCACAATACAATGTTTAGTTGGATGCTTTAACAGCTGCTTTAGGTTTCTCTGTTTGTTTACCTTTGAGCGCCAGCCACAATGGAGCGGCGATATAGATCGAAGAATATGCACCGAACAATGTTCCGATTACCATAGCAAGTGAGAACATGCGAATGGATTCTCCACCAAAAATAAACAAGCAGAGCGAAGCGACAAACACGGTGAATGTTGTATTCAGGGAACGTGTCATCGTTTGCGCCAAACTGCGGTTGACTACTTCACGCAAATCGGCTTTCGAAGTCTTTTTAGCAAAACGCATATTCTCACGAATCCGGTCGAAGATAACGATTGTATCATTGATCGAGAATCCGACAATGGTCAGTACAGCCGTAATGAAGGTCAGATTCACTTCCAATCGGAAGATCGAGAACACACTAATCACTACAAAGGCATCATGGAAGAGCGCAATTACAGCAGCCAATCCAAACCGCCATTCAAATCGGATCGCTACATAGATCATAATCCCGATACTAGCGATGAGAACCGCGTATATGGCATTACGTTCAAGTTCTTTAGCCATTTCCGGGTCAACCGTGTTGACTTCATAAGAAGCGGTTGAGTCCAGCTTGGTGAACTCTTGCTTAAACTTGCTTTCCTGATTTTCATCCAGTACGTTCGAGAAACGAACGTTAACCCGATCAGCACCAGGTGTAATATGAACATCCTTGGTGTCAACACCTAGGTCACTAACAATGGGCTTGATTTGTTCGGTTGTGATCGCCTTGGATACCGTAATGTCCACGTTAGAACCCGAACGAAAATCTACCGCATAATTCAATCCCAGAGCCAAAATACTAACGATACCTGCAATCGTCAAAATGATGGAAAAGGCATAGGCAATTTTACTGCCTTTAACATAATCAAAATTCCAATTAAAGCGCACGAATTTCACTCTCCTTCACTCCGAAGTACTTAGGCTTCTTCAATACGTTAGCCCGCACAAGCAGGGTCAACAGGAAGCGGGAGAAGAAAATATTCGTGATAATACTGGTCACGATGTCAAAAATCAATACGAGGGCGAAACCTTTAACCGCACCAGTACCCATGAAGAACATAACAGATGCAGCAATAATAGTTGTAATGTTGGAGTCGATAATTGTACGGAATGAACTTTTACCTCCAGCTCTTACCGAAGACAAAATCGACTTGCCACTGCGCATTTCTTCCTTGATCCGCTCGTACGTGATGATGTTGGCATCCACGGCCATCCCTATACCCAGGATAAATGCCGCAATCCCCGGAAGGGTAAGTACGAATTCTCCCATATAGAAGATAGCGAGTACCAGCCACGTATGTGTAATCAGCGCAAAGCTCGCAATAATCCCGGGAATACGGTACAGACCAATCATGAACACCAGAATAATCACGGAACCAATTAATCCCGCTTTAATCGTCTGGTCCAGAGATAGTTTACCAAGCGTTGCACCAACGCTTTGAGAATACTTCTCTGTCAGTTTCAACGGCAACGCGCCCAAATTAATGGTATCACGAAGTTGATTGGCTTCCTCACGTGAGTAGTTACCCGTGATCTGTGCAGAGCCATCACTCAGCTGCTGCTGCACGGTTGGTGCAGATAACAGTTGATCATCCAAATAGATTGCCAATGGTTGTCCAATCAAACGTTTGGTGATTTCAGCAAACTTCGCTTTGTCCTTAACCTTGATGTCGATCATCGGTGCGTTCAACTGGCTGAATACCACTTTGGCACCATTCTCCACGAACTCATTTCCCCGAAGCTCGATTTTGGTGTATTCGCCTTCTTTGTCATTCTCTGCTTTACTGCGGAAGGTCATGACAGCAGGTTCTTTCATTTTGGCTCTGACTTCAGCCTCGTCGGTCACCCCGGCCAGCTTCAAACGGATCCGGTTCGTTCCTTCAGTTGTTACTTCCGGCTCGCTTGTTCCGAGCGCATTGGCACGGCTCTCCAGACTTTTTGCTGTTTGCACCAAAGATGCTTTGGTGACTTGTTGTCCTTGTTCCAGCGGCTCTGCTTCATATAAGATCTCGTAGCCTCCTTTTAAATCGAGGCCCAAGCGTATATTTTTGAGCAGCCCTGGACTTGTGCCCAACATTACTCCTGCGGTCACAAGTACGACCAAAATGAAACTGACGATTCTTTTCATGCCGTTCCTAGATCCCCTTTCGTTCTCAATATTCCCATTATAGCGATGCCGTAAAAAGCAGTCAATTTCCAACAAAAAAGATCCCTTTCGCTAGAAAGAGGACCCCCGGTATGCAGACACGGTCATAAAGTTCATAAAGCTTGTTGCTTTCAGTGACAATATGTCGTTCACCAGTTGGTGAAGCGGTGGAATGCCCTGCTTTTCATATTTATGACTGATGCAATTCCAGACATCTTTGCTGGTGACATATTCGTAACCGACAAGCCTTAGTTCCTCTGCTTTGCTGCGGCAGAGCATCTCTATAGACTGTTCCAACTCCACATCATTCATTTCTTCCAACGGGGAGCCTCCCTTCATACATCCAAGCCTTTATGCGGCATCAATATTACAACATTCGACTTTACCCGATCATATTCCTTCTTGCTGGTGATGGATCTTTTTGTTAATCGTGTCCAAGTTGTCATGAGAAGATATTGGACTGGCATAGGATGAAGAACGACGGCTTTGTCCCGTTTATGAATATCTGTACTCCAACCGGGAAAGAGGGGTAGTCTTGAAGAAACAGACATTTATCCAGGGAGCCATGATCCTGCTCGCCGCAGGCATTATTAATCGGATTCTCGGGTTCATCCCGCGCATTGCGCTGCCACGGGTTATTGGTGCAGAGGGTGTTGGCATCTACCAACTTAGCTATCCATTTTTCATCGTACTCGTCACATTAATCACTGGCGGTATTCCATTGGCTGTAGCCAAGCTCGTAGCCGAAGCGGATACAGGTGCCAACCGTTATTCACCCCAACGAATTCTACAAATCAGCCTGATCTTCACACTGACCCTTGGCGTTGTGTTTATGTTTTTGTGCATTATCTTCGCTCCATGGGTCACCCGTTATGTGCTGACCGATGAGAGGGTCTATCACACGTTTGTCAGCATGAGCCCTATGATTGCCATCATCGCCGTATCTGCAGTCTACAGAGGGTATTTCCAGGGGAAACAAAACATGATGCCTACGGCTGTTTCATCAATCGTAGAAACGGTCATTCGTATTATCTGTGTGATCTGGTTTTCCTGGCTCCTCTTACCCCGAGGAATTGCTCAAGCTGCTGCAGGAGCCATGCTTGGAGCACTCGTCGGAGAATTCGTCGGCATGCTTGTATTACTGTGGAACTATGCTAGACAGAAGAAATATATCGATCAACATCATCCTGTACTCGAATCTCCAATCGAAACCAAATCTGCTATTTCAAAAAACTCAACCGGATCAGAGCCTGGACTTCTGCGTCGATTACTCGCGATTTCCGTACCCGTAACTGCCGGACGGTTAGTTGGTTCCCTCTCCTATCTCGCTGAGACAATTGTAACCGCTCAAAGTCTAGCTATTGCAGGTATCTCCAAAGGGCTCGCCACGGCCCAGTATGGAGCATTACAGGGCATGATTATCCCGCTACTTCTCTTACCGGGAGCATTAACGTCCTCGTTAGCCACGTCACTTGTCCCTTCATTGTCTGAGGCCTCGGCTCAAGGTGACCGTGCGCTCATTCATAAACGGATGCATCAGGCGCTACGGCTAGCACTTGTAACAGGTGCTCCATTTTCTGTGTTTATGTATGTGCTTGCCGAACCGATGTGTCTTGTCCTGTATAATGATGCATCGATCGGAAGCATGCTTAAGCTGATGGCTCCTTTTGCTTTATTTATTTACATTCAAGCTCCTCTTCAAGCCGCCCTTCAAGCATTGGATCGTCCGGGAAAGGCACTGCTCAATACATTTATTGGTGCTGTCATCAAAATCACATTGATTTTGGTACTCGCCTCCCGTCCGGAATACGGTATATTTGGTGCGGTGATTGCCATTTGTGTGAATTCAACGGTCGTTACGCTTTTACATGCAAGAAGTGTCCGCAACCTGTTACAGTTCCGTTTCAAGGTAATGGATTGGGTCAAAACAGGCACTGGTATGGTTATCATGGGCGCCGCTACTCTGGTCATTTATGAACAGACTGCATCCTTGCTTCCGTTTTGGATCAGAATGCTTCTAGCGCCCCTTGTTGGTCTAATCGTTTATTTCATGGTTATGGGTTGGACCAAAATGATTGATTTTCACGATCTTTCCCGTGCTCCCATTATTGGTTCCTGGTTTAAACGCCGTTCCTAGACATCAGTTATCTTTATCATCTTTGGAACTTACATAAACTTTCTCGTTATGATCGATGGAACAGATAAACACGTCTTTAAAGTCCATAATACCTTTTTGCTGAATCTGATTTTTAAGCCAAAATCTCGTTTTCTGAATCAGTTCAAGGTTCTGATCCTGAACTTTTCCATCCATGATCAATGGCAATGGCAGCCCTTCATATTTGATATTCTCAAACCCATCTATTTTATTTTTCTTTGCTTTTTGTTTGGAATTATGTCCTGATGAGCCGCTGTTGCCGCTCGAAGAACTCTGCCCCTTTGAAAAAACAGTCAACTTGCCTGTTGTCTCCAATATGGCGAAGTCAACTTCACCAATGCTGTCTATATTTTGTTCGCGAAGTTGCTGGAGCAAATCGTCCAGATTGTAACGCTGTTTGCGCATCTCATCTCGATGCAATTTACCTTTGGAAATTAACACTGTCGGTTTGCCATCAATCATCAGCCGCAGCTTCCGGCTTTTGAGACTGAGAAAAGCTATGGCAATCTGTACTACCAGTACTGTCAGCATCGGTACAATACCATGGAATAACGGCTTATTGATATCCTCTATAACAAATGCCGCAATTTCCGCGAGCATGATGGATACGACCAGATCAAACATGGATAGCTTCCCGATTTCACGTTTACCCATTATCCGAATTGAGCCATAAACAATAAAGTACATGAGCATGGTTCGAAAGATATGTGCTCCGACATCTGAGAAATTCACAACAGGGGTCCTCCTTCGGATCTGAATTTTATACAGGTACCTGAAGCGTAATCCCTATTTTGGCCTGAAGCTCACATGCTCATGCAAATATAATCCATTCATTTAATGGAAAATTCAGTTCATAAGTCAGAAGGCTTGACCATACACTGTATTAATTTCAAACTTGTACAAGGGGGTTGCTTCATGCAGTTGATTCGCCGAATGGTTTCATTTCGAATGTCTAACCCGATTCTGTCGGGCCTCTGTCATGCTTTTGTGTGGATGATGTTAGGCGCACTGATTCTATCCTTCTTTCTCTGGATGACCGGAATGCGGGAACAGGATCTTTCCCTGTATACGTACGTTGTTCATGGCTTGTCTTTGCTGGTTGGTGGATTTGTATCTGGCAAGAGGTCAGGTGAGCGAGGCTGGTACCACGGAGGTATTACCGGAATCGTATACGGATTAATCGTATTGCTGATCGGGTTTCTGGCACTGGATGCCTCATTCAATTGGAAAGACAGCCTGCAACTCGCAAGTGCATTCCTGATTTCTGCACTAGGCGGCATATTTGGAGTCAACACCCGAAGATCATAGAAAGTAGATTGAGATGTAACGTTTATATGAGAAAAAGAAAAAGAGAACCGGGTCTCCAAGGAGACCCAGTTCTCTGATAATGAAGAATACGCTGCAAACGTACTCATAGCCTTACAGGCTTTTTGAACATCTATGATTTATTCAGCCGTTTCACGAGCAACTGCACTGCTAATCGCATTACGATCGAAAGTCAGTTTAGTAACATCGTTTACACGCAATACAACCACATCATCTGTGATCTCAGCAATTGTTCCGTGAAGACCACCGATTGTCACAATTTTATCGCCTTTTTTCAATTGACTTAACATGGAATTACGTTGCTTCTGTTTTTTGTTCTGTGGACGAATCATCAAGAAGTAAAAAATTGCAACCATGAGTACCAAAGGTACAATCAAAGATACAATTCCACCGCCAGCATTAGCGGTTGTAGCTGGTAATGCCTGGAACATGTAAAACTCCCCCTTATCGACTATACTTACAAATAATGCTTGTTACTGCGGTTCCGCAAAAACCTGATCAGAAACCTTTGTCATTGTCATGAAGACCATATTGATCGAAAAATTCATCCCGGAAATCAAGCAAACGATCTTCCATTATGGCTTTACGCACATTGCGCATCAGATTCTGCAAGAAATGAAGATTGTGGATGGTCGTCAAACGTAAGCCAAACGTTTCATCCGCTTTGATTAAATGACGCAAATAGGCTCTTGAATAGTTACGACAAGTATAGCAATCGCATTCAGGGTCTAGTGGCCCAAAATCGGTTGCAAACTTGGCATTACGAACTACCAGACGTCCTTGGCTGGTCATCGTTGTTCCGTTACGGGCAATTCGGGTAGGCAGAACACAATCGAACATGTCCACTCCACGAATCGATCCCTCAATCAATGCATCGGGTGAACCTACACCCATTAAATAGCGTGGTTTATTGGATGGCAACAAAGGAACAGTGTAATCCAGTACCCCATACATCAAATGTTTCGGTTCTCCAACACTCAGTCCACCAATAGCATAACCCGGGAAATCCATGGAAGTCAAATCTGCCGCGCTCTGGCGACGAAGATCTTCGTGCATGCCACCCTGTACGATGGCAAACAGTCCTTGATCATTAGGACGAGCATGACTTTCCAGACAACGTTCTGCCCAGCGGCTCGTTCTTTCAAGTGATTTTTTTACATATTCATACTCAGCCGGATACGGCGGGCACTCATCAAATGCCATCATAATATCAGAACCCAGTGCATTCTGGATTTCCATTGCCACTTCAGGCGAAAGGAATTTTTTGTCTCCGTTTAGATGGGAGCGGAAGTTAACGCCTTCCTCCGTAATTTTGCGCATCTCACTAAGAGAAAACACTTGAAACCCGCCGCTATCAGTCAAAATCGGACGATCCCAGTTCATAAATTTGTGTAGGCCGCCTGCTTGACGAATAATTTCATGTCCGGGTCTCAGGAACAGATGATAGGTATTGCTCAGAATAATCTGTGCATCCATCTCTTTCAGTTCTTCGGGACTCATTGTCTTCACTGTCGCCTGTGTTCCCACAGGCATGAAGGTTGGTGTCTCAATAATACCGTGAGGTGTATGTACACGTCCCAAACGAGCTCCGGATTGTTTACAGGTTTTGATATGTTCGTACGTAATTGCTGCCATTGGTTTTAATCATCCTCTAAAAATTAATCGTATTACCTTCACATCTTAATAAATCAACATGGCATCGCCAAAACTGAAGAAACGGTATTGTTCTTTAATTGCTTCCTCATATGCATGCATGATTTGTTCTCTTCCCGCAAGTGCACTGACCAGCATGACCAACGTGGATTTGGGGAGATGAAAATTTGTAAGCATCCCGTCGATTACTTTGAACGTATATCCCGGATAGATAAAGATCTTGGTCCAGCCGCTGCTCTCTTGCAACTGCCCGTCTTCAAACTTGCTGCCTACCGTTTCAAGTGTTCGACAACTTGTCGTTCCTACTGCAAATATACGGTTGCCACGTTTTTTCGTTTCATTAATCAGATCCGCTGTCTCTTGAGACAAAGAGTAGTATTCCTCATGCATGACATGCTCTTCAACATTGTCTACCGACATCGGCCGAAATGTTCCGAGTCCCACGTGAAGCGTGATGAAAGCTACATTAACTCCTTTATCCCGAATCCGATTCAACAGTTCCTCTGTAAAATGTAATCCTGCTGTCGGTGCAGCGGCTGATCCTTCGTGTTTTGCATATACCGTTTGATACCTTTCCCGGTCATCCAGTGTCTCTCTAATATAAGGAGGCAAAGGCATTTCACCCAGACGATCCAGAATCTCCTGAAAGATTCCATCATAGGAGAATGTAAGCAAACGCGCTCCCATTTCGCCTTCCTCATCAATGACGGCCTTGAGCTCGTCACTAAAAACGATAACGGAGCCGGCTTTCAGCTTCTTGCCTGGTTTAACCAGAGCTTCCCATCGATCGCCCTCCACGTTTTTGAGCAGGAGCACTTCCGCCTTTGCCCCCGTGTCCTCTTTGGTTCCGAACAAACGCGCTGGAAGAACACGTGTATCATTCAGCACCAGTGTATCTCCAGGCTGAAGGAATTCGATAATATCAGGGAACGTGTGATGGTTAACTTCACCGCTCTCCTTATTTAAGGTAAGCAGCCGGGACGCCGTGCGGTCAAGCAATGGCGTCTGTGCAATCAATTTCTCCGGCAATTCAAAATCATATAAGTTCACATTCATATTAGATTCATTCCTTAACAATAGTCACATTTTGATAATAGTGTTTCAATATTGCCTGGTAATCATACCCTTCATCTGCCATGCCTTTGGCACCCCATTGGGACAAGCCTAATCCGTGCCCATTCCCCTGACCTATGATCATGAAGCTTTGGCCCTGAGTTACAGCTCGTGCTTGGCCGTCACCACTCATAACCACAAGAGCATTACTGGATGAAGTTCCTGTTCCCGAGGCAGATAGTACAGCAGCACCCTGTGAGCCGGTTTTGCTTGCTGTTTTGCCGTCAGCGCCTAATACAGTATAACTTCCGGTCCCTGCAATATCAAATAAAGTACTCGGCAATCCACCTAAAGCCGAGCGGTATGTATCTGCATATTTTACCGTCATGGGCTGGCCGTTGGCTGTTACTTCAAGTGCTCTTCCTGATGGCCCGCGCTTGGTCACTTCAAGCGTTGAGATCGAAGATGGAACAGCAGAAGTCGTTTTACCCTGGAGGGTTTTAACCAACTGGGCTGAAGTGAATGGCCCTCTTACCCAAGCATAATCGTTGGACTGTGGCACTTTGGCCAGAACAACAGCCTCGTTGCCTGGATTCATTTTCGCTACCGGATCAACATTGGATTGAATTAACGGAACGGGGCGTACATTGGTATTTTGGGCAGTAACCGTCACTTTGGCTAAACCCGCATCTGTTTTGGTCGTTAATTCTTTTACATTATCCTCTCGGATATATCCGCTGACTCCTGTACTCAACAGCACATGATACCATGTCTGTAATCCAGCTTGGGCCGATGTATCTCCAGGGCTATCCACATTACTGAACACTCCCACGCCTCCGTTCCATACCTCGGATGGGTGAGCAGTCTGTCCACCCGCATTGGAAGAGAATACAGCTTCTACGATTTTACCATCGCTCTTGATAACTTCTCCAGAGGTGGCATCAACCGCACTGGAGACTTTATCATTCTCTGAACCCATTCCGTTATATGCCTGACTCAGCGTGGTATCCACAACATTGGCAATTTTAAAACGATCTCCCTGTTGAAGCGCATAAGAGCGTGCAGCGACAGCTTGTACTTTCAGCGCTTCTGCTGGCCAGGATGAATAAACTTCTGCACCAACAACAGAGTATAAATATTGCTCCAGTGGGACTACATTAACCAAAGCCAAATCGCCGCTTACAATGCTAACTTCCATGTCACCGCGATACGTTCGCCCGGAACGTTCCACCACTTTGATTCCACTACCGTCTCCTTGCACAAAAGCTTTGGCTTCACTTCCAGCAATGGTGTAATGAGGGGCTGTTTTAAGTGTATCCGTGCTTAACCCCGCGTCCTGACGTATGATAAGCGCAGCACTATTACTGTTTACGGGAGATAGACTTACTCCTGGAACACTGGCTTCCACATTCTTCTTGAATGCAGACAGATCAGCATCTGATGAGGCTTCACCCACCCATACAGCATAGCCTTGACTCCCTCCATCCAATTGAAGCACCGTATAGGAAGTAACTCCTGCCGATGAAAGGGATGCTTGTGCAGCTTCTGCCTCTTGAAGTGAACTATATACTCCTGCAGAAAGACGTTTGCTGCCCGTAACCGCTGGTTTTTGTCCACCCAGTTGGGCTGCAGCCACTTTTTGTACACGTGCTACCGCTTGTCCAGCCAACGCTTCTGTTGCATAGTTTCCGGTGTAGAGCTGGTAGGTTGATTTACCATTCAGAGAGGTTGTAAACAACAATGGTTTATCACTCGTAGCCTGCAACAACTTTGAAGCTGCTGCCGCCGTTTTGAAATCTGCTGTTTCCAACACTTTGACGCGGAATCCATCCGCACTAAAACGGATTTGCCCTGCTGGAAGAGTTATACTCGCCCCGCTTTCCGAACCGATATTCCATTTCCCACTCGACTCAAGCGTAATCAGTGGTGTAGTGGATTTATACGTACTTCCCAGGTTCGCAAACATGGCTACCCGGATCATCTGCCCATCACCTTCAGCAGCATATACAGGCACTTGCAGGCACCCTACCGTTAACAGAGCGGCGGCCAAAACCTTCAAACGCCGACTCCACTTCTTTCTTTGTGTTGCTTTCCCCACGATCAGTCTCCTCTCCATGTTTGTCCCAAGTTGTATATTAAGATAAATCTCATTGACATATAATCACAATTATTTGGCGTCTCTCGGTGGAACTGGCAAACCCAGATGATGATAGGCCAGGTCCGTTACAATTCTGCCTCTCGGTGTACGCTGAAGCATGCCAATCTGCAATAGATAGGGCTCGTATACATCCTCAATGGTCTGACTCTCCTCGCCAATCGTAGCGGCAATCGTATCCAGACCCACCGGGCCTCCCCGGAAACTGTTAATCATTGATTTGAGCATCTTGTGATCGATCTCGTCCAGACCACGTGGATCAATCTGAAGACGTTGCAGTGCTTCTTCTGCCAGAGCCTGTGTGATGATACCATCGCCCCGTACCTGGGCAAAGTCACGTACTCTTTTTAGCAATCGATTGGCAATCCTCGGTGTCCCACGGGAGCGTAATGCGATCTCTTCGGCGGCATTACCTACAATCTCCACTCCCAGAATCTCTGAGGCGCGTGAGACGATGTAGGCCAGCTCATCCACCGTGTAGAACTCCAGCCGACTGATAACACCAAACCGGTCTCTGAGAGGAGCAGACAGCAAACCTGCACGGGTTGTAGCTCCAATCAGCGTAAAGGATGGCAGATCAAGACGTACGGAGCGGGCACTTGGGCCTTTTCCGATCATGATATCCAACGCAAAGTCTTCCATGGCGGGATACATCACTTCTTCTACCGTCCGATGAAGACGATGAATCTCGTCAATAAACAGGACATCCCCTTCTTGCAGGTTGGTAAGCAAGGCAGCCAGATCACCTGGGCGTTCAATCGCAGGTCCCGATGTTGTGCGTAAGTTAACACCCAATTCATTGGCAATGATATTGGCAAGTGTTGTTTTACCAAGTCCAGGCGGGCCATATAACAACACATGATCGAGTGCCTCATTACGCATCTTGGCCGCCTCAATGTATATTTTCAAATTCTCCTTGACCTGGTTCTGCCCGATATATTCATTCAAGTACCGGGGACGAAGGCTAAGCTCCACAGCTTGATCCTCCATCATCAGGTTCGCGGAAATAATCCGGTCATCCATGTTCATCCCTACCTTTTTTATGCGGCTTACTGCTCTATTATAGAGGCAAAATTAATTATCCCGTAAACAGCATTTGCAGTGCCCGTTTCATCAACACATCAACAGAATCCGCCGAAGTAACTTCTTTCTTCAGTTTGAGCCAAACTTTATCCAGTTCACTGTCGGTATAACCCAACGCCTTAAGCCCTTCACGAGCCTCATCCCAGGCAGAGCCGCTTCCCACTTCTTCCGAAGGAGGGGCAAACAAACCTGTTGCATACGTTGCAGCACCGAAACCATCCAATTTGTCCTTAAGGTCCAGTATCATGCGCTGCGCTGTTTTCTTACCAATCCCCGGCAGTTTGGTCAGGAACGTCAGATTCTCTTGATAAATTGCAGTCACGACATGGTCGGGCGTACCGCCAGCGAGTATACCCAGAGCAACTTTGGGTCCAATACCTGATACCTCGATCAGCTTGCGAAATAACTTCTGTTCCTCACGAGTAGCAAAGCCAAACAGCAACATCGCATCTTCACGTACATGGTGATGAGTATACACCATAATTTCGCCTTCTTGCTTCGCAAATGCAAAAGGGTTTGGACAGAATACACGATAACCAACGCCGTGCACATCAAGCACAATATATTCATTCTCCAGATGTACGAACTGTCCTCTTAGGAAATCAATCATTTTCGCAATACCTCATTCAACTTGGAATTTAATGTATATGAGTGTGCATGACACACTGCCACAGCCAAAGCATCTGCTACGTCATCCGGCTTCGGGATCACCTGTAAACGCAAAAACATTTTGACCATCTCCTGCACTTGCCGCTTCTCTGCTTTTCCGTATCCCACAATCGCCTGCTTAATCTGCATCGGGGTATATTCAGCTATAGGTAGTCCCTTCTGGGCAGCAGCCAGTACCATGACACCCCTAGCCTGACTTACAGACATCGCTGTTGTGACGTTACGATTGAAAAAAAGTTTCTCCAACGCTACCGCGTCTGGTTTATATTTATCAATCAGCTGTACCATGCCCTCATATACATGAAGCAGCCGTTCCTCTTCAGGGGTATGAGCTTCCGTCTGAATACAGCCATATTGTACAGGTGTTACCTTACTGCCGATTTTATCCACAAAACCAAAACCAACAATCGCAATCCCCGGGTCAATTCCCAAAAAACGCAAATCCATCTCTCCCTTACAAAAGCGAACATATGTATCGTTCATTTCATTATAACAAAAGATAGACCCTACGGCAGGAAAAACTTTGTCCTTTCATATACTCGCCTGAGTTCGTGAGTAACCTACAATCCTTATCTCCTATATTCAGGTGTTTCGGTCATGGAACGACAAAAAGGACATCTTTCGATGTCCTTCGTTTCACTTCGTATATTATATAACCTGCAAATGTCCTGCGACCAGTAACCTCACCTCTAGGCCACATAAACAGATACATTCAATGCAGATCAGCCTGTTCTTTTATCCGCCATTACGGAATTCTTTATTGGCCTCATCTACCGCATAATCGCTGAACGTTGAGATTACGCTGTCATACTCATCTTTGTCCTGGACACGGATACCTTGTTGTAACTGCTCCAACACACCTTCAGGCAATGATGTCTCTAACGTACCTACGTCCATTTGAAAAAAAGTACGGATGACTTTCTCTTCTGTAGGCCGTCCTTCGTAAAGATTAAGATTACCCACAGCATCTATGCTAATATACGCCTGCTCTTTACATAATGGAGAAAGATCATCCACATGTTGCTTAATGCGTAACACTTCCGCCGATTCAACCTCAGCATCCCAATCCGGGTGTTGAACGAGCAGCATCTTCAATTGAGGAACCGCCATCTTACCCAATTGTTCCGTTTCTACCCCACAGATATATTGAGTCTCCAATACAACACTCGTTAAACGGTCCGGATCAGACCCGAGTTGTTCCATCAAAGTCTGAATTTCTTGCTCAGACCTTTGTTCACTCGCAGCAGGTCCCATTACGGATACAGCCTCACTGAAATTGGTTGTTAATAAACGCTCAATTGCAGAAGAAATCGGCAAACCACTGTATGCCAGTATGGCTACAGCAACTAACGCTGAAGACATCCACACTGTTCTTTTCCATCGGCGCCAGCGTCTCTTGAATTGTTTTTTGAAGTTAAACGTGTTCACTTGAACCCCTTCTATCACTTTTTAAACCTATTGTGACCGAAAGAACTGGGGTTTATGCAAAATTAACCTAAGGCACCAGCAATACTTTGCGCTTGAACGTAAACCGAATGAGATCTATATTTATACCTTATTATAGGTTGTCATGAACTAAGAGGTTGTGATTGCATAGAATAGAATCAACTTTTAAAGAAAAATAAAAATACGGACTATCTATTAAATAGATAATCCGTATTTTCTGAGATCGGGATGACACGATTTGAACATGCGACCCCCTGGTCCCAAACCAGGTGCTCTACCAAGCTGAGCTACATCCCGTTATATATACCGGCGAGAGGACTCGAACCTCCACGGTTTCCCACTCGATTTTGAGTCGAGCGCGTCTGCCATTCCGCCACGCCGGCAAAGTATGAAGATATAATGGCGCGCCCTGAGAGATTCGAACTCCCGGCCTTTTGATTCGTAGTCAAACGCTCTATCCAGCTGAGCTAAGGGCGCAAATATTGGAGCGGAAGACGGGAATCGAACCCGCGACCCTCGCCTTGGCAAGGCGATGCTCTACCGCTGAGCCACTTCCGCATACGGTATTAATAAATATAAAAATGGCGGAACCGACGGGATTCGAACCCGCGATCTCCTGCGTGACAGGCAGGCATGTTAGGCCAACTACACCACGGTTCCAGATCACTTTCTTGTTAGAAAGTATAATTGCGGGGGCAGGATTTGAACCTGCGGCCTTCGGGTTATGAGCCCGACGAGCTACCGGGCTGCTCCACCCCGCGTCGTTATTAAGAAAAGATATGGTGGAGGCTGAGGGGATCGAACCCCCGACCCTCTGCTTGTAAGGCAGATGCTCTCCCAGCTGAGCTAAGCCTCCATATATATGACCCGTAGGGGATACTCTCACTACGTTCGAGACTGCGAAGCAGTTGCTAACGTAGTACATCCTCCGACGAACCTTTGGGATTCTCATCCCTTTTTGAAGCTATAAATATAGCTATGACCCGTAGGGGATTCGAACCCCTGTTACCTCCGTGAAAGGGAGGTGTCTTAACCCCTTGACCAACGGGCCTTAATGGCTCCCCGAACAGGGCTCGAACCTGTGACAACTCGATTAACAGTCGAGTGCTCTACCAACTGAGCTATCAGGGAATACTAAGCATCTGCAGTGCAAATGCAATTCATCGAACAACGTCAACATGCAAAATCTGTTTTCTATGTAAGATGAAAGAGTTCGCTTGGCGGCGTCCTACTCTCCCAGGACCCTGCGGTCCAAGTACCATCGGCGCTAGAGGGCTTAACGGTCGTGTTCGGGATGGGTACGTGTGGAACCCCTCCGCCATCGCCACCAAACGCGATTTGTCGAAGCATAGCTTCTTGAAATCATTGTGGAACTGAAAATCATACACACATTCTGCGATGTACCGATTTTCATTTCAGAGATTATTCTCTGAAAACTAGATCCGAAACGAACTTTGCGATGTATAACCTGCATATTGGATAAGCCCTCGACCGATTAGTACTGGTCAGCTCCATGCATTGCTGCACTTCCACCCCCAGCCTATCTACCTCGTCGTCTTCAAGGGGTCTTACATACTGGGAAATCTCATCTTGAGGGGGGCTTCACGCTTAGATGCTTTCAGCGCTTATCCCGTCCGTACATAGCTACCCAGCGGTGCTCCTGGCGGAACAACTGGTACACCAGCGGTACGTCCATCCCGGTCCTCTCGTACTAAGGACAGCTCCTCTCAAATTTCCTACGCCCACGACAGATAGGGACCGAACTGTCTCACGACGTTCTGAACCCAGCTCGCGTACCGCTTTAATGGGCGAACAGCCCAACCCTTGGGACCTACTTCAGCCCCAGGATGCGATGAGCCGACATCGAGGTGCCAAACCTCCCCGTCGATGTGGACTCTTGGGGGAGATAAGCCTGTTATCCCCAGGGTAGCTTTTATCCGTTGAGCGATGGCCCTTCCATGCGGTACCACCGGATCACTAAGCCCGACTTTCGTCCCTGCTCGACTTGTAGGTCTCGCAGTCAAGCTCCCTTATGCCTTTGCACTCTTCGAATGATTTCCAACCATTCTGAGGGAACCTTTGGGCGCCTCCGTTACTCTTTAGGAGGCGACCGCCCCAGTCAAACTGCCCACCTGACACTGTCCCCGCACCGGATTACGGTACCAGGTTAGAACCTAGATACGATCAGGGTGGTATCCCAACGGTGCCTCCACAGAAGCTTGCGCTCCTGCTTCAAAGGCTCCCACCTATCCTGTACAGATCGTACCCAAATTCAATATCAAGCTGCAGTAAAGCTCCATGGGGTCTTTCCGTCTTGTCGCGGGTAACCTGCATCTTCACAGGTATTAAAATTTCACCGGATCTCTCGTTGAGACAGCGCCCAAGTCGTTACGCCATTCGTGCGGGTCAGAATTTACCTGACAAGGAATTTCGCTACCTTAGGACCGTTATAGTTACGGCCGCCGTTTACTGGGGCTTCGGTTCACAGCTTCGGATTGCTCCTAACCGCTCCCCTTAACCTTCCAGCACCGGGCAGGCGTCAGCCCGTATACTTCGCCTTACGGCTTCGCACAGACCTGTGTTTTTGCTAAACAGTCGCTTGGGCCTTTTCACTGCGGCCCCCTCGTGCTATTCACACTACCGGGGCACCCCTTCTCCCGAAGTTACGGGGTCATTTTGCCGAGTTCCTTAACGAGAGTTCTTCCGCGCGCCTTAGAATTCTCTTCTCGCCTACCTGTGTCGGTTTGCGGTACGGGCACCATCACCTGGCTAGAGGCTTTTCTTGGCAGTGTGAGATCATGACCTTCGCTACTATAATTTTCGCTCCCCATTACAGCCCAGCCTTACGATGTGCGGATTTGCCTACACATCAGCCTCACTGCTTAGACGGACATCCATCAGTCCGCGTCACTACCCTGCTGCGTCCCCCCATTGCTCATAACGGCTTACGGTGGTACAGGAATTTCGACCTGTTGTCCTTCGACTACGCCTTTCGGCCTCGCCTTAGGTCCCGACTTACCCTGAGCGGACGAGCCTTCCTCAGGAACCCTTAGGCTTTCGGCGGATCAGATTCTCACTGATCTTTTCGTTACTCATACCGGCATTCTCACTTGTATAATGTCCAGCGCTCCTTACGGTACACCTTCAACCCTTATACAACGCTCCCCTACCCCTGATGCAAAGCATCAAGCCATAGCTTCGGTGGTGTGTTTAGCCCCGTTACATTTTCGGCGCAGAGTCACTCGACCAGTGAGCTATTACGCACTCTTTCAATGGTGGCTGCTTCTAAGCCAACATCCTGGTTGTCTGTGCAACTCCACATCCTTTCCCACTTAACACACACTTGGGGACCTTAGCTGATGGTCTGGGCTGTTTCCCTTTTGACAATGGATCTTAGCACTCACTGTCTGACTCCCGGAAGTAAGTCTATGGCATTCGGAGTTTGACTGAGCTTGGTAACCCTTGCGGGCCCCGCACCCAATCAGTGCTCTACCTCCACGACTCTGTTTTCCGAGGCTAGCCCTAAAGCTATTTCGGGGAGAACCAGCTATCTCCGAGTTCGATTGGAATTTCTCCGCTACCCCCACCTCATCCCCGCACTTTTCAACGTGCGTGGGTTCGGGCCTCCAGTGCGTGTTACCGCACCTTCACCCTGGACAGGGGTAGATCACCCGGTTTCGGGTCTACGTCCACGTACTATGTCGCCCTATTCAGACTCGCTTTCGCTGCGGCTCCGGCTCTTCACCTTAACCTTGCACGGGAACGTAACTCGCCGGTTCATTCTACAAAAGGCACGCCATCACCCCTAAAACGGGCTCTGACTTTTTGTAAGCACACGGTTTCAGGTTCTATTTCACTCCCCTTCCGGGGTGCTTTTCACCTTTCCCTCACGGTACTGCTTCACTATCGGTCGCTAGGAAGTATTTAGCCTTGGCAGATGGTCCTGCCGGATTCATACGGGGTTTCACGTGCCCCGCACTACTCGGGATACATCTCGGAGAGAACAGACTTTCAACTACAGGGCTTTTACCTTCTTTGGCGGGCCTTTCCAGACCTCTTCGTTTAACCGGTTCCTTTGTAACTCCATGTGAGATGTCCCACAACCCCAAAGAGCAAGCTCTCTGGTTTGGGCTTCTCCGCGTTCGCTCGCCGCTACTGACGGAATCACTATTGTTTTCTCTTCCTCAGGGTACTTAGATGTTTCAGTTCCCCTGGTATGCCTCTACATAACCTATGTATTCAGTTATGAGTAACTGGAAATTACCCCAGCTGGGTTTCCCCATTCGGACACCCCCGGATCAAAGCTTGCTTACAGCTCCCCGAGGCAGTTTCGTTGTTCGCCACGTCCTTCATCGGCTCCTAGCGCCTAGGCATCCTCCGTGTGCTCTTAGTAGCTTAACCAATTGCTCTCATGAGCAAATGCAATCTACCGTTTTTATTGAAACTTGTTTACACAAGTTCAGCTTAAAAAGGAATGTTCTAAATCGCAATTTTCGTTTCGATATCTAGTTTTCAAAGAACAAGCTCCATGCAAAAGCAAGCTGTTTGAGAGTTTGAGCTCTCAAAACTGAGCAACGAGTGAGTAAGTTTTGCAGCTAAGCTGCGTATTTGAATGTTTCCGCTACGGGAAACGATTCTCCATAGAAAGGAGGTGATCCAGCCGCACCTTCCGATACGGCTACCTTGTTACGACTTCACCCCAATCATCTATCCCACCTTCGGCGGCTGGCTCCTTGCGGTTACCCCACCGACTTCGGGTGTTATAAACTCTCGTGGTGTGACGGGCGGTGTGTACAAGACCCGGGAACGTATTCACCGCGGCATGCTGATCCGCGATTACTAGCAATTCCGACTTCATGCAGGCGAGTTGCAGCCTGCAATCCGAACTGAGACCGGCTTTTTAGGATTCGTTCCACCTCGCGGCTTCACAGCCCGTTGTACCGGCCATTGTAGTACGTGTGTAGCCCAGGTCATAAGGGGCATGATGATTTGACGTCATCCCCACCTTCCTCCGGTTTGTCACCGGCAGTCACCTTAGAGTGCCCACCCGAAGTGCTGGCAACTAAGATCAAGGGTTGCGCTCGTTGCGGGACTTAACCCAACATCTCACGACACGAGCTGACGACAACCATGCACCACCTGTCTCCTCTGTCCCGAAGGAAAGATACATCTCTGTACCGATCAGAGGGATGTCAAGACCTGGTAAGGTTCTTCGCGTTGCTTCGAATTAAACCACATACTCCACTGCTTGTGCGGGTCCCCGTCAATTCCTTTGAGTTTCAGTCTTGCGACCGTACTCCCCAGGCGGAGTGCTTAATGTGTTAACTTCGGCACCAAGGGTATCGAAACCCCTAACACCTAGCACTCATCGTTTACGGCGTGGACTACCAGGGTATCTAATCCTGTTTGCTCCCCACGCTTTCGCGCCTCAGCGTCAGTTACAGCCCAGAGAGTCGCCTTCGCCACTGGTGTTCCTCCACATATCTACGCATTTCACCGCTACACGTGGAATTCCACTCTCCTCTTCTGCACTCAAGTCACCCAGTTTCCAGTGCGATCCGGGGTTGAGCCCCGGGATTAAACACCAGACTTAAATGACCGCCTGCGCGCGCTTTACGCCCAATAATTCCGGACAACGCTTGCCCCCTACGTATTACCGCGGCTGCTGGCACGTAGTTAGCCGGGGCTTTCTTCTCAGGTACCGTCACCTTGAGAGCAGTTACTCTCCCAAGCGTTCTTCCCTGGCAACAGAGCTTTACGATCCGAAAACCTTCATCACTCACGCGGCATTGCTCCGTCAGGCTTTCGCCCATTGCGGAAGATTCCCTACTGCTGCCTCCCGTAGGAGTCTGGGCCGTGTCTCAGTCCCAGTGTGGCCGATCACCCTCTCAGGTCGGCTACGCATCGTCGCCTTGGTGAGCCGTTACCCCACCAACTAGCTAATGCGCCGCAGGCCCATCCCCAAGTGACAGATTGCTCCGTCTTTCCAGTTCTCTTCAGGAGAAGAAAACAACTATTCGGTATTAGCTACCGTTTCCGGTAGTTGTCCCAAGCTTGAGGGCAGGTTGCCTACGTGTTACTCACCCGTCCGCCGCTAACCATCAGAGAAGCAAGCTTCTCTTCAAGTCCGCTCGACTTGCATGTATTAGGCATGCCGCCAGCGTTCGTCCTGAGCCAGGATCAAACTCTCCAATAAAGTATTGAAAAGAGCGATAAGCTCATTTTGAAACTGACGAGATTAAAAATCTCATTTATGCTTCGAAATCATACAGTCCGAAGACTTGTACCGATTTCTCAGCGTCGATCTTGCAAGCAAGATCGTTACTCACTCGTTGTTCAGTTTTCAAAGATCAAACTTGTTTGTGTTACTCTTTTTTTGTTGTCAGCGCTGTGTTTCAGCGGCGACTTAAATAATATATCATACTGACGAAACCAATGCAATAGTTTTTTCAAAAAAAAATCATTTAATAGATTTTACGTCCCAATGCCCCCACTAAAACTATAGTGAATTCGAGGCTCTATTTCCCAAATAACCCCTTCCACATTCAATAGCTCTCTTTCTTGAAATCTACTAAAGAGCCCTACAAGCGTGATACTCCATACTACTTAAGGAGCAACCCTGCTTCCCATGTAAAAACTCAAAAGGCCGGCTCTTCACAGAGTCGGCCTTTTGAAGATTAACGGTTTTTCGTTACTTTATATTGCTATTGCTGTATCCAAGGATTTCTACGCTTTTTGCTGTCAGAACGTTTAGTGGTGATTCCTGTGCGTTCTCTTGCTTGTTTCCCGGATACAGATACTTTAGATTTAGCTTTGGCAGCAGGTTTGGCTGTTCTGCGTTTCGCAGTTCCTGTTTTGGCAGCTTGTTTAGGCTTTGCTTCAAGGTTAAACTCAGCCTCACTCTCTGTAGAAGACTGGCTTAAGCTGGCCTCGTCACGTCCACCCTTTTTGCCCTCCCCCTTACCTTGTGGAGGATACATTTCACCAAATGCACCCAATGGAGACGGCGGCACCATGTTCTGAGTAGGGTATGGGTTTTGATATGCATACTCCAATGGCTGATTAGGCATCGTGGATGTAGTCATTTCGGGTTGCATCCCATAAGGATTGTATGTGCCCCACGCTGGGTTCTGGTAGTTATGTGAGGGATATGCGTACTGATGGTTTGGCATATGATGGTTGCCACATCCGCATGGCGGGTACGGAAGCATAGAGTAAGGAGAAATATGAGGCGGTTGGTGGTTCATATGCTCATTGGCCGCAAATGGAGGATATGGGCTGTTCACTTGACCTGATGGTGCGATCGGATACGAGTTATTCTGCATCTCAGCAGATACGTTTGGCATAACGTTGTTATGATTATACTCTGAACCGGTCCAAGGCATGTTAGATGTATTACCTATGGAGTAAGGACTCACTTCAGGTATACCCGGGAATGTAGCATTGTCATTTACCCCAGCCGTATACATGTTTTGTGGAGCAGTGTATACCTCTTGTGCAGGTACTGGAACTTGGGCATACGGGTGCTCGGCAGGAGCATGAAGCATTTTACTGCCACAACCACATGGAGCTTTGGTCGCAGGCGCCACCTCTGTAGGCCATTTCGTATTGTTAGGTATTACAGGTAAAGGCAGGACTTCAGGTGAGATATTAGGCATCGTATACGTCGGTGCTTCAGTTATCGGTTTTAATTGAACTTCGGATTTGCTGTTTTCTTTCTTCTGAGCTTCCTTCTGCGGCTTCTCTTCCGGAATTTCAGGTAACTGTGGTAACACTTCCACTTCCGGCTTGATATTAGGCACGACCGGATTTGCAGGCACAGGAGCCGGAACCGCATTGGAGACTTCCGGTACAGGTGCTGGTGCTGGCGCTGGTTCAGGTGCTACTGGAGCCGTTTCTTCTTTAACTCCCGTATATTCCTTTCCTTCAGGCGACAATTTCTCATGAACAACATTGGATGATGCACCATTCTCTGAATTCACATTTCCAGGTGTATTCGCTGATGGAATGTACACAGTCTCCCCTACAAGCAGCGCATTAGGATTTTTTAATTGCGGGTTCGCATTGATCATATCTTTCAACGGAACTCCCCAAGCCTGTGATAACTTCCACAATGAATCTCCTTGCTGAACTTTATGACTGTGCAGTACGCCTTCCGGCTTTGGTGTTACAGGCTCCGCAGGAATTTTGACCTTCATGCCGATCTCCAACTTGTCAGGATTTGAGATTTGCGGATTGGCTGCGATAATTTTGTCCAACGCTACATTATATTTTTGGGACAGCAGATATAATGTGTCGCCTTTTTTCACCATGTGTATTTTCACTTGGAACTAACCTCCTAGACGTGATACTTGGGCAGTGCATTCGCCCATACCGTTACTACATCCTATGCAGAAATTGGGCCAATGACATCAACTAAGCAAAAAAAATCCTTCCCACCCCAAAAACCGCATACTCCAGGTATGCTGAGATTCTGAGACAAGAAGGATTTCCTGCTTCCCTATTCAGTTCGTTCCATTTAATCTTCCCAAACTTTGTAACCGTCTTTGTCGACAATTTGACGGAACGCTTCCAGCAATCTCAAAGTTACAGGACCTGCGACGCCCGTGCCAATCGTTCTGCCGTCCACCTCACAAGCAGCAATAACTTCCGCAGCTGTTCCAGTGAAAAATACTTCGTCGGCAATATATACATCATGTAGCGTAAATGGCACTTCTTTTAATTCAAGATCCAGCTCACCGCACAGATCGATAATGGCCTGACGTGTAATTCCTTCCAGAGCACCAAGATAACAAGGCGGCGTATAAACCACACCATTTTTGATGATGAAGATGTTATCACTTGAGCCCTCAGTAACGTAACCTTGGGAATTCAGCATAATCGCTTCACCAGCATTTGAATAGTTGGATTGAATTTTAACCAGGATGTTATTCAAATAATTCAATGATTTAATTTTTGGATTAAGTGCATCGGGAATGTTGCGGCGCTGGGACACAGACACGGCTTTCAGACCAGTAAGATACGCTTCCTCCGGATAAATCGCCAGTTGCTCTACAATGATGATAACGGATGCTTTAGGACAGCGCAGCGGATCAAGACCCAGATTACCAGGTCCACGTGAAACGATCAGACGAATATAACCGTTTCTCATATCATTGCGACGTACCGTTTCAGCCATCACTTCCAGCATCTCATCATAAGACAGCGGAATGTTCAGACTGATGGATTTAGCTGAATCGTACAAACGATCCAAATGCGCTTTGCATCTGAAAATGTTACCGTTATAAATTCGAATACCTTCGAAAATACCGTCTCCATACAAAAATCCATGATCATATACCGAAACGGTTGCGTTCTCCTTGGTCACATATTGACCATCCAAGTAAATCCATTGTTCTGACACCGATGACTGCACCTCCATAAAATTTCCATTCCTAGATTCCGAAACAACATTTATCTCGTTCATTGTACAACAAATGACAAGCTATTTCCTGCTCATTTTGCCCAGTCTTATGACAACCTTCAACAATGTACGTCCTGAATCAGGTCGTTTTCAACGAAGGATATGTATAACACGGATAGCTGCCAAGAACACGTACCTGACAATTCAAAGCCTCAATCTCAGCCATGGCTGCGGTAAGCAATACCGAATCTGCACTTTCCTCAACATCAATGTAAAAATAATAACTCCCCAACCTTTTCTTCGTTGGACGAGATTCCAGTCGGGTCAAGTTCAGCTTCCGCCAGGCAAAAGCCGACAGTACCTGATGCAATGCACCCGGTGCATCTTCAGGCAATGTAACCAGCAAACTGGTTTTCACATGATCAGGTTCTCGTGATATCTGAACAGGTTCATGGCCAATCAGTACAAAACGTGTATAGTTGTTGTCATGATCGGTAACCCGTTCAGCCATAATGTCCAAACCATGCTTTTGTGCTGCCAGTCTGGTACCAATCGCGACCCAGCCTTTTCCAGGATTTTTTTTCACAATTTCGACAGCTTCCGCTGTACTGTTCACACCTTCAAGGTCTGCTCCAGGTGAATGCAGGCGAATAAAATTCTGGCACTGCGGAATCGCTACCGGATGGGACATGATCTTCGTGATTTTCCCGAAATCATATTCACCACTCTCTGACCTGAACTCGGAGCCATGCCCAATGACATTCTGGATGGAGGGATACACCCATTCTGCTTGCATCGGAATATCCACTTCGTTAACCAGCCAGTCCATATGCAAACTAACAGAGCCTTCAATCGTATTCTCGATGGGTATGACACTATACTGTGACTTTCCACTATCCGTTGCCCGGAAAACATCAGAAATCAGCTTGGAATGAAGCAATTCCAAAGGCTCCCCATTAAACAGAAAATCTACAGCTTCATGGGAAACCGAGCCTTCAGGTAATACTGCAATTCGTTTCATGCGTTAACTTCCCCTTTAACTCTGTCCATAAAAGGACTTTCATCTTGATCAGGCAGCACGGTAACACCGTCCAGGTCCGGATCCAACCACAATGCAGAGGCAGTGATACCTTCACGGCTCATTGTGTCTATCAAATATTGCTCCAGTTCGAGCTTACGAGTATCATGACGATCTACCAACGTCAAAAGGGTAGGTCCGGCTCCACTCAATGCAGCCCCCAGGGCTCCGTGACCCACCGCATGTTCCAGGATTTCAGCCATACCAGGTACCAAAGATGCTCTGTAGGGTTGATGAATCCGATCAGACATCGCCTTTTGAATCATGTCCAATCTCCCACTTGCCAAAGCCGCAACAAGTAAGGAGGATCTGCTTATGTTGTGAATGACATCAGACTTGTCAAACTGCTGTGGAATTACATTTCTTGCCTTTGAAGTGGACAACTCGAAGTCCGGTACGATAACCAAAGTCTGCAAATCCTGATGCGGCTCAATGCGAATATGGTCTACGCGACTTCCATCCCACGCTGCTGTAATGATACCTCCATATAGTGAAGCTCCTACATTATCCGGATGCTTCTCCAGTGACGTAGCCATGTCCAGAAGCTTGGCATCAGATAATGGAGTATCAATTAATGCATTGGCAGCAGCCAATGCTCCCACGATGGCCGATGCACTACTTCCCAGACCCCGAGTAAGCGGAATATCGGAATACATGGAAATCTCCAACTCCGGCACGGAAATCCCGGCTTCGTTGAACACCATTTGTGCAACTTCATATATCAAATTGGATTTATCTGTTGGCAAACCTGTCAGATGATCTCCATGTAAATGAAATGTTGTCTGCTCAGCCGGTTTCATCTCAAGCCATGCATACAGAGACAATGCCATGCCCAGGGTATCAAACCCTGGACCCAGATTGGCTGTACTTGCAGGTACCTTAACAGTTACCCTTTGCTGCAAACTCATACGGATTGTTGCTCCAATTGTGCAATTGCCGCCATAACCGCTTCTTCAGAATCTTCCACAACAAGTGGCTCAGTCGCTACCGTTTTGATTGCAATATTAGGATCTTTGAGACCATGTCCTGTCAGTACGCAAACCACAGTCTCTCCGCCTTTAAAGTACCCTTCACTCTTCAGTTTGTATACACCAGCAACGGAAGCAGCGGATGCAGGTTCAGCAAAAATCCCTTCACGAGCGGCGATTGTACGATAGGCAGTCAGAATTTCTTCGTCAGTTACATAATTAATCTGTCCGCCTGACTCTTCAGCTGCAGCTACTGCAGTTTTCCAACTTGCCGGATTACCGATTCGAATAGCTGTTGCTACAGTTTCAGGCTCTAGAATCGGTTCACCTTTGACAATCGCCATAGCACCTTCCGCTTCAAAACCGACCATCCGGGGCAGAGAGTTCGATTTTCCTGCTTCTTTATATTCTTTGAATCCTTTCCAGTAAGCCGAGATGTTGCCTGCGTTACCCACCGGGATTGCGAGTACATCAGGAGCTTGACCAAGCTGCTCAATCACTTCAAATGCAGCCGTTTTCTGTCCTTCAATTCGGAACGGATTCACGGAGTTCACGAGCGTGATTGGATGTTTGGCTGTAATTTCACGCACAATTTCCAGTGCACGGTCAAAGTTGCCATTAATCGCAATTACCTTTGCTCCATAGATCATGGCTTGAGCCAGTTTTCCCAGCGCAATGTTGTTATTCGGGATCAATACGATACAATTCAGACCCGCACGAGCCGCATAAGCTGCTGCTGCTGCTGAAGTGTTACCTGTCGATGCACACATGATCGTGCGGCTGCCTTCTTCCATCGCTTTAGCAACAGCCATAACCATGCCGCGGTCTTTAAATGAACCTGTTGGATTCAGACCTTCATATTTGAAATATAAATTTATACCGAGTTCCTCGGACAGATTCTCCGCATGAACCAGAGGTGTGTTTCCTTCGTGAAGCGTAAGCAGGGGCGTGTTTTCATTAACTGGAAGGTGTTCTTTATATGTTTGCAGTAATCCTTGATATCTCATTATGGGTAAACTCCTTTGTCGTTAATAATCCGAATATAATTGCATACATCTATATGGTTAAACGTGTACCTTAAACCTGGACTTAGATTTGAAAATTCAAATCGGTATTTGGGGACGTATTATCCTTCTACCCGATACACACTCTTAATGCGACGAATGACCGCAAGGGATTCAAAGTGTTTCAATACTTTATCCATGCTCGCCTTGCTAGCGTTATGCGTAACGATGATGATCTCAGCATCCGGGTTGTGCTCATTCGGCTGTTGCACGACTGAAGCCAAGCTGACTTCGTATTCAGCAAAGATTTGTGTAATTTGCGCCAGTACCCCTGCCTTGTCATCCACATGCAGCAAAATGAAATTTTTCGACATAATGTGCTCGTCACTTTGCAGACGCTTCTGTTTATAAGGTACTATCGCTTTGAGACCATTCACACCCAGCTTTAAGTTTTTGATCACAGCCACGATATCCGCTACTACAGAAGTTGCCGTCGGAAGCTCCCCTGCACCCGCACCGTAGAACATCGTCTCACCTACAGCTTCGCCATGTACATACACTGCGTTGAACACCCCATTGACGGATGCAATCGGATGATTCTGTCTTACCATCGTCGGCTGAACACTTATGGTGATCTCATCATCTCGACGATCTGCGATACCCAGCAGCTTCATTTCATAACCAAGTCTTTTGGCATACGTAATATCTTCACGGGTTACGGATGTAATCCCTCTAACGGTCACATCTTTCAGTTCCACATTCGTACGGAAACCCAAAGTACCCAGAATCGCCATTTTGCGAGCTGCATCGAGTCCTTCGACATCCGAGGTTGGATCAGTTTCTGCATATCCAAGTGCTTGAGCCTCTGCGAGAACCTCTTCATACGAGGCACCTTCCTGACTCATTTTGGTCAAAATAAAGTTCGTTGTTCCGTTCACAATCCCCATAATGCGGGTAATCCGGTCGGACGAGAAGCCTTCAATCAGCGTGCGGATGATCGGGATACCCCCAGCAACACTCGCTTCGTAGAATACATCACATTGCTTTTCCTGTGCCTTTGCCAAAATCTCGGAACCGTGCAGAGCCATTAAATCCTTGTTCGCGGTTACGATATGCTTGCCCCGCTCCAGCGCTTCAAGAATGTACTCTTTGGTCTGATCAATGCCGCCCATAACTTCCACGATAACATCAATATCCGGGTGACGTATGACTTCCCAAGGATCTTCGGTGAGCTTGGCGCGGTCTACAGCAATGACACGATCCTTCTCCGTATTCTTCACTGCAATCTTCTCAATAACGATCGGTGATCCAACCTGACTGCTCAGATCCTCCTGATTTCCTTCCACGATGCGAACGACCCCTGTACCCACCGTGCCCAGACCCAACAGTCCCACTTTTACTGGCTTCACTAACGATCTACCCCCAATGTCTTTTTCTCCTTCACCCCTGTACGATTTAACCATACATGCAACTTATTCCTGAACGTTTTAGTAAACGTCTAATTAACCTTGGCCAACAATGCGCGTGCGCCGAACTCCGGGCATATCCTGCATCCGATCGAGCATTTCACCGATTTCCCCATGAAGATGTGATGTCTCCACTGAAATGACGACATTGGCTCTTCCCTGGAGCGGGATACTTTGATTAATGGTTAGCACGTTGGCTCCATAACCAGCTACATGTCCGAGCACACGAGACAATATTCCTGACTGATGCTCCAAATCAATGGAGATCGTTACAATTCGCTCCCGTTCAAGCTGATTGATCAAATGGATGCCATCCTTGTACTTATAAAAAGCACTCCGGCTTAATCCAACCTGTTCAACAGCCTCATGAACTGTTTTAACATCCCCGGAAGCCAGCAGTTCTTTTACCTGCATGGTCTTCACCACAGCCTCTGGCAAAATGTCTTCCCGTACTAAGTAATAGCGTTCATTCACAGAACGTCCTCTCCTCAAAGACTCATGTATTCATATAGTGGACATTATATAGGATCTATCTCAAAAGGGCAATACCTCACATGTCTATTTTTGAAAAACTATTCCTAACAGTATACAAGTTTATCCCGCGCGCAGGTAAGGAAAAATAAAAAAAACGCAGAGTAGCGGGTTATCTCCCACTTCTCTGCGTATATGTTTTACCCTCTAACTGTACATGTTGGCATGACGTCCTTAGTAGTAGCTACTGCCTTCCACAAATTCGAACTCAAACTCGCCAATGCGCACAATGGTGCCTTCTTCAGCTCCACGTTTACGCAATTCCGCATCCACACCCATATATCGCAATGTACGCGCCAGTTTGAGAATCGCTTCATGCGAATTCAGCTGCATCCGCTTCATCATACGTTCAATCTTGGCACTTTCGACAACGAAGATTTCATTCTCCCGTACAATACGGAACCCATCGTCCTCTTTTTTGTCCAAACTGTATACTTTGCGTTCAGATAAATCAGCAACTTCTTCAACCACTGGCTCGTCCGGAATTTGATCCAGCAGATCAGCCGCACGATACAGGAGCTCTTGAATCCCTTTCCGTGTCAGGGACGAAATAGGCATAACTTCAATATCCGGTTGAACTTCACGAGCTTTCTGCAAAAACTCTTCCAGATTAGCTTCGGAATCCGGCATGTCCATTTTATTGGCTGCTACAACCTGCGGTCTCTCAGCGAGGACAGGATTGTACAATTTGAGTTCCTCGTTGATTTTCTGCCAGTCTTCGAACGGATCACGTCCTTCTGAACCAGACATGTCAACAACATGAACGATAATACGTGTACGTTCTACGTGACGCAAGAACTCATGTCCAAGCCCAATACCTTCATGAGCACCTTCAATCAGACCAGGCAAGTCGGCCATAACAAAGCTGCGACCTTCGCCCACACCAACAACACCCAGGTTAGGAGTAATGGTTGTAAAATGATATGCTCCAATCTTTGGCTTGGCTGCCGAAACAACAGACAACAGTGTAGATTTACCGACACTTGGGAAACCAACCAAACCAACATCTGCCATGACCTTAAGCTCAAGTACGATGTAACGTTCTTCGCCTTCTTCGCCATTTTCGGCAAGTTCCGGTGCTGGATTGTTAGGTGTGGCAAAACGAATGTTTCCCCGTCCGCCCCGTCCGCCACGAGCAACAACAACCTGTTGACCATGACGTGTCAAATCAGCCAGTACTTCTCCACTGTCTTCATCCAAAATCACAGTACCTGGTGGAATTCGTACAATCATGTTCTCAGCGTTCGCGCCATGCTGACTTTTATTACGTCCCTTCTCACCACGAGGGGCCTTGAAGTGACGCTGGTAACGGAAATCCATCAACGTACGCAGACCTTCATCCACACGGAAAATGATGTCAGCTCCTCTGCCTCCATCACCCCCGGCAGGTCCGCCGTTCGGTACATACTTCTCACGACGAAACGAAATAATTCCGTCTCCTCCGTCTCCGGCTTTCACATAAATCTTCGCTTTATCTACAAACATTGGTTAACCCCTTCTTCCTATATTCCGCAAGGCATTCTGAATTGTATAAACGTATCCTCAGACGGAAGCTGCTCCGTTCTGACTTTTTTTCCTTTGAGTACGGCATTGAGCTGCCGCAATGTTTCCGGATCGGGTGTTTGATCCCCATCCAGCCGGACAACCACATCTCCGTGATCCTGTCCGAAGTTCAAGGTCAGTTTGCGAACCTCTCCCCAAGACGACCGGCCGCCGCCATATTGATAGGCTCGAATCGCATCGGCAATCGCCCCCGTAAGCGACTCGCCATCCTCGGGAGAGACCAGAGCACTAAGCTGCAACTCTTCCTCTACGACCACATGCAATTCCAGAGCGACTCCACTGGTCCGGAAAGATTGAAGATAAAATACGAGTGAAGGAATACCCAATCTGGAGATTCGGCTTTCTTCGTTAACCCGCTCTACTATTCTTTCCACACATTGCACTGATTTATCAAGTTTGCCCAGTCTAAGATATCCATACAATACCTGAAGATCGTTCATCCAATCATGCCTATGATGATTTAATGATGCAATTGCTGTCTTTTCCATAGATTGTATGATGGTTCTGCGTTCCGCCTCTGCCTGTCTCTTCATCACATTTACAGAAACAAAAAGCACCGCGACGGACCACAATGCGTATACAGCAATTGAAATAATCACTGGATACAGCATAACGAAAACCAAAGGAATCAGAAGTGAACATGCCGCAATCCAGGGCACTCTTTTCCAAGATTTCATGGCTTCTCCCCGTTCTACAAAACTCGGTTGGTTTAAACCCCACCGTAACCAAGTATAACATGTCTTTTCTGCCAGTTCATTATCGAATAACCTATAAATACAAAAAGCCTCCGGCAAAAATGCCGAAGGCTCCTTAGGCGGAATGCCGATATTATGCTTCTACTGCAGCTGCTACTGGAGCAACATTCACAGGGTAGATGCTTACTTTTTTACGATCGCGTCCCCAACGTTCGAATTTCACAACGCCGTCAACTTTCGCAAACAAAGTGTCATCTTTACCGATACCCACGTTAGTACCTGGGTGAATTTTCGTTCCGCGTTGGCGAACGAGAATGCTACCACCAGTTACTGTTTGTCCGTCAGCACGTTTAACGCCAAGGCGTTGTGCGTTACTGTCACGACCATTCTTCGTGGAACCTACACCTTTTTTCGATGCGAATAACTGAAGATTTAATTTCAACATGATTGGTTGTCCTCCTTCTTTAATTATTTGACTTGCTCTATCTGAATATACTTTCCGTATGACTCTGCAATATCAGTGAGCATAAGCACCATGGATTCGAGTAGCAATTGTACCTGGGACCAGGTTCCGTCTTTCTCCAACACCGGTAAAGAAGCGCTTAAAAAGCCATTCTTCATTTTGGCGTCCATTTCGACACCAGTCAGTGTTTCAATCGAATTCACCGTACCCACTGTAACAGCGGATACCCCGGCACATACAATGTCTTCTCCTCGCTTGGCAAAATTAGCATGCCCTTTGATGGAGAAACGATCGATGCTCCCGTCATCATTACGAAAGACTTGAACGATAATCACTTATCGCACCTTCTTACGCTTTGATTGCTTCAATAGTTACTTTTGTATACGGTTGACGGTGACCTTGCTTCACATGGTAGTTCTTTTTAGGTTTGTATTTGTATACAACAACCTTTTGTCCTTTGCCATGTTTCTCCACTTTAGCCGTTACAGTTGCTCCGGAAACCAATGGTGTACCTGCTGTCAAACCTTGATCGTTAGATACAGCCAGGACACGGTCGAACGTTACGCTTTCGCCATCGTTCGCAGTCAATTTCTCGATGAACAGAACATCGCCCTCTTGGACTTTGTACTGTTTGCCACCTGTTTCAATAATTGCGTACATTTGCCTTGCACCTCCTCATGTCTCAGACTCGCCCGGTCTCAGGTGACAGTGTCCTTGCGGAACTGTTCTTGTACCCGGCCAGTGCGGTTACAGCATGTGCAAGACCAATAGGCTAAACACATACCTGATGATTATACCACCAACCATACTAAAAATCAATGCAAAGGCGAAATATATCTTTTGCCTGTCCCATGACAGGAAGAACACGGCTCCACGTAAGGGAGGGTGCTCTCTTCCCGTACTTTCTTACGGGTAAGTTCGAGCAATCCTAGCTTGGTCCAGCCAATTACAAAAGCCTTAGTTCGATCCTTCTTGAGTTCATTTTCCAGCGCTGCCGCAACTTCATGCCGATTGATCGCTTCCTCCATATCAATGAAATCCACAATAATCATGCCGCCGATATCCCGAAGACGCATTAAACGGGCGATCTCAACCGCTGCCTGCATGTTCGTCTCCGTTACCGTCTCTTCCAGACTGTCACCGCCCGCTCCCGTGTACTTGCCTGTATTGACATCGACTACAGTGAGCGCCTCGGTATGATCAATGACAATATATCCGCCACCAGGTAGCCATACCTTGCGGGCAAAATCCTTGTTCAACTGCTCCTGCACACGATAAGCAGTAAAAATGGATTCCTCTCCCTTGTACACCTGTACTTTAGGTTGATGGCCCGGACAGATTTCTTCCAGCAAAGCACTCAACTCACGGGCTTGTACTGCGTTGTCCGTTATTACCTCATCGCTGCCAGGCGTATACACATCACGAATGATCCGCTGAACCATACTGTGATCCCGATGCAGCAGGCTTGGTGAAGGCAAACTATCCGCTTTTTCACGAATCAGACGCCACTGCTCACGTAATGTTTCCAGATCGGCCTGAATGGCTTCCCTCTGTTCCTCTGCGGATACGGTTCGTATGATAAGCCCCTCTTCGTCCCGTCTCAGTTGTTCACCAAGAGTCTTGAGTCGGGATCGATCCCCCTCACGGGCAATTTTCTTGGAGACGGCTACATAATCCGCTAAAGGCATGTAGACAAGCCAGCGGCCAGGTAGCGAATAATGAGTCGTCACCCGGGCTCCTTTGCTTCCTACTGGCTCCTTCAGGACCTGGACAATTACATCCTGACCTGGACGAAGCAGCTCCGAAATTGAAGGCTTCACTTTGGGTTGTTTCTCCAGATTGGGATGCAATACATCGTCCACATACAGAAAAGCATTCTTTTTCTGACCGATATCCACAAAAGCAGCTTGCATACCTGGTAACACGTTCACTACCCGTCCTTTGAAATACGAACCCAGCAGTCCACGCTCGCGTGTACGCTCTGCCATGAATTCTACAGCTTTGCCTTCTTCCAGAAGCGCCATTTGCATGAGGTTATGTTCATTATGTACAATCATTTGTTTCATGGCTTCACCTCTAGAAGACAATTCAATTTAATCCACATCCATTCTGTATCATTGCTATACTCATTGTACATGTATTAACCCAATTCAGGACAGATCCACCAAGATGCTACAACTTATCCGTGTCTTGTTTGAAATAAGAACCGATGATTCGCTGCTCAGGCAAAACGGCCATGATTCTCCCCTGTCTATTCATCACATATATCATATGGTATCTTTCTCTCTTTAATAGACGCAAAATAGTCTCCAAAGGTTTCGCCGGAAATGAGATAATCGGCTGCGCCAAACTGCCTGTAGCTGCATGACGGGTGAATGCACTTTCACGATTCATCAGAAACCGTATAAACCGGTATGGGATATTTCGGTAATCAGTCAAATTGGAATAGAACAGAAAAATTCCGACCAATAGAATATTTAAAGGTAGCCCATAATCACCGGTAAACCAGCGACCGATGGCAACCAAGATAACCCCTGCGCTACACAGAATGCTGATTCTGTAAGTCCAAATCAATGTCGTATAGTAGGGAGCAGCAAGACTAACGAGTGCCTGTACAATTTTACCACCATCCAGCGGCAACACGGGTAGCAGGTTAAATAGGGCAATCAGCAGATTCCCCTGTATAATATAATCCAAAAACAGCGGGTCTCCCAGGTTCCCATACTTCAGCAACAATACGACTCCTACCATGAGCATATTTTGAAAAGGACCTGCCAAAGCGATAATGATCTCCCGGCGGGCTGTAATATTTCCGGCATCTTCAATAACGGCGACACCCCCAAAAGGAAGCATCTGTATCGAAAGGACACGGCAGCCCAGAAGGGCTGCCGCTGCAGCATGTCCACATTCATGAATAAAAACGATGGCGAACAATGTGATGAGCTCAATAAAATTTCCAGTCAACAGGGAAGCCATCATGATAATCACAAAAAAAGGATGAAACGAGATACGCACACCCCATAACCTAATCAAGGGCAACCACTTCCGCTGGGTCTACGTACTGCTCCCCCTCTTTTACAGCGAAATATAATGTGGCAGGTTGATCCTTTCCATTCTCCTTTAGGCTACCTACGGCGTCACCCGCTTCTACCCAATCATTCACCTGGACTTCACTCTCGTTCAAGCGTCCGTAAATGGCTGTGACTTGACCAGAGTGCTGGATTACAACCGTTGTCCCATTCTCCGGGTCATCCAATACTTGAAGTACTCGTCCGGCATCTGAACTGACAACTTGGACAAGTCCTGTACCTCCGGCTTCAGGAACAATTTCAATGCCTTTCATGCTCAGTGCAAAAGGCTGAACGACGGTTCCCGAAATCGGTTTGCCGAGCAGGTGTCGAATACCCGAGCCGTTCACAGCATCGGTGGTATGTCCGAGAACAGGCAGGAATGATGGTGTTCCACCAAAATGCCGTTCGTACCAGGCGGCGGCATAGGCAAAATCCATATCCCGATGCAGCACATCGGCGATCACGGTTTTGGCAGGTGCCGTCCATGAAGTGTTCAACTGGAACAATCCCCAGACAGCGCCGAATAATAAAATGCTAACCACCGTTCGTTTCACGAATGACTTCATCAGGTTGAAACGAGGATGGCCGCTAGGACCATAATGTCCGTTCTCTTTTTTCCACAGCCATTCCGGGTCTCTTTCCGGTTCCGCCAAAGAGGATCTGGCCGTTCGTAGATTATCTTGTATATCTATAGACGAGAACGGATTACGTTGCGTAGACGTACGCTTGTCGAATACCGAGCCCAATTCTCGCTTCTGCACAATTTCTTCCGCAGCACCATCCATTAACCGCCGAATGCGCTCTTCTCTTCTCTGTTTGATCCTGAGTTTCGTATTCATGGAATGTCCTCCCGCCGAGGCTTGTTTACTACATCTTATGAGGGGCTCGTTCATAATATGAACAAGCTTCGGCGGGAAGCAAAAATAACCCCACAACGTGGAGTCCTATTGTAAAGCACATGCCCTGTTCTATACCCAAGCTCCTTAACTCAAAGGCTCCATAATATTCAAAAAGCCGGGCTTGAGGGCCACGGCTATCATACATGAATGTGATGAAAAAGAGCGAGTTAACCCATTCCAAAAAACTTCTTAAAACGTGTGAAAGCACCTTTTTTTTGCTCCAATTGCATCAGAGGAACGGTATCTCCCAGAATACGACGGGCAATATTACGATAGGCAATGGCCGCAAGTGAATCCGGATTCATTACTGTGGGCTCTCCCGAGTTGGCTGCCTTAATGACAAGTTCATCATCAGGAACAATCCCGATCAGATCAATATTAAGTACTTGTAAAATGCCGTCAATATCGAGCATGTCGCCTGATTTGACCATATTGTTGCGGATACGGTTCACAACCAATTTTGGTGATTGAATGTGCGAACTCTCCAGCAAACCAATGACACGGTCCGCATCACGCACAGCCGCATTTTCTGGTGTAGTGACCACAATCGCCTGGTCAGCTCCTGCAACCGCATTTTTGAACCCCTGCTCAATTCCGGCTGGACAATCAATAATGACGTATTCAAAATCTTTTTTCAATTCGAGAATAATGTCCTTCACCTGTTCTGGTGACACAGAGTTCTTATCTCTCGTTTGTGCTGCAGGCAGCATATATAATTCTTCGAAACGTTTATCTTTGACCAAAGCCTGATTCAGTCGGCAACGGCCGTCTGCAACGTCGCACAGATCATAAATGATCCGGTTTTCGAGTCCCATCACGACATCCAGATTGCGAAGGCCGATATCGGTATCTACCAGACAAACCTTTTTGCCGAGCAGCGCCAGCGCTGTCCCGATGTTTGCCGAGGTGGTTGTTTTACCCACGCCGCCTTTACCCGAAGTGATCACGATCGCCTCTCCCATGAGCTACACTCCTTTAAACACATTAAAATCTCGGCGCAACCGAACGATATTGCTCATCTTGTCGATTTGCATCTGATTGTCCTGTAAATAAGCAAATTCCATACCGGTCTCTCGGCTCTCCCACTCATCGGGAGGACGGCTGATGATATCAGCGATCCGCAGCTGCGTTGGTGCAAACACCGAAGCTGCAATGATCGAGTCCTCGTCCCCACCAATTCCAGCGTGAGCCATGCCTCTGAGTGAACCCAAAACATATATATCTCCGGTACACGTTACTGTGCCCCCCGGATTGATATCACCAAGAAACAGTAGATTCCCTTCATGATGAAGCACCTGACCCGAACGTACCATACCACACATGGTTACAATCGGCGGCGGCCCTTTAACCTCTGGTTTAAGGGCCGGTGAGTCTATGGAACGAATGAGCAAATTCCCCTTTTGTTTCAATATATCAAGAATTGCTTCTTTCTGGTCCTCCGTCACTTCCCGGTTGCCCAGTTTGATATCCACATGAACTATCGGTCCGGTCAAAATATTTTGATGGCTGTGTTCCAGCTTATAGCGGAGCTCGTAGAGCAATTCCTCGAATTCACATTGATCGTCCAACAGGAAAACCAGGCCGTCTCGGATGCCTTTAATCGTTACGTGATTCGATTTTACCGTCATAAGCCTGTCCCTCCCATCTCATTACATTTCGTGCCCGGGTCCCCAAGTTCCTGCTTCTCACTCCATAAATGTATCAAGTAGCTTCTTGTGCTTTGCTCTTTCTCTTACCAATCCGCTCCAGTTGTTTCCGAAGAGGAACATAAATGATCAGCGCAAACACAAAATGAATGAACAAATTGGGAATCATGTATTCAAGCAGTGCCCAGTCAAATGTCACATGATTGAGTTGGAAGAGCTTGTACAGAAAGAATAACATGGTGTCATTCAGCAGACTTCCCAAAAGGACGACGGAAACCATAACCGGCAGTGGTGCGCGTGGCGCTTGAAAAATAAGTCCCATCATATATGCCGATAATCCCATCGAGAATCCGTATGGTCCAATCATTTCGCCGTAAAATACGACATCGTGCAAGAGTCCAAATAATATGCCAAGCACCAACGCCGTGTGCCGATGATGATATACAGCAATAAACAAAATCACGATGTAGACCAGGTTCGCAGAAATACGCATTTGCCAGGCCGAAGGAATGAGCAGCGGAAGAATCGTTCCTTCAACAATGAACAAAACGAACAGTAACAGGAATAAGACTTGCTTGCGCGTTATCATTATTCTTTTACCTCAGGTGGAATAATCACAATCAGCTCTTTCCAGTCCAGAAAGCTTGCATAGGGCTCAATTGTAGCTGTTTTTGTTAAACCATATTCGCTTTTCTCGACACTCTTCACTTCACCAATCCGCATATACTTCGGAAAGTTATTGATAATTCCGGAGGAGATAATCTCATCGCCGGCTTTGATATTAGAATCCTCTGAAATCTTGGTCATCTTGAGCATTCCGGACTTCGGATCGTAACTTTCAATCATGCCAAACACTTTTTCTTTACCTACCGCTGTAGCCGCAATGGCATTGGAAGTAGGATCATTCGCATCCATGGACGTTAACAGATTAACCGTTGACGTATATGAGCTGACATGACTGATCACGCCGACCAGCCCCTCTTGCGAAGTAACGGCCATCCCAGCCTTGATTCCCGCATTTTCACCAATGTCGATATTAATCGTTCTGCTGTTGGGGTCTGAGTTGGCACTGATGACTTGAGCAATTCGTGAACCGTAGTTATATCGATTCTTTTGTTCCTCGGTAAAATTGAGAGCTTTCTGGAGCTGTTCATTTACCTGCTCCATATCATTGTACTTCAGCCGATCACGGGTATAGTGCCCCATCGCAATGCGTAGCTCTTCATTTTCTTGATACACCGTACGCATGTTCGCCAAATCTTTGAAAAAGCCCGCTACAGAAGAAGCGGGCTTATAAAATACGTATTGTACAAATCCGACTGAATCCTTAAGGAATTTCTCCGGCCAGGATAGAGCGGTTCGCGGACCGAGCGTAAAGCCCATTAACGCGATAAATGTAACAAGGCCCACCAGCAAAACAAAAAGTCTTTTGTTACCCAGCAGTTTAAACAGTTCGACCACCCTCTAACATCCATTATTCTCTTCCGAGCCATGCCCGGCGGGGAGACTGTCAGACTTATAGTCCCATCGAGAATATCAGCCGATTCTCCCCGGGTATGCGGGTAATAGCTCTCCCGGGGTTAACCGGGTCCTCTTCGTTGATATCATGCCCTTGGCCGATAAGTGAGCCAAGCATGGCATATATCCATTAACGTTTGGAACGAACTGCCGAACTGCTTCTGCTCTTGAACAAATGAATATTTTCAAGCGCTTTACCTGTTCCGATCGCAACACAATCGAGCGGGTTCTCTGCTACGATCACAGGCATTCCTGTCTCACCAGCAAGCAGCTTGTCCAGATTGCGCAGCAATGCCCCACCACCTGTGAGAACAATACCACGGTCCATAATATCCGCCGCCAGCTCAGGTGGACATTTCTCCAAGGTTACTTTTACAGCTTCAACAATGGCATTCACCGTATCCGCCAGAGCTTCGCTGATTTCATCCGATGTAATCGTAATCGTCTTCGGCAGGCCTGTAACGAGGTCGCGTCCACGAATCTCCATAGTTTCCACTTGCTCAAGCGGCATAGCTGATCCGATATCCATTTTCAACTGCTCGGATGTACGTTCACCGATCATCAGATTATACTGGCGTTTGATGTATTGAATCACGGATTCATCCATCTCGTCACCAGCAACACGAACCGAACGACTTGTTACAATCCCGCCAAGAGAGATGACAGCCACTTCCGTTGTACCGCCACCAATATCGACAACCATACTACCCGTCGGTTCCCATACAGGCAGATCTGCACCGATTGCAGCTGCAAATGGCTCTTCGATCGTATAGGCTTCACGTGCTCCAGCCTGTTTGGTTGCATCTTCGACCGCGCGTTGTTCTACTGCAGTAATCCCGGATGGTACACATACCATCACGTTCGGATGACGTTGGAACATGGAGCGTTGTTTCTGCGCCTCACGGATGAAATATTTGATCATCGTTGCCGTTGTATCAAAATCGGCAATAACGCCATCTTTCATTGGACGAATGGCACGAATGTTACCTGGTGTACGTCCAATCATTTTTTTTGCGGCTTCCCCTACTGCCTCAATGCTTTTTGTATCTGTCCGTATAGCGACAACCGAAGGTTCGCGCACCACAATTCCTTTTCCACGTACATAAACCAAAGTATTCGCTGTCCCCAAATCAATACCCAAATCTTTCGTAAAACCACCAAACATGACGTAATCTCCTTTTCTGCCTCATATAGCCGCCCCAGTGAATCAAGAGCGTTTCATTTTCATTCCCACCAAAATGGTGGAGCTAATATTCGCATTTGTTTTGTGTTGCATTTGTTTTGCAAAGTAAAGTGAACCTATCTTCTACGGACAACGCCGTCAACATTCATAGGAAAACATCAACGCCAACCATTATATTATACTAAGCCCTTCTCCTTCAAACTTACGTACGTTCCATCTCCGATAATAATGTGATCCAGCACGTCTATGCCTACAATTGCGCCGGCTTCGATCAGTCTTTTGGTTATTTGGATGTCCTCTGGACTAGGCGTAGGATCACCACTGGGATGGTTGTGTGCGCACACAATAGAGGCGCTGCTGCATTTGATGGCAGCCCGGAACACTTCACGCGGATGTACAATCGAAGCGTTAAGGCTACCCATGGAGAGTGTTTCCTGGGCAATAATGTGGTTTTTGCTATTCAGGAAAAGACACACAAAGTGTTCTTTCTGCAAGTAACGCAATTGTTCGGTAAGGAGGTCGGCCGCATCACGAGGGGTACGAATTGAAGTTGACTGTGTAAGTCTGCTCTTCGCAATTCGATGACCAAGCTCAATGCTGGCTTTCAGCTGTACAGCCTTGGCCATGCCGATTCCCTTCATCGCAGTCAGTTCTTCCAGGCTCAAATCCATCAACGAGCGAATTCCACCCGCTTCGGTGAGAATCCGTTGTGCCATATGCACTGCGGATTCCTGTCTAGTACCTGTTCGAAGTAAGATCGCCAGCAATTCAGCATGGCTTAAGGCGCCCGCCCCGTATTCCATCATGCGTTCTCTCGGGCGTTCTTCCTGGGGGATGTCGCGCATCATATATTGAGGCGACTCCATATGTTCCCTCTTTTCAGATCGTCAATTGCGGAATTTCATGTACGTGGCAGTACATGTATGCCGAATCCATCCAGCATATCGCTAAGCAAAGACAACGGTAGGCCTACCACATTGAAATAACATCCTTCAACACGTTCTATCAATGAAGCACCAATGCCCTGAATGGCATATGATCCTGCCTTGTCCGCAGGCTCTCCAGTCTGAACATACGCACGAATCGTAGCTTCAGACAGTTCCTTCATTGTTACATCTGTCTGCCTATACTGAACCATGGATTGTCCATTACTTGCATCGATACAAGCTACTCCCGTGAAAACACGGTGTACACGCCCCTGTAGACGAGATAACATTCGTTCAGCGTCCGCTTCGTCTACGGGTTTACCAAGAATATCACCGTCCAGAACGACAACAGTGTCACTACCAACAATAACAGCATCCTGTTCACGGCCTTCCAGCCCGCGATAAACGGCAAGCGCCTTCCGCATCGCAAGCTCCTGTACCGTCTGTTCAGGAGTCCATTCCGGCGGTGTATCTTCATCGGCATGACTTGGTATTACTTCAAAAGCTAGATGGAGTGATGCGATCAGTTCTTTACGCCGCGGCGAAGTGGAAGCCAGAATAATGCGACGCTGTTGTGTTTTATCCAAAATAACCGGCCCCTTATGCTACGGCGACATCCTGTCGGATCACGCTAGTAGATATCATTTTTTTTAGTTTCTTCGTCAAAATTCGTCATACTCCTATAACCTGCGATACAGCCATACAGCAGCAATAATACCGATCAGACTCAGGAGGCTCATTTGAAATTGAAGTGAAATATCATAACTGATAATATCCAGATCAGCCTGCGGCGACCAACGAATGGTCGTGGCTTTCGTTAGAAAGGCAACGGCCTTTACAGGCTGCAGTGCCTTGGCGATCCACGCACCGGCCAGCCAGCCGAGCAGCAGAAACAGCAATAACATGCCGAAGTTTTTTTTCATCGGTGATCTTCCCTCGCCATTTTTTGACACCCACATTATTATACGGGGTTTTGTACGTCAATACAAACACAAATCCGGCAAGGGGAACTATTTCCAGTTCCTTGCCGGATAGGTATTTCAAGGCTGTGTTATGGGAAAGAGTTAATTATTGTTTTATTGCTTCAAGCCATTTTTTTTGCTGTAATACATATTCCATCAGATCGGACTGTACAGACCACATATGCACATTGGCCGGATTTTTGTTGTATTCGGCAATTGCCGTTACCGCACTGGCCATCGATTTTTCCATCGCCGATACATAGGGTTGTACATCTGCACTCAGACCTGGTGCAATACTATTCAAACCGGTCAGCCAGAGCTGATGCTGGTTCTGTAATGAAGTCATCGTTTCGGTAGATACGGCTTCAGGAACAGACTGACCAAGTTGCTGGATTGAGAGGGTAGACAGTTGTTCAACTAAAGCCGATCCGCTTGCGAAGAAATGCTGCACATCTTCTGCTTTTCCGCCAAATACTGCCGGGTTCACTTCAGGATTGACAATTTCCTTAACGTACAGCTCCACACCTTCGGCCTTAAGCCTTGAGCTGAGCAGCTTTGCCTCCTCACGGTCAGCCGAAATGCCTGCATATACCCGATTACCATCCTCTGGATCGGAGCCTGCCGCAATGCCTGCCTGGGACAGCTCCACCTTCGCCTGTTCAGCACGTTCAGGAGAACTGAATACACCATATTGCAGTGCATAATAGCTGCCGCCTGTAGTTGTTGCCTGGAGCTGCTGTTCCGAACCCGCCACTCCCTCTTGACCTGTCACGGCCGATACCGCCTGATTGGCGGGAATCTTGCTCCCAGGATCTACAGCCCCTTCCCGATTGAAAAAAGAAAGAATAACCATACCGAAGAGGGCCCCGGTTACAAGCGCACCCGTTACTGAACCAATCATTTTCCAGCCCTTTGGGGGGCGATTCCGCTTATAAGAGTAGTTTTCACTATCTGCAAGCCAATCGTGACCTCCATAATTCTCGTCCGATCTGTTCTCGTCCTCATCTCCCGGATACGCAGTAACATGATTATAACTGTATCCAGGCTCATCGAGTTTCGAATCCTTGTCCGTTCTTTGGTAAGGTTCAGGTACAGTGGAGCCTGTTAGCATCGTCTCTCCCCAGTCACCGGGAATATCCTCTGGTGTCCATGAAGGCGTTGTATTCAGCAGCGTTGGTGTTGGTGTTGGTGTTGGCGTTGGACTGTGCGGAATTTCTTCACTCAAAGCTGCAAATGTGCTGGATGTGGGTATCCCCTTGTTTTCAGGCTTGTCCGACTCGTTATCCCCAAAGCGAAACGTCATTCTAGCATTGCTCACCCCGTACCCTCTCCTTTGTCCCATTTATAACAGCTATATGCGGAGAGAATCTGAAACATTCCATTCATGCAAAAAAACCGCCTGCTTCGCAATGAAGTCAGACGGTTTTACGATTGTAATTATTTCAACCCTTTGGCAAGTGTATCGCCAACTTTCCAGATATCACCTGCACCCATCGTGAGCACAAGATCGCCTGGCTGAAGACGGTTCTGTAAATCTGCAACAACTTCTTCCTTTGTCGGAAGATAACGCGCAGAAGCATTGCTGTTTTGAACGATGAGTTCAACCAGTCTAGCCGAGTGAACACCTTCAATCTGTTTTTCGCCTGCAGGGGAATAGATGTCGGTAATGAGAACCTCATCCGCTTCTGCAAAGGCACGACTGAACGCATCAAGCAGGAAGAACGTACGTGTGTAGCGCTGTGGCTGGAATACCGCAATGATACGTTTCCCCGTTGCTTTGGCCGCACTGATTGTAGCCTCAATTTCAGTCGGGTGATGAGCATAGTCATCGATAATCAACATATCACGCGCTTCACCCAGCACCTGGAATCTGCGTTTCGCTCCATGGAACTGGATAATGGCAGCCGTAATTTTCTCAAAGGGAATACCTGCTTCCAGACAGGTAATAACCGTAGCCATCGCATTATAAACATTATGTTTACCTGGAACTGACAACTCCACCGTACCCAACACATTGCCCTGATGGCTCATCGTGAAGGAAATTCGGCGGTCCCCAAGCACGATATCTGTTGCTGTATAATCAGCAGCATAATCAATTCCGTATGTGGTTACCCGTGATTTTAACTCAGGCAAAATGGCTTGAACATTCTCGTCGTCAGCACACACAATGGCCGTGCCTTCTGGACGAATCTGACTCAGGAACTGCACATAAGCCTTTTTGAGTTCCTCAAAATCACTGTTGTAGTTCTCAAGATGATCTGCTTCAATATTCGTTACAATACCGAGCCAAGGGTGGTACTGCAAAAATGAACCGTCGCTCTCGTCTGCCTCGGCAACAACCCAGTCGCCTTGGCCTGCCTTCGCGTTGGTACCCACGTTCATGATTTCCCCGCCAATGATGTACGTCGGGTCTGTATCACATTTATCCATAACGAGTGCAATCATGGATGACGTGGTTGTTTTTCCATGAGCTCCGGCTACAGCCACACCTTTACGCTCATTCAGCAAACGCGCGAGCATCTGGGCGCGGTGCAAAATTGGAATGTTCAGCTTTTCAGCTGCCACCCGTTCCACATTATCAGCAGGAGCTGCCGTAGAGTAGACAACCAGGTCTGCCCCATTTACATGCTCTGCCGTATGTCCGATATATATTTTCGCTCCCTTGGCTGCCAGCTTCTCGGTCAACTCCTGTGAAGCGACATCCGATCCGGTAACGGTGTATCCCATCTCAAGCATAACTCTCGCGATGGCACTCATGCCATATCCGCCAATCCCTATAAAATGAACGTGTTCCGATGTATTTAACAAAACTTTCACCAACCTTTTTCAGAATCGGTTTGATGCAAAAGGGCTGCCCGCACATCTGCAATCAGGTACAATGTGCCGGACACCACCCCCAGATCTTCCGCTTCCGTCCGTGACTTCAATAGATCAAGTGCCTTTGCCCATTCAGGCTCGACGATGATTTCCAGCTCCGGTTTCGCAATGGCGGGACGTACCCGTTCCACAATCTGCAGCAATTCGGCTGCATCCATTTTGCGTCGGAAATCTGGCTCGGTCAGGATCAGCGTATCCACTAGTGGCAGTATATGCTGCAAATACGCTTCGTGATGCTTATTCGCCAGCATGCCCATCATCAAAATTAACTTGTTGTGAGGATATACGTCGATAATGCTCTTGGCTAGCGATTCAGCCCCCTCCGGATTATGCGCTCCATCCAGAACAATGCGGGGCTGATCAACCACTTTCTCGAACCGTCCTGCCCAGAAGGCATGTTCCAGTCCAAGTGCAATATCTTCATCATCCAGCATAAATGCCATGTATTGGCGAAGCAACTCCAGTACCATAAGTGCACCCGCTGCATTATCGCATTGATGTGCGCCCTGCATGCGAATACGAGCGTCCAGATCACGGAACGGTCCTGTAAAATGAAAAGATTGTCCGTTCTCATCACTGTCCAGTCTATAGTAGGAGAAACGATCTCCCGCCAGATACACGGTTGAACGCAACCGCTCTGCTGTCTCCTGGATCACCTTCACAGCCTCTGGCTGCGTGGCACAGGTAACAACGGGTACCCCCGCTTTAATAATGCCTGCCTTCTCTCCAGCAATCGCCTCAATCGTATCTCCCAGTACATCCGTATGGTCCATACCGATATTGGTAATGACAGATACGACGGGTGTAACAATATTCGTTACGTCCATCCTTCCCCCGAGCCCTGTCTCCCATACCACAATGTCCGGGTAGCACTCTTCCGCATAATACAGAAGGGCGAGTGCTGTAGATACCTCAAACATAGTAGGTGATCCAAGGGGAGTTGAAGCCATCTCTTGAACCAATGGATACAGGCGGTTTGAAAGTTTGAGCAACGTTTCTTCCGGGATATCCTCACCGTTGTACTGAAAACGGTTTGTGAATTTGGTGATATAAGGGGACGTAAACGTTCCAACATCATATCCCGCCTGAAGAAGCACTGACGTCAAAAAAGCGCAAGTCGAACCTTTGCCGTTCGTTCCCGCGACATGAATAAATTTGAGACGCTGGTGAGGATTGCCCAGCAATGACATCAATCCCTCGATTCGTTCCAATCCAGGTCGGATGCCAAAAGGAATAAGGCCATTGATCCAGTTCACGGCCTCGTCATAAGTAAGTAAAGGAGATGCTATTTCTGTCCCGTTAAGTTCCGTCATATGATTCACCTTCGGTTTGAGTTTGGTTGAAAAAAGCGGCCGGATGGCGCATAAGCACTCCATCCGACCCGAATATATTAACCTTTCAGTTCCTTGATTCGTGCAATCACCTTATCCCGTTTATCGGAATAATCCGCTTGCTTGGCGCGTTCTTCCTCGATAACCTTGGCAGGAGCCTTGGCAACAAAGCCTTCGTTCGCCAACTTTTTCTCCACACGGAGTACTTCGCCCTCAAGGTTCTGCAACTCTTTCTCCAGACGAGCCACTTCCTGATCAATATCAATAAGACCCGCCAGCGGCAAATACAGCTCAGCCCCAGTAATGACAGCAGTCATCGCTTTATCCGGTGAGCTCAGATCCAGGCCGCTGTCGAACTCGGACGTATTACAGAAACGTTTGATGTAATGGCTGTTGCGTTCAATGATGCTGGATGTCTCTGCGTTGTTCGCTTTTACCATCAATTCAATTTTCTTGCTCATTGGTACATTTACTTCTGCACGGATGTTTCGCACTGCACGAATGGTATCCATAAGCAGGTTCATCTCAGCAACCGCTTCTGGATTTTCCAATGCAGGGTCATACACCGGCCAGGAAGCCAACGTAATCGTCTCGCCTTCATGCGGCAGATGCTGCCAGATCTCTTCAGAAATGTACGGCATGAACGGATGAATCAGGCGCATAGTCTGATCCAGCACATAAGCAAGCACCGATTGTGTTTTCTTCTTGGCAACCGGATCTTCCCCGTAGAAGGACAACTTCGCAAATTCAATATACCAGTCACACAGGTCATCCCAAATAAAGTTATACAGCAAACGGCCTGTTTCTCCAAATTCATATGCTTCGATTAGACGCGTAATATCACGAGAAGTTTCGTTCAGGCGGTGCAAAATCCAATAATCCGCTGTTCCGAGGTCTCCACTAATATCACGATCTTCATAGGTGAAGCCTTCCAGATTCATCAGGGCGAAGCGTGATGCATTCCAGATTTTATTCGCAAAGTTACGAGCCTGTTCAACCCGCTCCCAACGGAAACGGAGATCCTGTCCTGGAGTGCTGCTAGTGGAGATCATGTAACGCATTGCATCCGCACCATATTTCTCAATCACATCCAACGGATCAACACCATTGCCGAGCGATTTGGACATCTTGCGTCCGTCTGCATCACGAACAAGACCATGCATCAGCACATCCTTGAACGGAACCTCTTCCGTGAACTCCAGAGCGGTAAAGATCATGCGTGCCACCCAGAAATAAATAATGTCATACCCTGTTACGAGTACACTTGTCGGGTAATAACGTTTCAGATCTTCCGTGTCTTCCGGCCAGCCTAATGTAGAGAACGGCCATAATGCGGAGCTGAACCATGTATCCAGAACGTCTTCATCCTGTCTCAGCTTGCGTCCAGCGTATTCTGGCAATGTTGTCGGATCTTCAGCAGATACAATAACTTCTCCAGTCTCCTCGTCATACCAGGCAGGAATGCGATGACCCCACCACAATTGACGAGAGATACACCAGTCACGAACATTCTCGATCCAGTTCAGATACGTTCTCTCAAAACGGTCCGGAACAAAACGAACTCCTTCACCGCTTTGTTGCTTCTCAATCGCTTTTTCCGCGAGCGGCTTCATCTCAACAAACCACTGTGTCGACAAATACGGCTCAACGACAGCTCCTGTCCGTTCGCTGTGTCCAACCTGATGCGTATGATCCTCGATGTTGATCAATACGCCCTGTTCTTGCAGGTCGGCAACAATCTGCTTACGGCAGTCGCTGCGATCCAGTCCCTGATATTTGCCTGCTTCGGCATTCATCGTACCCGTCTCATCCATCACCGTAATCTGTGGCAGATCATGACGAAGACCTACTTCGAAGTCATTTGGATCATGAGCAGGCGTAATTTTCACGGCCCCACTTCCGAAATCTTTATCTACGTACTCATCTGCAATAACCGGAATTTCGCGTCCGATGATAGGCAGAACAAGCACCTTGCCGATCATATCCGCGTAACGCTCATCCTTCGGATGAACAGCAACTGCCGTATCTCCCAGCATCGTTTCCGGGCGAGTTGTCGCTACTGTAACATACCCACTTCCGTCTTTGAGCGGATAACGCAGATGGTACAAGTGACCCTGAACTTCTTTATATTCAACCTCAATGTCGGACAGTGCAGTCCGGTTCACCGGGTCCCAGTTAATGATTCGTTTGCCTCGATAAATGAGGCCTTTTTCATACAGTTGAACAAACACTTTACGTACAGCCTGGGATAGACCTTCGTCCAGTGTAAAACGTTCACGCGAGTAATCGAGCGACAAGCCCATTTTGCCCCATTGCTGACGAATGGTTGTTGCATATTGCTCTTTCCAGTCCCACACCTTCTCCAAGAACTTTTCGCGTCCCAGATCATAACGAGTCTGACCTTCTTCACGCAATTTCTGCTCCACTTTGGTTTGGGTAGCAATCCCCGCATGGTCAGAACCTGGCAGCCACAGTGCATCATAGCCCTGCATCCGCTTAGTACGAATCAGAATGTCTTGCAGTGTGAAATCGAGCGCATGCCCGATATGGAGCATTCCGGTTACGTTCGGGGGTGGGATTACAATCGTATAAGGTTCAGCATCTTTACGCTGGCCAGCCTTAAAATATCCATTTTCCATCCAAGTGGAATACCATTTTTGTTCCGCAGCTTTCGGATCATATGTGGTTGGCATTTCTGTTGCAGCTGAATTTTTTTGTTCAGACATGTGTCATTCCTCCGTTACTTATTCATCATCGCCAAAAAACAAAAAAACCTTTCATCCATCAAAGGACGAAAGGTTAGCTTTCGCGGTACCACCTTTGTTTCACGCAGATAGAAAGACAGACTACCCCTTCTGTACTTACGTGACACTTCAAGCAGATAACGGCTGCGACCGGCCCATCCTACCTCAGGAATGAATGATACTAAAGTTACTCATCCCTTGTATTCAAACAGGCAACTCCCGGGCGACTTCGATCAGTTGGTTCCTACGGAATTTCCCAGCGCTACAATCCCGCTCTCTGAAAGGTCATACTGTCTACTACTCCCGATCCACGTTGTTCTTCAAAAAACCTAAACACATCATACCCTGCCCGTGCCCGATAGTCAACCTGACAACAGCGGAAAAAGCGCGCTGCAATGCAGGTTAAGGGCAGACAAAGCAAAAACCCGCCATCCTCAAGGGATCACGGGTCGAAATGGTCATTAAACCTGCCTACAGGTTAAGGGATATATAGAATCTGTCCTTCTTCCACAACCTGTTCAGATAATCGGTTATACAACTGGAGCTCTCGAGTACTTAACTGATATCGGTCTGCAATGGTATCGAGCGTCTCTTCACGCTGTACAATGCATAACTTTACTTTACGGAACGGGGTCTGATCGACAATGGTGCCGAGAAACAGGTTCTTCCACTCGACATCATCAGGCTGGTATGTTTCTTCCTGCTGGACCCCAGCAAGTGCCTCTTGCTCTCGTTCTGCCTCCGCCTCCCGTGTAACTCTGCCGGAGGATAACAAGGAGGAAATACCTACGCCCTCTTCCTGTTTGGGTGCAGTTTCTCTCTTGCTGCCAAAAGCAACCTTGAGCTCCGGCTTGTCTTCCGTCTCAGCCACAGGTTCAGGGATAAATGCTTCTTTTTCAGCGAACTCATTCGTATCCAACGCTTCAAGAGGAGGTCTGTCTTCCTCTGAAATTTCCGGTTCAGACGCTGCGAAGACATCCTGCCAGTTCTCTGACTGCGAACCTGTCGGAACATCTGCAACTGCCTGCTCCTCTGGCTTTGGTTCAGATCGGGCAGATTCAAAATGCCATACATCCGGTGCTGCCTGTTCATCCAAAGGCCGCGCGTCCGGTTTGGAACCAGCTTGTTCCGAGTTCCTTAAATTCGTATGTAAGGTCTCGACGGAAGGCTCGGACCAAACAGACGACTCTTCAGCCAGAGGAAGCAAAGGCTCGGATTCAGGGTAAGAAGCCAATCTGTCAGCAGTCTCCGCCAAAAAAGACGAAACGGGAGAAGGCGTATCGGACAATTCAGCTGCTTGCGCTTCATCTTCCTTATCCCTCAAGGACGAGGACGCTTCGTTTTCAGGTAATATTTTACTTGGATCGGCGTTTCCATCCCCTTGCTGCCAGGATTGAAACTGTTCGGAAGAAGCTTGAAATAAATGTTCCTGCTGCAACTCCTCTTCGCTCCGTTGAAGCAAATACTCCTGAGCAAATACATTAGGACGGCTGCCTGTCTGTTCTGTTTCAGCAGAACGGTCGCCCTGCTGAGGGTCGGGCGAATGGACAACGGTAAACTCATCTGCTGACCAGACTTGCGGTTCCTCCACCGGAAAGCCCTCGATACCGCGAAGAGACAATACGCCTGTAATGTTCAAACTTCGGTCGGATAACAAATCGACATCAAAATTTTCAATCTCAATGGAAATATCTTCAAGTGATCTTACCCGGTTCAGGGGTACTGTGATCTCCACCGGGATAAAATGTTTGAGTTCCTCCGAGATCTCGTTCTCTCCCCGATACGCACCTGTCAGTAAAAGATGGCCTCGCAATGTTGCATGATCATCCTGACCTATCACCTGAATTCGGGGGTATAACTCAATTTCCTCCAGTTCCTCAATTGCAGGGACTCCCTCTGACAAATGAACGCGCTCATAAATATCGAACCGCAAACCATAAGGTTGATTCAACAAAGGTGGCGTCCTCCTTTCGGCATATGTTCACCATGATCCTTCTCATGGGACTGATCCATGGTCCAAATCCTTCGTTACCCCATCTATATGCCTTGAATGAGATGAGCATGCCACCTTTTGTGCAAACCTTCCCAGTTTATTGGTCCTTGCCTTCCCGCCCTGCCAGTTGTTCGAAATCCTGCGGCCAAGGATCAGCCACTTTAATTCGCGCTCCTGTCAGCGGATGACTAAAACTCAGAGTCTCACCATGAAGCGCCTGCCGACCAATAGAATCCCTTCTGCCTCCATATAACTCATCTCCGATGAGGGGATGCCCCACATAACTTAAATGCACCCGAATCTGGTGTGTGCGCCCTGTATCCAGTGTCAGCCGGACAAGGGTCGCCCTATCCCAAACCTCCACGATCTTCACGTGAGTTACAGCGTCCTGCCCACCTTCAGAGACACGTCTGCGCTGCTTATGATGCCTGTCCTTACCAATCGGAGCATCAATCGTATTCAGCTCCGTGGATATCTGACCGCCTGCAATGGCGACGTAATGGCGTCCAATGTCTTTACGACGCATGGCTTCATCCAGTTTGGCGAGAGCAAAAGCATTTTTGGCATATAAAACAGGCCCAGTTGTATCCTCGTCCAGACGGTGAACATGACGTACATTCGCCTGAATCCCATTCATTTCGTAATAGGAGGCAACCGCGTGATCCAGCGTAATCGCTTGATCCGCCCGGCTTCCATCAGGATGAAGCTTCATTCCGGCCGGTTTGTGCACGACCAGACAGAAGTCATCCTCATACAGAACATCGATATCCGCCCAGCGCGGTTCTACATCAATCGGGTGAGACGCAAAAAGGGCCAGCCGAAGCCGGTCCCCTGCCAGTTGTATGCCCTGGTTCGTCTTTAGCTGACGCAACATCTTCTCTGGTAACTGAAGCTCAGACAAGAGCCATTGTTCTGCAGCCGTTTGTCTGTCTGAACTGCTTGTCACTGCTTTGCCTGGCATCAGCTCAAGCCATTCCCCACGGCGTTTCCAACTTTTAATGGTCATAATGATTGAAGAGCCTTACGGTTCGCCTCAATTGTATCGTCAATATCCTGCTCCGTATGCACGCCAGAGACAAACATACCTTCGTATTGGGAAGGCGCAACACTCACACCCTGATCAATCATGGCCGCAAAGTAACGACGGAATTGATCCAGATTGCTTTCTTTGGCGATATCATAATTCGTAACCGGAACAGCACTGAAAAATGGACATACCATCGAACCAACACGGTTAATCGTTATGGCCACACCTGTCTCTGCTGCATTCTTCTCAAACCCAGCCTGCAAACGTGCGGACAGCGTCTCCAGACGATCATAGACCTCCGGTGTCAACAATTTGAGTGTCGTATAACCTGCTGCCATAGCGAGCGGATTACCGCTCAGTGTACCTGCCTGATAGATCGGTCCGGTCGGAGCAATCTGTTCCATCAGATCACGTCTGCCGCCATAAGCACCCACCGGAAGCCCGCCACCGATGACTTTACCCAGACAAGTCAGGTCAGGTGTAACGCCATATCGTCCCTGTGCACAGTTCAAGCCTACACGGAAACCGGTCATAACTTCGTCAAAAATGAGCAGACTGCCATATTGAGACGTCAGACTGCGCAGGCCTTCAAGGAAACCTGAAACGGGTGGTACAACTCCCATATTACCTGCAACAGGTTCCACTATGACGGCGGCCAATTCTTCACCATAACGTTCAAAAGCAAGTTTCACGGACTCCAGATCATTGTATGGAACCGTAATCGTATTTATAGCCACACCTTCAGGAACACCAGGGCTGTCAGGCAGACCCAGTGTTGCTACACCAGATCCTGCTTTGATCAGCAAGCTATCAGCATGCCCATGGTATGATCCTTCAAACTTCAAAATTTTACTGCGTCCGGTTACACCACGTGCTAGTCGAATCGCACTCATGGTTGCTTCCGTACCGGAATTCACCATTCGTACGATATCGATCGAAGGCACACGCTCACAGACGAGTTTAGCCATCTCGGTCTCCAGCAGTGTTGGCGCACCAAAACTTGTTCCTTTAAGAGCTGTCTCACGCAAAGCTTCTACAACGTCAGGATGCGCATGTCCCATAATGAGCGGACCCCAGGATCCCACATAATCAATAAAAACATTGCCATCAATATCATAGATTTTCGATCCTTCGCCACGCTCTGCATAGATCGGGGTAAGCCCTACCGATTTGAAAGCTCGAACGGGGCTGTTCACACCCCCAGGTATGTACTGTTTGGCTTCTTCAAATGCGCTGCGTGAGCGCTCATCATTGCGACGAGTTCCTTGTTGTGCAGTCATGAACATCCTCCTTAGTGATGAGGCCCCTCCACACCTTAGGAAGAGGCCTTTTATATAATTTTGATAAATGTTAATCCGTTTTGTTCATCCTGGCTGTTATGGGAGCAAGCTATTATTTTTCGGCCAACCAGCGTGAAGCGTCTTTTCCGTAGTACGTAATAATCATATCTGCACCCGCACGTTTCATACTCAGCAAAATTTCCATAGCCACTTTCTTCTCATCAATCCAGCCTTGAATCGCCGCTGCCTTCACCATGGCATACTCTCCACTTACATTGTAAGCAACCAGTGGAAGATCAAATTGGTCCTTGATCGTACGCATGACATCCAGATAGGACAGTGAAGGTTTCACCATCAACATGTCTGCTCCTTCGAGCACATCAGTTTCGGCTTCACGCAATGCTTCACGAGCATTCGCCGGGTCCATTTGATACGACTTGCGATCTCCGAATTGTGGCGTGGAATCCGCAGCTTCGCGGAATGGACCGTAGAATGCCGAAGCATATTTTACGGAGTAGGACATGATCGGAATGTGACTAAAACCATTCTCATCCAGTCCCGCACGGATCGCTTGGACAAATCCATCCATCATGTTGGATGGTGCGATAATGTCTGCTCCAGCTTTCGCCTGGGATACCGCTGTTTTCACGAGCAGCTCCAGTGATTCGTCATTGAGAACATCTCCGCAAATGTGACCATCCACTTCCACGGTGTGCACCATACCACAATGACCGTGATCAGTAAATTCGCACAGACAGGTATCAGCAACAACCAGCAGCTCAGGGTACCAGGACTTAATCAGCTTCGTTGCTTCCTGTACAATGCCATCTTCAGCGAATCCAGACGAACCAACACTGTCTTTGGTTTCCGGAATACCGAATAAGAGCACAGCCGGAATACCCAGATCGGCAATCTCCTTCACTTCTTCCTGCAGACGATCCAGCGAGAAGCGGAATACGCCCGGCATGGATTTGATTTCGGATTTTACATTTTCACCATAAGTAACATAGATAGGTTGGATAAAATCATCCACAGTCAAATGGGTCTCTCTCACCATATTGCGAATACCTGTGGATTGACGTAAACGGCGATGCCGTACAATTGGAAAACTCATACGTGTGAAACCTCCCTGAATCGTGATGTGGAGCAAAAAGCGAAGCGCGCCGGTATCGTAACGAATTCAGCACGCTTCATCTATCGATTGCGGTTCAATTTATATGTTTAACGGGGAAATACAGCTTCTGTAACAGGCTTTCGTTTCCACTCAGACAACACAGAAATCAGACTCTCAATGGTTGCTTCTTCGGCCATCATGGTGACCTTCAAGCCTGCTGCTTCTGCCGTCTTCGCTGTAACAGGCCCGATACATGCAACCTCTACATTTTCCAATAAAGGTAAGGGATCCTGCAATCCCATTCGTTTCAGAATGCTCATGAAATTGGTGACGGTGGATGAACTTGTGAAGGTCATCGCATGAATCCCGCCCTCTTCAAGCAGCTTCAGCAGTTCATCGTCATCCTCGCCAGCCAGAATGGTGTCATAGATAATGGCCTCGGTAACCAGAAGTCCCCGCTCCCTCAACTGTTCAGGCAACCAGGAGCGCGCAAGATCTCCATGAGGTAAAAGAACCCTCTGCCCTTGCTTCAGTTCACTTTCAAAAGCTTCCAGCATACCTTCGGCCTGAAATGGCCCCTGAATGACCTCCGCTACAATGCCATACTTACGCAAAGCTTCCCCAGTGGAAGGTCCTACCGCTGCAACTCTCGCTTGATGAATGGCGCGAATATCCTTACCTTGCTGCTGCAAATGACGGAAAAAGAATTCCACTCCGTTTACGCTCGTGAAAAATACCCAGTCAAACGTATTTAACGCACCAAAAGCCTGTTTGACACTTTCCTGTGCCGACTCCCCTGATGGCATCACGGTCTCAATTACCGGAAATTCGTAAGGTTCACCGCCAAGTTCCTCGATTCGGTTGACCAATTCACTAGCCTGACTGCGTGCTCGCGTCACCAAAATGCGTTTGCCAAACAGCGGCAGTGCTTCCGCCCATTTCAACTGTTCGCGCTGGTTTACCACCTCACCAACAACAATGACAGCGGGTGGTTGAAAATTCGCAGCGATGACTTTTGCTTCGATATCTTCAAGCGTACCTGTGATCGTATCCTGCTCTGCCCTTGTGCCCCAGCGAATCAATGCCACTGGTGTTTGCGCAGGGCGTCCGTGACGAATCAACTGTTCGCTGATATATCCGATTTTGGAGACGCCCATCATAAATACCAGTGTGCCTGTAGCATTCGTCACTTTATCCCAATGAATACTGCGGTCAAGCTTGTCCGGACTCTCATGCCCCGTAATGATAGAAATAGAGGAAGCATAGTCGCGGTGGGTCACAGGTATTCCAGCGTAAGCAGGTACACTTATTGCTGAGGTTACACCAGGTACGATTTCAAAAGGAACGCCGTTTTTGCGCAGCAGATCAGCCTCTTCCCCTACGCGTCCGAATATCGTCGGGTCTCCCCCTTTAAGTCTGACCACAATCTTGCCTTCCAGTGCGAGATCAACCAACAGCTGGTTGATTTCTTCCTGCTTCATCGTATGTCGATCCGGCCGTTTACCCACATAAATCTTAACCGCGCCGGGCTTCATTTGTTTGAGTAATCTTGGACTTGCCAACCGATCGTAAACAACAGCATCCGCCCGACCGATCGTTTCCCAGCCTTTTACCGTAATCAGCTTGGCGTCACCTGGACCTGCACCAACCAAAAAGACCTTCCCCACCATGACTTCATCCCCTAACTTCTGCCAGTATCTGCTCTGCTCCCCGTTCAATCAATCTCCAAGCCACTTCTTCTCCAAGACGAACCGGATCTTTGCCCGTCATCGCTTCTTTAAGAATCAGTCCGCCGTCCGGCGTACCGACCATACCTGTTAATTGTAACGTGTTTTGTCCATTCGGGGAATCTTCATCTTGCTGTGGAACCCATACGGCATGAGCTCCAATCGGAACCTGACAGCCCCCATTCAATACACTAAGGAAGCGACGTTCAGCCAACACAGGAAATGCGGTTTCCGGATCGTTATACAACTGCAACAGATGGAGCAATTCGGCATCATCTTCACGGCATTCAATGCCGAGCGCACCCTGACCTATTGCGGGAAGACAAGCCTCCTCTGACAGATACTCCGTAATTCGATCTTGCCAGCCCATTCGATACAACCCAGCGGCAGCCAAAATAATAGCGTCCAAACCTTCTGTCTCCAGCTTGCGCAGGCGGGAATCAATATTGCCACGAAGCGATTCAAGTTGCAAATCCGGACGGTATGCTTTCAGTTGACTGGATCGACGCAGACTGCTCGTCCCCACTCTTGCCCCTTCCGGCAATTGATCCAAAGTGAGTCCACCATTTGAAATCAGTGCATCACGAGGATCCGCACGGCGCGGAACTGCACCGTTCGTCAACCCTTGTGGCAGCTCGGAAGGCATATCCTTCATGCTATGAACAGCCATATCAATCGTGCGATCCATCATCGCCTGTTCAATCTCTTTGACAAATAGTCCTTTGCCTCCAACTTTTGACAAGGTTACGTCGAGAATCAAATCTCCTTTTGTAACGATTTTATGTACTTCAAAATCAAAAGCTAACCCTTCCCGTTCACAAATATCACGTAAATCTTGAATTACATGGCCTGTCTGGGTCAAAGCAAGTGCGCTTTGTCTGCTTCCCACTTTAATTGTCCGCATGTCTACACGTCCTCCTGATTATGGGATATCCAGTCCCCAATTTGTTCTTCGGTCCACCACTCAAACTGACCTGTACGGATCTTTTCCAGCACATTCATTTCGGTTAAACGACGAAGTAATTTAGCTCTGACACCTGAAGAAGATACACGTGCCTTTACTTCCATCCTCATCTGATACAAAAATTCAATATATGTCTCGTACTCATCTCCGAATTGCTGCTCCAAGGTGTCACGAATCTCTGCTGCGGCCACAGGTCCTGCTCCAGCTGTCGATATCGCAATGCTCAGTCTTCCACGCCGGACCACACTTGGTGTAATAAAGGTGCTTCGCTCAGAAGATATGGCGTCATTAACCAGTATACCCGCTTCTTCAGCTTCTTGGACAACAGCTGTGTTCACTTCACTATGGTCGGTTGCTGCATATACGAGAAAGGCCCCCCGCAAATCTCCATTGCGGTAGGACCGGGCCAGCCATTGAATTCGGGAATCATGATGCAATTGTTGTAACGTTGGCGTAACTTCCGGACTAATCACCTTGATTTGCGCTTCTGCATGAAGCAAACCTTTTATTTTACGTTCAGCGACACGTCCGCCTCCAACCACGAAGCAGGATTTCCCTGATATATCCATAAATATTGGCGTGTACCGCTCCATCCCTTCACTCTCCCGTCCAACGATGAAACGCTGAGTACGCATTGGATAAAAAACTGATAATGACAAAGCCGTATCCGATCAGCGTCCATCTCGCCATAATGACTGTGGAAAACTGTTTTCTTCTCTTAAAGACGAAGTATCCCACATAGATTGCTATGGCTAGTCCTGTTGCAATAACCTTGAGATCCAAGAGCAGGCTCCAACGCGTTTCGGCCACAATGGACAATACCGCGAGCATGATAGAAACACCGAGAAGAGGTGTGCCTATCAATGTAGCACCATCCATATATTTGCCGATCACTTCGAGACTCGGCAGACGACGTACGGTATCATTCCATTTCTTATTCTTCAGCTTACGGTGCAAAAACAGATATAACAAGGCAAATACAGCACCCACCGTCAGAGCCGCAAAACCAAGATTGGCCAACGTAATATGCATAATAAGCAATCCATGCACAGTCTGCCAGTTATGCAGAGATATCTCACCTGCTGTAAACCACAATCGATTCAACACCGTAACGGAGAAACCAACCACGTTCAGCAATAAAATGACAAATTCGGAACGCTGAATTCGAGTCATTACTAGAGACATCAACACAATACTAAATGAAAAGATAAACAAAAAATCAAACGTGGTATAAATCGGAAAATGACCTTCGGTTAGCATGCGTAAAATGACATGGAACACCTGAAGCGCCCACACAACAACAAGAAACCCTGTGCCTGTCCGCTTCGCCCCCGCATTGCGTCGAATGCAGTCCGAGAAATAGAACAGTAGGCTCAGGGCATACATATAAATTAAAGCTTCATAAATTTGTTCAGCTAGGGTCAAGCTGCCCACCCGCCTTATACGCCTGCCGGAGCATAAGCCGGCACGGGGTCTTGCCGGGAATCGTTAAGATGAACGGGATCCGGTTTGCGCAGAGCCGTGGCATCACTCTGACTTACTTTCTCAGCGGCCACCTCTACTGCATCCTCCAGAGCAAAGATCTGAGTAAACATGCGCAGTGCTTCATCGCCATGCTTGGTACCAGCCATTTCCTTAATCCGGTTAATCGGATCGGTCGTCATTTGATTCACGATACTTTTCGTCAGACGGCGGATAACTTTACGCTGATGTTCATCCAGTTCAGGCAATTTATTAAACAGACTATCCATTGTTTCTTCATGAATGGAAGCACCTTTTTCCTGCAATGCCCGAATGACAGGACGAACGCCCAAGGTTTTGAGCCATTGATAATAATCTTCCATCTCAAGTTCAATCATTTTCTCGATCTTAGCAGCTTCTACCTTGCGCATCTCCAGATTGCTTTCCACGATCCCTTCCAAATCATCAATATCATAAAGGAATACATTGGATAACTCGCCGATCGCCGGATCGATATCCCGCGGAACAGCAATATCAATCAGGAACAGTGGACGCGATTGACGACGCTTCATGCTCTCTCGAACGACAGTGGCATCCAGTACATATCTTTCTGCCCCCGTCGAACTAATGACAATATCAACCTCATTCAGTCGCTCTAATGCCTGTTCCATCGTACAAGGGGTCCCCCGAAACTTCGCTGCCAATTCCTCAGCTCGCGCAAGTGTCCGATTCGCCACAATGACTTCGGAGGCTCCGTTGCTATATAAGTGTTTTACTGTAAGTTCACTCATTTTGCCGGCACCCAGAATCAGCACCTTCTTATCCGTAAACATACCAAAGATACGCTTGCCTAATTCTACAGCAGCATAACTTACAGATACCGCACTCTCTCCGATCGAAGTCTCTGAATGTGCCCTTTTGCCCAATGTAACAGCTTGTTTGAACAGCATGTTAAACCAGGTTCCAGTAGCTTTCTCTTCCTGTGCTTTGAAAAAAGCCTGTTTCACCTGTCCAAGAATCTGAGTCTCGCCAATAACCATTGAGTCCAGCCCACAAATGACACGGAACAAATGGCGCATAGCTTGATCATCTTCATATATATATAAGTGTTGCGTAAATTCTTCCCGCGGAACATTAAACCATTGTTCCATGAACGTCCGAATAAAATAACCACACATGTGAAGACGGTCTACCACAACATACAACTCGGTACGGTTACATGTGGCTACGATTACACCTTCCAATACACTCTTGGTCAGCTTGAGCTGCTGCAGCGCTTCAGACAAGTCCTTTTCTGCAAATGTGAATCGTTCCCTAACCTCTACAGGCGCCGTGCGATAATTCAAACCAACGACAACGATGTGCATTGCAAGTTCACCTGCCTAATAAATTTCCAATCAAAGTGTTTTCTACATATGTTCATCCATTTATGATTGACATGGTTAATTATATCACACATCCATAGTATGACTGGGCCATTTTTATGAAATGTTTATGAAATCCCCATGTAAATCATCTTATGCATTGTCATTTATTGTAGTGTCTCACCAATCTTCACCGTTATGCGTTAAATACTTGTTTTAAAGATAAAGATTCATGAAAATCCCATATAAAACAAATAGCCATGGATGGCTCCATGACTATTCAGGTTTGGGGTGATCTTCGCTCCATCCCGATATGTAAACATTATTCATACTGTCGAACATGCATTTAGTTTCATTTCTGGTATCTCCACTTGCAATTCGAGATTAAAAATAACATCTATTCAAAGGGATTGCAACCCCTTTTAGGAAGATAAAAATAAAAGATTACGGACCGAGCAAGCTACCAAAATCAAAAAAAAATCCCCTTTCGCAGCTGCCTGGAATGTGCCAGATCAGAGCATTGGGGGATGGTTCGTTGGGGACTTGTATTATTCACACTTTTAGGTCAATAGGCTTCAAGCTCAAACAGCCGTTTCTGGTGGCGAGCAAGCTTTTCATCAATCTGCTGGAGCTGTTCAGAAGTAGAAACATCCATTCTTGCATCGAGTAACGAATCAATCTCGGCGTATACCCGAATGATCTCGCGTTCAACATCCCGTGCCTGGAATACACGCTGTAACTCAAGCAACGAATTTTTGTATTCATAGATGACACGGATATTCTCACCGGTCTGCTCTACAATTTTACGAACAACGCCTTGAGTATAAACATACGTCATGGTGAACTCTTCATAAATTCGATGAACAACGCCGTCACCCTTAAAGGTCATAAAGAGCTTCCGGACTACGTTCGTCAGATGATGGTTTACCAAGCGGCAAGATAACTCACAGATATAAAACCCTTCCCTGCGGTCAAACGGGAAATGAACTTCTTCTCCACTCACATCTACGAGCACAATTTCCTGACAGCCATTCTCCATCACCTTCACACGTTGATGAATCCGGCCGTCTTCTGTCATCCGCAAAAACTGATGCATCTGGGGTTCTGATAATTTCAAAGTGGCTTTAACATACTCTGTAGCTAATCGCTGAGCCATAAAAATCTCCTCAATTCTTTCCCGATTGTTTTGTTTCCTGCACATGTGGCAGTGATCTCAAAATTCTTCAGGTCGGCAAGGCCGCTACTTTGGTACTGTTACGATTGCACCTATACTCATTATACACTACCGTATAGCTATTTCGCCCCAAAATAAAACAATGAATTTTCACGAAAATCCATAATATATGGATTAATTCTTAATCGCATCAAAGATTCACCCCAGTTGCTCGCTTTCCTGCGCCGAAATGCCGTAATTCCCGGTTATCCGTTAATTTCGGAGTCTTCGTGATTTTCCTCAGCCTGTGGCTCTTCTTCCGCTGAAGCTTGACCGATTCCGGCAAAGCGGGTAATGATCTCCCATAATTCTTCTTTTCCTATACCTTCTTCTGAAGAAAACGGTACAAACAGATCACCTGGACGAAGATCCAGCCCTTGCTTGATGATTTTGATATGTTTTGGTCGACGTGTTTTGGGGATCTTGTCCAGTTTGGTTGCTACCACAACGAGAGGAAGCCCATGATGACGCAGCCATTCATTCATCATTTTGTCATCCTTGGATGGTTCGTGTCTGATATCCACCATCTGCATAACGAGCTTCAATTCCTTGCGCTGCAATAGGTACTTCTCCATCATCTTACCCCAGGCAAAACGCTGCTCTTTCGATACCTTGGCATAGCCATAACCCGGAAAATCGACAAAGTAGAGATCCTGATTGATCTTATAATAGTTCAGTTGCTGGGTCTTACCAGGGGTAGAACTTGTCCGTGCCAAGTTTTTGCGATTAATCAAACGGTTGATCAAAGATGATTTCCCTACATTGGATCGTCCCGCCAAGGCAATCTCGGGCAGGCCGTCCTCGGGGTATTGTTCAGGCCGAACGGCACTGATAATAAATTCGGATTGATTTACTTTCATAATGTATCTTTCCTCTCTTTAACTCCTGTGCTCTGACTTAGAGCTGTTGTTGGTATTATGCCATGGATTGTTCTATCATACCAAAAAAACCGTTCCAGCGGACGCCAAAGCTTCCGCAGAACGGTTTACTCTTCATACGATCCCTGGTTTAACGAACTACAGGTGTAATCCTGCCTGTTCCACAAGCGCATGTTGCAGCACTTGATCCATATGAGCTACGGGGACAAATTCCACATCTTCCTTGATACTGTCCGGAATATCCCGCAGGTCCCGTTCGTTATCCTTGGGCAATAATATTTTTTTGTAACCGGCGCGATGGGCCGCCAGTGATTTTTCCTTAAGTCCGCCGATTGGCAACACACGACCACGCAGCGTTATTTCACCAGTCATGGCAATGTCTTTGGAGACATGTTTGTTCGTTAGAGCAGAGATCAATGCAGTCGCCATTGTAATTCCTGCAGATGGTCCATCCTTCGGAATGGCTCCTTCCGGAACGTGGATATGGATATCGTTCTTCTCGTGGAAGTCGGACGGAATGCCAAGCTGTGCAGCTTTGGATCGGGTGTAGCTGAATGCCGCCTGAGCCGATTCCTTCATGACATCGCCCAATTTACCCGTCAGCGTCAGCTTGCCTGTTCCAGGTACAACGGTAACCTCGATCACGAGGGTATCTCCACCCACTTCCGTCCACGCCAGTCCCGTCACCGTACCAATCTGATCTTCCAGTTCGGCCATACCATAGCGGAATTTACCCGGACCAAGATAATCCTTCACTTCATCCGGTGTAATGTTAATCTGACCTTCCGCACCAGAGACGATGTTTTTGGCTGCTTTCCGGCACAACGAAGCCATCTGCTGTTCGAGATTCCGCACGCCGGACTCTCGTGTATATTCACGAATGACACGCAGCAAGCTGTCATCCCCGATATTCAGTTGGTCTTCCTCCAGGCCATGGTCCTGTTTCTGTTTCGGCAGCAAATAGTTTTTGGCGATTTGCAGCTTCTCCAGCTCAGTATACCCCGGAATATTGAGCATCTCCATCCGGTCCAGAAGCGGACGTGGAATGTTATGCACTGTGTTGGCAGTTGTAATAAACATAACGTTAGATAAGTCAAACGGCAACTCTACAAAGTGGTCACTAAACGTGTTGTTCTGTTCGGGATCTAGTACCTCAAGCAACGCTGCGGAAGGGTCTCCACGGAAGTCGGAAGCCATTTTATCAATCTCGTCCAGCAGGAACACCGGATTGAGTGAACCCGCTGTCTTCATGCCCTGAATGATACGGCCTGGCATTGCCCCCACATAGGTACGACGATGACCGCGAATTTCCGCTTCATCTCGCACGCCACCCAGCGATATTCTAACGAATTCGCGTCCAAGGGATCTGGCGATGGAGCGAGCAAGCGATGTTTTGCCGACCCCTGGAGGTCCAACAAGACAAAGGATCGGTCCTTTAAGCTTTTTCACCAGCTTCTGAACAGCCAGATATTCAAGCACACGTTCTTTCGGTTTTTCCAAACCGTAGTGATCTGCATTTAGCACATCTTCAGCCTTCTGAATATCCAGATCATCGGCTGTCATCTGCGTCCAAGGCAGTCCCAGCAGCCAATCCACATAGTTGCGGATAACGCCGCCTTCGGCAGAACTTGATGGCATTTTCTCCAGTCGATCAATTTCTTTCTCAACCTTTTCCTTCACCTTGTCCGGCAAGTCAAGAGCCTCCATCTGATTTCGGAGTTCCTCCACCTCGCCAGCACGGCCTTCTTTCTCGCCCAGCTCTTTCTGAATCGCCTTCATCTGCTCCCGCAGATAGTATTCTTTCTGGGTTTTCTCCATCTGTTTCTTCACGCGCTGGCTGATTTTGCGTTCAAGCTCCAGTACTTCCCGCTCATTGTTCAGGATGTCCAGCAACTTCTCCAGCCGTTCACGAACGTCAATGGTCTCCAAAATCTCCTGTTTGTCCTTGATCTTCAATGACAGGTGACTGGTGATAACATCAGCCAAGCGACCGGGTTCTTCAATATCGGACACAGCCGCAAGTGTCTCAGGTGTAACCTTTTTGGACAGATTAATATAATTTTCGAACTGGTTCAGAACTGTACGCATCAGTGCATCCGTTTCCGGATGGCTGTTCTCCTCTTCAGGAAGCTCTTGAGCCAGAACCTCATAGTATTCCTCGTTGTCCGTATATTCAATGATTTCAGCCCGTTCCAAGCCTTCCACAAGTACACGAATCGTCCCGTTTGGAAGCTTCAGCATCTGTCTGACTTTGGCAACGGTTCCGATTCTGAAAATATCTTCTTGTGTTGGTTCTTCAATATTTACCTCGGCTTGGGAACATAGGAGAATCAAATGTTCTTCTACCATCGCTTTTTCTAAAGCCTTGACCGATTTCTCCCGGCCCACATCGAGATGCAGTACCATACTCGGGTAGACGAGAAGTCCTCTTAAAGGCAGTAAAGGAAAACGACGACCTTTCGCTTTGCTCGGTCCCATCGCTTTCGCACCTCCAATGGCTCTCAGGTTGTAGTCATTCATTATTCTATCAAATGTTCACATAAAAAACCAATGAAGGGAAGCGCTTAGCAGCTTCCCGAATCTGTAACCTGTCCTGGACGGGGCAAGTCAGCACGTAAATAAGATGCGGATGCCGGCGGAAAAATCTCCGGTGCAGGTGTCGCTGTATCCTCCGCAAGGTTGATTTGTTTAGCTTGCTCCTCATTAGGCACCCAGTCAAATACTTCTCGGAATACGTCTTCAACGGTATCGACCGGGATAACCCGTAAGCCATCCAGATTTTCAAAAATGGACTGCCAGTTCTCTGCAGGGATTATGACTGTCTTAGCACCTGCCTGGAATGCAGCCTCCACTTTGGCGAGTACACCGCCGATCGGTTTTACCCGGCCATGAATACTGATCTCGCCAGTCATCGCTGTCTCATGGTCAATCGGGCGCCCCTGGATGGCTGATGTAATGGCAGTTGCCATAGCAATCCCGGCAGATGGGCCATCAATTGGCGTTCCACCTGGGAAGTTGACGTGTAAATCATAATCATTAGGACGAATACCCATGGCCTTTAATACGGTTAACACATTTTCAACCGAGCCTTTAGCCATGCTTTTTCGCCGGAGAGTGCGCGAACCGCCTCCAATCTCTTCCTCATCCACAACTCCTGTAATGTTAATCCGTCCCTGATCTCGTAGAGCCGGAACAGCAGATACTTCGATCTCCAAAATGGTGCCCATATTCGGTCCATATACGGCCAAGCCATTCACAAAACCGATCTGTGGCCGCAAAGGTACCTTGCGATCTGGCCGGGGTTGAATCTGGCTGCTGCCAGCGACCCATTCCACATCCGATGCCTGCAGCGTTTCACGTTTTTCAGTCAACGCTAGCCCAGCAGCGAGCTGAATGATATTGACCGCTTCACGGCCATTGGTTGCATAGCGTTTAACCACATCAACTGCTTCTGGACATGGACTGAATCCGATTTTCTGAACGGCATCTTCCGCGATTTGTCCAATCTCTTCGGGCAGCAATGGACGGAAATAGACCTCCATGCACCGCGAGCGTAAGGCTGGAGGCAGTTCATGGGGCGAACGAGTCGTCGCTCCGACCAGACGAAAATCAGCTGGCAGACCATTTTGAAAAATATCGTGGATATAAGCAGGAGTATGCGTGTCTTCCGAGTTATAGTACGCACTTTCCAAAAAGACCTTGCGATCCTCCAACACTTTCAGCAGTTTATTCATTTGAATGGAATGCAATTCACCAATCTCATCAATAAAAAGCATCCCTCCATGCGCTTTCGTAACGGCACCGGGTTTCGGCTGAGGAATACCAGCTACGCCCATCGCTCCTGCTCCCTGATAGATCGGATCATGCACTGAACCAATCAAAGGGTCAGCAATACCCCGTTCATCAAAACGCGCCGTCGTGGCGTCGAGTTCCGTGAATTTGGCGTCAGCCTTGAAAGGAGATGATGGATTCTTTTTGGCTTCTTCCAAAACCACCCTTGCCGCAGCTGTTTTCCCTACCCCTGGGGGGCCATATATAATGACATGCTGTGGGTTAGCACTGCATAGCGCTGCTTTAAGGGCGCGGAGTCCGTCTTTTTGCCCTACAATATCATTAATGGTTGCCGGACGTGTCTTTTCTGCCAAGGGCTTAGTGAGTGAAATAGAGCGCAACTTCCGCAGCTTCTCCAGTTCCTTGCGGGATTCACGCTCCACCGCACCGCGATTCGTTTTCTGACCACGAAGCAAATTCCAGAAATACAAACCGATCACCACACCAAAAAATAACTGAATCATCATTATGACCATACCAAATTCCATGTCTCAACATCCTCCTGTTCTATCCCTATTCTCATATGAGATCATGCTAATACTTGGTAGTATAGCCTTTTCACCGAGACGTAAACGGGTGATCAGGAAATTGTATGTTTGAGAACAAAAAACAGCCCGTCATTGCTGACGGACTGTTACAAAATGATATATATATATCAATCAGTGCGAGCGGCCAGGGATAACTCCCGTCGTTTCATAGGACTCCACGATTTTGTCGATCTCTTTTTTCAATTCCTCAACCATAATTTCTTCCGGAACTTTACGGATCATTTTACCATGACGGAACAACAAGCCTTCTCCACGTGCACCGGCAATACCGATATCCGCTTCCTTCGCTTCACCCGGACCGTTAACGGCACAACCCAACACCGATACTTTGATCGGCACCTTGAGTTTGGAGATATACTCTTCCACTTCATTCGCAATGGAGAACAGATCGATATCCAAACGCCCACAGGTAGGACAGGAAATCAACGTAGCTGCATTGGAAATCAGACCAAAGGTTTTGAGCAGGTCACGAGCGACCTTGATTTCCTCAACCGGGTCTGCACTAAGCGATATCCGCATCGTCGAACCAATACCCATCGATAACAAGGCACCCATACCGGCAGAACTTTTGATTGTACCAGAGAACAACGTACCCGCTTCAGTAATACCCAGATGCAACGGATATTTGATGATTTCAGCCGCTTTGGAATAAGCCTCGATCGCCATCGGTACATCCGATGCTTTGAGAGACACGATAATATCGTGAAAATCCAATTCTTCGAGAATACCAATGTGATAAAGTGCACTTTCTACCATAGCATCAGCTGTTGGGTAACCATATTTCTCAAGCAAATGATTTTCCAGAGATCCTGCGTTTACTCCGATTCGAATCGGAATACCCTTCTCTTTACAAGCTTTGACGACTTCCTCTACTTTGGCACGTTTACCGATATTGCCGGGATTAATCCGTACTTTATCGATGCCGTTCTCAATCGCAAGGAGCGCCAGTTTATAATTAAAATGGATGTCCGCTACGAGCGGAATATGAATCCGTTTTTTGATTTCCTTGATGGCTGCTGCAGCTTCCTCATTGTTCACTGTTACACGCACCACTTGGCAGCCTGCTTCTTCCAAACGCAAAATCTCTGCCACGGTTGCCTCAACATCTGCCGTTTTCGTTGTACACATGCTCTGGATGATGACCTCGTTGCTGCCACCAATCGTTAAGTTACCCACTTTTACGGGTCGTGTATCTTGTCTTAAAAACATGAGTGATTTCTCTCCCCACAACGTCAAAGCTCCACCCTGACAGAGACATGAATTCGCCTTCTGCCAGGAGTGGAGAACTGACAAGTCTATATTTCAGTGTTGAAACGGAATATTCACCTGTAGTTAGGCACTTTCTTCCTGCTTGTCGTCCTTGGATTGGCTCAGTTCAGGCACGACTCTCTTCTCAACGACCTCTTCGGTAATGACACAGTTCGTAACATCATCACGGGAAGGCACTTCGTACATAATCTCAAGCATAATGCCCTCGATAATTGCGCGCAGTCCACGTGCACCCGTGTTACGTTTAATGGCTTCTTTCGCAATCGCAAGCAATGCGCCTGGTTCGAACACCAAATTTACATTATCCAGTTCAAGCAATTTTTGGTATTGTTTCGTAAGCGCATTTTTTGGTTCGGACAGAATCCGTACCAATGTATCTTCGTCCAGCGGCTCCAAAGTGGAGATAACTGGCAAACGGCCTACAAACTCCGGAATCAAACCGAATTTCAGCAAGTCTTCCGGCAATACCATACCCAGATATTCACCTGGTTTAAGATCTTTTTGTTCCGCAACGGTGTTAAAGCCGATAACTTTTTTACCGATCCGGCGTTTGATCATTTGCTCCAGACCATCAAAGGCACCGCCACAAATGAACAAAATGTTGGTGGTATCAATCTGGATGAATTCCTGATGAGGATGCTTACGACCACCTTGTGGTGGTACAGAAGCTACAGTTCCTTCCAGAATTTTAAGGAGCGCCTGTTGGACACCTTCACCCGATACATCACGTGTAATGGATGGGTTCTCGGATTTACGCGCTACTTTATCAATTTCATCGATATAAATAATGCCGCGCTCTGCTTTTTCCACATCATAATCAGCAGCTTGAATCAGCTTGAGCAGAATGTTCTCTACATCTTCGCCGACATAACCTGCTTCAGTCAATGAAGTTGCATCAGCAATAGCAAAAGGAACATTAAGGATTTTAGCCATCGTTTGCGCAAGCAACGTTTTACCAGAACCCGTAGGCCCTAACAGCAAAATGTTACTTTTTTGCAATTCAACATCCTCAATCTTACTTTGCGTGTTGATCCGTTTATAGTGGTTATAAACCGCTACAGACAAAGATTTCTTTGCCTGATCCTGTCCAATGACATATTGGTCTAGAATATCACGGATTTCTTTCGGTTTTGGAATATCTTTGAGGTCCAGTTCTTCGTCATGACCGAGCTCTTCCTCAACGATTTCAGTGCACAGTTCGATACATTCATCACAAATGTAAACGCCTGGTCCAGCGACCAGCTTGCGCACCTGTTCCTGAGATTTACCGCAAAAAGAGCATTTCAGTTGCCCTTTCTCATCGTTAAATTTAAACATGAAACCACCCCTTTAGGAATTGATCGGTCTGCTGAGCACCTGGTCAATAATGCCGTACGTTTTGGCTTCTTCAGCACTCATGAAAAAGTCACGGTCTGTATCCCGCTCGATTTTCTCAAGGGGTTGACCTGTACGATCGACGTATATTTGATTCAGTTTCTGACGTGTTTTAATAATCCATTCTGCGTGAATTTTGATATCCGCAGCCTGTCCTTGAACGCCGCCAAGCGGCTGATGAATCATTACTTCGCTGTTAGTCAGCGCATATCGTTTGCCAGGAGCACCGGCTGTCAGCAATAACGAGCCCATGCTTGCTGCCATACCTACGCAAATGGTCGATACATCCGGCTTGATATATTGCATCGTATCGTATATACCCATCCCTGCGGTGACAGAACCACCAGGTGAATTAATGTACAAGCTGATATCCTTCTCAGGATCGTCGGCTGCCAAAAACAAAAGCTGCGCTATGACAAGATTGGCTACATCGTCATCAATCGCACTGGTTAAAAAGATAATGCGATCCTTCAGCAAACGCGAATATATATCGTAAGACCGCTCGCCTCGATTGGTTTGTTCAACAACCATTGGCACCAGACTCATGAGACCAACCTCTTTTCTACATGTAATTAGACATAGGCTACCTGTAAAGCAAACCCAAATTCATTCTAACACGTTCCTGTGACAATGTCATTTTTCACAAGTGGTGTCAAGAGGGAGTGAGTTTACTTTTTTGCCTGATCATATTTAACCATGTTTTCTATGTATGTGCAAATCGGAGCAATCCTATGCCGTTTCACCTTTTTTTATTTGCAGGAGAACCATAGGACGCTGGATATGCATAACCAATACCGCGACAATTTTCCATCCATATTATTACTGAATCATCTATAAAATGGATGCCATAATTTAAAAATAAGGCACGCAATGATTCACGTGCCTTATCGTTTATTCAGCTGCTCATTACATAACAGCTTGTCTTATTTTTCGTCAGCTTCTGCAGCAACTTCTTCAGCTGGAGCTTCAACAGCTTCAACGACTTTGCTGTTCTCAACGAGAACATCGATCGTTTTACGCAGTTTCACTTCGTCACGAAGGCTGTCCAGGGAACCATTACCCTCGAGAATGCCACGAATCTCTTCAGCAGGACGCTTGTAAGACTCAGCCATTTTTTCGAGTTCTTGGTTAACTTCTTCGTCAGACACTTCGATGTTTTCAGCTTTACCAACTGCTTCAAGAACCAAGTTGTTGCGAACGCGTTTGGAAGCATCTTCCTGCATTTGTCCTCTCAGGTCAGCTTGTGTTTGACCAGAGAAGCTCAGGAACATTTCCAGGTTCATACCTTGGTTGCGAAGACGGTTGTCGAAATCACGCATCATGTTTTGTACTTCGCTGTCAACCATTGCAGAAGGAATGTCCACTTCAGCATTTTCAGCCACTTTTTCTACAACAGCATTTTCTTGAGCTGCTTTGGCTTCGTCTGCTTTACGGGATTCCAATTGTTTTTTCAGATCAGCTTTGTACTCTTCAAGCGTATCGAATTCACTAACATCTTTAGCAAACTCGTCATCCAATTCAGGAAGTTGTTTACGTTTGATTTCATGTACTTTCACTTTGAATACCGCTTGTTTGCCAGCCAGTTCAGCTGCATGGTAGCTCTCTGGGAAAGTCACTTCAACGTCTTTGAAGTCGCCTGTGGACAGACCCACAACTTGCTCTTCAAATCCTGGGATGAACGTGTTGGAACCAAGTTCCAAAGAATAACGCTCAGCTTGTCCGCCTTCGAACGGTACACCATCAACGGAACCGTCAAAGTCGATTACAGCAACGTCGCCGTTTTGTGCAGCACCTTCGTCGATAACAACGAGTTCTGCGTGACGTTGTTGAAGACGCTCGAGCTCTTCAGTCACTTCAACATCAGTTACTTCGTGTTTGGCTACAGCAACTTCAACGCCTTTGTAGTCACCCAGTGTAACTTCTGGTTTAACAGTTACTTTCGCTTTGAACTTGAATACTTGTCCTTTAGCGAATTGTTCGATATCTACATCAGGACGATCAACCGGGAAGATATCCGTTTGGTCGATTGCTTCTGTGTAAGCTTCAGGAAGCAAAATGTCAATTGCTTCTTGATACAAGCTTTCCACACCAAAACGAGCTTCGAAGATTGAACGTGGAACTTTACCTTTACGAAATCCAGGTACGTTTGCTTGTTTAACTACTTTATTAAAAGCTTTGTCGAGTGCTGCAGTTACACGATCTGCACCCACTTCAACCTCAAGAACCCCAAGGTTCTTCTCTATCTTTTCCCAAGTTGCTTTCATTGTATACTTTCCCCTCCAAAATTCGCATGTTCACGTAGGCAATCACGTACAAAATAACCATTTTAGTATAAACAAGATTAGATTCTTTTTCAAGGGGAATCCCTTGATACGGTTTGAGGAAAACGTTTCCGGCTCCTATTGACCGTCCAAACCGGCAGAAACAAACTGCTTCATCGATCGATATGCTTGCTCCAGACGAAAGCGCATCGCCCCTGTCACAGCATACATTGAGCGAGTATCTTCCTCGTCATGCGAACCGCCCAGACTGTCTGCAACGGTCATATGTAGAGCGGCTGCCCATATATCTGTCATGGAATCATTTTCTTCCAACATGGACATGTAATCACGTGTTCCGTACACGGCCATGACATATTGAATCCACAGTTCTTGTGCAAAATAAAAGAGTGTAGGTTCATGAACCTCAGTCTGATCTGCCACCCTTTCAAGAATCTGAACAATCTGAATCGGGAAATCCTCAGGTCTAAGTGGAACCGTATCAATCTCCACTTCAACAGGTTCTTCCCCACGAGTAAACGCAATAATGCCTTGAACACCTCGGCGTCGTAATGTCTGAAGCACACGGAACTGAAGTAAAGGATGCAGTGTCTTGTCTTTGAGCCAACCGGTAAGCGAATCATCAATTTCTGGCCGATCGAGATATGCAAGCTGCTCCAGCGCCAGCATCGTTTGTTCAGATAAAGGTTCCTCCATCACGGTACGAAGAAGTTTATCAGCATAGCCGTCATCCTGCTCAAGTTTGGATCGGGCATGTTGACGTGCCATGTCCTCTTCGCTGATTTCCTCTTCCTCCCGCTCTTCACGAACCTCGGGTAAATCTTCCCCATAATGAGGGAATGCAGCTTCGAGCCATTCGAGCAACGCTCGCCATTCGTCGTAATGCCGTTCCTCCTGCCCTTGGCATTGCAGCAAAAAGCGAAGCAGGTCCATCGCTTCACCATAGCGTTCATTTTCTAGCATAACCGTCAATTGAATCTGGTAATAGTCCAGCGTCTTAGGAAACAGCACGATATTGTTACTGTGCTCGGTTTCCGGGGTCGTGGATTCCTTAATAGGAGCACCTCCTCTGTATCCTGAATCTCCAGTCGCAATCAACCATAAATAGATGTATATTAAACGAAAGTCGATCTATTTTTTGAGTTCTTCTGATATTCTAACATAACCTTAATTATAATGAAAAAAACGTTACCGCCGCCAAATATCATATACGAAAAATAGTTTAAAATAAAATGTTTGATATTCATCATTATTTATGATAAAATCAATTTTGCTTGAAAAAATCCATGTCTCAGTAGCTCAGCTGGATAGAGCAACGCCCTTCTAAGGCGTCGGTCGGGGGTTCGAATCCCTCCTGGGACGTAGCAAAGAAAAAGCTTCCTTCGGGAAGCTTTTTTTTTGCGTTCTGGGGATGAGAACCCCGATGGTTCGTCGGAGCATAAGCTTCGGGAGGATTACTTCGCAGTCTCGACTGCAAGGAGAGTATCCCTCCTGGGACGTATTAAAGAAAAGCTTCCTTCGGGAAGCTTTTTTTGCGTTCCGGGGATGAGAACCCCGATGGTTCGTCGGAGCCTAAGCTTCGGGAGCACAACTTCGCAGTCTCGACTGCAAGGAGAGTATCCCTCCTGGGACGTATTAAAGAAAAGCTTCCTTCGGGAAGCTTTTTTTGCGTTCTAGGGATGATTAATACGTTAATCGGCTGATGTTGACACGGGATGTTATGCTTGTTTATGTATATGTATGTATCAAAGTATACATATTAGACAAATAAACTTTAGGAGATTTACCATGCCATCATCTTTACATCAAAATGCCCCTGACCGCTCTGAAGTCGATAATTCATCGTCAGCATCCATGAAACTTGGACTCTTGCTGGCAGGCATTATCGTTATCGCAGCAACCATGCGTTCACCTATTACGGCAACAGGTCCAATTGTGGAACTGATCCGTACAGATACAGGTATAAGTCATACGTTGGCAGGCTTGCTTACCTCTCTTCCTTTGCTTGCCTTCGCGGCAATCTCTCCGTTCGCCCCACAATTGGCGCGAAGATTCGGACTAGAAACCGCTCTGTTAACTGCCATAATTCTCGTGACTATAGGTGTATCCCTCCGGTTTATGCCCTCTGTTCCCGTTCTCTTTGCAGGAACAGCGATCCTTGGATGTGGGATTGCCCTGAGCAACGTATTGCTGCCCAGTCTGATCAAAAGGGATTTCCCATTGCGAGTGGGACTCGTTACCGGACTTTATTCCGTGTCCATGAATATATGGGGCGCTATTGCCTCAGGAATCAGCGTCCCAGCTGCAGGCTTAACCTCCATGGGTTGGCACGCTTCACTGGGCATGTGGGCGATACTGTCCATTCTAGCCCTGATTCTCTGGCTGCCTCACGTCCGATCTGGACGTCGCGGTGAAGTTTACGTGGCTTCGAGAACGGAAGCGAAGCCGGTTCGTCTTATTACCTCTCCCTTAGCCTGGTATGTCACATTGTTCATGGGACTGCAATCTTTAATTTTTTACACTACAATTACCTGGTTGCCCGAGGTTTTATCTGATCAAGGTTTCAGTTCCTCTTCAGCAGGCTGGATGTTATCCCTGATGCAAATGGTTAGTGTACCAGTAACGTTCATCGTTCCCATTCTCGCTGGTCGAATGAAAGATCAACGTAAGTTGACAGCAATTACAGGGTCATGTCTGATTCTGGGATACGCATTCCTTTTAAGTGGTATTTCCTCGCTGGTAACCATTGGTGTTGCTTTAGCCGGCGTTGGAGCAGGGGCTTCGTTCGGACTTGTAACCATGTTTTTTGTACTGCGTACGTCCGATGCAAGACAGGCTGCGGGACTTTCAGGTATGGCTCAATCCTTTGGGTATATGCTGGCAGCTGTCGGACCTTTGCTGTTCGGCGTGCTTCATGATTGGACACAAGGATGGACCCTTCCCTTGCTAGTACAGGTTCTCCTTGCCATTGTATTACTAGTCGCAGGTATAAATGCCAGCAAGAATCGAGTGATCGGTTAGATTAATTACGCTCCCCTTATGAGTGACAGGCTAACAAAACCTGTACTCATGAGAGGAGCGTTTTATTATTGACGGACTTTCATGTGAACTATATTCAATTTACAACTAACAGGACAACGAATAGTTATCCATTCACGCAGCAGAGAAAAAAACAAGATAAAACGGTCTCCATCCCGCGAGATCAGGATGAAGACCGCTTATGCGAAAACATTTGCTTCAATAAATAAGTGCCGTGGAGTTTATTTCACTTTTACCGTGATCTTGTCCGTGCTGGTGACACCAGCTGCGTTGATTAACTCAGCCCGGTACGTATACGTGCCTGAAGTGCGTCCTGTCAGCGAAGTAACGGCACTTTGCGCATTAGGCGTAACCGCTTTGAGCGTTTGGGTGTCGATCAACTTATCATTTTCGTAGAGGCGATACTCAGTAGCATTGGTTCCCCACCACAAGTTCATAGTTACCTTATAATTACCGTCGCCATCCCAGTTATCTTGAGAGAGAACTGCTTTGCCTGGCGATGCGTTGGTAACCTTGACTGTCAGTGTCGCACTCCGTGTGGTCCCTTTGTCGTTCGTTAGCTCGGCTACGTACGTATAGGTGCCGTTGGCTTTACCCGTGATCTTCGTTTGGGCAAACTGTGCCAGTGGCGCATTGTAGGTCAACTTCTGCGTATCGATCAAAACCCCATCCTCATAAAGCTTGTAGCTGGTGGCGTTCTCACCCCACCACAGGTTCATGGTAACGATATATGAGCCTTCGCTCAGGCCATTACCAACCCAATTATTATGAGACAAAACAGGTGTTCCAGGCGCTTTGACGGCTGGAGTTTCAGGCTCAGTCTCCTTGGATTTCAGACTCAGTGCCGTAGTGCCTTTACCAGATAGTCCTTGTTGGTCTTTTACCGTAAGTTCAACTGCATATTCACCTGCTTGGATGCCTTCTAAAGGAAGAGTGAAGCTACCATCAGGTTTTACTTCAAATACACCCTCCTTGTAAATCGAACCATCCTCTTTTTTCAGGACGTATGTTGCGTTCAGCGCAGCCGCCGGGTCAAACTCAATGTTCCAGTTCTCTTTAAGTGAAGGAGCAACACGGAAGTACAAGTCATCCACGCTGCCATTAACAACAACAGATTCATCTTGCTTGAATTCCAGTTTTTCTGGTGCTGTTACAACCGGAGCTGCTTTTTTCACCAAAAATGGAGAGGTATCTTCGATATACGTTTTGCCATCAACACCGATTGTAGTGATATCAACCGTGTAAAGACCATCTGGAATCGTCGTTACCTCGTCGGTAGTGTAATCTGCATACTGTCCATCCCAAGCCAGATTATATCTTGTGTTGGCTGCGAAATTGTAGTAGTTTCCAAAAATAGATCCAATATATCCATCTCCATAATAGCCCCCATCCGGGTTAAGGCCATCAAAGATCTCAATAAGGGCAAAATTCATGGGATTGTAGAATTCCATAGCTACATTGAGTGTATCCAGCGAACCATCAGACTTCAATGGATAGTGGAATGGGTTCTTCTCTGTACCATATACAGTCTCAATGTATTTAACGCCTGCTAGGGTAAGATTGAAATGTGCAACATATGGAACACTAAATGTGTCCGTTCCATTAGACAACTGAAGGTATCCTTGCGCTTCCGTTACCGCAGTAACACCTTTTGGAACTGTAATGGTAACCTTCAACTCTTCCTCACCATTCAGTGTAAAAGAGCTCTTGTCCACCGCAACGGATACACCAGGAATTGTACGAGTAGGATTCACGCTTACAGTGTAGTTTCCACCGCTGCCATTCAGCGACTCCACTTTGATCGTTTTGCTGACGGTTTTTTCGTCCGTGCTGAGGAAGTTGCCAAAATTCACACTACCAGTAACATTTGGTTTCTCGACAGCCACGCCATTCTCTGTGTATTTAGTTACATCCAATACTTTAACAAATGCAGCAGGATCAATCGTTTTCACCGCTTGAATACGCCCCGCACCTTGATCAAACACATCGTATTTGGTTGTGTCGAGCACTTTACCATTGTTCATGAGTGCTACTTTAATATCAAATGGTGTCCAGTCACTGTGCTTCTCAATCAACAGGGCAACTAGTCCGGCAACATGAGGCGTGGCCATACTTGTACCTGATTTACGATCATAAGCCTGTGAATAATCTGCTCCAGGCTCGTCCTTGCCATAGGCAGGAACAGTAGACAGAATGCTGGTACCCGGTGCAACTATATCCGGTTTGATATCCAGAGTCACCTTGGCTGGTCCGCGGGAGCTGGATGGATTCATTTCATCTCCAGCCGTTTGACCTTTAACGAATTCACTAAAGCTCACTTCAACGCTTTGACCGGCATCCAGCTCAGCCTTGATACTTTCTCCATCTTCCTTCGACATGCTCAAGGTTGGAATAAGTTCAAAATTATCTCCCAAACTCACACCGATCGGGCCTGGAATATTGTTATATACGATAATAGCAACTGCCCCAGCAGCTTTGGCATTGGCTACTTTCTCTACAAACGCTAGCTCACCGCGCTGTACAAAAGCCACTTTGCCTGTAAAATCCTTGCCTTCAAAGTCGGTCGGCTTACCCAACCCAGCGAATAAAAGATCATATTGACCCGTCAAAACAGATTCCGGATCTGCCGAGAGGCTCCAGCCCATTACATCAAGTCGGTACACCGACTCAGTAACAGCCAATGGATTTTGCTCCGTTTCAGTTGGAGCAATCGCAGGCTCTTCTTTCACAGGTGCAACCTCTGGAGAGGTTTCGACTGGTGCCGAAGACGAGGCCGGCTCAACACCCTCTTCTGATTGGCTGGCTTCCACATCAAAAGCTGTATCATCGTCAGATGCTGAATCAGACAATCCAGCTTCGTTTGTTGATGGAGCTGCTTCACCGGTCACATCTTCCGGTGTGGTTGATGGTTCACCTTGAGCTGGAACTTCAGGAGTATCAGCACCCGGTGCTGTTCCCAGTTCAGGGGACGACTCAACTTCAGGGACAGGTTGTTCTTCAGGAAGCGTACCTTCACCTTCCTCACCAATCCAGAAATGAGTATTGGCTGTAATGCTTTGGCTAGGCCCTGTGGAGTTACCTACAGTGATTGCCATAGCCGATGCTCCTGGAGAACCTAATGTATAACGATTCGGGCCATCATTACCGCTTGCGACAACTGCAGTCACGCCAGACAGCATGGCATTATTAAGCGCAACTGAAGTGATATAACTTGGATCATTGGCAGCGTTACCCAACGAGAGATTGATTACGTCCATGCCATCGGCAACGGAACGGTCAATTCCACCAAGCACCCATGAAGTTTGACCACTTCCATAGGGCCCAAGAACACGATATGCATAAATATCGGCTTCAGGAGCAACCCCAACAATCCCGTAATCTCCAGCTTCACGAGCAGCAATGGTACCAGCCACGTGAGTACCATGGGATGTGTAATAGGCGCTTCCATTGGCATTAAATTCAGGTGCACCAGATAATTTCCACTCTTCATGTGTTGTTTCATAAGGATCATTGTCATTTTCAACGAAATCCCAGCCACCTTTGAAGGCGTCTTGCAAATTAGGATGTTCATAATCGATTCCTGTATCAATAACACCAACTTTGACGCCTTTTCCTTTGTACCCCAGATTCCATACTTCAGGGGCGCCAATAAAAGGTGCGGTATCTTTCATATAAGGATTTACCTCATCTGTTTCCGGAGCTACGGTAATTTCGAGGTCTGGATATACACTGACAACGCCCGGTATGCGAAGCAATTGCCCCAATTGGTTGCCCTTAAGTTCAATGGCCACACCATTTAGAGCATATGCGTAATTTTCCAATACTTCGTGTTTGATTTTATTCTGAGTGAGGCTATGTACAAATGACTGTTGTTGTTGCTCAACTTGAGTCACAGCCTTTGTTTCCATAGAGGAGGTAAAAGATTTTCCAGAGAGGGTAGATTCGCCTTGCGCAACAGCAACTGGCTTATTGGAGAGTTCAACAATGACTCTTGTATTCTCTCCCCCAAGACCTTCCAGACTCTTGTCTAAAAATGGATCTGCTGCAAGCTTTCCTTCCCGCTGGGCAAGAATCTCTCTCCATTGTTTGGCTTCGGTCTTGCTTAGCGAATTCTCAAGCTGAATACCAACAGGAGCGGCTCCGGCCGCTGGCATGATAATAGAAAAAGTCATTAGAATACTTAACAATATGGATATCAAACGTTTATTCAAGGCTATGCCCCTCCTTCTCAATATGAAAGTACCTCACCAATCGATTGGGTCCTGCAATGACAAGTACTGCAATACCTGTGACAACTCACCACCCTATCTGCAAGTAGATTGACCCTTGGTAAATTATTCTACTAAAATAGCACATTTACCTTCTAAATAATTACAATTATGATATAAAAATTACTTATATGGTTCTTGAGTAAGAGAAAAATGTTAAATTGTATTTATTTGTCGATTGAATAGTTCAATTTTAAAATATGACATAGGAAAAAAGGCCAAGATCCTCTTCATTCCGAAAGAGATTCCCAGCCTATTTGTGATCGATGGATTTCATGAAAAATATTTTATTAATTCATTTAACAGTGACACATCTTTTGCTTATTTAACTTCCCGGCTTCACTGCTTCAATTCGAAGACGCTTATAATCGGCATAGATTGCATCTTCTTTCCAGAGCTTCGGCACAACGATTTGGCTAGTTTCACGACAGATTTTCTGAATTTGCTCCTGACTCAAACCATCAAAATAGTCCCCTCCAAAATGGGCCAACCAGCCCTCTATACCCTGTTCACCATCCGCGAGTCTGGTAGGGCGGTCATAGTGGTAGGCCTGCCGCACCAAAAATCCGCATTGTTCCAAAATGTTGCTATATTGCCCGATCGTCGGGAAATACCAAGGGTTGCGCTCAGATCCACGTATGCCAGTTTGTCTTTCAAACACTTCTTCTAATGCATCTACAATGATCTGTACATTACCCTTGCCACCGAACTCTGCTACAAAACGTCCCCCAGGCTTCAAAGACTTCCATACACTATCCGCTACAAGTCGAGGACTTCGCATCCAATGCAGAGCTGCATTGGAAAAGACGGCATCATAGAGCTTGTTCGTCGCAAACTGATGTCCGTCCCCCTCCATAAAATCGATAGCGGGAAACTTCTCTTTTGCACGGCGAATCATGTCCGGTGATGCATCCATGCCAACTACCTCAGCATGCGTTACAGAAATTTCGTACGTCAAATCCCCCGTCCCACAACCCAAGTCAAGGATATACTCCCCTTTTTGAGGTTGAAGCCATGAGATTAAACTTTTGCCGTAACCCGATACAAAAGCCAGTTTGTTGTCATACTCATCCGCTTGCCATTGATTAATCGAATGCATGGATACCACCGTCGCTTTCATGATTGATATCTACATTGTGTCACAAGATAGTTTATTATTTAAATATATAAAATCTATTCACTTGATAGGTTATACCTATAAAAAAATACCAACCTCCGACGAACCTTTGGGATTCTCATCCCCTGTACGCAAAAAAGCTTCCCGTAGGAAGCTTTTTCTAACGTCCCAGGAGGGATACTCTCCTTACAGTCGAGACTGCGAAGTATTCCTATCGATGCTTATGCTCCGACGAACCATCGGGGTTCTCATCCCTTGTACGCAAAAAAGCTTCCCGTAGGAAGCTTTTTCTAACGTCCCAGGAGGGATTCGAACCCCCGACCGACGGCTTAGAAGGCCGTTGCTCTATCCTGCTGAGCTACTGAGACAAATATGTATAATAAAAATACCGCGCGATTACTATTATACTCTCATTTCTATATTTTTCAATAGTTTTATAAAAAAATTAATAAATGCATCATTCCACATGACTTGAACGTATTATTTTCATACTTAGGAAAGCTATAGAATATGAATGCTTTAACGAGGCAATATTGGAAATATTAAGCTCAGATGCGTTTAGAACATGGGCAGGCATATTCATGATGAGACTTGCTGGGTAATCATTTGCATACATACATTCTACTGGAACCAAATAAAGGAGAGAAATCGCTATGAGACAACTTTTATCAGCATTATCCTATTTTAGTATCTTCTTTGCCCCATTCCTGTTCCCCATCATAATTTGGATTGTAGCCAAAGACAACTATATTGAGGGACATGCAAAACGGGCCTTATTCTCGCATATATTCCCGTTTATTGCGGCAATCCCGCTACTTTATTTCTTCGTTACCGCCCATAGTCTGGGTTCCGCTGTCGGATTTGTAATTTTGTTTTTTGTCATTTATGCACTAAGTTTTGTGTACAATATCGTCAAAGGTATTCAAGTGCTGCGTGAATATGCCTAACCACAAGCTCCATAACCAAGTTAAAATAAACATTCAAAAACCCGCCTTTCGAAAGAAGGGCGGGTTTCTGCATTCCGGTTACTTGTTTCCCTGACGCCACGGATTTCTCTGGGCAGGACGCTTGCTGTTAATGGCGAGCACTTCCTCGGCAAACTCGGTATGATGCGCATAAAGGTTCCCTTTGTTTTTCTTGAACTTGGAAGCCATTGCTATCACCTCCCCGGAACTTGCATATAGTATGGCTCCGGGTAATTCCGCTTATCCTTTGCAGCTATCGGCATTTGTTGGAACGAATACCTTAACCTTGCCCCACCAAATAGCGTTGAAGTGTCGGTCCCAGTAATCCAAAAGCAAGTAACTCACTCTGAAACCGGGCTTTATCTTCCCCTGCTGTAATGCCCTCACTGTTCTCAAACGCTGTTTCCGTGGCATCTTCAAACGCGGTATGCATATTGTTATTGTACCAATCCAGGACTGCATCGGAATGATTGCGTACAATTCGAACGACTTCAAGCGAATTCCCCGGCTGGGTAGCCGCCACGTATACAAGCAAAGACGGATCACCCGTATTTCCAGGCTGTACTTCAACTTCTGCACAAGACAATCCATCCACTTCGGTTAATCTGCGTATTTTGGCATCCTGAATGGCATACATTTGTTATCGCGCTCCTTTGTCCATTTCATGTACTTTGTTCGATCTGGTATCGGGTCTCTGGTGTTCCCAAGCGATAAATCTCCCGATACACCTGCTGTAACACAGCTTCATATGCACGGTTTACAGACTCCTCCGGCGTATCCGGCCAAGGGAATACCATTCCTGGAAAGGCTTCTTCCTCTTTTTCCTGCATCAGATTAAGCAGTCCCAGTAATTGTTCCGCCTCCTGAGGCGTCGCCTGGATCACCCATTCATACGACGTTGCGTGCGGATCCGGAATAACGGAGCGCCCCATGACAGATACATAATAGGTCATACTGTCCATTTGCAAGTTCTCTCCTTCACAGGCATGTTGAGGCCGTTGTCCCTAGAACTAGTTTCCGAAGAGGACAGACATTTTATGCCTGCTTTCGGCATATATTTGTTACGACTTCTGACGAAAAAAACAACATTTGTGGCTGTTAGTGACTTAAGCAGCCATACGGATGAATGACTCGACTAAGAAAGGATGAACAAACCATGTGCGGTATAACCGGCTTCATACAGTGGAATCGGGATTTGACCCAGGAATCAGAGCTGCTGGTTCGGATGACGGACAGCTTGTCGAACCGGGGGCCCGACGCTTCAGGTACATGGATCTCCAATCCTTGTGCGTTCGGACATCGGCGTCTCAGCGTTATGGACCCGGAGAACGGGGCACAGCCCATGCATGCGTTACAGGGAGACACCTCCTATACCGTCGTGTATAACGGAGAACTATACAATGCACCCGAGTTGAAAAAGGAATTGCTCCAGCGCGGACACCATTTCCGCACACAATGTGATACGGAAGTGCTGCTCGCCTCTTATATTGAGTGGGGACCGGCCTGCGTTGACCGGTTTAACGGAATTTTTGCTTTTGCCATATGGGATGGCGGACGCGAACAGGTTTTTATCGCCCGTGATCGGCTGGGCGTCAAGCCCCTGTTCTACAGTCATGCAAAGGATGCACTCGTATTTGGCTCCGAACCCAAAGCACTGCTCATCCACCCGGATGTTGAAGCTGCGGTAGGCCCTGAAGGTTTGGCAGAAGTATTTATTGTTGGTCCTGCCCGGACACCTGGACACGGCGTATACTCCTCCCTTAATGAGCTCAAACCTGCGCATGCACTTATTTACAACCGAAACGGGATTAAAACCTACCCTTACTGGAAGCTGGAAAGTCAGCATCACGAACATAATCTGGATGAGACAGCTGCTGAAGTACGCAGACTGTTACAGGATACATTAGAACGCCAATTGGCTTCAGACGTTCCGGTCTGCTCTCTTTTGTCAGGGGGACTGGATTCAAGCGCTCTATCTGCGTTAGCGGTGGATTATTATAATCGTACAGGTCAAGGTCAGGTCAGTACGTATTCCGTAGACTATGTGGATAATGCAAAACATTTTCAGGCCCATTCCTTCCAACCTGGTGCAGATGGACCCTGGATTAAGCGTATGGTAGATGAACTGAAGACAGATCATCACTGGATTGAGATTGAAAATGGCGAGTTGGTTCATGCCCTGACCCAGGCGATGCTTGTGCGGGATTTACCGGGTATGGCAGATGTAGATTCCTCTCTCTATCTGTTCTGTAAGGAAATCAAAAAAGGAGCCACCGTTGCCATTTCGGGCGAAGCAGCGGATGAAGTATTTGGCGGTTATCCCTGGTTCCATCGGGAAGAGATGCTGAACTCCGGTACATTCCCATGGTCTGTAGCGCCTGATATGCGAGCAGGATTGTTATCTCCGGACATTCGGGAGTGGATCAGACCACTCGATTATCTAGCGGACCGTTACTCGGATGCTGTGGCTGAAGTGCCTTTACTCGATGGAGAGACCGGTAAGGCAGCCCAAATGCGAGTCATGTCTTATCTGAACATCACCCGGTTCATGCCAACATTGTTGGATCGGAAAGATCGGATGAGTATGGGAGCCGGGCTTGAGGTTCGGGTGCCTTACTGTGATCATCGTTTGATTCAATATGTATTCAACGTGCCTTGGGACATGAAAATGACAGGCGGAAGGGAAAAAGGCATTCTGCGCAAAGCGCTGGAAGGTGTACTGCCTGACGATGTGTTGTATCGGAAAAAGAGTCCATATCCGAAAACACATAACCCGCAGTATCTTGCTGCCGTTAAACAGCAGGTGCTGGATATTCTGGATGACGCAAGCTCACCGATCTTGCCATTAATCGACAAGGCTCAAATTCGCAAATTGGCCTCCTCGCCGGATGCTTCATCGAACCTGCCCTGGTTTGGACAGTTAATGTCGGGTCCACAGTTGTTTGCTTATCTGACACAGATCAACTCGTGGTTGCGTACGTACAAAGTGGCCATTCGATAAATAATGCTATCTTTTCATTCGTAAAAGGGGTGCCGCTTAGCAGCATAGTAGCTGTTAAGCGGCACCCCTTTGTCATACTCAAATTATTATAGCTACACATCATCCTACTTTAAATAACCAAGAGACTGCTGTAATTCTTCCGCAACCTCTTCCTGCCTACTTGCTGACTGATATCTATTGATTAATCAGAACCGGATTACGCTCAAGCAGTCCACTGCCAAAGATATCTCTGAACGGAGAATCCTCCATATGAATATAACCGATGTAACAGCCACACTTCTTCATGCCACACGGCCGATCTGCGGCCAAAGCCTCCAAACCATCGCGGTAGAGATGCCCAATAATCCGACGATCCTTGTAGCACCTCTTTACATGCCCTGACCCTTGCACATAAAATACCTCCGAACCCGCGGAACAGCGCTTGCCCAGACTCTCATAATCCCGCAGATTCCCATCAAACAGCGGATCAACGGATCGTAAAAAGTCCACCTCTTCCACGCTGTAATATTTGGGTCGATCTTTAAATGCATTGATCCACATATACACGTCATCGGGTAATGCCTGTCTCATCGATTCAATAGCAGGAAATGCGCTACGCAATCCAACCGTCCCCACACTGAAAGCAAGTCCCATCTCACGTAAAGTCAAACATTGTTTGACGAAGGAAGACTCCTTCGTCTCTCGTGGGTGATAGGTCGCCCAAAATGCTGCTTTATCCCGATTCAACTCGCGGGCCCAGTCCAGTTTGACAGACAGATTGGTTTGGACTGCAATTTTGTCCACATGTGGCATATGGGATAGTTCTATCATTGCTTCCCGATACCAACGTCTTACCAGAGCTTCTCCATATGGGTTAAAGAAAATCGAAAATTGATGACCAGCACTCTCCTGATCCCTCACCCATTTCACAAATTGACGCAGTTGTTGTTCATCCGCTTCCAACGTCTCCTTGGAATCTACCGTTTTGCTAAACGGACAGTACGGGCAGTCGTAATTACATGACGACAGCTTACCCCGATAATACAAGGTTGCTCTCATGAGAACACAAACCCTTCCATTTGTTCACGTACCTCAGCGGAGATGAGCCAATCTCCAATGGCATCCGAGTAGCCCAATCCCTCTTCTGTCAGACGCAGCACCCGATTACCCTTATCGTCCTGCTCGAGCTCAGCCATGCCCTCAGACAACAGTTCACTCAACCATCCGTAGTCTGACATAACTTCCGTTCCGAATCGTTGATCATAATCCGACAGCGCCAAGCCTTCCCGATGCAGCAGAGCTTTCAGAATAAAGCGGCGCTTCTGCTCCTCCCGGCTGAGTACAATGCCGTAATCGGCCACATCATAACGCTCGGTTGCCACATAATCGGCGATGATGCTCTGTGTGGCCTTATAACTAACACCATACTTGGAAGCATAATGTACTTCACTGGTATAAGAGCGTGCACCGCACCCCAGACCAACCATGCCTTCCTCCTGACAGCTGTAGGGTAGAAGCTCTTTGCTTCCAGAAGATGATTGTTCTTTGGCAAATCTGCGCATGGAATACTGGACATAGCCTCTGCTTTTTAAAGTCTCACGCGCAGCCGTATACAGTTTCATCCGAATATCCGGTCCCTGTCGTTGTATATCATCCGGTTTCACAATGGTATTCTCACGGGTGTACAGTGGGTAAATGAAAATCTCACCCGGTTCATATGAAAGGACACGTTCCAGCGAATACAGCCATGATTCCACCGTTTGTCCCGGCAGACCATAGATCAGATCCAGATTCAACAAAGGGAATTCATACTGTGTAAGCTTTTCAAGCGCGCGTTCCACTTCCTGTGGTTTCTGCGGACGGTAAATGGCTGAGGCTTCGGCTTCGATAAAACTTTGAATTCCCATACTTACCCGGTCCACACTTCGCTCCTTCATGATCGCCAATTTGGCTTCCGTGACGGTATCCGGTGACGTTTCTACTGAGATCGAAGCTTGCGTCGGATCGAGCCCCATCACCTGTTCCGCAATATCGAACAAGCGGTTCAACTGAATTTCATTTAATAATGTGGGCGTCCCGCCACCGATGGCAAACCTCGAATAGGGTCTGCGTGATGTGAGTGGTGCCCACTGCTTGGCTTGCCGTTCCAGCGCATCCACATAACGCACATGGGTGTCATCGCGGCGATCCGGCAATGTGAACAGGTTGCAGAATCCACAACGTGCGGCACAAAACGGAATGTGCATATATAAAAAATACGTATCAGTATTCTCACGTTCCCACAATGGACCGAGCTGTAAAGGCGGGTTCAATTCCCGATATGCCGTCTTGTGGGGATACGAATATAAATAAGAGCGATAGGGGGAAGCAAGTACTTCTCTGAGACCTGTAGCTGTGTTGGATCCGGACTGTGCGGAATGACCTGTTGTCGTATGTTGCGATTGATCGTCCATCGGTTTCCTCCCTGTATCCGGTTTGTAGTTATTGATGATATGAATTATTTTTTCTATAAAATAAATTCACGGTATGGTACATTCCAGACGACATCATGTGCCAGTCTATGCCCCTGATAACCGTCCTCACCATATGCCGTGCCATGATCGGAAAAAGCTAAACAAAACGTAGGCCTTGAACGCTGCCTCATTGCATCAAACAATGGCCCAAGGGCCTTGTCCACATACCGAAGGGCTGCACGTTGTGTTTCTACCGAGTCCTCTCTTGCACCCTCCACAAAATAGCGATTGGGCCCATGGATGGCAGACACATTCAGGAACAAAAACAGCTTCTCATCTTGTGCGCATTGCTCCAGCAGCTTCAAGGCATGCTGAACCTGATGCTCGGTCGATTTGGGGTTGGTTACCCCAAAATTCATCCGCCAGTAGCTCTGTTGGAAATAACCCGGCAGCACTTTGGCGAGCGGATTTTTCTTGGTGAAGAAAATGACCCCGCCTATACAAATCGTACGGTATCCTTCAGCTGCAAAACCGGATACGATATCCGGTGTGTCGAACAGCCACGTATGCGGATGCGTCCTTAATCCGGTATTCCGGGAATGAAAAAGTCGTACATGGGATGCTTTGTCCGTATTGGCAGGTGTAGGCATGAAGCCACCAAAAAAAGCATGATGCGCCGCATAGGTAAAACTTCCCGGAGTATGACGCTTCTCCCAAGGACCCGTACCGCACAGGTTGGGGCAATTCTGTTCCTCCAGCTTGGCCACGTCATATCTTAACGTGTCCAGTGTAATCATTAGTAGATCATGGGAGCCTACGATGGTGTTCATATCAGTCATAGTTGTAAGGCTCCTTTCGCAAAAGTTCCATTTCCCATTCATAGGTTCCAAGTCCGTTATGCTGTACTCTGTACAACAAATCTCCAAACGGATTCACATCCAAAATATAGGCACGCGGCTCATTACCTCCACTGAGCATCACATCAATTCCAGCTGACCATGAGTTGGGAAAGGCAGCCATTGCTGCTTTCGCTGCCGTCTGAACTCCACTCATCTGCTGTTCATCCAGCCCTGCTTCTGCGGGAAGCAACCGCTCATTACGCAAATGCAGATTGGTAATTGGTGTCTGACTAAGCCGTACAATGGCATGACCTGCTTGTCCACCTGCCACAAGCTGGCGAATATCAAATACGCTTGAACCCAAAGACGCTTTTGCCATCCAACGTTCAATCTGGGCACCCTCAGCACACAGCCAATCCATGAGCGCAGAAATCTCTGAAGTATGTGTGTACCTGCGCATCCGGCCTTCATTATAAAAAATGATCTTCTCCTGAATCTGTTCCATTCCCACAGTGGTTATGGCGATTTCGGCACCCGTTCGCGGATTAACTTGATAGGCAACAACGCCTGAAGCCCCAGAGCCACACGCAAGTTTCACGAAAACGCGGCTCATACCGGCTGTTGTCATCGCTTTACGCAGGTCCTCATAATTGCGGATCGGCTCCGAAGATTGGAGCGTTGGAGGGACACGAACGCCATGGGCAGATAGATGCTGCTGGCATTTCCTTTTATCAAACATAATCGCAATGTCATCGGGATCATTCATGAACCGGGCATTAGGCCAATATTCCAGAGCTTCATGGCGAATTCGTTCCAAACAGGCTTTCCATCCGCGAAACCATTGGTTGGGCGCGTAGATCCGCCCCCACTCCTGTTCAAGAGTGAGTGTCTGTTCTGCCGGAATCATCCTCGCAGAAAGGCCATCGTTTAACGGAGATACATCATTCACAGCTCCAAGAAAGAGCAGCTCACATTCTACTTCCCAATCCTCACCAGGGGCATCCAGTCGAATAAGAGCCTGCCTGTTCGTAGCCCCTCGCCCTTCCAGACATTGCTGTACGGCATCCGCCATGGTTCCGCCCCGTCTCCAAGTCTGTAGCAACCGGGCATAAGGCAGCATAAGTGCTGGTTGTAAGCCAAGTCGCTGTCTTGCCTCCTGTAATCCAAGGGTACGTCGATTATTCGGGTTCCCAATTAACAATAACGGCTGTTCCAGATCCGTATCCTTAACTGGGAGTTGCAAACTTTGTTCCAATTCCGTCATGCCTGACATCATTTATTCCGTTAACGACGGGTAGCGCCAGTCATCTTCATCACTCTGTTGTTGCTCGCTAACATCTACAGATATACCGGAGCGTTTCCAGCGAATGAGCATTTCGTCCGTCATGTAGTGGTAACTGAGATTGAGATGTTTAAGTTTTTTGATCTTGTCGCTCGCAAGCAGCACCTCTGCCCCTTCATCAGACAACGTGCCCTCTGACAGATCCAGGATTTCAAGTTGGTCCACAATTGGGGCCTCAGCTGCAGCTTTCGCAATCTCATCCTGAATTTCACTATCTTTCAGCCCCAGGTATACGAGCTTTGGAAATAAGCCCTGTTCCAAAAGTGGAAGTACATCTTGCAGTGAACCGTCGAATCCATAATCATCCACGCCCAGATACAGTTCAAGCTTACGCAATTCAGGCAACTTAGCCCGGGCAATTGAAGCTAACACACTTTGGGGAAGACCACCGCAAATAATGATTAATTCTTCAAGCTTGGCATGCTCGATGGGTTCCAGACTTAGTCCGCTGCTGCCCTTCACTGAGAATGACTTCAATTCAGGAAAAGCAACCAATAGTGGTGTGAGATCCGTCTGAATAATCCATGATACTTCGCATTCTTCAAAGCCCATATCTCCGATGAACAGTTTCTTCAAAGACGGAAAGCTTGGAGCAAGTTCGATGAGCGTGCCCATAAATTCATCCGGCGAATTTTCATAGGCCTGTCCCCAGTCTCCTATAATCAGACTCTCCAGCGAACCAGCCTCCGGTTTGGCAGCGAGTTCCCTGATCAACGTTTCCATACGAATACCGTCCTCATAATCATCATAAGACACCGTAAGCTTCACTTCTTGCATAAGCAAATCCCCTCCGTTTGAGTTCATTGATGATTCGTTAACTTGAATGTTAACCCATACTGTACAAGACTTGCAACTTCTTCCAACCCCGGTCCTAGTGCTCTGCTCAAACGTGAAATTTAAACATTATTTATATAGGAACAAGAACATACGTTCTAATTATTTCACTAAAAAAAGCGGGATTTATTTGGGTCCCACGTACTGGCTTGATTAACCTTGGCTCCACTCCATAAAAATAAAAAAACGTTAATGGTCGGTGAAGCATTCCACAGGAATGACTCTTACCTTCCACTAACGTTTTGATATTTAGACAAGGCAATAATTCACCTTATACATTCATAATCATATGAGCTGATTCGTTGGAATCTCAGCCTTTCAGACTGGATACGAGCGCTCTCAGAGCATGCCCACGATGACTAATTGCCTGCTTTTGCTCCAGCGTAAGCTCGGCCATCGTCATCTCGTATTCAGGCACGTAGAAGAGTGGGTCATATCCAAAACCGCCACCACCGGCTGCTTCAGCCGTGATCCAACCTTCCACCATGCCTTCTGATTCATACTTGTCTCCGGTTACCGGATCATACAGCACCAATGCACAAACGAAACTTGCTGGACTCAACAGCGTTTGCTCCGTATCCTCACCGGATTTGAGCGATTCCAGCGCCTCAAGCAATTTGGCATTGTTCTTCGCATCGGTTGCACCCTCGCCTGCATATCTCGCAGAATACACTCCCGGGTCACCATCGAGCAGATCCACACACAATCCCGAATCGTCAGCCAGGACAGGCAAACCAAGAGCATCGCCCACCGTTTTAGCTTTCTTCCAAGCATTCTCTGCAAAGGTTACGCCATCCTCAACGACATCCGGCAGCTCCGGATAGTCGAACATGCTTTTGACCTCTTTGCCCAGTGGAGCGAATGCATGAGCGAATTCACGTACTTTCCCTGCATTACGGGTTGCGACAATGATAATTGGGCTATCCAGACTCATGTTAGGCTTCTCCTAATCCACGAGCACCGATCTTGAGAGCAATAGGACCGAGAACTTCTTTCTGACGCTCAATCATCTCCAGAATACCCTGCTCACCCAGCTCCAGCATTGCGTTCAGCTCACGACGGTCAAATGGTGCTTCTTCACCAGTTCCCTGAAGCTCCACATATTTTCCGCCACCTGTCATCACGAGGTTCATATCAACCTTGGCTTTGGAATCTTCATCATAGTTCAGATCCAGCACAGGCTGTTCTCCAACTACACCCACACTTACCGCTGCAATGAAATCCGTAATCGGGAATACTTGCAATTTATGCTGTTGGGCAATTTTGTTCACCGCGAGCGCCAGAGCTACAAACGATCCGGTAATGGACGTTGTGCGTGTACCTCCGTCGGCTTGAATGACATCACAGTCCAGTGTAATCGTACGCTCACCAAGTGCCTGCAAATTAACAACAGAGCGCAGTGCCCGGCCAATCAGACGCTGAATTTCCATGGTGCGTCCAGTCAATTTGCCGCGGTTCGCTTCACGCTGATTACGGGTATGTGTTGCACGTGGCAGCATGGAGTATTCAGCCGTTACCCAGCCTTTACCCTGCCCTTTCATAAAGGGAGGAACACGTTCCTCCACCGTAGCTGTACAAATAACCTTGGTATCTCCCACTTCAATCAGTACAGAACCTTCGGCGTATTTATTCGTGTTAATTGTTAAATTCATCGGGCGCAGCTGGTCGCTGGTTCGTCCGTTAGATCTCATCATTTCTGCCTCCTACGACTTAAGCATCCTGTAATGTCGAGCTTGTTCACACTTTTACTAATCCCTTCTATTTTACCAAAGAGTTCACTTAAAAGCATCCTGTCCACCAAAGAGTTCTGTCAACCGTACATCAGACCGCTTATTGTGACTTAAATTGGAATTTCATTGATATATTCAGGCTTCGATACTGGGGCACTGTAATCCCGATTATCATCACTCATGACTGTCTTTTGCCCATTCCATTCGATCTGCACTTTAGCTTCCTTGCCAGCTGTATTCTCGGCCGTAGTCAATACGACAGATTGCAGCAGTTCACTTGGCACGACATCTCCCTCAGTAAACATGTCGTCTTTAAGTGCAACCGTTACGGTTCCATCCTCAGACGTTTTGACCGATTGTAGCTGCGTTCCGCCTGTCATAACCTCTTCCAGCTCGCCACCTTTGGCTGGTCCCTTGATCAGTTCATTCAGCGCCGCCTGCACCCGGTCTCCTCCTGGTGTCACAAGACGTGTAACCGGAACATAATATTGAATGCCTGCTGGCGAAGCGGCTGAAAAATAAACCGTTACCGGGCTGCTGTTGGTAGTGAATGTATCACCCAAATCAAGATTGATACCCACCGCACGATTCAGCGGTTCCGGCAGTGGCGTGCTGTTTACTGGCATTTGCGTTAACTTTTTGCCGTCTACCCAGATCTGTACATTCTGCACATCCGGTGTACCGGTTAGTGTCCAGGTGACTGCCTCCAGCATTTTGCGCTCGTTCTTGGCATCATACTTGGCAAAGTTGCCGGAGAACTCTACAACTGCCAGCTTGTCATCCGGATGAATCGTTACGTTCTGAACAACGGTACCCTGTGGGAGAACGCCTTGAAATCCTTCAGGCAGCATCCCTGCATATGGACCACCCGTAACAAGTGTATCCAGAGCTGTTTTGGGGCTGCTGACGTCCGTGCCCGACGGGAGAGTCATGGAAACTGGAGCCAATAAACCTTGCTGGTCCTGCAAATAGACGGTTGTAAGTGGTAGCTTGGCAAGTGATCCGTTGCCTTCAGCCGCCTGAATCATGGCCGCTTCCTGGATCGGCGGCGGTGGATCAATGGCTTCGGAGGATTGTGCCCCAAACATGCCACATCCGGATAACACCACAGGAATACTCAACAGCGCAGCTGCAGAAGCTGTACGCAAATAACGGATCTTACTCATGATCACGTTCCCCCTCATCATTTTTACAGTTTGTACTACCATGTATACGAGCCTTTGCCCAAAAAATAACTACTTTTTAAACAAGCTCATCATGCATAAAGCTGAAAACAGGCCATCTATCCCCGTCGAAGGATAGCAAAGAAACCCAAAACGGTTAATAACGTATTAGGATATATGTATAGGGACATTGCTAACTTCAGAGGAGGAATCGCCCATGGAACATCCGGAGCAAGAAAAAATCCCTTACAGCCTGAATAGCCGCAAAGTGGCAGAGGCAACGAGGGAATGGCTGCACAAGCGGGGCGTTACGATCCCTGAGATCGCAGAACTGGTCATGATGCTGCAGAAAAAGTATTACCCAGGTCTTACGATGGAAGAATGTATCGACAATGTGGAGAAAGTATTACGCAAACGTGAGGTGCAGAACGCAGTACTGACAGGCATTCAACTGGACTTGCTAGCAGAGCAAGGCAAACTCATTTCTCCTTTGCAGGAGATGATTGAAAATGATGAAGGATTATATGGCGTGGATGAGATTCTCGCGTTCTCCATCGTCAACGTATACGGCAGTATCGGATTTACGAACTACGGTTATGTAGACAAGCTAAAACCCGGTGTGCTTGAACGTTTGAACGACAAGAGCCTTGGGCCTGTTCATACGTTCCTGGATGATATTGTAGGGGCCATCGCCTCAGCGGCCAGTAGCCGGATTGCGCATCGCAAACAATCGGAGCTCGAAGAAGCTTTGGGAGAAAAAACTGTCAGCGATGATATCGTATAGTTTTGCATGTGTAATAGGAGTTCGAAATGAACTGATTAAGTAAATTGAGCATTCAGACTTATTCTGATCATGACAAAAAGGCGGCCACCAGGCCGCTTCTTTTGTGTCGATTCACTATTTTAGTAATACACTATTTCAGGTGCTCCTGTCTTCCCGCTCCCGCCAAACGATACACCTCAGCCCATTTCTGTTCCGCTGCCGGCTTAGACTGTACACGATTGGTTCCAATTGTAATTTCTGGACCTTTGCGTTCTCGCAGCATGCCACGAAGTACCGTAATACCAATTATGCTCAAACCAGTAAACACATACATCAGACGCATAAGCACATTGCCTGAATCTGAGCCGGTAACCATGCCATGGAACAGTAAACCAATGAATACGGGATAAGACAACATATGGAACATAAACCACCATTTGCGGCCGAGCTTGTTACGCAGATCACTGGATAACAGAACGATTACCAAACCATAAAAGGATAGCGTGCCCAGTCCGCTCCCAATCGGATGTACTGAAGCCGTGAACGGAATGAGCAGTTCACTCCAGGTAAATGGGCTATAGTGATCAATATATAGGGTTAATGCATGCACAAGTCCAAGTCCAAAGGCGAGCCAGGTCGTTCGGGTATGCCATTTAAACATCGCCGCTTTGGGTTTGCCTTTAGCCATGGGCATCCCTTGGGCAATCCCCAGAAATACCCCCGCAAAGAGCAGCAAATAAGCGGCGATCCCACTAATTCGAATGATATTCCACGTCGGCAGGTAATCTACAATCCATTGCGCCATAACCGGCTCCCCCATATCTGATAGACTTGTCGTTTATATTAGACTGAAGCGGTGATCCGGATCGAAACCAGGCCAGCGTTCAGCGAGCGTATCGGTATTTCCTCTAAAATAAGTGCTCCCATCCCGGGTCATCCACAGGACATCATGCCGGTCGTAATGGCGGTTTAACCAACTTACTGCGTCGGCACTTCCCAAAATACAGACGGTCTTGGCAATAATCTCACATTGCGATGTATGCTGGCCCAGAACGGTACACTGCAGCACATCCGTATCTGCCGGCTCCATCGTCCGGGGATCAATTAGGTGATGTGAAAGGCTTCCGTCCGTATTCTGCCACTGTCTTCGTACCACTCCTGAAGTGGCAATTGCACCTTTCCTCAATTGAATATTCCCTATCAGATTTCGCTCCTCCTGATAAGGATCGGTGACTTGCACAGACCACATCGGATGAAGTGTTGTCCCCCATGCCTGAATGTCTCCACCTGCATTAATTAATCCCGCCGAAATATGAAGTGTACGCTGCAGCCAATCGGCGATACGTTCAACGGCCCAGCCCTTAACAATGCCCCCAAGGTCCAGCTCAGTCCCAGGGTCCTTATGAACCATTCGGCTGCCTTCTCTTTGAATCCAACGTGGACGGCTATAGTCATATTCGTCTCTCAGCATATCTGTTATATCCAATGGTCGGATGTCCAATCTGCGCTCGGTTCCAGATTGATGTAGCTCTCTTTGTTGCAGCTGCTCGAAGCTGACATCGTAACCGAAAGCCCGCAGAGCCTGAGAGATACCTGGCTGAAAAATCCCTTCCGTCTGACCAATATATCCGTAGGCCAAACTTAACACTTCATCCATTGCTGCGGAGATTGGCATCCATCCTGTGCAACGATTCAGACGATTCAATTCACTGTCTGCCTCAAATCGGCTGAAACGCTGTTCCTGCGTCTCAAACCAATTCTTCACCAGCTCTGCTGCATGTTCAGCCTCTTCTCGTCCTGCGGCCAAGTGTACTTCCACATCCGTGTTCATCGCCCGGAAGTGGAACTTGAGGAGACGGGAGACTTGCTCTGTACGGCTCATGATGCACCTGTGCGTGACTGATAATTGCCACGGCTATATCCGGAGTCTGTATCCTCATTGCTGCTCTGATCTGTTATCCAGCCGCCCGATGAGCCTTGATTCGGAACATTGGCAATGCTTCCTTCAGTCGTTCCCCTATCCAGGTTGTTGCCCTCATTCGACGATGCATTGGAATGGCTATCTGTGTTGTTCGTCCATTCGTCCATGACATCATCCTGAGCATTTATCTGGGTAGATGCTGTACTGCTTATATCGTTACCATTTGCAGCCGCATAAGCGACATCAAAGGCATCAGAAGTTCTTACATATTGAAAGAGTGCAGCCACGGTCAACGTTGCTGCCGCTGAGGCTTGCCATTTTCTCCATTGATTTCGTTTTTTTCGGGTCATCGCTCATCCCTGCTTTCTCTGGCGAAGTTCATGCATTTATCATAGAAGTGCTGCCTTAAAAGAAGATGAATGAACGGTTAAGAGAGACTAAAGCTTTCATATATTTGAGTCGTTACACGCAAAAAAAGACTCTGAACAGGAAGTTCTCCTGGTCAAAGTCTTGTAATTCTAAGTATTTTCGATAAAAAAGAATACTCCGTCGTGCTGCTGCTCCTGTACAATATGCTCTCGCCGGATCAATTCCTGCAGATGGGCTAAAGTTTCGCTCATCGCAAAACGAAGCTGATGTGTTCCCAATCGGTCACCAAACATAAACACACAGATATCATACGCATTCGTCGGTGCTTCGCGAATTCGCTCCCTCATCTTCTGAAGGCGCTCTTCGTGATGTGTGAGCAGATGAATCGTTCGATCGGCAAAATGGCCAAACGGATTCCGATGCCCTGGATATGCCACTTCTACATCCAATGCCCCCAGCCGATGCAGTCCTTCCATATAAGACAATAAGGGTTGATCGTCACTTCCCGGTTGCAGGCTAATATTCGGTGATATTTGCGGCAATACGGCATCTCCACACAAGATCTCTCTGGAATCCGGCGCATAGAAGGATAGATGCCCTGGCGCGTGTCCACCTGTTTCTATAGCAAGCCACTTTTTCCCGCCCATAACCAGCCAATCGCCATCTTCAATCGGTGTCACTACCGGAAGTGGCGTAATCTGTGAGATAAATCCCTCCATATGTTCGCGTATCTGCTGCGTCTTGTCTTCCGGCATTCCATGGCGACCATAATATTCAGGCAGCACTGTATTGATGGTTGCCTCCGTTCCCCACATGTAATCTGCTTCCTGACGAGATCGTGTGGACATTCGAACAGGCACACCCGTTTGCTGCTGTATCCAGCCGGACAATCCCAGATGATCGGGATGATGGTGGGTCAGTACAATCTGACTAATATTCTGAAAAGTTAAATTGAAATCTGCGAGTGCTTCGTGCCACTCCTGTTCCGTCTCAGTACTGCGTGGTCCCGGGTCAACAATTGTTATTGATCCATCCGGTTCATGAAGGACATAGCTGTTCACCCAGCGCAGTGGAAAAGCCATAGTAATCTTGACCCGATGCATGCCTGCTGGCATGGAAATGGATTCCGTTCGCTTCATTAATATTCTCCTCCAACTCTACTGTTCCGGCCGATGACCGACAAAAATCATCCGCGGCGATGTCTGCTCATCGTACTTCTCTTCATCATAACCGCCGTGTACCTGATCCACCATGAGTCCTGCCTCGTGAAGCAGATCACGTAGTTGTTCGCGAGTGTACAGCTTGACTCGTTCCTGATAGATTCGTGGTTTTTGGCCCGATTCGGCATCGGTGATGTGAATTTCTTTTTGCACAAATCCATCCTGTATCTTGCGAAACTCCTCAATATTCTGTCCTTCGCTTTCACGTGTTGAGTGCTGCACTAGATGGCGAGTCACATAAGCCGTGTTCATAAAATCAATAATATAGCTGCCGCCCGGCTTCAGCATCCGATGAATGGCGCGTAACACCCTTAGTTGCTCTCCATCCTCTCGGAAATAACCAAATGAGGTGAACAGATTGACAACGGCGTCAAATCCGCCTTTCAGTGGAAGCTCACGCATATCGGCATGATACCACTCAACACGTTGTTCGGTGTCCATGCTGCGTGCTTCACGCAGAAGCACATCAGACAGATCGATTCCGGTCACCTGGAAACCAGCATCTGCAAGGGCCAGAGAATGTCGGCCCATACCACAGCACAGGTCAAGTACCTTGGACTTTGGCTGAAGCTTTAACCAATTGATCATTTTATGTACTTCCTGATATGCACCCTGCACATCCCGATGTTTGTACACAAGAAGGTAGTCTTCTCCAAAACTCTTTTCATACCATTCCGTCATTACGTATCGCCCTCCACATGGTCACTGGCCCAACTATCCGTAATACGCTGTAATATCAGCTGGATCATATCTCTATAGCTTTTAGCCATTGTATCGTCTTTATCCTTCTAACTCAAAAATTTCCAAGGATCGTCCACATTGAACGGCCGGAAACCACACGATATAATGTTAAACATGGTCAAACCCCCGCGAATCGGTTAACTATACTTAGAAGATTGAAGTCGAATCAGTATGGCAATTTCGCTTCATGAACGTCATGAGACGGCTGAAATATACGCTAACATAAAAGAAGCAGTTGGAGGTGTTATTTATGATTCGGATTGGACTTACGGGCTGGGGAGATCAGGAAGATTTGTACCCGAACCGTACCAAAGCGAAAGACAAGCTCCGTCTGTATGGACAATATTTTACGACCGTGGAGGTAGACAGTTCCTTCTACGCCGTTCAGCCTCGGGACCGGATGGCACGCTGGGCAGCAGAAACGCCGGATTCCTTTGCTTTTATCGTCAAAGCTTATCAAGGGATGACAGGACACCTACGGGGAAAACCCTATTTCACAAGCACCTCAGAGATGTATAAGGCTTTCCGCGAATCCCTGGAGCCTGTCATGGAAGCAGGCAAGATGCAGGCAGCCTTGTTCCAGTACCCGCCGTGGTTTGAATGCAATCGGGACAACGTCAATGAACTGCGTGAAGTAAAGCTGCGGATGGAAGGCATCCCGTGTGCCCTCGAATTTCGCCATCGCAGCTGGTATGAAGAGGGCATGCGTGAACGGACGCTGGCATTCCTGAAGGAACAGGGATGGATTCACAGCGTCTGTGATGAGCCTCAGGCGGGGCTAGGATCTATCCCTATTGTACCCGAAGCTACCGATGCCGAGATGACGCTGGTGCGTATGCATGGGCGCAATGTATCAGGCTGGCATCAGAATGGTGCACCCAATTGGCGCGAGACCCGTTATCTGTATCGCTACAACCAGGAAGAGTTGCTGGAGTGGAAAGGTTATTTGGAGCAATTGCAGGAGCAGAGCAAAGATGTGTATGTGATTTTCAACAACAACTCGGGCGGCGACGCCGCTGCCAATGCACAGATGATGATGGAGCTGCTGGAGCAGCCCGTGAAGCCCTTCCCTGACCGCACGGAGCCGGAGGAGGAAGAGGGACCAGAGCAATTGGAACTGTTTTAGCCACACGTTTAATTCGGGATCTGCATTGAATATTTCCATTCATAACGAAAAAAAGCGGTAAGCCATTAAGGCTGTGCCGCTTTATTTGTCGCTAGGCTATACTCATGATTGCTGTACTAGCATTGTGCAGCTGTAACCGAAGAATCTATAGACCCCTCGCAGAGTTGCTGGTTCATTTTATACGCCTCAATCCCGGCCAGGAGTACAATGCCGATACCGTGCGTATCGTTCAGAATCCATCCCAGATCATCCCGGTAATAGAGTGCGGTAAAGGAGTAACCGGAACCCCGACATACACCGTACACGTTGCCTTTATAATCAATGGACAGACGGGTCATGCCTTCCCATCCCCGGCGAACCGCATCCAGGTAGGCCTCTGGCTGCTTCAGCCAGCCTTCGCGAATACCGCGGGCATAGGCGTAAATGAACATCGATGTGCAGGAGGTTTCCTCATACGAATCGGGGCGATTCAGCACCTGATGCCAGAGACCATTTTCACCTTGCAGCGCCAGATACCCCTGACATAAATCCCGGTAGAAGTTCAGCAGTTCCGGCCGTTTGACGTGATCACTTGGTAGAATCGACAATAGTTCGGTTAGTGAAAACAATACCCATCCATTCCCGCGTCCCCATGGTATACCCGTCGCCCGTCCACGTACAAAATCATACACATGGGACATGATCTGTTGTTCGGGAATATACAGATATTTGCGGAACATCAGGAACTGGTTGATCGCATCGTCCCAATAAGAAGTATCTCCCGTCAACTGGCCGTAACGCATCAGGAAAGGTGTGCTCATGTACAGATCATCACACCACATCGTTTCCTGGCGCATCTCTCCGCTGCCACGAACACGGTAAAAGGCTCCGTCATCCAAACGTTCCTGTTCATCCGTAATGTAACCCGCAATACGATCCGCCGTATCCCTTCCTCCACGAATGTCTCCGAGTTCCATCGCTGCCAGCAAAGTGGATCCAAACGAACCGCAGTCATCCAGACTGTCGATGGCAGACAACTGATTATTAATTCCCGCGGCGCCGTACCCTTCCCGATCCCACAGACCATAACGGTCAAACGACGTACTCAGGCCGATATGGTCCCGCACATACTGAACATAGTCGTCGCGTCCCAACTCCTGTCCAATCTGAAGAAGTCCAAGCAGGGTAACACCGAGTGGATAATTCCATTTGCCATAATGGGTATTTTCCAAATAGGGCCGGACACTCGTTTCAGGTAGATCCACATGCCAGTATACACCTTGGGCTCCATCATCAAATACGGTATCTGTTACCACGATGTCTTGGGGAGATGGTTCAGAGCCTGGGGAAAATACACCCGTATACAGCCACACGTCGGGGCACCCTGCAACCGGATGAGGTGGTCTTAACCTCCAGCCTTTTGCAGTGGAATCCTTCGCATCTTCCAATGTAAATCCCCATAACTCGCTCCCAGCTTTGGTTTCACCTTTCGCTACCAGATCAGATGGACCGTAGCGACGAGGCAGTTCAATACGGAAATTGCCGCTTTGCCCAGCAGAATATATTTCCTTGCCATCAACGTACAGCGTCAGGGCACCTTCATGTTTTCCTTGCAAAAGAACAGGTGAAGATCCCGGTTGGATCACATCCAGTTTGGACCATGCGTACGCAACAGCAGGCTGCTCTGTCCCAAAGATTCTGGCGAAAGCTCCAACGTTCTTTTCCCCCTCTGTCCAGTCCCTGCGTGGATACCAAGAGAGGCCCGTTTCTTCTTCAGTCATGCCATCACGAGGGAGTGATGATAACGTTTCATCAACTGGTTCGGAGTACAGCCAGCCCTCCTGACCTTGGCGATCGACGCCTGGCGTGAGAAAGTGAAGCGGGAAATTTTTGAATGAAGCCGTTCCGTAAATCCCGCCGAATCCCACCTCTGTTTTGACAAAACAAAGCAACACATCGTTCCAGCCATATTTCACGGAGATCGGAATCTGGGTTCTTCGCTCGGGAAATAACTCCTGCAATAGCTCCGATTTGAAGATCTCTTCTCCGTTCACATAGACCGTCACCGGACTATAACAGTTCAGTCCCGTATTTAACGTAGCCTCCTGCTGGCTCCACAACTTGCCCCATACGTACACATACTGTCCTGCACGCGCTTCCTTCCACTTGGCATCCAGATTCAAATCATATCGGTAATCCCCAAGTCTGCGGAAACCTCCCTGATGGTACGCCCGAAATAAAAAGGAGTGTTTCGGATGGTCTCCAATATAACGCTGTGCCACCGTGGTCAAAATATCCGGAATTGAATCATACACCTTGCCTGCAATCGCCTCGTTCTCATGAAAATAACGAATGATCGTCAGCTCCCTTCCTATACCTTGATTCGTTGGGTTAGACGCAATGTCTCTCCAGCCTTCACTTCCAACACCTGCTGATCTGCCGTAAACCAGACGGAGATTGCGGATGGATTGTGGATGATGGACCGATCTGCTGAACATTCCAGACGTTTGACCGCTTTCCAGTAAGCAATCACTTCGATGTTCGTCGCGTACCAGATGTCGCCCCGGCCGCCAATCTGCTCAGCAAACTGCTCTATAATCTGCCAATTGTCGTTATCATTGAATTCGTAGCTGTGACCCCATACATATAACAGGAGTGGCGTACCTGTCTTCGTATGCTGGATAAATCGAGCGGCATGGGCCGTCAAATCATGGTTGTGGTGGCAGGTCGGATGCCATTCAAGGGGCCGCTCAGGCAGGGTGTACCTGCCATGGGATTCAACCGTGCGTGCATAATCGATGCCGAGCCATTCGAGCTTGGTGCTGAGAGAACGATCATAACCTCCATTCGGATAGGCCATGCCTCTTACTGGATAACCAACAAGCTGTTCCAGCGATCTCCGATCTTCCATGATCTCTTCGGTCAGCAGCTCATCCGGAACATAGGGCAATGTGGGATGGGTGACCGTATGCACAGCCACTTCATGCCCGGCATATAATTCAGCTACTTCTGTCGTTTCAATTCGGCCAGGCTTGCTCAGCGTACCGGAATTCAGATTGAATGTGCCCCGCAGCCCATGTTGATTGAAAATTCCCACCAGTCTGCGATCATGCACCACGCCATCGTCATAACTGAGCGTCAACGCCTTCATCACGCCACCCGGGTAGCGGTCAAACTGGATACGATGTCCCATCTTTTTACTCCTCCCAATTCAACTTCTTCTTCGTAATCTCCAGGAATAAATCCGTTTATCTTGAGAGGTTTATTCTTCAGCTGATCCATGGCCAGCTTCCCGCAAACTGTGGCTGCCCGAGTCAAAATACGTACCTTCCAGCAGTCCAATTAATGTATTGGTAACTCGTACTTCAATATCGTTGTCCCCTGCTCGCAGCATGGAGGCTTCTCCCGTCCAACGATATGGAGACCAGCATCGAATACCCAGACTATAACCATTCACCCGTACTTCTACCACATCCTGTACCCGCCAGTCGATGAATTCCAGGTCGAATGACATCCTCTCTTCAGCAGGATCATCCAGCCAAAAGTTACGTTTATAACTCATCTCTCCTGCAAAGTAGGGATAAAGCGGTTGGGGTTCCGGCTGAATCCGAATCGCTGTATCCGGTTCAGGAACAAGAGAGATCATCCCCTCATGATGGAATTCCACGCCAAACCGCCCTTGCAGATACAGCGGATCAACGATACCTTCTTCATCCCTTGTGACCTGTACAGTAACGGTCATTTCATTCAGACCACTGCGCAACAACTCTGTTATATTGCAACTAATATTATGGTGATCGGTAATTTCAACCGTCTCAAATTGATCGATTCCAATCTGTTGTCCGTTGATTTCCATGGTCCAGTCACCTGATATCGCTGCCCTGTCCATGAATAACAGACATTCTGCCAATGCCGTTCTCAGCTCAAATGTAGTCGTATACTTGCACTGGATTGGATAGGCAACAGATGCTTTCTTCGGTGTACCAAATACCTGATTAAACTGGAGCGGCAGAAGATGGTTCTCCGGCAATTCAGCCGCCTGGTCAATAAACGGTTTGACTGTAACATGATTACGTTCAAAAATTACACCGTTGTCATTGGAAGCCGTTACGTTGAACTCTCCCATTCGAAGTGTGTTGGCCTGCACCGTTTCCAGGCGCCATGGCCCTTCCGACGGAAGCTGAATGGTATAGGGTGCATTTTCAGTCTCAGTAACTAAACGGTCCGCTCCAGACTTCGTCCCTGTTTGGATCAGAGCAAAAGAATTCCCCTCAGATGCCTCTTGGGCATGTTGTAAAGTGAGCTTCACAGCATGGGCTTCATAGGGAGCAAGCTTTAGCGAAATGCACCACTCCCCTCCACTGCTGGTATATGGTAATGGATCACACTGTCCTGTCTCCAGATCGAGCCGTTCCGCAAGCAGAGTTGTACCCGCTGAAAGATCAACATCCGTCCATAACCGCTTGGCTACCATTTTCAATTGCCCTTCAAGGTGTTGGCCCTCCTGGTTGGACAAAAAGATTATAAACTCTCCGTCCGATAATTGACGGGTCTGCATAAGTAGCGACGCACTTTCTTCCTCCATAATCCAACAGATCGGTTCGGGCAGTACCTGATCCAGCAGCAGGGAGATCAATTCCAAGGAGAAGTCATCCCCGCGACCTGTTCCCGCAGGTAGAAAATAGGCATTTCCCTGCCCCCGTCGCCACATGGATTCTCCGCTGTCGTGATCTGTTTCTTCCGTATTGCCCCAATATGCCTCGTGCGGCTGGTTGCCTGCACCAAAGAACTTAGCAGCCTCATCTCCCGCAGGGCTCCCCGGCTGGATGGCTACATGTGGTGGCATGCCCACGGAAATGACCGTTCCTCCCTGTTCCACGAACTGTTTCACCTGCTGCCAGGCTGCTGCCTCCAGGTTCAGCATCGGTGGAAGAATCAGTACCTCGTAACGTGCAACGCCATTCTGAATTGTGCCATCGGCCAGCACAGCTTCGGCCAACAGCTCGGGGTCCAGATGGTCATAGTCACGTCTGTTTTCGAGCAAGTGGGAGCTAATGCGCATCCAGTCGTTCGTGAGACGATCCAGCTTGGTCCGTTCTGCTTCGTCCTCTCCACCATATTCGAATCCGTGAAGCGGATTGCCCATGAGGCTCCAGAACGTGGTCGTTGGATCAAGCACAGCAATTCGAATGTCCGCTGTCCCGGTGCTCATCAGATAGCTTAAACGTCCCGTGTAATCTCCCAACTGTCGGAAATGACGCCAATACGGGTTCTGTATAAACTGGGATGGCGGTGCATCATGCTTGGCAAGTCCTCCGATAGTATAGAAAAAGGCGTGGAAGTTAAAAAAGTTGGTGCCCATGGCTGCCATCCGGTCAATCATCCATTTGGCATCCTGTAAGGTCATCGACCAGCCTACACTGTGGAAGCACTCTATCAAATTACGACTTCGTCCCAACTGTCTGGCAAGCGAGCTGACCATCTTCGGATTGTCACGCATTTTTTTGCCATACCGCTCCAAAATCCAGGATAAGGGACGTCCGATTTTCTCATGCGCCGAATCTCCACCTGGCATGTGGCTGAACAACTGCGTGGTCATCCGTACCCCAGGCACTTCTGCCGCATACTGAATCCCTGCTTCTTCGCACCAGTCATGTACCTGCTTGTGATATGACTCCCTGAGCAGCAGATGTAACGACTGGTAGTAGTCATACCGGATTCGTTCTGCATCTGGGACATCACCATGCAGCAGAGCGGGTAGGGACTCGATCAGACTGTAACCACAGCGTTCGCTAAAAAATCGGGGAAGCTGTGGAGACCAAGGAATACGCCCGAGCGGTGCAATTTCATCAGAGAACACGCCTTTGATTACGCTTTCAAATCGTTCTCCAACGGCTTCCTTATACCGTTCGTGGGTCAGTTCAATAAAACGGCTCATCGCTTCTTGGTGACACGGGTCTACAAAGTTGCCGTAATATTTGAAATCATCCATCTCTTCTTCCTGAAATATAATCACGTCCCATTCCCCAGCGGGAGCTTTCCATAACAGGCGGAAAGCCGTTCGGTATGTAAAAAACCGCTTGCGATTATACGACGTGAGTCCTGTCTCCTGATATACCTGATCCGTCTGGATATTGCCGATGTTACTGCGCAAATCAATGGATTCATGCCACAATCGTTTGCCCTGCCCATCCTTGGGTATTGCCTTCGCCACTAAAATTCGACCCCACGGCAACTCATAATTCACTGTTTCTCCGCCATGAACACAAATCTGCTGATGTACCAGCTGGCGCTGCTTCGCCTCAGGAAAATCAAGTGTCACCTCACCGCCGGCCATCCCGCTTGGATAGGGATACTCATCATATAACCATACCTGCATGCCGCAGGCGGCCGCCGCCTCCACTGCAATCCGTACCTTGTCAAACCATGCCTCGGACAGATAGGGAATCTCCAGCCCCTGACGTGGACAGATGAAAAAACCACCTACACCCTGTGCAGACATTTCGGCTATTTGCCGTTTGATTTGCCCTTCTTCCATATCCCCATTCCAAAACCAAAAGGGATGAACCCGGTACTGCGCCTCGGGATTTTCAAATGCATCCCCGTTCCACATGTCGCTTCCTCCCTGTATGTGCAAGAGTGGTCGTCCATCTACCGTTAACGTTCATTTAAGTTCAAATAGGTTTGTTTTGCATTGATTATACATCAAAATCCAAAGACTGGAAGCTATAATTCACAAAAAAAGAGATGAAGATGGTTTTAATCGTCCTGAACTATGCATATACGGAAATGCCCGGCTGCACCTTTGCACTACAAGCAAGGCTGCCGGGCTCTGGAACATCAAACTACTTCAGTGCGGCGTACAGCTCATTCACTTCTTTGACATAGTCGTCGCCGCCACTGCTTTTCCACAATGCAACAGCATCCTGGAAGCCTTTTTCATCAATTTGCCCCACGATGAATTTGATACGGGCATCATTGATGATGTTATCGAGCTGCGGTCCTTTCTGGGCATAAACATCGGAAATCAGTGGTTCGCCAGGATTGGCAATGACGATTTCCTCATTGGCTTTCTGCACCTGTGCAACCTTTTCGCGAACAGGTGTCTGTTGCACACGAAGGGTTCTGTCTTCGGGAACAAACATCAGAATCTGATTTAAGCCCTGTACATCTCGCAGCGCCAGTTTATCAGTGGTAGGAATGATGTAACCCTCTTTTTTCTCATACTGCTTGCCCTCCAGACCGTTCCCCAGCAGCGCCTGTAATTCAGGTTCATTTAGTTGATCCAGGAAACTCAGCACCTTCTTCAGTTCTTCTTCCGTTTTGACACTGCTTTTGGAAATGGCAATCATGCCGGAATAGCCGGATGTTGGCATATCACGTAATCCCTTTGGACCTTCCATCGCTTGAAGTACATCCACATGGCCAGTCGCTGACGGATCTTTCTCCAGTATCTTCTGATCCATCCGCTGTGCGTTATCCGCTACATCCACCATGACACCCGCTTGCCCGTTTACAAAAGGGTCAGGCAATTTCGTTGCATCCATCACGGCAAAGTCCTTGTTGACCAGACCTTCGCTATAGATTTGGCGGAAAAATTTCAGAGCTTCCATATATTCTGGAGTCTCATGTGCCGGCATTAAACCTCCGTTACCATCATCGCCCCATTTGTTGGGTGCACCAAACCAAATCTGCATATTATCCCAAGGGCCCGTGAATTTGCTCGCCACCAGACCGTAGGTATCGTCTTTACCGTTGCCGTCCGGATCATCCTTCGTGAACGCTTTCAATACATTGTAAAACTCGTCAATGGTCTTTGGCTCTTCCAGACCAAGCTTCTCCAGCCAATCCTTGCGGATCGTAACACCGTTACGTCCCAGAGCACGTGCGCGGTAGATGCCATAGGTTTTGCCATCGATAGAAGCATTATTGGTAATAATTTCATTCATCTTGCTCAGGTTCGGATAGTCTTTCAAATAAGGTCCAAGCTCCCAGAAAGCTCCGGTACGAGCTGCATTAATAAAACTTGGGGACTTACCAAGCACAACCATAACATCTGGCAGCTTGCCCGAGGCCAGCGTGATATTGAATTTGTCCTCATAAGAGCTGCTCGGTACCCATTGCAGATTCACGTCCACCTTGGTCAATTCCTCTAGCTTCTGAATCACAGGGCTGTTATCCGGCGGATTCTCCGCTTCAAAGTTCGGAAGCATAATCGTGATCTGATCCGTGCCTCCCGCAGCTGTTCCTGAACCTGCTTTGTCCGTGGAGCAAGCTCCCAGAACGGTACTCAGCACTAATGTTGCTGAGAGTAGCAATGCGCCTTTTTTGAATCCAGTATTTTGTCCCATACGTTCTCCCCCTTGGCTTTAGCCTTTGATTGAACCTAACATGACACCTTTGGCAAAATGCTTCTGCAAAAACGGATACACCAACAAAATTGGAATAGTACCTACGACGATAACTGCCATTTTGATCGACTGCTCTGGTGGCTGTACAAAATTAGGGTCCATGTTCGCCATATCTCCGACACTGGCTTGTGAGAGCAATACGATCTGTCTCAGCATGACTTGCAGTGGCCATTTGTCGCTGTCGGAGATGTACAGGAGTGCCGAGAAAAAGTTATTCCAGTGCCCTACGGCGTAGAATAACGCAAATGTGGCAATCACCGGTTTGGATAATGGCAGAACAATTCGCCACAGTACCCCAAGATCCGAACAGCCGTCGATACGAGCCGCTTCCTCCAGCCCTGGCGGCATTTGTTGAAAAAAGTTTTTGACAACAATTAAGTTAAAAGCGCTGATCGCGCCAGGAAGCATAAGGGCCCAGTAGGAATCCAGAAGTCCAAGTCCACGAATGACGAGATAGGTCGGGATCATCCCGCCGCCAAACAACATGGAGAAAATAACCATGTTCATCATGACATTTCGGCCCCAGAAATCACTTCGGGACAGCGGGTAAGCCATCGTAAGCGTGAAGAAGAGATTGACCAATGTACCTGCAACCGTAACAAATATTGAAACGCCTATACTGCGGAAGATGGTGGACGAGGAAAAAATATACTCATATGCACTGAATGAAAACACCTTCGGAATAAGAAAAAAACTGCGTTCGGTAATCTCGGCTTCGGTCGCGAATGAATTCCCTATAATATACAGGAAAGGAAGAACGGTTAATATGCCCAGAATCCCCAGCATGACGTAATTGAAAATATCAAATACTCTGCCGGCAGGGCTGTTGTATAGACGGCTGTTCATGGGCGATTTCCTCCTTTTCAATGGATGATGAACATGCTCTCAATAGATTCCGGGATGCCCGAATTTCTTGGCCAGTTTGTTGCTGCCCAGCACCAGAATAATTCCGACCACAGACTTGAATAACCCAACCGCGGTACTGTAACTAAATGCACCCTGCGTAATCCCAACGGTGTATACATACGTATCAAATACATCTGCCACATCACGATTCAGCGAGTTGGTCATCAGATAGATCTGTTCAAAACCGGTATCCAGGAAGTTACCCAGCCTGAGAATGAGCAAAATAACAATGGTCGTACGAATCGCTGGAAGCGTGATATGCCACATGCGTCGTAATCGTCCTGCACCATCCACAATGGAAGCTTCATATTGCTCTGTATCCACACCAGCCAGTGCGGCTAAGAAGATGATCGTTCCCCAACCCATCTCCTTCCACATCATCTGAACAATAATGAGCGGACGGAATGAACCCGGACTTGCCAGCACATCAATCGGCTTGCCTGTAATCCAGGAGATCAGGTCATAGAGTACCCCACCTTGCGGAGTCAGGAATACATAAGTGATACTCGCGATAATGACCATCGAAACAAAGTGAGGTACATAGACCAGCGTCTGGATGGTCCTTTTGAAGAAAGCGACCCGGATTTCATTGAGTAACAAAGCGATAATAATCGGTGCCGGGAAAAAGAATATAAGATCATATAGGGCAAGGACGAGCGTATTTCTCAGCAATCGGAAGAAATCCGGATTGGAGAAAAAATTCGTAAAGTTCTCCATGCCCACCCATTGACTATCGCGAATGCCCAGAAAAGGCTGATAGTCCTGAAAGGCAATAACGATCCCCCACATGGGCAAGTATTTAAAAATGACAAAGTACAAAAATCCGGGAAGCACAAGCACGTACAGCCATTTATTTCGTTTGATCTGCCTCTTCCAATTGGACTCACGCTTCATCGGCAATGCGGCCATCTCCACTTGAGCTGCTGTAGCGCCATTTCCATTCCAGTCCGTCTTCCCGTTCATAATGTCTCCCCTCCCTATCTATGTAAACGTTATCAATTTGCCTGTTATTCAGACTATACAGCTGCCCTGTTTCCGGCAACCTTCATTTTTTGCATGGTTGCGCAAAGTGGCCCAAAAGCCCGCTATAACGCTATTCCTCCTTCAATTTGGATATATTTTGGCAGAGGTTATTGCACATTTTTGCAGTATTATCCTTCTTTGTTTCCAAGGTGAAACATGAAAAACCGGAGTCCCATGAAGCGGGATTCCGGTCGGCGCTGAAATCTTATGAACAGGTTTATTTACCCAACCATTGATCCCGATACTGGCTCGGCGTTAAACCTTCCTGTTTCTTGAAAATCCGATTAAAGTAACTGTGCTGGTATCCAACAGCGCCTGCGATATCATTGATTTTCAACGTGGTCTCACGCAGCAACTGCTTCGCCGCATCCATACGTACTCGTGTTAAATAATCAATGAAATTCATTCCAGATACTTGCTTGAAGGCCTTGCTTAATGCATAAGGAGTCATCTGCTCCGCATCTGCACAGCCTTCCAGGGAAAGATCATTTCTATAATTCTCATCAATAAACAACATCGTACGTTCCACCACCTGCTTCAGCGGCTCATGGGATCGCATCTCGATCTCCTGCACATATGGGAGTAATACGTCTCCGATCATCCACTTCATCATTTGTTCAGGTTCCCGAATCGTGGACAACCGCTCATACATGTTGCAGCCGCCAAACAGTCTGTAAGGCGTTACCCCGGTCTGCAGCATCATATGCTGAATACTTCCCAGCAATTGAAGCATCATCTGTTGCACCTGGAATTCGGAACTGCCCGTTCGGGTGATCTCGGACATAAATTGCTCCAGTACGCGCTCAGTCTCATCCTTCTTCCCAAGTCTGATCGCCTGAAGGATCTCACGTTCCAGCCCCAAAGGGTACGAGGCTTCTTCCTTTCTGCGGAAACATTGCTCATCCTCCAGATCAAGAATCTGGCTCCCATCTTCCACGCTGCGATAGGCAACGGCCTGCTCCATCTCCATGAATAATCCCGGCAATTCCTGAGGTGAAGCGGCCGGGCGGCTCACTATCACGGTCACGTTCATTTTCAATGTCTGGCCAATGACCTTCACCAATTCCTGACCCCATAACAATGCTTGGGACTTCACAGGCTCGTCCTCGTGAGCAATCACAAGCATGGCTGAAGACAGGTCGTGAAAGTTCATTACGCTAATTTGACTAAAATAATTTTTGGCAACTTCTTCAATGATATTAACTGCCGCAAAGGTAACCAGCCCCGTGTCCTGGCTCCCAAATCTCCCCTGCAACTGGGCATAGCCCGTAAAATACATCTGGAGCAGCAAAAACTGCTGACCTTCCACCTCAAATCCAAGATTTCTCATCCGCTGCTGAAGATCCTGCTCGTTATAGGCATACAGATGGCCCTGCACCAGTTGTAGTACAAAACTGTCCCGCAAATGGGGAAGCTGTTCCTGCAATTGCCGGTGGGCGGTCAGACTCTGCGAAGTCAGTTCGTTCCACTGTTGTTCCAGCAGCTGGAATTCATCCAGTCTGTTGTCTGTTGTCGCTTCATTCCTGCCCGGTGTCAATAAATGGAGCATCCTTGCTACGGGAGAGTATATTCTGCGTGAAGCAAACCAGGATAACACCAACCCCAGGATAAGACTGCCGGTACTCGCAATTACAATAATTTTGGATACGAGCTTCACTGGCGAGGTCACCGAGGTCAGCGGAGCTGCGGAAACATATGTCCAGTCCGAATCAATCCGACTCAGTGATCCATAGGAAACCGAATAGGTTTCGTCCTCATATTTGAAAAGAAAGGAATGTGCGTCTGAATTCAGGGCAATTTCTTCTTTAAGCTGCTGCTCAAATGTAAGATCAGCCTTTCCCGCAACCGGATTACCCGTAACCAGTGTATTGCCCTGCTGGTCCATAAGAAACGTTAAACCTTCATCATATGGGGTAAGCGTTTTCAATAAACTGGCGACTTTCTCATTATCCAGTGTAATGATTAACGCACCAAATGGATTAATGCTTTCACCTGGAATCTTATGTACAAGAACCAGTGCATTACCCGGATCGGTATGCAGTATACTATCATTCGTTTGAGATGCTTTATCACTACTCTGGCTCGCAATCCAGTCTGTCCAATACACATGGTTGCCCATATTCAAATAGCGGTCGTAGGCCTGTATTTTTGCTTCATCCTTCAACTCGTTATAATCACGGTTAAACAAAATCGGTTTCGGTTCCTGTAAATATAGCTGCGCGGATTTGATAAGCGGATGAGAGCCTTGCAACACGTAAAGTGTGGTAACAATCTCCTGGGTTTCGTTGAAATAATACACAAAATCCAGCGTTCGCAGCGCATTGCCAAACCTGGGTTCAAAAGCCCAATGGGACAAGGTCATCTCCAGATAAGCGAGTTGGTCGTCCACGTTGCGTGCCCGGTTCTCAATCTGGCTTTGGTGCATCTGATTAAATTCATTCTCCATTCGGCCAACGACCAACTGATACATCACGACGCCTGTAATCAGTCCGGGAATGCTGGCAATGAGCAGAATAAGCATCAAACTATTTCGATAAAAACGTCCTTTATGTCGTCCTGTGGTTAACGCTGGCCAACGCGTGAGTCTGCCGGACGCTCTTACCTTCCTAACCGGTTCCATCAGCGCTCACCTGCCTGCTTGCGTATGGTCTGACTGTCATGGGAACTTCCTCAACTCCCCTGCGGAATGGTTTACATGAGAATATATGGATGAAATCCGTTTCTTGTATTATACGCATAATTTCCAGGGGAATGAAACGGTATGTATCAGATCATTTTTTAACCAATGTTTTATTAACGCATCAAAATGGATTACAATAGGATAAAGCAAAACATGAAGGAGGCCTTTTAATGAAGGAACAAACTTATTTTCAAGAAAATAGAGAGAAACACCTGGCAGAATTGAATGAATGGTTATCCATTCCAAGTATTTCAGCCATTTCAGCGCATAAAGAGGATATTAACCGTGCAGCACAATGGGCTGCAGATGCACTCACCCGTGCAGGTATGGAAAATGTAGAGGTTATTCCAACAGCGGGACATCCGATTGTATATGCAGATCACCTGCATGCACCCGGCAAACCAACCGCACTGATCTATGGACACTATGATGTACAACCTGTCGATCCGCTTAACCTGTGGGAAACACCTCCATTCGAACCTACCGTTCGTGACGGCAAACTGTTTGCACGTGGTGCTACGGATGACAAAGGACAAATCTTCTTACATATCAAAGCGGTTGAAGCACTGCTTGCCGAAAACAAGGAACTTCCCGTTAATGTGAAATTCTGCATCGAAGGCGAAGAGGAAATCTCCAGCCCGAACCTGCCGATCTATCTGAATGACAATACAGACAAGCTGCGTGCAGACATGGTACTGATCTCGGATACGTCACTGCTCGAAAAAGGAAAACCGGCGATCTCCACAGGTCTGCGTGGTCTTTGCTCACTCGAAGTGGATCTGAACACAGCCAATACTGACCTGCACTCCGGTTCATTTGGAGGCGGTGTACCGAACGCACTGCACGCATTGGTATCCCTGCTCGCTTCGCTGCATGATGAGCAAGGCCGCGTGAGCGTAGATGGATTCTATGATGGTGTTCTGCCGCTCTCTCCTGAGATGAGAGAAGAGTTCGTGAAGCAAGGCTTCAATGAAGAACAGCTTCGTCAAGACCTCGGACTGGAGCAGTTGTACGGAGAAGAAGGTTACTCGTTCGTGGAGCGTGTTGGCGCACGTCCAACACTGGAACTGAACGGGGTATGGGGTGGATTCCAAGGTGAAGGCACCAAAACCGTTATTCCGAAGGAAGCTCATGCCAAAATTACATGCCGCCTTGTTGCGGATCAAGATCCACAGCAGGTACTGGACCGTATCGAAGCACATCTGCGCGCTCATGTTCAACCAGGCGCAACGCTGCATATAAAGCAGATTGAGAAAGCTTTTGCATTCAATACCGATCCTTCGGATCCAGTACTGCAAAAAGCAGCTGATGCCTATGAGCAAGTGTACGGCGTTCGTGCCCTGTTCACGAAAGACGGCGGCTCCATTCCGATCGTGGAGAAACTTTCACGCGTGCTTGGTATTCCGGCTGTTATGATGGGCTTCGGTTTGCCGGATGAGAACCTGCATGCACCGAATGAGCATTTCAACCTGGAGAACTTTGATAAAGGGTTGTTGACGATTGTTCAGTTTTTAAAAAGTTTGTAAAATAGAGTTCATTTCAAAAATAAGTGCTGGAAAGCGTGCGAAGTGGCCGTTCCGGATACGAATCGTTCTTTCGATCGCTGTTATCGTCGGATTTTTTGGATTCCCCTTCTCAAAGGGTAAAATCCGACGATAGCATATGCTTCCGAAGTAGCTTTCTTGCAGAAAGCTTTTAGGCGAACGCTCCGCTTCTCCAGAATCGATTTCGTCCCCTGCACTACTTTGCAGCTTTTCCATGAACTTATTTTAAGACTGAGCTTACTTTACAAATGAAGGGTAGTAGGTAGTATATAAATAGATAAAAGGGGTGCGCCGTCCATATTCATGACGACACACCCCTTTTATAATTGGTAGATCTAGATACAATAACCGGTAAAACCACGTGACATCCTCCACTTATGAGCGGAAGGTTGTGAAATTTAACATATGCACAAGCTGCATCATGTGCGTGATTTCCTGCTGAACTTCGGAGGTGTCTGTACCTGCCATCGCCAGATTGGCCCGCAGCGTTCTACGGGTGTTCAGCATACCGTCGATTAATTTCATGACCGTGTTGCGTCCACGGTGATCCACAATCATATACTTTTTGCGTGCATCCAGCTCCACCCATACGATATTGCTGAATGAGGTGAACAGGTGTCTACGGTACTGCTCCATATCGGTCTCATTGTAGTGCTCGCCATAAAAGGCAAAATATCCGTGTACGTGCAGCTTTTCCGCCAGCTCTGTGATGAACGGGTCGAATTCGAGCATAGCGTTACGTTCCATGTTTCACGCCTCCGTCATGCGTGATCCGCAGATCCCGGCTTTTTTGAGATCTATTTTAACACATTACGCAAGCTATTGCCTGTTGAGGCACACGACAACACTACAGATGTAGAATTAACCGCCGACTCGTCTGCCCTTCATCCACACTTCCTCAATTTTCAAATCACCATTCAGCAAAACGACGTCCGCCTGTTTTCCTTTAGCAAAGGAACCCGTTCGGTGATCAATGCCGAGCAGACGTGCCGGCGTCAGGCTGGCTGCGCGTGAGGCTGCATTGAGACTCAAGCCCACTTCCTGTACCAGATAGCGGAAACCACGAATCATCGTGAGCGTGCTTCCTGCCAGTGCGCCTCCGTCTTTCAAACGTGCCACACCTTCCGTAACAATCACAGGCAGATCGCCAATTTTGTATTCACCATCATCCAGCCCGGTAGCAGACATCGCGTCTGTGATTAACACAAGCTGATCTGCTTGTTCTTTCAGTTGAGCCAAAATAGACATCGCCGCCGGATGCACATGGATACCGTCTGCAATGACCTCTGCACTGATGCGGGAATCACTAAGCACTGCGCCGGCAGCTCCGGGATTCCGGTGATGCAGCGGTGTCATCGCATTGAATGTATGCACGGCATGGTGCAGTCCGGCCTCGACCGCAAGCTGTACTTCTTCATAGGTCGCATCCGTATGTCCTAATGCTGCCGTAATTCGCTGCTCGCGCAGCCATGAAATGACTTCGAGCGCTCCCTCTCGTTCCGGCGCCAGGGTGACTTGACGGATCAGGCCCGGATATTGTTTTTCCCACGCGTCCAGCCAGGACACATTAGGCAATACAATATGATCCGGGTTTTGTGCGCCGGGCCACTTCGGACTGAAAAAAGGACCCTCCAGATGTACACCTTCCAGCTGTGCATAAGGCATGTCACCGGAACGGTAGCTGTCCACTTCAGCCAATACCCGGTCCAGACTATCTTTGGGCGCTGTCATGGACGTTGCCAGCATTGCAGTGGTCCCCTGTGTGCTGTGGAATGAAGTAATTTTATCCATCACTTCCTTACTCGCGTCCATAAAGTCTTCGCCATTGCCACCATGTACGTGGATATCTATAAATCCAGGCACAATGACGCCATGCTTGGAAACAGGCACAGATACGGCTTCACGGCGAATATGTTCAGATAATCCCTCGGGTGCGCCAGCATAAAGGATCTTCCCATCCGTCCAGACAAGTACACCATCCTCCATTACACCATCGGGCAGTACGATTTTACCTCGAAGAAGGGAAATGGTTTTTTCACTCTCTTGCTCCTGGTTTTCCATAGCTTCTACGTTCATTTCACCAGCCTCCCAGCCGCACGATCCAGCAACACGACTACATTAGGATGACATTGCAGCAGCGAAGCGGGACATTGGGTCGTAATCGGCCCCATAAAGGCTTCACGAATAATTTCGGCTTTCTCCTCACCACGGGCGATCAGCAGAATTTGTTTGGCTTTCAGAATCGTACCTACCCCCATCGTAATGGCCTGAGTTGGAACTTCATCAATATGATTAAAAAAGCGGGCGTTTGCTTTTCTGGTCTCTTCTTTGAGATCCACCACATGTGTCCGTCCTGTAAGCTCGGTTCCGGGTTCATTGAAGCCAATGTGGCCATTATGTCCGATACCCAACAGCTGCAGATCTACTGGTCCACGATCATCAATCCGTTGTTCATAGGAAACACACTCCTCATTTAAATCCGAAGCCTGTCCATTTGGCACCTGGGTTCTGGCGAGATCGATATCAATATGCGAAAACAGTTGCTCATTCATAAAGCTGCGGTAGCTTTCGCGATGTTCTACAGGAAGACCGACATATTCATCCAGATTGAAGGAAGATGCCTGCGCAAAGCTGACCAAACCTTTCTGATACATAGCAATAAGCTGTTTATAGATACCTACAGGAGAACTTCCAGTCGCAAGTCCCAGTACAGCCCGGGGTTTCGTATGCAGCAAACTGGCAATCACCCCTGCACCCGTTGCATTCAAATCTTCTTCATTTTCAAAAATACGTATATTCATCTTCTTAGGCACCTCCGTTATGTTGAACTCGATAAGACTGTACATTGTGATACGATTGTTCCAATTTGGGGATAAAACGGTCAAAGTCGGCACTAACCATGCCCGTGAACAGAATATCAACGACATGCAGCAGTGCTATACGTGAAGCCATATCGCCCCGCCTCATTCCTTCTTCCAGTGAAGACGTAAAGAGCGGAATATCCGACACCGCCGCAAGTTTGTTATTGCCATAGGATGTCAGTGAAATGGTAGAAGCTCCCGCTTTTTTGGCACAATGCAAGGCATCGATCGTCTCTGGCGTTTCACCCGAATAAGATACCGCCATCGCCACATCTCCCTCACATAGTGAAGAAGCCGACGTAATTTGCATATGTGAATCCGAGAAGGCGGTACAGCTTTTGCCGATCCGCACAAGTTTCTGATAGAAATCCTGCGTAACAATGGAAGAGGTTGCAACGCCGTAGAGATCAATGCGACGGGCATGACATAGTAACTGAACTGCATGCTCCAGCCTTCCCAGATCCAGCAAACGGGTGGTGTCTGCAATGGATGCAAGATGATTGGCTTCGATGGCTTCCACAATTTTGGACAAAGGATTACCTGCCACGATATCCTGATATGCTGTTTCATTGGTGGAATGGGACAATTCTGCGGCCAGCTTCATTTTGAAATCAGGAAAACCTTTGAAATGGAATGATTTGCAAAAGCGGGTTACCGTAGCCGCACTTGTTCCGCTTTGCTGTGCAAGATGGTTAATGGTCCAGCCAGGAATATCGGATGGGGACTGTAAAATCACCTCTGCAATTCGCCGTTCCTGAGACGGAAGTTCATTCAGCTCTTGCTGCAACGCATGTAGTATGGCTGCCATGAGTCCTCCTTTTATGAAAATTATTTTTATTAAATTATTATAAATAAAGAAAATTATTTTTATAATTTCATTTTAATCAATACGTTGTTGCAAATCAAGAGGATTTTAACCATGTATTCGCTGTATGTATGATGAATTTTAAAAAGGTATCTTCTTGCTTAAGGAATGGGATTCCGCTTATATTGGAGATAAACCTTGAATTGAATGTGGACATTTCATTTCTACGGAAGGAGTACACTTGATGAATCAACGACAACGTCAAAAAATGATTCCTTCCACCTGGATTATTGCCATAAAACAATCCGAAGCTCGTAAATACTATGCCCTCTATGCCGTCGACTGGAAGCGCGGAGCGCGACTGAGCTGGGAAGGTTGGAATAACCTCGCAGACTTGCTGCAATTTCATATTCCAATCAAACGTAAAACTGGTGCTACAAAATCTACGTCCCAGCCTGCTGCCAAAATCGCGAAAAAAGCACTCTATCTGCATCTAGACGAAACACAATACGGGGAATTGGAGCAGCTTTTCTATCAACCTTTTTCAAAGAAACAATGGAAATCCTTTATTGAGGTGCATTCAATAACCATATGTAGGTGAACCCTTATGCCATATACGATTACGGTTGTGATTTCCATCACGCTCTGCCCGTAGCAATCTGCACCCTTGGAATTTCTGCGGGCTGAGCCTTTTCCCAAGGGAGCGTGATGATCCATGAAATCTCAGCAAAGAAATCAAGCCTATTACAGGCATCACAGAAAGCGTGTTATTCAACGTAAAAAACAGCTTGCTGTACGATACGATTGGTCCTAAAAGTTCGAAGGTATTTTTGCAAAAGGAAAAATACATTGTTCCTGTAGATGGTGCTGCGAAAAGACAAAGCGGCTAGGCTATCGAAAATCTGAGCTAACCAGAATAGCGGACTGCAATCAGCAGCTTCTGAATCCAGACTTCTGAGAATATCCATTCAAAACAAGCGATTCCTTCACGTAAGGAATTCGCTTGTTTTTGCTTTCCACCTAAAACAAAAAAGTCTTTCCCCATTCTTCATCATGAAGAATAGAAAAAGACTTTCATGCTGCTTCAATCAACTGTGCAGTATCGCGTCAGATCTTCAGTTCTCCGAGCTTAATCAGCTCTACAACTGCTTGCGAACGACCCTTAACATTGAGTTTTTGCATCACATTCGAAATATGGTTACGCACCGTTTTCTCGCTGATGAATAACTGCCCTGCGATGTCACGCGTCGTTTTGTCCTGAACCAGTAATTCGAATACTTCGCGTTCACGGTGGGTCAACAGAAATTTGCTTTTATGATCGATACCCTTCAATGTTCACCCCTCCTTGCTCGGGTTGTGTTGGTGTAACAAGGTTAAGGGGATACAGTCAACTCATCTTATGTAAGGTCAAGGGCGTTGGTTCAGTTTTATCAAAAAAATGGGCAGTGAAATGCAATTTGAATGAATAATCACTATGTAGGTACAAACGTAGTAAGCGGAAGTCGCAAATTGGGGACTAAGTATCATCTAAGCATACTATGTATCATTTTATTCATCGTTATTTTCAATAACCTTTTAAAAACAAACATGCCTCTGCGACTAATGTTGACCACCAGCGCAAAGGCATATTGTTCAACCTAAATTACCGATTCATGCGGTTCATCATGCCATCGTTGTTGTTACGATTCATGATGCCATCATCAAGCACGCCGTCACGGTGATTGGTGTTCAACGCATTCGTTGGGAAAATACGTTCAACCATCGATTGGAACGTATTAATCATGCCGCTAACCGGTTTGCCGTTACGGATATCTGTGGAATAACTTTCCACATGTTGTACAAAGTCCGGGTTAGCTGACACGTATACGTTCTCCACGTGAGGTGCAAATTGCTTGATTTTCGCCGAGATTTTAGATTTAATCTCTTCGGGTGTGTTGTCATCCGTGCTGTCAATACGCGAAGTTTCACTCTTCATCCCATAGTGACCATCTGTCATTGTACGTGCATTTCCACTGTTCGTCAGACCACGCATCATGCCATAAGATCCCGTTCCCATGGTTCCATAGATGCTGCGGTCATTGCCCATGTGGCTGCGATCCGTAGCTGCATTGGTGTTCAGTCCCGGAGCTATGCCGCTGGTGCTGTATGGAGACATAGTTCCATTACCACCATGTACACGCAACCCGCCCATATCTTGGTTGTAGCTTTCTGTACGCATAGTACCGTTCGCACGGTTGCGTAAAGATTTGCTTTCCAATTTGCCAGCGTGACCATCTGTCAAACGGACTGCAACATATGCATTACGATCAGTCAGCATAACATTTGCGGACTTCACTTCCTTCATTTCCGTAATGCGTTTAGCCAACTCGTCACTTGATTTCAGGTTAGTGACGTTATGCGTACGATAGCTTTTCGCACGGATACCATCCATCCCATTGGACTCAACACCATAACGGTTAATGCCTTTCACTTCGTGACGAACACTTTGGGTGTGCAGATTGTTATCTTTTGTGCTCGTTCCACAACCCGTCAATCCAGCCATTACAAAGATTGCAGTAGACAAAGATAAGCTGATTGCTGTCGCCTTTTTGGCTGCTGGCATGTCTCATCCTCCAATTATGTTGGTTTTGGTCACAAGGATAGGATGCTCTTCTGTACAAAGCGATATGCTGAAAGGATATGGAACATTAGCCTCCTTTATCTGGGCTCATACATTTCACATAAAAAAATAAAAAAGCGGTGCTTGCACAAAGTGCAGCACCGCTCCATAAAACTTTGTATTTCCCATTCTAGTGTGAATCTTCATTATCATGTTGAAGGAGCTATTCACTTACTTGGATGTGGGGGAGGAATTCGCATCAGCATCATCTCCACTCGAAGAAGATGTTGCATCTGATTCTAATTTTTTGATCGAATTCGGAAATTGCTCTGCTTCCTTCAGACTAGCTGCATCCATCGGATAGGCCCACTGACCGTCAGGTGTGATTACCCAGATCTGATCCGGTTCTGATGGAATAGTAAGCCCACGGTACACATCCGTAACAGCTTCTCCATTAACCGTCTGCTCAACGGATAAAGTAAAGCGTGGCACGGTTCCCTTCAGTTCAGAAGCTTTGCGCACATCGTCAGCCGTGGACAGGTTCTTAATTTTGCCAATCAGAGATACAGCATCGGTAGCTTCAATAGCTTCACCATTAAGCGTCCACGTCTGCTCTGCCGCACCCTCCTCTGACGAAGATTTGAGCATCCAGGTGGCTGCTTCGCCTTCCCATTCCAATGTAGTGACATTAGTTTCATCCAGATTAAACGGAGTCGTATCCAGCAGATCCTGCCGTGATAATTCTATATTGCTGATGGATTCCGTCTGTACTGCTACGACAGGTCCGAAGTCTACCCGCACATAACGAGCGTCATCTGCTGGCAATTTGCCACCGATGCTCAGTTTGATCTCACGGTTATCCTTCAGTTGAATGTCCAGCAGCGCTGCATCTGAACCCAATCCATACTTGTCGAGATTCTTCGGCTCCTCCTCTACAACCAGTTCCTGATTCGCGCCACTTAAGGCATCGAGCCAGCTGCTTACCGTATAACCATTCAGAGGATAAGACTTGGGTTCCACCATACTCCATACGCCATTCTTTAGTTCCAATTGTGAAGATGAGGTTTTTGAAACACCTGATGTATCTGTACTGTTATCATGAATCGTGATCGACTGTATATCCGAAGACTTAATACCAAGTAATTTGACCTTCTCCGCTTCCTCTTCACGAAAATAATTTTGACTGGCCGCATATACCCACCCGATAATCAAGACCAATAAGACTAAAATCGTTGGGACCCATTTTTTCATACACGTCTGCGCCTCCACCATAAGAGTACACCTATCATAACAAAGATGAGCGGGAATGCGACAATCGCCACGAAGAAAATGGTTCTGGCTTGTTCACCGTCCAGGTACGCCGTTTGATAACCGGTTTGCACTCGAGGCCGGATCGTTACTCCATCTTCTTTTTCACTTAGATAATTGACGGTATTCAGAATAAAATCTCGGTTACCACCGTTCACTATTTCCGAGTCCTGCATGAAAATGGATGAACCCAGAATTACAGCTTTCGGTTTGCCATCTGTTGTATCTGCCGCATATCCAAGCTCAACAGGACCTTGTACATCCTGATCCGGATCGTTGGTTGTTTCGTTTTGCAATAAACCTGCAATATTCGTCTCGCCATAACTGTCATCGGATGAATGAATAAGCGGCGATAATGTGTATTTATCCTGCTCTTTGCTTGTCAAAGCAATGGACAAGGATAACATCGGATACAGTTTGCTTTCTGATAGTTTATCCGTGATGGCATGTGTGCCATACTCCGGCACAACCCACAGTGGGCCCATTGTGCTGGCCTGCTGATTATCCACCATAACTGCATGCTCATCAACCACGCCATAATCCGTCATGAGTGCATCGATATTTTTCCAAGTCAACTTCATGTCTTCGTGAAAACCGAGGGATAACAGCAATTTCCCTCCGTTACTCAAATAAGTCCGAATAGCTTTTATTTCAGTATCACTAATATCCCGCTGTGGACCAATAATCGCGAGTACGTCCGCATCTTCTGGAACCTGACCTGCCTGATTCAGCTGAAGTTCTTCTGTCGTGATATTATTCTGTTCCAGAGATGTACGCAGCGTAGTCAGTTGATCCAGGCCAAGCTCCTCATGTCCTGTCAGGAAGACCATCTTGTGCATCTCCGTTGAAGACAGATTCATTAGCGCTTGTGTCAACTTTTCCTCACCTGTGAACTGGTAGGATCCATCACTTCCATCCCCGACTGCCGTGAATAGACTGGCGATATCAATGACTTTATATTGATCGCCCTGCTCCAATACAATGGAACTGCCTGTGATACCATATTTGGAGGCCAGGGTAGGCTCCTGCGTCAGATTATATTGCTTCATCGTCAGTTTGCTGTTGCGTTTCGTATATTCCTGAACCATATCCGATACTTCGCGGTTCAAGACCGTATTATTCGCATTTTCGACGGTTAACACCAGAATGTTGACGTCTTCTTTTACGTTTTTGATCGCGGTAAGAGACTGGTCAGACAAGGTATATTGTTTATTTGAGGTCAGATCCAGTTGGAAGCCGCCAATCGAATTCAGAAACAGGGTCAGCAAAATAAAGATGCCAATCACCGCTACAGACAGCACGGTACTGTTGGTATGACTCAACCATTTTTTCATCTTCTCACCTCCACCGCTTCCGTTCCACAATTTGAATGCTTAACAGCAGAAACACACCTGAGAGCGTCACGTAATACAATATATCTGGGCCACTAAGTACACCCTTGGTGAAACTGTCAAACCGGTTCGTTAACGCAAACGGGTCCAGCCATTGTTGTAACGCAGACCCGGAATTGCCTGCAAATGAATCAAGCATCCACAATACGAGCAAAATAATAAAACCGGCAACCGCAGCCACCATCTGGTGCTGAGATAATGTGGAAGCAAACAGTCCAATTGCCATCATGCTTCCGCCCAGGAAAAAGAGACCCAGTGCAGACAACCATACGGATGTCAGATCCAGTTCACCAAAGAAGGACATAATAAACGGGTAAACGAGACTACACAGAATAAGTACAACAAGAATGGCAAGTGACGCCAAATATTTACCGAAAATAATCTCTGTCACCCGTGCAGGTGAAGTCAACAACAGTTCGTCCGTTCCCTGACGGAATTCTTCTGCTACCAGACGCATCGTCAGCAACGGCACCACAAACAGCAGCATGGATAGCGTATCTCCCAGCACTAGTCGATAATCTACAATGCTTGGCTGGTAATACACAAAGCTGGAATAGAACAGCAAACTTGTCATCAGTACATATACAGCAAAAGCAAAATAGGACGTAGGTGACAGGAAGTATGCCTGCAGTTCTTTATTGCAAACCGCCATCATTCTTCTCATTTGGAACCCTCCCCTGTGTGGGAATCAGATGAAGCGCTCCCGGACCTAGCCGATTGCTTCGAATCTGAAGTGGTTCCCAAATTGTCCTCTTCCTCTGGGACCTGACTGACGAGCTGCACTTTATCAGTTTCTGTCTCCTGTGTTTCCTGTATTGCCAGTTCCGCTTCGGATACCGTTTCCGTTGTGGTCAGCTTGAGGAAAATCTGTTCCAGACTGAGATTTTCTTTCTTCATCTCCAGAATGGGCAAGCCTGCACCAGACAAAAGGTAGAATAGTTCCTCCCGGAAATCTTCAGAAGATTCGCCGGTAAGCAGCATTTTTACTGTATCAGTAGAACCATTGGATGATTGCCCATCTGCTGCTTGAATGACTTCGCTCCGAACTTTCTCCCATGGTGTCAGCACATTATGTAATTGCTGCTCTGTGGACTTCACTTCAATGGACACCTTAAACTGATCTCCCATTGCTGAGCCAAAATGCTGCGGTGAACCATCCAATACGAGCTGCCCCTGATTAATAATCAACATGCGATTACAAAGCGTGCTCACTTCCGGCAAAATATGTGTACTAAGCAGCACTGTATGATTCTCACCCAGTTCACGGATCAGATCCCGTATCTCCATAATCTGATTTGGATCGAGTCCTGAAGTCGGCTCATCCAGCACGAGCAGATCCGGTTTGTGAATAATGGCTCCAGCCAGACCCAGACGCTGCTTGTACCCTTTGGACAGTCCGCGAACCAATTGCTTTTCACGACCTTGAAGACCCAGCCTGCTGACCATCTCACTGATCCGCAATTTCACTTCGCGTGTCGGGACATCCCTCAGATTAGCGACGAACTTCAAATAAGACTGTACCGTCATATCTGGATAAAGCGGCGGTGTCTCCGGCAGATAGCCGATCTTGGAACGAACGCTCCTGCTCTGATCGTGCACCGATATGCCATCCACTGCAATGGAGCCAGCCGTAGGATGCAAATAGCCCGTAATCATTCGCATCGTTGTGGTTTTCCCGGCACCATTCGGTCCCAAAAATCCAACAATCTCACCGCGCTCCATTGTGAAATCCAGTTGATGCACGCCGCGCCGTCCATCAAATACTTTGCTTACCTGTTTCACTTCGAGCACATCATTCATCCTTTCCCGTTAAAATACCCGTGTGCCATCATCGCTTTCTTCAGATGGTCAACACGGGAAGTTCCTTGTATCTTACGTGTTGTATCCTAAATGCAGCTTAATGTCACTTAAAAGAGAGCTTAAAAATATGTGTCTAAAATGTGAACACCACTTCATTCACCCACACCCTGTACTCTGAGACAACGTACCTTACAGTACAGGAGCTTGAGCACCTGCACAAAAGTCAGAGGGTGAACCGTGTGAAAGTACTATTCACATTTTTTGTTCCAAGCGGCGGTGTGGATACTTTAAACCGATTGCGTACAGCCGTTCTGCAACGCCATGGCATCGAAGCGCATTTATTGTATTTGTACCCTGGCTCAGGAATGCAGAACAATACCAGTACGCCGGTCTTCACCGCTTCCAGTGATGAGGAAATTCATAGTTTGATTCATCATCATTGTTATGATGCCATTATTGTTACCTCCGATATTGCCATGCCGGGCAGATTAAGAGCCCTCGGGTATAAAGGACGCATTATCTATGAAGCACAGGGACTTGGGACGCGTGAACAGGCTATGGAAACCATTCAGTTGGGAGTACCTTATCTTCAAGCCCACTGTAATGCTGCGGTCATTCCTCCAACAGATCATTTACTGGAGCTGTTCATTCATATGTGCCCTTGGCTTCATCGGTTTGTCATTCCCAATATGCTGGATACCAATACCTTTGCCCCAATTTCGGTGGATACTCCTCCCTATCCGGTACTTGCATGGGTAGGAAGGCTCGAACACAATAAAAACTGGCGGGAATACTTGATGATATCCAGCAAAATCATTAAGAAAATTCCGAAAGCCAGACTATGGTTGTTTCACGATCCTACCTTGGCTAATCCGGAAGATGAGGTCATGTTCCGACACATGCTCGCCGAATACGGTCTTGAAGATCGGATTGGCATTTTTATCAATGTCCCCCATTCCGAGATGCCCACATTTTATTCCATGATTGCAGCTTCCGGGGGGATTATGCTGTCTACATCCCTGCTTGAAGGTTTTGGATATGCGGTTGCTGAAGCCATCAGTTGCGGCTGCCCAGTGCTCAGCACTGATTCAGATGGCGTGCGTTCCTTTATCACACATAACAAAACGGGTAAATTTTATCCGCTTGGCAACGTGAAAGCCGCTGTATCCGAAGCAGTAGACCTTATGCGGAACAAGAAGCTGCGAGAGAATATACGTATTCAGGGCAGACAGCATATGGCCGTCTCCTTCTCACCTGATCGATACGCCGCTTCATTTCGGGAAATGATGACAGCCTTGAGTATTTTCTTCTAAACAAAACAAAAAGGCAGTTCAGAAGAATTTCCTGAACTGCCTTAAATGAATATCTTGATTAGCTTATAAGAATTAATGTCCCATCATCATTGCAGGATCAGGTTGATCCCCTGTTTGAAGGGTTTCTTCCTCCATCCGTTTTGGTTTGCGCAGAATCAGACTGAGCAGGCATCCAAACAAGGCAATACATGCTGCCAGGAAGAAGGTATCGTTGAAACCAGCCACTAATCCATTCACCACACCTGTAGCATCAGTAGCTCCAGCTGTATTGCTTGCAATATGGGAGGTCAGGAATCCGGTCAAGCCGGCAACTGCAAAGGACACAACCACTTGTTGTGCAGCAGCAGTAAGCGGGGTAACCCGACCTACCAGCTTACGTGGAGCAGCATTCAGTACATGCGTATTGAGTGGCATCATGGAGAAACCCATACCTAATCCCATCATGACAAGGCTAAGAATGATTAGGCCAAGACCCGTTTCCGCCGTAATTGTCGACAGAATAAACAGTGCACCCGAGATAATACCCAGACCCACGAAAGCCAATGGTCTTGCACCAATTTTATCAAACAAACGTCCACCAAGCGGCATACCTACACCCGAAGCCAGCGCCTGCGGGAGCAAAATGAGCCCTGTTTCCAATGCAGTGTAGCCTTTGATTTGTTGCAGATAAAGTGGAATCAAAATCATCGCCCCAAACAAAGCGACTTGTGACACCCATGCCAGAATAATACCCCGTGTGAAATCAGATGATTTGAACACCCGAAGTTCCAACAGCGGATTTTTGTGACGAAGCTCCACGATAACGAACAAGATCAGCGCCACGCCTCCGACAATCACACCTGTTAGTGTTGTTGCAGACGTCCAGCTTGTTCCGCCTTCACTTACACCGTATGCGAGCATCGAGAATGCGATTGGTGCCAGAATCATACCGAGCAGATCAAGCGCAGGCGTGCGTCCACGATCTGTATCTGGCAGGAATTTGATACATAGAATAAAAGCGGCAATACCGATCGGCAGATTGATCAGGAAGATCCAGTGCCAGCTAAATGATTCAATAAACCAGCCAGATAATACCGGACCCAGTGCAGGGGCCAACAGCATCGGAATCCCGAGCATACCCATGATAGAGCCCCTTCTTTCAGGAGGAGCCAGACGGAATACCATCGCCATACCAATCGGTGCAACCATGCCTCCGCCAAGCCCCTGGATGATACGGTAAATAATCAATTGTTCAGGAGATTGCGCGATCGAACACAATACTGAACCCAGAGTAAACATCGCGATCGTGAACAGAAATACTCTTTTGGCACCGAATCGGTCGGTCAACCATCCCGCTAGCGGTATGACTGCTGACAAGGCCAACGTATATCCTGTAACCGTCCATTGAATCGTCTTCAGATCGGTCTCAAAATATTGAACCAGATTCGGAATTGCCACGTTAACTACCGTGCTGTCCAAGATGACCATAATCATCCCGACAATAATAGCCAGTAGGGGCAGAATAATCGTTTTAATCGAGAACTCCGCCGGTTCCTGGGGCACTGCTGTTTGTTGTTTCACTCTCTCCACTCTCTTTTCCGGCCTGGAGGCAATATCTTTGTATGTGTCTCCCCATCGGCCTTATATTCACGACGTTTCAAACTTTCGTTTTAAACCGTCGTTTTAAACTCTTGTTTAAGCATAGGTTAATTCTAATGAAAATACCTTTGCTGTCAAGCTATTTTTTATTGGATAACGAATCACGTATGTATGCCAAAAAATGGACCAGGTCTTCTCCTGCTCCACCCCATTGGTTAATCGATGTCCATTATGGTGATATTTTCTAATCTGCCAATTTGATCATCTGATGCTCCGAAAGTATACCCAAGGTCTGGCCTTGGTCACTCCTGCAGTATATGCGAATAACCAGATGCCTTGGTGTAGAATTGTTGCTAATGATGCGCAGTTCGCACGGTTCGGATGAGACTGTGAGATTATGAATAATGTGATTTCCTGTGTCCGCCCCAATCCGACAAAGATAGCGATACAGCTCCCCACGGGTGTGACTGATTTCTCCGACAAATATATCCACATCGTCATTTCCTACAAATGCCAATTCAATGTCCATATATCTCACCGGAACAACGGTTTGCAGCAGTTTTTCGTGAATCTCCAATACATATGCGGCCACGGTATATCCCTCCTGTAGGGCAGAGTTGAACCTTTCTCTAGATATGGTATGCCTGCTCTCGTCCATTGCTATTTGCAATCACCCATTTTAATTAATTCCACGGAAATGCCCACCCTTTCGTCTGCTTTTTTTCATAGACTAACAGGATAGAAGATCGGCCTGTGCAGGCCGTGACAAGGAGGTACCTATGAGAGTTCTGCTCGTGACCTATTGGGAGCTTACACAGATGGGTGGAATATGGACATATGTGAAACAGCTGGCTGACAGGCTAATGGCTCTTGGCGTAGAGGTGGATATTATGGGCACCAACGGAGCCAAAAATGAAGTGTACATTCGCAATCTCAATCGTTCCTTCTCCAAAGATAAGGTATGGCCCATGCTTCAAGCCAAACTTAATCCGACTGATTTGCCTCAATTCACAGCCGATTCTCTCGTGGCTTATTATGAATTGAACAGGTATGCCTTTGAAATGGGAGCCGCGTATCTCGGCGTTGATCATTACGATGTCATCCATGCGCAGGACCCGGTAGCAGCAGTCGCAATGAGACGTATATTAAACCGCAACACACCAATGGTAACGAGTTATCACGGGGCGCTTGCGCGAGAAGCTTTTTACGATGCTCAAAACTCTAACGCGAAGCTAACACTTCCCGAATATTTGCAATCCAAACGTGGACGTTACTTCCTGTCACTGGAAGAGCGAAGCGCTGAACAATCCCAGCTTATTCTGGTCTCCAGCCATTGGATTAAGAGCACACTTACGGACCTCCATGTTCCCGAGTCCAAATTTCGAATTATTCCTTATGCTGTGGATATTCCAGCCTACCGTGCCCAAGCAGCAGTCAAGTTCCGTCAGAGGAAGACAGCGGGCAAAAAAGTGATCGCCTTTACGGGCAGACTGGAGCACATCAAAGGGGTTCATATTCTGGTAAAAGCACTCTCCAGCCTTAAGAAGAATCGCTCGGATTGGGTCTGCTGGATTGCTGGGGAAGGCAATCTGATGGAGGATTTACGCTCCCTAGCCAATGACCTTGGAGTAGGTGCTGACATCGTTTTTTGGGGGAAACTCGACAACATCCCTTCATTCCTACGCCATGCTGACATTTATGTACAGCCCAGCTTGCAGGATACGCAGCCTTTCTCGGTTACAGAGGCTCAGCTCGCCGGATTGCCTGTCATTGTAAGCGGTACGGCAGGTATGCCTGAGATGGTGCAGCCTGAACATACCGGTTGGGTCGTGCCGCCACAGGATGTCGAAGCCCTTAGCGCACTGTTAAATGCCCTTCTGCAGGATGATGCTACCCGTGCAAAGGTAGGAGCAGCAGCCAAAGCCTGGGTTGAACAACATCGATCACTGGAAGAGATGGGATTGCGCACGCTGCATGTTTACCAGGAAGCCATTCAGTTGGGAGGTCAGAGAATATGACATTGCTCGTCCCCAGTGATTTGTATAATCGTTGGTTCTCCACCCCTGTGTCCACGACGCATATCGAGGTGGATTACGCTGTAATGAACGAATTAATGAGAAAGCTGCCCAAAGGGTACGTATTCCCTGATCCGGCAAGCATGCTCATTCTCACATCTGAGAATAATTAGAGTCAAGTAACTCTACAAACAGGAACAAATAAGAGGATATTCGTTCATGCCGCAAGCACTTTACGGCAACCGAATATCCTCTTTTTCTTGTTTGTGGTTCACTATCTAACATTCTTGGTTTCTTCCATGACTTATCACAACTACTTCCAGTAACCGCCAACCTGCAACAGATTGAGTAATACAGGTCGATGCTTCGCTTGAACAAGTTCCATTTCGGCTTTCAATGCCTCAAAGTGTTTCTTGGTTCCCATTGATTCATGAACCCGATAACACATCAGTGGTTCACTGTAATAGAACAGCTCATAAAGCGGAAACAGCCTCAGCCACATCTCATAGTCATGCGTATAGCGAAATTCGGTGTCAAACACGCCGAACTTTCGAAATGCATCCATCTCAAGCATCACTGTACAACCGTTGATTGGGCAACCTTCGGTCAGCACCTGAAGCATCTCTAGACGACTGCCTACTTCTGGTCTCACTGTGTCCATCCATTCGCTGTTCGCATCTACATAATGATAGGCCCCGTGACAGAACGAAGCCTTGACCTCTAGCATGAACTTCAGTTGTTTCTCTACCCGGTCCAGCAACATCACATCATCGGAGCTGAGCCAGACAAAGTAATCACCTGTCGCCTGTTTGATTCCCTCGTTTAACGCGGTTGCTGTTCCACCATTCTCTTTTCGTATATAGCGAATGCGATTCATGAATGGTTGAAGCCGCTCCACATGCTTCGTAGAGCCGTCATCCACCACAATGACCTCAATATGCGGATACGTCTGGTGAATGGCACTGTGAACAGCCTGCTCGATATACGCACAATTATAAAAAGGAATGACAATTGATACCTTCGGCTCCATTCGGTACTCCCCTTTCTCCGCGTGAATATTACCATTCTCCCTATTATATGAGGATAGATCCGTTAGGTATCGGGCATCTGTTGCATAACGACTCATAATTTACGCATATGAGCATTTTGCATTAATCCAATGAGTGGCTTATAGATCGAATTACATATAAATAAAGAGGGCGTTATTCAGCCAACATACGGCCTCCATAACCCCCACCAAAGTTGTTCATCCCCCCATGGCAGTAATCCGCTGCAACAAAGGCTCCCGATATCTGGACCATACCATGGCGGCCTCCCGACCGATGGCATCTGCATGGCGTAACGTCCCCATCCCCCCGTGCCGTCGATATGCAGTAAGCGACTCGTTCAGATATGGAAAACGATGTCCGTTCAGTAAAATACGCATCCATAGATCCAAATCATGCGTATAAGGCAACAATTCATTAAACAGGCCCACCCCACTAAAGAGATCCTTGCGGATCATCACGGTACAGCCGTTCACCGGATTGCCGTTTACGAAGAGGCGCAGCCAATCCGGTTCTGCCATCGGTTCTGCTCCCCCGTTTAACTTGGTCACCGCAGAGTGCTCATTAATGTAATTAAAGTTGGTATGAGAGATGAGCACATTCTCCCGTTGCATAAATTCAACCTGATGACGAATCTTATCCCGATATAAGAGGTCATCCGAACTCAGCCAGGCGACATAGTCCCCGGAGGCATGACGGATGCCGTGATTCAGAGCTGAAGCTGTACCGCCATTGCTTTTGCCAAGAACATAAATGTAGGGGAGATACGGCTGGAGCAATTCCGTATGCCGGGTAGAGCCATCGTTGACGATAATGATCTCAACATCGGTATATGTCTGATTCAGTGCACTTTGGATTGCTTGAGGTACATAGGGACAATTGTAAAACGGAATAACAATGGATACTCTCGGATTCAAGTAGTCGACCTCCCCTGCTGGGTACGAACATCTCTCAGAATGTCCTGCAGAGATTGGGTAAATGGAACCAGCGGCTGCCAGCCCAACTTGCGCAGCGCCGATAACTCCTCCTGATCTCCAGCCCCATCTGGACCGGATGAAGCTCCATCCCAGCGTACAGGCACCTCTGCTTTGGTCATGGTTAGCAGCGTATCCACTATTTCACCCAGGCTTCGCTCTTTGCCCGATACGACGGGGTAGACGGTGCCTGACACGCCCTGAACAAGCAAGGTTGCGTAGGCCCGAACCGCATCCCGTACATCCAGAAAATCACGGGTATTATCCCGCCCGGATAGACGAAAGGCCTCTGTCTTACCTTCCTGTTCACAGGCAACAATATGACGTGCCAGCAGCGAGCATATGCCCGTTGAAGGACCTGCCCCGATCAGATTCCCCGGCTCTGCCAACATAATCTGCTGTCCAAAGAGAGACATCCACGACAGCGACACCATCTCCTCCAGTGCTTTGCTGAGACTGTACGGGTGGGGAGGCTGAGGATGCCGACCGGGTTCAGGTGTGTATTTTAACCGGGAACCTACAATAACGGTCCGTGCCGCTGGGCAGCTCCGGAGAGCATCTAGCAGATACAGTACAGCCATCACATTGGTCTCCAACACCAGTAGTGGATCGGACCACGAATCGGGTACGGAATTTTTGCCTGCAAGATGCAGCACATAATCCGGTTTCACCTCTTCAATCAGATGGCGGACTTGTTGCTTGTCGTTAAGATCGCAGACGTGTACAGCCACGTCATCGCCAAACGAATGTGCACCTGCCCGCCTGACCACTGCAGCAACCGCAGCTTCAGCTGCGCGGAAATAAGCGACCGCATGCCGTCCGGTAAAGCCGGAGGCACCCGTGATCAGTATCTTTTTACCTGTCAGCTCTGCTCCATCCATAATGCCAGCTCCTTCAGCATTGTAGAATAATCCGGAAGGTCTGTCTTCACGTCCTCACGTGTGGACACCAGCGTACGGTCCTGCACTATGCTATCATCAGGGACAACAACAACATCCTGCTTATCCCATGTCTTTTGGAACAGGATGAGCAGATCATGTTTGCTGACAGGTACCGGATGAGCCAGATGGATTAGACCACTGACCGGCGATGCCAGATAATGATCTACCCATTTGGCTAGTTCAAGGGTGGTTACCCCATTCCAGAAGACACGTGTATATCCCCCAACTTCCCCTGTAGTGGACATGAACCAATGCATCAGACCGATGCCACCCTTCCGAATTTCAGGTCCAATAATGGACGTGCGAATCGTCAGATGTCCAGCATCCTGGACTTCACCCAGTGCTTTCGTAATCGCATAGGCAGATGTTCCATCAGTAACATCGTCCTCCCGATATGCCCCCCGATCCCCACTAAACACACAGTCCGTACTGATATGAATCAGACGTGCACCAATCGTGTCGGCAACCCGCCGCAAACGATGCGGCAGGAATCCATTAATGTGATAAGCAGTAATTTTGTCTTCATCTGCAAAACTGTTCAAAACACCTACAGCGTTAACGATGACATCCGGGTGCACCGCCTCTACCAGACGGTCAACCATAAAGCTGTCATTTACATCCAGCAACAGACCGTTGGGGTCCGTTACATCCCGGGTGGTATAGAAGATGCTGTGGATGCCTTGACGGCGGAAATAATCGACCAGAATATGACCGGCCATTCCGTTCCCCCCAAGTATCAGCAGCTTCATGACAGAAACCCTCCGCGTTGCAGAATGTCACGAATCTCCTGTTTGGTCATTAGCTGATGTTCCGAACTAAAACTGCTGAAAGAAACAGGGGGGCAATTGGTATAATGCTCCTTCAACCCCGGTATGCCGAGTGTAGGCAAGATCACCAGATATTGCTCATCGTATACCACTGTGGTCATGCTCTCGAATTCACTCATCAGAATCTCGTGTATCTTCTCGCCAGGCCGAGTACCGCGCTCCACAATGGACACATTCTCCACACCTGAATCCTCAATCAGCACCTCTGCCAAATCCACAATTTTGCACGTCGGCATGGTCATAACAAAAATCTCGCCACCCACGCTTTCCACCGATGCTTTGAACAGCAAGGTGATGGCATCTTTCAAGGTCAGAAAGAACCGCGTCATTTTCATGTCGGTAATGGAAACTTGACCTTTCTGACGAATTTGATTTTTGAACAAATGCACAACACTGCCATTCGTTCCAAGTACATTGCCACCACGTACAGTGACAAATCGCGTATTGCTGTGAAGCAGATTAGCGTATACGATCAATTTCTCACCGATCGCCTTAGTCATGCCGTAGAAATTGGATGGATTGGCGGCTTTGTCGGTCGAGATATAAATGACTTTTTCCACATTATTTTCAATTGCAGCCTCAATGACATTTTGTGTGCCGATCACATTCGTTTTGAGTGCTTCGTAAGGTTGGTCTTCACACACCGGTACATGTTTGAGCGCTGCGAGATGAAATACATAGTCCACATGCTGACAGGCAACGGTTAAGGCGTCCTTGTCTCGAATATCACCAATACGAAAATGAAGACGCGGGTCTTCGAATTCACGACTCATCGCCACTTGGCTGGATTCATTCCGGGAGTAAACGATAATCTCCTTGGGCTGCTGGGGCAGAAGTTGAGCCACAAGTTCATAACCCCATGATCCCGTACCGCCAGTCACGAGTATACGCTTATTTTCAAACATGCATTTTCCCTCCAAGCAGAAATTTGACCACTTTACTGGATACATCGGTTGCTTTGTAGCCTTGTGGACAATCCCAGTCGTTTGACATTTCGATCATTACTTTCACACAACCCGCAATACGCTCCGCATCCAGACCTGAGACCACGTTGCTGCCGCAATCCACCGTCTCCGGTCGTTCTGTTGTGCGTCGCATGGTTACCGTAGGCACACCCATGATGCAGCACTCCTCCTGTACGGTACCACTGTCCGTAAGTGCACAGCGTGCATGTCGTTCCAGCATCACGAAGTCGAAAAAACCGAATGGTTCGTGAAATTCCACCAGCGGGTGCATCTCAAGTTGCAGATGCTCGGCAATTCGAATAGCCGTTCGAGGGTGAATGCTGCATATGACTCGCATGGCATGTTCTTCAGCAACCTGGTTCAAGCCTTTCATGATCTCCAGCAAATGAGGAGGGTGATCAACATTCTCTGCCCTATGGGCCGTAACCAAAAAATATTGCCCGGATTTCAGCTTCAATTTTTTCAATATTTTGCTGGAACTCACCTGTGTGTCGTAGTGACGCATCACTTCATAGATCGGATTGCCCGTCAGCACAATTCGACGACTGGGAATCCCTTCACTAACCAAATGTTTCTTGCTCTGTTCGGTATAAGGCATATTAATGGTTGAAATGGCGTCGATGACCCGGCGATTTTTCTCCTCAGGCACATCCAGATCAAAACATCGGTTGCCCGCTTCCATATGAATGACGGGTATGCCCATCCGTTCAGCCAGCACAGCACATAATGCACTGTTCGTATCGCCGAGCAGCAGCACTTTATCCGGTTGCTCCTGATTTAACAAATCTTCCATTTGCGTAAACATCGAGGATAATTGCCGACCGAGCGAGGCCGCTTCATCCTGAAGGACGTAGTCCGGCGCCCGCAAGCCCATTTCCTTGAAGAAAAGACCGCTGAGACTTTCCGTGAAGTTTTGTCCCGTGTGTACCAGAATATGTTTGGACGCGTACTGGTCCAGCTTGGAAATGATCAGGCTGAGCCGTATGATTTCAGGTCGAGTCCCCAGCACCGTCATGATCTTCATCGTAATCCCTGCCTTCATCGTCTATTGGATGCTCTCCGGTGGAGCCGGGTTCGTCTGGCTTTGCGAGGAGCACGTTTGCGGGCAGCCGGTTGCCCCACGCGTACACGCTTCTTTTTACGTGCCTTCAGCTTCCTACCGCCTGTTCCCATACCTCGTTTCATTCGTTCACGAACCCTGCTGCGTGGGGTTGAATGGGGATACCGCCCCCTTCGTCCCGTTCTGTGGCTTGAGCGAGGTTCTGTTGCTTCATGGACAGGTTGACCTATTGCAAGCGGAGGTAACGGTGAGAGCGGCAACGTTTGGATCACAGTCAGTGGAAATAAAAGCGCCCGAACTGTAGCTGGTTCCAGAACCAGCACGGTTCGTAATTGTCCCTCGCCCCATGCGTACACTGGACCATTCGGAGGCTGAATATACCTAAACCATCCGGGAAAACGCGTTAACCACTGTGTCACCATCGTATGCAACTTTGCCCTGTAGGTTTCAATACCATAGAGCTTTTCCGCTTCTGTCCGATTGCGCCATCCGATGTCGGAAGCCAGTTCAGGATCATTCAATAACGTTGTGGCCAGCGTGAACAACGCTTGAGTATCACCCGGTGGAGCCAGAAATGCACCACTGCCTACCGATTCCAGCAATTCCTTCAATCCACCCTGGGCAAATGCGATAACCGGTTTGGCAAAATAAAGCCCCTCCAGCGCGGTCATGCCGAATCCTTCTTTGACCATACTCGGGATAACTACGATATCCATGGCTGTATACGCCAGAGATACGTTCTCTTCAAACGTCGTAAAGGTGAACCTGCGATAATAACCGGATTTTTTCACCCGTGACACGCACTCGTCATAATACTTTTTGTCCGCTGATGTGCCAATGATCCAGAAACGGCAGCGTGAATGGACTTCACACAATTGCAGCGCCATGTCAATGAACGGCTTTAGACCTTTGGCATCATATATAAATGAAGAGATGTAACCGATACAGATTTGCGATGGCTTGAAACCAAGTTCTTTGCGTTTGCGTTCCCTTAAGTGCACCCATCGATCTGGAGCTGGCAGAGACGGATCACAGGTTGGGGAAATCACCGTGAGTTTGTCGCTTATGCCCGCTTTTTTGAATGGGGTTATCGCCGTTTCGGATATACCTATGATCCAATCCGCGTAACGACCAATCATCTGTACAGCCTCGTTTGTATGTTCATTCTCCTGAATAATTTCGGTAATCTTCCAGATCACCGGAATTTGCAGAGATTTCGCTGCTACAGCTGGCATCACGTTGACACAGGTATTCGTTAACACCAGTTCAGGCGCAGTCTCCCGGATAAGGGAAACCACGTCCTGATAGGCTGGTGATTGGCGAAGCTGTTCTGCATCCGTTGCGATTCCCCGGTAAGGTGTGTACACACCGTGAAGCATCGGCAGGAAACATATTTTGACCTGAATATCGAACCTCCGCGCAAGTCCGGCAAGCTTACCTTCCTGAGGCACGACAAGTATGCAATCGAAGATGGTACCCATTTCCCTCATAAAATGAAGCAGCAGCTTCTCCGCCCCCGTAATGCTGCGGGTGTTGCACACATGGGAAAACAACATGAGTCTAGGTTTATTCGCCATGGCCGCACGGACCCTGCATGAAGCATGCAGGGTTCTGTGCACACCTCCTTCCGGCCAAAATTAAGGGAATATTATGGTCAACAGTTCATTGATTCTTTTGCCATACGTGTGGTCTTTCAGTGTGCGTTCAAGTCCGCGCAAGGCAATTTCGCGGCGTTCTTTCTCATGGGAAATATAGTATTCCACCTTGTCGAGCAATTCCTGAGGGGATGAGTACGTCTCGATCTCCACACCCGGTTTATAGAAACGTGCCAGATCATCACGGGCATCGGTCAATTGAAGGGTAGCGGAAGCGGCAATTTCAAACGTTCTCGGGTTCGGTGAGGCTGGTGGAATCTTAATATGATTGTTGTTGACCGAATCGTCTTCGTGGGAGCGATGGAGGTTTATGACAATTTTAGTGCCGTTATACACATCATTGGTTTCCTGTGGACTCATCCAGCGACCCAGTTCAATCTTTTCACCGTAAGCAGCATAGTCAGGCAGACGGTCCCACCAGATGCCATTAAACACAGTATTGTGTGACATCAGCTGTGCCATGATCGGATTAAAGAAATACACCCGGTTCCAGTAAGCCGAACCGATAAAGCTAACTTCCCGGTGGAGTGAAGACGGCGTTGTAATTGGGAAGTAGTGGTTGGTAAAGGCAGCAAACGGCAGGTAGTGTACTGAAGGGCAACCATTCTGCCGATACAGATCCACACAGTTCAGTTCCAAGGTAAACACATGGTCGAAATGCCTCACTGTCTCAAGCGTCATATCCGTGTAATACGGATCATCGGTAAGCCAGATCGCCGTCCGAATGCCTGCTTGCCGAATTGCATCCAGATGCTCCATTGGAATATCCATGCCATCCAACACAAGCACAAGATCAGGCCGAGTTTGCAATGCAATTTCCGATACAGGCTGGCGTGGATCGGAAAGAGTTACCTGAGCAACCATGCCCTGTAATGTGGCCATGATTGCCTCATCCAGTGGAGAGTACGGGAAACCTTTACCTGAAGATACGTACAGGACGTGGATCTGTCGAAAAGGCAATGGTTCCTGTGCACAATTGACGATATAGTTGGCACGGCCGCGAAGATATCCTTCTTCCTTACCCGCATCATATCCGGCATGTTGCCCGTTTTTGCGTGCTTGGTCAGCCAGACTGAGCACTGGTGCATGAGACTTTCTCGTTTTACGGTGTTTGAGAGACATACCGCCACTCCTTTTATTTTTGGGATAGGGTTCTCTACCTCTGCTGTCCTGCAGATAGAGATTTACACGTGTTCCAGCAGCTGAGCAATACGACGAGTGAACGTATGCTGGTTCAGTGTGGTAAGCAGCCCACGCCAAGCTATGGCTCGCCGTTCCTTTTCATGGTGCAGATAATATTTGATTTTGCGCTGAAGTTCACCCGCCGTTGTAAAGGTCTCGATGTCATATCCTGGACGGTAGTAGCGGGGCAAATCAATGCGTGCATCCGTTATCTGCATCGTGCCACAGGCACTGATCTCATACGTCCGCGGATTAATGGAATGACCTTGGAGATGATGCGTATTCCGGTTGTCTTCCCCGTTCTCGCAAGTCCGATGAACGTTAATAACGATTTTGGCGCCATTGTAATAATCCACTGTCGCTCCCGGATCAATCCAGCCTTCATGGATGAATCGGCCCATGATGTCGGAGCGTTGCAGCCGGTTCCACTGGCTGCCGGCAATGAATACCTTTTTGTCCGCCAGAAAAGGAGCAAGCTCATCGAACAGTGCAATTCGATTCCAGAATCCGGTACCGATAAAACAAATGTCATACTGATGCTGTGGCCCCGTACGTCTTGGCTGAAACATCCCCGGGTTCACTGCCAGCGGCATATAGATCACCCGACCCGCTCCATGTGCAGTATAGAACGGCACTGCCGCTTCCTCATGCGTGAACACAACATCATAATGCCGGCAAATGCTTGTCGTATCTTCGGTAAAATAAGGGTCATCCACAAACCATACTGCTGTTCGAATTCCCAGTTCCCTTATGCCATTCACCTGTTCCAGATGATCGGGGGGAAATACGTGTAGTCCATTCATGACCAGCACCAGATCGGGCCTGTGCTGGCTGGCTTCCTGCAGCATGTTTGCCGGCGATCCGACAACACATTCACGAACAGATTGCTGCAATGCTCCAATGACGCCTTCATCGATGGCATCGAATCCTTGCGGAATGTACAGCACTTTCATATTCCGCACGGTCGGCTCAAACATCTGCACTCGCTCCATCATGGCCTGACAGCCGCCAAATCTGCGGCCTTCTGCATATCCGCCACGGTAAGCGGTCTCCGCTTCTGTAGGCGGCCGGTGTCGTCGTTTTGCCACATCCTTCACCCTGTCTTCCTTCAGGAGATTCCACTTCAGATTCTCCCCGAGATTGGTGTTCCCTCTAAAGGATATGCCCCGGGGTCAGATGCATCATGGACGGGTGTCCTGCAAGGCGCAAAATTGGCGTCTGCCCTCCACATCCGCCTGCACGGGCATGTCCGCTTTTGCGGTGATACAAATAACCCGGAGGGATCCATCCCCCGGGCAATCGTCATTCGCTGGATATGCATCTGTAGTCATTCGAAAATGCACACCTACTCTGTTATTGCGCTTTGTAAGCCAACTGATGTCCGTCCTCGAATCCCTTGGCGAAACCCGCGTTGAATCCCTCGTTGTACGCTTCGTTGTACCCCTGGCTGTAGGCACCGTCCGGGTTCGGATCGGTAGGGGTAGCCGGGACGAACGGTTGTGCGGGCTTCACACTCCGGTGCCGTCGTACCGCACGTTTCTTTTTTTTGAGCCACGCACTGCGTCCTTTGAGGGTACGTTTGTGCAGTACACGTTTGCCTTTGATCGCACGCAGTTTACGTACTTTACGCAGACGGGTCCCGCGAGCAAGCAGAGCTCTTTTGGTTCTTAGACGTATTTTTTTCTTCTTTAACATGTCAACATTCCTCCTGTATGTTCCGGACCATGCGTATCGCATATCCAGGGTCTTTGAGCCATGGTACACCAGGCTCCCCATGCTGGATTCGGGCCAATTGAATCCCCGTAACCATCCGGGACATCTCCTCTTGATAACGGCTCAGCAAACGAATGTTCTCGGCCAGACTGCGGGCGGATACTTCCGAGTGGGCAGACACGCTGGCCACACTGTCCAGAATGCGGGCGAGCGCCTGCTGACTGTGTGCAATGGACTCAATGAGGGACAGTTTCGCTTCCTGCTCACGCCGCAACAGACTCATTTTCCGAGATCCCCCATATCCATACCGCCAAACATGCCACCATCCATGCCGCCTTCTTCACCGTCACTCTGTACCATGATGGCCTTCAGGTTATTGCATAATCCGGTTTCCATTCGGGTCAATCCTTCCAGTATTTCCACCAGCTGATCATGCATTTTGAGTGGCTCTGCCACCTGATCGCTATGCGTCAGAAAAGCCTCACCATTCAAATGATTTAACGCCCAGTTCCTTACCTTCTCGGCTTCAATCGCCTTGGCCTCCAAAATCAGGGCAATATTCCACTGCATTTTTGCTGCTGCATCCAGCATCAGTATGAGACTTTGTTCTCTGCTCATGTCCATTCACCCGCCTTCCGGGCTTATTCTTCCTCTTGACCCGCCATCTCCCGCATCACCTGGGTCAGCGTTTCGGCTACGGCTTCTTCCAGGTCTGCTAGGCCTCCCAAATAGGAGATGATGCTTTTGTTGATCTGTCCCGAGCTATCCAGCAGACCGTCAACGCCATCCAGCTCCGGTTCGATATCCGGCAAATGATTAATGATTTCAGACATGCGCACAGCGACTTGACGTTTGGCATCCAGTACACGCGCAACCTGCTGGTGAGAATGTGCAATATGTGTGAGTATTTCATCGATTTTGCTCTGCATGGTCCTCCTCCTTACCGTCACGGCCTGCTTCACCCATAGAAAAACCCGGCCTATCAGCATTTGCCTGCTACAGCATATGCCGGGCCGGGATCGTCAGTTACTCCAGCTTGCGCCTATATCGTCAGATGACATAACTCCAATCGGAAGAGTATCGACTGAGGAATTGGCGGGTACGTTCCTGTTTGGGCCGCACAAATACTTCCTCCGGTGTGCCTTCTTCCACGACGGAACCCCCATCCATGAATACAACGCGATTCGCCACCTCACGTGCAAAACCCATTTCATGGGTGACCACAATCATGGTGATGCCTTCCTGGGCAATCGATCGAATGACCGACAGCACCTCACCTACAAGTTCAGGATCAAGTGCCGAGGTAGGTTCATCGAACAGAATGACCTCTGGATTGAGTGCCAGCGCACGAGCAATGCCTACCCGCTGTTGTTGTCCACCTGACAGCATGCTGGGATACTCATTAATTTTGGCGGACAGCCCTACTTGTTCAAGTACACGCAAGGCTCGTTCACAAGCATCGGCTTTGGACATTTTCTGGGCAATGATTAATCCTTCCGTTACGTTATCCAGCACCGTTTTATGTTTGAACAGATTATAGTGCTGGAACACCATCGCCGTTTTTCGCCGCAACTGCACAATGTCATGTTTGCGGGCATGCTTGCAGTCTACGGTTAATCCGCTGATCTGTACCTTGCCCTCATCGGCACGTTCAAGAAAATTCACACAGCGAAGCAATGTCGTTTTGCCAGACCCACTAGGTCCAAGAATGGCAACAACGTCCCCCTGCTCCACAGTCAGATCGATACCTTTCAACACTTCCTGCTGACCAAAAGATTTGTGTATATTCGTCAGTGATATCATGACACCCCTCCTTTGCTGTACACGGCAACTCTGCGTTCCAGCAAAGCTGTAATCCGTTCGACAATCACCGTCAGACCCCAATAGATCAATGCGGCAGCAATGAAAGCCTCCAGAAATTTCAGACTGACCGAAGCCACCACATCCGCTTTACCGAGAATATCCATCTGCGATACAGTAAACGCAAGTGTCGATCCATGCAGGAAACCAACAAACATGCTGCACAGATTCGGCAAAACCGCACCAACCGCCTGAGGTAAAATGATGCGTCTCAACGCTTGGGGGGTACTCATGCCCACGGCATGTGCAGCTTCCATCTGTCCGGTATCCACCGCCAGAATGCCGGAGCGGATAATCTCAGACATATAAGCTCCCGCAGTTAACGAGAAGGCAAATAACACAAACACTAGAATCGGAATGGAAGACGACTGAAAGGCCCAGCCGTACCGGGCTGCAAGCTTGTCGATGATCAGCGGAATCCCGTAATAGATTAGAAACAAGTGCATCAGCATCGGTGTCCCCCGAAAAAACGAAACATAGAAATCAGCGATTCGGTAGATCCAGGCTACCTTATAGATTCGAATTAAAGCAGTGACCAGACCAATGCCAAATCCTGCGATCAACGGTACAATCGTAATGACGAGTGTCAGTGGCAATGCCTTTAGAATCTGGAAAAAAGATGTGTAGATAAAGTTGATATCAATAGACATTCGCTCACCCCGCTATTCGTTTCAGGCGTTCAGCTCTTACCACTGGCCCAGGGACTTCCTTTTTACGTTCGTGACGCTGGAGTCTGCGTTCTGCGATAGCAAACCCTTTTTCAAGTACAAGCACGATAACATAGTAGACAATCGAAAGACTGATATACACTTCAAGTGCATGCGATGTAGCCGAGATCAGCGTTTGCCCCCTGCCCACCATGTCCATAACTCCAATCGAAAAGGCAAGTGACGTATCCTTTAACGAACCAATCAACGTATTCGCCATATTCGGAAAAGCAACAATGAGTGCCTGCGGAACCACGATCCGCCGAAACGACTGAAACGTGGTCAAGCCCGCAGCATAAGCTGCTTCCGTCTGACCCCTGTCCACACTGCGCACAGCTCCGCGAAAGATTTCAGCAAAGGACGCCGCATCACTTAACGCATAAGTCACGATGACGAATACCAGCGGATCGGTCCTGGACAGATCGACTCCTATGGGCTTGAGCAATTCAGGTAATCCGTAATAGACCAGAAACAACTTGATGAGAATCGGTGTGCCCCGCATAAAAGAGATGTACAGGGTAGCGAGCTGGCTCAGCACCGGAATCCGGTATAACCTCGGAACCGCCAGAAGCACACCGCCCACCAGACCGAGCACAATGGAGCCGCCCAGTACAATCAGTGTAATATGCAAATATCGCAGCAGTTCAGGCACGAAATCCAGAACCAATGACAGATCGAATGATTTACCCATAACCGTCGCTCACCTTTCTTAAGGCACTATTCCTCAACCGTGTAGTCGGCTCCCAGCCACTCTGTGCTCAATTTGCTCAATGTTCCATCTTCCTTAATTGATTTGAGCGCTTCATCAATTTTAGTTTTGAGCTCTTCCTCATCCTTGTTCAGAATGAAATACACTTTGGAGTTGGACAGGGCCTCTCCGACAGTCTTTAACTGTGCATCCACCACTTTGTTCTGATAATCGATGGCAAACTGCGTGCTGATGGTTGCAGCCACCCGGCCTGTTTTGATCTGGGTATTCGTATCTTCCCCTGCGCCGGAATACACAATGTCGATGGCGTTACCGTTCGCTGCATTCCATTTCTCAGCCAGTACAGCCGCATTACTCGTAGCGCCAACAATCAGTTTTTTACCTTTCAGATCCTCGATGGATTTTACATCCTGGTTTTTCTCGCTTACAACGATTTTATTAGGGAAAATGTTATATGCTTCATCATTAAAAAGGAACTTGGCCTGTCTCTCTTCATTCACTTCCATCTGGTGAGCGATCAGGTCTATTTTCTTCGTCTCAAGACTGAGCAGCAGATTTTTGAATTCCATTGTACTAAACTCGAATTCATATTCAGGCAATCGTTTATCAATCTCGCGGATCAGTTCTACATCGTATCCCGTCAGCTTGCCATTCTCATCAATGAAGCAAACATTCGGGAATTGAGTGCCTGTACCCACAATGATCTTCTTCACTTTATCTTGACCGGACGCAGATGCGGTATCCGATTCATTCGATGCATTGCCTGAACTGCAACCCGCCAGTACCGCCAACATAGTAATGAACAGCAATGCTGTCCGGAATTTCTGAATCCCCCATTGATTAACCATTCCCGATCTCCTCCACAGGCTGTCATTTCAGCCAATATGATGTGTACTCCCATTCCTCATCTTTGATTTAACTAACCATTCACACTTGTATAGTCGGAATTAGGTTGAACAAAGAATAGCACCGGATGTCATGCCCAGGCAATATGTATGTTAATAGGACATCCTGATAACGTTATAGAACTTCTCTATGCTTCACCCGTTCCCTGATCCAAAAGTAAACCAAAAGAAGCGACCTCCAACGGGAGATCGCTTCTTTAATTCCAGATCACTTTTATTCAAATACGCATCTATCTGCGACTAGCCCATTTAATTTTACGAGCTACCTCTATACGCTGCAGTTGCAACAGTCCGATTCGTTCTTCAAACTTTTTGCGTTCATCCGTTGAATGGGCCGCGTGAATCTGGTGGCGGAGACCTGTCAGTTTACTGTTGATATAATCAAATCTCATCCATAATTCTTCTTCAGGTGTGTGCTGCTCCGCTTCCGGCTGAAATATTTTGAGCTGGTGGATAAGGGACTGCTGCCATTCCTGATCCTCGATTTGGATGGCAAAATGCAAAAGATCCAGATAGTCGTCGATTTGCAACGATATACCGCAATCAGGTTTCGTATTCATTAGTCGTCTCTCCTTATTTCAGTTCTTGGCTGGAATCAGTTAGTTCTATTTTACAGGATAGAGCATGGTTTAGGCGAGTCCTGAAACGAGTAAAATTGGAAAAAGTTTTGTCATTTATACATATAGAAGCTTTCGATGAGCTTATAGACAGATCTGATTCGAGAATTATATTCCAACCATGAATTTCATGATAAAATAACACCAAAATATTAAACCAACTTAATAGGTTGGAATAGTATTTTTCTAATGAAGGGATGGATCGACCATGACCGAACAATACCGATTGGCTACGCTTGATGATGCCGAACAATTGCAGGCTGTTACCGTGAATGCCTATGAGACAATTCGGGCCCTGAACATTCCTTTTCCAGCCGGACACGCTACACTGGAAGTCATCCAGAATAATATTGTACAGCATGAATGCTATATTCTTGAAAAAGCAGGAGAAATCATTGCCACGGTTACCCTTGACCGAGCAGAAGATCTGCAGCGGCAAGCTATCAGTCCTTATCCATTCATCCGCTGGTTCGCGGTAAGTCCGGCCCATAAAAGTCAGGGTTACGGCTCCAAACTACTGGATTGGGTAGAACAACATATCATTCTGCAAAAGCTTGATGCCCCTGCCGTATTTCTGGCAACGGCCACCCGTCATCCCTGGCTTGCTCCCATGTATGAACGGCGGGGATATGAACCTTTCCATCACAAAACGGTACAGACACCTGAACGGCAGGAAGAGATTGTATTTATGATCAAAACGCTCGATTCTTCCCGTTATAAGACACCTTCTGTTCAAACAGGCTAAATAAATATCGGCTGGATGAACGTAAACATACATGATAACGATATACAAGGCGTGTGTAAATTAAAACCCGCTCCAAGGAAAGATTCCTTGAGCGGGTTTTTGTATGCGAATGCTAATCCTCATCACTTTCACTTTAAATAACACACATCATACCTTCCCGTCGCGCGGCTGTCTGGTTAAAAGCAGCATGATAAACGAAATGATAATAATAGAGCCGGTCCACATCCAGGCCATCGTCTGATTGCCCGAATCCACAGCAACATAGATCGCAGTGGGTACGGTTTGCGTTTTCCCCGGAATATTACCTGCGATCATGAGTGTGGCCCCGAATTCTCCCAGTGCACGGGCGAATCCCAGGATGAATGCCGTCATCAACGCTCTCCCTGCAAGCGGAAGTGAGATATAACGAAATACCTGCCATTCATTCGCGCCTATGGAGCGGCCTGCATCTTCCAGGTCCTTATCAATCCCGCTAAAACCGGATTTCATCGTCTGATATACCAATGGGAAAGCAACCACCACTGAGGCAATCACGGCAGCCCACCAGGAGAAAATTACAGGTGCGGAGAAGATGGCTTCAATCCACTGTCCTAGCACGCTCTTACGCCCCAGTAACACGAGCAATATGAATCCGACCACTGTCGGCGGGAGCACCAGTGGGAGCATAAATGCCGTTTCCAGAAAAATTTTGCCACGGAACGAGGTACGCGACATCTTCCAGGCCACAGCAATGCCAAACACTGCTGCGATCACACTGGACAACAGCGCAACCTGAAGGGAAAGACGAATCGGTGGCCAAAATACCGCCCAGTCTATTGCACTCACATTCATTCCGGAATGGAGAACCCGTACTTGGCAAATACCTCAAGCACTTCAGGCGTTTGCAAATACGTGTAGAATTGTTCTGCTTCTGTCCGGTGCTTCGTACCTTCAATAATCCCTACTGGATAATTGGCTGGTGTATAGCTGTTCTTGTCTACTTCAAAAGCAATTTTCACCTGATCAGAAGTGAGTGCATCCGTTTTGTACACAAACCCCGCATCCGCATTGCCTGTTTCTACATATTGCAGAACCTGTCTGACATCCTTGCCCTGTACAAGCTTGCTTTCCAGCTGATCCCATAGTTTGGCATTGGTCAGCGCTTCCTTGGCGTAGGTTCCTGCAGGCACACTTTCCGGTATACCAATCGCTACGGTCTTGATGGAATCAGCCGTCAGATCCTTCTCACTTGTTACAGTATCTGAGCTATCCGATGGAATGATGGCTACCAATGAATTTTGCAGCAAATTTTTCTGATCGCCGGATGCAATCAATTTCTCATCCACGAGCGCGTTCATATTTTTGGTCGCAGCCGATACAAAAACATCTGCTGGCGCACCTTGTTCAATCTGCTGTTGCAATGCACCGGATGCACCAAAGTTGAAGTTAAGCTCCACATTGGGATTCGCGGCTTCAAAATTCGTTTCAATTTCCTTCATGGCATCCGTGAGACTGGCTGCCGCTGAGATCGTTAGCTCCACCTTTTCCTGAGGATCTGTTGCCCCAGCCGTTGAACTCTCACCTGATGTCGCAGGTGCTGAACCCGTTTGTTCCGTAGCTGTGGATGAATCTGTACTCTCCGTATTTGCACCGCAACCGGCCAATACGAGAGCCAGTCCAAGTGACATACTCCCCAACACATATCCAATACTCTTTTTCATCTACTTCTCCCCCGATGTTATGTTTAGGTATAACTAGATATAATTAATTATATTTCATTATACATAAGATCATTGAAATAGGAAGGTAGTCTTTAACTCATCCGTTGAAGGGTAAGCCGTCTATAACTGAATTGTGGTGGGCGAGTTTATCCCCTCTGGCTGTTAATGGTATAGTACAAGAGACCCCGCGTTTATCCGGGACGATAAGCGTTGATGAACGAAACGTTATATGATCTGCACCTTGAAGGAGGATCTTCACTGATGACGGAGGAGCAATCCTATACCACCGAAGAAATATCCAAGCTACTTAAAATATCCAAACTGACAGTTTACGATCTAATCAAAAAGGGAGACCTCGTCGCTTATCGCGTCGGCAAACAAATGCGAGTTGACGCTACCGATCTGGAGGCTTATAAACAGCGCTCCAAGCAGCTTCAATCACCAGCGCACCGGGCCGCTGTGGATTCAGTTCACCCCTCCGAATCTTATACCGGGATAGGGAGTGACCAGACCAATCATACCGTTCATCCCACTGCAAGTGCTACGCCTCCATCCAGAGCGACATTCGCAGCTTCTTCTTCCACGACGGGCAACCCTTCGTCAGCCTATTCGGCTCGTCATCTGGTCATTACGGGACAAGATGTCAGCCTTGATATTCTGATGCGATATATGGAAAAGCACACACGGGATATTCGTCCACTCCGTTCGTTCATGGGCAGCCTTGATGGCTTGATCTCCATGTACCGCGGGGAATCCGATCTGGTCAGTACCCATCTGCTGGATGGAGATACAGGAGAGTATAATTTGCCCTACATTCGCAAAATCCTGATTGGCTGGTCGTATGTCGTCGTGAATCTGCTGACACGACCTGCCGGGCTGTACGTTCAACGCGGTAATCCGCGGGGCTTGCAGAACTGGACAGATCTGAATCAGCCTGAACTACGATTAGCTAACCGGGAGAAAGGTTCGGGGGCACGTGTATTGCTGGATGAACAATTGCGTCTACATGGTATCCCTGCTTCCCAGCTAATTGGATATGACGTGGAAGAAACCAGTCATATGGGTGTAGCAGCCAAGGTCAGTTCCGGTGAAGCCGATGTAGGAATCGGCAGCGAGAAGGCTGCACGACTTGTCGGTCAAGTTGATTTTATTCCACTTGTTCAGGAACGTTATGATCTGGTGATGCTCAAGAAACAGGGGAACGAAGCGTGGATCGAATCGGTGCTGCGCATTCTGCAATCACCGGAATTCAGGCATGAACTGCAATCATTCGAAGGATATGATGTATCCCGAACGGGTGAAATTTTGTACGAAGTCTAGCACAATGACACTTGGATTGCTCATAGGATCGCAAAAGAAAAACAGAAGAACCGCCGCTGAAGCTCTGACGGTGGTTCTTCTGTTTTCTCTTCATTTTGTAATGTGATATAAAATGAAATGAATTCCACTAGCCCTCACACTATCGTTATTTCGACTTGTCATATACGATACGAGCTACGGCATCATGCTGATGAATGGACTCTTCATTTTTGCAGTCGACCTTAAATTTATTCACCCAGTGCTTCTCATACAGATCTGCCGCTACCAGCCTGACGATATCTTCCACAAATCGCGGGTTCTCATATGCACGTTCCGTGACCTGTTTCTCATCAGGCCTTTTGAGTATGGGATAAAGACAGCTGCTTGCATTGGATTCGGCCACATTCAGCAGCTCTTCCTTCCAATAGCCCGGCAGTGCTTCTCCCGGGTTGGCTTGTACCTGGATACGCAATAACCCCCGCTGGTTGTGCGCGCTATATTCGCTGATCTCCTTCGAGCATGGGCATAACGTCGTGACCTGTATATGTAAACCTGTTCTCAGAACAGGGGATTTTCCAGCTTCCCAGATCACATGAACCGTAGCCAAAGAATGATTGAGTCCAGACAAACCGGTTACGGGTGCGGTTCGGTCGTAGAACCAGGGATAGGTCACTTTCAGCTCTGCCTTCGGCTGATTCATCTGTTCGGCCATCTGCTGCGTCAACGCAATCAGATCGGGAATCCGGTCACTCAGCCCTTCACTGCGACTGTGTTGAAGCTGCTCCATCAAGCGGCTCATGTTAATGCCTTTCGATTCGCGATCCAGCGAAGTCGTCAGCCGGAACGTTCCGATGCTGGACAAGCGAACGGGATCTTTGGCCGAAATGACACCCAGGGGATACTTCACCTGATCAATACCCACTTGTTGCAACTCAAACAGGAAATCATTTTTGCTATTCTGCAAATCCTGCATCTCTTCTTTTTGCACAGGTTTATCGCCCTGTATCGGATCAACGGAGCCGAATAACCGCAAGCGCTCGGCTTTATCCGGCATGATAAAAGAATCGTTCGCTACTCGGCTAATGCTGTTATTCTGTTGTACCTTTTGCATTACTAACCCTCCCTCCAGCACATATTTGCGTTAAAAACCGCGCATTCAGCGCCAGAACAGACCCGCTTCGTCCCGCTCAACCTGCTCCAGCAAAGCTTCAAAATCAGGACAAGGCTCAATAATGTCTACCACATTCCAGCTGCTGTGTTCGTCTTTGGCATATACCTTCCACTGATTCTCTTCCCAGTAAAATCGGGCAATATGCAGTTTGTCCCACTGATATCGTTCTTCAGCGGGCCTTTCCTCGGTCAAAATCAGTTCATTGTCATTCATCTCATACGTTAATTTCACCATGGTGCGCAGTGGTGCCGGGACCTTCTCATGGATATAACCGTTCATCACCGATTGAATTCTCCGAATGGTAAACGAGTCCAGCATGGAGATCACACCCTTTCATCAACATCGTTATGCAATCCAGTTCCACAGCCATGCCAGTACAAATGCACTGCCCAGTGACGTTACGAGCTGTTTGCCTGCCAGTTGCATGGCAAAGACTGCTCCCAACTCCTTGCGAATGGTCCACATCGTCACCAGACATGCCGTTAACGTGGAAGCCAGATACACAAGAATAAACAGCTGCCCGCCGCTCAAGTCGTCAACGAAGGAACCCTGATCCTGATTCAGCACCAACAACCCGTCTTTTCGCAAAATGGAAAACAAAATGCCGCCCGCGGCATCGCCCGGCAGATGAAAGATCGCAAGTGTCGGCGTCAACGCCCCAGTCAGAACAGACAGCACCTCCGTCTGTTCCAGCAGCGTAGCCACCACACAAATACCGATGAAAATAGGCATCGCCTGCACGAGAAACTGTTTCATGACAGACCGAACGCGCCAGCTTACAGAGCGCCATGATGGCTTTTGCAAAAAGGTACGTTTGGCATGTAACGGGAGTGTGTCATCCAGCCGATTTCGATTCCACAGACGTGTATGAATTGCGCCCGCAAGTACCAGTACAAGCATATAAGGAAAGAACAGCCACGGCTTTCCTCCGGAACTGAATATGGATAGAGAAGCCCCAATCTGGTAGCTGCACGCAGAACCAAAGGAAATCATGGAGACACAGGACTTTCGTGTACAGGAGCTGCACGTACGACTCTGGAACACAGCCACGACATTGCAGCCAAAACCGCTGAGAACCGGAATCAGATCCTTGCCGTTCAAGCCTATTTTGCGCATCCACCCATCCAGCGAGTCGGTAATCCGGTCTTTCAGTCCGCTCTCCTCCGTCACCGCCACACTGATCCCAATCAGAAATACGACCGGAAATGCCCAGATAAACGAATACAATCCCAGACTGATTATGCCGTAATCTCCGAGCATTATAGCTTGCAGCGGTTTCCAAAATCCCGCAGTCATACGATGGAGTGGTTCAAGTATCCAGACATCTGCGAGCAGTTGTATCCAGCCGGAGAACAGATAAGCCACATACACTGGAGCTGCAAATAAAAATGCCAGTGCAGCCAAAGCCACAAAACGCCCCCATACCGTATGCTCAAACATCGTTGTCTGCGGTTCGATTACAGGGGATTCAGGTGGTGATTCGAACTCCGGATGCCTCTTGATGGGTCTGGCGGCAATAACCGCCCGGCATATCAGGTCCTGTGCGTTTCCGTCCATTTCCCTTGTATTGAGCGCCAGAACGGAAATACCCAGACCTTTACGGTAATAGTCAGCCTGAGCCGATAATCCGGGACCGCATTTGTCGGCAAACGTAAGCACCAGTACAGCATTTTTGCCTGTGACATCCAGCATGCCCAGCAGTAAAGGCAGTTCCTGTACCACATCTGTTCCGCGGATGACCAGGATCACTGTATCGCCGGCTGCGAGCTGTTTTAACGTCAGCATGGTCGTGACACTGTCATCCTTGATCCGGATTCCAGGTGTATCGAGCAGTTCAAGCTGATGCGCAAGCAACTCCGACCTGCGGACGGTCACCGTGGAGCCCCGAACATTGGATTCCTCCCCTGTATCTCTGCCCGTAAGTCCTCGAAACAGAGCCGATTTGCCAGCGGATTCGAAGCCAACCAGCACCACTTTACGAAGTTTTTCGGGTTGTTCCACAACCGAATTCAGCATGTGCAGTCTTCACCGCAGCAGGACAGATCATCAAGAAACATGCCTTCTTTGCGATAGGTTTCCAGGGGAGCCAGATCCAACCCAAGTCTCTCACCCATGGCCTGGGCCACAACCGCAAAGCGCTGTCTGAATTTATAAATGAAGCAAAATTGGAGTTGACCATGCATGACCTGTGGTCCAGTAATAAACAGTCCGGGGGCAATCGTCGATTCATCCGCCGCTCCCAATTGCAGCTGACCTTCCTTGTTGCGCTCAACGAGATTCTCAATCAGGTGCAGACTGCTGCGGAACCCGGTCGCCAGAATAGGAGCCTGACCAGTCTTAAGCAAGTGGGACTCTCCGGAATCGTTCTCGCAATAGAGAACATAACCGCCCGGTTCATCCGGTTCAATCCACTTGACTTCATAACCTTGCATCATGTTTATTCGCTTATCCATCATCGCCGCGCGCAGGCGATCCTTCGTATAGGGGCTTAGTTCCACACTTGGATCACTGCTGCCTTTGGCGAGTCCTCGTCCATTCCGGTCGATTACCGTTACGTTTTTCCCCAGTTTACTCAAGTGAATGGCTGCATCCACACCGCTCTCATAGCCACCAACGATGACACATTCATCTCCCTGGACCACCGTCCAGCTGGAGAATAAACTGCTGTGCACACCATACTCAGCCCCAGGAAACAGGTCCAGTCTCGGATATTGAAACTCTCCTGCTGCCCAGATGACATAGCGTGCGCGCACTTGTCCAATGGATGTCACGACCTGGAAACCATTTTCCTCCGGGATAACCTCCGAAACGTCTACTCCCGTTTGCACAGGCAATTTCTTAAACTGGCTCACCACCTGCAAATACTTCGCATACTCCAACCCTGTCGGATGTTCTGTTCCCAGTGTGTACGCCGGAGACGTATTCAAAGCCACTGCATTCAGATCCATCATGCCATAGGCATTGCTTGTGAACGAAGGGGTGATCAGACGCATTTCCTCCGGCCACGCCAGAAAAGTTGCCCCCACCTCACTGCGTTCCAGCACGGTAAAACGAGGCATTCCCAGATCCTGCAGGACAGAGGCCATGCCGATTCCGGCTGGCCCCCCTCCCACAATTACACAATCATAATCAAATAAATCATGCATGTGTCTTACCAGCTTGACTTTGTGACGCCCGGAATTTGCCCTTGATGAGCCAGCTCACGGAACACAATCCGTGATACCTTGAACTTGCGCAAATATCCTCTCGGGCGGCCTGTCAGTTCACAGCGATTTTTCAATCGGGTCGGTGAAGCATTGCGCGGCAGTTTCTGCAACGCTTCATAATCGCCTTTTTCTTTCAGTTCCCGGCGCAGCTCCGCATATTTGGCTACAATTGCCTGACGTTGTTTTTCACGTACCACTTTTGATTTTTTGGCCATGGTTTACAGCTCCTTTTATGAATTAATTTTTATACGACTTCAACTGGCCAAGGCAGAGGATTGTCGAACTGCCCCCAGTCGGCCTGCATTTCTTCATCACTAAGCAGACATTGGTCAAGTTCGTCTTCAATGATCGCGCGCTCCATTTCAATCCCGATCATGACCAGCTCGGTCTGACGGTCTCCCCACTGTGCATCCCACTTTTCCAGTACATCTGGTTCCGTACGCAAAATTTCTTCCTTGTCCGCTTCCGGCAATGCCGCAACCCAATGTCCGGCAGGGCCAAACTGAATCGACGATCCCGCCTGACTCAGACTTGCAGCCACATCCCCTTCGGCCGCGAGCCAGACCAGCCCTTTTGCACGCACTACTTCTTCCGGCCAGTAGCTCATGAATTCAGCCAGACGAGAAGGATGGAATGGCTTCCGACGACGATACACGAAGGAGCCAATACCATATTCCTCGGTCTCCGGAGTATGTGATTCCTTCTCCAGCTCCTGAATCCATCCGGCAGACATGCTTGCTTTCTCGAAGTCGAAGAGCCCTGTATTCAGAATTTCAGATGGGTTGACCTGTCCGTTCATGGTCCGAATGATTTTGGCGTTGGGCTGAAGTTTGCGGATGACACCTTCAAGTTTGTTCAGCTCCACGTCATCGACCAGATCACATTTGTTCAGCAGAAGGACATCACAGGTCTCGATTTGATCAATCAGCAAATCCACAACATCGCGGGTATCTTCCTCACCTGTGGCCTGGTTCCGATCCAGCAGGCTCTGACCTGAAGCAAAATCATGCCAGAATCGATGGGCATCCACGACGGTTACCAAACAATCCAGCTTCGCCAGATCGGTCAGATCAATACCCGATTCTTCGTCGGCATATGTAAAGGTCTGCGCTACCGGCACAGGTTCACTGATGCCTGTGGATTCAATCAGGATATAATCAAACCTGCCTTCGTTCACCAGCTTCTCAATCTCCTGCATCAGATCATCCCGCAAGGTGCAGCAGATGCAGCCATTGGACAGCTCCACCAGCTTTTCTTCGGTACGCGACAATGTCGCCTCACCCTTCACCAGAGCGGCATCGATATTCACCTCACTCATGTCATTAACGATGACCGCGACCTTGAGCCCTTGTCGATTGTGCAGTACGTGATTAAGAACGGTTGTTTTACCTGAACCGAGGTAACCGCTAAGAACAGTTACCGGAACCTGCTTTTGTGTCATGTGTATCTACTCCTTATAGTTGTGGTCCATATGCCTCTGACCTTAATAGTAATTATTACGATTAACAACAATGACTATAATCCTGTTGAACGATGATGTCAAATCATTTTTAATGAAAAATCGAAAAAACCTCGCCCAAAAAAGGCCTATGGCCTGTTTCCTGTAGCTTCGCATCATAATGATACGTCTCCAGAAAAGTCAGTCCATACGCCTTTAACTTTTTTCTTATAGATGCCGTACAATCACGCCGTCACCACAGATTTAGCCCTATTGCCGGCTTCCATTCGTTGCCTGAAAGCCACAACAAGAATCATGGCTGCAACAGATAGCAGCGTGCAGATTGTAAACATGGTGGAATACGAGCTTATTTGTACAATTAGTCCCATCGCAAGTCCACCCAGAGAGAAGCCCAGATCATACGAGGACATGAAAATACCCATCAGTACATATCGAGAATCGGCAGGCAACACAAATGATAAATAAGTGGTTAATGTCGGGTACAACAATGCCACGGCGAACCCACTGAACACCGCAGACAGGTATACTAACGGACCGATCGTCTCCGACAGAGCGAGCAGTTGGGTTCCCAGTGCCGCACATAACAGCAGCCCGGCCATCAGCCACGTATTCCAGCTGCCGTCGGAAGGGATTTTTTTACGCAGAATGAATCTGCACAAGATGACGACCAGTCCCTGGATAGTTAAAAATACACCCGCACTCGCCTTCCCAGTCGATACCATATACAACGGAAGAAAGGTCGCCGTGGCCCCAAATACACATGAAGCAAACAGCATAACTAAACTGCTGATCAACAGTGGTGTGCTGCGCCAGTTGCCGCCGAATGACCGCACCATATCGCCGAGCGCATACGATTTATTCTGTACTGTGCTTCGGGGCAAGTCCACGCTATAGCCGATCAGGAGCGGAAAAGCCGCCAAACCGATCATTAGCAAAGTAAACCAGATATCGCTGGCAATTTCCCAGATCTGGATGGCGAGTATAGGAATGACCAGAGAGGGGACCATCGTAAAAAGGGTATACATGGACAATCCCTGAGCCCGGTCCTTGTCCTCCAGCTTTTCCACAATGCCAGCCTGCATCGTCATGGAAAAGAACGCCGTGGCTACACCTTGCAAAGCCCGCAGCCACAAATACGTTTCCACACCCAACACAACAAACAACATCAATGTTGCGGCATGCAAAATCAACAGCCACTTCATGACAAGAAGCGGACCGTAACGCCCCAGAAGCTGCGCTGCAAAAGGCCTTAAAAGCATACACGTAAACATGTACGCCCCCATCATCAGACCAATCTCGGCCTGATTCAATCCTGCTGCTTCACTCCGCAAAGGCAGTATAATCGTCAACGCCGAATTCGCGGCAAAAAATAAAAAGGCCAACAGATAAAACCGGATAAATGAAAAGGATACCGGGTTTAATTTGCCGTTCGCCGTTACAGAAGACCTCAAACCGTTATCCCCACTTTCTTCTGGTGTTAACGCACAGACATATCTGTGACTGGTTTCCTTCGTTCATAGGCAAAAGCAATCATGACCGCCCCCAGGATAGCACAAATCATATACATAAACGAATAGGAGGATAGATCAGCGAGCGGTCCCATCAACACACCGCCCAGAGATACACCCAGATCTGCAGTTGCAATAAATAAACCGATTAACACATTTCGATTCAACTGCGGCAGCACAAAAGATAAATAGGTGGTTAACGTCGGATAGAGAATGGATTGAGCGATACCCATCAAGATGGCCCCCACATACAGAAGGACAGCACCTCCTGTGATTGCCCAGCTTACACATAGTGCGGCTAATGCCAATAGCAGCATCGTTCCCATAATAAAAGGTGCATGCCACCTGCCATCGGAGGGGATTTTTTTGCGTAACCATATCCGGGCGAGCACAACGGTTCCTGCCTGAAGCATCAGATAGACACCCGCATTGCCGCTTGGCAATTGACTTGTGTACAGGGGAATAAAGGTCGTGATGGCCCCAAACACAACGGAAGCACTTAGCATCAGTACACTGCATTTAAACAAAAACGGATTTTGCACCAACTGACGAAAGGATTGAAACATGCTTACAGTCTGCTCTGATGAATTTTCAGCACGATGCTGCTCATTGCTCTTGTCCATCCTGGCGGTATACCCGAAGACGCCTGTACAGATAGCAATACCGACGAGCACAACCGTAAAATAATCCATGCCGCCTGTCTGCCAGATCCCTAGCGCCAAGACAGGTCCCACAATGCCGGGGATATAACTAAACAACGAATAATAAGATATGCCCTGGGAACGGTCTTTCTCCGGCAAGGCATCAATAATGCCAATCTGCAGAGCCATGGAAAAGAAAGCCGTCGATACCCCCTGTAAAATACGAGCCACCAGATAGCCCCCGAGACCGGTAAACGTGTATAAAATCAAGGCAAAACCATTGGTAATCAGAATAAAACGCAGGACTTTAATCGGCCCGCGCTTTTGAATAATGCGTCCGGCCCATGGCCTGAAAAACATGGTTGTGAACATATAGGCACCCATAATCAGCCCAATGGTTGTACTGCTCGCCCCCAAAGATTCACCCTGTAAAGGAATAATGACATTAAGAATTGCATTTGCACTAAAATACAGAAGAACCAGGATGTACAAACGCAGAAACGGCCATGACATCGCTCCACTCATCCCTGATCCTCCCCCTGAAACGTAATTAAACAGGTTAATAATCTCCTGGCATAATCGGACTGAACATCCTTCAGCTGCTCAATAGGCACCATTTCCTCAATCTGACCGTCCCTGAAAATAATAACTCTGTCACAAATATAGGCTGCCGCCTGAATATCATGCGTAATGAACACATAGCTCATCTGATAGAATTGCTTTAATTCTTTTAACAACTGCAGCACCTGAATCTGCACAGACACGTCCAGAGAACTGATAGCTTCATCGAATACAATGCATTGGGGTTCAGTAGATATGGCTCTCGCAATACATACTCTCTGAGCCTCTCCACCGGATAGTTCATGCGGATATTTGAGCCTGTAGGACGAATCTAATCCCACTTGATGCAACAACGTATCCACCTTGATTTGCATATCGGCTTCCACTTTTTTATGAGCCTTCAAAGGCTCCATAATGGCTTCCTCCACCGTGAGAAATGGATTAATGGAGGACGTGTAATTTTGAAATACTGCACTGATGCTGCCCCTTCTCACGCGGCGATCATTCACATTTTTTCCCTCGAATAAAATACGCCCGCGATCAGGTTTTTCAATGCCCAGGATGAGACGTCCCAATGTCGACTTGCCACTTCCACTTTCACCGATGATCCCGAGACATTCGCCATGCTGACATTCAAATGCAACTCTTTTCAACACCTGCTGCCTTTGTTTGGAGAACAATCCGCCTTGTTTATAGGACTTTTCTATCCCATCCACCTTGAGCATTTGTATCCCCTCCCTGCATTAATTTCCTGAAATGATTGCTCAGCTCCAACCGGGTGGAAATCAAATATTGAGTATAGGCATGCTTCGGCTTCTTAAAAACAGAACGAATAGGCCCACTTTCGACAATGGCACCGTCTTTCATGACCATCACTTCATCTGCAATCTTCTGGACCACACCGAGGTCATGGGATATAAAAAGCATGGAACACCCCATCCGTTCGCGTAATTGAATCAATTGTTCAACCACCTCATATTGAGAGATCGTATCCAGCGCTGTTGTGGGTTCATCCGCAATGATCAAATCCGGCTCCAACACGAGTGCCAATGCAATCATGATTCGCTGCAACATGCCACCGGATAGCTGATGTGGATATTGATTCAGAATTTCCTGCGGATTCTTTAACATGACACTTTCCATGGCGCTTATGATCTTCCGTTCGCTCTCTTTGTTATTCCAGTCGAAATGCGTCTGTAGCGTCTCCCGCATATGGACACCGATTACACAAGAAGGATCAAATGCACTCATGCCATTTTGCAAAATCATGCACAGGTTTTTGCCTCTTCTTCGTCTCATCTCTTGTTCAGAAAGCTGGCTCATGTCCTCGCCTTTGAAGAGAATCGTTCCGGATTGGCGAATCCAGGGTTTATTCAAACGCATAATGGACCTGCATGTGACGGACTTGCCACTTCCGCTTTCTCCGACAATGGCCAGACAGCTTCCTTGTTTGACCTGAAATGAACTGTTATGAATAATGACCTTGTCCGTATTGGCATCCCAAATCCTCAAATTTTCAACTTCTACTATATTCATAAACGGCTTTTCCCACCTCTTTTTTATAAAGCCTGCCTTGGGAAGTCATTAATTTGGGGTCCAAAGCAACCTGAAGCGCATCCGATAAAAAGTTAAAGGCCGATACGACAAGCACAATGGCTAGTCCAGGTGCCAGCATTAACTCCGGCCTCGAGAACATGACTTCCCTTGTCTCATTCAACATCATCCCCCATTCGGCATGAGGGGCCTGGATTCCCAAACCCAGAAAAGAAAGTCCCGAGATCTGCAGCATCATCGAACACATGGAACCACTGGCAATCACCGCAATATCGGCAAATGTAACCGGAACAATATGCCTGGTTATAATTCTAAAGCTGCCGATGCCAGAGGCTTTGGCAAATTTCACATACTCCATCTCGGAGAACTGCATTACGGATGTTCGAATGACGCGGGCAAACCAAGCCCATTTCATGACCACAAACGCAATCAGAATATGTTCAAGTCCCGCACCCAAAATGCCGACCACCGCCAGGGTCATGACGTATCCCGGGAAAGAAAGCATCACATCACAAAGTCTCATGATCCAGGCATCTGTCTTCCCCTTAAAGTACCCTGCGATAAATCCGACGACAGCTCCGACCAGAACAGATATCAGTAAGGCAACCAAAACCCATAGCACGCTGGGACGAATTCCATAAATGAGTCTGGATAACACACATCTGCCCAAATGATCATTTCCTAACCAATAATTCCAGGAGGAAGTAGCATATCGAAGTTTCATATTCACTTCCTCCGGGTCATGGGGTGCACACAACGGGGCAAATATGCCCATAGCAACAATGATCACAATGACAGCCAGCGATGTCATCGCAAGTTTGTCTCTACTCAAATTTCTTAATAATCGCATTAGAGATCCTTTCTTAATCGGGGATTCATCGCCGCATTGATCACGTCAGAAATCGTATTAAACAGCACAAAGGTTACGGCCAAAATAAGAACATACGCCTGAATGATCGGGAAATCCCGATTAAGGATCGACCGCACGCTTAATCTTCCGAGTCCCGGCCAGGCAAACACATTTTCAATCACGACGGTACTGCCCAGTACGATGGGAATCGCCATGCAAAATATGGATACCGCCACTTGCAGCGAATTACGCAAAATATGCAGAGTTACCTTCCGTTCACTCAAGCCGCTTGCCCTGCCATAGAGCACGTAATCCTCATTCATGTTGCTTAACATGGAACTCCGGACCGTCCTAAAATAAATGCCTGTATAACTCACCGTGATTACAATCACCGGCAGAATATAACTCTTCAACGAATCCATTCCGCTCGTAGGCAGCAAGTCCAGCTTGACGGACAAGTACCAGATCAGGATGGCTGCGAGCCAGTAGGATGGCATAGCCGTCAGGATAAACGATAGGCCTCTGACTGATTTATCGACGACTTTCCCTTCTCTCATGGCACAGATCACACCCAGAAGAATGGAGAATCCAATAATGAACACTGATGATACCAGCGTTAATTTTAAAGTATTCAGGAAGGCAGGGCCCACCAGAGACCACACCGGTTCACCGGATACATACGAGCTGCCAAAATCAAATTGCATACAGGCAATTAACCAATTCACATACTGAATGACGAAAGGTTTATCGAACCCCAATGCCTCATTCGTTTGGGCGATTAATTCATCCGTAATCTGAGGAACCTCCTGTGCCTGTAATACAACTACGGCGGGGTCCAGAGGCGAAAGGTTAATAAGTACAAATGTGATCAATGAAATGACGAACAGCAAGGGTATGGCGAGCAATATCCGTTTGACTATATAACTTCCCATATCCATCCCCGCTCTATTTAAATTTCATTTGCTCAAATGGCAATTCATATTGAGTCTGTTTAAATGAGATTCCGTCCAGATTTTGGGGAGCCACGACAGTAACCCGCCCATTGGTGATCGGAATAAACACTGCTTCATCATGGACCATTTTCATAATGTCGGCGTACAAGGATTGACGGGATTTCTCGTCTGTGGACACCATGACTTCATCAATTTTCTTATATAGTTCATCCGCCTGGGCTATGCCGCTTGTTGTATGTTTATAGGCGGAATCCGAAGTAAACGCAGAGATGGTGCTCTGTGGATCGTACGCCAGTCCCCAGGTTTGATTAAATAGCAGATCATATTCCCCGGTTGCCCTTCTGTTCGCGATCGAACTGGATTCCTCACCGACAATCTCCAGCTGAATGCCCAATCCTTTTAAGGAGTGCTGGATCAATTCCGCCTGTGTTTTTTGCGAAGATGAATTGCTGTCATAATATAGTGTCAGAGCTAATGACTGACCATTCTTCGTTCTTACTGACTTACTACTCGTTAATGTCCAACCTGCCTTTTCCAAAAGCTCCTTTGCAGTTTCGGGATTATACTCCCGCATCTTCAATTCAACATGGGCATAGTTAACGTTCGACGAGAATAAGGTGTCTGCTGCGGTCTGAGTTCCGTTAAAAATGTCATTGCTGATCGTTTCCCGATCAATGGCAACCCATATCGCTTCACGAACAGCCGTTTCGTGGACAGGGTTATCCACTTTGCTGCTATTGGCGACGATCATGTTTGTATTCATGGCTTCACTTCGGACCACTTGAAAATCACCCGAGTCAGCCAATTGATTCATGGCTTCAACATCAATGCTGTCAGCTCCCCGATCATCGGTGAATATAAAGTTGATCTCACCCTTCTGTAATGCCAGTAATGTCGTTTCCCCTGCCGGCAGAACCTTGGACGTGATTTTTTTGATTTCGGGTGCGCCGCCCCAGTATGCTTCATTGGCTTCAAATGTCGCATTCTCATCGATTTTATGACCTGTCAGCTTATACGGCCCTGTGCCGTGATAGCCGCTTACCCCGTCCTTTGTGCCACCATTCGTAAAATCCTTGGGGGATATAAATACATACGGTCTGGTCATGGACAGCTCCACCAGAGCTGGATAATAGGGATCGGAAAGCACCAGTTCAAATGTGTATTCATCCATGACTTTTGTACTTACGATTTTGGTGGACAGCTTAATCCAGGCATGTTTTTCGGCATTCGCCTGAACCGCGTCGATATTTTGTTTGACCGCCTCGGCGTTAAACGGCTCACCATCATGGAATTTCACATCCTGTCGCAAATGGAACGTATACGTTTTCCCGTCTTCGGCAATATCCCAGGATTCTGCCAGTAATGGCTTAATTCCATCGACCGTGTTTTCAACCAAGGATTCGTAAACCATCCCTTGTGCGGGCATGGAACCGGTGTATAAATGAGGATTCATATCATTAATATCCTTCGCGGATGCATAGATGAGTTCAGACTTGACCTCGCTATTCGCTGACTCCGTTGTTGTCCCCCCATCTTGCCCACATCCTGCGAGCATGGTAATGACAGACAATAACAGCAACATTAAACTAACAGCACTACCCTTTTTCACAACATTTCCTCCTGTTAATTAAAAAGATACAAACAAGTAAACCAATGACTTTACACTAGACTACTGCGCGATTAGAACAACCCTCCGCACGCAGTTATCTTCCAGAGTGAGATATAATTAAACCTTGCTATTCGCCAGCCCTGTGCAGATCATCCGAATGTCTTCATGAAAGGTTTGAACGACAAAAGCATCGGATAGACTCTGATTCGGGTGAGTGCGGGACACCTCTTGAATCTTCGCCTCATAGGCGGCAATAAACCTATCAATGGTTGGGCAGCTAACCTGCAAATGTCGCGCAATGCCCTGAATGATTTTGATGCGGTAATAATCCTCCTTGGGCATTCTGGGAATGTCCAACGCTCCGTCCTGATTGACAAACACCTTCCTGAAGGGAACGGCCGAAAAATCAAAATATTTGCCCTCCGGGTTAGGCTCCGAAAAGGGATCAATTAATAACGAGGTGTATCGTATGTATAATAGGTACTCTTGATGAAGGTCCTGCAACTGATTAAAGTTCTCGATATCCTGACGTGACAAACTCTCTAATCGGACCGGATAATTATCATCCGTCATGAATTGAAGCAGATTGACACCCTGGACTCGGAGCCTATCCGTAATTGTCATAATCTCGTTCCACTGTGTCCGCATGTCCCGAATCAAATATTGGGTTACAGGCCCTTCGGGGTAGATTTTATATACATATTTCCGTATGTCTGACGCTCCGAAGATGGCATCCAATGAAAAGTCATTCATGAACAGTGGCGGGTGTACATATAAAGAGATATTTCTCGTTTCCGCCTCGATTGGAGAAGACATAACTTCCAGCGCAATGCCCAATTGCTCGAACATCCTGTACAGTCTGTCCACATACTCAGAAGGAGTTGAAGTAGAACCGATATAGACCTTTTTCTTGACACCTGTTGTAATGACATGGTTGGACGGTTGGTCAGTCATCCATCGGGTATCCCCCAAATAAGTAGAGAAGCTGACCACTTCCGTATCCGCATGCAGCTGCCTCATATAATGGCTTACCAGCAGGTTGGAGCCAAAGGTTGGAGAAACCAAAATAATGTATTTTACTTGTTTGATGAAGTTATTCTTCATTTGCTTCAATACATCGACATAAGCATCCGTTGTCACAGCGAAGATGAGCGTATCCCATTCGCCTTCAATGGTCTCGTATCCCTTAAACACTTGATCGACGAAGCATTCACCTGCCAACGGTCGATGCTTTTCATTTTGAATGCTTGCTCCAATGAATCCGTTACTTTGCCGAACTGCTTCATAAAAAAATTCTGAGCGCACCGATTCTCTTCCCGCTATGCCTACGGTGCAATTGAATTGCTTTTTGAGCGATACTGCCAGCTGAATGGATGCAGGGCCTGTTCCAAGCAACAGCACTCGTTGAAATCCGCTCATATGTACCTCTCTTTCCCAAGCTCAAGTGAGCTATGCTTTTTGGTATAATGCAATATCGAACACATCATCCGGACGCAGAATATTGTCGACCATTTTCCACTTGCTGCTGTCGGTTTCTCTCAGTGGATAGTTAAACAATGACTTTAACTGGTTACCGTACCTCATCGCCACCACCACATGATCATTCGTCAATGCGTGCAATTGATCGAGCAGATCATATTTATTGGCAACCGTGGAACTGAAAATGATATGTGTTGCTTTCCTCGTAAAAGCAAGGTCCTGCACCAATGTTTGCTCCAAATGGATGTTCAAGCCCGCACCCAGCTTCTCCACAACCTGCTGCCCGAGTGTAATAGCTTCTGCATCAATATCGATGCCAACCACCTCTGCCCCTGTTCGCTTGGCAATAAACAAAGGTGTCATGGGAAATGACCCGGAGCCTACCAGCAGAACTTTGGAGCCCGAGGTGACATGAAAGCTGCCAAACTCTTTTTCAATACATTCTTCTATATTTCTGAAATAATCCGCGATTTCCACATCTCCGTCTTGCAGCTTCAATGCGCGATATTTCTCCATGACCGCCACACACCGTGCAGATTTGTCTCGCAGATCAAGGACAAGCTGGTGCAAGCTGCCTGATTCCTCTTGATCAAGCTGTTCCCAAATTCGTTCATTTTGCTTGTCTGTTATAAACGCGGAATAGTCATTAATTAAAGCCTCCAGCTCTGAGCTGTGCTGAACCGTATGATCATATCTGCCTGCCAGCTCATCAAATTTCCCGGAAAATTCACTCAAGCATGTTTGAAAATCAATCAATGTCTCCATTCCTTTTCCTCCTCTAACTCGTCATGGTCATGCATCTATAAATGCCTTGCCCTGGGCCACGATTCCAACCGATCCTTCGATCGTAATTCGTTCAAGTTCTGCTCCATTCCACTCAGCCATCACTTTAATCGCACCACCAGGCTGCTTGATATGCTGAACGATTTCCTTTTGCCTGCTCCATGCCAGATAGGCTCCCACCGAGGCTGTACCTGAACCGCACCCCCTTTCCCAGATCAGACTATCTAGCTGTGGGACAAATATGAGCGGTGCCAGCTCCTCCGATTGGGAGTTGTATAATAAAATGCCAATCAGCTTATCTCCCAAGGTTAAGCCTAATAATTGCGCTAGCGCTTGTGCCCTCTTTCTAATCGTTTCATCAAACGCTTCCACTTCGACGACGATATGGATGAACTCCCGATACCGCACGATCACCATATCCATGTCTGTTCCCTCGTACTTGATCGTTCGCTGTTCAATCTGCTGAGGGACCGGCATCGTGACTTGGCAAAAATATTCATTCTGCTGCTGCTTCTTCACCTGACACCTGATTAATCGATCTGTCCCGGAAACTTCCAAGATGATTTCTGTGAAATCGGTGGATTTCAACTCGTTCTCGGACGCGATATACGCAGCCAAGGCCATGCAAGCATTCCCGCAGAACTCTCCACCGGCCATTTCCAAATGGGCAGCCGCCTCCGGTTTATCCGATCCGCCAATAAACCCCACTTGTTCAGCGTATACGTTGTCATAGGACATAATTTGGCCAGCGATGTGTGAATATGTCTCAGCTGGATGATTCGTCTTCACCAGAACCGTCATATTTTGCGTGGGATTAAACTTGATAAAATCAATCTCCTGTTTCATCGCAGCCGCTACTCCTATTCTTGATATGAAATTAAGTTGAGCTAACTTAGCTATAACTTTAATAGTAATAATTACGATTAACGATCGAGAAAAATATAGCATATCCCACTTGGGAGCGTCAACAAATATTTCCATATCATAAAAGGAGCGTTACGACTGTCCTTTTATGTACAAACAGAAACAGAGTTGACGCATTTGCGTCACCCCTATTTAGCTCAACGTTTTCAGTTTAGAGATACATCAGCGACGATTAAAAGGCATAACGGATGCCAGCAATGCTTTTGCATATTCATTGGTTGTATCCGAGAGGCAATTCCGCTCAAGCTCTTCTACGATCTTCCCCGATACAGAAAAAGTACCCGATCACACAGATTCGCCACGGCCTGAAGATCATGTGCAGCAAAGAGATAGTCATGTTCATTTCATGCTGAAGAGAACGAAGCAGTTCCAGAATCTGAGCCTGAACGGAAACAGCAAAAAACGGCCACCTGATTGAGGTCACCGTTTTATGCGTTCATTCGCAATTTTATTAGCATATTATCTTATTAATTATCCACGTATCCACGTCACTGTTATCGGTTATTCGCCGTTGGACTGCAACTTTTGCAGTGACTGTTCAGCCAGCGCTGCCAGAAGATGTGCCCCAAGCGGCAGCGCCCGTTCGTCCACATCGAATGCAGGATGATGCCATTCGTGCGGCCCTGACGTTCCGAGGAAGAGAAACAGACCCGGTACCTCCTTTTGGTAAAAGGAAAAATCTTCGCCAGCCGGGGAAGGTATCGGTCGGATACTGTTCAACCCCATCTCACTCGCGACCTGCTCCGCGACAGCAGCCAATGACGCATCATTGACCACGGCAGGTGGTCCCTGAATCCACCGCACGGTAGCCCGTGTCCCGTAGGCTGCTGCTACTCCAGCAACCACCTGGTTGAAACGCTCACGAATCCGGGCACGTACCTTCTCGTCAAAGGTACGCACGGTACCGTCCAAAATGGCTTCTTCGGGAATGACGTTCCAAGCGGTGCCGCTGTTAATTTTGGTCACACTGATTACGGCGCTCTCCTGTGCTCCTACATTACGACTCACGATGGCCTGTAATGCAGTCACGATATGAGATGCAACCACAATTGGGTCAATGCCCGCTTCCGGCACTGCCGCATGGGTTCCGACACCCTCCACTTTAACCACAAAACCATCTGCCGCTGCGAGCAGCGCTCCTTCACGGATACCTACCGTACCGACCTGCAGATCCGGTTTGTTATGCAAACCAAAAATAGACTGAACTTCGGACAACGCTCCGCTCTGAATAACCTGCCGTGCTCCCGTCGCCTTCTCCTCCGAAGGCTGGAAAATCAAACGAACCTTGCCCGGCAGCCGGGATTCACGCTGTTTCAACAATCGTGCAGCACCGATCAGAATGGCGGTGTGTGCATCATGACCGCAAGCATGCATCCGGCCAGCGATTTGCGAGGCATACTCCAGCTTCGTTTCTTCCTGGATCGGCAGCGCATCAATATCTGCGCGTAATGCCACTACCGGGCCATCACCCAGCCCAATTTCAGCGATAAGGCCCGTTCGCAGTGAATATTCTTCTGCAATCCGTACCCCTTCATCCACCAGCCAGCCTCGAATAGCTTCTGTCGTTTCCCGTTCCTCTCCGGATAGCTCGGGGTTACGATGCAAATGTCGCCGAATCGCGGTTAAGTGCTCTGCGAATTCTTCATCCTGCCCAACGCAAAGTTCATGCTTGCGGCTCTGTTCTTCTTGCTCTGCCTGTTGCTCAGGTTGTTTCAGATCACTGCTCACGATATTGCCTCCTTTTATCATCGTATGTGCCATGTTAGATGGGTTAATATAATACACGGGTCATTTCACTTCAACAGATATGCTCTATATCATGTATATGCCTAACCGATCACCGCTTGCGCAGGTGTCGACTCATTCGCAAATTCACCCAATCCCTGTTCATCCAGCGCCTCCCGCAATAATTCAAATGAACGAATGCGCTTGGCAAAATCACGTGTGGCTGTAGTAACTATCAGTTCATCCACGGCAAAATCCTGCTGGAACTTCGCCACAGCCGAACCAACCGTTTCCTTCGTACCTCTCGTCACACTCGGCTCCAGAATTTCAATTCGATACTTCTCGTTTGACTGCCGTCCGAATTCTTCCGCCTGCTCAACGGAACCAACCGTCAATACCTTGCCATTCTCCAGATGGATCTTGACCAGCATATGTTCACTTGCCAGTCCTTCGGCTTCTTCCGCACTCTCCGCCACAATCAATGATATGGCGAGGATGGCATATGGCTCCCGTCCATGTGAACGGTCAAACTGTTCCCGGTAAATACGCAAAGCCTCCAGAGCAACCTCCGTGTTGCTATTAATAAACAATGAAAATACATAAGGCAGTCCCAGTTCTGCTGCCATGCCTGCGCTATCGATACTTGCCCCAAGCACGTAGAGCTCAGCCGGGATTTCGGATACCGGTGCAGCGCTCAAACCGGCCAAAGGATGTGTTTCATCTTCATGCGGTTCATTATGGATGAACTGCTTCACCTGATTGATTTTCTCCTTCAGTGAAGCGGCCTCCTGAATACCTTGCTGTAGTGCCTGTGTGGATCGGGGCAATCCCCCTGGAGCACGTCCAATCCCCAGATCGATTCTACCTGGACCAAGTGCAGAGAGCACATTGAAATTCTCGGCCACTTTGTAGGGACTATAATGTTGCAGCATCACCCCGCCAGAACCGAGACGAATCCGCTCCGTATGCGCCAGCAAGTGGGAAATGAGTACCTCGGGTGAGGAGCCGGCAACATGACCTGAGTCATGATGTTCCGATACCCAGAAACGATGAAATCCAAGCTGTTCAGCCCGCTGCACCAATTCAATCGTATGCCGAAAAGCATCAATCGGCGTCTCCCCTTCATAGATCGGGGTTTGATCCAATATGCCAACACGAATACCCATCATATTCTCCTCCTTCGATCTTGCCGAACCTGACTGAATGAATCCTTCCTTGCTTCCTTAATGACTCTCTCTATAGCTGCCGCAGCAGTTCCCCGAAAGGCTCTGCAAAAGGCGAATGTTCTTCTTTTAACGTAACGACGCTGATCTGCAACGATACACCTGCAACTTCATGTACCTGAATGGGGAACAGTTCCTGATCTTGCACTTCCTTTTGCACGGTCAGACCTGGGAGAAACGCAATACCTGCTCCTTGCTTCACCAGCTTCTTCGCCGTTTCCGAATTATCAACGTGATATGTAATATCCGGCGGGTGTTCCAGCGAGTCAAAGGCCCGGTGAATGCGCAGCCAGTCCAGTGAACCACATTCAAAAAAGACCAGCTGCTCATTCCTGATCGCCTCCATGCTGACATGCCCGCGTTCAATAAATGGATGGCCTTTGTACACGTATAGCTGAATTGGATCTTCATAAAAAGCAACCGTACGGATTGCAGGATGCATGACCTTCCGCACAAAAGCAAGATCGATTTCCTGACCCAGCAGCTTGGCGACGAGTTGGTCCGTCGTCGCTGTAGTCAGTTTGATGTTCACCTCAGGGTAAGCTTCCTTGATTTTGGGCAGAAAGTCGGGAATGACATAGTTGGATACGGATACCGTACTGCCGAGTCGGAGTGCATCGGGCGTCGTACGGCGTTGCTGTATCTTCTGTCTGCCCTTCTGAATTACTTGCAGTACCTGCTGGGCGTAGGGAAGGAACTTTCTCCCCTCTTCCGTGAGCACAATCTGTTTGCCAAGACGGTCAAACAATTTGCAGCCGAGTTCACGTTCAAGGGACTGAATACGAGCGGTGACAGAAGGTTGGGACAAAAAGAGTACCTCGGCAGCCTTATTGAAGCTTCCGTAATGATTGATGTATACAAATGCTTCAATGTTCTCAATATTCATAAGCGCCCCCCGAATCCACGTCCGCAGACGTTATCTATATCCATTTATCCAATTAATTTACTTGGTTTTATGATATCGTAATCCCATTCTTTTCCAGAGTCAATATCAATTCTTCCAGGGAACGATCCAATCGTGTAGTGATATCTGCCGAAAGTACAAATTTACCGTCATCGAGCCGATCAATTCCCTGATCAACTGCGTATACTCCGCCGAGAATATTTCTGCCTCCAAGTGCTGCCAGCACAGGCTTCAATGCATAATCAATGGCGAGCAGATGGGCAATCGAGCCGCCGATGACTAATGGAAGAGCCAGCTTGCCCCGCAGTCCTTCCTGTGGAATCAGATCCAGGAACAGCTTCAGCACGCCAGAGTATGATGCTTTGTATACCGGTGTTGCCACGATGACTGCATCCGCGGCTTCAACAACTGCGAGCGCATCCCGAATGAATGAGCTATCGAACCTGGCCTGCACCAGATCTTCCGCTGGCAGGTCGACGACATGAATCACCTCAACGGTAATGCCTGCCTCTTTTAATTTATTACTGCTGTAATCCGTAAGGCCTGTTAGACGCGAACGTTTGGAAGGCGATCCGGCAATAATAACGACATGTGACATCATGATTCCTCCTTGGAATAGCGGTCAAGCCGCTCCATTTACTTTGGGGTCCAACCGATCGCGAATATCGTCTCCAATCAGATTAACCGCCAATACAAACATGGTAATTGCGAGTCCCGGGAAGGTACAGATCCACCAGGCAACCGTCAGATAACCTCTCCCTTGCGAGAGCAACGCTCCCCAGTCCGGAATTTCCTTCAACACGCCAAGTCCGAGAAAGCTGAGACCCGAGCCTGTCAGAATGGAGGTACCTACGCCAAGCGTCGCCATAACCAGCAATGGTGACACTGAATGAGGCAGTACATGCTTCCAGAAAATACGGGCATTCGAGCCCCCAAGTGAACGTGTAGCTGTAATAAAAGGCAAACCTTTAACAGACATGACCTGCCCACGCATCACCCGTGCATATCCCGGAATGGAAGATACCGCAACAGCCAGTGCAATGTTAAGCAGTCCAGGCCCCAACGCTGCCGCGACGGATAATGCCAGCAACACGCCTGGAACAGCCATCAGAATATCGACGGCCCGCATGGTGATTGTATCCAGAATACCTCCTGCATAGCCGGCAATAATGCCAAGAGCACTGCCCACAAGACCACCCACCAGCACCGAAGCAAATCCAATCAGCAATGAGTCTCTGCTGCCATGCACAACCACACTGAAAATATCCCTGCCAAAATAATCGGTCCCAAACAGGTGCGCAGCAGTGGGAGCCTGCAGGATGGCATCCGTCATCATCTGAGTTGGATCATAGGGAGCAATCCATCCCGGCACGATTGCACAAGTGACGGTAAACACCACGACCAGCAAAGCTGCATAAAAGAATAAACGGGATACCGCGAATGAGACGCGGTGACGCAGGGGACGGCGACTCCACAGGCGTAAACGCCCTGTTCTGGCGGCCCAACCTTTTTTGTCACCCACCAATGGTTTCATGCTCATAAGACTCCTCCTTCCTCACGACGCGTTCAGATGTTTCAGACGGTTCCATCCGTTCTCATGTTCGGACTGCACGCCTAACTCTGGGATCAATGTACGCATAAGAGATATCCACCAGTAAATTCAACACGACATAGATCATTGCTGTGAAAAAGACTACGCCCTGCACAACAGGCAGGTCTTTGGCCATCAATGCATCCGCGATGATTCTGCCGATGCCTTGTCTGGAGAAGACTGTCTCCACCATGACGGTTCCAGCAAGCAAATCACCAATCAACATGCCGATGACCGTCACCGCAGGAATCAGTGCATTACGCAGCGCATGACCGTACATGATGGTCCGTTGTGAAAGACCTTTTGCTCGTAATGCCACGATAAAAGGTTCGTTCACCACTTCCAGCATGCTGTTGCGCACCATACGTACGATGAAACCCGCACCGACGAGGCCCAGTGTTGCAGCAGGAAGCACCAATGAACTGAATCCGTCCGAGCCCATCGCCGGAAACCAGCCGAGCTGGACCGAGAACAGCAGGATCAGCAGGATGCCGGTCCAGAAGGTTGGCATAGAGATACCAAACAATCCAACGAGCCGGGCGATAAAATCAATTACGCCATTACGATGAATGGCAGACAGTACGCCGAGTGTAATGCCAATGGTTATCGCTATGATTGAGCTGAGCGCGGTCAGCGCCAGTGTGGCAGGGAAATGTTCCAATATTTTGGGCAGCACCGGGTCGGAATTAATCATGGATTTGCCGAAATCCCCACGCAGCATGTCTCCGAAATAGTTGGCAAACTGGATGTAAAACGGCTGATCCAGACCGAGCTGAACCCGCAAGTTCTGAATCATCTCGGGTGTTGCCGATGACGGGTCCAGCATAAGCAGGACCGGATCACCCGGCAGCAGATACATGATGCAGTACACCAACACCGAAGCTCCCAAAATAACCAGAAGCGATGTAGCAAGTCTTGTCAGTATCGTTTGAACCATACCGGGTCGTCTCCTTCCTGTCTGCATACTTGGCGGTACGTTTTATGGCTGAATCCGAACATCATTGAACAACGGATAGCCGAGTGAATCAAACTTGATACCCTGCACCGACTTGGATGCAGCCACCGTATAAGGGAACACATAGATCGGTAGAATGACAGCCTGCTCGATCAGATATTGCTGAATCTGATTATAGATATCCACACGTTTATCCGGATCAGTCTCCACCGCTCCCTGTTCGAGCAGTTTATCGATCTTCGGATCAGATAAACCGGATAAGGTCGGACGTTCACCTTCTGCACTCGTATGATAGAAGGCATAGAGAGCATTCGGATCAGAATTGACCTGGCTGTTGCCATAGAGATCATAATCCCAGTTCTGATAGATGACAGTTGCAACGTCCTTCGTAATTTCAACCTCGACAGCGATACCCACCTGCTTGAGCTGCTGCTGAATAATCGCTGCAATGTCGTTACGCTTCTCCCGGTTCGGCGAACCGTCCACATAATGCAGGGTCAGCTTCTTGCCATCTTTTACACGAATGCCATCTGCTCCCTTGATCCAACCTTGCTCATCAAGCAGCTGATTGGCCTTGTTGATATCCGGATTGATACTTCCTTCCAAGGAAGCATTATAACCGAGGATTCCCGGAGACAGAGCAGACCAAGCTCGTTCGTAGTTGCCCAGATACAGTGTCTTCACGATGGATTCCACATCAACTGCGGATTGCACCGCCTGTCTGACTTTCACATCATCCCAAGGCGCTTTGCGCAGATTGAAGAAGAGGGTATACGGCAAACCAACGGTATTGGCCTGCAGCAATTGCTGGTTCGGATCGTTCTTCAGGGCAGCAATATTTTGCGGCGGAACGGTCTCGGCGGCGAGTACCTGCTTACTCTGTACACTGCCGATGCGTGTTGCTTCTTCCGGTACAATTTTGAACGTAATCGTATCAATATGAGGGGCGCCTTCGTTTTCAACGGTTGCGGGAGCCCAGCTGTAATCCTTGTTTTTGGCGACAACGATATCCGCATTCTCATCCCATTTCACGAAGGTATACGGACCGGTTCCCACAGGGTTTTTACCCAATTGATCTCCATACTTTTTGGCGGCTGCAGGTGATACGATTCCCAGCAGGGCCTGACTCAAATTTCCAAGAAAAGCTTGCGAAGGCTGTTCCAGATTCACCTTGATGGTGTATTCATCAATGACCTCCGAGGAGCTATACGGTCTAATCAGGGCAAGGGAATTGGCGGCTTTGGTGGCCGGATCGATCACCCGATCCAGATTGAACTTCACGGCTTCCGCGTTAAATGGTGTACCGTCATGGAACTTCACATCTTCACGCAGCTTGAATGTATAACTTTTGCCATCCTCTGATACACTCCACTCCTTGGCGAGCCAAGGTTTAATGGAACCATCCGGCAGCTGTACCACCAGATTGTCATAGATCGTTCGAATCGCACGTACGGTTACGGCAAGGCCACTTCGATGCGGGTCCAGCGTATCCGGCGATGTGGCGAGTGCGTAGGTCAGATTCCCACCTTCTGTTTGCCCAGCCGACTGCTCCCCACCGGAAGCCTGAACTGCACTGTTCGAGTTACCTGCCGCTCCGCAACCGGATAATACCAGCACCAATACTGCCGCCAATGCCATATATTTCATCCATGAGATAGACCTGTTCATATAGCTTCCCCCTCTGTGTATACAGGTGTCATTGATTCATTGAATTAATGATTTAATGAATTATAGATTTTAATCAACATAACCTATCCGTTAACTCGGTTTTATAGCATCATTCAACCCTTACGCATATGCAATCCGAATAGTTCACCCGGATCCCTCATTCCTAGACTGCTGCCGAATTTCAACTCTCCAGTTTCTTAAGCCTCGGTTCCAACTTGCTCCCGGGCAGCCGTGTAACGATTCACGGGAATTTGCACACCGAGATTGCCACGCAATGTGTCATGCTCGTATTCGGTGCGATAAATGCCGCGCTCTTGCAGAATCGGAACAACCAGTTCCACGAAATCAGCCAATCCACTTGGCAGTTCGGAATGAATAATGAATCCATCCGCTGCTTCGGCTTCGAACCATTCCTGGATCTTGTCAGCCACCTGCTCCGGTGTGCCAAGGAATTTGCTCTTCGGTGTTGCTGCCCGCAGGGCTACTTCACGCAGCGTCAATCCTTGCTCCTTGGCATCCCGCTTGATTTTGTCCGTACCGCTGCGGAAGCTGTTGCTGCCAATGCCATTCAATTCAGGGAATGGTTCATCCAGCGGATATTGGGAGAAGTCATGATGCTCGAAGAAACGTCCAAGGTAATCCAGCGCTTTATCGATCGTGACCAGGCTGGCGATCTCCTGATATTTCTGTTCTGCTTCCTCTTCTGTCCGTCCAATGATTGGATTGATTCCTGGCAAAATGACGATATCTTGTGTGGAACGTCCATAGGTTGTTGCGCGGGTTTTGACATCTTTGTAGAAGGCCTGTGCATCCTCAATAGAATCATGCCCTGTAAAAACAGCATCCGCTTCTTTGGCAGCAAGAGTCTTGCCATCTTCTGAAGAACCTGCCTGGAAAATAACCGGCTGCCCCTGCTTTGAACGTGCAATGTTAAGTGGACCCTGTACGGAGAAGAACTCTCCCTCATGATTGAGTGTGTGCAGTTTGGATGGATCGAAGAAAACGCCGCTTTCTTTGTCTCTAACAAAGGCATCGTCTTCCCATGAGTCCCAGAGGCCCTTAGTCACCTGCAAATATTCGGTTGCAATCCGGTAACGTTCCGGGTGGGTAGGATGGTTACTTTTACTGTAGTTTTTGGCTGAACCTTCAAGCGGGGATGTAACCACATTCCAACCAGCACGGCCATTACTAATCAGATCAAGGGAACCGAACTGTCTGGCAACTGTGAATGGATCACTATAGGAGGTGGAAAGTGTTCCAACCAGACCAATCCGCGACGTAATGGCGGCCAGGGCGGACAACAAGCTGATTGGCTCAAATCGATTCAAGAAGTGAGGTATGGATTTCTCGGTAATATAAAGACCATCAGCGATAAAAACGAGATCGAATTTCCCTTCTTCTGCCTTCAACGTTTGGCGTTTGTAAAATTCAAAATTCACACTGGCATCGGATTGAATCTCCGGGTGTCTCCAAGTCGTCATACTGCCTCCGACACCGTGGACAATCGCTCCAAATTTCAAACTGCGCTGAGCCGTCATAACCATTCCGCCTTCCTTGGATTAGGATATATCAAGAATTTTCTAAAGTCCGATCTGATACGGATTACGAATGAAGAAAAATCACAAAGTTAACTATTCCTATGAGTTTGGTCAGCTTTAATTTCACAAATCTTATCACTGCCCCGCACATCGGTCAACAGCATTACTTATAGAACTTTTCTATATAAGGATTGGACATCTGAATAAGAGGATGGATTATGGCTTATAAAAATCCCCGACTGCTGCACACTGATATGACAGCCTTTAGCAGCCGGAAACTGCTTTATCAAGAGATCCGCCACATCCGGTCAGACTGCTGCTTCATCGGGCTGGGCGAGAAGTTCCGCCAGTTTCTCCAAATCAGGCTCCAGCAAAGCTTCATACTTGCCGTCTCCACCCACCTCAATGACAGGTACATGTCGAATGCCATATTTGGCTTCAAGCACGTCCCTCAGCACATCGTTGCCTTGCACTTCGATGTTCTCAAAAGGCTGGTTGCGGGCCGTTAGGAATGCCTTGACCTCCCCGCAGAAATGACAGCCTGTTTTGCTCCAGAGCACTACTTTTTTCGATGTAGCAGACATCGGCATACCTCCTGATTGATTCATTGTCAGATCAGGATGGATCACCACCCAGACCATTAATTCCTATCTGTTAAATAAGAATTATGGCTATAAATGTACTCCTCACCTCTTCAAGCGTCAATGGATCTGCCAATAGAATAAACCTATAAGAGGATAGAAAGATTATATTTAAAATTTGAAAAGAGCTCTTTAAGAGCTCTCTAATTCCTGAACCTATCACTAACCATGTTAAAGACCTGTTTGGCAGAACCGGCATAATGGTTAACCTGGTCCGGCCGTTTATCCATAGCCCATCGGAGGGTATCAAAGGCTTTTAACAGCAATAGATGCCTGGTCAGACCCAGTTCCTCCATACTCATTCCGTATCCTTCCAAGAACGCTTTCAATTGTTCCGTATCAGGGCCTTCACCACGGAGATGACACCCCATCAGATGGATGACATCTCCATGTGGCACGACAGTAACTTCCGCACTCCCCCAATCCAGTAGTATCAACTGACCTGTCGGATGAACTATCGTATTTTTTAATGAGATATCACCATGACATAAACCGAATCGGAACTTTTCATCTTGCAACTGCTCGAACCATTGTCGTACAATCTTCGATTCCCTCTTCTTGATTACGCCCAACTCAAGCAGCGGATCCCGCTCTGTCAAACTATCGATGTTATACTGCACATATCCTTTCCAGCTGCCATCTGATCCTGGATGAGGTGGAGAATGAAATGTACCCTGAATGGGATCAATCAGCTCCTCGCCAAAACCGGTCACTTGAATGGAATGTATACGTCTCGCATATTCACCGAGCTTCCTCCAGATGTCAGTCGGGGCTACTTTACTATCCAATCCGTTATCCCCCTCGACAAACGTTTGAATCATATATGCCAATTCATCCTTAACCCCAACGGACAATGTATATGGCCCAGGGATACCCGCTGCTGCTGCCTGCTCAATACACCATTTTTCTTTGATAAAGGTGGGATAATGAACCTTGTTGTTCATGCGGACCACGACTTTATGACGTTCCGTCTCAACCAGGCAAACCTGATTCACAAAACCTTTTCCGATAATCGGGTATGAGGATCTCACTTGTTCCTGAAAAAACTCACCAGCAATAGTTTGGGCTTGTACTGCCATGGTGTCTTTCATCGTGCATTCCCCCTGTCTCGGTATACTTCAATATGCTTTGCAAAGATTGAATGGGCTTAGTGTAAAAGTAATTCACCAATCTTTCAATCGTTACATCTCATGATTCGTGGTATATGTAAAGTTCGGATGCGGAAAGATGCGTAGCGTTACGATACGCTGTACATCATATTCCGCATCATGCTGTCGTGCCGATATACAAGGCAGCCGAACCCGGTCATTACAAATCTTCGTTCAAGAGCTGGGGAGGAGCAATAATGGGCCAGTCTTCTTCGATCGTACGCAATTGGTTCGCAGATACATGAACGACATGCCCGGATTGCACTCCCCACCGTTCCGCAGCATAAAGGGTTGCAAACCTCCTGCGTTTACTGCCACTGATCTGGTACCATATATCCCGCTCATTCGTCGCGGCAATAATCATGCCTTCCTCCAGTGCATCGCGGTTGCTCTGAACAGGTTGAGCATGAACATGACTTCTTTCCAGGGGCCAGCCTTGTACCTCACCCGCAGATATCAATGGCTCACCTTCAGGTGCCCCGAGCAGATCCGGTTTCGCAACCAGAACGGGAGAAATACCTCGTGGAACGGGGATGTTCAGCTTGCGTCGCTGCCCACGTATCAGTCGATAAACATCGCCCTTGATATCAGAGATGTAACAGCCCTCCGGGTAAAAGTCCGTGCTGCGTCTCAGCTTATGGGTTACATCGCTGCTGCCCTTGGTGGAAATGCGCTGTCGCAGATCAGGGGAATCCGACGTGCCCTGGGGTATCTTGTTCTCCTGCTGACTTGTCGACACCTTGGCGCGCAGCGAGAGCCGGGAAGTATCAGCAACCAGCGCATGGGGATCTCCCCATTTTTGTGTATAAAATTGCTCGTTATCCTTATTCACGACTTCATAATCCTGTTCTCCCAGCTTCTTCATGCTTACACTTCCGTAGTGATGTATGAATGCATCGCCGGCTACCCCCAGCCTGTATCCCGCCAGTTTCGCCCGGATGATCCAGTCATCATCTTCAAAATTGCCCACGGCGTAACCTTCATCAAGATAACCTACCCGCTCCAACAATTCCCGTGAGAAAAGCCAGCAAAATCCAACCAGTCTTTCGGTCTCCCGATGTTTCGTGGCATCCGGGCGATTATGTCGGGCAGCAAAAGACCACATATCCTCCACTTCCCTGTATGGGACTTCAATCTGCTGATCTCCGCCAATGTAATTCGTAACCGGACCCACAACTCCCATCTCGGGATGACTGTCAAGACAGGTCATCATGTTTTCCAGCCAGCCCGGGGTGACCAGTGTATCGTTATTCAGCACGACGATATGTCTCCCCTTCGCCATCATCAGTCCATGATTGACACCACCGGCAAAACCACGATTCTTATCCAGCGCAGCGACCCTTACCATTCCACCTTTACGAAGCATGGCTGCCGCGGTGCCATCCTTGGATGCGTTATCCACAACAATAATTTCAAAGGGGGCCGGTGTATGCTTTTCAATACTGGACACACATTGAAGGACATATTCGCGCTGGTTGTATGTCGGAATAATAATGCTTACGCCTTCGAATACCAGTCCGAATGAGCTCTCCCCCTGTCGAACGCCCTCATCATAGCCTCTATGGTATCCCTGCTTATACAGTTTTGCGTTCTTGGCTGCCCGTTTACCTGAGGCTTGGCGTTTATTCTTCCCTCCACTCCTGCTTCGAGCTGCATGTAAAACAACGGTATCGGATGACGATGCTTTCCGCTGTTTTGAACGTCTGTCTGATGTGCTCATGTTGCTTCCTCCATTTCCCCTCATCCACATGCGCGTTACGATGAACGTCGCACCAGATCGTCCATTAGAGATGAAGCTCTCCTGTAACCAATTTGTCAGCCAAATGTCCAAAATCTATGGCAACCCGCCCCAGCTCACCAGCGATTCGGCGGCACAGAATGACGGCCGGAATTCCCGCTGCTACCAGAGCGATATCGAACGAATGCTCCGCAGTCTGCTGCATCACTCTCGGGATATCCGCTACCCCCTCCACTGTTCCTATGATGCCTGTCACTTGTATCCCGCGACCGTTCAACAAGGCCCCGAGCTCTGCAGCTTGGCTTCCAATCAGCAGCACCCGGCGCCCCTGTACCACAGGCAGCAACAGACCGGAATGATGCAGGCTGTAGTTAATCGTGGAACTGGTCAGATTCAGACGGGACCAGTCAATTCCAAAATGCCGTAATACTGGAAATAACAGTCCCTGAAAAGTAGGCGCACGCGAGATGGGGACACCGACCCAATCGGCGCCTCGAATGGCTTCCGCGAGCGCAGCGCGGATGTCCGGGGTGGAGCGTGGCACCCCTGCATAAGGCAGAAACGGTGCCAGCCCCTGCACTTGCTCGCCTGGCAGCACCGTATCGGCTGCCAGGGTCAACAGTTCGCCATCTCCGAGGCGAACGACAGACAGGGGGCGCTGCGCATCCAGCGCCCCCTGGATGTGGCCAGCCATCTCATGAGGGCTGGCCAGCCGGGTAAGCGTGGGCGCATATTGGCGGAATCCCGCCTCGATCAGATCTGCCGCCGCCACGGTAGGCAGAATATGATCAGGCGGGATGTGCTGCGCCACCAGCGCCTCCCCGCCCGCGAACACGCCGTCGCGGAAGCCCTCGGCGTAGCCGCTCTCGGGCGCTGCTGCCGGCTGCGCAGGCGCCAGTGCCCTTGCGCTGCCAGCATGCGCGGCAGCGCTTTCCCGCCCCGCGTGAGCGACACCACCGCGTCGGTGTGTCGCTTGCGGCGGGGCGGGGCCAGCACCGCTGGCAGGCAGCGCCTGTGGCGTGCTGCCTTGCGGTGCTGGCCCAGGCGCACGCTGCGCAGCCGTGCGCTGTTTGCCGCGGGCGCCTGCGGTCCGCCCGCCCCGCGGCGCGGCAAGCGCGCGGCGGGCAGCTGCGCGCTTGCCCGCTTTGGCTCGCGCCCCTTTACGGCCACGGCTCACGCCTGCACGCTCGCCAGCTTTCAAGCGGGTGCCTGCGCTGCCCCGCCCTTCGCCTGTTTTCACGCCCGTTTTGGTTCGTGCTCCTGCGCTCCCACCACGTCTTGCACCAGTGCGCCCGCTGGCTTTGCCTTTCGGTTCTGCAAGAAGCTTGCGCTCTATTCCTGCGAGTTCCAAACTTCCCTGCTTCGTACCGTTGTTTCCCCATTCATGATTCGAACTTGCTTTGGGCTGCACTCCTACAGATACGTACAAGGAACCGGCATGACTGCCCAGTGTCTTATTCCTCCTACCCAAGTCGCTGCGTTTTGCTACTCTCACGGCATTCCCTCCCTTGGCATGCACTAGGAGTGCCCCCGCTGCACAAAGCGCCGGAGCTTTCTTCCGGCTCCGGCGCAGGTTGTTCTGCTCTCATGGGACCTCTCACAGCGGCAGCATCAGGCACATATATTTTAGGGTAGTTGACCCTTCATGCGGATGGCTGCTTCCTGAAGCGATTGGAACGTCCCGGCATCACTCCAATATTTTTGCAAAATATCGTATTCCAGTCCTCCAGCTGCTGCATAATGATTGTTCACGTCCGTAATTTCGAGTTCGCCGCGTGCAGAAGGTGCAATGTTTTGAATAAGGTTAAATACATGGTCATCATACATATATATGCCAGTAACACAATAAGAGGTCTTGGGATCACTCGGTTTTTCCTCAATGTATGCAATTCGTTCCGGATGCTTTGGATCAAACACCGGCACCCCATACCGCCGTGCATCGTCCACTTCTTTGAGCAATACACGAGCTGTGCCCGCGGGCTGCTGCAAATACCGATCCACATAAGGCTTCAAATCGTCGCTAAACAGATTGTCACCCAGCAGCACAACAAATTTCTCTCCAGGAAGGATAAACGATGTCGCCAGATCCAATGCTTCAGCAATCCCGCCTGCCTTTTCCTGAATCCGATACGTCAGCTTGACGCCATGATCTGCTCCACCACCCAAATACTCCGTGTATAACCCAGCGGAATGTTTGTTGATCACTATCAATATCTCTTCAATGCCTGCCTGGCGGAGTCTGTCGATGCCATACATAATCATCGGATGCTTGCCGACTGGAATCAGATGCTTGTTAATCAGCCGGGTCAGAGGATACAGTCGTGTTCCTGTTCCGCCAGCAAGAATTACACCTTTCATTCCACTATCCCTCCTTCATCGGATGTCTCAATATATTTAAGGGGATCGACATGCCATTTGTTGATAAAAATGGATCGATTGCGCTCAAGCAACTGTTTCCATGCTACAGGATCGGTCTTCAGGAAACTCGCGCTGCCGCGATGATGTACCAGGACATCTCCGCATACCAGCAAACGATAGCCTTTCTGGCAGGCCCTGTAGCAATAATCGTCATCTTCATAGTGTCCCGGCGAATAGACTTCGTCAAGCACACCAATGTCCTCCATCACACTTCGCCGTATGAGCATGCATAAGCCGACAATCCGTCTGACTTCCTTCCACCTGGAAGAATCGACAATATTGTTGGCAGCAGCGAGTTCCTGAAAATGTGCCATGTCCCGGAACTCAAGCTCCACCTGCTGGATACCACTTGCGTAGTTGGTCACCGGACCTGTAATACCAATGTTTGCTTCACTGTAGAGGGCTGCCCTCAGATTTTCGAGCCAGCGGGTAGTAACCGTAACATCATTATTCAATAGCAACAGCTCATCACCACAGGCTGCACGGAGCCCCGCATTGCAAGCCGCCGGAAACCCCCGATTGTCCGGTAACCGGACAAAACGAATTCGTTCCCAGGCACAATACGCTGCTGTTCCATCAACCGAGCCATTATCCACAACGATGATTTCATATGGTGTATGAGGATCGGTATATTTTCGAATGGCTTCGATACATGGTTTCAGCAGATCCAGCCCGTTGTACGTTGGAATAATAATACTCGTCAGTGTCATCTGGCGTTCCTCCTGTAGGCTACTTCTGCACGGGAAATGGATCGAGCTTGTGACATATTGTCGCCCATGTCCAGCCAGGTTGCAATCGCCTCCAGATGATCGCCAATGATCAATTGAGCGACTTCGTTGCCGCTGCCCGTATTAGTTGAGCGCAGACGATTGGAACGAATGACATCCACCTGACTGGGCGCAGTCACTTTTAATCCGTGCTGAATGGCCAGACTTTGCGCCTTGGGAGGAACTGCCAGCGCCTCCGGTTTTACGATCTGGATCATGTTACGCGAGAGGGCATGGGGTACGGCCGTCAACGAATTGGAACCCAGATCAGAACGATTAAGCACGCGGTTGAGATATGCCTTGATGCGGCTCACTTCATCCTGGCGGGCAAATGGAGGCAAAAGGGATGAAAGATTGTTCAGCGCAACATCATCTCCACGGTCGACCGCATACAGAAACGGGGCGAGTTGCTCTGCCGGGACGACCATATCCCCATCCACAAAGAGAAGGGTCTCTGCCTCCGTCATTTTGGCCCCCAAGGCGCGGCCTACATCATGTCCTGCTCGATCAGGTTCATAGACGAGTGTGATACCAGGCTGTTCAAGCACCTGTGCTAAACTGTTGTCCGTTGTTCCATTCAATACCACAACGATATCCGTCAGCGGTAAACGTTTCAGTTGTACAAGTACTTGCCCCAGCGTAAGTTCCTCATTGCATGCACAGACGACTGCAGCCGCAGGTTTATTTAGGGCAATTGGAATGATATTCAATGAACGCCCTGCAGCATGAGTATAACCCTGCATAAATGCTTTCCCTGCGTGCATTGCAGCAGAATATCCCCTTAGCTCCGCTGAGATAGTAGCCTCATGCTCCTGCCATGCTGAACGTGCATGTTGTTCAATCGATTGCTCACTTTCCAATGCCTTGCATCCTGCCCGTTGCCCTGCGCGGAACGCTTCTTGTAATATAGAGCTGTTCGTAGTCGACCTGCTCGCGGTCGAACTCTTTAACGGCGATTTTGTCGGGTTCTTCCTGCCTATGGTTCTGGTTCTGTTCCTTCTTGTTCGTCTGCCTGCTATCCGTTGCCGACGATCGCGCCCTGAACGCTCCTTCATTTCCTCACCTCCAGCATGCTGCATCTTTTGACGAGGTTTCTTTCTTGTTTTAGGCAACATGCTCACCTCGTCAGGCTACGAACACGCTGCAGATCAGAATATCCTCCGCGTGGACCAAGCGTATCGGTTATCCACCTGATCGCTGTCAGATGATCATTCCATACCACTTGACTGAGCGGGTCAGGTCCGCTTCGTTTCTTGACTCGAACTGCGTTCATTTTGCCTACAGGTACATGATGAACGGCACGCACCTTCAACCCGCTGGTAACCGCCTTTGCATGTGCCAACGGTGGAATCTCCAGTGTGTCCGCACCAATCACTTCAAGTGCCCTGCGACTTAAGGCATGCGGAATGGCTGTCATGGAAGCTCCTTGCAGATCAGGTCTGGCTAGCATGCTGTTTAGCGCATGTTTGGCCTCTACCACAGGGTGAACAGGGATACGCGCCACCGGCCCGTTATAATCATTAAGGGCCACATCCGTTCCATCCAAAATTGCTCGCACATAAGGCGCAAGATGTTCTGCCGGAATTGGAATGTCTGCATCCGTGAACAACAGCACCCTGCCACGAGCTGCCTCTGCACCGATTCTTCTTCCTCCATCATGTCCCAAAGCTTCGGCATAACGAAGAACCTTTGCCCCCGCTCTTTTTGCCGCTGCTGCCGTTCCATCCGTTGAACCATTCACAATAACAAGCACTTCAGCATCACGGCATATCCGCAGTGCCCGACGGACGACTGCACCAATGGTTCGCTCTTCATTCATGGCAGGTATAATGACCGAAAGCAGTGGTTTATGCGAGTCCGCTGAACCTTGTGCAAGTGTCTCTCTCATCGCATGCTCAGCTCCGAATGCTGGCAATTCCGTTTGCTCCACGGGTGGAATCACGTACTTGTAGGCCTTTGTACCCTTTTTGTAGGCAGATTTCAAACGACGCTTCTTTAAATGCGCTTTTCTTTGTGCCAGCTTCGATTTAGCTGCATAAAAAGCTGTATTGCCGCGTTTTTGCAACACAGTCACCTCCCAGGTGTACATCATCGTCATGCAAAGGGAGTACACGTTATTCTATGTATTCATGGAGCAGTGGAAACGGCGTATGTCCTTGAATTAAGCAGGTTCTGTCTGCTAGCAGGCTCAATCAAACCATTAATATAGACATGATTCGTCAAAAAATGTGAAATATGCTACAGCTCCCCTACTTCAGACACAATTTTAAAAAAATTTAAAATTGCATCTTTTCCAAAGTTTTACATTGTGATAATATACGTTGCAAGCAGGACATTGACAAAAAAATCCTAACGAGGAACAAATGTTCCCTATAGTTCTTTTTTTATTTCTGTTAATTGACCTTAGGTTAATTATGCATACAAGGAGGCTGTTTTTGCTCTGTTGCATGTACCTTGAGAGGAGTGATGCCGTTCAATATGTAATTCAGGCTTTATTATGTGAACCCGGAACGAACACCCCGGCTCCGTAAGAACATCTTCTGCTTCGCAAGTGGACAAGACCCCAGGCTTCTGAAAGAGGAAGCACAATAAACGATTAAGCCTCATGGCTGAACCGAATAAACGGTATTCCTTTGACACGCCCTACCACAGGCATACAGGCTCTGCCGACTTTGTTCTTTATCGTTTCTTGTCATATTCCACGTTTCAGATTCAGCCCCACACTCCGCGCTGCCCAAGTTGCAGACGGAACTCCAACCGAGATTGGCATAATCATGTGTTTTCCAAAAAATCATATTGAGAATGGGAGAGTTTACTATGAAATTTTCTAAAGTTATGCCAACAATTCTTGGAGGAGCTCTTTTGCTCGCTTCCGTATCTTCTGCTGCTGCAGCTCCATTGTCTGATCAGTCCATTCCATTGCAGGCCCCTTATGCCTCTGAGGAGGGTATCTCGTTGAACAGCGGCTCTGACGAAACGATCTTCAATTTCCTTGGACAACAGGAACAATTCCTGAATTCCGACGTGAAATCCCAACTCAAAATTATTAAAAGAACTACAGACACCTCTGGTGTACGACACTTCCGCCTGAAACAGTACATTAAAGGAATTCCAGTGTACGGTGCCGAGCAAACGATCCACTTAGACAAAACTGGCCAGGTTTCATCCGCACTTGGTGATCTCCCACCAGTTGAAGAACAAGCTATCCCTAATGACGGTGTCGCTGAAATCAGCGCAGAAGATGCGATCAAGATTGCATCGGAAGAAGCCACTTCCCGCGTTGGAGAGCTTGGCGAACCTCAGAAAACCCCTGAAGCGGAACTGAACATTTACCATAATGAGGAAGATGACCAAACCTACCTTGTTTACATTACCGAAGTCAATGTGCTGGACCCCGCCCCACTACGTACCAAATATTTCGTAAATGCCGTTGACGGCAGTATCGTTTCTCAATATGACATCATCAACTTCGCAACAGGCACAGGTACAGGTGTACTTGGTGATACCAAGACCCTTACAACTACCCAATCCGGCAGTACCTTCCAACTGAAAGATACCACTCGCGGAAAAGGGATTGAAACCTACACCGCAAGCAATCGCTCCACCATTCCTGGTACTCTCCTGACGGATTCCGATAATGTATGGACTGATCGTGCCGGAGTAGATGCCCATGCCTATGCTGCTGCCACGTATGATTTCTACAAAAACAAATTCAACCGTAACGGTCTGGATGGTAACGGCTTGCTGATTAAATCCACGGTACATTACGGCTCCAATTACAATAACGCGTTCTGGAACGGGGTACAGATTGTATTTGGTGACGGAGATGGTACAACCTTTACTTCCCTGTCCGGTGATCTGGACGTCGTTGGTCATGAATTGACTCACGGAGTCATTGAGAACACGGCCAATCTGGAGTATCGCAATGAGCCGGGCGCATTGAACGAAGCCTTCGCAGATATCTTCGGCAATACCATCCAAAGCAAAAACTGGTTGATAGGTGATGACATTTACACACCTAACATTGCAGGCGATGCACTGCGCTCCCTATCCAACCCTACATTGTATGGACAACCTGACAAATACGCTGACCGTTATACTGGAACAGCTGACAATGGAGGCGTTCATACCAACAGCGGTATCATTAACAAAGCCTACTATCTTGCTGCTCAAGGCGGCACACATAATGGCGTGACTGTAACAGGAATCGGGCGTGATAAAGCCATTCAGATTTTCTACAGCACACTTGTGAACTATCTGACGCCTACATCCAAATTTGCTGCTGCCAAAACAGCGACAATCCAAGCCGCTAAAGATCTGTACGGAGCAACTTCTGCTGAAGCTACTGCAATTACCAAAGCTTATCAAGCCGTAGGACTGTAAGAATCATTCGTTGTTGAACTCATATTCAATCGTTCAGGCACCCCTCATCGTCCGAACGGATCAAGCTTATATATGAAAAAAAGCGGTGTCCCGGACATATCCGGGAACCGCTTTTGTCTATTTAAACATGTGAAATCATTCCTCTAAAGTTATCTTTAATGAAGACTCATGATCTCACACTTTTACACTGAAGGCCCAGCGGCAATCCATGATAACAATCCGTAGGTGTGTGTGGAGCCCGCAGTACGTGACACTTCCAGCACGGCTTCATCCTCACTCTGGGAGAGGAGTGACACCTGGAATCCCCGATCATTACACATAGCAACAATCACATAATGCTCCGATATAAACGACTCCTCAAAGGCTACCGTTACTTCCACGCACTGTTCATCCTCAGGCAGTATAAAGGCCTCCATACCGAACTGCTGCACCACAGGCTGACGGCTGACACTCCGTACGGGCTGGAATGACAGGTGTTCAGGACCCACAGCTCCATGCTGCAACTGGCTGCTTCCAACAGCTCCATCACTCAAATGCTCCTGCTTAACTGCTTGCTCCCTCAGCTTGAACTCCTTATTTCCATCGATCTCTTGTGAAAATTCAGACTGTGGCTGGACCGTGCCAGCTGTCGTCAATGAATCTCCAAGCTGGTTAGCTTGCGATAGATGCTCTTGTTGTTGCCCCAGCTCCTGACTCGACGTCTGGATAAACTGCGTTTCCATCAGATCGACACTTGAGGGTTCCACGACAATTGCCGGTTGTGATGGTGGTACAGCCTCACTTCCCGCTTGAAGCAATGCCTCTTGTTTTTTGATCGCTGCCAGTTGTTCGAGCGTTTCTCCACTGAACTGACGAATCGCATTCCATATCTCTTCGCTCAAATGGGCCGGACCTACAATTCCCGCATTCAAGTGATTGGAGGTAATGCTTTGTTCACTCAGTTTGCTGCCAGTTACACTGCCGTCGGCCAATTTGGCACTTGTGACTGATCCATTTTGCAGATGTACCCCGCCTACTGCTTCCTCTTCTAGATGGGTTGTGCGAATACTGCGTTCTTGAATATGATCAGCATGAATCGTTCCATCCTGAATATGCCGAGATTCCACACTTTTATCTGCAATGTGGATAGCCGATACCGCTCCTTCAAGCAATTTATTACCATTCACACTGCCGTCGGCCAGTTTGGCACTTGTTATGGAACCATTGTGCAGATGAATCGCACTGACTGATTCCGCTTTGAGGTGGGAGATCCCAATACTACGCTCTTGAATATGGTCAGCATGGATGGCTCTCTCTTGGATATGGCGGGATTGTATACTTCCATTTGAGATGTGGACATCTGACACCGTATCTTCAAGCAATTTGCTGCCGCTCACGCTGCCATCAGCCAATTTGGCACTCGTTACAGATCCATTTTGCAGATTTACCGCACTGACCGATTCCTCTTCCAGATGGGACGTGCCGATACTATTCTCCTGAATATGGTCAGCGAGAATCGCTCCTTCCTGGATATGCCGGCTTTGCACACTTTCCGGTGCAATATGAATTCCCGATACGGTATTTTCGAGTAATTTGCTGCTATTAATGCTGCCATCGGCCAGTTTGGCACTTGTTACGGACCCGTTTTGCAGATGAACTGCACTTACTGCTTCCTCTTCCAGATGGGCTGTGCCTATGCTGCGCTCCTCAATATGATCAGCATGAATGGCTCCTGCCTGAATATGCCCGGATTGCACACTTTCCGATGCGATATGAATCCCGGATACCGTACCTTCGAGTAGCTTGCTGCCGTTTATACTGCCGTCCGCCAGTTTGGCACTCGTTACAGATCCATTTTGCAAATGAATTGCACTTACCGACTCTTCTTCCAAATGGGCTGTGCCTATGCTGCGCTCTTGAATATGATCAGCAAGGATTGTTCCCTCCTGAATATGACGGGATTGCACACTATCGTCTGCAATGTGGATATCCGATACCGCTCCTTCAACCAACTTGCTGCCGTTTACACTGCCGTCAGCCAACTTGGCACTTGTTACAGATCCATTTTGGAGATGAATGGCACTTACTGCTTCCTCTTCCAAGTGATACATGCCGATGCTGTGCTCCTGAATGTGGTCAGCAAGGATCGCTCCTTCCTGGATATGGCGGGATTGCACACTTTCAGAAGCGATATGGATTCCCGACACCGCATCTTCGAGCAATTTGCTGCCGGTTACACTGCTGTCGGCCAGTTTAGCACTGATAACGGACCCATTTTGCAGGTGAATCGCACATACTGCTTCCTCTTCCAGATGGGTTGTGCCTATGCTTCGCTCCTGAATATGGTCAGCATGGATGGCGTCTGCCTGAATATGCCCGGATTGCACACTTTCGGATGCAATATGGATCCCTGATACCGTACCTTCGAGCAATTTGCTGCCGTTTATACTGCCATCCGCCAGTTTGTCACTCGTTACAGATCCATTTTGCAAATGAACCGCACTTACAGACTCCTCTTCCAGATGAACTGAGCCAATACTGCACTCTTGAATATGATTAGCAAGGATTGCTCCTTCTTGGATATGGCGGGTTTGCACACTTTCGTCTGCAATGTGGGTAGCCGATACTGTCCCTGCGGCTAATTTACTGCCATCAACACTACCACTCGCCAGTTTTGAGCGTGTTACAGATTCATCCTGTAATATAATCGTACTTACTGCTTCTTCTTCCAGATGGGACGTTCCGATGCTGCGTTCATGGATATGATGAGGAAGAATTTCACCATCTTGAATATGACGGGAATGTACGGATCCTTGCTGCAGGTGAATAGCACTTGTCGACTCTGCCTGAAGATGCAAACCACTGATCAAACCTGGCTGAAGATGAGCTGCTGTAATGGATAAAGGTGCCAGATGGTCAGTTTCGACAGATCCAGGTGCCAAGTGATGGGATGTGACCACCTGTTCAGCAATATGTTCCTCAAGAATGATGTCTGCCTTCAGATGCTGTGAACTCACTACATGAGTTCCCAAATGCTCAGACTTCACGCTTCCTTCAACCAGATGGACGGATTGCACAACGGATGGCTGCAAGTGCTCGCTACCTACAGCAGCCTGTTGTAATTCTGTCCCGGATACCGAGTCCGCTGTCAAATGGTTCGCAGTAACGGACCCATGCCGCAGTTTGTTGCCGGTAATACTGCCATCGGCGAATAATTCTGGTGAACGTATTTCCTCCGACAAATGTTCCAGTGAAACGGCATGCTGCTTCAGGTGATAACCGCGAATGGTTCCTGCTGGAATATGTTTGGCGTTAATGCTCTCTGCCATAATCTTGGAAGAAGTCACGCTGCCATCTGCCAGTTTAGCTGACGTGACAGCAAAATCCGCCAGTTTATCTGTGGCAACACTCTCTGGTGAGAGCTTGGGGGAGGTAACCGCATGATCTGTTAGATGAGGCGGAAAAACGGACCCTCCAGCCAACTGGGCTGAAGTTACACTATCAATAGCCAATTTGTCTGTTGTGACCGCGGCCCGGGCAATAGCATCCGTTTCAACACTGCCTGGCTGAAGATGAGGTACACCCACGGCATGTTCTGTCAGGTGTTCCGATTTTACGGCATAAGGTCTCAGGGCCTCGGAACCCACGCTGCCTGGTGCCAGATGTGTACCTGTGACTCCACCACTCGCAAGATGCGAGGATATAACACTTCCCGGAGCAAGCACTCTGCTACTAACCGATGCCGTTCCAAGCTTTTCTGTTGTCACACTTCCATCCGCGAGCTTAACGTCTGTAACGGCAGCATCCTGCAATTCATACGTACCTACTGCCGACTCTGCAAGATGCCGCTCAGACACCACGCCATCTGCGAGAGCATCTCCGGACACACTTCCAGTAGATAGATGGGTTGTCTCAATGCTTCCACTTGCAATGTGAATGGAGTGAATTGCGGAATTATCCACATGTACCGGCGTGATTCCCCGATTCGCAATGTGTTCCGCACGAATGGACCCTTTGGCAAGATGCTTGCCCTGTACAGCTTCATCTGCAATTTTGGAAGAAATGACGCTCTGATCGGAAATCTTGGAGGCCGTAATGGACTGTTCCAGCAATTTTGCTGTTCCAACAGACTGGTCTGCCAATTTGCTGCTGGTTACTGCGCCTTCCGTCAAATGCTCATTGTATACTTCTCCATTGCCAATCTGCTCCTTGCCAACTGCACGAGCGCGAATCTGGCTTGAACCGATTGAACCGTCCAGTAGATGTCTTCCACTTAGCGAACCCTCAGCTAAATGTCTTGTTTGTATGGATCCATCCTCAATCTGGTCACTTCCAATACTACCATTTGATAGCTGTGAACGACCTACAGCCCCTTCTGCCAAATGTGTCTGTTTAACAGCACCTGCCTGAATATGGTGAGACTCAATGGATTGTTCTTCGATTTTGCTGCCTGTGACAGCACCTTCACGAATTTTGGATGTGGTCACTGCATCGTCAGCCAGTTTGGAGGTATGCACAGCTCCTCCCGTGAGATGCCTTGTGTCCACGCCGCTAATCGCGATTTTGTCTCCAGTTACGGCATGATTCTTGATTAATTCTTCCGTTACCAGCATACGGCTGAGATGTCTTGTGCCGATGGAACCATCGGCAATTTTGGCCGAATCGATTACCTGGTTGCCAAGCTTCTGAGAAGTAATGCTGCCATCTCTGATTTTCTCACCGGCAATAGAAGCATTTCGTATTTTGTGACCAGACACGGAGCCGTCAATCAGGTGCTCCTCAGATACAGACGCTTCCGCAAGTTTCGCAGAAACAATTGCCCCGTCTGCAATGTGAATGCTGGTCACCGCATAATCCTGCAATGCTTCACTGCCGACCGCATCCGGTTTCAGCTTGGAGGCATCCACAGAGAAAGGAGCCAGTTTGCTCTCCGTAACAGCAAATTCACTCAAGTCGTCCGTGTAGATATAGTGTCCGGTATGACCTGGCATCTGGTTCTGGTTCAGGATCTGCAGTCGGTCCCTGCTCGCTGTTTCTAGCTTGTTGATACCCACCTCTTCTTCCAGAACAAGCGGAGCCACGCTGCTGACCTGAATCTGCTTTTCCAGGTTATCTTGCGTCTCGACAACTTTCTCGCTATCAGACTCTACGGGTTCCGGCTTGACGACTTTAGTTAAGATATCCAGATCTTCCATCTCGTTCGTTGAAGCAGGTAACTCCATTGATTCGGATAGGAATTCATCTGATGCCTGAATGGCCTTCGAATTCCGTTTATTTGTATTCAAGCGTTCTTCCCTATTCGAAGTGAAACCTGAGTCCATTGTGTCTGACCGTCGATTGGTCAGATCCAGTTCCTTAAATTTGGGGCTCACATGCCGCAGTTTTGGCGTAGGAACCTTCTTATTGCCTTTTTTACTCATGCAGCTAGCTCCTTCCTCTAACGTTCGTCTCCGGCATCATATGCTTCGATATAGGCATCTGCCACTTCAAATCACGACTTTTGCCGATAACATTGGATGAGTGTAGGAGTCAACATATGAGTGATTCACTTGTCCATGGCGAAATAGGCTGTGCACGGCTTTAGATGAAAGGCGGCTGTCCACGCCCCTGATCCAGCAATGTCATAAGATAATCCATAAGCATTTGTATAAATCCGTAAAATGACTTCCCATCCGCACAGCGACCCACCTCTACCTGGATTGCGTGGAAACGGAAGGCTAACAAGTACATGTCGATGCATATCGATGCATCATGATTCCGGTCTGCGTTATCGTGATGTCCAACCATGCGGAGACAGGCCGGCATTTTATGGATGGACGATCCATGGTCGCGATAACATTGAAGGAGGAACGGTCATGCTACAAGAAACGATCGGTATTATGTTCGATTCACGCATGTACCGGGGGATACCAGCTGGAAGAACGGGTCAGGAATCACTCGCGAATGTTGAACAGGCAGCGGCCTGTTATGGATTAACACCTTGTTTTTTGCGGCTGGAAGACGTGGATGCGGACACCAAAACCTGTATTGCTTATGTAAAAAAAGATGGCATATACGTTCGTCAAAGAATGCCCTTGCCCTCCGTTATTCATAACCGGGCACTCCAGCTTCGCCGTTCGGAGCAGCATCAGGTGACCAAACTGCTGTTGCAGGGCATACAGGTATACAATGTCCGCAATCGATACCGCAAAGATCATATTCACGAGATGCTTTATCAGGACCCCGCTCTCAGGCAACATCTCCCCCGTGCGGTCAAAGCTACACCTGAGTCTTTGGCATATATGATGGAACATTACGATGATCTGGTGATCAAGCCATGCAGCGGAAGCATCGGTCACGGCATTATGCGTATATTCCAAAAGGATGGTCAATGGAAACTGACATGCGAGACAAGGACTTCACGCAAGGGATGGGCAACCTTTCGACTGAATAAGGGACAATTGCCATCAGCCACCCTGCGCCGTATTTTCCGACATGCCTATCTTATTGAAGAACGCATACCTCTGGTTCGCTTTGAAGGAAGACCTGTAGATCTGCGAGTATCCGTACAGCGTGGAAGTGACGGTTTGTGGGGGATCACGGGTATATTCGCTAAGGTGGCTCCGGCCCATACGTTTGTTACCAATATCGCCCAAGGCAGCAAAGTCATGACGCTGGCTGAAGCACTTGACTTGGAGACAAACGATTGGCATGCACTTGAACTGGAGGCCAGAATCCGGTCTGTCGGGCTCCGAATCGCCCGGACGCTAGCTTCAAGCCTGCCTCATCTTGCGGACCTCGGACTTGACCTGGGGATAACAGAGAACGGCAAGATTTATTTTATCGAATGCAACGGAAGGGATCAGCGCTATGGTTTCCGCAAGGCCGGGATGACAGAGACTTGGAAAGCCAGCTACCGGCAACCGATGGCTTACGGACGTCTGCTGCTGGAGCAGAATTCGCGCATACCGAGGCAACCCCAGACGTATGATCGCGGCCTATATTGATTTCGTGGGCATTCTGTGTCAATATTATGCAGAACGGCCGGTCTTGCCGGCCTAGAAGTTCGCACTAACCCTAAGGGGGATATTCATGGCAAAAACGCTGTTGCGGTTAATGACCGAGCTTTCTTCTCGCAAATGGATCTCCCGGACTGTGGGAGCCTTCTCCAAGAGCCGGGGAAGCAAGGCATTTATCCCTTATTTTGTCCGGACCTACGACATCCCTGTTCAGGAAGCTGAGAAAGACTGGAAGGAATATCGTTCTTTGAATGATTTCTTTACACGTAAACTTAAACCGGGCATGCGCCCGCTTGAACTTTCAGAACATGCACTGATCAGTCCGGTAGATGCCAAAATCACGGCAGCCGGTCCTGTATCTGCTGGAACGCTCCTGAATGTTAAGGGACAAAATTATACACTTGCTGAATTATTAAACCACTCACCACATCTGGAGAAGTACAAGCACGGTTATGCTTTTGTCCTGTATCTCAGCCCACGCGACTATCACCGCATTCACGCTCCTGTTAGCGGTCGTCGCATTGAGAGTGAACATATTAAGGGCAAGGTTTATCCTGTAAATGATTTTGGTCTGACCCATATGAAATCAGTGCTGAGTCGCAACGAAAGGCTCATTACGTATATTGCTCATGACTTTGGAGAAGTGGCTGTCGTGAAAGTAGGCGCAATGAACGTGAGCAGCATACAGTACGCGGGTGCAGACGTAAGTTCATGGGCACAAGGCGATGACCTCGCCTATTTTGAATTCGGTTCCACCGTCGTACTGTTAACGCAGAGCGGCACATTCGAACCGAAACCGGGCTTGCAGCCTGGCGACTCCGTCAAAATGGGAGAATTGCTCGGTCGGTTAAAACCAATCCATTGAGCAATACGCAGATGATTCCTGAGCAACAGGAGTCATCTTTTTTATTTTCCGATCTAAAGAAAGAGATTACACAGAACTTTGGCCCATATAAAAAAGGTACTCACAGCCGGAACACCTTTTTAGGGTAAAGTGTCCAGGCTATGAGTACCTTTTGCTGATCAGAGAATTCGATTATCCGCTTCAGAGTTATGCAGAAGTCGGATGATTACCGTTCCCATTCCATGTATACATGCAATACGAAGCTAAGCTTCGTCATATTGGTTTTCTGACCATTCCTTAAAACCATACGTCCTGCATTTCCTCTGCCGGTTTGGAGCGGCGCAGGCGGTTCCGGAAAATATTAAAGCCCCTGATAGAGCATCCCCGGTTGCGGACCCGACGTTTTCCGTTCATCACAAGTTCCCCCTTTCGATCGTCTGGAATGCTACATACTTACCCCTGCTTCCCAGAATTGAAACGTTGCCATATTTTACCGGCCAGAGAGACCCTATCGAATCTCAGATGGACTTTTGCCGGTGTACTGTTTGAACTGACGACTGAAGAAAAAGATATCGCGGTACCCAAGGGCATCTGCCACCTCGGTCACATTCATGCCAGTGTGCACCAACAGATGTTCAGCCCGCTCAATGCGCATGCGAATGATATAGGATTGCACGGAAGATCCAATTAATTCCTTGAACTTAATCGAGAAGTATCGAGGTGATAATCCAGCCCTTGCAGCGAGGTCTTCCACGCGATGTGTAATCCCTGGATGCTGGCGAACATAGTTAGCAACCTCCTGGATGACATCAGACAACTGGTTGCTCACCTTTTTCTCCACAGGAGCTTCTGTATCTGCACGCAGCAAATGAATCATCAGCTGTTTCAGAATCAGCCGGCTCTCTTCATCCCGCCCATATACATCGGATAGGAACAGTCTTACATACCGAGCCAGCAAATGCTCGAATTCCACCGTTTCCAGTACCTCACGATAAGATTGGGGAACATCATTAACGGGTATATCTACATCAAAATGAATATACGTAAGTACCAAAGGTTTTTGCTTGTTATGTGTTGCGGTAGGATGATCGCCTGGCCTGAACAGAAAACAACTACCCTTGCCAACTTCATACGACTGGTCATTCAGCACAACGGTCCCTTCACCACTCCATACATAAAATAAGTCATAGTTTTGCATCGGTTTTTCCCGCTTCTGCCACTTCCATCCCGGTTCGCAGACAATTTTGGCGACGGCGGGCAAAATAACAAAAGATGACGGCGATGCCTGCAGCATGTCGCCACTCCCCCTTGAAAGTTAATCTCTTTTGCATACTGCATCAAAAATGATGCGATATGTGATTATATATGATTTCTGCTCCTGCTGGAGCGAAACGTCTTATCCTATTATACAGCGGAATTCACCGAAACGAAAATGTGCACTTCTCCCATGCTAACCGCATTCGTCTTATCCCCTCTTGAATCTCCTCTTTCTCCAGATGTGCAAAGCCAAAACACACAGCCGGATGACCAGGAGTCAGCCGATAACGCACCGCATCGCGGAATACGACACCTTCTTCCTGGGCCAGTACCTTGAACCGCTCGTAACTGTCGATATCCCCTTTCCACGTAGCATAAATATGCAATCCAGCATCCCCAGCCTGCATAATGAAAGGTTCCGGTAATTCCCGCTTCATCTCACTGACAAAAAAAGCATGCCGTTCCCCATAGAGACGGGTTAACCTTCTTAGATGGCGCAAATACCCCCCTCGCGTCATAAACTTCGCAAGTGCACGCTGCTCCAGAAGAGCAGGAGGTACGGGTTCGTACAGTGCTTTTGCAGCGATCAGTGGTTGCACCAGGCCAGGTGGCAAAACCGCGTAACCAAGCCGGAAGGATGCAACCATCGTTTGTGAGAACGATCCGACATAGATGACACGTTGTTCACGATCGAGTACTTTGAGCGGTTCAATCGGCCTACCTCCCCAGCGAAATTCACTATCATAATCATCTTCAATAATGACGGCATTTCGCCCCGAAGCCCATTCAAGTAAGGCTCTCCGTCTGTCCAGACCAAGTACTGCTCCTGTAGGAAACTGGCGGGTTGGTGTCACAAATAACGTCTTCGCTTCCCAGGACTGCGGAATAATCCCCCCGTTATCTACTTCTGCTGGAATAATCTTTCCTCCACAGGACTTTACGGCATGAGCAATTCCCTGATATCCCGGATTTTCCAATACAACAGAGGTCCCCTCAGGGATAAGCAGCTGTGCCAGCAAAGTGATGCCCTGCATGGAACCACTAAACAGCACGATCTGTGATGCCTCAGCCTGGATGCCCCGTGTCCACCTCAGATGTGATGCAATGGCCTCACGCAGTTCGGGGTCTCCAGCAGCACCACTGCGTTCATGAGACCCGCTCCGATGAACAGCGGCCAGCGCACTTTTCCATTCCGCTTGTGGGAAATGCTCGGCTGGCATACGCTGTACATGGAAGTTGATGACCTGCTGCTCCCTTTCAAAGGCTGACCGTTTTTCCTTTTGATTCTGAATATTCAGCGTACTCACCCGCTCTCCCCATGGGGAAAGTTGAATGATTGCCTCCTGTTCCGCATGTTCCTGCGCTGTTAAGGTGTCCGAAACAAAAGTTCCTCTTCCCCTATGTGCCCGCACATAACCATCGGCGAGCAGCATGTCGTATACCTGGGCCACGGAGCCGCGTGACATTTCATATTGACGTGCCAGCTCTCGGGTGGAAGGCAGCCTTGTACCTCCAACCAGCGTCCCTGCATGAATGGCATCACGTAAAGCATGGTACAATGCCTCGTACTTGTAACGGTGTTGAACCTCGTATGAATCCATAGGCAGCCACAATTCCATCGTGCACCTCTATTTCCAAATAAATTGGTCTATTAAAATGAATGTAAATTGGATCTTTTTATATGTCAATGCAGGTTCTATTGTTATGGCTAAGGTACAGCGATTCTAATTCACATGCCATTCAAGGGGGAACACCGATGAGAAGAAAAGAATTCAATGTAGATGAAGAGCAAGAAATAATAACATTTCTGGACCAATGCTCCTTTGGTTTTCTCGGGACGGTCAGTCCAGACGGGCAGCCACGGGTAACACCGCTAAACTTTGTATATATGGACGGTTGTTTTTATTTTCACGGCAGTCTTGCCGGGGAGAAGATGAAGCAGATCAAGCAGGATTCCTCCGTCAGTTTTACCGTAGCAGAAGAGTTTTCCTTGATTCCATCTTATTTCAGTGATCCCGATTTAGCTTGTCCGGCAACCTCTTTTTTCAAAAGTGTCATGGCATTCGGACAGGCAGAGCCGATTCAGGATCTGGACATCAAGGGCAAGGTTCTGCAACGCTTCATGGAGAAACTCCAACCGCAGGGAGGATATATCCCCATTGATGCAGCTGACCCCCGCTACAAGGGTAATCTCAAGGCCGTTGCTGTAGTCCGCATTGTTCCTGAACGGATCAGTGCCAAGTTCAAATTTGGACAGAACCTCTCGGCTGAACGGTTTGATCATATTAGTGGCGAACTGGAGCAGCGTAACGAAGGACGAGATGCGGAAACTGCCGAAATGATGCGGAAATATTGTCCTTTTCATCAAAAATAACATCCAGTTTTCATAGTATAATCAACCGGGAGAAAGTAACATTAACCTAACTCAATAACACCCGCAACAACGCGGTGAAGTGATAAAACTGTCATTATGCGTAATTTCCGTGACGGGGGCAAGGCAAGGTGTTATAATGTTAGGCAGTTGAATCCCAAAGACTTGGAAGGATGAAAAGAATGAATCCACTGGCTGAACAGTTGAACGAAAGTATTCAGGCAGGCAGCAGTCACGTCTACTCCATGCTGTCGCAGCTCGGCAAAGAAATCTATTTTCCAAAAGAAGGTATCTTGAGTCAGTCTGCTGAAGCAGCAAGTCTGGCCAAAACCTACAATGCTACGATTGGTATTGCTCTTGAGGGCGGTGTGCCGATGCACTTAGCTGTTATTCAAGATAAACTGTCCGCATACCAACCGAAGGATTTGTACCCTTACGCTCCGCCTGCAGGGAAGCCTGAGTTGCGGACCGTATGGAGAGACAAGATGCTGAAGGAAACACCTTCCCTTGAAGGTAAAACGTTTGGTAACCCCATTGTGACTAACGCATTAACTCATGGACTGAGTATTGTAGCCGACCTGTTCGCCGAAGAAGGGGACGCTGTTATATATCCGGATAAAAACTGGGAAAATTATGAGCTGACCTTTGGAATTCGTCGTCACGGCGAGTTAGTTCATTATCCGCTGTTCGATGAACAATTGAACTTCAACAGCGCTGGCCTACTCGAAGCGTTGCTGGCGCAGAAGGACAAAGGCAAAGCCATCGTGCTGCTTAACTTCCCGAACAACCCAACAGGTTATACGCCTGGAGCCGAAGAAGCAGACGCAATCGTGGATACGATCCGTCAAGCAGCTGAGGCTGGTGTGAATGTCGTTGCTGTGACAGATGATGCCTACTTTGGTCTCTTCTTCGAAGATTCCATTCACGAATCCCTGTTTGGCAAACTGGCGAACCTCCACCCACGTGTGTTAACTGTCAAAGTTGACGGTGCCACGAAGGAAGAATTTGTATGGGGCTTCCGCGTTGGATTCATTACGTACGCCCATGAAGATGCTGCAGTTCTCCATGCTCTGGAGCAAAAAACACTCGGTATTATCCGGGCAACCATCTCCAGTGGTCCGCATCCTTCCCAAACTTTTGTGTTGGATGCGCTGAAAGCACCTGAGTTCGAAGCACAGAAGCTGGAGAAGTTTGAAATCATGAAAGGCCGCGCCAACAAAGTAAAATCCATTCTCGATAGCGGTAAATACGGTGAGGTATGGGATTACTATCCGTTCAACTCAGGTTACTTTATGTGTCTGAAGCTGAAGGATGTGGGCGCAGAGCAGCTCCGGACCCATTTGCTACAGAAATACGGCGTCGGTACCATCGCGCTGGGTGAGGCTGATCTTCGAGTTGCCTTCTCCTGTATTGAAGAATCCGGACTGGAAGATCTGTTCGATACGATCTATCGTGGCGTTTTGGATCTACAGACAACTTAATTCATATGCAGTAATGCTTATCCAAATAAATAAGTCTGGGAGCGGACTAACGTCCGTTTCCTTACTAATATGAACCTCTTTGTATCCTGATGAATGTCTCTCGATATGAAGGGGTATTTTGTGTGTGCTTTGAAAACGTATGGCTACTTTGACGGGCAAATGCCCAAAACGATGATTTTCAGGCTTTACCGGGCAACGGCCCAATCAGCCTATCCCCAAGGCACATAATATACGATGTACGCAAGGGCGTGCCTAACACCACTTGAAAGGGGAATGAACATATGTCTGGAGTAGTTGAAGAAACAAGAGGCGGGTATGGATGTGGCGGTTACGGTTACGGAGGATTTACAAATACAGGTGCTATTCTCGTTCTGTTCATCTTGCTCGTCATTATCACAAAATCGTTCCTCTGTTAGTCCATACGTCCTTACCAGGAGTCGGAACAAGGTAAGCTGACTGTAGCACAAAGAAGGGTATTCCGGGATACAGCTCGGAATACCCTTCTTTGATTATGTTACGCGAGAGCCCCTAGTCGGCGTTGCCATCGAACGTTAACTAGTCAGACGCCCAACCGTTCATTCATCCTCTTCTTCCTTCAACCACTTGTTGCCCTGAGAACGTCGCATCAAGTAGATGACCAGCACACCAAGGACCAGTGCTGCTATGGTCATGCTCAGTCCACTCCATCCTCCAGCCAACATCGGCAGCCACATAAGCAAGGCAACCAGCGCATGCAGATTCGAGATGAACCCCAGCACCTGGGAACGACGACTCTCTCCCGAGATGGGATAAATCATAATCCAGAACGATTCACTATGACTGCGTCGCAGCGCACCCAGTTGCACACCTGCAAGCAGCAGGAAGAACAGGTATACACCAATACCAAAATAACTGCCTGCCGTCCACCAGGACAGCAGCATGCCCAGCACAACTAAACGCACAACGATGGAGAACACTTCAGTTCGGATGAACGTTTTGGTGATCAGATAGCGATAGGCTTTCCCTGCATTCCACGGGAGGCCACTCCCCCATTTGCTGAGCCAGCGGCGAGAACTTACTTTTTGGCCTGATGAAGGCACATCTACAAACCAACCCAGCGTACGCATCACTCGGCCAGCCTGGCCCTGCTCCACCTGAATGAGACGTTCCCATGAAACCCGATGTTTCAGAGGGATACGCAGGGCAACGATGTAAACGACAGCCAGCAGCAGCAGGAACCAGATGCTTCGTTGTGGAGGCTGCCACAGCCAGGCGGCAATCGCCAGTACAGCCAATGCCCATCGGAGCAAACGATATCCTCTGGCGGCACCGATTTGCACCATGCGCAGTTCTTGCCAAGCCCCATAGCTCGATAACCCTTTCCATAACAGGAGAAGCAGGATAAACCACCCAAATGGCCTTGCATCCTGATCTGCTCGAACATAGAGCGGCCACAACGTTACAAATACGAGCAGCATACCCAAGGTTTTATAGATAATGCCACGAGCGAAGCTGTTTTTCAGATATTCGTGCATCCGATATTCCTGCGGACGTAAAAATACGATGTCTGCCGGATGCAGATATGTACGATAACTGCTAAACAGCACCAGGGGTGCCAGCAACAGCAGCGTAATCCAGCGAATCGGAAATCCCGCCGGAATGTGCTGTACAAACGATGTATACCAGGCGGAGAACGCAATGACGAGAAATAAGAAAACCATGGCTACGCCGCTCTGAATGACATAACCCAGATAAGGCAGAATTCCATTCCAGAATCCCGTGCGTCTTTGCTTCCATAGCTGCTTAAGATCCATGCTTAATCCCTGCCTTGTACAAGGGAATAGAACATATGCTCCAACGTGGCATTCGATTCCCCGAATTGAGTACGCAGCTCATTCAGCGTCCCATGTGCAATGACCTGTCCTCGGTGCAGGACTATAAAACGGTCACAGTAATTTTCAATGGTGGACAGAATGTGTGAACTGAGCAGAATCGATGATCCCGAAGCCTTCATTTCGAGCATAAAATCAAGCAAAGAGCGGATTCCGAGCGGGTCAAGTCCCAGGAAAGGTTCATCAATGATATAGAGTGGCGGGCCGGCCACAAAAGCACACATGATCATGACCTTTTGCCGCATACCTTTGGACAGGTGGGTCGACAGACTTGTACTTTTCTCATTCATGCGGAACAAGTCGAGCAGTTTCTCCGTACGCTTTTTGAAATCAGCTTCAGAGACACCATATGCTCTGGCCGTAAACTCCAGATGCTCCATAACTGTCATCTCGTCGTACAGCTCAGGAGATTCCGGTACAAAGGCCATGGCCGATTGATATACCTGTGGGTCTTCGTCCCGCTTCTTGCCCATGACCCGCACTTCTCCCTGTTGAGGGGTCATCAATCCTAAAATATGCTTCATCGTAGTACTTTTGCCAGCACCATTTAATCCGATCAGTCCGACCATTTCTCCGCGTCCAACTTCCAGATCGATGCCGTGGAGGACGGGCCGTTTGGCACTATATCCTCCGCTTAGCCCGTTGATTTTCAATACGGGTGGTTGAACGTTATCCATCTATCCCTGCACCTCTTTCGTCAGGTTTTATTCTTCAGAGCGTGATTCTTTACCTTTGCTCCATTTGGGAGCGCCCTTGTTCTTGCGATCCTGGTCCCGTTCTGTTCTGCCTGTATTACCAGCCGGCTTGCCGCCCGCCGGACGTTGATTCGAGGCAGCTGTTCTGGCACCACCATTGCGGTTGGCCTGACCAGGTTTACGATCCCGGGACTGCCCTGGTTTTCTAGAGAAAGAATGCCCTTCAGGCCGCGTATCCGGACGCGGATCAGCCTCCAGCACTTTACCTCCGAATAATACACGTTCCGGCAATTCGATTCCAAGTTCCCGCGCAAACTTGCGCATAATGAAAATTTGCGTTTCATCCACGATTGACAACACGATACCACTGCGACCCATACGACCTGTTCTTCCTGCACGGTGAACATAGTGTTCCGAATCAAATGCAGGGTCATAGTTAATGACCATCGGCAAACCTTCAATATCCAGTCCTCTGGCTGCAACCTCGCTCGCGATCAACAGTTGCAGTTTGCCATTACGGAAAGCGGAGAGCACGTTGCTACGGGTCACTTTGTCAGCATCCCCATACAACGCAGCTGCGGAGAAGCCCAGATGATTCATTTTCGCTTCAACCTCGCCAATATCTTCGGTAGCATTCACAAAGACGATGGCGCGATCCGGGTTATACTGTCTAACCAGACGGCGCAGCATATCAATTTTGTTGCGGTTTTCCTCCACAAAATAAAAATGCTCAAGTCCCGCAGCGGTTGCCCGGTCCGGTTCAATTCCGATCTGTACCGGCTCTTTCATCTCCCGCTTCGCGAGTCCAGCAGTATGTTCATCAATCGTTGCTGACAGGAAGATGAGCTGACGGTCGCGCAGCGCACTGCGCAATACGAAGTCCACATCACTTACCCCGCCGAGCTGGAATACCTGGTCTGCCTCGTCAATAACGATCGTGGAGACATTGTGCATTTTCAGCTTTTTCAGCGTAATCAGTTCCTTCAGTCGTCCTGGCGTTCCCACAACCAGTTCCGGGTGCTCACGCAGCTTCTCGATCTGACGTTTTACCGCTGCACCTCCAATTAGCCCCAGAACGCCAATTTTGCGTTCTTCCCCATAACGCTGTGCCTCGCGGACAATTTGCATCGCCAGCTCTTGTGTAGGAGCTATGATGAGTTTCTGTGTCCCTTTTACGTCACTTTTGATGGATTGCAGCAGTGGAAGCAGATAAGCGAGCGTCTTGCCTGTTCCCGTCTGAGATTTCGAAACCACATCGCGACCTTCCAAAATAACCGGGATTGTCTGTGCCTGTACCGGTGAAGGTTCGTTGATGCCATGTCTGGCGAGTACAGCCTCAAGATCCTGTTCTACGCCAATTGAAGCAAATGTTTGATTCGTCATGTATGTCCATCCTTTAAATTTATTCGTTTCGATGCTCTAGCCCTGCTTGTACTAATAAAACCGAAGCCTGTCATCACATTACCTTTCATTATATGCGAAAAAAGCCTGCGGACCAAATCTTATTCATGAAACATGTCTTTGCACATAAAAAAAAGAAAAGCCCCTCGGCGGAGCCCTTCTTTCATCCGATATATGATGCCCATTGTTGCATCTTACTTCTGATTCATTACACCGTGCGACAGCCTGTCAGCGAGACGCGGAAATAGCTGATACAGCCACACTCCAGCCGAAGCCAGTCTGGGCAGATTCACTTCTTCCTTACGCTTCTTCATCGCCCGGATCATATGCCCCGCAACCTCTTCCGGCTTCAGCATCATCCAGCGTACGTTATTAACATAGTTACCGGAGGGGTCTGCCCGTTGAAAGAACGGTGTATCGATGGGTCCGGGATTAATGGTCGTTACCGTGACTCCGGTTTTGCGAAGTTCCTGGCGCAGGGCATTGCTGAAGCCAAGTACGGCGTGTTTGGTTGCCGTATATGAAGCGGATTTGGCGGTTCCGATCTTACCAGCCATGGAAGCTACATTCACGATTTGTCCTCTGCCTCGTTGTAACATCTGCGGCAGCACTGCCTTGGTACAGCGGACAATGCCCATGTAATTAACGTCCATCATCTCATCGAATTCCTGCACAGACATATCCGTCATCGCCGCAAATTTTCCGTAACCAGCGTTATTCAGCAAAATATCGATTCGTCCGTATTTCTGCAACATCGCATCCACGGCTATCTGAACTTGCTCGTCATTCGTTACATCTAACGTGAGCAGTTCATGTTGCCCTTTCAGCGAAGCACCAATCTCTTCCAGCTTGTCCCGTGAGCGGGCAGCCAGAATCGGTATGGCTCCTTCTTCTATCAGCATCTGCGCACAGAGCGCACCAATTCCGCTCGACGCACCTGTGATAAAAACAACCTGATCTTTCAGCATACCCGACGTCCTCCCGTATTGAACACATATTGCCCCTAGAGGCGTATGGTTCTATTCTACGAGATCATTACTTGAATATCCATCTCACCGATTCCGTCCATCAGCAAAGGAATGCTCAATGCCTTCGTTGCACTAAAGGAAGTCAGATATTCGGAATTCATCACTTGTGGAGGTGTAATATCAACAACGACACCCTGATTGGACAGGATGGTACTTGCATTCCCGCTAATCATATTGCCAAGTTCCGATATAGCACTTTTACTCATTTCGTCCATTTCTGTAATGACAAAACCGCCCATCATGGCAGAAACAATTTTCAATGCAACCGACTCTTGTATTCCAAACACGATGTTTCCGCTCAGTTGTCCAGTCATTCCGATCACGATCCAGACATGGTCTGCAATGTACTCCACATTTTTCACGCCAAGACTCCCGGTGGAAGGCGAAACCTGGATGAGCTGTTCGAATACGTTCCGTGCGGATTCCAGGAAAGGATTAATCACTTCCGCTTTCACTGTCTGTTGTCCCCCTTACACTGGGTTATTGGTCACACACCAAAAGTCCCATATTCAATAAATTTATTATACTTTATCACGTACAAGAATTCACCAAGAATTCGGTAAGGCATGTGTACTATAATTTATCGTCATCCGCGGGGCAAATGTTTATAGCTGATTCTAGCGAAAAAACGAGGCTTTTCGCATCTGTTGCAGGAACAATTGCCATGAAGAGGCATGGCAAAAGGCATTTAGGACTTTTTTACTGTTTCTTAAAATGTTAAAAATTTAATTTCTTGAAATAAAATTAATTTCTCGTTCTAATGGACCTCCCCAAATCTATGATGTTCCCTTCATTGCCCTGCTGTCCTGAATCACCTATAATTTAAGGAACGGAATAATGACCAGTTACGGGATTCCACCTATGGATAGACAGAAGACATTTTACATGCAAGGAGGCCATACATGAATATCAGTCAACTGGAGACGCTGATTACCATCTCGAAAACGATGAGTTTCCGCAAAGCCGGAGAACTCCTAAATTTGACTCAGCCCGCCGTCTCGGCCCAGATCAAGAGCCTGGAGGATGAATTCAGCACCGTTCTTGTTGATCGGAACCAACCCGTCACCCTCACCGATCGGGGACAGGTATTTCTTCAACATGCCGAACGTATGCTGGACATCGTGGGAGAGCTGAAACAGAAGCTGATGGATCTCGATGAGACCCCTCAGGGACATATCAGACTCGGTACAACCACATCCATTGCCATTCAGATTTTGCCACGGGTCTTATCCTACTTTCAGGATCAATTTCCACTCATCAAGACCAGTATCCAATCCCTGCCTTCCTCACAGATCTATACCCAGGTCGAGAATGGTATGGTCGATCTCGGTATCGGTTATCTTACAGAGCGTAATCCTAACCTGAATACGTCCGTGCTGTATTATGATACGTTCGAACTTGTGGTATCTCCTTCCCATCCACTGGCGAAGCAAAAGCATGCTGCTGTGGATGTTCTGCGCAGCACACCTCTGATTTTGCTATCTCCGGATACGGTGGGGCGCCGTTTTACGGAAGGCATTTTCAAAAAACATAATATTGAGCCCAATATCGTCATGGAGTTGTCGAGCAGCGAGGAAGTGAAACGGATGGTTGAGATTAACCTCGGGGCAGCCGTTATATCCAAACAATCCGTTGCCCATGAGTTACGGCAAGGCACACTGCGTATGATTCCACTCAGTGAACTGGAGGTCAGTCACCCTGTCGGAGTTATTTACAAATCAAGTCGTTATCTCAATTCGGCCATGCAGCAATTCCTGAGCGATCTCAAAGGCATGCCGGAGACCCAGTTCATCAGTTCAGAATGATAAATGAGCCATGAGAAAGGAAGGATTTCCATATGAAATTTGATCTTCACACCCATCATTTTCGTTGTGGTCATGCAGACGGCAATATTCGCGACTATATTGAGGCAGGTATTCAGTCTGGACTTCAGGTCATCGGTATCTCGGATCATACACCTTACTTCGGCAGTGACGAAGAACAGGCTTTCCCCCGGATCGCGATGGGCAAGTCGGAATTGCGTCATTACGTGGAAGAAGTACTAGCTCTGAAGGAAGAATACGCGGGCAAGATTGATGTGCTGCTTGGCATTGAATCCGACTATTTCCCTGCCCATGCCGATTTGTATCGCAGTACGTTGGGGCAATTTCCTTTTGATTATATTATTGGTTCAGTTCACCATACAGAAGATGTCAGCATATTCAACAAAACCCGCTGGAATGGATTAAGCGATGCGCGTAAGGTTGAAGTGAAAGAGAGTTACTACGCATTGATTCGGCAATCAGCCCGAAGCGGCATGTTCCAGATTCTCGGACATATTGATGCCATGAAAGGAAATTATCCTCCTTTCTCGGACATTATCGCAGATCAAGCCATTGATGAAACGTTGCAGGTCATTGCAGAATCGAACGTGGCTATTGAAATTAATACGTCTGGTAAAACCAAGCTTAGTGGTGGCTGGTACCCGTCCGATGCCATTCTGGAGCGTGCGCATCATTACGGAGTGAAGGTGACCTTTGGATCGGACGCCCATAAACCGCAGCGTGTGGCCGATGAACTGGATGACGTTCGTACACGTCTGCAAGAGATTGGATTCACCGAATGGGTATATTTTAAGCAGAAACAAATGCAAGTTGTACCGTTTTAAACCTAGAAAACCACAATAGCCCTCACGGCGTAAAATTACGCTGTGGGGGTTCTAGGTTTGTAGCCGAATATGAAAAAAGATGTTATATAAGTCCAACTAAATATTTACACGATAATGGAAAGTAGTTCTGTCATCTGAGTGTTGGTGTAGAAATTTCATCGTTAAACTTGTATGGACAAAAAAAATGAACCCGCAAACAGCGGGTCCCAACAGCATAATCTATTATCAAAAAGGGGGTCATGAGATAAGTTTACCCGCTGTCTGTTAGAGTTCAATTGCAGCTATATTTCAATTGTGTAACAAATGATTGAAGTTCGTTTCAAACCTCTGCTGCTTCATTTAATTCAGCATTTTGCATAATTTGGTTCAACTCGCTTCCAAGTAAAAATATAGACAAATAGAAACATTACGATCTATATTTTTCTGATTGAAAGACGCTCTTTGGATTTATGCAATATGCTCTATTTTATGTTACTCGTGCTTGTCGGATACCAACGTTTGCAGCCGATTTTCCCAATGAGAACGGACATGCTGTTCACGATACAGACTATACACCTTAACATCCAGCAGGGTATCCGGCTTCTCTCCATCCTCATGATTCAAAACAAACGAGGGCAAGGTCCGTTCATAAATCATACCGCTTTTGCAGAGAACCCGTTCGGATGATACATTTGCCTCGTAACAGCGGGCTTCCACTTTGCACAAATTAAGCTCGGCAAAACCGAATTCCAGCAAACGCTGTACTGCCTCAGTTGCGACTCCCTTACCCCAGCAGGACCTGTTCAGAATATATCCAATCTGTGCGGTACCGTTCTGGTCGTTCCAATGCTGGAATGAAGTGATGCCGATGATCTGATCGCTGCCTTTCCAGCAGATGCCGTAATGCAGTGAATCCAGCTTGGCACTGCTGCTGCGAATCTGATTCAATAATCGCCGAGCCCGGATTGGTGTGGGCTGACTCCCCCTGTTTACATAACGGATCACCTGAGGGTCGGAAAACAGCTCCCACAATGTGCTGTAATCACTCTGACGTAATGATCGAAGAACAAGGCGCTCTGTCCATAAAGCAGGCAATCCTTGGCCCAGCATTTTTCGGGTCAGCATGACAATCGCTCCTTTTGCCTAACGGGTTCTAGTCCGGTAAGACAAGCATGCTCTGAAGATGATCCGGCGCAAATAAAATACATGGATAAACAATGAAACATCGCTATACTCCACAATACTCCGCTCAGTAGCCTGAACATTAGTATGCCAATTCATTACAGTGCATTATTCCTTAGTTAACTAATCCGTTTGTAGCCCGCGATATACGCCCGTACGAAGTTCTCGGATATAGAAATCGAGCGAAGGCACCTGAGCCTGCTGAGCAGTCTTCACTTCCTGCTCAATATCATAAGGCACCCTTACAAATTGAAGATTGAACGGGGTGTTCCGATCGCTGCTGTTCTCTCCTTCAAGGATACAGTAAGAAGCCTGGGTAAAATCAAGCGGGTTACCCACGCTGCCTGCATTGAACAACATTTTTCCATTCATAAATTGTAAGTATGCGTTATGCACATCTCCATATCCCACGACATCCGCCACACCAAGCCCAGGCTCATCTGCCGGAGCATCGAACATCGCTAACCTCTTCTCAATCTCATCCCACGGCTGTACGCGGTGATATACACTTTGGGGAGAGGCGTGCACTAAACGGATGGTACGACCACTCAGCTCTAATTGGTGGCTAAACGGCAGGCTCTCCAGATACAACAATCGTTCTTTACCCAACCGCTTCGCTTGCCAAGTAAAATTCTCATTGTCCTGATTAACGGCAACCAACTCATCCCAGTTGCCACGGATAACTTGCTCACATGTCTCCCTCACCAGATCGACAACCTGTACCGGATCAGGTCCTTTGCCAACGAGGTCGCCAAGACAAAAGATTCGCTTCAATCCGCGACTCCGAATATCTTTTAATACCGCTTCCCAAGCAGTCATATTGCCATGAATATCGGATACAATCGCAATTCGTTCCATCTGGCTAACCTCCCTTTGTGCTCTATATTCTTTATGTTGTTAACCCTTTAATTCAAAAACCGTCAATTCCGGCCTGCACAAAAAGCGAATCGGCAGTTGGGTCATGCCAAAGCCACGGTTCACATAGACTGGCATATGCTTATCCCCTGCGTAATATAACCCTTGAATATACTTGAGTGAACCTCTCGGTGTAGTCAGTGCGCCTATCCAGGGAAAACGCACCTGTCCGCCATGACTGTGTCCAGAGAGCTGTAGTCCGAAACCGTAAGGTGCTGCAATGTCTGCATAATCAGGCTCATGCATAAGTAGCAGTTTCCAAACCTCTCTACTCAATCCCTTGATTGCTACAAGAGGATCAGGTCTGCCCGTAAGCGCGTCATCCAAACCTACGATCGCAATACGTGAATCCCCACGTTCAATCAGAACATGGCTGTTTCGAAGCAACGTGAAACCGGCCTCTTTGAACATCAGCTCCACTTCATGCTGCTGCTGGCCACGGTAATCATGGTTCCCCAATACGGCGTATTTACCATACTTCGCTTGCATCGAAGCCAGTGCAGGAATACATTCACGCATCGGTTCTGCTTCCCGTTCAACCATATCTCCGGTAAAACAAATCAGATCAGGTTGCTGTTCCCGTATCGTTTCAGCCAGCTTCTCCATTTGTTTCAACCCCGTATGGAATCCAAGATGGGCATCACTGAACTGAATCACACGCAGTCCCTCGAATGCTTTTGGAAACTTGGGCAGTTTCAATTCAACGTGTTTGATCTCCAGATGACGAGGCTCCCACAACCAGGCATATCCTCCTGTGAGCAAACTGGCACTCGCCGTCATGAAGATCATGCGCAGCAAAAAACTGCGCCGGGAGGGATCATGGTCCTTTTCCTCCCCGGGAAAAATGGAGTCCTCCGAATCAGATCCATACTGCGAGCGCCGGGGCGGCGAGATCTTGCTGCCCTCACGCGGAGTTTCTCCCATGCGTCCCCCTCCTTCTTCCGCTCCAAATCCATCCCCTTAGTATACCATATTCTGCATGACTAGCCCGGTTCCTCTGCACTTACAGAAAAAGAAGCCGGGATCTAAGGCCTGCATGGCCCATGATACCGACTTCTTTTAATGGTGCAGACCCGAAGTTCTGCATGTGTTATGACTAGACTACACGCCCAACCAGCGTTTGAACATGTGTTTTGTTGTTTGTTTGTTCATTTCGGCAATGGAAGTCGTCAACGGAATACCTTTTGGACAAGAGCGTACGCAGTTCTGCGAGTTACCACAGCCCTCAATACCTCCGTCTTCCATAAGTGCTTCCAGGCGGTCTTCAGCGTTCATCTCCCCTGTTGGGTGAGCATTGAACAGACGTACCTGAGAAAGTGCAGCCGGACCAATAAAGTCTGTTTTCTCATTCACGTTCGGGCAAGCCTCGAGGCATACACCACATGTCATACATTTGGACAGCTCGTAAGCCCACTGACGTTTCTTCTCAGGCATCCGCGGACCCGGACCGAGGTCATAGGTACCATCAATCGGAATCCACGCTTTAACCCGTTTCAGGGCGTTAAACATCCGGGCACGGTCGATGACGAGGTCACGAACCACCGGGAAGGTTTTCATCGGTTCAATGCGAACCGGCTGTTCGAGCTTGTCGATCAGGGCTGCACACGCTTGACGTGGCTTGCCGTTGATGACCATGGAGCATGCTCCACAAACTTCTTCGAGACAGTTCGATTCCCAGCAGACCGGGGCAATGGACTTGCCTTCTGTATTGACCGGGTTCCGCTGGATCTCCATCAGGGCGCTAATAACGTTCATGCCGGGACGGTACGGAAGCTCAAACTCTTCGTTGTACGAAGATGACTCCGGGCTGTCCTGACGGGTGATGATAAACTTGACGGTTTTTTTTGCTGTAGCTGTGTCCGTCATATCGTTGTCCCCTCCTTTGGTGACGATGATTGATTGCTATCGTTACAAGACCACAATGTTCACAAATGGTCACTCCGCTGGCAGAAGATCCTTCCGATCGCTGTTATCCCCAGATTTCTTTGATCCACCTTATAGGGTGGAAATCCGGGAATAAAGGCGAACGCTTCGCTTCTTCAGTATTCTTCTGCCTTCTTCGTTCAGGTGTTAACTTTTAGATCATGTAAATATAAAAGAAATCCTCTTGATGTTATACAGCAAAGGCGGGCGCTTCGCTTCTTCAGGACATTTCCGTCTTCTCCGCTGCATCGTGCACATAATCCGCTTTACTGAATGTAGCAATAATTCATTCTGGTTAGCAGTAACTTTGAGAGCTCCGCGAACACTTCGCCTCTATGTGTCTACTGCTTTTCCGTTAAGATGCTAAGTCTTTAACTTTATGAATAGACCGAAATTCACTTTACTTAGTCTTTCGAGTAGTCGCGGATCCGTGGCGGGATCAGGGAAACGTCTACAGGCTCGTACGAAATTTTTGGACCTTCCTTCGACCAGCTTGCGATCGTTGTTTTCAGGAATTCCTCGTCATTCCGTTCGGTGAAGTCCGGTTTGTAATGCGCTCCACGGCTTTCGTTACGCAGCAGTGCGCCCAGCGTCATTGCTTCTGCCAGTTCAAGCATGTTCCACAGCTGACGGGTAAATGCTGCACCCGGGTTGTTCCAACCAGAAGTGTCGTACATGTTGATTTTGCCATAACGCTCTTTCAATTCCTTGATTTTGCCGATAGTCGCTTCCAACTTATCGTTGTAACGTACCACCGTCATGTTTGCCGTCATCCATTCGCCAAGCTCTTTGTGAATGACATAAGCATTTTCATTGCCCTGCATGTTCAGGATGCCTTCGTATTTATCGGTTTGGCGCTTGGTATAACCATCGAATACGGAAGAACTGATATCAGCAGACGATTTTTTGAGTCCTTTGATATATTCAACCGCTTTTGGTCCAGCCACCATACCACCGTAGATTGCCGATACCAAGGAATTCGCACCCAGACGGTTCGCACCGTGATATTGGTATTCGCATTCACCAGCTGCGAACAGTCCTGGAATGTTGGTCATTTGGTTATAATCTACCCACATGCCGCCCATGGAATAATGGACTGCCGGGAAGATTTTCATCGGAATTTTACGTGGGTCATCACCCATGAATTTCTCGTAGATCTCAATGATTCCGCCGAGCTTCACGTCCAGCTCCTTTGGATCTTTGTGGGACAAGTCGAGATATACCATGTTCTCGCCGTTCACGCCGAGGCCCATATCCACGCAGACGCTGAAAATTTCACGCGTCGCGATATCACGCGGAACGAGGTTACCGTATGACGGATATTTTTCTTCGAGGAAGTACCAAGGCTTGCCGTCTTTGTACGTCCAGATCCGTCCACCTTCACCACGAGCCGATTCGGACATCAGACGCAGTTTGTCATCGCCTGGAATGGCAGTCGGGTGAATCTGAATGAACTCACCGTTCGCGTAATTTACACCTTGCTGATACACCGCACTTGCGGCAGTACCTGTATTGATAACCGAGTTGGTTGTTTTACCGAAAATAATACCAGGGCCACCGCTCGCCAGAATAACTGCTTCTGCCGGGAACGTTTGTACCTTCATCGTTTTCAGATCCTGTGCTACAATCCCGCGGCAGATGCCTTCGTCATCCACAACAGCCTGCAGGAACTCCCAGTTCTCATACTTCGTAACAAGACCCGCGGCTTCCCAGCGACGTACTTGCTCATCCAGCGCGTAGAGCAATTGTTGTCCTGTCGTTGCACCGGCAAATGCCGTACGGTGATGCTTCGTTCCGCCGAAACGACGGAAATCGAGCAAACCTTCCGGTGTCCGGTTGAACATTACGCCCATCCGGTCCATCAGGTGAATGATGCCTGGTGCTGCTTCACACATTGCTTTGACTGGAGGCTGATTCGCCAAAAAGTCACCGCCATATACGGTATCGTCAAAGTGTACCCATGGGGAGTCGCCCTCACCCTTGGTATTTACCGCACCGTTGATACCGCCTTGGGCACATACGGAGTGGGATCTTTTGACGGGAACCAGTGAAAATAAATGAACATGGACTCCGGCTTCAGCCGATTTGATCGCCGCCATCAATCCCGCGAGACCTCCGCCCACAATAATTACATTAGATGATGCCATTGCTGTTCACTCCCTTATAAGTCAGCATTTAAAGTCCAAATGCTTAAATCAGAACTGTCTTAACTGCGTCAATCATAGAAGTGGCTACCTGGAAATCCATGCTCCGGAAAGCAAGCAGCGATGCAATAAACATGAGAGCTACAATAGCAAACAAGCTCATGCAGATGTAGGAAGATACACGCTGCGCACGCGGACCGACGGTAATTCCCCAGCTAACCAGGAACGACCACAGGCCGTTGGCAAAGTGATAGGATGCCGCAACCACACTGATCAGATATAAAATAAACGTTACCGGGTTCATCACGATGCCGTGTATGACACCGCCAAGCTCTTCGTGTGTGACATTCCCCAGCGCAACCTGGAAACGAGTCTCCCAAATATGCCAGATGACGAACACAAACGTAATGACACCGCTGACGCGCTGCAACGTATAGCGCCAGTTGCGCTCATTGCCAAAACGTCCCACGTTAGGCTTGGCCTGATAGGCAATGTACAAACCATATACACCGTGATAGAACAGCGGCAACCAGATGAGAAGCGTTTCAAGTACAATCACGAGCGGCAGGCCATTCAGAAATGCAACTGCATCGTTAAAGCCTTCTTTGCCGCCTTCAACTGCCGAGAAGTTCGTCACCATATGCTCAATGAAAAACAGACTGAGCGGAATGACGCCAAGCAAGGAGTGCAGCTTTCTGGAGTAAAACCCTTTCATAAAATGTCGATCCCCTTTCGCTAAATACAACGTTTTCATAAATAAAATTCGCTTATCATGACACAAACCTTTCCCAAGGAAAGGTTCGACAAATTGTTCCGTTTTCTTCAGGTGTGAACAACTTGTGTCACGATTCATGTTACTCCTTTTTTTCTTATAAGGGAATTGCAATATAATTATTAAATGTTATAACCTATAGGTATAAGTTATAAACATCGGTCGTGCAGGCCATACAACATGGAGAAATATTTGACAAGGAGATGCCTCACGCAAAGTACGTTCATACGTTCAGTAGAAAAGAGGTTAGTGCTCATGTTCGAGGAATTAAACGCTTTTGCGGCGGTTGTAGAGCAGTCCAGTCTGAACCGCGCATCGAAATTGCTGAATCTTTCACAGCCCGCGCTATCTCGTAAAATCTCCAAATTGGAGGATGAACTCGGCGTGGCGCTCTTTCATCGCCGTGGTAAACGGCTTGAATTAACCAGCGTTGGTCAGTTCGCGTACACTTTCGCGGTAGAGCAGAAACAGCAGCAACAGAAATTTCTGACCATGCTGGCCCAATACAAAGACGAAGAACAAAGCTCCATTACGCTTGGAGCCAGTCTGACAACGCTTCAAACAACATTGCCACCGCTGGTAAATGCCTTTATGGAGAAACATCCGAACGCGGAAATCAAGCTGGTGACAGGGAAAACGCATGAAATTGTCTCTTTTGTACGGGATAAAAAAGCTGATGTGGGCATCGTTGCCTCTTCCATAAGTGAAGCCGGGCTGAACTGTGTTCCGCTCTTTGATGATCATCTGGAGCTGGTTGTGCCTTTAACACATCCGCTATCGGGTAAAGAAGCCGGAATGGAGCATTTGCAAGACCTGCCGATGATTACGTTCTCCAAAGGAACCTGGTATCGCAAATTAACCGACGACCTGTTCCAGCGCTGCGCCGTGATGCCGGATATTCGCATGGAGATTGACTCCTTTGAAGCGATTGTCCGTCTTCTGCCTACCTGCAAAGCCGCAGCCCTGTTGCCCAAATCGTATCTCCGCCCTCAATTGCTTGCGGACAATGATCTCGTCTCGGTATATCTGCCGCAACTGCAGCAGACCCGTCGCACAACCTGCATGATCTATGGGGAAAAGGAAGACCTCAGCCAAACCTCCAGACAGTGGGTCAGGGAAACGGCTGCGCTCTTTACAGCAAAGGCGCCGCTGCCCTCACGGAGGACGCCGACGCCTTAGCATTCATATCAATCAGCCGAGCTCAATGCTCTGCTTTCATTTAATAGACTCAGCTCTAGCTCTCTTGGCTGATCACTTCTTCCTCAAAACGGTCAATGTCATCATTCATGCCGATAATTACCATGATATCACCCATCTGAAGCGAGTCCAGTGCAGTCGGGGCAATAATGACCCCGGCTTCCTTTTGTAACGCTACAATGCTGCAACCAAAGCGTACTCGAGCATTCAGAGTGGACAGCGTTTTATTATGCAGACAGGCTGGAACTTTCATCTCCACAATACTGTAATCATCGGACAATTCGATATAATCGAGCAGATTCGGGGTGACGAGCTGATGGGCAACCCGGATTCCCATATCACGCTCAGGATAAACGACACGATCGATTCCCAGCTTGTCCAGTGCCCGTCCATGAAGAACTGAAATGGCTTTGGCCACAACTGTTTTTACACCGAGTTCCTTCAGTAAAATGGCAGTGAGAATGCTGGTCTGGATATCAGCCCCGATGGCAACGATACAGCAGTCAAAATTGCGGATGCCCAGGGAGCGCAGCACTTCCTCATCCGTGGAATCCGCGACGACGGCATGGGTGACCAATTCACTCATGTCTTCGACGACTTCTTCATTTTTATCGATCCCCAGCACTTCATAGCCAAGCTCCATTAATTCCTGTGCCAGACTGGAGCCAAAGCGTCCAAGCCCAATTACCGCAAACTGCTGTGTTTTCATTGTTCTTCACGAACCCCTTATCCAATAATCATTTTGCCTTCCGGATACCTGTACAACTCTTTACCCTTTTTCTGTCCGAGTGCATACGCGAGCGTAATTGGTCCAAGACGTCCTGCAAACATGGTGAAACAGATCAAAAGCTTGCCGATCGTGGTCAGCTTCAGTGTAAGCCCCATAGATAAACCTACAGTGCCGAAGGCGGATGTTGTCTCAAATAATATCATCAAAAAGCTGCTGTCTTCCGTCGTACTAAGCACCATCGTAACGGCAATAATGAGCAACAGTGCAAGCAGTGTAATCGTCAGTGCTTTGAAAATCCGTTCCTGTAGGAGCCGATATCTGAAAAAGACGATATCTTCCCGCCCCCGCATCATGGCAATGACAGCTCCGGCCATAATCATGAATGTGGTTGTTTTAATACCGCCTCCCGTAGAACCAGGGGAAGCACCAATAAACATTAATATAATGATGAAAAATTGCGTTGCCTGTCTCAGGCCAGCAATATCTACTGTATTCGCCCCTGCTGTTCTCGGGGAAACCGACTGGAAGAACGAACCGAGAATTTTACCACCCCAGTTCAAGCCCCCCAGGGTCCGGGGATTACTGAATTCAAATACAAATATAACTAGAGCGCCAAATACGATTAACAATCCTGTCGTCAGCAATACCACTTTGGAATGCAGCGACAGCTTCCTCGTCCTCCGGTACTCCACCAGATCAGACAGAACGACAAAGCCTATCCCGCCTGCAATGATCAGGAACATGGCTGTAAAATTCACGAGCGGATCATACACATACCCGGTTAAGCTGCGGAAATCTCCGAACATATCAAACCCGGCATTGTTGAACATGGAGATCGCATGCCAATATCCATAATAGATGGCCTGCCCCATCGGCATATCAAACGACCACCGAATGGCGAATAACGTGCCACATATGCCTTCCAATATGAGCGAGTAGATCACAACCTTGCGAATAAGGCGGACAATGCCCTCCATCGTACTCTGGTTCATCGCTTCCTGCAAAATCAACCGCTCACGCAGAGAGATCCGCCGTTTGAATGCAATCGCCACCAGTGTCGACATCGTCATAAAGCCAAGACCGCCAATCTGAATCAGGATTGCAATGATAATCTGACCCAACGTCGAAAAATGAGTCCCCGTATCCACCACAACCAGCCCCGTCACGCAGACTGCTGAAGTTGCCGTGAAGAGTGCGTCAATAAAAGGAAGGCTGACCCCGCCTCGACTGGATGCCGGGAGCATCAACAGAAGTGTCCCAAGCAATATAATACCCGCGAACCCTAGGACCAGAATTCGGGGTGGCGATAGACGCATCCATTGAACATTCATTTTCACTTGAGTATCATCCACCTCTGCCAAAAAGAAAATGACCCCACCAACGTGGAGCCTTTCTCCGACGTGCTTTTCCATATGTCTTGACGGAAGATCCAAGCTCTTGGAAAGCCTCATTTCGGAGCGTAAACATGTATGATTTTCGCTGTAACACATATACATCAGGTTGGAATACATTTTATACTTTCTATTCGTTCCCTTGTTAACCTAAAGACATGCGGAATATTGGACATTTGATTCAAAATTATAAGCGCTGCGACGTTTGTATACAAAACGATTTTTGTGTAAATAGCATCGAATTCCGTCAAAAAGGGAAAAACTCAGATATGGCGACGGATAGATCAGATTGTTTCGATCATTTTCATTCGTTTTCATGCATTTGCACGACTTCTCGTTTCGTCATTGGCATTCGGGGCTTGGGCTGTGCTATCTTTACTTTAATATCCATATTAATAAAGGAGGAACTATATTAAATGAATCCCTTAGGGCAGCCTTTGGTACTCAAAGCTAACTTTAAGCGTTTAGGGTTGCTTGCGGCGATTGGCCTGATTCTGTTTTTCGTTTTTCAAATCTTTCCTGCCACCTCATCGCAAACGACTGATATCCAGTCTACTTCCTTCATAAGCAAGGAGAAAGCGGCGGAATCGGCACGATCTTTTGCAGCTTCTCTACCTGATTATATCCTTCCGACGGATACCGGAAACGAGCTGGTGACGTACCAAACCCATTCCGATATCTATGGGTATATGGCCAAAACCAAACAGTTAGAAACCTATAACAAGAAATGGGAAACAGCCTATCCTTACGATGTGTACCGCGTTCGTTTGCCCGATCAGGATAAAGGCGGTTATTTGAATGTTGACGTACATATGAGAACAGGAAAAGTTGTCGGCTTCAAGCGCGAACTGCCTTCTTCCCTGTATGCATCCATTGAGGCTGAACAGGACAAGAGCAAAGTGAATGCTGCTCAACGTTTAGCTGAAGATAACCTTTCTCTAAATGAAAAAGAACAGCTTGCCGCTGGCGTGCTTGGCGAATTCGGTTATAATGTGCCAAAACTTCAGCTGGACACCCGTGAAGAAGAAGCGGGGCTGCAATACACGGATAATGAAAAGCAAATTGGGGATTCCAAGCTGGAACTGAACTTTACATTTGAAAATGGAGCCGTCCGCTCCTTCGAATCGGTTTTCTCAGTCCCTGCCTCCCATACCGACTATGTAGAAAATCAAACCCGGCAAGCCAACTGGATGACTTACGGCGGTTATGCTTTCCTGACCTTTGTGCTTGGCGTGCTCGCGATTATCTACAGTATTCTGACGAGAGCTCACACGTCGTTCAAACGCGGAATTGTTCTGTCTCTGGTATACTTTGCGGCTTCCGTGATTGGCACACTGAACATGATTCCGCTCTTTCAGGCGCAAGGGCTGTCTAACTTTATGCTGACTTTTCTGATGGTCATGCAGGCTGGGATAACACTAGTCATGAGTGCAACCATCTATCTGTCGCTTGTTGCCGGTGACGGCATGTGGCGCAAAATCGGCCTGAATCCTTGGCCTCGGGCCAAAGAACCCGGATACGGCAAATATGTACTGCACAGTATGTATACAGGTTACTTATGGGCGTTGATTCTGTTGGGTGTGCAATCGGTACTGTTCTTTATTCTGGAGCGCAGTATTGGAAGCTGGTCAACAACATCGGCTGACCAGTCCACATACAACATGAGTTATGCCTGGATCTTCCCGATTATGGCCTGGATGGCGGGAATCGGTGAGGAAACAGTGTATCGTCTGTTCGGGATTCGAATGATGCAGAAGGTTGTACGCAATACGTTCATTGCCTGCCTTATCCCAACATTAATCTGGGCTCTGGGACACACCTTGTACCCGATCTATCCCGTCATCACACGTCCAATAGAGCTTACTGTCATCGGACTCCTGTTCAGTCTGATCATGCTGCGTCACGGCTTCATCGCCGTTGTATTCGCACATGTTATCTTTGACAGCCTGTTGATGGGGCTAAGCCTGATCTTCATGGGTGATGCACTGAACATTTCCGCAGGACTTTTCTGGATTGTGCTTCCGGCGATCGTTGGTTATGTCATCTATAAGATGAATCCAAAACAAAAAGAGAAGCCGTATGTCACGACTCCTCATCACGAAGTGCTGCAATAATCTGATTCGCAAGCTTGTCACCAATAGATAGAGGCCGGAAGTCTTCGACGCTGGCCTCTTTTATTTTCCGTAAAGAGCCAAAATGCTTCAACAGCAGCTTACGCCGCTTTTCTCCAATGCCCGGAATGGCATCCAGACGGGAAGTCACCATTGATTTCCCACGCTGCTCACGGTGGAACGAAATTGCAAAACGGTGAACCTCATCCTGAATCCGCTGCAACAGGTAGAACTCCTGACTGTCACGCGGCAGAGAGATGACTTCCGGCGGATTGCCGATCATCAATTGTGAGGTCTTGTGCTTCGCATCCTTCACCAGTCCACATACCGGAATAAACAGCCCCAGCTCATTTTCCAAAATATCGACCGCAGCCGAGATCTGTCCTTTGCCGCCATCGACCACGATCAGGTCAGGCTGGGTCAGATTTTCTTTCAATACCCGCTCGTAACGTCGACGGATAACTTCTCGCATCGTTTCATAATCATCCGGTCCTTCAACCGAACGCACTTTATATTTGCGGTATTCTTTCTTATCGGGTTTACCATCAGTAAATACAATCATGGCAGATACCGGGTTTGTACCCTGGATGTTCGAGTTATCAAACGCTTCAATACGGTGAAGCTGATCCAGTCCAATAAAGCGCCCCAGTCCTTCAGCGGCTTTCGAGGTTCGCTCTTCGTTTCGCTCGATCAGACGGAATTTCTCCTCCAACGCTACACGCGCGTTATCTACAGCCATCGTGATCATCTGCCGTTTCAATCCGCGCTGCGGAATGTGGACTTTAATTTCCAGCCATTCCTGCAATGCTGCTGCGACCTGAGATGGATCTTCGAAGCCTGGAGGCTGTTTATCAGCCGATACATCTTCCTGAGCAACAGCGTCGTCCTGAATAGCCATCGCAGCTTCCTCAGCCTCTGCTTCCGGTTGGATATCGCCATAGGATTCACGGGACTCGGCAACACGTAAATCCATCGCAGAATCTTGCGCCAAGTGCGTTGTCTGTTCTGACTCGGCTGTCACCGCCGCAGGTACCACTGCATCAGCATCAGCACTGTCGTCACCCGCTGCAAGATCTTTTGGCATTTCCGGCAGTAAGATCTCCTGTGGCAATGCTGGATTATCACTATAGTACTGGGTCACGTAAGACATAAAGTCACTATAGGCCTCACCGTAAAACGGGAACGTTGATACGTGGCGTTCGATCATTTTCCCCTGACGCATATATAGAATCTGGACACACATCCAGCCTTTATCGATGGCAAAACCAAACACATCGCGGTCTCTGGCGTCCGCCATCGTAATTTTCTGTTTTTCCATCATCGCATCAATGGCAATGACCTGATCCCGAAGTTCCTTGGCTCGTTCAAAATACAGATCCTCAGCCGCTTCCTGCATTTTGCGCTGTAAATCCTTCTTGATCTCCTCATGGCCTCCACTTAGAAAAGAACTGATCTCCTGGGAAATCTCATCATACTGCTCCTTGCCCACTTCTTGCACACAGGGAGCGAGGCACTGTCCCATATGATAATACAGGCATACTTCCTTCGGCATCACGCCGCATTTGCGTAACGGATACATCCGGTCAAGCAGCTTTTTCGTTTGGTGTGCCGCATATGAATTCGGATAAGGTCCGAAGTATTTGGCTTTATCTTTGAGCACCCGCCGGGTCACTTCGAGTCGGGGATGCTTTTCATTCGTAATTTTAAGGTAAGGAAATGTCTTATCATCCTTGAGCAACACGTTATACCGCGGCATATGTTTCTTGATCAGGTTACACTCCAGAATGAGTGCTTCCATATTACTGCCGGTAACGATATATTCGAAATCACGGATTTCGGACACCAGGCGCTGTGTCTTCCCATTATGACTGCCGATAAAATATGATCTTACGCGATTCTTCAGCACTTTGGCTTTACCTACATAGATAATGGTACCTTCACTGTTTTTCATCAGGTAGCAGCCAGACATGTCGGGCAGCAAAGCCAGCTTGTGGCGGATCTGCTCCAGTGCCTTCTCCTGTTCCTGCACATTTGTAATGAATTCATCCATAATTCGGTGGGTCCTCCTTCCCGATTACTGAGAAAGCTGATAGCTTCACCTTACATGAGGCACTCTGATGACAGAATGACCTTTCGATCGCTGTTACCCCCAGATTTCTTTGATTCTTTTCTTATAACGTATAAATCCGGGGATAGCGCATGCTTACGAAGCAGCTTTCTTTCAGAAAGCTTTTTGGCGACCACTTCGTTTCTACAGGTCATTTCTGCCCTCTCCGTTGTTCATGTAAATTTCAGTTTCACCTTATAATAAATAGTATATCTTATATTGTCCTATATGAAAGTATTCGACGCAAAACGCCCCCGGCGCATAACCGGAGGCGTATGTGAAATCTTGGTTAATTATTGGTGTTTTTCGATAATTCCTTTGAGAGCATCTTTCGAGTTCAGACCAACCACTTTATCAACCGGTTGACCATCTTTGAAGAAGATCAATGTTGGAATGCTCATTACGCCGAAGCGGGAAGCGGATTCCGGGTTTTCGTCCACATTGACTTTAGCAATTTTCACTGCATCGCCAACTTCGGTGGACAGCTCTTCCAGGATTGGAGCGAGCATTTTACAAGGACCGCACCAAGGCGCCCAGAAATCAACAAGAACCGTTCCTTCGCCTTCGACTTCAGCGTTGAAGGATTGATCGGATACGTTAACAATAGCCATGAGATTGTCCTCCTTATATATACTTACGGTTTATTTTAACCTGTAACGTCGTGAACGACACTTCCAGTATAACACAGGTACTCTAATGTTGTGAAATGAACACATCAATGTTCATCTTCCCAACATCAAATCTTCACAATTGAAGAACTTGCAGGTTCACTGCAAAATCTTTACAAACGCTTTCTTTTCCAAGTATACTAAAATTACTCCGGGCTGCAGCTCCCTGTAAGGGCAAGCTGTTATCCCCATAAGGAGGCAATACCATGGATGCAAATGTGCGGATCAACGACCCGCGTGAACATGTGAACGAGGAACCCCGTAACGATCTGTTTGATCTGATAGCGGGTGTTGCTGGCATGGCCGGCCTGATGACGGTTATCTTTTTCGGAATGGTTATTTTCAAATTTATCACCGAATAGGAACTTCAGGCTGCACGTAGGCCAGAAAAGCCCGGTTTTCGCGACGATGCGAAAGCCAGGCTTTTTTTGGGACTATAAGAGTAAAAAATAGATCAGATCGGTAACATAAGTAGAAATTAACGTTTGCCCCGCTGATTCTCACCCCGAACCGAGATGACATCAACAAACGGACGAATCCGGTCCATCAAACGCTGGCCTTTGTTCATTTCCTCGCCGTCCCTACTGGTGAAGCTAAGATGTTTCTCCAGCCCATCCAAGTTGTAGTTGGACGTGTAAAATGTAGGTTTGCGATTCATACGGTAGTTCAGAATGGAACCCATCACATGATCCCTAACCCATGGGTTCAGATTTTCTGCCCCAATATCATCAAAGATGAGCAGATCACAGCTTTTCAAAATATCCGTCGTTTCCTTCAGCTTGTTCCCTTCACTGATCATGGATTTCAGATCCTCCACAAAATCAGGCATGTAGATAATAACACCCGTGTGGCCCACAACCGCGAGTTCATGCAGCAGATAACACATCAGAAACGTCTTGCCCGTTCCAAATGATCCTTCCAAAAACAGTCCTTGCGGAGACAATCCATTCTCCTTGGTGTCGTTAATATAACGCAGAACCTGGTTCACCGCCGGAGCACGCATCCGATCCTTGCCCATGATTTCCACATCGTTATATCCTGCATTGAGCGCACGCTCGTCCACATAGAAACTGCGGATTCTTTGCTTGATAACATGCTCATTTTGCCGGGCGATATGTTTGGAACAAGGTGCTTTTTTATCTATAATTTCGGGTTTACCGTTAAAATGCTCTACTTCCAGTTTGCAAAAGTGACCCTGGAAATCGTTAGGACAGTTGTCGAGCCCCGGACAGTTCGCACAGTTCTTCGAATCTTTGGCATACTGATACAGCTTGCTCAGATCGGTAATAAGCTGTGCATCTTTCAGTTCAGGATGACCTGCGCGGAATTCGCGTACGTACGGATCTTCCATCAATTCCGCCGCAATCCGCCGCGACTGTTCACGAAAGGAAGGATTCAGCTGCTGAAGCAGTCCTCCCAAGGATTCCATGGCTTCAAGCCCCCTTAATAGTTTCAATATAGAATGAACAATTGAATTTTACGATGACCATCATGATGGCAGGGTAACCTTCGATCGCTTGTAATTCTACTGTTCATTCTATATAAACTTGAGGAATAACTCAACATTTTCAGCTGGAAAAAGCATTATCCATTCCATGACAGTACACAGAACTTCGGTTAGTCAGTACACAAAAAATTGATCCGATCACGCTTGGAAAATTAACGACGCAACCCCACCGTAACAATCTCACAAGGTCCCGCTTGAAGAGCCCATTCTTTGCTAGTCAAGGCAGTTGAAGATTCATTTATCATCGAAGCATTCAGTTTGCCTGTCTCTTCTTCCAGAATGTTGCTCTGATATGCATCTTCCAATGCTTGCGGGATGGACTCAGAAGCAGCAAACTTCAACCCAGTTGTATTCGACCCCATATTATACCAACGCAACATCAGATCACCCGAATCCTCGTTCACCTTCAGTGAAGAAAAAGCAAGACCGTCCCCTTGCCACTCAAACGGTGAGTTGCTCGGCGTCAGGAATCCCGGGTGCACGTTCGTCTGAGCCAAAGTCCATGGAATCTGGAACTGATAAGCTTCAATGTACGCTCCGGAAGTTGCTCCATTCCCGTCATGAGGGATAATCTCCAGTTGGAAGGAATGCTCACCAAGACACTGAGCTTCCGGTGTAGGGAACAATCCCCAGTCTCCAAGCTCTCCCACCGCACGAAGCAATGTCACGGCAATCGTATTCCGTCCATCCTCAAGAACCTCATATTCATTCAGCCCCAGATTGGCTACAACCAATCCAGCCTGATCCTCACTCACATCAACAAAACTTTGCTGATGCTGGGTATTGCTCGGATTCTGCCATTCCGGTGCAGGCGTATTATCGCGAGTAGCAATTTCGAACATCGAGTCAACGTGATGAACAGCAGCTGTCAGATCCGTCGGGAAGAGTGCCCGTACCCGATGATCCTTCGCCTGATTGTTAAAGGTTGTTTCGAGCTTGATGCCTTTTCCAGTGCGGCTTAACGACACAATGGTTCGGATATTGAGCGTAACCATTTGTTTGGAACGTTGCGCTTTGCGATGCGGATAATAAATCAGTTCCCGCTGCTCTCGATCAAGCGTTTCGTCAGCGGATTCAGGAATTTCCCAATGATGAACAATTTCGTACGAAGCTCTGTAAGGCGCATCTTCAATAACACGAATTTCGGCCCGAAGATCCTTCGTAGTCAATGCTACTTCGTTCTCCGGTTGCTTGAACATGTACTCATTGCCGATATCACCGACATTTTCATACACGCCAAGATCTTTATACGTCCGGCCTGTCCGTTTATCCGTGAGTGCAAAAGACCCGTTGTCTGCAATAGTTACGTTAAAATATTCATTTTCCATGCCACGTTCACCACGCAGCAGTGTATTTGAATCACTCGCAGCATGGCTGTCCATGCGAACCAAGGCATACGTCTTCAGGCCAAGTGCAGGCACATTCTCTGCTTCAAAGGTGATTCTCACCCGACGACAGCTATATGGCTGACGGAATCGATCATCCGGCAGATCATAGCCGAATTGCAGACCCAGATCTTCTACCGTACACGGCACCGAGTTGCCTTCTTCATCCACCAATATCCGACCTGACAGGTCGATGGCGTTCATTTTGGCTGCCATATCTTCCAATGAGAAGCCTTCACGGAAGTACAGACGGGCCGAATCCAGTTCAATCTGAACCACACCGCTGCGCTCCCATCCCGATGTGTTAAACACAACCACAGGCCGCGCTTCTTCACCATATCGTTCAAATGTTGAAGTATCCACAGCTGCAGCGATTTGGCTGGTGCTATCCTCAATCAGGGCCTCAGCGACATGACGGCTCTTATCAAAACGGGTGACCATCTCGCGATGTACCTCGTCAACGCTACAGCCACAGATACTGTCATGCGGATGATTCTGCATCAACGTTTTCCAGGCATAGGTAAACTGATCATGCGGATATGGATGACCTAGCAGATGCGCGTACGAAGCCAGTGGCTCAGCCACTTTTTCCAACATGGCTTGGCCAAGTTGGTTCATCTGTTTCAGATAAACGCGTGCCGAAGCCGTGTTCACCAAAGTGCCCCAGCCATCGGTACGCTGGCTGCGCAGCTCTCCTTTTACAACAGACAGCTCCTGAACCGCAGATGCTTTCAACGCTGACAGATAGTCCGGGAAGTTGGAGTGAACAAACTCGATATCGGGATACAATTGTTCAGCCATACGGATGGCTTCAGGCAGATCCTTCTGAATCGGTTGGTGATCACATCCGTTCATGTACAGCAATTCATTGGTCGATGCATATTTCTCCGCGTCAGCCAGCTTGGTTTCCCAGAACTTACGAGCTGAAGCTTCATCCACAGGAACTTCATTCCCGTTAGAGTACCAGTTGGCAAATAAAACACCAAGCACTTTAGATCCATCTGGCCCTTCCCACATCAGCTCTGAGAAACTGGATTCATATCCATCGTCAGACACCATGTTGTTGAAGCCCGTTGGTTTCACGCCTCGCCCAAAAAAGACATTATCGATGCCCGATTGCAGCATAAGCTGCGGTGTCTGACCCACAAGTCCGAACGTATCTGGGAAGTATCCGATCTTTGAAGGTGTTCCATAACGTTTGGCATCCCGATGTCCAACCTGCATATTACGTACGTTCGCTTCACCACTGGTCAGGAAAGCATCCTGCAAAATATACCAAGGCCCTATGACAATACGGCCATCGCGAATATGCTTCTCCAATCGTTCCTTCTGCTCAGGTCTAACCTGAAGATAGTCATCGATGATGATCGTCTGGCCGTCCAGGTAAAAGCTTTTAAAATCCGGCCCTTGATCGAGCTGATCCAGCAAGGCATCCACCAGTTGCACCAATCGCATATGATGCTTCTCATACGGCAAATACCATTCCCGATCCCAGTGCGTGTGAGAAATAATATGCGCTCTTTTCGATTTGCTTGTTGGTTTGGTCATTGTATTATTCCCCCTCTACCTCTTGTTGTACAATCTCTACTTCATCCGGACGATATACGGCTTGCAGCTGTCCGGCAACATCTGTGGCAAACAGCACCGAGCGATTTTTCTCCAACAGGAACGTATACAGGACTCCCGTACGTGTATCTCTGACTTTCACCTCATGATTCAAAGCAAACTCCGATACAAATACGTACAGATTCCCTTTCGGGAAGCTCAGCTTCCGGCCATAAATCCCTGCCAAATCTCCGCCGGATATCCATTCCAGTTCATTTTCAATACCAGCCACTTCTGACGCATATCGATACAGGTCAGCCAGCGGCTCATCCCGGCCGTTCAGCTCCAGCGGTAGCGGGCTCCAGATCAACTTGCCTTTGCCTAACGGCAGTACTACTACTTCATCAGGTGTATGATTCTCCGCATGAAGCAACGTTTCCTTCGCCACCTCGGCAATCCGACGACGACCATAAGTGACGCGGTGACTCACTCCGTTAATATTCAGCATTTCTTCTCGCTGTACGTTGCCCAGACTGCGCTGGCCGACAAGATGATCTGCCCGATCACTTCTCTTCCAATAAGCATCCAACCCGAGTGGTCCAGTGATAAGCAGCGTAGCTCCCTCATTCTCCGCGAAGTTCATCAGCTCGCTTAACGCATCGCTGTCCATGTTGTGCGGACTCGGAACCATGATCAGCTTCGGAGGCTGCTGCTTCAATGCCTCCAGATGATACTCGGATACCGCCCGGAATGGCTGCTTCAGCTCATATGCCATCACACGGGTCAATTTTGTGGTTGCATCGTAAGCCAAAGAACGGTTCGAGAAATCGTTGGAATACGGGAAGACCACTGCAATGTCCTCCAGCTCGCGATCGGTAAACAAGTCTCGAATCTGCTCCATGAATCGGCCAAAATCGTAAGACACATCGGCTTCAGGTTTTTCCGTACCATCCGCTCTCAGCGCTCCAATATGAGATTCATTGGCATTATCCATATAGAAGTTGGTATTCCAGATCCATTGCACAGCTCCGGCTCCACCTGTTGAGAAGGCATAGGCGTATTTGCGCTCCAGAATGCTATGAAGCTCTTCCTCTGTACGTTTGGCCCGTCCATCCGGGGTTTCCACATACATGATGCCTGTCTCCTGAATGAGATTGGGTTTATGTGGTGTTTTGGCGAAAATGCCGTCCCAGATCAGGTCATCGTTGAGCCACCAGGAATGCACGGTTGTATAATCCACTTCCCGCTCATAGAAGAACGGTGAAGGACGCTGTGCTCCCAGAGCTTCATCCTGCCCCACGGTAACCAGATGGTGGGGAACAAGATCCTTGATCGTGCCTACAAGCTCTCTCGCCCAAACATTATGCATCTCCATCGAGAAGAGACAGTAATCGAGCCAGCGTGTTCCCTTTTTAGCCTTATGCATATCCTGTACATCGAAATTGATTTCTTCCGGTTCAGGAATGACTGCTGCGGTAAAGTCCGGCAGCTGCTTAGGTGACATGTTCCATGCCTCCTGCAACGCTTCAATCGTCTGATGCCGCTGCTGAAGCCACTCGATAAACGCCTGCTGCTCATACGAATCTCTTGCCGAACGTGGCCCATCAGAGAATATGCGCACAGGATCAAACATCGACGGTTCATTAATCAAGTCCCAGTCCACATGTGTGGAATGTCTGTGACGACTAACAATGCTGCGAATGAATCGTTTCTGTGCATCTACACTCTGCGGGTCCAAATACGGATTTGTTCCTTCCCACGTCTCGGGTGTAAAGGAGAAGAAGGTGAACGTCACTTGAAGACCATGCCGTTTTGCCGTTAACAGGAACGCATCAATCGCACGCAGTACATCCTCGGACATGTGACCATCCACCTGCATCATGTTGCGATAGGCAGTCCAGATTCCGGTCCGAATCCAGTTAATGCCGGCTTTCGCCATCTGTGCCATATCCCGATCCCACACATCCGCATTGGGAAGGAACAGGAATTTCCGTGCTACGTCTGAGGTCATGTAAGTCATACCAACAACAGGCAATGGACGACCGTCTTTGATAAAATAATCTCTGCTGCGTGTGATGACTTCCCCTTCTGCCAACAAGGCTGCGTCCTGACCCCAGAAGCCCTGCCGCAGTATGCGAACTTCTCCATCAGGTGCCTGAACACGACCCACGATTCGGTACAGCCCGCTCTCGATTGAAACCGGAAGAAGAATGCGTTCAAAACGCTGTTCGCCGGAAAGTTCCAGCTTCAGTTGATGACTCCATACCTTCTCTACCGTGCCGTTTGTACGATCTTCCCGTTCAACTGTTAGATCAAACGTCCAAAGTTCCGGCTCACTTCGTCTGCTGCCCGCACGCTGTAGAATTTGGGTTTGGAGGATCAGTGAAGCTCGTTCACCCAATTCATACGAAGCATAGTTCGGCTTCAGAGATAGCTCGGTTACACCTTTGGCGCAATACTGCGCCCAGTTCACCATTTCGGCTGCTCCGTTCTGTTCCCAGAAGGTAGCCGTCAAAGGCAGATGCACGAACAGCCAGCGCGAACCGGCAAACGTACTGCGGGAGTTTTCCCATAATACGATTGGTGCAGCGATGCTGCGACCATCCTTGCTGCGGCCGCGAAGCAGCGGAGAAATCTGCGTGCTCATCGGACCTGAGGAACCCATCTGGTGTGGCAAATCGCTTGTTTTGGTTGTATGAGGTACCAGATTCCACGTATCCGCACTTTCGAACAGTCCCTCCTTGCCTGCAAGAAGGGGAATATCTTCTGATGAAGCAAGTGAATCCACTTTGGCTGCGGATACCTTTAACGCCTCATGAATATAAAGTTCCTGGTGATACGCCGTTTGTTCCGACTCGATAATCCATGCCCCATTCTCCTGACGAACAGGACGTTTGAATGGTGCGCCACCAATGTTGATCAGACTTCCGCCCTGATGAAGAAAAGCTGCAATTTCGGTCCAAGCAGATTTAGGAAAATAAGGCGCATGCAGGTTCACAAAACATCCTTCACCTGCCGACCCGCTCAAAGCCGAAGCCAACTCATCCGCGCCCACAACAATGATCTCTTCCGAGGTTTTCCATGAATCAAGAGCACCTTGCGTTGGCAAAGTGCCTTCCACCGGAAACGTTGGATCAGAGAAAATAATCAACTTGGTTCTCTTCACCTGTGCGCTGCTCATAGCAAACCATCCTTCATGGATTTATAGACCAACTGGGAGAACAGGCTGTTGGACCAAGCAAACCATTTTCTCGTAAAAATCGTCGGATCATCGGCATGGAAACCCTCATGCATATATCCTGTATCCGCATCCGTTGCTTCCAGCATCCCAATGATTTCGAGCTTCTCTTCAGCAGACTGAGCCGTCAGTCCTTGCATGGACAGGCCCATATGCCAGATGTAATCCGGCGGTGTATGCGGGCTGCCGATTCCTTTGGCAACTTTGCCTTCATAGTAGAACGGATTCTCTTTGCTGAGCGCAAAACGTCTCGTATTCTGATAGATCGGATCATCCGCTGTGACGTAACCAAGATAAGGAATGGACATCAGTCCCGGTGTACCTGCATCATCCATCAGGCAGTAGTTGCCGAAACCATCCGTCTCATAAGCATAGATCGGACCGAATTCAGGATGACGGTAAATACCGTACAGCTGAATACCATGATCTACTTCCGCCTCCAGATCCTTAAGCTCCTGCAGGAACTCCATGTCCCGGAATACCCACTCCGCGAACTCCTGCATCTGACGCAGGGCAACGACGGCAAACATATTGCCTGGAATGTTGTAATGGAAATCGCACGCATCATCACTGGAACGGAAACCGGACCAGATCATGCCTGTGTAATTGACGGGCATGCCTCGTCCGTTATTACGGATTGAATCCGTAGCAATGCCGTTATTGCGAGTAAAGCTGTATGGCGATTTCTCCATGTGATGCTGCTCCACCCGGAACAAATCCACGATTTTGCGCATGGCGGCTTTGAAGCTGGAATCGAAAATATCCGTCAGTTCGGTTTCTTTCCAATATAAATAAGCGAGACGCACAACAAAGCACAAAGAATCAATCTCGAATTTGCGCTCCCACACCCAAGGTGACATCTCGGTCACGTCGGTGGTGTTCCAGTGCCAGTCATTGGCTGTCTCGTTGAAGGCGTTGGCATATGGATCAATATGAACGTACTGGATGTGGCGCTTGATCAGACCGCCGATAATACGTTGCAGGTCTTGATCTTCCTTGGCAAATGGAATGTAATGCACCACTTGCTCCACGGAATCACGCAACCAGGAAGCTGGTATATCGCCAGTGATGACAAAGGTCGTACCGTCATCCATTAATTTCGTTGTTGTTTCAATCGTATTCGGGAAACAGTTCTTGAATAGTTGAAGCAGCTTCGGTCGATGCGCCAGCTTCTGCTCTGCTTCTTCCATTACAGCCTGAACGGCTTTTGGCAATGCAACAGGTGGCATTGGGATTTTGGGTAGTCTGAATTGTTCCATGTATGAGTGCACTCCTTAAACAAATTGAATGGTGTAGCCGTAATAAGATAAACCCATTAACTGTACACTAGGACACTACGATTGCAGTACCATCTCCCGATCGCTGTTATCCCCAGATTTTTCTGATTCCCTTCTCCAAAGGGAAAATCCGGGGATAGCGTATGCTTCCGATGTAGCTTTCTTTCAGAAAGCTTTTAGGCGAACACTCCGTTTCTCCATCTGGTTCTGCCCTCTCCGTTATCGTGTACATGTTTTAGTTCATCTTACATAGCTCAAAATATATCAAAAAGGTTTACCGTAGCAGCACGGTTTTTATTTCGTAAGGTTTAAAAGATAAAGTAATCTGACCATTGGTGGTATCCAAAGGCTCGCCCGCTTCTTCCAAGGCATTGGAGAGATAAGCTTGTTCATATTCATGCGGCCATTGCAGCGTCACACGTTCACGGGTGCCCGAAGACTCATAGAAACGGAGCACTGTGCCCTGTCCATCCTCTGCCGGTTTGACCGTATCCAAAATGACATGGCTACTGTCGAATTCAATCCATGCTCCAGTTGCCGGGCGTTCGCCTGCGTTCTGGTCCACCTGATGCACAGGCACTTCATGGTTCAATTCGGCTGCCTGACGTACCGTATGTGCACTTCTCCAGTCGCCTTCATGTGGATACAGGGAATAGGTGAAATCATGTTCTCCGATATCCGCAGTCCGGTCAGGCCATCTCGGTGCACGCAACAAGGAGAGACGAATGGTGCTTCCCTGTACGTCGTATCCATATTTGCAATCATTGAGCAGACTGACGCCATATCCGTGCTCGGCGACATCTGCGAAGCGGTGTCCGCACACTTCATACTGGGCTTGCTCCCAACTCGTGTTGCGATGAGTTGGACGCTCCAATGCACCGAATGGAATTTCATAGGTTGCTTTGGAAGTCACTATATCGATCGGGAAGCCCACTTTGAGCAATTTATGATCTTCATTCCAGCTTACATGGGTGTTGAAATCGATTCGTCGATTGTCATGATAGAACACCATATCCTGTGTTATCACAGACTGATGAAGCTTCCACTGAAAACGAAGTACGTCCTTCGTGGTGCCCGCCAGAACCAGCTTCTGCTCCAAGAGCTCCACTTCTCCAGCAACCTGAGCCTCATAACGGCTATCGATATCCCAGGCGTCCCAGAGCGTCGGACGGTCATGGAAAAAGTGAAATTGATTGCCGCGTTCACCTGGCTTCAGAATCTCGCGTTCTGCTGTCTTGTCCCACAAGCGGGATATCTCGCCACGCTCATTAAATTGAACATGGTAATACGCGGTTTCCCATGTATCTGTAAAGTTCTTTTGCCCAGCAATGCTCGTCATTTCCCGTACATTTGTTTCCCTTGCATTCTCCGGTACAAGCCAAATCGTCTTATGACCCAACGCTGGAATATCCGTCACCAGAACCGAAATTTGGCTATCTTCCCGATCCATGCGCAAACGCTGACCTTCTTCATCGATGACGTATCGATCCAATCCATCGTGCATTTGAAGTTGAACGACTTCACTTCGATTCCAACCAAGGCTGTTGAACACAACATAAGGAATAGAACCCTCTGGCCCCAGCGTGTTAATCCCTCTCGTTAATGCAGCAACACCTTGATTCAGTCCTGCTCTACCCAATTCAAATACCCGGACATATTCCTCGTCTGAAGTTACATACGATTCGGTAATTGCAGAGCCTGGGATAATATCATGGAATTGATTCAGTAAAATCAGCTTCCATCCATCATGCAGCGCTGAACGTACTTCAGCATCCTGCTGTGGCTCCATATCCGGTAGGGCAAGTGTGTTCCAGAGCTCCGCTTCGCGATAAAGCACCTCAGCCTTCCGATTGTTGCGCTTATTGCGACCATGGGTCGTATATGTACCCCGGTGAAGCTCCAGATACAAGTCTCCATGCCACTTCGGAAGATCAGGCTGTGCCTTCTCGATTCCGTCAAAAAAGGCTCCGGCGGTACTATAACCATTCTTCGGTTGACCCACCATCAACTCGGAACGATCCACGTACTCCAGCATCTCTCGCGTCACGCCGCCACCACCATCGCCATGCCCGTACAGAAGCATATGCTCAGGATGCGCCGCCTTCTCACGGTAAGACTGCCAATGATCATGAATGTCCTTCGGCAAGGTATGCTCGTTTACACCATGATTGAGATAAGACAGGATGGGCGTACCATCAATACCTACCCAGTGGAACAGATCATATGGAAATACGTTCGTATCATTCCATCCGAGCTTGGTCGTCATGAAATACTCTACATTGCCATGCTTCAGGATCTGAGGCAGGGAAGCACAATAACCAAATGTATCTGGCAGCCATTCAATCTGTGATGTTTTGCCGAATTCCTCCATATAGAAACGCTGACCATATAACATCTGACGAATCAGGGATTCCCCGCTCGGAATGTTCAGATCCGGCTCCACCCACATCCCGCCAACCAGTTCCCAGCGTCCTTCAGCGATGCGCTTCTTCACCCGTTCATACAGTTCGGGATCATGTTCCTTCAGAAAAGCATACAACAAAGGCTGGCTCTGGGAATAAACATAATCGGGATATTCATTCATGAGTGCATCCACCGTGGAGAATGTACGACTGGTTTTGCGCACCGTCTCACGTACAGGCCACAGCCAGGCAATATCAATATGTGATTGCCCCACCATATGCTCCAGGCCTTCGGCGTTTCCACCAATCTCTCGCACTTCATGGATCAATCTTTCTTCGATACTGTGGATGTCATTCCCCTGCTTGACAGCCTCTTCTGTCAGACCTACAAATTGATCCATCGCCCGATAGATCGCTTCCAGCAGGCGTACACGGCGAAAATCACTTTCCGGAAGCAGCACCGCTGAATCACGCACAATCGTGACCGTATACATAAGGCTGCGGACAGGTTCATTTGGTCGCACCAATAAACTGCTAATCGATGTAATTGGAGGTTGTATAACCGCCTGTTGATTCAATGGATCGACAGGCTCGGGTACCGGATCGAATAGCTCAATCTCAAGTTCAGGCTGAGCCCCTATTCGGGAAGGGTCGAGTGTTACATACGTATGATTACGATCCAGCCCCTGATAGGAATGTCCATTCACCCGAAGCAAGCCTTCCCCACCGGATTCAAACACAAGTCCGTAAGGTTCTTTCTGCCATGAGGCAGGTACATCCAGCCGTGTCCGGAAGAAATAGGTCGTTCCCTGATCACTCGGGAAACGATTCAATCCCTCCCCTTCTGGATAAGCCTTCTGATCCTCGTATTGTCCTGGTATTTTATAATAAGCGCGGCTGATGTCCCAGCTACGTAGCTCCATTTGCTCCAACCACTGACGTTCGGACAACTCGCGAATAAATCGTCTGATGCGTTCCATTTTCTTACGCCTCCTCTACCGTCAGCTCGGCGAACTGCGTATCTTTCACATGTCTTCCGATATGCATATGGAATTGTCCTGGTTCAACAACAGGCGTGAGATCACGACCGATATATTGCAGCTGCTCCGCTCCAATATGGAAGGCTACAGTCTTCGTCTCTCCAGGTTCCAAAATCACTTTTTCAAACCCCTTCAGCTCTTTGGCTGGACGTGCCACACGGCTAACCACGTCGGATACATACAGCTGAATGACTTCTGCACCTCTGCAAGATCCCGTATTGGTGACTTCCACTGATACGGTGACTGTCTCGTCGGCCGTCATCGATTCTTTACTTAGCTTCGGCTCACTGTAATCAAAAGTAGTATAGCTAAGCCCATATCCGAATGGATAACGAGGCTCCAGATCCTCTTCCAAATAACGCTTGCCGCGTGAACGTTTGCCATTATAGTAAATCGGTAATTGACCCACATGCTTCGGTATGGATATCGTCAGTTTGCCGGACGGGTTCACTTCACCGAACAAGATGTCCGCAATGGCATGCCCACCCTCTTGGCCTGGGTACCACGCTTCCAGAATGGCATCGGCATGTTCATCCACCCAAGGCTCGGTGATCGGGCGACCGTTGATGTAAACAATGACAAGTGTTTTGCCAAGCTTGTGAATCTCTTGAATCAGCTCCAGCTGGACTCCTGCAAGCCCAAGCGTCATGCGGTCAATGCCTTCTCCACACTCCATGTCATTCCATGAGTTATCGGACACATTGGAGGCACCTGTCTTCAGATCGATCGTTCCTTCACCAAAATCACGGGCACTTGAGCCGCCAACGACCATGATAACCGTATCGGCCTGACGTGCAGTTTCTATTGCGTGCTCGAACCCTTCTCTCGAATCACCCTTGATGCGACATCCCGGTGCATAGAGCACCTGATTTTCACTATTCGATTGTCCAGCTGAGTCTTCCTCTTGGTGCCCACTCTCACTTACGGCAAGCTTACTGCGGATGCCATCCAATACTGTAGACACTTTGGACTTCGGTTGGGGAGATGTATAATCACCCAACTGGTTGTAGGCTTGGTCTGCATTAGGACCAATGACAGCAATTCGGCCCGCTGTTGCCGTCGACAGAGGTAACGTTGCAGCTTCATTTTTGAGCAAGACCACACCTTCTGCAGCCAATTGGCGTGCCAGTTGAATATGTTCTTCACTGCCAATGACTTCTGCCGCTCGATTGGCATCCACATAAGGCTGCTCGAATAATCCCAGCTTGAATTTCAGTGCCAGCACACGGCGGACAGCCTGATCCAGTATTTGCATTTCAAGTTTGCCTTCCGAGATCGCTTGCACCAGATATTGTCCAAACATCTCACCGGACATTTCCATATCAATCCCGGCCTGAATGGCCTGTACAGATGCTTCCAATCCATCTGCCGCCACATCATGCCCACTTGCGAGCATGTTGATGGCACCGCAGTCCGTAATCACCAGACCGTCAAATCCCCAGTCTTTTCGCAGAACGTCATCCAGCAGTTCCGTATTAACCGTACACGGGATACCGTCGATTTCGTTATAAGCCGGCATAATGGATTGAGCACCTGCTTCAACAGCTTTGCGGAACGGATACAGATCTACTTCCAGCAGCTCACGCCAGCCCATATGCACCGGTCCCGCATTGCGTCCACCTTCCGAACTGCCATAACCGACAAAGTGTTTCAGTGTAGCCGCGACCGCATCCTCTTGGTCCAAACGCTCACCCTGAAGTCCTTGCACGGAAGCAACAGCCAACTCACCAATGAGATACGGGTCTTCACCAAAGCATTCCTCGGTACGCCCCCAACGTGGATCACGTACAACATCCAGTACTGGAGAATACGTTACCGCACCACCTTGAGCACGCGTCTCGCGAGCGACCGCCCGACACATGTCACGGTACAGATCCACATTCCAGGTACTTCCCAAGAGCAGAGGAACGGGATAGACCGTACCGTCAATCGCCATATGTCCGTGCGAGCATTCCTCTCCGATCAGAATGGGAATCCCCAGTCTGGAATGCTCTACAGCATGACGCTGAATGAGGTTTACAGCTTCTGCCCCTTCTCTGGCAGACAATCCATTTTCAAGCGTAACACCCGTCCATGGATCTGCACGAAGTGCACCGTACAGGGAGCCCACGCCCCCGTTTTCCACCTGCTGCTTAAAGGAGTCATTCAGCGTGATGTTTCCTTGATCATTCGTATATGTCTGCCAACCAAAAGGCTGGATGAGTTGACCTGCCTTTTCTTCCGTCGTCATTAAGCTCAGCAGATGTTCTACTCGCTCTTCCACGGATTTACTTTTATCCTTATACATCATCATCCTTCGACGCCTCCACCCTATAGAAGTGATTCGGTTACTCTTTGACAGCTCCGACCGTCAGACCTTGTACAAAGTAACGCTGGAAGAACGGATATGCGAAAATAATCGGCAACGTAGCGAGAACCACCATAGCCATCCGTGAAGTGTCCTGCGGGATGGATTGCATCGCCGCCAAACTCATCGAGCTGTTCGCCGAGTTCTGCTGGATGAACTGGATACTGGACTCGATCCGCATCAGCATCGATTGCAGCGGTACGAGGTTGGGATTATCGATATATAATAGTGCATTGAACCAATCGTTCCAGTAACCGAGCGTACTGAACAATCCAATTGTCGCCAACCCTGGCAGCGATAATGGAATGACAATTTTCATAAACGTATAGAATTCTCCGGCTCCATCAATTTTCGCGGATTCAATGACTGCATCCGGCACACTGGTTGAATAGAACGTACGCAGGATCATGATATAGAAGGCATTCATTGCGAGCGGCAGAACCAGTGCCCATATGGTATCTTTCAAATGAAGAAGTTGGGACACGACCATATAGGTCGGAATCATCCCGCCGTTAAACAACATGGTCAGAATGGCAAATATGGAGAAAAATCTCCGATAACGGAAGCTCTTGCGGGATATCGCATAAGCATACAGCGACATTAGAATCAGACTGATGATGGTACCCAGTACCGTCACCAGAATGGTTACCCCATAAGCACGCAGCAGCGTGTCACCACTCTGCCACACAAACTGATAGGCTGCGAGACTCCATTCCTTCGGAATCAGTCGATACCCGTCACGGGCCAGTGCTTTCTCGTCCGTGAACGAGATGATCACTACAAACACGAAAGGAAATACACAGATTAAAGCGAATAGTCCGGCCAAAATATTCATAATGACGTTCCAGCCATTGGATACATGATGGAAGTCGCGTTTTTTTACGATTTGAGCCACAGTGGTTCACTCCTTTCCCTTATCCTAGAATAGGCTGCTATCTTTATCGATTTTGCGTACAACATAGTTGGAAATGATAACAAGCACGAAGCCTACAACGGATTGATACAATCCGGCAGCGGTACTCATGCCAATCTCACCACTTGTTTTCAAGCCACGATACACATACGTATCAATAACATTGGTAACAGCATACAACGTACCCGAATCCCTTGGAACCTGATAGAAGAGACCAAAGTCGGCATAGAAGATGCGACCCACAGCCAGTAACGTCATAATAATAATGATAGGTGAGAGCAAAGGAATCGTAATGTTGCGAATCTGCTGCCACTTATTGGCGCCATCGATCATTGCTGCCTCATACAGCGACCGATCAATCCCCAGAATGGAAGCGAGATAGACAATGCTGTTGTACCCGATCGTTTTCCACAAAGCTACGAACACCAGGATATACGGCCAATACTTCGCTTCCGAATACCACTGAATCGGTTCAACACCGAACCACCCAATAATCTGGTTCAACATCCCCCGGTCCATGCTCAGGAAGCTGAACGCGAAATAACCGACAATAACCCAGGATAGGAAATACGGCAGGAACATACCTGTTTGATACAATTTGGCCAATCGTTTATTGACCAGCTCCGAGAGCAGAATTGCCAAACCTACAGCGAATACCAGCCCTAGAAATATAATGGCAAGGTTATAAAAAAGCGTGTTTCGCGTAATGAGCCAAGCATCGTTGGTGCTGAACAGGAATTTAAAGTTATCCCAACCCACCCATTCGCTCTTCATCAGACTGGCCCAGAAGCCTTCGCGGCTGAAACGATATTGTTTGAATGCTGCTACTGTACCAACCAATGGCAAGTAGGAGAAGAAGAAGAACCAGATGGCGCCTGGTAGCACCATGAACAGCATGACTCGGTTTCTAATCAGATTTTTCAAAAATGCGGTCATATGGAGATCCTCCTTCAGGCTTGAATGAAAAAGGATCGGGCGCAACAAGCAGCGGCCCGATCCCTGAATTTACCCTTACTTATTTGCCGCTCTCCAGGCATCAAGCTGGGTTTGGGCTTCAGCCATCACTTTTTCAAGTCCGGCTTGATTGAACTTCTCAATCACTTGCTCCAAATTGTTCTCTGGGTCCAGCGTACCTGTCATCAATGCGGCCCAGTATTGCTCTTTGACATTCTGCACTGCTGTCAGTTCCGACGACACTTTGCTTGAGTCAAAGTTAAAGCTCAGAATTGGGGAATTTACACCCTCTGCATTAAACTTCTTGAACTCATCCCATTTGTTATCCGGGTCATTGTTGTTCAGATACAACAACATGTTGTTACCGAGGGAGTAAGAAGGCATATCATAGTTCTTGGATTCAGCCAGATTTTCCATGTGCGTGTCATCCACTTTTTTGTAGTGAACGCCCTCAATACCGGAATCAACCATATTGCGCAGCACTGGATCTGTATTCAACAGGTTCAGGAACTCCATTGCTTTCTCCGGATATTCGGAGTTGGCTGAGATAGCCATGATCGAACCTTGTACAGACGTGTTGGTGATGATCGCGTCACTAGCTGGTGTGGAAACGACCGGGTATCCGTAGCTTGCTGACCACTGGTTGTCCGCGAGCGGTTGTGTCTGTGCACGATCCAGGAACCAGTTGCCTGATGTGGTCAGGTCATTGGTGGAGCCTGTTGTTGCAGCTTCTGGTGATACATAACCAGCTTTGTAGTACTTGCTCATCGTTTTGAGAGCTGCTTTCATTTCCGGAGTATCCAGAATGTTCACAATCTTGTAATCCGTCGTATCCAGTTTGATTGCCATTGGCAAGTTCTGAATGACGTAGTCGTAAGGAACATAAGGAACGAAGTTTTTATCCATTCCAAATGGAGTCACGCTTGGCTCATTTTCCTTGATCGTTTTGAGCAAAGGCTCCAGACTGTCCAACGTACGGATATTGGAGATGTCCATTTTGTATTTATCAAGCAGCGTTTTGTTGAAACGCCATACCTCTTGTTGAGGCAGCTCTTTGTTGGCCGGAATTCCGTAATTGTGTCCGTCTACTTTCGAACCACTCAGGAATGCAGGATCAATCGTTTTAATAAGGTCCTGACCATATTTAGGGAGCAAATCATCAAGCTCTAGGAATGCGCCCTTTCTAGCATTTTGAACATAATCGAATCCGCCGGAAGAGGTGAACAGGATGTCCATTGGCTCGCCGGATGCTACGTTAACTTGCATTTTTTGCGGATAGTCACCCCAGTCAACCATTTTCATCGTTACTGTGGCATTAATTTTTTCTTTCGTGTACTTGCTGACTTCTTCCATCACTTTATTAACATCTTTCTGAGGGGTACCGATGGTGTACCAAATCAGCTCGACAGGAGCCTCTCCTGCTTCCCCTGATTCTGAAGCATCCTTGCTTCCTCCACAGGCGCTAAGAACGAGTGTAACCGCCATCAACAATGCAAGTACGAGAGAAAAACTTTTTCTTTGTTTACTCATTTCCTTGATCCTCCCTTTTCGTGTTCCCTTTAGCTCTACAAACTAACTGCTTTAACCTTATCGAATGAAAGCATTTTCAAAAAGAAGATAAACTTAATATTTCGAGGTACAAATTAAAGAGAAATCAGTACCGATTCATTAATTTGTACCTATTTGAATAAATCGCTTACATCAAAAAGACATACTGAGTAACATTTGGCAGCAACTCCATTGCATGCCCTCCTGTCCCCAGAATGTCTCATTTATTTCAATCCACTGGTCCAATCGGTGATCCACTGAAAATTATCCAAATACCTTAAAATCGGTAGGTGAAATTCCCACATACTTGCGGAACTGTTTATAGAAATACCCGGTCTCCCAGTACCCGACATTCCTTGCGATCTCATGCACTTTCAGATTCGAATTGCGCAGCTGTTCCTTGGCACGTTCAATCCGGTATTTATTGATATACTCGGCAAAAGTCTCGCCCGTCTCCTTGTGGAACAGTTGTCCCAAATATACCGGATGAAGATGGTAATGAGCACCCAGTAGCTTCAGCGAAAGCTCTTCTGCGTAATGTTTGTCAATATGTTGAAGCACCTGGTTGACGATTGGATTCTTTAAATCCTGAAGCAGAGACTGAATCGTCTCCGAACCAACCTGCTGCAACGCCTGCACGAGTTCATCAAACGTTCCGCTGTCCAATACAAGGCGAAGTCCACGTTGGTAAATAGCCGATTCATCCGAATGTTTGATGCCCTCCAATTCCATCTTGAAGCGAATGACCACTTCCAGTGCGATGTTCTGCAACTCAGCCGGAGTAACCCCGTCGCGGTGCTGTTCAAAATCAACCCGAATTCGCTCCGCAAGCAGCTCTGCATTACGGGATAGAATGAGCTTCGCGTACTCCTTCCAATCGATCGAGAAGGAAGAAGCAGAGCTTCCCCCTTTCTCCAATATGGCATGATCGATCACTTTAAGGTCAGGATAGATCATCACATACTGAAGTGCCTTTTTCGCCTCCTGATAGCTTGTAGGCGCATGGTGAAGTCCACGCATCAGACTTCCTGCCCCAATCAGAACAGCAGGATGTGTCTCACATAGAGCAGCCGATAATGCCTGAAGGCACTCCATAAATTTCTTTTTCTCGTCCTCACCTGCATGCACATTGGCAACTATGACGATATCTCCATCAATGTCATGAAATACGTTCACATAGGACTTTTCCTTGAGCATACCCTCCACTCGCTCGAACATGCCGGATACTTCCCCTTTAGTTCGCAGTATAGCTACTGCAACATCGGGCGCATCCAGCGAAAGGTTCAAGAACTGTGCGCGTTCCTCGAATTCCGTGGCCGCAATCTGTCCCGTCAGCCATCGATGAAGGATGTTGTCTTTCAGAATCTGAACACCATAAGCATCATCCGTTTGAGGAGACAACGCATGGTCCAGCTTGGAAGCCGTATTGCGAAGCGTCGATTCCAGTTCTTCCACATTGATCGGTTTGAGCAGGTAATTTTCGATGCCCAGCTGCATGCCCTCTTTCAAATATTCAAACTCATTGAAACCACTTAAAATAATTACCTTGATGTCAGGCTGCAATTGCCTTGCTTCCCGAATCAGATCCAGACCATTCATGAATGGCATGGATATATCAGTAATCAGAATGTCCACAGGCTGCGCAGACAAGGCGTTTAATGCGGCCTGTCCATTGCCGGCATGGCTTACAATTTCCATATCGAACGTTGACCAATCCAAAATATCGTACAATCCTTCAATGATGAACGGTTCATCATCCACAATAAATACCTTGTACATATTAAATACCTGTCCCTTCTGTATGAGGATAACGAACCCTGATCAGGGTTCCTTCTCCGAGTGTACTTTCTATCGTGATGCCGAATTCCGGTCCATACAGGAAACGCAAACGGGTGTGAACGCTGCGCAGTCCGAACATTTTACCCGACTCTTCCGGACGTTCCAGTTCTTCTAAAATTTCAGTCAGGCGCTTAGGCTCAATGCCTTTACCGTTATCTCTGACCTCTACCTGCAAAGCATCGCCCAGTTCTTCAACAACGATCGTTAATTGATTATCCGAACGTTCTGTCTGAATGCCGTGCACCACATAGTTCTCAATAATCGGCTGCAGGGAGAGCTTGACCACCGGATGGTGGTTATGCACAGGGTCCAACTGAATCGTGTACATGAAAATATCCTTATACCGGATTCGGAACAATTCCAGATATAAACGGCAAGCTTCCATCTCATCCTTGAGGGTATAATTTTTCTTCTGTTGAACAAGGCTTTTGAATAACACGGACAAACTGTAAATCATCTCGCCGACATCCTTCGCACCTTGCGAAATCGCCCTCATCCGGATGACCTCCAGCGTGTTATAGAGAAAGTGAGGATTAATCCGTGCCTGGAGAGCGACCAGTTCTGTCTCCTTTTGTTTGATCTCGGCTTTGTAGACGCGTTCAATATATTGATTAAGTTCATCCAGCATATCGTTGAAACTGTGCGAGATCTGTCCCAGCTCATCATCACGGGCATCATCGATACGTGCTGTCAGGTTGCCATATTTCACCCTTTGGGTGAAACGAATGATTCTCCGAGTGCGTTTGGCAAAATTAATAATGAAAAACGCCGGAACCAGTACTGCAAACAGGATACATATGATGCTAATCGAAACGATTGTATTGCGTGTACCCGCGTAGGCCTCAGCCATCTCATCCACAGGAACCGTGCCAACGACTACATATCCCTGATCCGCCGAGACAAACTTGTTCACATACATATTTTGCTCCTTTTTCATCGAGTCCATATCCGTCTGATCAAACAGGGAATCGGCCACATTGATATACGGGTACTTCTTGCCGTAATAGTTACTGTTGGAATCAAACAATACCGTACCTTTGGCTGACAGCACCACAATTTCTCCCTTGAGATTACTTTCATAACTATCCAAAGCGTTGCCAATACCTGCTGAGTCAAAGAACACAAGGAACTGGCCCAAATTTCGAAGGGTCTGTGTATCATTAATAGGCACACGAATCGCATACAGCGCCGGGTCCCATTGATCAATTTCTTTACGAATCCAATAGTTTGGTGCGCTGATATTCGGTGTCTCCATCGCCATCACGTCAGGAATATAAGAATGAGCCACATTGGTGTTTAGCTTTCTGAACTGCTTATGTTGATTGAAGGAGGACAGATCCTGCTGTTCGGCACTATATAACATCACTTGATTGATATCCGAATTGCGATCCATAATATTCTGAAAATGTTTCAGTACATCAGCGGAGTAATCATCCTGATTCGCATAATAGCCATTCGTCAGATGCTGTACATACTCGGCGTACGTGTGGTTCATCAGATAGGTAATATTGGCTGATAACGCCTCATTCTGATGCATATCCCTCACCATGTTCTGCACCGATTCATACTGCTGATGAATATATCGGTCAACACTCTCCATCGCCGCTTTCTGGATCGCCAGCTCTCGGCCAATCGTGGCATCGGACACTGACAGGAAAATGATATAGGACAAGGTAATAATCGTTACAATGGAAATCATGGAGAAGATGAACAGCATCTTCATAAACATATTATTTTTAAAGAAATTTTTGTAAACGCTAACAATTTTCAAGTCACATGTTCCCTCCGATGCTGTTTTCCTGTCTAAAGTATATCATCTGCCTTCTAACATTAACTTGTCACCTGGAACTTTTCTTTAGTTTATACCTATGTTTCTTTAATTTCACCCTATATGAAAATGCTTTCATGCCCTATCGTTAACCATAAGTTTATTTTTGTGTAAAAGAATACCTTACATTCATTCGACTTGAAGGAGGAACAGCATGACACGCAAACACAAACCCAAAGGCTTTATTCCCAAAGTAACCGCAATGGTTCTCACTTCCGCTCTGCTTGGACAAGTTATTGCCTCATCCGTTTATGCCGGAGACACGCTCCCTTACACAGGTGACAGCGCCAAGGGAGTAAATCAGCCTTATCAGCATGGCTACACCGCTGCCCAGATCCTGAATTGGACACCCGAAAGTGATATCCATGGTGATTTGCTTCGTGCTCATGTACCTTTGCAGCCCCGTAACGATGCCTTTGCGGCTACGCAGGCTTACCCCGAACTCAGCCCGGACACCCAGCTGTTTACGATGAGTGGCGATTATGGCAATTCATTCTTTGACAGCACCCCGTACACCAATGAATTCAGCGAATACCTCTTTAATTATTGGCAGTACACAGACTATTATAGCTATTGGCATGGTATGGCTTCTGCTGGCGTGCCCGAGGAATTGTACGACCCCAATAAGGAATGGACGGAAAAGTACTTTGAGTTTGGCATTTTGAACATTCCGAATCCGGCCTACACCAATGCTGCACACAAAAACGGTGTCCGTTCCATCGCCAACATCTTCTTCTCAGACAATGATCGTGGACCACAAACCTACAAGCAGATGCTTGTGCAGGATGAAGAAGGGAATTTCCCTGTCGCTGCAAAGCTGGTCGAGATGGCACAGTATTATAATTACGACGGATACTTTTTCAATCAGGAAGAGGTTGCCAAAGGCGTTGCACCTGAAGACATCGCTTCCTACAAGAAATTTATGAAGTATTTAAGAGATGAAGGACTATATGTTCAGTGGTATGACTCCACTATCAATACAACGGGCAAAATTCAATACCAAAACCAGTTTAATGGACTTAACAGTCCATTTGTGCAAGATTCTGCATTAGGCCGAGTCTCGGATTCGATCTTCCTGAATTACGTATGGAACCATGACATGCTGCGTGATTCGCGCGATCATGCCACAGGTTTGGGACTTGACCCACTGGAAACGGTATTTGCCGGTGTCGAAGGTGGGAATGACCAGTTTGGCCGTTGGAAGCAGCTCTACGATCTGCGTAACAATCTCGACGAGAACGGTCAACCGATGAACAGTATTGCAACGCTTGGTGCCGACTTTACCCATAATGCCCTGGATGAAGAAATAGGAGATGGCAGCACGAATCATAGAGCCGAAGATGAGTACCAATGGATGACCTTTGTGCGCGACCGCGCTTGGTGGTCAGGTCCAAATCAGGACCCAACCAATGCACGCCGTACGACATCCGTTGATCTATCCGACGTGTATGCTTCTGGTGCAAAGTGGGACGGCATCGCCGCGTACCTCACCGAACGCTCCGTTATACACGGCTCCAATTTTGTGACCAACTTCAATACAGGCCACGGTCTGAAATATTATGAGGGCGGAACCGTCTCCAATGCAACCGAATGGTCCAATATTAATATTCAGGATATCCCGGTCACCTGGCAGTGGTGGATGGATAGTCAAGGTGACAAACTCACTGTTGATTTTGACTATGGTCCAACCTATGAAAAAGGTGCTCGTTATACTTATAATTCCGTTGGTGCGTTTACTGGCGGCAGTTCTCTTGTCGTAAATGGAAGTCTGGATACGGACAATTTCCTTCGTCTGTACAAGACGGATCTGTCGATCAACGCCCAATCCAAACTGGAACTCGCCTATAATAAACCGTCTGTCAACGACGCTTCCTCCATGTATGTCGGACTGATATTTGAGGATGAACCAACCAAAGTGGTCAAAGTCAAAGTACCAGATTCAGGTCAGCACACGGCAGGCTGGAAGACAACTTCACTCGATCTGAGTGCATACCAAGGGAAGACTGTTGCAGCTTTTGGTCTATCCTTCAATCCTAACGGAACTACGATTGAAAAATATCAGATGAACATTGGTGAGATTCGTATATCTGACGGTTCTGCCGCCAAACCCGATGCTCCAACCGGATTCCATATTACCAAAGCACTGACCAACACCGACGAGTTGGTTGTCGAATGGGATATGGAAGATTATTCGAAGGTTAAGCAATATAATCTGTATGAGAACGGCGCTTATGTCGGCGGTGTGTATGACTCCACATTTTATATTAAAACGCTCAAACATCCCGCTGGCAAATTGTCCATTCGTGCTGTAGGCGCAGATGGTACCGAAAGTGAAGCAACCGTCCTGTCCTATGATTTGAATAAAGCTGTTCAGGACATTGATGTTAAATTCAAGAACAATGGCGATGCTATTGTCAGTTGGAAAAACCCGAAGAAGAACCCAGGTAAAGATCCGATCCAGCTTACACTCCAAACGGAGTACACGAAGGAACCTTTCACTAAGACGCTTCAAGTCAAAAAAGGAAAACAGTCTGCCATTCTGACAGGCCTTCCGACCAATGGTGAACATTACGTCCTGAATATTGCCCTTGGCAAACAGAATCCAGTCACAACGACCGGACAACTGGCAGATACTCAGATTACACCATATACCAAAGAAAAGGTTACGGTAAAGGATGGAAAGTACACGCTCGCATTGCCTGATTTGGAGGATTGGTACAAAATCTATGTCTATGAAAATGAGGTAGCACGCGAATTCGGAGTAACTTACGTTTCGCAGAAATTCCCTTATATCATTCGGGGTAGAACGAAGCTGAGCGAACTGACATTCACGCCTGCATCCACCACGAGCTCCCTGAAGCTCGTTATCGAAGATTATGCCGGCAATAAAGCAACGACAATTCTGCGATAAAAGATTCACAAGGTTAACCGACTTCTAGGCGTCGAGAAAACAATAGAAAAATTCAGCCCTTTCGCTTCCCTACAGGAAGTCGAAAGGGCCTAATTTATGTTTGGCACTACCCTTGAACCTTCTGCTGTTCCAACAAATAAAATATATAATCGGTTGGCACACCGGTATAACCTTGCTGTCTCAACATCGCGCTCACATTGCCCCGGTGATACGTCCCGTGGTTGACAACATGCTGTAGAATGTCGGAAAAATGTGTTTCCATTTTACCGTATTTCGGATGCTCGATTGTCATTTTTTTGTCCGGGTCAGGCGTATGCCGCAGTAAATCTCGGAAACGTTCGGCAACGCTGCCAAACAGCTCACGCATCTCATTCACGGTTTTGCCCTGTGCTTCCGCTGTCCAGCCCAAGATTTTCGGAAATATCTCCTTGTTCGGAACTTCCGCGAGCACGAGCATATAAAGCTGTTCAAACAAGTACATGTGTGCACATGTTTGTGATACGGATGGGAACACGCTCGTCACTTCCGCATGGAATACTTCATTCGGGAGTTGCTCCAGGTGTGCAAACAATCGATCATTTGCCCAAACATGATAATCATACAGTCGGTATGGTTGTTGAAGCATCGATAAATTCACCTTTCCCTTCTTCACATGGTTTGGCTGCCGCAGATGTGTCTTTATCATATACCAAGATCGCTGACAAATGTTGTCAGCAAACTTCAATTCGGATCGTTTTCATAATGTTTGGCGATACCGTATGCCTTCTCCTGAATCCGCCGCTTCAACTCCAGTGGTTCGTGGATGCGAATGGCCGTGCCGAACGTTAGGAGATATGTCGGTAGGTATTTGTTCATCGTCGGAGCATCGATCAGAAACCGCGCCTCCCGGTCGGTTCGTTCCGTCAAATAGTGGCGCAGATGCCAGTGGTTGCAGACCGCATTAAGCGTGTCAGGCTGTCCCTCAATACGGATAACCGTTAACGGTCCATCTGCCTCCCGTCTCTGGTTGGACTGCTCACAGAAAAACGCGGACGCAGAGAAAGACTCCGGCTTGTCAAACCTCGCTTCGGTTGACTCCAGCTGTTCAATTCGTTCGACGCGAAACGTCCGCATCGCCTGCGACCGATGGCAGAACGCGACAACGTACCATTCATTTCGGTCATACGCTAGCCCATATGGATCGACTTCACGTTCGTCAGCCTGCTCGGCATTCGCTTTGCGATAGACCATACGGACCGTTCGCCCGTCTTTCGTCGCTTGTTCCAAGTCCCGCAACAACGGAACAACAGAAGGTGCACGCGTTGAAGAAACGACGTCCAAGCTGCTCTGCTGGCGAGACAGATCGTGGCGCTGCTCCTCGTGCAGTCCGTTCTCCACCTTCTTCAACGCATACTCCAGCTCCTGCACATACGGATAACCAGCACCTTGGGCAAATTTAAACGCATCCACAAGTGCCTTCAACTCTAGAGCGTTGAAGAACAATGGCGTTTCCTTAAAACTCTCCAGAATACGAATACCGCCATCATGGCCCGATTCCGCTACGACCGGCACGCCACTGGCGCATAATGCGTCGATATATCGATACACGGTGCGGACGCTAATCTCCAAACTGTCCGCGATCTGAGCGGCGGTAAGCTTTCTTCCGGATCGCAGCATCCAAAGCATGGACAGCATGTTATCCCATTTTGCCATCGGGGCCCTCCTCTTTTCCTTGTAAGAATAAAAGGCGAGTCTCCTTTAATTTAGGTGACTCGCCTTTTGGTCATTATTATAAGAATTATGAAGTTCCCTTTTGTTTACTTGCCTGCATCTGCTGGGCAAACCTCATCATCTCTTCGAACTCTTCTTCGGATACGGCATCGCCGTCAGCACCTATGTCTTGTACAATCGGAATTTCGGGTTTGGCTTTGGTTCCTTTGCCGTATGTACGGGAACGGGTTCCAGCTGCACCAGCAGCCTGTTTGCCTTTGACCTTGGCTTGGTCTCGAATGTATTGTACCGCCTTCTCATAGGAATTCACCTGCTTGAGCAGCATGTTAGAGGCAATAGCCTCAACAAAGTTACGGTTAATTCTTTGCTCACCACCGGATACAAGCAATGCCATCAAATAATGAATCAGCACATTGATTACTTCACCAGGCAACTTGTAGCTGAGGTCGATCTTCTCAAAAATGTCCACCAGGTTGTCCGGTACGGCTCCAGGGAAGAACGTCTGAAGCAATCGTGTGTAGGGCTCATTACGCAGCATCATGTTGTACTGATGAATATCACACTTGGTCGAAAATTGCGGAGGCACTTCGACGTAGTATTCCATCTGAACCACATGTTCGACAGGCGGTTCACCAGAATCCTCTTTCCGCTCCGGCTCCTCCATATGCTGTCTGAGGGCAACAACCTTGGCTGCCTGTACCGTCTGCTGTTCATGTCGCTTCTTGGTCTGTCTGAACTGCAGGCTCGCCTTGTGTTGAAGGTCATCCAGCACGAGCTGCCCCTGTGGATTAAAGATATCATCTTCATCCAGCAAACGACATACATCCTGTACGCTGAGATTGAACTTGTTTACCACATAATTCACAATGCCAAGCTGTTCGTGATCGAACCGCAATTGCTCCACATGACGGCGATTAACCGACTCACGCGGAAAACGCAATATAATGTCGGCATAATTCAAGCTGTTCTCTTCGGCCGCACCACTTATCCCGCTGCGCTGAGCCGAAGTCGACACTTCCGACAACGCCTGCTCCAGTTCATAATCAATGACATGCGTATTCAATTCAAATATATCGTAAAAAGGAACGGAAATATTTTCTTTATTCGCTGCTGGGTAAGGCGCTTCACCGCTCTCTATCGCCGAAAAACCGGAACGTAGTGAAAGTACGGCGAACTTGCCGATTTTGTCACGAAGCAGCAGTGTCAAATGCTGTGTACGGAAAAATTCTGCCGGAGAGAGCGGAGGTTGCAGCTCATATTCATAAATGTAGTCGTCATTTTCCGGAATATACAGCCGTGAAGTCTGAAGCAAACCAACGGCTTCAAGTTTGGATGCCTGCTCCACCAAATACTTGCGCCCTTTCTCGCTGGGCTCGAGTCCCAACGTCATGAACAACCTCCGTTGCTGTTCAAGCGGCGAGTAACCGACCTGTTCACCGGGAAGATGCTGAAACAGCAGTCGATACAAGCCTATCGCAAAGGCACCTACCATTGGCTGATACGCTCCGGTGAGCATGCGGTCATCCAGGGCACTAAGTCCAAACTCCCTGTATACGCAGTAGCGATGATGTTCAGTATAATGGTGCAAATTCTTCATGCGCATAGCTTGATCTCCTTCTCCCCAAAAGTATGTTTATCTATTCTATCATAAATGTCCGATCCTCAAATGCTCAAAAACAGGTAAAAAACGGACCTGTTCTCGCTCCGTTTCGTCCTAGGTCGACAGCATTCACGTTTTCGCAGAGTTGCTAGATTACTATAAAAGCTACTGCCTTAGAAAACAAGTGAACATATAGAGAAATGTTATCCATATATATATGAGACATGTCCAAATAATCATGCACATTTTTTTTGACTGCATGCCAAAAAGCCTTCCCTTTGCACTCGTAAGCGTTTACGACAAAGGCAAGACCTTTACGGAAAATGCAGTCCAGCGTTTGCTGCCATTTGGCTAGCCGATTAAAACATTTTGTACCCACCCAGACGAAGTTTGCGAATGGCCCAGCCACTGATGACCGCTCCAGCAAGTCCAGCTACACCCGTCATATAGTCTACAATATGGAAAGAACCCAAATGCGACATCAGCGATGCCGTATGATCCCATAAGGAATACACGACGACAGGCAAAATGACAATTATGAACAGATAGGAAGGAAACCAGGTTGTCTTCATCAGCATATTCAGAATGAAACCGATACCAAACATCATAACGAAAAATAACACCATCAATACCAGCACAGGTATAAACTGCATCGGGTGACGTTCACCTCTTCTTTCACTGACTCGGTTACTCTTACTACGATAGTAGATAGTGTACCGCAAAAAATGTGGCGAAGCAACGAACTTTCTGGACAATTTTCCCTATATTCACCTTCTCTTCATTTGCCCTTCTGCTTCCTGTTGGGATACAATGAAGACGATAAAGTACTCAACCGTCCCTTACCGGGATTTGGAAATATAACCTGCAGGAGGAATCAATGCAATGAACGAAGCCGCATCAACACTGGAGGGCTGGTACGCCCTGCATGACTTCCGCTCGATTAACTGGGCCGCCTGGAAAGCAGCCGATGATGAGGAACGCGCCGTAGCACTGGACGAGCTTCAGGCATTCTGGAAGGAATGGAAAGCTGTAGAGGATTCATCCAAAGGAAGCACTGTCGTATATACCGTTGTGGGACAGAAGGCTGACCTTGTCATGATGCACTTGCGTGAAACGTTGGAAGATCTGAAAGCCGTTGAGAACGCGTTCAACAAAACGATGTTTGCCCAATACACTACCAAATCCTATTCTTATGTCAGTGTAGTGGAACTGAGCAATTATCTTGGCAAAGAGGGCGAAGACCCTATGCAGAACCCTGAAATCATTGCTCGTCTCAAACCGGTTCTGCCACAGCGTCAATACATCTGCTTCTACCCGATGAACAAAAAACGCGAGCTGAACGACAACTGGTACATGCTGTCGATGGACGAGCGTCGTACGATGATGCGCAGCCACGGCATGATTGGCCGCAGTTACGCTGGCAAAGTGAAACAAATCATTACCGGTTCCGTCGGTTTCGACGACTGGGAATGGGGCGTTACGTTGTTTGCGGATGATGCACTTCAGTTCAAGAAGCTCGTTTACGAGATGCGCTTTGACGAAGTCAGTGCCCGTTATGGCGAATTCGGCTCTTTCTATGTAGGAAGTCTGCTGAACGAAGGAACATTGGAAGAGATGCTCAAGCTATAAATCGGATAAATCACAAAAGCACCGCAACTCCTCCATTAAGAAGAGGTCAGCGGTGCTTTTACTTTTTTGAATGAATATGAAATGTTCAATATGGATGACTCAGGTTCCTTTGGATAACGTGAATGCTAATCCTGTTCCTCTTCATCAACCGCTTTCAGAGATTCCAAAAACTCAGCTGTTGCCCGGTCACGGTCACGTCCCTTCTCCTTAAGCCGCTCAATGGCAGGCAAAATGAGAATATCCACTTCCTTCTGAACGATATAAGCCAGATCATACTGATCTTGTTCCTCCAGATAACCGCCAACCTGCATCAGGGCATTGTAACGATCCAGTTCTTCGCGTGTGAGTAGTCCTCTGACCTGAACACTGCAATGTCTCATCCAAAAAACCGCCCTTTCTTCAGTACCAAGGGAATACCACCGATGATAAACAAGTACCGGAGATCCACCAGCTTTTTCAGCTGAGCCGCCTTCCATCCCTTGTATTTCTTACCGCCTACGACGGCGATAGCTTCACCTTTCCCTAGTGACGCAACTGTACCTTTACTAGTAAACACAAAAGGCTGCGGCTGCTTTTTACGGATGGCAGCGACAACGTTTTTGGCACAGTTAACACCTTGCTGCATCGCGATCTGAGCTGTTGGTGGATATGGACGCCCTTCATTGTTAAACACCAGTGAATTGTCACCGATGACATAGACGTGCTCATGCCCCGGGGCACGAAGGAATTCATCGACCTTCACCCGTCCGCGCATCACTTCAAGGCCTGCCTGCTCAAGCAGAGCATTCCCACGAATACCGCCGGTCCATACGACCGTTGCTGCATCGAGTTTTTCTCCCTCACCAACAATGACTCCGTCTGGCAGACATTGCTTGATTGGAACACCTATTTTAAAAGTAACACCTTTTTTCTTGAGCACGTTCATTGCATGCTCAACCAGTTCCGGATCAAAGCCCGGCAGAGCTGAAGGCGCTGCTTCCACATTATAGATGTGCACATTTTTGGGATTCACGTCGAATTCCTTGCAAAGCTGAGGAATGCGATCTGCAAGTTCAGCCACGAATTCGACACCACTGAAGCCAGCCCCACCCACAACAAAACGAATACGGTTACGTTTATTATCGTTTTTGTACATGGCAAACTGATATTCGATATGCTCGCGAATCATTCTGACCGAGTTAATGCTGCGAATTGTCATGGCATGATCGAGCATGCCTGGAATACCAAAGGTTTCCGGTTCCCCACCCAATCCAATAATCAGATAATCATAAGATAACGTGCCATCCTCCAGAATAATCTTCCGATCCTGCAGGCGGATCTCTTTTACCGAAGATTTGACTAGATCTATCTTGAACTCGTCAATCAGCTTCGAAATCGGGACCCTTGCATGTTCAATGGTATCTGTGCCGGCTGCCGGCATATGTAGATGTGTAGTGATATAATGATAATCATGCCTGTTCACCAATGTGACATCGGCCTCGTTATAGTTCAATTCCTTCTGCAGCCGCTGGGCTGTCAGAATCCCGCCATAGCCCGCGCCGAGGATGACGATTTTGGGAATACTGCTCATGTCTATACCCCTTCCGGTTTCGCTCGCATCAGCCTTCGATTGTTTGTTGTAAAAAGTCTCTTACTTACCCATATTGATGAGGTCTTATCCATTATGACGACAAATGTTAACTTCGCGAATTTATTTGAACTTTTTGCATGCAAGTTATCGATTAAAATTGTGAAATTATACACAAGATTCAACAAAACGCGGGTATTGTCTTCACATTACAAATTGGGGCTAAATTAGACAAAAAAACACATAGTACAGGTCAAGGATATCTGTATTTCTGGCAAAGATCAAGGTTTTTTTTGTTATTTTTCATAACCTTTCATTTCCAATTTCATCCTATTCTCACCTGATCTTCATCTATTGTTCCCAGATTCATCAAACTGCCAACTTTGCAACCCAGTTTACACCGTTTATAATGAAAAAGACAGTTCAGCAACAAACGCTGGTTACCATACGTACCCAGCTTTATTATTTCTGTTAACTACCTATTAAAATAAGAAAGGTGTTGTTGATTCTTGACTGCACAAACTGCCGGTCATGACATGACCGATTTACTTATTATTGGTGGCGGCCCTGCGGGTCTGTTCGCCGCGTTTTACGGAGGGATGCGTCAGGCATCTGTTACTCTGGTTGAAAGTATGCCACAACTTGGTGGACAACTTGCCGCCCTCTATCCCGAAAAATTCATCTATGATGTAGCCGGGTTCCCGAAAGTTACCGCTCAGGAACTGGTGAATAATCTGGTGGAACAAATGAGCCATTTTAACCCGAACATCCGTCTTGAGGAAAAGGTTGTATCGGTAGAGAAATTAGAAGAACGTCACTTCGTCGTAAAAACCGATGTGAATGAATATCACGCCAAAGCCGTAATTATCACTGCAGGTGTGGGTGCATTCGAGCCCCGTCGTCTGGAGCTCGAGGGCGCGGCCAAATTCGAAAAAACCAATCTGCACTACTTCATCAGTGATCTGAACGCCTTTGCCGGCAAAAAAGTACTGATCAGCGGTGGAGGTGACTCCGCTGTAGACTGGGCGCTTATGCTCGAGCCGATCGCTGAGCAAGTAACTCTGATCCATCGCCGCGACAAATTCCGCGCGCATGAGCACAGTGTCGAAAACCTTATGAATTCCAAAGTAAACATCGTTACCCCTACCGAAATTACGGAACTTCACGGTGAAGACAGCATTACCAAGGTTACTTTGGCTCACGTTAAAACGAAGGAAACACAGGAAATTGAAGTCGATGATGTAATCGTCAATTTCGGCTTTGTCTCTTCCCTGGGACCTATCGCAGAATGGGGCATCGAAATTGATAGCAATTCCATCGTGGTTGATTCCCGCATGGAAACTTCGATTCCGGGTATCTATGCTGCCGGAGATATTACAACTTATCCAGGCAAGCTGAAGCTGATTGCTGTCGGATTCGGTGAAGCGCCAACCGCAGTTAACAATGCCAAGGTTTACTTCGACCCAGATGCGAAGTTGTCCCCGGGACACAGCAGTAACATGAAGCGCTAATTCCTAATGGAATGATATAGAACATAAAAGACACAAAAAAGGGTATCTTACTCCTGAATGAATGAACTCAAAATCAGGAGGGATACCCTTGTCTTATATATGCCCGCTGTGTAACGGTCTGGTTGTACCGGAGCAGGCTTGTCCCCACTGCCTTCAGGGACTGTCAGAATGCGGCAAATTGGACGATTACACCGGACCATACAGCCCCTACGTCATTCTCACTTCCTCTGACACGGCAGACGAAGCCGAAAACGTTTGCAATCATATGATGTACTGTCACCATTGTCAAACAAGCACACTGTGGCCTGTCAATCTATGGGACATGTCCGGAAACCTGTAACATTGCCTGCAATGAGGATCTCTAGTGAAGAATGGCAGATACGTCGGTACCCAGTTTGCGCTTATGGATTTCTGCCAACAGCAGTGCGATGAAATCTCGTTCGAGATTCAACTCAATCGCCTTATGGTAGGAATCCAACAACATCTCATCGGATAACATAGCCATTTCCCGCCACAACCTTTCCTTTTTTTTCCTCAAAACTATCATATCAGAGATTTATAAAGAGAACAAGCGTTCTTGTTATCCACAACGTTATGTGGAAATCCTGTGTATAGTTTGTTGATAAATGGTAAAAATGTTGATTGATCAACGTGGATTGTGTGGACAGTATTTATACACAGGATCGAAGCCTATCAAACAGAACGATTATAAGAGCATTTTTTTTAGAATAAATTCATAGTTTCAAGAGTTGATGCGAGTAAATTACCCTTATTTGTTAATTTTCAAACGTTTTCCATCTAGTTTCCTTCTATATTACTATCGGATTTTCTTTGGATTTTTTTAGCTTTTGTCACCATTTTCATTGCGGTCTGGTGTTCACTTCCAAAATCCATATCTTGCCTGAATGATCAAGTCCATAATCGAATCCAAGCTGTCCCACACCCGGGAACTGTCTTTCCATAATATACGTACAGGTGAGTGTCAGTGAACGCATCTCGCGACGTTTATGTTTTCCAGAAATATGAGGTAGGGACAGACCGAGCGCTCTCCTACCGGACAGCATCGTTCCTCCTTTGCTAAGATTGGTCACGACCAGTCCTGGACGAGCGAGCCGTCCCACTATTGAACGGAATACCCAGCCTCTTTCCGTCTTGACGACTTTGACTCTGTAATCGACAGGTCTGCCTTGAATGGTCGCCAAATGAATGCCTTGCTGAATCAGGTATCTTCGTCTCGCTTTTACACGGATTAGGGAACGGTACATCTGATTAAACTGAGTAAAAGAACGAGTTATTTTCATATGAGTGTACCTGTAGACTCCACCGCTTGCTGATACTCTAATGACACCGTAACCTCCACCACCAACAATAGGTTTGATATACACCATTCCATAATGACTAAGCATGTTTAGCAGATTCCCCGAGTTGAACGCCTTCGTCTGTGGAATGTGGACTGCAGCTACCGGATATTTTAACAGCGCCGCTGTCTTCAGCCATTTGCTTGCAAGCTGTCTCGACATGGGTTGATCTCCTTTCGTGAACAATAGTCCTTCCTTATACATACTCAACAGAAGCCGTGCTTTCTTGGATGTCTGTCCAAGGCTGGGGCCCCTTTTCCGTGGATATAGTCCATCAGCTTGGTTCAAGGCCAGAACAGGCGCCTGGTTTGCTTTTCAAACGCATCAATCTATCGTATGCTACTAAGGAATGGTTTGGAGAGGCTTAAATATGAGGATCTAAGGAGCGTTCAGAAGACATGGAATCATTTTTTAAATCACTGTATGGCGTAGCCTACTTTGCAATTTCTATCGTTCTGGTAGCTATTACGGTACTTCTATTCGTTACAGGTATTCGACTGTTTATGAAGAAAAGCAATCGCGGTTTTGCTGTAAGTTGTATTCTGTTTGCCTGCTTTATCGTCTTCATCATTGTGGTCATGCTGACCACACCCTTCTCCTCGACGCCTCCGGGTTCACCGGAAGCCATGGCTGCCTTGTTGAAAGTTGGGTAGATTAACCTCTGTAGAAGGAGATGCTTATGACACATAACGAAATTCTAGGAATCATCGATATCGGCTCCAATTCCATTCGTCTGGTTATTTATGAACTCGACCAGGATGGCGCCTATCGCATCATTCATGAAGACAAATATGCCGCTCGTCTAAGCAACGTGGTTGAACAAGACGGAACCATCCTGCGACATTCACTGGACAAAGCCATTACGATTTTGCGACAATTCAGGGCTACTTGCGAAGCATATCAAACCAAGCTTATTCGCGCTGCAGCTACGGCTGCCATTCGGAATGCAGGCAATTCCCCAGAAATTATAGGTTGGTTGGAAGCCGAGACGGGACTTACCATCGAATGTGTATCCGGTGATCAGGAAGCCTATTACGGTTTCCTAGGTGTCACTCAATCGATTGATCTGGCAGATGGTTATGTCGTGGATATTGGCGGTGGCAGTACCGAGATCACTGTATTCCGTGATCGAAAAAGACTGCACAGCATCTCTCTGCCTATTGGTGCGGTTAACTCACATGCCCGTTATGGTGGGGAAGATCAGTGGACCGAGGCAAATGTGACTGCGCTATGTAATGAGGTTATACAGGCATTAAGCGATGAGGATTGGGTTACACAGCATCCCGGACTACCTCTCATTGGACTTGGTGGCACCATGCGTACACTGGCCAAAGTAGAGCAGAAGAGAACACAATACTCATTACCGGTTACGCATCATTATGAAATCGGTGCAGAAGAGATGGAAAATATCGCTCGTTCTTTGCCACATCTAACCTCGACACAACGCAAGAAAGTACCCGGACTTGCCAAGGACCGTGCCGACATTATTGTTCCAGGTGTACTCATATTGCGGACGGTCTTCCGAATCATCCAGGGGGATCGTTATGTTGTGAGCGGAGCGGGATTACGGGATGGTTTGCTGAGGGATCTCCTTGCTGGAGGTAAGCCAGTCGTGCCAGATGCGCTGCGGGACAGCATTCGCAACTTCATTCATTTTGGTCCACCCATTCCGGAGAAACGCCTGAATCGGATTCATCATGATGCGCTTACCCTGTATACTGCCCTAAAAGGTAGTGCTCCCGATCCAGCGGATGCCCGAATTCTGTACACGGTCTCCATGCTTCACATGGCTGGAAAACAGATTAACTACTTCCGGTATCCGCAGCACTCGGCTTATTGGATCATGAATGCAAGCATTTACGGACTGTCTCACCGGGAGACCATCCTGAGTGCCATTGCAGCCGATTATCATCCAAAAAAAAGAACGCCCCAGCTGCTGCATAAGCACAAGGACATTCTCAAGGATTCGGACGAACGGCATGCACATCGCTTGGGCTCTCTGCTGCGCGTGACTGAAGCAATTAATCGATCTGAAAGTATTACTTCCATAAAAGCAACAAAAGAAAACGACTCGCTGCAGATGCAATTCATCTGTACAGCCGAGCCGTTACTGGAACTAAGCGGCCTTGAAGAGGCCGTAAAAGATTTACAGGAAGCTTGGGGAGTTACGTTAACGCACTCCATTCAGCAGGCTTCCAAGGAATAATGCCCATCGCCTCCGTCTGACTTCTCAGCGGGGGTTTTTCATTTTGTACAAAAACATAATTGCCGCCAGGCATGAGCTCTCTTGCCTTCACATTATCCATGAGTGACAGATTCAATATGTCGACCAACATCTTCTTCAGCTCTGGATCAAACACGGGACACATCAGTTCTATTCTCCGCTTCAAATTACGGGTCATCCAGTCTGCGCTGGACAGATACACATCCGGGTTCCCGCTATTTTCAAAATAAAACAGTCTGGAGTGTTCCAGAAACCGGTCCACGATGCTGATCACCCGAATATTCTCGCTAAGCCCCTCTACCCCTGGACGCAAGCAGCACACACCGCGCACGATCAGATCAATCTGTACCCCAGCTTGAGATGCCAGATACAATTCATCAATGATATCCTGATGGGATAAGGAATTGATTTTGGCAATAATTCTGGACGGTCTTCCCTTGAAGGCATGCTCCCTTTCCCGACGTATGAGCGCGAACAGCTCATCCTTCATGCCGTCAGGGGCAACGCGGAATGCCTGCAGCGCTTTGGGTCCTGAATATCCGGTAATCTCATTAAACAATTCCGATGCGTCTTCGCCAATGATGGGATTGGAGGTAAACAGCCCTACATCGGTGTACACTTTGGCTGTACTTTCATTATAGTTACCTGTTCCAACATGCACGTACCTTCTCAGACCACTCTGTTCCCTGCGTACAACGAGAATAATTTTGGCATGAGTCTTTAATCCGACCAATCCATATACGACATGACAACCTGCCTTCTCCAGCGTGCGGGCCCATGCAATGTTCCGTTCTTCATCAAATCTGGCTTTTAATTCAACAACAACCGTCACCTGTTTACCGCTCTCGGCTGCATGAGCCAGTGCGGGGATGAGACGGGAATCCCCATTCACCCGATATAACGTCATTTTGATCGCCATCACGCGCGGATCTTCCGAAGCTTCCACAATGAAGTCCGTTACCGGCTCAAACGATTCGTATGGATGATGCACAAGCACGTCCCGTTTGCGCAGCAGTTCGAAGTGACTTTCCCGGGGAAGGAACTCCAGAGGATACACAGGCTGCACCGGACTATATTTCAGATGAGAGAAGCCATCCAAACTATCTACAAACCCGGCCAGAAAGCTCAAATCCAGCGGTCCATCAATTTCGTACACAGGGTCTTGAATATCAAACTCTTCCTGTAATTCTAGCAACGCATCCGGGCGGAAATCCCTGCATATTTCCAATCGTACCGGTGCTCCCCGGCGTCTGCGCCGCAGCTCCTTCTCGATCGCCTCAAGTAAATCCTCAGCTTCTTCTTCATTAATGGAAAGATCCGCATTGCGGGTCACTCTGAATTCCTGAACAGCCAGCGGCACATATCCGCTGAATAAGGTGTGAATATGATGCTTGATGAGATCCTCAATCAGAATGAACGTTTTCTTTTTGCTATTCGCCCGCAGAGGTACCTGAACGACCCGCGGCAGATTAGAGGGAACCTGAACGATAGCCAAAAATGGCTCACCCTCCTGCTCTTCTTCCTTCTGCAGCATCACGGACAGATATACAGACTTATTGTGTACCAGTGGGAATGGCCGACTCGAATCAATAGCCATCGGTGTTAAAACGGGAAAAATGATCTCGTGAAAGTACTGGTCCATTGCTCGCTGTTGGGTCATATTCAGATCTGTATATTCCTGAAAATGCACGCCTTTCTTGGCGAGAAGACGAATCAGCTCTCGATAAGTTTTATATTGCTCGGCGACCATGGTCCCCGTTCGTTTAATCAATCTACGGTACAAACCGGCAGGGGTGTAGCCCGTAAAATCCTTTTGCGTATATCCAGCCTTGATCTTCTCTTTCGTCTCCGCTACCCTTACACTTACGAACTCGTCCAGATTACTGGCGACAATACCAAGGAACCTCATGCGTTCCAGCAGAGGTGTTGTTGGATCTTGCGCCTCCTGAAGCACACGACGATTGAATTCTACCCAACTTAAATCACGGTTAACGTAGTTACCTGTTTTGACATCTCTATGCATGTATGGCCTCCGAATTTGTTACATATCTATTCTTGGTTAGATGTTCTGAACTAATTGTACTATTCGTGATTGGCTACAAGCGTCAGCGTAGTGTAAACGCAATGTAAAATTTATGTAAATGATACCTCATGACGATAACTTTTTCCATCCCTTTACAAAGAGCAGGAGACAGAGTAAAGTGATCTACAGTGTAAAATGTCCGGTTGCTGTCCACATTCTAAAATTGTTATTGTTAAAGGAGTATATAATGAAATCGAACAAACCTAGAACGTTACAAAAAAATATAGAGTTTTTCACAGCTGCACTATCCCAATGCACAGTAACTGCATGGCAGGAAGATCCAGCTGGCGTATATTGTGAAGTAGGTCGTGGCATCGTAGAGCAGATCAGCGAAGATAGCGTGAGAATCCGCAACGATAACGGTACAAAGAGCCATTATGACCGGGATATCACGATGTTCCAAACCGAAAAATAATTTTGCGTATATATGAAAAAAAGACTAGCTTTCCGGAAAAGAGTGTTGTATACTCTTGGCACAAGGAAAGGAGGTGCGTCAACATATCTAATCACATGTTGAACGTGTCCCTTACCCGATCCACTAGCTCAAAATAACTGATTCTGGTGGAGGCGCGGGATACGGATCAAGGTTTCAAAAAGCGCCACGGGTAGAAAAGCCGTCTTCGGACGGCTTTTTGTTTTGTCTTTTTTCGGGAGAGGTTGAAAAAACAACCATAATATTGGAAATGGACCCTGTAGCTGAGTAAACGTTGCTCGATATAATTAAGTTGCAATTCAACCTATATTCGAGGAGGCATATTGTAATGTTCAAAAATGTAAGGGGTTTCAAAACATCCATTGCTCTGGTCTTTGTTTTGTTATTCACCTCCATTATGCTGCCAGCAGGCCAGCATGCCAGTGCAGCACCGAGCTTCGCCAAAGGAGCCGACATCAGTTGGGTGCCCGGGATGGAAGCGCAAGGTTACAAATGGAAAGACAAAAACGGTGTACAGCGTGATATTATTGATATTTTGAAAAATGATTACCAGATCAACTCCGTTCGTATTCGTGTCTTCGTTAATCCTTCGAATGATTATGGTAACGGTTACATGAACAAAGATCGTGCTGCTGCTCTGGCTCTGCGTGCCAAAAATGCAGGCATGAGTGTCATGCTGACACTGCACTACAGTGATTCCTGGGCTGATCCGGGTCAGCAGACGAAACCTGCGGCCTGGAAAAACTACACGTTCCAACAGCTGATGGATGCTGTATGGAATCACACGCGTGAAGTCATGACGGCCATGCAGAGCAAAGGCGTAACCCCTGATTGGGTACAAATTGGTAACGAAACAAGCAACGGCATGTTATGGGAAGATGGAAAAGCATCCACAAACATGAAAAATTATGCGTGGCTGGTGAACACGGGCCATAATGCCGTAAAATCCATCAGCACCAACACCAAAACAATTGTTCACCTCGCAGGTGGGGATGATAACGCCCTCTATGTATGGAATATCGGTGGTCTGATCGATAACGGTGCCAACTTTGACATGATTGCCATGTCCCTCTATCCTTCCGCTTCCGGCTGGAACACAGCTGTCACCAATGCTGTGAATAATGCCAAGGATCTGATCAACCGGTATGGTAAAGAGATTATCGTATCGGAAATCGGGATGGATAATACCCAACCAGCTGCCGGTAAAAGTTTCGTCGCAGCGATGAAAACGCAATTCCGAAACCTGCCGAGCAGCAAAGGTAAAGGTGTATTCTATTGGGAGCCTGAAGCAACGCCGGGTTACAACGGCGGTTACAGCAAAGGTGCCTGGCAGTCTAACGGCTTGCCGACTGTAATGTTGGAAGGATTTATCGACTAAACACGGGGGGGTTAGAAGTGTGTTGGGGTGCAGCAGGTGGCCGTTACAGTTACGGATCGTTCTTTCGATCGCTGTTATCCCCAGATTTTTTTGAATGTCCTATTCCATAGGCCAAAATCCGGGGATAAAGGCGAACGCTACCGCTTCTTCAGAATCGATTCCGTGCCCTCCACTGCGCTCGCTGCTTATGAGATACTTCTAAAATGTGGTTAGTGGGAATTTGGGGTATAAAATGAGAAGGCGCTACTTCCATTGGGGAGTAGCGCCTTTTGTTGGGGATTGTAGTAAGTTGATGGGGATGGATGAGTTGAGGTAGGCTAGGTGGTTAGTTTTCAATTCAGTTAGATCGAATTTGTTGGATTGGTTTCATGTTAATTAGGAACGCTTGATGAATCTGAACGTAAATAGTCTTATCGCTCATATACTTGTATAATTAAGATAAAAGATTCAGACAGCACATGTGCAACCTTATTTCAAAGGTGGGAAAATATATGGGATTTTTAAAAGAACTGGGCCAGTTTGCTGGAGAAGTTACCGGAAAAGTACTGGGCGGCACCGTCCGAGTGGCCGGAGAACTTACAGGGAGTCCATTCATTAAAGAAATTGGTAATGGTGTAGAAAAGGCTACGATTAACACAGGGAAAACGGTAGGACAACTTGCCAGCGGTACATACGATATGGCGAGTGGTGTGATCAGAGAAGACAACACAACGTTAGATGCGGGACTTGCCGATATTGGAGGTGCTGTTTCCAATACAGCTAAAGGCGTAGTGGTATCAGCGAAGTATGTGTATAACGGTGGCAAAGATGTGGTTGTCGGCATGAAAGACGAGGACATGGAGAGAGTAAAGCTCGGGGCAAAGAATCTAATTGCCGCTGCCGCAGTCACTACATTGGCTGTAGGACTCGTTGAGGTTGTAGATGGTGTCGAAAGTATGGAGTCGGCAGAGTCCGTAGAATTGATAGAAAATCCAAATACAGACGTTACACCTCAGTAGCATATCGAGGATTTTAGAGCTTCAACTTCGAAAGAAAAAATGGACGCTAATCATCATAATGATTGGCGTCCATTTTTTCATCACTCAATTCAATTACTTCGCTTCGCCTACAACCGTAAAGCGTTCGTTCTTATGCTGCGGGTTTTCGATCTCATCGACCAAAGCGATGGCATAGTCAGCATAGCTGATGTAACTGTTGCCTTCACTGTTCACCAGAATCTGATCTTTACCTGACTCGTACTTGCCTGTGCGTACACCCTCTGGATTAAAGAATCCCGCCGGGCTCAGGAACGTCCATTGGATACCTGAGGAAGCTTGCAGATCCTGCAAGTTTTTACCCTGGTTGGTTGCTGTTGCTTTGTATGCATCAGGGAACCCAGGGGAGTCTACTACCCGCAAGGTTTGGGTTTCATCTGTGAACAGACTGCCTGCACCACCAACAACGATCAGACGCGTTTTCGGCGCCTCTTTCAGAATGTTAATCAGGGCTTGTCCTGCTTCCACATGCAGATTCTCTTTACCGGCTGGTGCACCAAATGCATTGACGATCACGTCGAATGATTTGGCATCCTCTGCCGTGAGGTCGAACACGTCTTTTTCAAGTACATTCAGACTTTTATCTTCCACTCTGGATGCATTACGAACGATCGCAGTCACTTCATGCCCTCTATCCAACGCTTCCTTCAAAATCAAATTCCCTGCTTTGCCTGTCGCGCCAATAATTCCAATCTTCATCATAATCTCTCCTTTGGCTAGGTTCTGCTAAATCTCATAATGTAACTATATTAGTTACAACATAACTTGTCAACTTCACTTCCTCACTTCTCAATAAAAAAATTGTCCTAGGTGCCCCCTTAATATGAACAAGCAAAGTCATATCAAACCACCACGCAAAAAAAGACCTCCATAACGTGATTAGCACAAGACTAATCCGCTATAGAGGTCACGAGTCACAAATATTAACAATCTTTATCCGGTACGCCCGCTTCTTCACGTGTACGGAAGGATGATCCACAGCCGCATGTTGCCACTGCGTTCGGGTTGTGAATGGTGAAACCGCCGGACATGCCGGATTCTTCAAAATCAATTTCAAGTCCATTCAAATATTTCAGGTTTTCCTTCTCTACAACAACCTTCATATCTTGAATATCCATATAGAGGTCCTCATCGGACTCTTTATCGTCAAAGCCCATGGCGTACGAAAATCCGGTACAACCGCCCGGTGCTACGCCAAGACGCAAGAACATACCAGGGGTCTCTTGTTGTGCAAGCATTTCTTTCAATCTGTCTGCAGCCGTTTCGCTGATGCTAATCATGCCAGGTCACTCTCCTTTTTCATATAAAATCATGTTCAAAAAGGGCGCTCTTCAGTACCAAGAAGATGGGATGAAGATAGAAATGGAGTAGCGGAGCGTAGGCAAAACTACGTGAGCAACGGACATTTCGGCTGAATCCCATATTCGACGCTGAGATGCCGCTAGGCACCCTTCGTAATCAAAAGCGTACTTTTTGAACAACCTTTCGTTAACTCTTCTTTAAATTATACTCCACCCCGTCAAGGGGCTCAAGTCATCTTTGCCTGTTTCCGCGTTCCCCCTTAACTCCTTTTTCTTCCCAGTGTATTGAACCCCCGGGACACGAGGTTTATAATGAGTAGGTGATCGCTTTGAAATGTCGATATTTTGTCATGACTTATTCGAGTGATGATCATATATAGAGTTGTAATTTTTTTCACATTTCGAGACTGTACGCAGTCCCCAATGCATATAGAGTCACAAGACTCACTTTAATGAAAAAATTAGCTTTACGTACGCAGCACAGGCTGCACCGGGTAAATAAGAGTTAGTCCATATAAGAAGCGGCAGATGACCGCATCTTTTCTATGTAGTTCTGTAAGTAAGTCCTACACACAACTCGATTCCGGTTAAGAATAGGAGGATACAAAATGTCTACATTGGTAACACCGTTCACAGACAAAAGAATGGCTGAAATCGTTGAGAAAGTGCAGAACGGCGTAAGGCTGACTGTAGAAGACGGCGTTTATCTGTATGAATCGGATGATCTGCTGACTTTGGGCCAACTGGCCAATGAGGCCAACCTGCGTAAGAATGGCAAGAAAGTTTATTTTATTGAAAACATGAGCCTTTATTTTACCAACGTATGCGAAGCTCACTGTGCCTTCTGTAACTTCCGCAAAGATCAGGGCGAAGATGGCTCTTACACATTGTCTGGTCAGGAAATGATTGATTACGTAGAACAGCATATTCACCCAGGTGTACGCGAGTTCCATATTGTAGGCGGACATAACAACCATGTTCCTTTTCAATATTATGTCGATTCCTTGCGTGCTTTAAACGAGAAATATCCGGACGTTACGCTGAAAGCCTACACGGCTGCCGAGATTGATTTCTTCACTCGCATCAGCGGACTGAGCATCAAGGAAGTACTGCAAGAATTGCAAAAAGCAGGTCTGAAATCACTGACTGGCGGCGGTGCTGAGATCCTGTCCGATGAATACCGCAAAAAAATGCGCGTAAACAAAGCGAACGTTGACCGTTATCTGGAAGTGCACCGTACTGCTCATAATCTGGGCATGCGTACCCATACCACGATGCTTTATGGATCCATTGAGTCCTATGAAGATCGTGTGAACCATATGGTACAGATTCGTGAATTGCAAGATGAAACCAACGGATTTATGGTCTTTATCCCGCTTTCCATGCAACCGAAAAGCAAAAACGCCAGTATCATGCGTCGTAACTCAGCATACGAGGATCTCAAAACGATTGCGATCAGCCGTTTGATGCTGGATAACATCGATCATATCAAAGCGTACTTTATTAACATCGGTCCACAGCTGACTCAAGTCGCGCTTGGATTCGGCGCTTCGGATGCACACGGCACGATTGTTCGCGAACGGATTAGTCATGCTGCAGGCGCACTAACACCTGAAGGTCTTACCCGCAAAGAGCTTATATGGTTAATTAAGGGTGCTGGACGCATTCCGGTTGAACGTGATACGTTCTACAATGAAATTCAAGTATACGAATAGCATCTAGCATGAGCATCATTCCCATAAGCGACTTTCATTCTACCCGGGAGCGTTTGGCATGGAGTGGTGCAGATTGCTGAAGCATATCTGTAATTTTAAATGCCCATTTTCAATTATTTCAAATCCAGATTAAAAAACAGGAGCAGCTATGTAATTGCATAGCTGCTCCACAGGTTACAGCCCCGTTCACTCGGGACTGATGCAGAAAGGAAGCCGAGTCATGAAAAATTTCGTCATTCTCGGAGGCGGCTACGGTGGCCTCACGATTATCAAGGAACTTCTGGAAGGTAAGATCCCGTCAGATACACAAATCGTGTTAGTGGACCGCAGCCCCTTCCAAGGATTGAAAACTGAATATTACGCACTCGCAGCAGGGACCGTATCCGATTATGACCTGCGTATCCAATTCCCAGTCAGCGACAAAGTCACTTATCGTTATGGAGAAGTAACTTCGATTGACTTGGAACAACGTCAGATTGAATTTGAAGGCCAGGACCCATTGGAATATGACAAGCTCGTAATTGGACTTGGATGTACAGACCGATTCCACAATACGCCGGGAGCCGAGGAATATAGCTGTACGATTCAAAGCTTCAGCAAAACACGGGAAACCTACCTTCGTCTTAACGAAGTTAAAGCTTATGGTAATGTGCATATCGTCGGCGGTGGCTTGAGCGGCGTCGAGATGGCTGCCGAGCTTCGTGAGAGCAGACCGGACCTGAACATCAGTATCCTGGACCGTGGTGAACGTGTATTATCCGCTTTTCCGCAGCGCTTGTCGGCTTATGTTCATGAATGGTTCGGCGAACATCAGGTCGAGACACGCGGACATATTGCCATTTCCCGACTTGAACCAAATGCCATTTTCAACCGGGATGAGGAAATTCTAACGGATGCGGTAGTATGGACTGCCGGAATTCAGCCCGTAAAAGTTGTACAGGATCTCGATGTGACCAAGGATCCACAAGGTCGTGTCGTACTGAACGAATATTATCAAATTCCTGAATATACCGATGTCTATGTAGTAGGTGACTGCGCCAGCGTGCCTTATGCACCAAGCGGTCAGGCTGCCGAAGTACAGGGTGAACAAATCGCCCATATTCAGCATGCCCTCTGGAAAGGCGAAAAGCCCAATCCGCAGCCACTCAAACTTCGTGGCACACTCGGTGCACTCGGCAAGAAGGCTGGATTTGGGCTGATGGGCAAAACGTCCATGATGGGACGTGTGCCACGTATTCTAAAAAGCGGTGTGCTCTGGATGTCCAAGCGTCATCTCGGTTAATCGAGATCCAACTCATCCCAGGCATCGGCTTCGGCAATTTTGGCCAAGATGGCGTTATATAAATCTTCCACTTTATCGGTAATGACTAACTCGCCATTCACCAATGCAAATGGAGTCATGTAACATTGGCCGCAATTGCTGAGGCAGCCGTATTCTATCACATCATAGTCTGGATTTTCTTCCAGTTGATCCATGACTTCATCTGTGCCAAAATGCATATTATTGGCACAAAATTCAATAATCGGTCTCATGTAGGTTCACCTGCTTTGTTTGACCATTTTAATTTGTGGCCAATTGTAATATACTATAGTGAGGAAAGGAGTTGAAAAAAATGAGCGAAAACGCACAAAGCACCATGTATGATGAGGTATCTGAAGTGCTTGACAAACTTCGTCCGTTCCTGCAACGCGATGGCGGTGACGTGGAACTGGTCGACGTGGAGGACGGCATTATTAAGCTGAAACTGGTCGGTGCCTGCGGCAGCTGCCCAAGCTCCACCATTACCTTAAAAGCCGGGATTGAACGCGCCCTTCTCGAAGAAGTTGAGGGTGTCGAAGAAGTCGTACAAGTATTCTAATCAATCCTTCACGAAATAAACCTCAAGAGCCTTTCGCTTCGCATGAAGTGGAGGGCTCTTTTTTTGTTCTATGCATCCTCACGCTGTATGTTAGGACGAATCGGATCAAGTCCTCCAGATACATCCATAATGTTACCTGTTATAAAATCGGAATGATCCAGACACAGATAAGTGATCACCCGCGCAATATCTTCACCGCTCCCAGGACGTCCTCTCGGGGTTTCCTCGTCGGTTATACCTGCCATTTCATCAATCGTTTTCTCTTTGTTGGCACCGCGAATATCACCTGGACAGACCATATTAACCGTAATGCCGTAGGGAGCTTCCTCCACAGCAAGTGTCTTTGTAAATGAAACCAGACCTACCTTCGCAGCAGCATAAACCGCCCGATGAGGCCACGACCTCGCTTCTCCCGCATGACTGAAGCCAAAATGGATAATTCGTCCCCACTGCTTGCGCCGCATCTCCGGCAATACACGCTGATCCAGCAGCATCGGTCCAAGCAGGTTTCCTTGCACAAGCATCTGAACCTCATCTTCGGAATACTCGGCAAACAGTCGACGTTCACGGACAAAAGGACCCGCGTTATTCACAAGAATATCAATGCTGCCCAGTTTCTCTTCAACCTGTGCAACGAGCATGGTGATCTCTTCTTTCTTGGAAATATCGGCCTGAATGGCAATACACCGCACACCCTTGGCAATAATCTGAGCCTGTAACGACTCAGCTTCCGTACGGCTATGTACGTAATTCAGAGCAATATGACAACCCTGATCCGCCAGACTGAGGGCCGTCATTTTACCAAGACCTTTGGCACTTCCCGTTATGAGGGCAATCTTTCCCTTCACGTTCATCCCCCTCTTCAAAGAGCAGTCACTCATCCAGTATAAAAGATTTATCATCCCCTCACAACTCGCGTTTCCCACCAATCTGTACCATTTGCAAGAAAGTGTAAATCAAGGACTAAATACTTATCTTTCAAACATCAGAAATAAAATGAATTAGGTCTTTTGTAGGAAAATTAACCCTTTATATCCAAAATTCCCTTGTTTGGTCTGGATGCCTATGTTAATGTCGATAAGTCCTTATTTTCTTATGAATATAACGACACAATACATATGTTCATGTCAATGACAACATTGCATGACAACTTCGAAAGGAATACAGCGTAAATGAAAAGATGGTTAGCCTCTCTACTCGCAATTTTGCTTATCGCCTCATTTCAAGCTCCATTCTCGACCACAGCATCTGCAGAAAGTGAAAGCAATAGCTCCACCGAAGATTATCAATGGATTGATGGGCCTTCAAACGTAGTACTTGATAACAAAGCAACATTAAACGTAGCTGAAAATCTCTCCTATCTCGATGCAGCTAACACCCAAAGGTTCCTGGAAGACACGGACTCCTTCCCCAATGGAACGGAAATCGGAAGCATCTATGGCGCCGGCGAAAACTCCAACTGGTATGTTATCTTTGAATATAACGATACCGGTCATGTCGACGACAGTGAAAAAGACGATCTGGACGCCGATGAACTGCTCGATAGCTACAAAAGAGGTACAGAAGAACAAAATGAGAAAACAACACCCGAAAACCAGCTGTTTATCACCGGATGGGAAATTGAGCCCGCCTATGACAGCAGCAAACATCAATTGATCTATTCTCTTGGTCTTGAGGATGCAGAGCGGGAAAAACTCGTCAATTACAATGTGAATGTACTCACCCGTGAAGGATACATCGGTGTTATCCTCGTTACGGATAGTGCCAATTTTGAAGAAAACCGCAAACAGTTTGAAAACTCCGTGCTTAACCAGCTCAACGTGATTAAAGGAAACACCTATGAAGATTTTGATGCATCCGTAGACAAAAAATCAGAACTTGGCCTGACCAGTCTGATTCTCGGTGGTGCTGGTGTAGCTGTAGCTAAGAAAGTCGGATTATTGCTTTTGCTCAAAAAAGGATGGTTTGTCATCGTGGCCGCTATTGTTGGTGCTTTCGGATGGATTCGTCGCAAGCTGACTGGACGCAAAAAGGAGGCTGACCCTGGAGATCAGAATTCGCTATCTCCTGCAGAGGAAGCTTACCAACAGCATGCTGCTGGTCAGGAGTCAGCAGGCTCTGATAGCCAACAAACAGATGGACATTCGGATACTGATCCGAATAAACGTTAAGCTTATAAGTAAAGGAATTAACGTAATCCTACATCGAAGTGCTCTTACATCAAAACACTCTTTAACATCGATGTACAAAATAAAAAGCCCTGTATTCTCATAAAGAGAATGCAGGGCTTTCTTTAGTAATTCCTTAAGAAGTGAGCCGAGTATACACTGTATTTCAGCTTAATCGTTCAGCTTAAAACGCAGGTTCTACAGCACCTTGATAACGATCTTTGATGAATGTTTTAACCTCTTCGGAATGCAGAGCTGCAGCCAGTTTTTGGATAGCATCTGCATCTTTGTTATCTTCACGGGATACGAGGATGTTTGCATAAGGGTTACCTTGCAGGTCCTCAATCAGCAGCGCATCCTTCTCTGGGTTCAGATTGGCTTCCAGCGCGTAGTTGGCGTTGATGAATACCAGGTCTGCTTCATCCAGTTGACGAGGCATCATGGCTGCATCCAGCTCGATGATATTCAAGTTTTTCGGATTGGCTGTAATATCCTGAATCGTAGAAGTGATATTTGTGTTGTCTTTCAGCGTGATAAGTCCTTCTTTTGCAAGCAACAACAGTCCACGACCGCCGTTGGATGGGTCATTAGGGATGGCTACTTTTGCGCCGTCTTTCAACTCATCCAATGATTTGATTTTTTTGGAATAGCCAGCAAATGGCTCAACATGCACAGGTGTTACAGCAACGAGGTGGAAACCACGTTCTTTGTTCTCTGTATCCAGGTAAGGCTGGTGTTGGAAAAAGTTCGCATCCAGTTGTTTATCTTCAAGCTGTTGGTTAGGTTGAACATAATCATTGAAAGTCACGATTTGCAAGCGAATACCTTCAGCTTCGAGTTCAGGCTTGATGCTTTCCAAAATTTCCGCATGTGGTGTAGGTGATGCTCCAACTTTCAATTCTACGGTGCGCGGTGCGCCTCCAGCATTGTCAGCTCCGCTGTCTGAATCCTTGTTGTTTCCGCAAGCCGCAAGAACCGCAATCAGCATAATGCTAAGTAGAGCAAAAGACCATTTTTTCATGTGTAAAACCCCTTCTCCAATAAATTTTTTTTGCATTTTGCCCCAAACCGATACCGAATCAGGACAAATGCTATATATGTGTTATTTCCTGGTGAACCATTTAACCAAACGATCGCCAGCCATCTGAAGCACTTGCACCAGAATGATCATAAATACAACAGATATAATCATAATTTCATTCTGATAACGGAAGTATCCGTAGTTGATTGCCAATGTTCCCAGACCTCCACCACCAACCATCCCCGCCATCGCCGTGTATGAAACGAGGGTTACGATTGTAATGGTAATTCCAGCTAAAAGACCCGGTAATGCCTCTGGCAGAAGCACACGCCGTACAATCTGTCCGGTCGAAGCTCCCATCGCCTGTGCTGCCTCAATGACGCCACGATCCACTTCACGCAGTGTAGTTTCCACCAACCGGGCAAAGTATGGAGCTGCGGCAATGACGAGCGGTGGTATAACACCCAGCACACCTGTCGCTGTACCGACCAATGTACGCGTAAACGGAATGAGTGCAACAATCAGAATGATAAATGGCACTGAGCGCAAAATGTTTACAATAAACGATAGTATCGTGTACACCACTTGAGACTGGATTGAAGCCGACCTTGCCGTCATAAACAGCAATACGCCTAGCGGCAAACCAATGATGATCGTGAACAAGCCCGATGCTCCCAGGATTTGCAGTGTTTCAATAGAAGCCTTACCTATTTCTTCCCAACGTACCGTTGAAAAATCCATTTAACGGAGCACCTCCACATCAAGTCCCTGATCCACTAACTCTTTAATGGTGAGATTAATCTCATCTGACTGCCCCTCAAACCGAACGGTCAGCTGTCCATAGGGTACTTGTTTGATCGTTGAAATGGTGCCTTGCAAAATGGCGAAATCCACTCCTGTTTTACGAACTGTTCTGGACAAAATCGCCTCATAGGTTTTATTGCCCAAGAAGGATATTTTCACAAGCTTAGAAGCTCCGTTCGTCTGTAATGAGACATCTGCACTCGCCAGAGCGGTCTCTTCTAATGCAATTCCCACCTCATGGTCCCGCATCATAAAGTCACGCGTAATGGCATGCTGCGGCTTGAGGAATACTTCCGTCACCGGCCCTTGCTCCACGATGCCCCCCTGATGGATAACCGCCACCTGATCACAGATATTCTGGATCACGTGCATTTCATGGGTGATTAGCACAATCGTGAGGTTATACTTTTCATTGATATCCAGCAATAACTTCAGAATCGAATCGGTTGTCTGGGGATCCAGTGCCGATGTAGCCTCATCACATAGCAGCACGTTCGGATCACTCGCGAGTGCTCTCGCAATACCTACCCTTTGCTTCTGTCCGCCTGACAGTTGGGCCGGATATTTATTGCTGTGGTCCTCCAGTCCAACCAATGCGAGCATTTCCTTCACTTTCCGATCCATTGCAGCCTTGGGCGTATTAACGAGCTTCAAAGGAAAAGCCACATTGTCATATACCGTAGCTGAGGATAACAGATTAAAGTGTTGAAAAATCATGCCAATCTTACGCCGTTGTTGCTGCAAATCAGACTTATTGAGATCGGTTAGGTTGATTCCATCAACCCAAACCTCGCCTGCCGTGGGGCGTTCGAGCAAATTGATACAACGGATCAATGTACTCTTGCCTGCACCGGAATGACCGATAACTCCAAATATTTCACCCTTGCGGATATTCAAATTTAGATCGGATAAGGCCGTCGTACTTTTTGAACCTTTACCGTACGTCTTGGTTAAACCTTTTAATTCAATCAAAGTTACTGCTCCTTCCCACTGCCTACATGTATCTTTACCCGAATGAAAGGAAAACTCCCCTTCATCGTACAAAAAAAGAGCCCCTTTTGCAGAAACAAAAAGGGCTCTTCACGTGAAAGATTATACCTTCTCATCTGCCAAAATCGTGCTCTGCACCATTTTGTAGGAATTAGCACCTAACATCTATAAAGTATGACACAGCTGTCATGCAGTTATAAATCGGTTGCCGGGCTTCATCGGGCCTGTCCCTCCGCCGCTCTCGATAAGAAATATTTAATTTATAAGTTCAGTAGTAGTTATAATGTTAATGTCATAAATGTTAATTCCATCTAACTGTCGATCAGGAACTCAGTATAATCCAAGTATTCCGATTTGTCAAAGGCAAATATTACTATCCAATTAGTTCGTCGATTGGTGCATTACCTGCTTATGCCACTTCTCGTTAATGTAGCCATAGGCTGCTTTTAACGTCTCACATACCATATCCACACCCTGCCGGAGTTCCAAAAGATGCTGATCCAGGTCTTCCAGCTTTACTTTCCCTTGCAAAGTCTGGTGCAGCTGCCACAGATCATCCTGCATTTCGGAATTCATGTAATGAATCTCCATGTTTCGTCGTTTGCGCAATTTGCTCATCGGCTCACGGTATGAGTCCTTGATCCGGATCAGTTCATTGGCAAGAACATAATGCAGCTTATCATATCCGAACTGTCTTAATACGGTGAAATAAGAATAATGTGTTTTAACATTGGTTGTATTCAGCTCAAATATTTCATTCAATACCGTACCTAACTTATCCAGAATGGCAAAACATCGGATGAAGCCATCCTTATAGAAATAGACGTAACGGGCATACTCTGCTTTTTCTGGTATTGTCATATCATCCGTAGAGCCCGCTTTGACTTTCTGACGGAAATGGGAAGCTGCAAAACAGCTTTGCTCCAATTCATCCAGCGAAGAGATCAATCCCTGGGTCCATATATACAGTTTACGAAAATCATGGGTAGGATCATGATCCACATGCATCTGTCGCTGAAATAGCTCAAGCGTGTCCGCCATCGCTTCCATCGCGTCCTTTAGTATGCCTTCGTTCTTACGCGGCTTTTCACCCAGCAACGTTCGCAGCATATATAGCCTCCTCTTTCCACTCTGCAGATCATCAAATTAATAATAATTTATCATATTAAACAAAATCGGAATCAGAGTAAACGTATGACCGCTGCTTACAATAGGGTGCCCTGACACGCCTGACATCAAACAAAGTTCACCTGTCCAATGATGTACATCATCGGATGGTGAACTTCACTGGATTCATCCCCTGAACTACAATAATTCGGATATATTAGAACCGGTTAACGGGCCGATGCAACTTGTACACCAAGAAACTCATATAGGTTAATACCCCGAACAAAATGGCAATATCAAGCATATGCGCCAGCGCCACGAACATATACACTTCCGGACGGTTCATCGTGAGCATCAGTCCAAAACCAATGACCACTTGCAACAAAACCAGCACCACAGAAATGACGCCAAGCGCTCTTAATTCCGTGTTATCCGGATGTTTGCGATACGCAAAATGGCCGAGAATTGCAATGACGATTACTAATGAAACAGCCGCCACCCGGTGAGCAAAAGCAACAGCTACGCCTCCCGAGAGCTCAGGAATAATCTGCCCGTTACAGAGCGGAAATCCTGAACAACCTCCAGCAGAATCCGTATGGCTCACAAATGCTCCAGTATATACCACGAGGTACGTATAGATCGTGGAAAACCATACCAGATTTCGGAACCCTTTACTGACTCTCGGATATCGATTCAGTCGTTCCAATCCACCATGGCGTGCTTCCTGCCGAATACCAAGCGCCATCATCAGGGAGCTGGCAAAAGCGATTAAGGCAAATCCGAAATGCAGTGCCATGACTGCGGAAGATTGGGAGAATACGACAGCAAAAGCCCCCATGATTCCCTGGACAATAACAAATATCAGCGTTAACAGTGAAAACAATTGCAAATCACGGCGTGATTTACCAAACCGTAAAAATGCTACAAAAGAGGCTATGGACAATAGTCCTGCCAGTGCGCTGACGGCGCGATGGGAAAATTCAATAAGTGAGGCAACAGTATGTGCAGGCACAAGTTTTCCGTTACATAAAGGCCATTCTGCTCCGCAACCGAGCCCCGATTCCGTTCGGGTTACGACGCCTCCGCCAAATGTAGCCAGAAACATGACAAGACAGGTTAATACGGTTAACCATTTAAACAAGGTTAAGTGTTTCAATTTTTTCTCACCCGCTGTTGGTTTAAGATGGCGAAGAACTACATTCTCCGCTTGATTCGGTACTTTGACACTTATTTCACAACTAAATTCATTATACCGGATAAATGTGTCATTGACGCCGCGCTTTGTGACAAAATGTTAACGTCTGTCGAAAAATTGACCCACAGGTCATCGGCAAATATGTACATTATTACAACGTTAGTTTCTCCCGAAAACTCGGAAAATACAAACGCCACTTCCCTATTTCAAGAGAAATGGCGTTCCTTTAATTATAACCTTTAACATGGTTAACCTGTCATACTTTATTTATGAATCGTGTTATACACCTCAACTGCACGCTGCAGGAATTGCTCAATCTCTTCTCTTGACTTGCGCAGTTTATTCACATAACGCACAAGTTCTCGGCCATCTGTGTAAGCTACAAAGCTAGGGATGCCGAGGATATTTTGCTCTTCGCTCACTGTACCCACCTGATCTACGTCGACCTCAACCAACTTCAGCTCACGAGCAAACTTCTCTTCAACTTCAGGCATAAACGGATCGATGTACTTGCAATCACCACACCAATCTGCCTTAAATACAGCTACAGTCAAACGCGGAGATTGGATTGCCACATCAAACTCCGGTTTCGATGTAATCTTTTCCATTACAACATCTTCCTTTCTATACCTTGTCTTATCCTCTTAGTGAAGCAAATTGCGGAGTGGAAGTCAAATATTCGGCGCATACTGACATCAACAGCTTCCTAAACTACAACCGTAATCAGATTATCAGGAAAGGAGGTCATGTCATGACTTCCGTTAAAACAGATTCCTCCGAGTCTGCCCATCACGGGTCGATATTGCAGATGGTCCGATCCATCCCAGGTGCGGCTAGGGAAGTGTGGAGGGGAAAACAAGCGGCTTGGCAAGCCTCTGCACAGCTTCGTCATCCCTTGCGTGATATGGCTTGGGACTCTGATATGGCTGCAACCTTACAAGCAGAGGTGGAGCGCTTATTGCCTGGAAACGAGAATGCTTTTGCCCGCAATACGCTCAGTGCACTGGTCTGTGAAGAGGACTGCATCATTCTGGAAGAAATCAAAACATTAACGCAGGAAAACAACCGAAGTAACATCACTCGTACAGCAGCATACCTGGAATGTTACGAACAGTATCCCGAGCTGCATTGGGCCCTGCTTGCCCATATGGTATCCCGCAACGGCGGATATCACATGACCGATCTTCAGAGCGACCTTATGCACAATCTGCAAAATCAAACAGACCGTGAGCACATGTATCGATTACTGGAGCGATGCAATGCTCTCATTTTCCAGGACGCCTATCCACAGCTTCTATTGTATATGAACAGCCGCCGAATTGGACGGAGCTGTTTTCATTTGTTGCCCCATTTTCATGTATCGGTGTTCATGATACCGTTCTGGGAACGATTTTGGCTGGAGCGATGCAGCTCGCTGCTTAGTGTGGCATTAATTATTAATGAGCAGAACTATATCGAGAGCCGGGTGGTGCAGCATCCTTATTTTCAAAAAGAAGTGCTGTCCAAACCCGCATTCCATTTGCATAATCTGGCTGGGTTGAATCATATCGTATTTCCACTCGGACGGGAAAAAGGTCTTGCAGGCCGGGTTATTGAACATTTTGGCAAGCTGGATGAGCGGATTATGTTTGGCAAAGGCTTATATGCGATGCTGTTTGGCGTGGAACAAGTGTACACACAAGTATTGGAGTTTGCGCGCGCGGTTCCCCACCGTGGCTCACGTGCCGAATACTGGCCCGGTCTGTTCACCGCACATGAAGATGAAGCCGGAGAAGCTGAGCTCTATAGCCAGGAGCTGCTGGATCAAGAATGGCTAGTGGAAGGACAGCGGTTATATAGTCCTGAATTGCTGGCTGTATGGGGTGATACGCCGTACGAACCTATAACAAGGCAGGATTGGCTGCAAAATCGCGATTGTCTTGGTCATCTCACTGCCCCGCGCCGCCCCTGGCTGTTTGAGATGAGTCATGAACATCGGTATGGCATGTTGAAAACTGCATTGGCCCATGATGCCAAAACCTTGACGCATTAAGGACAGAAGCTGTATAGGGATTCGTCTAGAAGAAAATAATGGACTACCTTTATTGGGTATAATAAAAAAGCCCTGTCCGCTATGAAAGCAGACAGAGCTTGTACTTATTTCAAACAATATAACGAAGTGTGTATTAGTGTGTTGATCGATTATCCACGTTGCCCGGCTCCACGTTGTAGACGCATGAGCGGACGGAGTATTTTTTGCAAAATACGAGGGTAACTGCCCAGTTCGTCTTTACGAAGTACACGTAGAACAACCATGAGTACCAGATACACGACAACCACAAGCGCACCCACAAACAGACAGGTAACGAGGAATGATACACGTGCTGGCAGGAATAAATCAAAGATGGAGTTCCCGGCCCAGTTCGCTGCAAAACCAACACCTGCTGCAAGCAGCACGGTAATGATGAATCCTTTCCAACGATCACCCATGATCGAGAAATCAACAATTTTGCGAAGTACCCGCAGATTGAGGTACGTAATAACCAAGAAACACAATGCGGTCGCAATAATGATTCCGTAAATGCCAAAAATCGGAGCCAGGATTAAACTCGCTATGAGTTTGACTACGATACCCGCAGCTACACTGATCATTGTAATCCGTGGTTTACCCACCCCAAGCAAAATGGAGTTCGTGGTCATCATTGTAATTTGGAAAATAGTACCGAACGTCAGCAATGTAATGATTGGTGTCCCGTCTGGGCTGGTAAACAGCAAGCCGTTAACGGAATATGCTGCCGCACATAGAGCGATAACGATTGGCATCCCGGTCAGAATTGAAATGCGCAAAGCAAGCGTCACCTGATTTTTCAGATGAACTTCATCCTTGCGTGCAAAAGCTGCCGAAATGACTGGCACAAGTGATTGACTCAGTGCGATAGCCAAAATCGGAGGAATGCCTGCAATACTTTGGGCCTTGGCACCGAGGATGGCAAGAACTCCTGTCGCTTCTTCCAGTCCGACTCGTCCGCTAAGCAGTGGAACTACCAGCGATGAATCGATAAAGTTAATCGCCGGAACAGCGAGTGAAGATAAAACGATTGGTATCGAAAGTTTGAATATATCGCTGTAAATACCCCGCATGGGCAATTGCTCCGCACGCTCGTAATTCAATTGAGCCGCACGGTCATTTTTGCGAAGCTTCAAGGTGAAGTACAGCATGACAGCAAAAGCGCCAATACTTCCGAATACGCCCCCAAATGAAGCCCCTGCCGCAATGGTTTGATCATCATAATTCCATTGCAGCATAACAAACGCCACGATGATCGCTGTACCTACACGTGCAAACTGCTCCACAATCTGTGAAATGCCGCCTGCCGTCATATTGCCACGACCCTGGAAATATCCACGCATCATTGCGATGGCCGGGAAGAGAAGCAGCGCTGGAGCCAAGGCCCGAATGGCGCTCACCGATTCCGGTACTTTGGATACGTACGTCGCATAATACGGTGCTGCGAACCATAATAAAGCAGACATTACGACCCCGGCTACAGCCGCAAAGATCAGAGCTGCACGGTAGATTTGTTGTGCTTCACCTGCGCGTCCCAGTGCATAACGTTCCGAGACCATTTTACTAAGTGTACTCGGTATGCCTGCTGTAGCTACGGTTAACAGCATTAAATATACCGTGTTGGAGATGGTAAACGATGCGTTACCGATATCGCCGAGGATATGCTCCAGCGGCACCCGTTGAACCAATCCGAGTACCCTCGCAATCAGCGCAGCTGCCGCCAAGATGAGCGTACCTCTAATGAATGTTTCCTTCTTTGACAAGCCAATTCCCCTTCTTTCCCCCACAACGACGTGCATCCAGATGAAGTCGCTCCCGAACGTCTATGCGAATCTTACCACCCAGATAATAAACAGAACAATCATGACGATTTGCAAAATAATTTTCATAACGGTGCTTGTAAACAGCCCCACCACGGAACCAAATCCGACTTTGGAAGCTTTGGCTGGTGAAGAACCTCCGATCAGTTCTCCGATAAAAGCACCGATAAATGGCCCCAGTACAAGTCCGAATGCCGGAATGACAAATGGGCCAATGATGACACCAATCGTACTGAGCGTCGTCGATAATTTGGAGCCGCCGAATTTCTTCACACCCCAGGCACTGACGACATAATCAGCCACAAACAGCACCACTACGATCAAAATCTGGATAATCCAGAACCATACACCGAACGGAACAAAGCTGAAGAACCAGCCATAGACCAGAAACGCGAAGAAAATCGCTACAGCACCAGGCAGTATGGGATATACCGTTCCGGCCATCCCCACCGCAAACAGCAGTACAATTAAAATCCAGCCAACGGTTGCGAGCAAAGGTTATTCCCCCTTCAAAATATGATCACGGATGACTTCGACAATGCCATCTTCGTTGTTGCTCGCTACGATCAGGTCAGCCGCTTCCTTCACTTGCTCCTGCGCGTTGCCCATGGCAACACCAAGACCCACAGCTTCAATAACAGCCAGATCATTCAAGCTGTCTCCAACAGCAACCACTTCGGACATCTCGATGCCCAGCAGCTTGCAGACTTCAGCTACACCGCTCGCTTTGGATACTCCACCAGGATTAATCTCAATATTAACAGGTGAGGAGTTCGTCATTTGCAAGCCGCCCATTTGCTGCAGTTCCATCATAATCTGGTGACGGACTTCATCCACTTCGGTATTGAATCCGAATTTCAGCCATTCCAGACCTTCAATATTGTCCGTCCAGCGATCACGGTTGAACAGCTCTTCCACGGAGTATGCCCAGTACCAGCTATTATATTTTTCGCCAATCTCCTGCATTTTGCGGATCAATACCGGGTCCATCAGATGGCGCATATGCAGATCATGCGGAGCTTTCCAGACTTCACTGCCATTGACCGTTACCATCGGGGTTTCCAGCCCAAGCTGCACTGCATAAGGCATCGCATGAAAAACAGCTCTCCCCGTCGAAAGGCACACATGCACTCCCCGTCGAATGGCGATCTGAATCCATTTGGCGGTTTCCTGTGTGATCTCATGATTATCATTAAGCAGTGTTCCATCCATATCCAATGCAAGCAATTTGTATTTTAGTTCACTCATGCCGTATTTCCTCCTCAGTTGTCTCTCTCCAAGTTGAACTCATGGATATACATATAGGCTCTACGCGGGCAGAAAACCTTTCCAGTTGTTGTATCTTTGTTTCAGAATTACCTTTCTCTTTAGTGTATTGAGATTATACGAGGTAACCGTTACGTGTACGGATCGTCTTCCGATCGCTGTTGTCTCCAAATTTTCTAGATTCTCTCTTCTTAAAGGTTAGAAATTCGGAGACAGCATATGCTTTCGAAGCAGCTTTCTTACAGAAAGCTTTTAGGTGAACGCTATCGCTTCTTCAGTCGATTCCGTCCCCTTCACTACATCACCTGTGTATTTAGACCTCATAACACCTATTTTGTAGAAGGAAAATCCATAAACAAAGCTCCCCTCTTCAGGTCCCTTCAGTCCTCTCCGTTTCCCAATGTATGTCCAGTTCAACTTATACGCTCTTTATATCTATCTAACATACTCTCACAAAAAGATCGCCCGGCATCCGCGTAGGCGGATGCTCCGGACGTCACAGCTAACGACATTTTACCACAGATCGTCTACCTGCAACAAAGTAACCCGCGATACGGGTGACCCTTTGCAACATGGCAACAGGTGTCTGTTCCAATTCGTGTAAGAGTCTGGTATGAGATAAAACTTACCCGTATCCATGAAAAAACCGCCTGCAATGCAGGCGGCTGCTACTTTTTATCCATTAACGTGCCGCGAATTTGCGACGAGCATACCGGAAGACGATACCATGCTTTGGAGACAGCAGCAGGGCCAGCACAAACAGAATTCCTGCTACCGCCACCATGCAACCTGCAATGGAAGCATCCAGCGCGTATGCCATGATGTAGCCTCCAATTGATGAAGCCGCTCCTACGAGCACGCTGTACAGAATCATTTTACCCAATCGATCCGTAAGCAAGTAAGCCGTCGCTGCAGGTACAATCAACATGCCTACCACGAGAATAGACCCTACGCTTTCAAATGAAGCCACAGATGTCATGGAAACGAGCCCCATAAGCAAATAGTGGAACAACACCACCGGAATACCGCAGGCCGCAGCCAGCGCCGGATCAAAAGCACACAACTTGAACTGCTTGTAGAACAGGCCGATTACAAGGAGAATGACCAGCAAGGTGATGCCCAGCATCCAGACCGCCCTAGGGCCTACATCCGTCCCACCAAGCGTTAAGGTATCCCACTGGACATAAGCGATCTCACCGAACAAGACACAATCGAGATCCAGATCAATATGCCCGGCATTCAAACTGATCAAAATCACACCCACTGCGAAGAGTGCCGTAAATACTATTCCGATGGAAGCATCCGATGATAGTCCTCCAGCCTGCAAGCTTTGAATGAAGAACACCGTCAGTAATCCAAATACGGTTGCCCCAAGCAGCATCCATAACGAATCACGTGAACCACTCCACAGGAAAGCAATCGCAATACCCGGGAGAACCGCATGACTGATCGCATCTCCAACCAGAGCCATCCGCCTTAAGATTAGAAAACAGCCAAGAATGGCGCAGGCGGAAGATACCAGGATGGCCGTCAATATAATCCAAAACGTCGCCATTACAACTCACCCCGTTCCTGCTGCGCTCGCTGTGCAGAGAGTGTCTGTAGCGTGGCATGCTCTTCTCTCAAGTAAGCGGATTTCGCCTGCATACTTCGCAAACGCCGTGCTAACAGTCCGCGTCTTGGAGCAAGCAATGCGGAACCCGCAAATAGCACTGTTGCTGCCAGTACCGTTACTGGCCCTGTCGGCAGATTAGGCACCAAGGTGCTGAAGATTGTACCTGTTGCACCGCTCAGTGCTCCAAATACGCCGGCCAACAGTACCATAAGCGAGAGCGAGTCCGTCCAGCAGCGAGCTGCTGCCGCCGGGGTAACCAGCAAAGCGGCGACAAGCACCACACCAACCGCCTGAATCCCTGCAACAACCGCAATAACGGTTAACAGCAGAATCAGTTGTTCCAGCATGCCAACCGGCAGTCCCATGCCTCGTGCAAATCCCGGGTCAAAGCTCACCAGCTTGAATTCTTTGAACCATGCCAGACAAGCGATCAATAATACAAGACAGACGCCACCCATAACATACACATCCGTCATCACCATGGATGCGGCCTGACCAAACAAATATTTATCAAGTCCACTCTGACTGCCACTCGCACCGTGCTGAATCCGAGTAAGCATCACTACACCTATACCGAAAAATACAGTCAGTACAATCCCCATTGCCGCATCCTGCTTGATCCGGGAATACCGTGTAATCCACGATATGCCGAAGGTTGCAATGATTCCAGCCACAAGCGCACCGAATAGGAATAATCCTACGGATTTGGTTTCAGTCAACATAAACGCGATACAAATTCCCGGCAGAGCTGCATGCGCCAGCGTATCTCCCATGAGACTCTGACGACGCAAAAATGTAAAAGAACCAATAATTCCACTACTGAATCCGAGTAACAAGCAGCCAAGCAATATCCAGCGTGTATTGGGATCGGACAAAATGGCTACTATCCAGTTCCACATGCACTACACCTGGCCTTTCTCCGACCGGCTTCCGATCATCGCTATCCGGCCTCCATACGTCTCTTGCAAAGTATCCGGAACAAATACTTCATTCGTGGGTCCACCTGCAACCAGCCGTCCATTAAGCAGCAGCACATGGTCGAAATATTCCTCTACTGTTGCCAAATCATGGTGAACAACAAGTACGGTCTTCCCTTGCTTTTTCAACTGTTCCAACAGTGAAATGATAGCTTTTTCCGTTGTGGCGTCCACACCTGCAAACGGCTCATCCATGAAATACAATTCCGCATCCTGTACCAGTGCCCGTGCCAGAAAGACACGCTGCTGCTGTCCTCCGGACAGCTGACTGATCTGGCGGTACATATAATCACCCATGCCCACTTGCTCCAGACAGTGAGCTGCCAGATCCCGTTCTTTTTTGCCTGGACGGCGGAACCAGCCCAGATGTCCATAACGCCCCATCATGACAACATCGAGGGCGTGGGTTGGGAAATCCCAATCAACAGATTCTCGCTGAGGTACGTAGCCGATTCGGCGACGCTGTTCTCGGTAGGACTGACCAAAAATTTTCACTTCGCCGTGCATTTTAGGCACTAGTCCCAGAACGGCTTTGATCAAGGTTGATTTCCCCGCCCCATTGGGACCAAGAATACCAATTAGCTGACCTTCCGGGATGTCAAAAGATACCCCACTGAGCACCGGCTTTTTATGGTAAGCCACCGCCAGGTCCCTAACACTAAGCGGAGCTGATGTAGGTTGTGTTCCCTTCAGATGGTTAGCATTTAATTGTAATTGAGATTTTTCGGATAAAATTGTATCGCTCATACTCACTGTCCACTCCTCTCTTCATATCATTTCTCATTTTAATGCCTCTACAATCGTCTGAGTGTTGTGACGGATCATGCCGATATACGTTCCTTCTTCTGTTCCCTCAGCACCCATCGCATCCGAGAACAGTTCACCACCAATACTTACGGTATGTCCTTTTTCGGCCGCCCCAGCAATAATCGCTTCCATCGCTTTTGCTGGAACGCTGGATTCTACAAATACCGCTTTGATATTATTTTCCACAAGGTAATCTCGCAACTCACTGACATCCCTCGCACCATACTCTGCTGCTGTACTGATTCCTTGGAGCCCCATCACTTTCATGTCATAAGCTTGGCCGAAGTATCCAAAGGCATCATGCGCCGTAACCAATACCCGGCTAGCTTCCGGTATCTCCTGGATTTTTTCCCGCACCTCTGAATCCAATGCCTCCAGTTTCGTTAGATACTGCTCCGCTTGTACATTGTATTCTTCTGCGTGTTCAGGATCTGCTTCCACGAGTGTATCGCGTACAGCTTCTGCCGCATGCATCCAGTGGCTAACATCAAACCAGACGTGTGGATCGTATTCCGTTCCGCCTGTATCTTTTCCTGATCGCAATTCATCCACCGGAATGTTTTCTGTGACAGCTGTTACTATTTTGCTCTTGGACATTTTCTCCAAGATGTCTGTCATTTTTCCTTCAAGATGCAGCCCGTTGTAGAAAATGACCTTCGCTTGCTCCAGCTTCCGAATATCTCCCTGCGAAGCCTTGTACAAGTGAGGATCTACCCCTGGGCCCATTAGCCCGGTAACATCAACATATGCCCCGCCGACTTCACGCGCTACATCCGCAATCATGCCTGTTGTTGCTGTAACCTGTACCTTCCCTTCACTACCTCCTGTTTCCGCTGCACTTGAGCACGCTGTTAGCACGATAACCAGAACAACAGCTGTCAGTGTCATTAACCCTCTCTGAATGCTCCTCATCTTCACCATCAACAATCCAAACCGCCCCTTTCCCTCTCCTAACATAATTGTCCTCATCTAATTTTGTTGTACAAGGTATTAAAATTTATACAAGACTAATAATGTTTCCCTTGTGCAAATTTTAGCCGATGCAAAATAAAAAGGCAAGGGATAATTTCCCCTGCCTGTCCAAATGAGTATATTGGCGATTTAATTAACCTGTTTTCTTTTCGACTTATCTTCTGTCCTATTTTCTTTCAGTTGCTTCATCACTACTCTGTATCTTTCCCCTGGTTTTTCTTCCCTTTTGGAGTCCCATCAAGGCCATACACTTCATCGTAAGCATCGAAAATTTTACGTGCAATCGGAGACGCACTGACCGATCCAAAGCCACCTTCGGGCACAACAACCGCTATAGCCAGCTTCGGATTATCCCGTGGTGCAAATGCGATAAATACTCCGTTTTCCTTTTTGTTCGGCCCTGTTCCCTGCTCCGAGGTTCCTGTTTTTCTCGCATAATCGTAGGGGAAACCTTCAAACGAACTTACTTTGGTGACCATACCCTTATGCACTTCATTCCAGTATGCATCCGCAAAATCAACCTCGTTTAACACTTTTGGTTTGATTTTCTTGACCACATTACCATCTGCATCACGGATTTCCTTCACCAAATGAGGTTCGATCCGTTTGCCTTTGTTGGCAAGCATTGTCGTATATTGTGCAAGTTGAAGCGTTGTATATTTACCTTGCTGACCAAATGAGGCAAAAGCGAGACGTGTAAGAGCCGATTCATCTTTGTTTTTATACTCAAGTCTACCCAAGAATTCACCAGGCAAGTCAACACCAGTTGATACACCCAAGCCAAATTCCTGCATGTGCTCGTGCCAAATATCAATCCCTTTATCCGAGCCATACTTATTTAGAAGTCTCTTGCCAACCATATCAATCATAAAGGCATTGGAAGATTTCTCAATAGCCCGCCTCGCTGTAATATTGCCATTATATGCAGAATGGGAGTTCCTCACTTGTCTCCCGTCTTTCCCCAAAATGGCATATCCCTGGTCATGATAGGTCTGTCCCGTCGTGAATAACCCTTCTTTTAATCCAATCAATACACTGAGTGGCTTGATTACGGAACCTAGCAAAACAACGGATTCCGTATGTTTCTTTGTATCATCCGGCGGGAAGGATGCCATCGTTCCATTTCGAAAAACGTATTTGATCTTGTCATAATCCCAGTCATTCGGATCATAATCCGGCATACTCGCCATTGCCACCACATTACCTGTATCCACTTCCATAGCGACAGCGTATCCAGTAACTGCTTTTGGCAACTTCCTCAATTCATCGGTAATAGCTTGTTGTGCAACCATCTGAATTTCCTTGTTGATGGTTGTAATTAGACTATACCCCTTCTCAGGTGGGGTCAGATTCATCGTCCCGTCCGGCAAATTTCGTGCATCAATATCAATGGACTGGTAGCCACTTCGTCCACGAAGTTCTTCTTGATATTGTAGCTCCAGGCCGTCAAAGCCTACCTTCTCTTCTTCGTGATAAACAAGACCCGGGTCACGCTGGGTACTTGCTGATTCCCGAATGGCTTTATACTTTTTAAGTGTATCCGGCGCTCGTTTGAATTCTCTTGTATATCCAATCACTTGAACGGCTACACCATCTGGGTCGTATCTTCGGACATTTTCCTCCAGGACCATAACGCCTGGAAACTCTGCTTTTTTCTCCATGAAATAGGCAATCTCTTTGGTTGTTAAATCGGATTTAACCAACCTTGGTACATACCCAAAAGTCTTCTGATAATCCAAATCCAGTCGCTTCATGATTTCTTCTGCATCTGGTTGTTCTTTGTCCCCCGGATTAAACTGTTTAAACACAGCCGCCAATTCATCAGCAAGTTCCTGCGCCTCCTGCTTGCGGTCATCATTTCTATAATCCTCATACAACAACACATAGAGGGACTGCACAGGCTCCGAATAAGCCAGCGCGACCTTCCCTGTCGCATCATAGATTGGCCCCCGAACAGGAGCAAGCGGAATATCTTTGGTATTACGGCTGGTTTCCATATAGGTCAGTTCAGGTCCCTCGACAAATTGCACAAAGGCCAACCTAAAAATGAGGATACTGAATATCACAAACGCAGCGAAAAAAAACATATTCATTCTTACACTAGACGGCTTGTTGTTGACTGGTGTATCTTCATTGGACATTTTCTTTTTCCTCAATCGGTTAAACATGGGATAAGCCTCTCCGTTCTTATGTAAAAGTAGATTAATCCATCAATCATATTGCATCATTCGGTTCAAATAACATACCTTTCCTTCTACAAGTCTATCAAAGGTCATCTGCCATGTCCTCCAGATTTTGGTTACATTTTCGTAAACAGAAGAGACATATGCCGATTCTTTCGAAACGATGTCAATACAGACATATCGTTACTCTTTTTACTCCTGAATTAATTTTCATTCTCTTATATAAACGTATCATGGACGATGTTTGTTACATACTGATTTGCAGCAGCTTGTGGGAAAGTGGCCTCTTAGTCGTGGCAAACGTAAAAAGGACCCTCGAAAGGGTCCCTTCTTTTGTAATCAGCGACTTATATTACTGTGTATCTGATTCCTTATTTTTATCTTTTTTCGGTACACCGTCCAGACCAAACTCTTCGTCATACGCATCGAAGATCGCACGTGCAACTGGTGCTGCACTACTGGAACCGAAGCCCCCTTCAGGGATAACCACAGCTACAGCCAGCTTCGGATTGTTACGCGGTGCGTAAGCAATAAACACCCCGTTATCCACCAATTTCCCTCCGACTAACTGTGTGGATGTTCCTGTTTTTCTGGCAAAGTCATAAGGGAAACCGCTAAATGAAGATACCTCCGTTGCCATGCCTCGCTGTACTTCATTCCAGTAAGCATCATTAAAATCGACTGTGCTGAGCACTTTCGGTTTCATTTTCTCAACCACATTGCCTTGCGAATCACGGAACTCACTGACTAATTGTGGCTCCATACGTTTTCCTTTATTCGCTAGCATCGTAGCATACTGTGCCAGCTGCATTGTTGTATATTTCCCTTGTTGTCCAAAGGAAGCATATACCAGACGTGTTAAAGAACTCTCCAATTCATTCTCATATTCTTTGAGACCAGACTTCTCATTTGGCAAGTCTACTCCTGTAGACACACCGAGACCGAATTGCTCCATGTACTTGTCCCATACGCCAATTCCCTTGGCGCCATACCTGGAGTACAGCTTCTTGCCGATTTCATCAATCATGAACACGTTGGAAGAATGACGAATCGCATCATGAGGAGTCAACAGACCATATACGTGACCGGAAGAGTTCTGTACTCTGCGGTTGTCCCCCCCAAATGTCGTAGATCCTCTGTCCGAATAAACCGAATTGGTCGTGAAGAAACCTTCCTTCAAACCAATTAATACACTAAGCGGTTTGATTGTGGAACCAAGCAATACAACAGATTCCGCCCGTTTACCTGAATCGTCTGGCGGGAATCCACGAATGGTACCATTTTGATAAATATATTTTATTTTGTCGTAATCTTCCGTGCTTATACCGCCAGTTCTCCACACATTAGTGTCGTAATCCGGCATACTGGCAGCAGCAACAATCTTCCCTGTATCCACTTCCATTGCGACTGCAAAACCTGTTTTTGCATTGGGATGCAGCTTACCGGAGACCTGATGTGTATGCAGCCAGCTTAGTTGATCCAGTATCGCTTGTTCCGTTTTCACCTGAACATTTTTGTTAATTGTTGAAATCAGGTCATACCCTTTTTCAGGTGGGGTAGAGCCTGCTACACCTTCAGGCAAGTTCCGCAAGTCAACGTCCACGGAGTTATAACCGCTTTTCCCCCGCAGAACATCCTGATATTGCAGTTCCAGTCCATCGAAGCCAACAAACTCATTCTCGGTATATACAAGACCTGGGTCCGTTTGCTTTTTATTGGCCTCATCAACCTCTTTGTATTTATTGAGTGTTTTGGAGCTTTTAAACTTTTTGAGATAACCAATCGTCTGAACGGCTACCGTATCCGGATCATAGTAACGCACACTTTCTTCTACAATCTGAATTCCCTTGAATTCATCCTTGTGCTGAAGAAAATAGGCTACTTCCTCATCGGACAGATCACTCTTAATCAAACGTGGCATGAACCCGTTTGCTTTACGCGAATTGAGGTCCATTGCTTCTAAGATGTTATCGACCGTAAGGGCCTCGGAATCCTTTTTCTTATACTGCTCAAAAACATCATGCAGCCGGGTGGCAATGTCCTCCACTTCCGCTATATTCGGATTAGGCTTGCCATCCACATCCCCATAATTTTTGTATAAGGTCAGATACAAGGATTGAATCGGCTTGGAGTAAGCCAGCTTCACCTCACCCGTGGAATCATAGATGGTTCCTCTCACGGGCGCGAGCGGTACATCTTTGGTAATGTTGCTCGCTTCCTCCTGACTGAGCTCAGGCCCTTCCACGAATTGCAAAAATGCCAGCCGTACAATAATAACGCTAAAAATAACAAAGGAAGCGAAGAAAAATACGTTCATTCGGTAACTAAAGCGCCGCTTGTCCGTAAGTTCGTCCTTCTCTTTTGAATGATTTTTCATTCATCCTACCTCTTTCATGACTTGATGCATACCGTCCAGGCTGTACAGCCCCGGCATGATAACCTGGCAACGTCGTCATCTCCCGGACCCATGTCCGGCGTAATGTTAAGCTGATTGATCTTTCAGATGGGTATCCGCAAAGTTAGGAGGATTGAACCAATCGCCACTGATTGCCCAAGTGGGGTCAAGCGGAATCCAGCTTTCCGAATCACTTAAATATATTTCATTCCATGCATGTGGACCATATCCACCCTGCCCGTTATAACCAAGCCCTGTAACCACTTTGACTTCCAAACCCTGTGAACGAGCCATGACTGCATATAAACGAGCGTAATCGATACATACACCTTGACGTGTATCAAATGTATTTTGTGGCGTCTGCTCATGCCATATGCCTTTTTGCTCATAGTCATCCACTTTGCCATAGTCATATTGAATGCGAGAACCTACCCAATCATATAATGCCCTGGCTTTGGCTTCATCTGTCGTTTGACCTTTCACAATTTCTTTTGCCGCAGATTCAATATCCGCCGGAATGTTATGGTCAATGACTTCATATTTGCGTTGCAGGATCGCGCCAAGTTCCTTTTGCACGGCTTGCGTAAATACAGGCAGCTTGTCCTTGATGAATGTACCTGATAATGGCTCTATGACCGATTTGGCCCCTTGCATATAAATGGGTGAAGCCTCTACATAGCGACTGAACATGCTGCCCGGATAGAGACTGACAATCATGAACAACACGGCAATCACAATCATCCCGCGGACGGAGCCAATAACTGTACCAATCACTGCACCCGTAAAACGGCTGAAAAATCCTTTGGGTCTGCTCTCTTGCTCTGCCGAATTGTATCTTCTGCTGAAAATAAGGGAAGAGAGCAATCCGAGAACCAATCGGATGAAGCCATAACTAATCACAAACAACACGGCAAACCGCATCAGCGGAAAATCAGCAATGGCCGTAATCAATGTATAATACATCTGCTCCCATCGGTTCAATTCACGGTTTGGCATGTATGCCGCATGCACAGACAACCATTGCTGAACATATGGGGCAAGCCATAATGTTAAACCGATAGATAACAGAATTCCAATGACCGCCATAATGCCATCCATGAGGAATCCAAAGAGTCTTCCTGCCGAACGTGAAGCACCTCTGGACCACCCCTGAAGCAATGAAGCCGCCACAATCAGCAGCAGCATAATCGTTATGCCGTTGAATTCTTTCAGACTATCCAGCCAACTTTGCAGCACGTATCCATTCCTCCTTTACTACGAAGCCGGTGCTGTTCCGTTCTCCTGTGCCTGTTTGACAAAAGTTCGTATCGTTTCATTGTCGACCTTCCATTCACCCACTGAGATCCCCCGGAATGTAACATCGACTTTATCCGAATTCGTTCTACCCTTAATCTCCACATTGGGGCTTGTGATGGTAAATGCTCCATCCTGTCCCTTGGTGTATGTTGCTTTGGAAGCTTCCTTGAGCATCATGCTGGTCGCTTCTTTCTTCAATGTGTCCATCGTACTCGATTGGACGTCAGTAACTGTCTGTTTGATCTGATCAATGGAGATGCCGCTGTATATCAGTAGAGCCGCAATAATGATGATGGCAATCGCCCATTTCAATACGGTTTTGACCACGTTCAGAACAAAGAACAAAATGATCAACGCAACCACAATCACCAGCCAGTTCTGCATCACAAACTCTTTGATTACTTCTATGTTCATGACTACACCTTCCGTATTAGAGTTGATTATTAACACTTCCCGAATATTATACATGATTTCCGAAGCTGCTGTCAGCTAAGCCCTCCTATGTAAAAATAAACGGTCTAAGTTCGTCCCGCCGGGCGTACAAGTAGTACCATGAGGTTCTGTCCAAGGAACGGGGAACACGTCATGACCAGTTATTGAACATGCATCGCTTAACAAGGAGGGGCTTATGTGAAAACGGCCATCTGGCTATATCTATTTTTGTTCCTTGCTGTTTTTGATCTGCACGCCCAGTATCCAATCTTGACCCCTTTCGCTATCTCGCTCGGGGCGGCCCCGACCTTCATCGGCTGGATGATGGGTATCTACTCCTTGACTCATCTCCCAGGCAATCTGATTGCGGGAACTCAAATCGACAAACATGGCAGTCGTCGTTACATTGTATTCAGTTTGCTGGGTGCAGGCATCATTTTGCTTATCCAGGCGCAAATCCATACACCATGGCAGCTGCTCGCCCTGCGCTCCATCAGTGGGTTTGTACTTGCTTTTCTGTCTCCCGCCTGTCTCGCACTGCTTGCGCAACTGTCAAGTGATCCAATCAAGCAAGGCAAGTATATGTCAGGCCATGGCGTCGTACATACGCTGGCATCCGTGGTATCGCCTGCCGCAGGCGCATTGATCGTCGGAGCTTTAGGATTTTCCGCCACCTTTGCGAGTCTCGGTTATCTGCTCATTCTGTCAGGTGTTATCGCATGGTTATCCATGCCCAAAGGCATCGCTGAAGTTCAGCATGAGAAAGTGACCGAGCCCGCCAAGCCTATCAACCTGGTTGAAGAAAAAAGGAAATTCCTGCCCGTATCTTGGCGATATTTTGCTCTGCCACTTGTCATTGCTTGTGCTCAAGGAATTCTTTTTTTTGAACTGCCTCTGCGTGGAGGCGGCCATTCGTCCATGATGTCTACCGGACTTTTGTTTTCCATTATCAGCATTGGAGCACTATTTACCCTGAGTATGCTATTTCTCAATCGTTATTCCCCAAAACTGCGGTTGATTGCAGGTGTACTGCTGATGTCTTTATGTTTCTTTACTCTGGCGGCCATACCACAAATTCCATTATCATCCGTGCTTTTCGTTCTGGGGATGTCCAAGGGCATTATTTTCCCAGCCATGGCAACACTTTTTATTCATTTAAGCGGCGGAAACAAGCTGGGGCGTATCTTCTCATTACAATCCATCGCTACCTCCATCGGTTCTTTCATCGGTCCAATCACAGCAGGACAACTTCGTGTCGGTTTATCGCCGTATTTCATTGCTTTTGTATTATTGATGATCGGCATTATGCTGCTCCCTTATTTCACTGCCAGACGTGAAGCTTCCTTGCCTGATCCCAAAAGCATACTGGGTTAACCGTATCTAGATAATCTATATTCAAACCCTTTGACAACAGAAAGGCTTGTATTTTTCTTGGCTTTGCATCATTCCCCCATTTACAGCTAAACTATATAAAACGGACTGATGTTCTACACACAAATGAAGTGACTTCTTATCTTTAAGTTTTTTCTTCTTCATTATCCTCATTAGGAATGGACGATCCAAAACGGAACGGCCACTTAGACATTCAGTTTAGAATGTGGAAAAGAAGTTAGAAATTAAAGATGTTTCTGTCAGCGTAGTCGCTCGTGTAAGAATTAGAAGGTCCAGTTTATATAATCCAGTCGATTTTCGCTGCAACATTTCCCGGGGAATGTCGACATAAGCTCTTGATTAAGAGGTGAATATGATGCCTATTCATGTCATTGTGGAAGGTAAAAATGACCGCAGTAAACTAAAACGTCTCGTAGGACCTGAAATCAACATTTTGTGCACATTTGGAACACTGAATTCCCTCAAGCTTGAGTCGCTGCGCAAACAGGTTGGTTACGATGAGGTCTACTTATTTATGGATAATGACAGTTCAGGTAAAAAAATCAGGGGTGTGCTGCGAGATGCCTTCCCGGACGCAGTACAGATGTATACACGACGTGGTTATGCGGGTGTGGAGGGAACTCCCGACGAATATATCATCGCCCAGCTGGAAAAAGCCGGATTGGAATCGTATATCCAATATCCTGAATTCCCATCGTTTTAAACCGTAAGAGGCTGCTCGCCGGGGTATTCATTCAACCCAGGAAGCAGCCTCTTTATTGATTTGTTATTATGACACATCTCTATTCCTTAATCAGATTGCGAATGTCTTCCGCAATGACAGCTGGTTCAACATCCTCTGTATTAAACGCGTTATATACCTTGCGCAATTGATTATTTCGATCCACCAATCCAATCATGTTCATATGGGCAAAATCGTCCTTGTTCTCACCTTCAATGAGGATCTGGAATGAATCCTTGGCGAGCTGCTTCGTTTGATCCATATCCCCCCGCAGGAAATACCAACCTTCATAATCCGCATGGAATCGATCTGCAAATTCTTTAATCTTCTCCTTTGTATCCACTTTCGGATCAAACGAGATAGATACAAAGGAAGCATCCTTCCCAAAGGTATCGTCCTCTTTCAACAGATCCTGCACTTGGGATAACGTAAAGGTCGTAATTGGGCACACATCCGGACAACTGGTGAAATAAAAGTAGAACAAACGCACCTTGCCTTTGGTATCATCCAGAGACACTGTGCTTCCATCCACATTTTCCATCGAGAAGGATTGAATCTCCCGAATTTCGGGTAACTTTTCCTTGCTGGCAAATACGGTGCCCCACATTAAATACACCGCCATAATCAGCGCAAGCCCTAGCAGCATCCATGTCCATTTATATTTTTTCAGCATCATTATCGTCCCTTCCGATATCAGATCATATGAATACGCATACATAAACTTTGAACAGTTCTCTATAAATTATGGACTCTGGATCGTATTTTCAATGGCATTTCCTCATTCCCTTACCACTTTGATGCATATGTATACGAAGAACCTAAACGACAAAGGTCCCCCTAGTTATTGTAACGGATCCACGGCCCCGTGCCCATCTAATGTTTATTAAAGCATTTCATGCTGCTCATTTGTGCACTGTATCCAGAATCATCAATATAAAACTCAAAGATAGATAGTTAATGGAGTAAAGGAAGACCTTTTTGGCCCAGGCATCTGTATTTTGTGCACGAAAACCTTTAAGTGCGTAGTACAGCCACAGAACAGAAAGTATCAGTGAGACAGTAAGATAGAAGATTCCTGCATACCCGTAAGCATACATGAGGACCGGGACAAAGATTTGCAAAACCAGATAAGGAAGCATCTGAATCTTGGTCCGTTCAATACCCTTTACTACCGGTAATAGTGGAAATCCACCAGCCCGATAATCTTCCACCCTGCGGATCGCGAGCGCCCAGAAGTGTGGGGGCTGCCATAAAAACAACATAGCCAGAAGAAGCCATGCACCAAGATCCATACGTCCGGTTACTGCGACATACCCGATGACTGGCGGCATTGCACCAGACAGACCACCTATGGAGGTGCTCCATGTCGACGAACGTTTTAACCAAAGGGTGTACATAATCACATAGACAAACATGCCAAAAATGCCGCATAATCCGGCAAGTACCCCGGAGAAGGAAAAGAGTACGGATAATCCAATCACACCCAAAATAATGGCATAGGATAAAACAACTTTGGGTGTTAAACGTCCTGTTGGTAAGGACCTGTTGCGGGTACGTTCCATTTTGAGATCAAGTTCACGGTCAAAGTAATTGTTAAATACACAAGAAGAAGCCATAATCAGTACCGTTCCAAGTAGGGTTAACAGCATCTTGCTGTAATTGACGTCCCACTGTGATGCAAGCCAAAAGCCACCAAAAACCGCAATAAGGTTGGTTCGAAGAATGCCCGGTTTCGTAATATGGATAAAATCTTTCCACGTCCCTGATTTCATCGGAGGCGCAGATCGTGTTGCCGAATCGGAAGAAGCCTGGTATCTCAATGGATTGTCCACGCTTGTGAATCCCCCTTCTTCTTGATCTCATGGAGGTTTTTCTCTCTGCCTCCGATATAAAGTTTATCACAGGAAAAGGAAAAAGAGTTTGACAATGCTCGTACAATTGCTGTCAATTGAGCAGGTTCTTGTCATATCTTTGGAAATTAGGGTGTTTTGCTTCCCGGTAGGCGGATAATATACACTATATATGGGTATCACCTAGATAGAGAGACAACTCGCATTAAAGATACACCACACAAAGGAGACGTTTATGGATACTTCTACACATTTTGTCATGGGGATTGGTTTGGCCGGTCTGGCTTATGTCGATCCTGTTGTCGCGACGAGTCCCATGCTCGCAGCTGCGGTCATGGTAGGCACCATTGCAGGCTCGCAGGCTCCTGACATCGATACTGCGTTACGTCTCAAAAGCAACTCGCTCTACATCCGGAATCACCGGGGCATGTCCCATTCACTGCCATTTCTCCTGTTATGGGTTCTGCTCATCACCGGTGTCATTGCACTGATCTTTCCGGGTGTCGCTATTGGACACGTCGCGGCCTGGACTGCTGTCGCCGTAGGCGTTCACGTTTTTACCGATTTGTTCAATACCTATGGAACTCAGGCAGCACGGCCTTTTACAGAACGCTGGATTGCCTGGAACATCATTCATATTTTTGATCCATTTCTGTTCACCACACATGTGCTGGCCATATTGCTATGGGCTTTCGATCTGATCGCCCCTGCTCCACTCTTTGTTTCACTGTATATTTTGATTGGCCTGTATTATGTATGGAGAACTATGGCACGTGCTATGGCTGTGAGACAGGTGAAGCGGCTCGACAAAAATAATTCAGAGGCTCATTACATGGTCATCCCAACGATATCCTGGAACCGATGGCATGTGGTGAAAAGACATGAAGATGGCAGTTATGAGATTGGCAAAATGGATCATTCCGTCCTAACCTGGAATCTCCATGCTTCATCGTCCACTCACGCAGCTGTCGCCGCTTCACGCAAATCTCCTGAAGTCACTGCATTTCTGTATTTCACCTCCTATGCTGTTGCAGAGGTGGAAGAATTACCAGCTGGATACAAGGTTCGCTGGGCTGATGTGCGTTATCGACACCGCAAACAATATCCATTTGTCGCTGTAGTCGTTATGGATCGAAATTTCGAAACGATTGATACCTATGTCGGCTGGTTAAGTGACGAGAAAATGGATAAAAAACTTTTATCCGCACGCTCTTGACGAAAGGTGCATGGAAAGGCACAATCAGACATAGGAACGAATACGCGAGAAAGCCCGGAGCGTTTCCGCTCCGGGCTTCTGCTTATTGCTTTTTGGTTATAATAATTATTTGCCAGACCCAGCCAGAGACTGCTCAGCGATTTGTACCAGACGTTTGGTGATGTATCCGCCCAGAGATCCTGTCTCACGGGAAGTGTAGTTACCGTAGTAACCGTCTTGTGGGATAGTTACACCCAGTTCTTGTGCAGCTTCGATTTTCAATTGTTGCAGTGCTGAGTTTGCTTGAGGTACCACCAAGTTGTTAGAACGAGATCCTTGAGCCATATTTAAAATCTCCCTTCAATCTGTGTCTGTAATGTAATTGCAAGCTTGCAAGATTATTATGGCTCGTGTGCTTCAGGTTATACGGAATTTCATCAAATATCTATATGGAGGTTTTTCCCAATGAGCAAAGGTTTATCGCTATGGTTTGCATTCTCTTCGATTATGTTGTTAGCGGTTACGGCGATTATGATCTCTTACTCCGGCTGGTTGGCTACGCTGCTGTTTGTCGTGTCTGTTGCCAACATCGGTTGGGGATTCGTTATTCGCGCAAAGAAAGAGCGTCGTGAAGCACGTACTACCTCAGAAACAGCTTCTTAACCCCGGTAAACTTCATAGGATAGTACGAAACGATAATAAAGAGGAGCCCTATCAGGGCTCCTCTTTATTATGTGAACAATTCTTTTACTTTAATTCACTTGCCTCGTCCTATTACAACGTACGTCTAGGAACAAACCCCATACGTTCTTTAACCGCATTAAGTGTCTGGGAAGCCACCGCTTCTGCGCGGCGAGCTGAAGTTTCCAAAATATCGGCCAATTCGCCAGATTCACGAATTTCACGATACCGTTCCTGTAAAGGTTCAATAACGGATACAACCACTTCAGCCAGTTCTTTTTTGAACGGACCATACATTTTACCTTCATAGCGCTCCGCTACTTCTTTCAATGACAGACCTGCGCATTCAGCATAGATACTCATCAGGTTGCTGACTTCAGGTTTGTTTGCCGGATCATATACAACTTCACGACCGGAGTCGGTTGTAGCACGGCTAATTTTTTTACGAATCACATCTGGCGGATCAAGCAAGGCGATGTAGCTGCCTGCATTGGGATTACTTTTGCTCATTTTGGAAGAAGCATCATCCAGTGACATTACACGAGCACCCACCTGTGGAATATACGGGTCTGGAATCGTGAAATACTCACCATAACGATGGTTAAAGCGTCCCGCCAGATCACGTGTCAGTTCCAAATGCTGCTTTTGGTCTTCGCCTACCGGCACAAGATCAGCATTATACAGCAAAATATCAGCAGCCATTAATGAAGGATAGACAAACAGCCCAGCGCCAACGGAATCTTTACCCGATGATTTGTCCTTAAACTGAGTCATGCGTTCAAGCTCGCCCATTGATGTAAGTGTAGTCATCAACCAGCCCAATTCCGCGTGCTGCGGTACATGAGATTGCAGAAACACATTGGATTTCGTAGGATCGATTCCAGCTGCGATAAACAAGGCAGCTACCGCCTCAGATTGCTCACGCAGCGCTGCTGGCTCTTGAGCTACCGTTACAGCGTGAAGATCAACCACCATGAAGTGACATTGGTAGTCATGCTGCAATTTCACAAAGTTTTTAATTGCTCCGATGTAGTTGCCCAATGTGAGCTTGCCACTCGGCTGAATGCCCGAAAGTACTGTTTTCATTTTACAGAATGCCTCCTTATTTGTTTGTTCCTGTTTCTCCGCGAACGCAAAAAGGCCTCACATCCGCAAGGGACGTGAGACCGTGGTGCCACCCTTATTCGCATTTCTCCATTCATCTAGACCTGATTAGATCATGTAGAAGAAATGCCTTCATTTCTCCGTAACGTGGAGTATACGTCCGATTCTACTAAGGGTAGTCCAAACTTCAGACATCGCCTGTTCAAGCCAGCACTCAAGGGTCCATTCGGTAAAGAGTTCACACCGGTTCACATCACCCACCGGCTTTCTGAAGAGAGTTCTCTTGGCTTACTTGTCCCTGTCATCGCTTTGTTATCATTCACTGGATAAAACACATCGTTCAAGATACCATCTTAATCCGCGCGGACCAGAATGTCAAAATGGGAATAGCTTTTTTTACCCACTTCACTGAAATCTGTTATGATGGAATTGCTTATCCTAATCACCAGCATTCATTCGGTATGCTAATGGGATAAGTGGCATGTACACAATGACACGCCTGCTACGGCAGTTAGAGCTGGCCGTTTGCAGACAGATTTCAAGTGGGAAAAGGAGCATCGATATGAAACAAGTGACCAAAGGCCAATGGAATGGTTACGACACGTATATCCTACATAGCCGTGAATTGGAGATTACCCTGCTGCCGCGTCTTGGAAATAATATTATCTCGATTCGCGATTTGGTGCAGGGCCGCGATGTCGTTCGCAGTCCGGAAGAAGATGAACTTGCCTTTTATTTGCAGAAGCCGTATCACTTCGGCGTTCCGCTTCTTGTTCCGCCAGGCCGCATTCATCGAGGACAATTCGAATATGAGGGAGTTCATTACCAATTCGATCAGAATACGGCCAATGACAACCATATTCACGGTCTCCACCGCAGCCAGTCCTGGTGTGTCAGCGACATCGAAGAAGATGAAGATGGCTGTGCAATTACAACGGAATTATTAACTGAAAATGAAGAGCATTGGATGGCTCAATTTCCAATTCCTTTGAAGCTTGAGATGACGTTCAGACTTCAAAACGCGGTGTTAAGCCAGCGTCTGCGTGTGACCAATCTGAGCTCTACTCCTGCTCCTTTTGGAATGGGATATCATACATGGTTTCTACTTGACGGCAAACCTGCCGAATGGTCACTTCAACTTCCTGTGTCCGGAATTTACGCTCAGAATGAAGAACAACTGCCTACAGGCCAGATTGAATCTCTCGGAGAATGGTCTTCTTTGAACGAAGGCATGAACATGCAAGGACGAAACTGGGATACCATTTTAAAAGCTGCCGAAGGGCAGCCAGCAGTAGCTCACTTGCGCAGACAGGATGGATACACGCTTAATTATTCAGCGGATGAAGCATATTTCAAACATTGGGTCCTCTTTACAAAGGGCGAATCCGACCAATTTCTATGCATTGAACCTTATACCTGGCTTCCTGATGCACCCAATTTGAATTTAACAGACGAGCAAACGGGACTGATTCGTCTGGAACCAGAACAGCCCGTTGAACTTTTTACACGTATTGAGATTGTACCGCCAACCGAGTAGAATCTTGTACTCTCAGGCGACTTCTATGGGACATAGCTCCTACTTTTTCCTTTTCTTTTGCGTAGCCGATCCATACTGGGTCGGCTTTTTTCATGTTATATCTCATCTTTTATATCCAAATTTTGCCTTACGCCATATCATGCATATTTCCTCATTCTCTAACCATACTAACATCACCAAGCCATAAGGAGGTGACACACATGTACGGAGGTCAAAACCAAGGAAACAGAAACTCTTCAAACAATCTGGTTGTTCCTCAAGCAACTGCAGCTTTGCAACAATTGAAAATTGAAGCTGCACAAGAGCTGGGTGTAACAATTCCCCAAGACGGTTACTACGGTAACTACACTTCCCGTGAGACAGGTTCTCTGGGTGGTTACATCACTAAACGTCTGGTCCAAATCGCTGAGCAGCAATTATCGGGTCGTTCGTAAGCTCGTAATTCGTGCTCCTATATGCAAGAACAAAAAGCGGCCTTCCTCTGAAGTGCCGCTTTCCTGTGTGCTCGCTCATCACAATTATGAAGACGACTCCATGCCTGAATCCATGTATGTATTGGTTCTTGGATAACGAATCATCAGGTTCGCCATATTATAGTTGGACTCCATCGTGGCATCAACCAGAATCATGCCTTGTCTTACTGTAAAATCATATGCAATTTCTCCATGAGTCCAATTTCGCTTGAATTTCAAAGTCTCCAGTGCCATTGCGCGGAAAGAAGAGCGCTGGATTTCGTTTAATCCACCGTCCTCCACTTCCATTTGACCGTCACGTCCGGTTATCGGATTATGTCGAATTCCAAACTTCCCAATTACATTATTTCGTATTTGCACAAATACCACACCTGAATCTAACCCTGATAATTCATGATCAAGCTCTTTGAACACCAGATCCAACTGTCGTGCTAATGAAAGCTGGTCAATTTTTACCATAACGCTCCTCCTTTATGCACTTCATCCTTCAAAACAAGGACTTACGACTCATTATATGACAACAAATGTGGTCATTCAACAAAGTCAAACAAACTTGGGTAATTATGACTATGATTTGCACAATTAATTGCCATTTTGCGTCCTTTTAGCGAGTTATTTCTCTCAATTGCGACAAAATATTTAGCAGGAGCTTAGCTTTAAAAAACACTTAAAAAGGCTGCAATCCCGTGTACATTTACACAGGATTGCAGCCCCATTACATATATAGGAATACTATTTTGCGGATTCTGTCATCTCAAGAAATTGATCAATATCGGCAATGACCAGGTTCGCAGCATTTTGCCAGAAATCCGGTTGTGTGAGATCTGTACCCAGATGTTTCTGTGCCAGTTCTTCTACCGTCATTCGGCCCGTATCTCGTAGCAAATCATCGTATTTATCGGCAAATGCTGTACCTTCCTCCTGCGCTCTGGCATAGATGCCTGCACTGAACATATAACCGAACGTATAAGGGAAGTTGTAGAAAGGTACACCTGTCAGATAGAAATGCAGCTTGGATGCCCAGAAATGCGGATGATCGGATGCTAGTGCACCACAGAACGCTTCTTGCTGTGCTTCCACCATCAGTTTGGACAACTCATCTGCATTCACCAAACCTTGTTTGCGTTGCTCATAGAACCGATTTTCGAACAGGAAACGAGCGTGAATATTCATGAAGAACGCAACGCTTCGTTGAATCTTGTCTTCGAGCAGAGCTAGCTTCTCTTGCTTATCCGTTGCTGCTTGAACCAGAGCATCGGCTACAATCAGCTCAGCAAAGGTAGATGCCGTTTCCGCCACATTCATGGCGTAGCGTTGATTCAAGGCTGGCAGTTCTTCCATAATGTGCTGATGATATCCGTGACCAAGTTCATGAGCAAGTGTCGACACATTCGACGGCGTCCCAGAGAAGGTCATGAAAATACGTGTTGCTTTGCTGAGTGGTAAGGAGGTACAGAACCCTCCTGGACGCTTGCCAGCACGGTCCTCTGCTTCAATCCAACGTTTCTCAAACGCCATCTCTGCAAATTTGGAAAGTTTGGGACTGAACTTGGCGAATTGATCAACAATATTGATGGCTGCCTCGTCATATGTGACTTTTCCACCCGACTTGCCTACTGGTGCATCTACGTCACTCCAGCTGAGTTTCTCTACACCAAGCAGTTTCGCCTTGCGCTCCAAATATCGAACCAAAGCAGGTTTCGCTCCATTAATCACATTCCACATCGTATCGAGCGTCTGGCGCGACATGCGGTTGATCGCCAAAGGTTCCTTTAGAATGTCATCCCAGCCGCGCTTCTCATACAATTTGAGACGGAAACCGGCGAGATGGTTTAAGGTATCTGCGCAGAAGTCTTCGACATCCGTCCAAGCCTGTTCCCAGTTAGCGAATACAGTCTCGCGCACATTTCGGTCACTGTCGCTCAGCTTATTCGCAGCCTGACCTGCGGATAACATCACCGTTTCACCATTTTGTTCAAATGGGATGTTAACCTTGCTTACAATGGTGTTATAGAATTTGCCCCACCCATGGTAACCATCTACGCCGAGATCCAGCGCAAGACCTTCAAGTTCAGGTGACAGTTTCTCACGAGCTAGCGTGCGGCTCTCGTTCAGTGCAAAGGCAAGCGGCTGAACATCTTCCCGAGCAATCCACGCTTCCCATACAGAGTCTGTCGTCTGGCTAAGTGTATTATCGAATTGGGACTTGGCACTATTCAGCATCGCGGCAAGAGAACTAATAGTTCCCTGAAGCTGGACTGCTTTTTTATCATTTTGGTTTTGTGAAGAAAGACAGGACACAAATGCCGACCCTTCCGAAATTCGGATATAACAGCTCTGCAGCAGTTCAAGGATCGGATCAAACGCATTCGTTTCTTCCAGAGACTTGGGTGCAGGTGTATCTTTCAAAAGGGCTTGCAGCTTGCGTACATCCTGCTCCAGCTCAATCAGATACGCAGCGAATGACTCAGAGGCAGAACCTCCACTAAAAATGGACTCCAGATCCCAGACGGGTTGTAATGGTGTTTTCATTTAAATAAGGCACCTCTCTCAGTAGAATGGATAATTAACCTTGAATTAGAACTGGTTTTATAAGCGCTATATCTCTATACTAGAGAAATAGTTTAAGCTATTTTCAGGAGGTAATCGTATGAAACCTTTACAAGTCTCGGCTGACACAGCCGTCAAATTAGCAGAATCTCTGGGTGTTCCCCTCGAACATCTGATGCATATGCCGCAGCATATCCTGATGCAGAAAATCGCCGAATTGGCCAAAGAAGAAGCGGCTAAACCTGCCACTACAGAAGGCGAGCAAGAATGATTCCCTTTGAGAACAGCTGGCCTTACGATATTGTAATGGGGGACATTTATGTACAGCAATGTCCGTACTGCCATGCAAACAATGTACTGCTGCCACTCAAACCAAAGGAGCTTGTACGCATTCGCGAAGGCAAAAAGAAATTACTGGTCTTTCCTTGTTGTAATGCCAGCATGACTGTAATCGACAACGATAGTGATTACTTGCTGTCCAGTCGTCCTGTCCGCAATTAGAGAACAACTCTCACTTATCAAATGGGGCTGCGTTTCGCAGCCTCTTTGTCTGCTTCAATCATTTCATCTGGCAATTCCACCTTGCTCGAAATCATCTGTTCCCGCAGTAATGCCCACTGTTCTCGCGAAGCACGAATCATGGCTGCATCGGTAATGCGCTTGTCATGAATAACTCTGCCGAACCATTTTACAGCCTCATGGAATCGACCTACCCTGCGGTTCAACTCTCCCAACAGATAAAGAAGCTTGGCTTCATTCCCACCAGTACCTTCCCGTTCATAAACCTTTACATAAGCCTCAAGGCTAAATTCAAGAAAACGGTTTTCCTGGGTATGATCCTCCATATAACGATACAGCCAGGCAATATGATGCAGCAAACCGGCAACGACACGATCCTTCTCCTGAATAACCTGCGCACACAGCAAGCCAAGCTTGTATGAATCCATCGCCTGTTCCAGCGTCCTCGCTCCGCTATAGTCACGTTTCACCAACCGATTACCGATCTGCTCCTTAAAAGCCTTTCGTTGTTTATCGTTCAATTGTTCCGTCGAATTCTCCGTCGAAGCGAAACCACACTCGGGACAGATGCGAACAACATAGAAATCCGGATTCTCCCGCTTGTAGTAAGCGCAAAAATCAGAATCCGTCCGATATGGCCGTTTTAAGCTTGGTCTTACACGTGAGGTATCATACTCGTTCTCGCAATAATGACACTTCACCTTTACCTTATACAGAGGCTCTAATTCCACTCATTCCATCCCTCTCCCATAAGCTTGTAATCGGAACTAAGGTGTATTCACAAAATGGTGCGCTGGCCCCGACAATCGCTGCAGGACGAAAGAATGCAACGGCTCTTCCACACCAACTTGTGTCAACGCCTGATCCATACATGCCAGCCAGGCTTCTGCCCGTTCAACAGTCACTTCAAAGTGCATATGACGTGCACGCATCATCGGATGACCAAAAGCCTCGGAAAACAATGCAGGACCACCGAAGAACTGAGACAAAAACATGTATTGCTTGTCGATTACCGGCTGAATATCCTCTGGAAAAAGAGGTGCCAGCTTCTCATTCTGCTGAACAATCGGATAAAAAGCTTCAACCAGCGCGCGAACGCCTGCCTCTCCACCAAGATTGTCGTAGATGCTCAAACTAGGATTCATTTCCGTCTTCCCCTCCTTTCAGATGTCGAATTTTGACATATATTACACTCCCATGCTTAATTATGAAAGGAGATTGAAGAACAAGGCCACGAACACCTTTATCTTCATTCTATCAAAAAAATCCCAAAAGTCCTATATAACATGAAAGGCTTATGGTACCACATAGCCATGACTCATCCAGGTCTATCTCGTACTGAAGACACAAAAAAAGCGCCAAACAAGAGGTTTGGCGCACCAGATATTTCATCAATAACTTCGCCAATCCTCTTCTTCAGAGCGCACGAGCGAGGCACGTATAACATAAACAAAAGCACAAACCAGGATTCCGGTGACAAGACTCATAATCATCACTCCATCCGATTTAATTCCACCTTCTAGGTAAATAGGTGACGTCCAGGCGTTTTTATCATTTTAGCATACATCTTTTAAAAACACAGCCACTTTTGCAAGCGCTTTCCAAACATTAATTTGTACTGTTTGTCCGCTTTGTCTCATATATTGATGGCAAAAGAACCAGCGATCTGCTGCACACTGACCATTCCAAAAATAAAGGAGAAGAATTCATGGCCGCTTCACAACGAATCACCCATGTCCTGATTCCACTAGCTCTCCTGATCCTGTGTGTGTTGATGGTGCTGTTTCCTGCAGAAACCTGGCATGCAGGTGTACGCGGACTATCCATTTGGTGGGACGTGCTGTTTCCCTCCCTTTTTCCCTTTCTGGTGCTTTCCGAGCTGCTTCTCGGCTTTGGCATTGTTCATTTTTTGGGTACACTCTTAAATCCATTGATGCGTCCGCTATTTCGCGTTCCCGGAAGTGGTGGCTTTGTGTTTGCCGTCAGCTGCGCTTCCGGTTATCCCACTGGAGCCAAATTGACCGCACAATTATGGGAACAAAAATTGGTTACTCGGGAAGAAGGTGAACGCCTCGTTGCTTTCACCACATCATCCGATCCCATCTTCATGATTGGAGCCGTATCGGTCGGTTTTTTTCATAATGTAGCTATTGCTCCCATACTGGTCATATCACATTATGGTGCTGCATTTCTTGTAGGCCTGCTTATGCGGTTCCATGGCAACGTCCCCGTAAAGGATAAACAGTTGATCAACGACTCTCCCTCCGCCTCTGAAGAGGTGCACAGAAACAGACTTCTCCGAGCCATTAATGCCATGCACGAGGCAAGAAAGGCGGATGGACGGGCATTTGGTGAATTGCTGCGCCAGGCAGTTTCCTCATCCCTTCGCCTTATTATTATCGTAGGTGGGTTAGTTGTATTCTTCTCCGTTATGATGGAATTACTCGTTCAAACTGGATGGCTAGGCGGGTTATACGCTATTACGGAACAACTGCTTCTATATACAGGATTCCCCCCTGCCTTATCTCACAGTCTCGTAGGGGGTTTATTCGAAGTCACTTTGGGGGCCAAAGAAGCAGGAGCGGCAGGCATTTCCATTCCGCTCGTGTACAAAGCTGCTGCTGTTGCATTTGTCCTCTCCTGGGGAGGATTATCCGTCCATGCCCAGATCATGAGTGTCCTGAGCAACACACCCATGAGATATGGCCCCTTTCTGTTTGCGAGAGCAATCCACGCTCTCATCGCACCCATACTTGTACTTTTGTTGTGGTTGCCAATGATGGGTGGTTCAGAATGGCCTGTTTTGTTCCAAACCGGTGCCAAACCAGAATTATTTTTGTATACACCAGATTGGGGACAGATCCTGTTTTCGGGAATTGGTGTACTTGGAGGCGTATTACTTTTACTGCTGATACTTTCTCTGATGAGTGCCTTCTTCTTACCTCGACGTATGAAGAAATAAGCCTTCTTGCGCGTTTATATTCAACTGAATATCAATCCAACGTTGTGTTCTTCCCTGGAATTGATTATCATCGGTAGTATAATGACCACAAAGGAGCTTTCATCTTGAGATACTATGTTCAAGACCGCGGAGACCAGTTATCGATTGATCTCAGTCAGCAGTTTCATGCGCTGGCCAAAGAGGAAGGGTTTAAGCTGGATGCAGAATCGCCGGAGATTGTCATCTCCATCGGAGGCGATGGTACGATGCTGCAAGCATTTCACAATTTCATCGACCGCATCCCGGACATTGCTTTTGTTGGGGTTCATACAGGCCATCTCGGCTTTTATGCCGATTGGAAGAAGGAAGAATTACGGGAACTGGTTCGATTGATGAGCGGCAAAGGCGACCCGGAACGACTCAAACCCCGGATTGTGGAGTATCCGCTGCTGGAGCTGGAGATTCGTAAAAAGTCGGGCAATACCTCTTATATCGCACTGAACGAATTTACGTTAAAAGGTGTAGACGGAACAGTCGTGGCTCAGGTCGACATTAATGACGTGACGTTTGAGATGTTCCGGGGAGACGGTATCTGTGTATCAACACCTTCAGGCAGTACGGCATACAACAAGGCGCTTGGCGGCGCCATGGTGCATCCAACGATCGAGGCTATTCAGATCGCCGAGATTGCATCGATTAATAACCGTGTCTATCGGACGCTGGGTTCACCGGTTATTTTGCCCAAGCACCATCACTGTGATATCTTCTCACGCAAGGATCAGCGGTTGTTGCTTACCATTGACCACGTCAACGTTATGGTGGAAGATCTCATATCCGTACGCTGCCAAGTGGCTCGTCACAAGGTCAGCTTTGCCCGTTTCCGGCCGTATCCGTTTTGGAACAGGGTTCGCACAGCTTTTTTGGACTAAATACATGCACAAAAAAAAGCGGTCCTTCTCAGGAACCGCTTTTTGCTTTGGCTTGAGGCTGATCTTTGCTCTTCTGAAGCACAAAGTACGCACAGCCAAAATTGCAATATTCATTGATGTAGTCCACCATGCTAGAGATCGTGGAATCCTTCGTTGCTTTGGGATGGTTGTCCCGGTAAAAACCCTTCAACCGCAACTGGCTGTAACCCCAGTCCCCAATAATGTAATCGTACCGCTCCAGCACTTCGCTGTAACGGTCACGGAACACTTCAGGATTCCAGCCTTCTTTGTGGTTCTGCACAATTTCATAATTCTTTCCGCCGATTTGTACAATAACCGGTTCTTTAGGTTTGTCCTGCACAGGCTCCTGAACCGATTCCTGAATCTGTTCTGAACTTTTTTCTTCTTCCAAACCTGTCTCCTCCATCATGCGTGAGATGCCGCCTTTTCACTATTTTTCGCAGCAGATTTCACTTGTTCATGGGCATGGTAGGAGCTGCGGACCATAGGTCCGGATTCCACGTGGCTGAATCCACGCTTCAGTCCTTCCTGCTTCAATGATGCGAACTCCTCTGGCGGATAATACTTCTCCACAAACAGATGTTTCTCGGATGGCTGCAAGTATTGACCAATCGTCATAATGTCACAATCCACAGCGCGCAGATCATCCATCGTTTGCAAAATTTCATGATATTCCTCACCTACACCAAGCATGATACTCGATTTCGTTGGGATATTTGGCTGCATTTCCTTGGCACGAGCAAGCAGTTCGAGTGAACGCTTGTATTTCGCCTTGGCACGGACTTTGTCCGATAGCCGCTCTACTGTCTCAATGTTATGATTCAAGATGTCCGGTTTGGCATCCATTACAATCTGCAAGGAATCCCTGTCACCCAAAAAGTCTGGAATCAGCACTTCTACGCTGCATAAAGGCAAACGACGACGAACGGCCTTCACCGTCTCTGCAAAGATTGTCGCTCCTCCATCCTTCAGGTCATCACGCGCCACGCTCGTAATTACGCAGTGCTGCAGATTCATCTGTTCTGCCGCTTCTGCCACGCGTTCTGGTTCCTGCAAATCAAGTTCCGTTGGCAAGCCAGTATTCACCGCGCAAAAACGGCATGCCCGTGTGCAAATGTCGCCCAAAATCATAAAAGTAGCCGTCCGATTGGCCCAACATTCGTAAATATTTGGGCACCGTGCTTCCTCACATACTGTATGCAGCGTTTTGGAACGCATCATCGTTTTCATTTCCTGATAGTTATCGCCGGTTGTCAATTTGATCCGAATCCAGTCCGGTTTCGGTTCTTTAACACGTTTAGCCAATGCATAAACCTTCTTTCTACTGAAGTTAGGCTGTTGCTCGGAACATATTATACCATGAAAGCGCTGGAAAAACCCCCATTTGTCACATCTTGTGCATTCATATCTTACATGGATAAAATGAAGACTTTTGAAGAACGCTAGGTTATAGCTTGGTTCACCGGGTACCATGTGCATCATCTCAATGGAAAGGGGGCTGCTTCCCTGTGCAAGATCGCTTTACATCGCGGTTAACGTATTCCTTTTGGATCAAAACATTGCTTGCAGGCACACTGCTTCTCCCATTCTTGCCTGTTGATGTTTACGGTGAACCCACCGCCGCTGATTCCAAACCTCAGGCTGTAGAGCAAAAACCAGCGGACATTTTCGCTGCACGTCGACATCTATATGAAAGCATTGGTCAGATGACCCAAATTCCCTGGTACAGGCTCGCAGCGATTGATCAATACGAACGAACCATCTCGCGTGCACATCCGAAAGATCGTAAACATCCGGATCGGCTGACCGGTATATTCATGACCTCCCCAGCCTGGAGAGGCTGGCTCAATCCGGATGAGACGGATCAACATCCGGGTTCCATTGTCTTTTTCAATGGATATGGTCGTGATGGTTCTGGTGATGGTGTTGCAGATGCCAATAATGACCTGGATATACTTTACAGCATGGCTTCCATTATTCAGAATTATGGGACCAAACCGGAGGACTTCAACATCGCCCTGTGGGAATATTATCATAACTCCCGGGCGGTACAGCGCATTCAACAATTCGCGAAATTATATGAGCATTTTGACAGCCTTGATCTCTTTGGCCACGCCTTTCCCGTCCCTCTCGGAACCAACTACTCGTACCGCAGTACCTGGGGGACCAAACGCAGCTGGGGCGGGTACCGTATTCATGAAGGCACGGATATTTTTGCACCCCATGGCCTTCCTGTGCGCAGCACCTGTTACGGTGTCGTGGAAATCAAAGGCTGGAATCCGTTCGGCGGCTGGCGTATCGGTATTCGTGATCTGAACAACCATTACCACTATTACGCTCATCTATCCGGTTTCGACAAAAACGCCCATATCGGCGAAGTGGTTACCCCTGGTCAGGTTTTGGGCTGGGTGGGCAGTTCAGGGTATGGAAAACCAGGTACACAAGGCAAGTTTCCTCCTCACCTGCACTATGGTATCTATCGGGATAGCGGTCTGAATGAATGGTCGTTCGACCCTTACCCAAATCTGAAACATTGGGAGCAGGAAGAACGTAAACAGAAGAAAGCCAAAAGCAAATGAGCAAAATGAGGTTGAAACAATGGATGATAAATATCTATTGAGTTTGAGATGAATATTAATGCAAAGCGGGACCTCACATAGAGGCCCCGTTTTTTTATTCCATATTTGCTTCGACTCATTTAGTGGGTTACATCTACGTCAAGCTGCAATCCCCCATTCGGATCAGACAAATCCGGCTCAACCTCCAGTCCATTTCCGTTTAGACCATTTGCCGGAGCCTGCTGCTGGTTGGAAGAGTTTGAATTCGGTGCTCCTCCATGACCACTCGAAACACCCGTCTGACCCGATGGCAGTGCAATGGCGGGTGCATTGCTACCGTTGCTTCCCACCGGCTTGCCCTGATTATCATAGTAGTACATCGGCACATCCCCGACCACCAACAGGTAAGATATCGGAATTTCCGTATCAACGGTCTCAGGTTCCATGTCAAAGGGCACCACTACCGCGACTTCGGCAATGATGTGAATGTACACTTCAACCAGAATCATGTTTATACCGGCGTTCTGCTGACGGGTGTTCAGATCCACCTTGACGGCTCCCTGTGGCTCAATACGAACCGGTATATTTGGACCAAAGGATGCCAGTACCGGGCTGCCCAGCGCCTGCCCAAGCGGAATTTTTTCTTTTAACATATGCACGTTCTGCAGAGTGGATTGCACGATGTTCATCGTACTCGCGGTGATCCGCATATGCTCGTCATAGTTCAGCATGAATCCGGACACTTTCCCAGCCGTATCGGTTTTCCAGTCAATCAATCCTTCGGTGGATTTCCCTTCAGAAACCTGCGCTGTTATCGCCTTGTTGATCGCTTCCGTTGCAATTTGCTTCACTCTGATTTTGGCCAGATGCATGATGGGTGGTTTCATTTTCTTATCGACATAGGCAAAACCCTGCATCAAACAAAATGCTGTTACCAATAAAATAATCAACCACATTTTGCGCCTGCCACTTGGCGGCTTGCGGCGTCTTCGGCTTCGCCATCGTCTTCTCATCATCGGGCGTCCCTCCCCTGCGGGATGAGCTATAGGCTATATACTATCCTTATGCACTGTTGTCCCGAAAAAGAAGGACAGCACCTGCTCGTACGTGGATATCATCATTCTGCAACTAAAAAAGCCTTCCGCCAGCAGATTTTGATTATCTGCTAGACGAAAGGCTTATTAATGAAATATGGCTCTGAGGAATCAGATCCCTGTCCACATTTAATTATTTCGGAACGGACTCCCAATCTTTCAGGAAGCGTTCAATGCCGCTGTCTGTCAGCGGGTGTTTCCACAATGTTGGCAAGAGCGAACCCGGAATGGTCGCGATATGCGCACCGGAAAGGGCTGCATCCTCCACATGTTTGATATTACGGATGCTTGCTGCAATAATTTCGGAAGGCAAATCATACGTATCCAGAATGAGACGCAGATCGCGAATCAGCTTCATGCCATCCACCGCAATATCATCCAGACGACCAACAAATGGACTGATGTACGTTGCGCCAGCTTTCGCTGCCATCAGGCCCTGTGCTGCAGAGAAGATCAGCGTTACATTTGTTTTAATTCCTTTTTGCGTCAGTTCATGACAAGCATAGAGTCCATCTTCGGTCATCGGTAGTTTAATCACTACATTCGGTGCCCACTCTGCAATTTCATAAGCTTCCTTCAACATATCCTCGGCTTTGAGTCCGATAACTTCAGCACTGACCGGGCCTTTAACAACGCCACAGATCTCCTGAATCACTTCTTTAAATACGCGACCTTCTTTGGCAATCAAAGACGGGTTGGTCGTGACTCCATCCACCAGACCAAGACGTTCGATCCGTTTGATTTCTTCAACATTACCTGTATCTAAGAAAAATTTCATGATATGTTCCCTCCACTTGATGAATTTTGTAAACAACTATACTCATCATTACCCGATTATCCGTATATGTTAACAGTTATATATTAATTAATTTTTTTCTACAGCGTGACCGCCAAATTCATTACGCAAAGCTGCGACAACTTTACCTGTGAACGTGTCTGTTTCCAGGGAGCGGTAACGCATCAACAGGGACAATGCGATAACTGGCGTAGCTGTTTGCAGGTCAAATGCTGTTTCAACTGTCCAACGTCCTTCACCGGAAGAGTGCATAACGCCTTTGATTTCATCCAAGTTAGCATCTTTGGAGAATGCACGCTCTGTCAATTCCATCAACCAAGAACGGATAACGGAACCGTTGTTCCATACACGAGCAACTTGCTCGAAGTCGAAATCGAAGCCGCTTTTCTCCAATACGTCGAAACCTTCACCGATGGAAGCCATCATACCGTACTCGATACCGTTGTGAACCATTTTCAGGAAGTGACCGCTACCTGCTTTACCAGCATACAGGTAACCATTTTCAACGGAAGTATCCTTGAATGCAGGCTCAACGATTGCCCAAGCTTCAGGATCGCCACCGATCATGTAACAAGCGCCATTACGTGCGCCTTCCATACCGCCGGATGTACCAGCATCCATGTAGTGAATGCCTTTAGGTTTCATTTCTTCATAACGACGGATGGATTCTTTGTAGTGCGAGTTACCCGCTTCGATGATGATGTCGCCTTTGGACAACAGTGGGCTTACTTCAGCCAGTACAGCGTCAACCACGTTGTGAGGAACCATGATCCATAATACACGTGGGGATTCAAGGGAAGCCACCATTTCTGCATAAAAAGATACGCCTGTTGCACCGTATTCTTTCATTTCATTTACAGCTTCAGCGTTAAGGTCAAAAGCAACCACTTCATGTTTGTGGTCAATCAGGTTTCTCCCCAGGTTCAATCCCATTTTACCTAATCCAATAAGTCCAAGTTTCATTGCTAGTTCCTCCTGTTATGAACATTTCTAATTTTTTATACGGTCAATTTCAAAAGAATTACTTAGCAAGTGGCGCAGCAGCCGTTCCGATTACGAATCGTTCCTTCGATCGCTGTTGTCTCCATATTTTCTTGATTAATAATGTTAATGGTTAAAGTATGGAGACAAAGGTGAACGCTCTGCTTCTTCAGAATCGATTTCGTCCCCTTCACTACTCGCGCGTAATTGTATGAACTGATTTGAATTGAACCGCTAATCTATATCAAAAATTTTCGCGGCCTTCCGGGTATTACCGGAAGGACTTATGCAAAATTGGAACGGTGTAATTCATAAAAAAATGTAAATTATCGAGCAGAACGAATTGTAGTGTTCTCTTCTCTGATGCTACTCTTACACTACTTTTACCACCAACGGTAGCCGTTCTCTGCAATCAGACGATCTGCTGATTCAGGACCTTGCGAACCTGCGCTGTACGTATCGAGTGGCACACTTCCCTCTTGGAATGCTTCCAAGATCGGCTGTACCCATTGCCAAGCCAGTTCAACTTCGTTCCAGTGAGCAAAGAATGTAGAATCTCCACGCATCGCGTCATAGATCAGGTTTTCATAAGCTTCTGGAATGTTGCGTTCACCTGAGTTGAAGTTCATGTGCATCGGTTCCACTTCACCTTGGTTGAGTGGATTTTTCGCATTCAATTGAAGCGAGATGCTTTCTTTCGGGCCAATTTCAATCGTCAGCAGGTTAGGCTCTGTTGTATTTTCGGATTCATGACCTGTTTTCAGTGGGGCCTTGAATTCAATAACAATTCTGGTTGATTTTTCAGCCAGGCGTTTACCTGTACGAATGTAAAATGGAACTTCACTCCAGAATGGGTCATCGATCCACAGTCTCGCGGCAACATAAGTCTCATTCTGAGAACCAGTTGGAATGTCAGGCTCGTCCAGATATCCAACAACAGAAGCACCTTGCAGTTCGCCTGCTCCATATTGGGCCCGAACGACTTCAGAAACGATATTCTCTTTCGTCAATGGACGAAGAGCTTCAGCGATCTTCTGCTTTTTGAATTGAATTTCTTCCGGTGTGCAGCGTTTTGGCAAATGCAAACCAATCATCATCAGCAACTGGAGCATATGGTTTTGGAACATGTCACGAAGGGCACCGCTTTGGTCATAATACGCTGCACGTTCTTCAACACCAACCGTTTCACTTGCCGTAATCTGTACGTTGGCAATGTAACGGTTGGACCACAAAGCCTGAATAACCGGATTCGCGTAAGTGAGAGTTTCAATATTTTGAACCATCGGTTTACCAAGGAAATGGTCAATACGGTAAATTTCTTCTTCCGCAAAGGTGTTGCTGAGTTTCTCATTCAGCTCACGAGCAGATTGAAGATCGTGTCCGAATGGTTTTTCAATGATAAGTTTTTTCCAGCCTTTGGTGTTACCCAAGCCGCTTTCTTGAATGTTCAGTGCGATTGGCTCAAAGAATTCCGGTGCAACCGACATGTAGAACATGCGATTTTGAGGAATATTCAGCTCTTGTTCACGTTTCTGAACCAGTTCCAGCAATTTGGTGTAATCTTCAAGCTTCGTATTATTTAAAGAACAATAACGGAAAGCTCCAATGAAGTCGCGAACCTGAGCTTCTTCTTCCGGTGTTTGACGGGAGAAGGTATGCAGTGACTTTTCAACATTCGCCTGGAAGTCAGCATCCGACAATTCACGCCGTCCAAGACCGATAACGGAGAAGGATTTCGGCATTTTTGAATCAATGTACAAATTATATAATGCAGGATAAATCTTACGTTTGGCTAAATCGCCTGTTGCCCCGAAGAGGACAAATGTCATTGCGTCCATTGGAGTGCCTCCTGTGATCTGTGCAGTATAGTATATGATGATGCAAAATGTTCAAATCCAAGCATGACAAAAGACGGAATTAGTGGGGGAGTTCCCCGCCTTACCTCCGCTTGTATATCTGACCTGAATTAAACATGGAACATTCCTTCTCTCCACAACCTTAATCAAGGTTATAAATTGTAACCAATTGAATTGACGTTACCCATCTTACACCTGTCGTCACAATTCGTCAACAATCGTGTCCAACCTGTGAACACCAGTGTTTATAGGGTTTTTATTTAATGTTAACGCTTTATGTGGTAACATTAAGAACAATTGGTATGTGACATTTTACACATAGGGCTTGTGGACACTCAGGTTACAATTAGTATACTAATGCTATAATAAGCATAACTAAATCAAAGGAGTACTATTATGAGCGATGATGAGAATGCCAAGCAAATATGCGAAAAGGTGGAACAGTCTTATCAGATCATTGGCCGGAAATGGGTAGCCCTCATTATTCATACATTGATGGAAGAACCCAAACGATTCAGTGAAATTCACGCTTATATCCCGGACCTAAGCAAACGGGTACTTAATGAACGAATGAAGGAACTGGAGGAAGAGGGACTTGTCGTGCGTCATGTGGTTACGGAACGCCCTGTTCGGACAGAATATATGTTATCCCGCAAAGGCACAGAGCTGGGACGCGCATTAAGCTCCGTAGAACGGTGGGCCGATAAGTGGCTGTAGCACGCACTTTTGAGGAAAGTATAGAAAGTAATTCTATTTTTGAGGAAAAACTTTATTTTCACTTAACTTTCGATACATTGCGTTTTTAAAATAACACTTTAAATTTCATCACGATATTGTACTGATGCTACTTTTAATAACACCAGCAGTTATCCTCATGTGATTTAATGTCTGCTGCTGCGTTCAAAATGCTGCCGATATTGTAGCGGAGTAGTTCCCGCCGACTTGCGAAATAATTGAATGAAATAAGATCCATTGGGGAATCCCGCCCGTCTGCCCACCTCTTCAACGGAAAGAGTTGTCGTCTCCAGCAAAAGATAAGCTTGCTTGAGTCTTCGGGCTGTGACGTAGTCTGTAATACTGCTTCCTGTTTCTTGCTGAAAGATACGGGAAGCATAAGACTTGGATAAGTGGATATCGTCCGCCATATGATCCAGTCTGATTTCATCTATATAGTGCTCTTCAATCCAATGCATCATCTTCTCCGCATGTCTTAATTGACGTAATTCGACCAAGTGTGGTTGCCTCTCTTGTTCCCCATCAGTTTGTTGATCCAAAACATTCAAGAGTTGTAGCAAAAACAGCACCGATTCCTCCCACTCTCCCCCAACTCGACTGCGTGACTGGTCATAGCCTTCGTATATCCAATCCAGTTGATTCATAGATAAACTCAGATCAAAAACCTGCTGTTGATTTCTCCCCTTCCACAACCTCGAAAAAAAAGCACGGCGATGCGGAAACGCTTCCAAATATCGGTCCATTACGATGGGCTCTACATAGAAAATATTCCTTTCATACGAGGTATCTGGATGTACCTCGGCATAAACGAGATGCAACTGATAGGGCTGAAAAAAGAAGAGCATGCCTTTACGAATGGGATAAGTATGATTATTCAAAACCACAATGCCTTGCCCTTCATGGACATAGAGGATTTCCCCACATTGATGCCAATGATAGTATCCTTTGAAATCGTTCACTGACTTAATTTGATAATCCCACACCAAAGTATTTCCCTGAAAGTCCACACGCTCAAACATTTTCGTTCCCCCTTCTTCACAATGACAACAGAGCAACATTTCTTCATATCCTAACATAACTTTTAAGTTTTTTAAAAAGATATAATCTTCTTATAGGAAAGCGTTATCTTTATTTTTTAATTAAACCTAAGGAGGTTATCTCATGGCCAAGGCAGAATCCGCTGTAACTAAGACATATTGGCAAGAAGTCATGCAGAAGCTGGAAAATAAATTGCCGGAGATGAAAAAAAACATTGGGGATAAAAGTCCTCATTTTGCCGGCGATGATGGGAAGTATGATAACATCAACACCGATTGGTGGGTTTCAGGTTTCTGGCCGGGTATGCTGTGGATTATGTACGATATGACAGGAGAGGAAAGCTACCGGGATGCGGCATGGTCGTGGGATGAAACTTTGGAGCAATGGTTTATAAGACCAACAGGAGAGCTTCATCACGATGTCGGCTTTCAGTTTCTCTCTACTGCTGTAATCAAACATAAAATAACAGGTGATGAGGATGCTCTCAGGCGTGGTCTGGAAGCAGCTAATTTCCTTGCAGGACGCTATAATCCCGTAGGCAAATTCATTCGTGCGTGGAATGGAGACAAATATGGCTGGGCCATCATTGATTCCATGCTTAATATCTCTTTGTTGTTCTGGGCCTCAGAAGTGACGGGAGATCCCCGCTACAAACATATTGCCATTAACCACGCCGAGACGACCATGCAGTATGGTGTTCGTGAAGACGGATCAACTAAACACATCCTTTCCTTTGACCCGGAGGATGGTCATTATATTGAATGTTTTGGTGGACAGGGATATGCTCCTGAATCCTCCTGGAGTCGTGGTACCTCATGGGGGTTATATGGATTCGCTAATACGTATCGTTATACCCAGGATGAGCGTTACCTGAACACAGCAAAACGAATCGCCCATTACTTTATTGCTGCGCTGCCAGAGGATCATGTACCTTACTGGGATTTCAGACTTCCTACCCTGGATGGTCAATCCCGGGACAGCTCTGCCGCATCAATCGCCGCATCCGGTCTCCTGGAACTCGCCGCCGCCGTTCCTGAAAGTGAGAAACGCCTCTATGCCGATGCAGCCGAACGAATTCTGCGTTCCTTAACAGAGAACTATGCAGTCTGGGATCAGCCAGAGCATGAATCGATTCTGCTGCACGCCACAGGCAGCGGCAATTCGTTCATCGATGTCTCCCTGATCTATGGAGATTATTATTATCTGGAAGCCATCGCAAAATTAAATGGATGGAAACATCGGGTGTATTGATTTTGTTTTATAAAATAGGACTCTCAATAAAAAGAAGCTAGATCCCACAATATCTGTGGAACTGGCCTCTTTTTTTGTTATATATATAACTAAGACTCCAACTTACTCCCAAGCGTAATATCCACATCCTCGAAGTTCTCCACTGCTGTCTTTTTTTCATAAAAATGCACCGCATGTTGCATAATCCCTTTCCTTGTATAGAAAGCATCCTCCGCCTCTAGTGGAAAAGTAACCTTCTCCCCTGTACTGGACGATTTATAGATACCTACAATGAGTTCCAGTGTATCTCGTCCACTCTTTCCATCCACGAGAAGTGGTGATCCTGTCTCAATGGCGTTTAGTACATTTTCCACTTGCCCAGCATGCCCCACATGAATAACATCCGGTAATTCGTCAGCAAGTTTCTGAATCTGTTGTTCCAGATCTAGATTGGGTTCTGGGAATCCATTCGTTCGTGCCGTAGAAGCAACAACCTTCCAAGGCGCAGATACCCTGGCCTCTTTACCCTGAAAAATCAACTGCTGCTCTTCTCCGTGATGTACCACGGAGCTGGTGATCATGCCAAGTGCTCCTTCTTGGAAACGAAGCATCGCCATGGAAATATCCTCTACTTCAGCATTATCATGCGCCGTATTCGCCATCATGGCTTGCAATTCCACCGGAGGACCCATCATCCAAAGCATGGCATCAATATGGTGTACCGCATGATTAAGAGTACATCCTCCGCCTTCTTTTTCCCATGTGCCACGCCACCACAGATCATAATAATTATGGCCCCGCCACCAGAACGAATCGACCTGTACGTGGACAACGGGCCCCATCAGTTTGCTATCCAGCACTTCTTTCAGTTTCATCATCGGTGTCTTAAAACGATTCTGTGCCACAACTGATAGCAGTTTACCACTCACTTGGGCCGCTTCCAGCATCATATCCGCCTCTTGCAAAGAAGAAGCCATTGGTTTTTCGACCAACACATGTGTACCAGCATGCAGAAAATCACATGTGATCGGTGCGTGGGTATATGGAGGGGTACAGACGGAAACCAAATCAATGTTTTGATCCAGCAATTCATGGTAATCGGTGACAGCTTGCGCTCCTTTCAATCCGTATTCGTTAATTCGTTTCTGTGCTTTTTCCGTGTACATATCCACCACAGCTACGATCTGGCATCGTTCAGAAAATGCCAAATACGCTGTAATATGCGCTGCACTGATCGCGCCTGCTCCAATAATGGCTACTTTTAACATGAATGCATACCTCCCTTATTCCCTTCACAATACACAATAATAAAGCGCTTTTATGCGTTCATCTTGTGATAAAATGAAACTATATTGCGCTCTTGAAGGGGAGGCATTCCTAATGCCCATCATCACTGAGGATCAATTTAATCTGGCATGCCGTCGAACCTCCACCACTGTGTTCCGAGAGGTTTTTCACGCTCATTCACAGATGGAGATAACATACATTCATGATGGATATGGACAGCTAATAACCGAGGGTCAGGCATTCTCCCTTGAACCAGGTACACTGTTGATATTCCGCCCTTTTCAGCTGCATCAGATCCAGATTCAAGTCACGAAAGCAAATCCCTTTATTCGCAGTGTCCTGATGTATGAGCAGCACCTGCTGAACTCGCACTCTCGGCAATTTGCCGTATCCAATCGTTTTACAATGGACCTTCTCGGACATACATCTCCGCTTCAACCGATCCGTCTTTCTGCTTCATCCCCACTGGTCCAGATGATTGAGCAATTTGCCGATATTCTGCCTACGTTGCTTCCACATGAAGCAGAAGAGGATACACGACTCTTTTTACTTGGACTGCTCGCACAGCTTCGCTACCTTTGGAAGGATAGGGAGTATCCCAGCTCTGCTACGCTTCCAACGAGTCTTCCCGCCCTCCATCCTCACGCTGAGGCTGTCATGCAGTGGATTGAAGAGCACTACAATGAACCGTTTCGTCTGGAGGATATCGCAGATACACTGCATATCTCGCCATATCATTTGTCCCATATATTTAAAAAAGCTACCGGCACGACCATTGTTGCTTACGCCCAGGCTACACGTATTCGTCATGCTTGTGTGTTACTCACGAGTACCACACACACAGTTCCGGAAATAGGCCACCGTGTAGGCATGTCCAGCCCATCTTATTTTTGTAAAGTTTTCCGTAAAGCAACAGGCACTACGCCGCATCAGTATCGGATGAAAGTGCAGAGCAGATAAGAAGATCATCTACAAGATCATTTCTACAAAATAAAAAGGAGCAAAGGTATGAAATCCTTTCGCTCCTCAGCCCCTGAACACTACCTAAGCTACTCACTCGGTTTGCGTACATCCAGTCCCAACTTCTCCAAGAAGGGAAAAATCTGCTCACGTACCTGCTTCAGTTCTTCCTTCTGCTCCGCAGACAATCGTTCTTCATGCATGTTCCCATCCTGATCCATCACCATGGCTTCAAACTGCTTCATCTGTTCATACAACGATTTGAACTCGGTAAACTGCTCCTCAGAAAACTTCGTCTCTGCCATTGCTAGCTGTTCCTTCCAAAATTGTTCCTGGTCCATAGGTTCTTTTGGAGAGTTTACACTTGCTGCTTCCAGCTTTTTAAAAAATGGTTCCAGTTCTGCAGTAAGACGATTAAACTCCGTCTGTTCTGTGACACTCCATTGCTCGGGATGCATCTCTCCCTGTTGATCCGTATACTTCAAAGCCATTTGTCCCATTTGCTTCATCAGACCCATAAATTGAATAAATTCCTCTTCACTTAAATGTGCTTTGGCTGACTGAAGCTTCTCTTCCAGTCTCATGTAATCCTCCGATGTTCCACCCACCGCTGATATATTTTCCTGTGAACCATACATTTCGTTAGCCAAATAAGTATATCCCGCATAAGCCCCAGTAGGAATGATGAGCACAGCGACCAGCAGCACCGTAACCAGCCATTTTTTTCGATGTCTTTTGAGATGTGATTCACTTCGTATAGCATTCATGATTTTATGTTTGGTTCTCTCAGCAATGATCCAGTCTTCCGTCTCTTCCTGGTAGGCTGTTCGCAGCTGTTCATCGATATTCATGTAAATCCTCCACCTTTCCCCGAATACCTAGGTTCAACTTCTGATTCTGCCTCAACTTGGTTAGTGCCGCATGAATACGAGATTTCACCGTTCCTAGCGGAATGTCCAATATGCAAGAAATCTCCTCTTGCGTGTACTCGTTCAAATAGTGAAGAGTGATCGCCTGCTGCAGCTTGTACGGCAATCTGTGCACCTGTTCAAGCAGAGGGCGATTTGCCAGTTTGTTGATTAAGTCTCCGGAAAAATCATACTCAAGCCCCGTATCAGACTTTTCCATCCGTTTGCTAAAACGAAATTGCGTCAATCGTCTCCGCCGGTAACTTCGGACCTGTCGCATCGTCACACCCATTAACCATGGACGAAACGCTCTCTCCGAATCGTAACGCTCTAATGACCTGTATGCCTGAATATAAATTTCCTGTACCAGATCTTCCGCGTCGGATGAGTCACGAATCAGAAAACGAACAGTACGATACACATCCATCACAGTTAGCTCATATAACTCTCCGTAAGCTTCGTAATCGCCAGCCCGGGTTAATTCCACAAGTTTTATGTACTTTTCCGCCTCACTCATCATCCATCTCCTTCCTCCTTACACTATATATTGGCATACCAGCTCCATATCGTTCGATTTATTTATTTCACATTTCACCCACCATGCAAAAAAAGCTCATTCCTCACTCATCGTTTGAGTTGGAATAAGCTTATATTTCTTACCTAATATAAACATAAAGTATATTATTTATGGGTTACACCATACGCTGCCTCATCGCCTCGAACAACAAAATCGTTGCCGCCATCGCGGCATTAAGTGACTCTGCCTGTCCCTGCATCGGAATCGTAATTGCATCGTCCACCAGTTGTGCAGTAGACTCCGATATGCCCTTGCCCTCATTACCGATCACAAGCCACACCGATTGGGTAAAATCATAACTGTAACACGAATACTCTGCCTGCAAAGACGTACTAACCAACTTTACACCCGCAGCTTTTGCTTCAGGCAGCAACGACTCCAACTGCCCTTCGACGATGGGTAAATGAAACAATGAGCCCATCGTCGAACGGATCGTTTTCGGATTATAGACATCGGCACAACCCGCACCGAGCACAACACCTGCCGCTCCCGCTGCATCCGCACTGCGAATGATCGTTCCCACATTACCAGGGTCCTGAACATTGTCCAATACAACGACCAGCCCCTTGGAGGAAGACAACAAGCTTTGTAGCGGCTCACGACCTTTATGTACAACGGCAAAAACAGGTTGGGGGGTCATCGTATCCGTACACTTGGCGATAACCGCAGGGGATACACTGATCCATTCCACATGCTGAAGTGGAGCCTCCAGTCCAGCCAGTTCCTTGGGTACACCCTGCTCCCCATCGTAAACGATGCATTCCAGATGTGCCCCGGCGCGCAGCGCTTCCTGTACGAGATGAATGCCTTCAATAATATATTTATGTTGACGGGTACGGTGCTTTTTCTCCAGCAGTTGTGCCCATTCCTTCACACGTGTATTTTGCGGTGATACAATATCCATCTTTCCATCCTTCCCGTCTGCGGGATTTTTTATCAACATGTTACATGACGAATTGAAGTTATCCGACCAAAGAATGTTCCATCATCCCATCAACGTACTTATCACTTTGGATATGCAAGCTCCATTTTCGTCAAATGGTCCTTGTGGCCAACGATGATCAGCACATCGCCGTCCGCAATCCGATCCTCCGCATACGGAGAGATATTCATCGAATTCCCACTGCGGATCGCCATCACGTTACACCCAAAACGTGCACGAATATTTAGCTCCAGCAGATTTTTACCGATCATTTGCTCAGACGCTCTCATCTCCAAAATGCTGTAATCTTCAGATAACTCGATGTAATCAAGAATGTTTGGAGATGTCAGATGATGGGCTACACGCAGTCCCATATCCCGCTCAGGATAAATAACCTTGTCTGCTCCGATCTTCTGCAATACTTTACCATGAAGCTCATTTTGTGCTTTTACAATCAGAACAGGTACACCCATATCCTTCAGAATAAGGGTCGTGAGAATACTCGACTGAATGTCTTCACCAATCGCCACAACGACGACATCAAAATTTCGTATGCCTAGCGCACGCAGCGCTTCTTCGTCTGTTGAATCTGCCGATACGGCATGAGTCACCACATTGGACATTTCCTGGGTCCGCTGCTCGTCCGCATCAATGGCCAGTACGTCGAATCCCATGCCGCTCAGCGCATTGGCTACACTTGATCCGAACCGTCCCATGCCAATGACGGCGTATTGTTTTTTTGCCATTAGGGTCTAACCTCCCGCTGCACCTCAGCATTACGCATCTATTGGTAGTCCATTTTTCAATTAACAGGTGAATGTCCACTTAAATATCCTTCGTAGTATACCACAAAGCCCAATAAACTTGAATGCGCTCACGCTTCCCAGGGAACAGTAATAGAGCAGCCGAATATACGAGGAGGGACTTGCGATGCCAATTACATTAAGCCTGCGTGAAGCGATTGTTCATAAAGTTCATGATAAAAGTGATGATCAGCTTCGGGAGATGATCGAAGGTTCTGTAGATGGACCGGAAGCAGCATTACCCGGACTTGGCGCCATTTTCGAAATGATCTGGAAGAACACGGAACCTGCCAAGCAGGAAGAATTAATTCAAATCGCGCAGGAGCATCTGCACACCATTCCCGTTCAACCCATCAGATAACTGAAGCCTTGGAGGGAAAGGTACCATCATCACGTTGTTCTGTCTGCAAAAAAGATTTTGGCTCATTGGTCTGGATGATGCCTTGCTCCAAGAGCAAGGCAGTTATATCCCTGTAGACTAATTAGGCTCCCCAACCAAACAAGGTACAGCCACTGAGCATAACTCAGGAGGCTGTACCTTGTTTGTATATACCAGCGTTTCAGAAAAGGAAAAGCCGCTCAATTATGACTGAACGATGATTGAATGTTATTTTCTCTTTTTCCTTATGCGGCGAAATCCTTAATGAGCTACAACCGCTGGGAACGACAAAAATGACCTAAACCCCTCTGATTAGAGATTTAGGTCATTTGCTTCTGCTGTGTTTACTACCTTAGGAAAAAACGGCTTATGGAGCTGTCTCCAGGAATTTCGCCGTTGGATTTTTATCCATTGCGGTTCTCATCGCGTATTCATTTTCGAACAGGACTACATGATTGCCTTTTTTATCTTTCACCAGAGCAGAGTTGATCCGGAATTTACTTGGGTCCAGATTCTCGTCCACGATCCAGCGAGCAAATTGATAAGGCATACGCTGTAGCTGCACGTCTACCCCGTACTCGCCCTTCATCCGGTATTCAAATACCTCGAATTGCAGCTGACCCACTACGCCGAGCAATGTCTCGTCGAAGCTAACGGTGTTGAACACCTGGATCGTACCTTCCTCGGTCAACTGGTCAATCCCTTTTTGGTACTGTTTATGTTTCAATGCATTTTTAACTGTTACTTTGGCAAAAATCTCTGGTGAGAACGTTGGCAGTTCGTCAAAAATAACCTCGCTACCTTGGCTCAATGAATCGCCAATCCGGAAGATACCCGGATCGAACAGACCAATAATATCGCCTGCGTAAGCCTCTTCTACAATATCCCGATCCTGTGCAAGGAATTGCTGAGGCTGCGACAGTTTGATTTCTTTGCCCACACGATTATGCTTCACACTCATACCGCGTTGGAACTTACCGGATACAATTCGCAGGAATGCGATACGATCCCGGTGTGCCGGGTTCATATTCGCCTGGATTTTGAACACATAACCGCTGAATTTCTCATTCGTTGGCTCAATCTCACCCGCTGTACTGCGACGTGGTTCCGGCTTCGGTGCGAGCTGCAGGAAGTTCTCAAGGAACGTCTGCACGCCGAAGTTATTGATGGCACTACCGAAGAATACGGGGGTCAGTTCACCGCGTTGTACCTTCTCCATGTCGAACTGGTCTCCTGCAACATCCAGAAGCTCCAGGTCCTGACACAGCTGATCATGCAGATAGTCTCCTGCCATCTCACGAATGATCGGATCTTCGTATCCATCCACTTTCTGTACTTTAATCGTCGAGTGATCGTCCCCTTGGAACAATTCCACCTGACTTTTCATCCGATCGTACACGCCACAAAGTTCACGACCTGTACCAATCGGCCAGTTCATCGGTACGGAGCGAATCCCCAGAACGTTTTCGAGTTCTTCCATCAGATCAAACGGACTTTGTCCTTCACGGTCCAGCTTGTTGATGAACGTAAAGATCGGAATACCACGCTTCGCACAAACCTGGAACAATTTAATGGTCTGTGCCTCGACACCTTTGGCCACGTCAATCAACATCACTGCGCTATCGGCAGCTGTCAATGTACGATACGTATCTTCACTGAAGTCTTGGTGACCCGGTGTATCCAGGATATTGATGCGATGACCCAGGTAATCAAACTGCATTACGGAAGAAGTTACCGAGATCCCCCGTTGCTTTTCAATCTCCATCCAGTCACTTGTTGCATGTTTGCTTGCTTTCCGAGCTTTTACTGTACCGGCAAGACGAATCGCGCCCCCGAACAGCAACAGTTTCTCGGTTAATGTTGTTTTACCCGCATCCGGGTGAGAAATAATGGCAAACGTCCGGCGTTTGTCCACTTCCTGTTGAAGAATGTTATCTGCAGCTTTGCTCATAGATTCTATCCCTTTCGTCCGTTCATTCACGTTAATCCGGCGAGGCCGGTCTACCATTCAATCTTTATGCAATCCGGCTATGCCGGTTGATTGTACATTCGCATTTCGCACATGAGGCAATTAAGCATCCTATGTTAATTTTACACATTTACAACGGAGTTCATCCTCCCTAAGCATTGTGTTTTCATTCATGCCGTAGACCTGATTTAATATCCAACTTTCCTATTGTACCATAATCTTTACCGAAAATAACCGATTACGTACAGCAGATTCTACTCTTTTCCGATTGCAAAAAAAGAGCACCCTTCCGCCATCATTATGGCTTCCAGGTACTCATAATTCATTTCGCTTACCGCTCTTAGAAAATTAATGTGTCCAGAGCGTATTGTCCTCCACCTGTCAAAGCTAGCGCTACACCAAGGACCAGGATGGCCAGGTTATATTCAAATCCGTTTTGCGTGGACCAGTATCCGTTCGCACCATGAACCTTCACGATGGCAATAACCATAGTCAGAGCAATCAGAATGCCTCCTACTGGTGTGAGCAGACCCAGAGCCAGCAGCAACCCCCCGCCGAATTCCGCCAATCCCGCGAGCAGTGCAACCAGAGCGCCCGGCTTCATCCCCATGGACTCAAACCAGCCGCCGGTTCCCTTTATCCCGTATCCTCCAAACCATCCAAACAGTTTCTGAGCCCCGTGCGCCATGAATGACAATCCAATCACCAAACGAATCAACAACAATCCTACATCCAACATTTTCTTTTCCTCCATTCAATATATACAAAATAGTATTCTTAGATTAAAGATATTATGCTAAATTTTTTTCTTCATGAATGTATTTCGTAACCCCTTCACCTGGTTCACATTTTATCTCATGAATGATGTACGTTTCCGATTCGTCATCGGTTTTTCGTACGTCTTTGCTTAATCTCTTTATCTCTAGAGTTGAGTATAAGTTATATACTTACTTTTTGTCAATAACTGATTTTATTATATGCACATTTTTACATCCCCCACTTCTCTATCGCAAAAAAGACCTGAAAAGATCGCATTTCTGCGTTCTTCCCAAGTCTATTTTTAAAAGTGTTAGTCTTATCACCAATAAAATGACTTCGCTCTAATCAAAACTCCTGCCACTCATGAGTGATACTCCCGCGATTAATTATTTACTTGCCAGATGACACTGTCTTCGTCCTGACCATTAACCGGCCACCAGTGGAACCCATCCTGCTCCAGCAGTTTGCCTATTGCTTCGGGCCCCCACGTACCTGCTGGATACGTGTGCAGCTCTCCGTGATTTTCCGCCCAAGCCGCCGCAATCCGGTCAACGAAGGACCATGCTGTAGCCACTTCATCCCAACGGGTAAAGTAAGTGGAGTCTCCTTCTGCTGCATCATGCAGCAATCGTTCATACGCCTCCGGCGAGTTGATTCCAATCATGCAGCTCTGACAGAAATCCATCGCCAGCGGCTGAATCTCGGAGTCTGAACCCGGTTTCTTGGCATTGATTTTAATATAAATGCCTTCCATCGGATTCACCCGAATAACGAGTAAATTCGGCTCCAGTTTATACTTTTTCCCCAGATAGACGTTACTTGGCATGGATTTGAATTCAACTACAATCTCGGTCGTTTTCACCGGAAGGCGCTTGCCTGTCCGAATATAGAACGGCACACCCGCCCAGCGGAAATTATCCACAAATACACGTGCGGCAAAATAAGTCTCCGTACTGGATTCCGGATCAACCTTGTCCTCCTGACGATAACCAGGAAGCTGCTTACCACGATACTCCCCTTCGGTATACTGCCCGCGCACAACGTTAGTGCTTACTTCTTCATTAGAGGTAAACGCACGCAGAGAACGCAATACTTTAACCTTCTCATCGCGGATGTCCTCCGGGAATAAACGACTTGGCGGCTCCATGGCAATCATCGTTAGCATCTGCAGCATATGGTTCTGGCCCATATCGCGCAAAGCTCCCGAATGATCGTAGTATCCGCCACGTTCTTCCACACCAACCGTCTCTCCAAGGGTAATCTGAACGTTGGCAATATGTTTATTGTTCCAAAGCGGCTCGAAAAAGGCATTACCAAAGCGAATCACTTCGATATTCTGCACCATTTCCTTGCCCAGATAATGGTCAATCCGATAAATCTCTTCCTCACGGAACACTTCACGGATCTGCTCATTCAGATGCTCCGCAGATTGCAGATCATATCCAAATGGTTTCTCAATCACAAGTCGATTCCACCCGCGGCTCTCCAGCATTCCACCATCACGCAAACTATATGAGACGCTGCCGAAGAGCTCAGGTGCCAGCGCCAGATAGAACAGACGGTTACCCGGTGTGTTAAACTTCGCTTCCAAACTCTCTGTCTGCTCACGTAATTCTTTGAAACCGTCCACGTTATTAATATCTAGTGATTTATACTCAAAATGTTCGACAAAAGCGTTCCACTCATCGGGTTCCCCCGCCGGATAGCGGCAGAACTCCTTAATGGATTCATAGATGTCTTCCCGGAATTCTTCTGGTGACCTCGGACGACGCGCTACACCAATAACCGCAAAGTCTTCGGCTAACTTGCCTTCGCGGTAGAGACTGTAGATCGCCGGAAACAGCTTCCGGCGGGCCAAATCACCCGTTGCTCCAAAAATGAAAAATACTGCACCTGGTGTCTGCACTTCATCTTGCATTTGTTTTTCGACCATGGGCTCCTCTTTCTTTCCGGGAAGATATCTCCACACTCTCCCCGAGCTATGTAATGGTGTTATATACGCAACATACAACCGTCAATTACCAGCAAATTTCCTTCTTGGATGTGATGCCATTTTAGCATAAAGCCCCATGGGTTGCACTAATTTTCCTGAGAAATGTTATCAATATTTTTCCACAATTCATGGAAAATTCATCTATAAAATTTCATAATCGGACTTATAAATCTGCTTGAATATTGCATTAATATTCGATCGTGATCACCGGGAAACCTACTGTAACTCGATTAGTCCCCTTTTCGTCATCCTGATGGACAGCAAGCTGCATGTTCAAGTGATGCTTACCGCTTTTAATCGCTATGGGCAGATCCGATGCCTCATATGACACGCTGGCAGTGCTGTTATCTGTATAACGTTCTATCGCTTGCATTTGCATATCTCCAGACAGCTGTTCCTCGATTTGCTGCAATTGACTGCTCGCGCCACTTTCCATTGCACTGGTGCCCTGCACAGCGAAATTCCATGCTGGCTTCATACCCGAATCGTTGAGCAACTTGGATACTTGTTCATGTAATGTGGTCAATAAACGTTGGTCCGTATGTTCATTGCCAGATAACTGGACGATCGCATAGTATTCCTTTTCCCCCGTCACGACAACATTGACCAGAATGCCTGCATGCTGAGCATCAGCAGCCATCTCACTACGATACACATCATGCCCCGTCTGAACACCGTGTTCAGGCTGTTGCAATCCCAGCCGATGAGCGAGCAGCTCTGCCTGCTCTTTTGCATCTCCACGGCCTTCCCCTTGCCATTTGATGACTAGACGCTCCACATGATCGATTGCTGTATCTGCGGTCTTTATCAATTGTTCCAGCTTGTCTGCTTCAGATTCCGTCTTCTCAGCGTACACATGAGTCATGCCTACAAGTATAATGATTGCTAATGCGAGTGTGCCTACTGTCATCCATCGATTTAACATTTCAATCCCCCGCTCTTTCTTACATTCTATGAATCTATCAACAGCATGCCCCCATTACTCATTTGCTAAACTTCTTTTTGGCACACAAAAAAAGCCCCACCCACCATCTTCATGGCTGATCGGACCTTATATCATCTTATGGGCAGAACAAACTTTCGAATCGTGCTCCCCTGATTAGTTCAATTCACTTGAGCACTCAACAAACCAATAGTTCGTGCCTCAACGCTCACACTGCTTCATTTTCTATTCCGCAAGTCCATTTTTATAAGCATAGATGGCTGCCTGTGTACGGTCATCCACGCCTAATTTTGCTAGTATGTTCGTGACATGGAATTTGACCGTCTTGATTCCGATAATGAGATCATCTGCGATGTCCTGGTTCGATTTGCCTTTAGCTACTAACCGAAGTACATCCATCTCACGATCAGTCAATTCATCATGAGCTGGTGCCACTGCCTGCGGCTGTCGGAAACGATTCATCATTTTGGACGCCACTTGTGACTCCAGAACAGATTGCCCCCGAGCAGCAGCACGGATTGCATCTGCCACCTCATTGGCTCTGGATGTTTTCAGCAGATAACTGAAGGCTCCTGCCTCGATAACCGGATACATTTTTTCATCATCCAGATAACTGGTCAGTACAATGACCTTACATTCCGGATACATTTTAAGCAGCTGCCGGGTGGCTTCAATCCCGTCCATTCCTTCCATGACGAGATCCATCAGGACAACGTCAGGTTTATACTCCTGTGCCAACCGAATGCCTTCCTCGCCGCTGCCTGCTTCCCCCACCACTTCAATGCCATCTTCAGTATCCAGCACCGCAGCGAGGCCAATGCGTACCATCTCATGATCATCCACGAGCAATACTTTGATCGACGTTTCCGCTTCCGTCTCCGTTTCTATTCCCGTCTCCATTGACATGTTCTTCCTCGCTTTCATCGTTCATCAAAGGTATTGTAATCTCAATTCGTGTTCCTTTGCCCGGCGCCGTTACAAATTGAATAGCTCCTCCAATTTCAGTCACACGTTCACGCATATTGGCCAGACCGTACGAGGCCTGTTTCTGATCATCGAGATCAAATCCCTGCCCATCATCACGAATCAGTACCCGAATGGCATCCATCCGGCGCTGAAGCCGAATTTCCATCTTTTCTGCCTTCGCATGACGTAATGTATTGGACATCGCTTCCTGAATAATACGGAACAGATGATTCTCGATGCCTTTGATCAAATGAATATCTTCATCCATTTCGAGCACGATGTCCATGGGTACTTTTGTTTTCAACTCCATCACAAGATCGCGCAAACCTTGCTCGAGATGTTTACCCTCCAGATAGACAGGTCGCAAATGCAATAGTAACGCCCGCATCTCGGACTGAGCTACCGACGCCATCTCTTCAATCAGGGCCACCTGCCGCTGGGCACGCGCAAAATCCTTTTCCATTCTTCGTCCAACCGCTGTTGCGGTCATGGAAATGGCGAATAGCTGCTGCGATACCGCATCATGCAATTCTCGTGCCAGGCGCTGTCTCTCCTCCACAATGGCCGTTATTCTGGCCTGTTCAGCCAGTTGAGCGTTATTCGTAGACAGCCTCTGCAGTGAGGATACCTGATCTTCCCACTTTTTGCCGATACGTCCAAGCTGCTCGCTTAATCGCCCGACATCATCAATACCAAGGTCTGGCACTGTACGTGAGAGTGATCCCTTTTCCCATTGCAGCAATGTCTCTCGCAACAGTTCAAGCCTTCGTTTGACCCGATAGCTCTGATAGAAGCCGAAGGCCGCACCCATACCGATCAAGAGCAGCAGTAATGCCAGACCCGATTGAATCAGATGCCTCCACCCTGCAAACGGAGCAAGATAACCATATGTATACAATACATACAAGATTACAATGAGCACAATGAAAACAAGGAGGATCCCTTCACCCATACTTCGGGTTACCATGTCGGTATGTCGTTTTGTCTTCATCCGGGTCTCCTCCTTCTTCACCTATTTAACTTATTACGGATTACTGATGTTTAGGTCGCCAACAATATAAGAAATGACAAATTTTGCTTTATGTTCACTGGACTCATATCCAGGAGTTCTCCATACCAATTTGTTCATCATGCCACTGTCCTGTTCCCCATTAACACTTATCCGTCCAAAGAGTACCGTCGCCTCAATCTCAACACCATAATCTTCAGGCAGCGTCAGACGAACATTTCCCATAACGCCTTGCAGAAGTACAATCGTTTGTTTATCCTCCGGAATGGAGAGGGACAGATCTGCGTTAACCTCACCCAAGGCATGCCATAGGCTCATGCTGCGCAATGTCCATGGTGCCTGATCCCAATAGTAACGAGCCATGAAATTTTGCTTGCGCATGACATGTCCATCTAGATGAATCTTTTTGTTTTTGGAATAAAAGTAAGCGAGCGAAGCCAGTACAATTAAAAATACAATCATTAGATTATCAAGCAACAACAGAGCAGCACCGATACCGAGGTATCGATAGCCTTTGTGTGTGTCACCCTTACGAACTTGAACCATACCTATCGTTAACAGAATCAGTGCGGCGACGGTCAGCAGGTTAATACTTCGGTTCAGTAACATCAGCATGCCGATGACAATAATTACAACAGCAAGCCATTGACCCTTCTTATTCATCTCTGCCGCACCTCCTCTGTAAGTTGATCTTCCCAATTCGACGGAAAAGCCATATCAGGCTTTGAACACCTGTATGGCTTAACCTTTGTTCTAGAAACCGTTCTTTATTCACGATTTATAGAATATCATATTGTCTGCTGAGCGAACAGTTATTCTTTTGAAGTACCGCCCGTTTCATTCTTGGCACCATTGCCGATTTTGTTTTTCAGAGCTTGCAGTTGTTGATCCACTTTGAATTGCTTCTCAGTATCTACAGGATTAGTGTACGTAGATTGTGTATTACGATAAGGTGCGCGGATCACATCGGCTTCTGCTTCCATTTGCATGATTTTCTCTTCCATGCGGTGGAATCCAAGGGATGCGCCACCACTCTCGATGGAGTGCAAGCTGTTGATTTGGGACATTTGTTTTTTGGCTTTCGCCATTTGTGCACGGGATACGAGTTCATTACGTTTGTTACGCATTTTGTAGAACTCGTCTTTCATGTCATGCAGCTGTTGCAGCAAATCTTTGGCTTGAGCTTCGGATTGAGCATGAAGTTCTCTGTATTCCGTAATTTTTTGATCGAAGTAGATTTTCTCTTCCAGCAATTTACGGGCTACTTCTTCCTGACCATTAGCCAGTGCAGCCTCTGCCTGAGACTCACGTTGCACCGATGTACGTTCTGCTTCGTCCAGACGCTGTTTCATGCGGCGTTCATTCGCCATTTGTTTGGCAACGGTTACCTCTGCCTCATGAATTTCAGCCTCCATGTCACGCAAGTACTGGTTCAACATTACAATCGGGTCTTCCACTTTATCCAACATATCATTTACCGACGCTTTAGTCATATCCTTAATCCGTTTAAATACTCCCATTTTACTTTTCTCCCTTCTCGTAACGAGATAATTTTTGGCGAAGCTCTTCAACTTCTTTTTTCAATGCTTTTTTCTCAATATCTTTCATCATGGAATCAAGTTCACTTTCTTGCTGTGACCCTGCTCCGTAAGCGTTATTGTCGTAAGAACGTGGACCAGACTGAGGTCTGCTGTTATATCCTGGGCCAGGACCGAAGTTTCCGGGACCTTGATTACGGTTGTTTTGGAAAGGACCTCTTGGTGGCTCGTGATCAAAGTTGTTGTATCCTCTACCAGCGCCAGGACCTGGGCCCGGACCATAGCCGTATGGATCATAAGGTGGATATGGCTCTTTTGGCACCACCAGTGCTGCGATGAAGTAGATTAACAATGACGTGCCGCCAGTTACGAAGATACTGATGACAAAGATGATACGCAGCAGGGTTGAATCCATGCCGATCGACTCGGATATACCACCACACAATCCTGTCAGCATCCGGTCACGCGTTGAGCGATATAATTTGCTCATATGCTTACTCCTTTCGTTTACTTGTATCCTCTTCCGTGATCAGCACCATAGGTGTATGGATCAGCGTGATAGGGTTCTTTTGGCACTACCAATGCAGCGATGAAGTAGATCAGCAATGATGTACCCCCCGTAGCGAAAATACTGATGAAGAAAATGATACGCAGCAGCGTGGAACTAAATCCAAGATTTTCAGAGATGCCGCCGATCAAACCTGTCATCATACGATTACGCGATGAGCGGTAAAGTTTATTCATGTGTCTACTCCTTTCTGTCATTGTTTAGCTTTTGTTTCAGCCGTTCCAGTTCTTTGTCCAGCGTAGAGGATGACATGGTGCCGGATGTACCTGCCCCATCCTGACTCATCCGCCGCAAATCCCGGAGACTTTGCGCCTCATATTCAAGATCAGATACCTGATCGTCCAACCGGTTGAACATACGGGGTACATTCTGACCGTTGTAGTGACCTCTCTGATTCATTCGCTGCTGCAATTGAATCGTCTGCATACGAGCGTAGTAATATTGACGTTTGCTGTATACATTCTGATACTCCACTTTCAGTTGGTCGATCTGTTCATCCAGTTCCTGTAAAGCCGCATTGCTTTGTGCGTACAATTCATTGTATTGCTCCATTTTTTCCTCGTGGAGGATTTTCTCCTGCAAAGCAAGTTTAGCCAAATGCTCCTCGCCTGCTTTCAGAGCCATGGAAGCTTGTTCTTCCCGTTTGTGTACCATACCTGCTGCCTGATCCGCTTGTTGTTTCATTTGTCTGGTATGGCTTGCATATTGGTGACGAAGCTTCTCGGCTTCACCGATGTCTTGGCGGGTCGAGACCAGAAACTGATCAATCAGTTTAACTGGATCCTGACTTTGCTCCAGATGTTCGTTTAAATTAGCTACGGTAATATCCCGCATTCGACGAAATACACTCATTTTGTCTGTCCTCCTTATCATAATCGTGAAAGCTTAGTAACGGCCACGACGACTGCGATTATTACTCAACATGGAGAATCCGAAGATAATTAACCCAATCGCGATGATCGGTCCGATCAGCCAGGCCAGTTTACCCAGCAGTGAGAGGATACCGATGAAGAGAACAATCCATCCAAGCAGTACATTTCCTCGTTTAACTCCGTAGTATCCAAGTGCAATCATCAGGATCGGAATCAGATAACCCATTAAATGTCCCAGTAGGGGAGTTAACTTTCCGAAGAGGAGAAGTGCACCCAATGCAATCAGTACAATCGCCCAGCCATTTCCTTTATTCCATCTCATAATTATTGTTCACCGCCCTTTCGGTTCATTAATTTGATTTGTGTGTTTGTTTGTTCGTTTGTTTCTTGTTTAACCTTATGTCCTTATTCTAGGGGAAACTGCGACTTTTCAAAACAGACCGTGGACGGTTTTTCATCCTAGACTCAGGTCGGGGATGGGGTTGGACCTTTGACTGTCCCTGGATCAGACCATTGACCACTGTACCGAATAACAGCCTTAGATATCCCTTATTACCCTTCTTCAACGCCGATCCCCCGTGTGAATATGACGTCCATACCTTTTATCTACGTTCCTCTCCGATTGACGTTTCCCATTACATGTTCTAGGAAAGCTAACGACTATTAATCTGAGCGATTACATGATATTCTTTTCCAATTGGATTTTTATTACTTTTTTATCCAAATAAACAAAATTTAGATTGTTCTATATGTAAGCGTTTACTAAAATAGAAAGTGTTACTAATTCAAAAGTCAGGAGTGGACCTGTGCGATCATTCAGCTATCTACATAAGATGATAGTCTTCGGAATCTTGTTAAGTACCCTGCCCATTCTGTTGACGGGAATCGCCGCTTTTATCTATTCTTCGAAACAATCAGAACTGCATCGTGCACAAGCCAATAAACAACTGTTAATCCAAATGCAAACTAATGTAGAGCACAAACTTGCAACCGTAAGTTATATGCTCGATCAGGCCGTTCGGTCACCGGACACGCTCCATTCTCTAACGTCATCCTCATCGATTCAGGGCACCGGCCCTTTGTTTGCTGAGAAGTTACAGACCGAATTCAAGAATATGAGGTCGTGGGAGCCTTTAATGGATATTACGCTCGTAAATCAGACCCAAGACTGGCTTATCGATCATGCTGGCCTATACCTGAATACTGATTTCCCAATGGCTCTGCCTATGAAAGACTTGTTATCGAACACACTCACATCCGGTTGGCAACTTACACCCTCATCCGTGTTTAACAATAATGAGCGCCCGGTGAATTCAGGCTGCATCTACCATATTGCTCTTGCCAGATCGATACCCGATGTAAATGTTTCTTCTGAAGCTGCCCTGATTGCGGGAATTCCGGCATGTTCACTGCAAAAACCACTGGAAGAGGAATCTCCTGAAAGTTCTGCGGCCGGACTGATCATTTTGAATCGTGAACAACGTATCATGGTCCACCCCGATCCCCAATATATTGGTCAGCCATTGGCTGCATCAGGAATATGGGACAGCGATTCGAAGGCCAGCTTTAGTGCATTGTTATCTAAGCGTAGTTTCGCTACCTCCTCAGGTCAACGTGAGGTACGGATTGCAGATACACATTACTCGCTGTCCTACACGCATTCTTCTCTAAAAGGGTGGACCTATATTCTCATTTCACCTACGAATATTCTAACTCACGAGTATGTTCAGATTGGGCTGCACACCATGTATATCAGTGTTGCTATGCTACTGCTTTCCCTGCTGCTCTCTTGGATCGGTTCAAGGCGAATGCATATTCCAATCCGCAAGCTTCTTGCACAGCTCGGTGACAAACGGTTGTCCAAAGGTAATTTTAAAACCAAGTCTATACTTTATATGGATGAATTCGAGCAAATCAGAGCCGGTATTTCTCAGTTATCGGCTTCTCAATCCCAGCTTGAAAGCAAATTAAATCAATATAAGTTGCACATCCGTACTCATTTTCTAATCAACCTGCTTCTGGGCAAAAATGCACCGTCCACTCTCCATGACACACTCAGAGAGAATGGTTATGGTTCACAACTTCAAGAGTGGCAACAAATAGCCGTCATTGCAGTTCAGGCTGAACTTGTGAATCACACCAAATATCATGCCAAGGATCGTGATTTGTTGCTGTTTGCCGTCCAAAACATACTGGAGGAGAGTATTTATGCAGAGCAACAGTTATTCACCGTGGTATATGAACAGGCTGTCGTTACCATTATAGGTACCCCTGAGCAAGATCTTGTTCGTTTTTCACAGCATTTGTATACGTTAACGGAACAACTACAGCAACAGATCAGTGAGATCCTTAGTCTCCAGGTAAGCATTGGCTTCAGTCAGCCCCACGCCTCCCTATTTCATATATCGCAGGCTTATACGGAGGCCCTTGAAGCGCTCAAGCATCGAATGAAACTGGGAGCAGGTATCATCTTTCAATTTGAGACGATCGATAATCGTACCTCACATTGGGCACTGCGATATCCCGAATCACTGGAGTATACGCTGATACAGGCTATCCAAAATGCCGATGAAGCCCTAGCATCCTCTCATCTCCATCAGTTGCTTGAAGTACTCTTTGGCATGGAATGCACACCGGAAGAATATCAGGTAGCACTCACCCGGTTGTTAACACATATTTTGCAGATGATGCAGGAATCCGGTATACGACTGGGACAGATCACCAAAGGCCATGGGTCCATTTTCAATGAACTTCATACTCTGCAGTATGCTGCTGAGGTTGAGCAATGGTTTAACAATCATATCATCATACCGATCATTCTCATTTTGAAAGAAAGACAGTACGCCCAATACCAGCACATATCCGAGAAAATGATTGCCATCATCCAGCAAGAATACGATAAGGATCTGACGTTGGAGGAATGCGCATCCAGACTCCATTACAATTCCAACTACCTAAGCAGTGTGTTCCGCAAAGAGACAGGCTGTGCATTTAGTGAGTATCTGACGAAGTACCGCTTCAGTATAGCTAAAAAGTGGCTCGACGAAAGCGAGTTGACGATCAAGGATATCGCTGCACGGCTTCGTTATAACAATCCACAGAACTTTATCCGTTCTTTTCGAAAATGGGAAGGAATCACGCCCGGACAATATAGGGAACGTAAGCAGAAGCCTGATCTATCCATAAAGCAGTAAACGGCTCTTTGGGGGATGAAGTACTATTTATAGAAGAAGAACGTTTGTTATTCAGGCGAAGAATAAATTGTGTTATATCCGACCATCAAAAAAAGGGAGCAGTTATAACTGCTCCCTTAAAACTTCATCTAAAATGATTACTGCTGGAATAGGTCTACTTTTCCTTGGTACGTACCACTTTCATATTCGGTTGCTCCAATTGAATCAGAATTTTACCAAACTTCCCTCCGCGTGAGAATGTAACCACACCATCTTTGTAAGTGTCTCTGATATATTGTTCAGCCAGGGCAAGAGAACCTTCATCCGTTGGCAGTTCGTGCGTGCTAAGCCATTCCTTAAGCTTATCAACGACTTCCTCAACAGGCATCTCAATATAACTTGTTTCTTTAGTGATTAAGGTGGTGTACGAATAATCTTTCAGGTACAGCAGCTGTTGTATATATCCCATATCTCCAGCGTTGTATGATGGATAGGCTCCTAATACCTCTTTAAGCTCATCTATTAGTGTGTGCTCTCTCGATCCAGCCATCGTGCTAATATAAACATACTTTCGGGCAGTGCTGATCGCCTGTTCAATCGTTTCCCAATTCGACATCGCCGGGCACATGGATGCAAATGCAAAATCATATTTCTTCTCCCAGCCCTTTTCCTGAATCGATATGTCCTCGAACCGCTCTGAAACGATATCAATACTGGATGTAAGGGATGCAGGAATTGTCTCCTTCATTAAGGAAACTAACAGTTCAGATGGCTCTACAGCTATAACGCTCGCTCCTTTAGTTGCAAAAGGAATCGTAAAGATGCCCGATGCTGCTCCAATATCTAATATCGATAAACCGTCAAAACTCACTCCCTGATTTTCAATCCAACCTATGATGCGTTCAGAGCGCTTCTTCCCCTCTTCAGTAAACGAATGTTGATGATATTCTCTAGCCCATCGTTCAAATGCAGATGTCGCGTCAAACGCCGTGCTCTTCATATTGTATTTTGAAACTGTGGACTGATTCTTCCACGCTTCTTCCCACACAAATCGATCAAATAAAATCTCAGAATGCTTGGATACATTTTTTTCTCCAGACACGTTGCTTCACTCCATTTCTTTTATGAAATAAAAATTCACTCGCAAAAAGGATATTATCTTGTTTCAATAAACACCTTTTATACAAATTTAAAAGAGCTTTAATATCCTTAATTAAACTAAAATATTATCAGAGACTTTACACATCTACAATATACTTATTAAAGTCATGCGTCAATACATAAACAAAATAATTATGAGATACCAGAATATCGTGTATTTGCCCTAGCATATGCTGGATTCCCCTGTAAAAATGGTGTTGTTATGACCTACAAGAATCCATTCAGGAGCCCTTCTTTGCTTAATTGCCGCACGTCATCTTTCAATTCGCCAAATAAAAAAGCTCATTAGATTTTGCATCTAATGAGCTTTTTCTTACTTGCTTGAATACCGGCGAGAGGACTCGAACCTCCACGGTTTCCCACTCGATTTTGAGTCGAGCGCGTCTGCCATTCCGCCACGCCGGCATATGATGTTTTTATAAAAATATACTGGAGGCGCCACCCAGATTCGAACTGGGGATAAAGCTTTTGCAGAGCTGTGCCTTACCACTTGGCTATGGCGCCATATTTTGGAGCGGACGACGGGAATCGAACCCGCGACCCTCGCCTTGGCAAGGCGATGCTCTACCGCTGAGCCACGTCCGCATAATGGCTGGGGATATAGGATTTGAACCTATGCATGACGGAGTCAAAGTCCGTTGCCTTACCGCTTGGCTAATCCCCAAAAAAACAAAGGGGCGATCGAGGGGAATTGAACCCCCGAATGCCGGATCCACAAACCGGTGCGTTAACCACTTCGCCACGATCGCCATAATACAATATGTTCTTGAAAGTTAATTGGCAGGGGCAGCAGGAATTGAACCCACACCAACGGTTTTGGAGACCGTTGTTCTACCTTTAAACTATGCCCCTAAAAACTGGTGGAGGATGATGGATTCGAACCACCGAACCCGTACGGGAGCAGATTTACAGTCTGATGCGTTTGGCCACTTCGCTAATCCTCCATAAGTGGTGCCGGCGAGAGGACTTGAACCCCCAACCTACTGATTACAAGTCAGTTGCTCTACCAGTTGAGCTACACCGGCGTATTAAGTTGTGATAAATGGTGGCTCGGGACGGAATCGAACCGCCGACACGAGGATTTTCAGTCCTCTGCTCTACCGACTGAGCTACCGAGCCACAATAAAGTTAATTCTGAAACGTTGCACTTTATCTAGGGCGTTCGGTGCCATATAGCAGATTTAGTGAACAGCTTCCTCATGTAAAGATTAAAATGGCGGAACCGACGGGATTCGAACCCGCGATCTCCTGCGTGACAGGCAGGCATGTTAGGCCAACTACACCACGGTTCCAGATCACTTTCTTCATAGAAAGTATAATTGCGGGGGCAGGATTTGAACCTGCGGCCTTCGGGTTATGAGCCCGACGAGCTACCGGGCTGCTCCACCCCGCGTCGTAATTTAAAAGTTATATGGTGGAGGCTGAGGGGATCGAACCCCCGACCCTCTGCTTGTAAGGCAGATGCTCTCCCAGCTGAGCTAAGCCTCCGAACAACACATTTATGATCTTATCATAAAACTGCTGTGTAAATCAACTTCTTTTTTTGAAGTTAGATATGACCCGTAGGGGATTCGAACCCCTGTTACCTCCGTGAAAGGGAGGTGTCTTAACCCCTTGACCAACGGGCCTTGCTATGGCGGAGAGAGAGGGATTCGAACCCTCGAGACGCTTGTGGCGCCTACACGATTTCCAATCGTGCTCCTTCGGCCAACTCGGACACCTCTCCATATGGCTCCCCGAACAGGGCTCGAACCTGTGACAACTCGATTAACAGTCGAGTGCTCTACCAACTGAGCTATCAGGGAATAATGCTTCAGAGATCATTCTCTGAAAACTAGATCCGAAACGAAATTTGCGATTCATAACCTGCATATTGGATAAGCCCTCGACCGATTAGTACTGGTCAGCTCCATGCATTGCTGCACTTCCACCCCCAGCCTATCTACCTCGTCGTCTTCAAGGGGTCTTACATACTGGGAAATCTCATCTTGAGGGGGGCTTCACGCTTAGATGCTTTCAGCGCTTATCCCGTCCGTACATAGCTACCCAGCGGTGCTCCTGGCGGAACAACTGGTACACCAGCGGTACGTCCATCCCGGTCCTCTCGTACTAAGGACAGCTCCTCTCAAATTTCCTACGCCCACGACAGATAGGGACCGAACTGTCTCACGACGTTCTGAACCCAGCTCGCGTACCGCTTTAATGGGCGAACAGCCCAACCCTTGGGACCTACTTCAGCCCCAGGATGCGATGAGCCGACATCGAGGTGCCAAACCTCCCCGTCGATGTGGACTCTTGGGGGAGATAAGCCTGTTATCCCCAGGGTAGCTTTTATCCGTTGAGCGATGGCCCTTCCATGCGGTACCACCGGATCACTAAGCCCGACTTTCGTCCCTGCTCGACTTGTAGGTCTCGCAGTCAAGCTCCCTTATGCCTTTGCACTCTTCGAATGATTTCCAACCATTCTGAGGGAACCTTTGGGCGCCTCCGTTACTCTTTAGGAGGCGACCGCCCCAGTCAAACTGCCCACCTGACACTGTCCCCGCACCGGATTACGGTACCAGGTTAGAACCTAGATACGATCAGGGTGGTATCCCAACGGTGCCTCCACAGAAGCTTGCGCTCCTGCTTCAAAGGCTCCCACCTATCCTGTACAGATCGTACCCAAATTCAATATCAAGCTGCAGTAAAGCTCCATGGGGTCTTTCCGTCTTGTCGCGGGTAACCTGCATCTTCACAGGTATTAAAATTTCACCGGATCTCTCGTTGAGACAGCGCCCAAGTCGTTACGCCATTCGTGCGGGTCAGAATTTACCTGACAAGGAATTTCGCTACCTTAGGACCGTTATAGTTACGGCCGCCGTTTACTGGGGCTTCGGTTCACAGCTTCGGATTGCTCCTAACCGCTCCCCTTAACCTTCCAGCACCGGGCAGGCGTCAGCCCGTATACTTCGCCTTACGGCTTCGCACAGACCTGTGTTTTTGCTAAACAGTCGCTTGGGCCTTTTCACTGCGGCCCCCTCGTGCTATTCACACTACCGGGGCACCCCTTCTCCCGAAGTTACGGGGTCATTTTGCCGAGTTCCTTAACGAGAGTTCTTCCGCGCGCCTTAGAATTCTCTTCTCGCCTACCTGTGTCGGTTTGCGGTACGGGCACCATCACCTGGCTAGAGGCTTTTCTTGGCAGTGTGAGATCATGACCTTCGCTACTATAATTTTCGCTCCCCATTACAGCCCAGCCTTACGATGTGCGGATTTGCCTACACATCAGCCTCACTGCTTAGACGGACATCCATCAGTCCGCGTCACTACCCTGCTGCGTCCCCCCATTGCTCATAACGGCTTACGGTGGTACAGGAATTTCGACCTGTTGTCCTTCGACTACGCCTTTCGGCCTCGCCTTAGGTCCCGACTTACCCTGAGCGGACGAGCCTTCCTCAGGAACCCTTAGGCTTTCGGCGGATCAGATTCTCACTGATCTTTTCGTTACTCATACCGGCATTCTCACTTGTATAATGTCCAGCGCTCCTTACGGTACACCTTCAACCCTTATACAACGCTCCCCTACCCCTGATGCAAAGCATCAAGCCATAGCTTCGGTGGTGTGTTTAGCCCCGTTACATTTTCGGCGCAGAGTCACTCGACCAGTGAGCTATTACGCACTCTTTCAATGGTGGCTGCTTCTAAGCCAACATCCTGGTTGTCTGTGCAACTCCACATCCTTTCCCACTTAACACACACTTGGGGACCTTAGCTGATGGTCTGGGCTGTTTCCCTTTTGACAATGGATCTTAGCACTCACTGTCTGACTCCCGGAAGTAAGTCTATGGCATTCGGAGTTTGACTGAGCTTGGTAACCCTTGCGGGCCCCGCACCCAATCAGTGCTCTACCTCCACGACTCTGTTTTCCGAGGCTAGCCCTAAAGCTATTTCGGGGAGAACCAGCTATCTCCGAGTTCGATTGGAATTTCTCCGCTACCCCCACCTCATCCCCGCACTTTTCAACGTGCGTGGGTTCGGGCCTCCAGTGCGTGTTACCGCACCTTCACCCTGGACAGGGGTAGATCACCCGGTTTCGGGTCTACGTCCACGTACTATGTCGCCCTATTCAGACTCGCTTTCGCTGCGGCTCCGGCTCTTCACCTTAACCTTGCACGGGAACGTAACTCGCCGGTTCATTCTACAAAAGGCACGCCATCACCCCTAAAACGGGCTCTGACTTTTTGTAAGCACACGGTTTCAGGTTCTATTTCACTCCCCTTCCGGGGTGCTTTTCACCTTTCCCTCACGGTACTGCTTCACTATCGGTCGCTAGGAAGTATTTAGCCTTGGCAGATGGTCCTGCCGGATTCATACGGGGTTTCACGTGCCCCGCACTACTCGGGATACATCTCGGAGAGAGCAGACTTTCAACTACAGGGCTTTTACCTTCTTTGGCGGGCCTTTCCAGACCTCTTCGTTTAACCGGCTCCTTTGTAACTCCATGTGAGATGTCCCACAACCCCAAAGAGCAAGCTCTCTGGTTTGGACTTCTCCGCGTTCGCTCGCCGCTACTGACGGAATCACTATTGTTTTCTCTTCCTCAGGGTACTTAGATGTTTCAGTTCCCCTGGTATGCCTCTACATAACCTATGTATTCAGTTATGAGTAACTGGAAATTACCCCAGCTGGGTTTCCCCATTCGGACACCCCCGGATCAAAGCTTGCTTACAGCTCCCCGAGGCAGTTTCGTTGTTCGCCACGTCCTTCATCGGCTCCTAGCGCCTAGGCATCCTCCGTGTGCTCTTAGTAGCTTAACCATAATTGCTCCGGTTTCGACTGCTCGCTTCCCTTGTTTTGCTTACGCAAAGCCAAAAGTCGCTCCCATTCGATACCATCGCAATGCAGTTTTCACTATTTATTGAAACTTGTTTAACACAAGTTCAGCTTAAAAAGGAATGTTCTAAATCGCAAAATTTCGTTTCGATATCTAGTTTTCAAAGAACAAGCTCCATGCAAAAGCAAGCTGTTTGAGAGTTTGAGCTCTCAAAACTGAGCAACGAGTGAGTAACTAGCCGACCTGTCTAGATTTTGTATTTGAATGTTTCCACTCGGGAAACGATTCTCCATAGAAAGGAGGTGATCCAGCCGCACCTTCCGATACGGCTACCTTGTTACGACTTCACCCCAATCATCTATCCCACCTTCGGCGGCTGGCTCCTTGCGGTTACCCCACCGACTTCGGGTGTTATAAACTCTCGTGGTGTGACGGGCGGTGTGTACAAGACCCGGGAACGTATTCACCGCGGCATGCTGATCCGCGATTACTAGCAATTCCGACTTCATGCAGGCGAGTTGCAGCCTGCAATCCGAACTGAGACCGGCTTTTTAGGATTCGTTCCACCTCGCGGCTTCACAGCCCGTTGTACCGGCCATTGTAGTACGTGTGTAGCCCAGGTCATAAGGGGCATGATGATTTGACGTCATCCCCACCTTCCTCCGGTTTGTCACCGGCAGTCACCTTAGAGTGCCCACCCGAAGTGCTGGCAACTAAGATCAAGGGTTGCGCTCGTTGCGGGACTTAACCCAACATCTCACGACACGAGCTGACGACAACCATGCACCACCTGTCTCCTCTGTCCCGAAGGAAAGATACATCTCTGTACCGGTCAGAGGGATGTCAAGACCTGGTAAGGTTCTTCGCGTTGCTTCGAATTAAACCACATACTCCACTGCTTGTGCGGGTCCCCGTCAATTCCTTTGAGTTTCAGTCTTGCGACCGTACTCCCCAGGCGGAGTGCTTAATGTGTTAACTTCGGCACCAAGGGTATCGAAACCCCTAACACCTAGCACTCATCGTTTACGGCGTGGACTACCAGGGTATCTAATCCTGTTTGCTCCCCACGCTTTCGCGCCTCAGCGTCAGTTACAGCCCAGAGAGTCGCCTTCGCCACTGGTGTTCCTCCACATATCTACGCATTTCACCGCTACACGTGGAATTCCACTCTCCTCTTCTGCACTCAAGTCACCCAGTTTCCAGTGCGATCCGGGGTTGAGCCCCGGGATTAAACACCAGACTTAAATGACCGCCTGCGCGCGCTTTACGCCCAATAATTCCGGACAACGCTTGCCCCCTACGTATTACCGCGGCTGCTGGCACGTAGTTAGCCGGGGCTTTCTTCTCAGGTACCGTCACCTTGAGAGCAGTTACTCTCCCAAGCGTTCTTCCCTGGCAACAGAGCTTTACGATCCGAAAACCTTCATCACTCACGCGGCATTGCTCCGTCAGGCTTTCGCCCATTGCGGAAGATTCCCTACTGCTGCCTCCCGTAGGAGTCTGGGCCGTGTCTCAGTCCCAGTGTGGCCGATCACCCTCTCAGGTCGGCTACGCATCGTCGCCTTGGTGAGCCGTTACCCCACCAACTAGCTAATGCGCCGCAGGCCCATCCCCAAGTGACAGATTGCTCCGTCTTTCCAGTTCTCTTCAGGAGAAGAAAACAACTATTCGGTATTAGCTACCGTTTCCGGTAGTTGTCCCAAGCTTGAGGGCAGGTTGCCTACGTGTTACTCACCCGTCCGCCGCTAACTATCAGAGAAGCAAGCTTCTCATCAAGTCCGCTCGACTTGCATGTATTAGGCATGCCGCCAGCGTTCGTCCTGAGCCAGGATCAAACTCTCCAATAAAGATGAATTTCAGCAGCGTGGTTAGACGCTATGAAAATCATCGGTGGTATTGAAAAGAGCGATAAGCTCATTTTGAAACTGACGAGATTAAAAATCTCATTTATTTCGCTTCCAAATCATACAGTCCGAAGACTTGTACCAATTTCTCAGCGTCGATCTTGCAAGCAAGATCGTTACTCACTCGTTGTTCAGTTTTCAAAGATCAAACTCGATTTGTGTTACTCTTTTTCGTCTCAACCGCGTTTTCGGCGGCGACTTAAATAATGTATCACATTTCGTTTGTTTTCGTCAAGAACTTTTTTTGATTTCTTTTTTGAGGCTTTCGTTCTTCACTATTTCCTTTGCAGAATTTATCATTTGTTGACGATAAGCTCGTTTGAGGAACGAAATATAATGTATCATATTTCCTGAATAAGAGTCAACCTCTTTTTATAAATTATTAAACAAACAAAAAAGGAAGGTTTCCCCTCCTACTTCATAAGCCATGTATCAGCAGACTTCACGGGTAACTACGCCTCAATCCAATAGCGGATTTCTCGTCCATCTCCTCCTATAAAGGATGGCCATCCTGCCGATTCTTTTACTATAGAACGAAACACCAGTTTGCGAAGGATAAGAGGCAAATCCTCCCGTACAAATCTCAACTGTGGATGATGAACAAGTTCATCCATACTCCACGGTTCTCTTCGACTTCCAAGCACACGCAGAAGCAAGCCTGAGCAATCACTCATTTTGGACATCACTGAGAATTCACAAGCAAGCAGCACAAGCTCGACTCTCTGTTCCAGCGTCTCTGAACTTACTGTAAGCTCCTGATAGAGCTTCCACAAGGCGCGATCCAAACTCTGCACATGTGTCCAGACGGCATGATCCGGGTAGATCCCCTGTTCAATAAGTACAATTCTAGCCCAGTTCCCCAGAGCTTCTAGCACATTGTAATAAGCATCAACCACATGTCCCTCTTGAATGTAACGTTTGGCTTCCACATACATTCTCAAAAAACTGGCGAATTCATGCAGCAGCTTTTGCTCACGTAATTCAGTTCCAAAAGCAGACAGTTCCTCACGTAAATTGCTTAAGGCATTATCCGCTTCCCAAATAATTTCACCTTCAATCAGGCACTGCATGATGTTATTGTTATCCCCCGTAATTACACTGCTCTGCAGTTCAGGTCGGCTGACATAGATCATTTGATAACGAAGATCACCATATTTGTAGTGTCCAACCTTGGAGATTAACTGGTCTGTATTATGAACGACAAGTACGAGCAATTCAAAATCCTGGATTAGGGAGCCGTGGAATCGATCTCCCGGGTGGGAATAAGCGATAGCCCCAACTGCCCCTGTCTCTTCCGACTGTTCGGACAAAAAAGCAAGGTTCTTTAGTTCCACGATTCCCTCCATACAATTCATGGCAGATAAGCGCCAAGTCAGTTATAATGTAATTCTACATGCAGACTGAAGTTTCCTTCTTATCCAGGTCCGATACTACTCATACGATAGGAGCATTTTTCATGATTTTTAAATCAGCAAAAATTAATGCTTTTCGCACTTGGGGACTACTACTTACCATGCTAGGCATGGGCCTAATGGTACTGGGAACTGCCGGAATTGTGTTCTGGGGACACGCGGGCAAAGTATTTGCCGCTGTGGGACTCGTCATCGGCCTGATTGCCATGATGGCTAGTCTGGCCATTTATTTCTGGGCTGGTATGCTATCCACAAGCGCTGTACAAGTTGACTGTCCGGAATGTGGCAAGTTAACCAAAATGCTCGGCAAGACGGATCGTTGTATGTTTTGTCATACCATCCTTACCCTGGACCCTAATCAGGCCAATACAACCAGTCCACAACTGAAAGCGCATTCCACATCTCCATCCCCTTCCGACACAGATCATGGCATGAGTTCCAACAGCTAAGATGCTCTTTTTCATCAAAGCCCAGAGACAGAAAAAAGGCCCGGTATCTTCACCGGACCTTTTTTTGAATTTCAGAAAGACATTAAATTAGTTAATTAATTAATTAATATATAAGTTCAATAGAGTTATTTCATGTTTATTTCGAATACCCTGCTTGTTTTAACGTCTCCCATGCCGATACATTAGCGAAGCTTCGATTCCATGCAGCTACTCCACCCAATTTCAACGAAGCAACCAAATCAACACGTGCCTGAAGCGAAACGGCATCTTCTATCCAAATTTTCTTAGTAGCCCCATCTTCGGAATATTCCACATAATTCTGTCCGCTTTGTTTATCCAGAACAGGTTTAAGTTTCTTATCCTTGATCAGGTCTGTGATGGTGTTCATGCCTACTGCTTTGGAGGACACCTTCACTTCTCCTTGATCATTGGTCTCTTCCGTCCAGATTCGAGTATATAGCGGCACAGCCATAATCAATTTCTTCGATGGTACTTCATCCTCTTCCAGGATCCTTCTCATAGAAGACTCCGTCCAAGGAAGCGAAGCAACCGAACCGGCCTTTGGACTCGCAGCCCAGTGCTCGTCATACGCCATAACGACAATATAATCGGCAAAAGAGCCTAACGAGCGGCGATCCAGAAAAGCGGACCACATCTCACTGTTCGATTTCGGTGTTACATCAACCGAGAGCATCAAGCCATGAATGCGAGCCATCGCCTTGATTTCGCGGACAAATTGAGTGATATTCGGTCCATCGTCTGTATAGACATTCTCAAAGTCTATGTTAATGCCATCTAAATGGTAGGTCTGTGCATACTCCAGCATCTGCTCAATAATATGCGTACGTGTCTTATATGAGGCTACGGCTTCTTTCGTAATATCCGGATCAAAGCTGTTATCCATCAAGCCCCACACTTCCATGCCGGAACGGTGAGCCCAGTTAACGTATGCTTTGTCCCCTTTGCTTTTTACGCCGCCTTGTCCATCTGTAATATGGAACCACGTGGGACTGACCACGTTGACTCCAGGCATCTTGCCAATCGAAGACACATCAGGCTGTCGATTGTATACGGCTTCCCAAACCAGGTTGACCGGTTTATTCTGCCACTTTTTCTCCGCCGCGGTCAGGGTGAATTTGGGCTTGTCCAGTTCCTTTTTCTCCGTAAGAGTGACATACTTATTAGCCACGTATCCGGCATAACCATTATCCAACTGAACAAAGCTCTGGTCATCACCAGTCTGCCATACCCTTACTCGTGCGTCCTGCTCCATATCGGCAATAATGGGAGAAGAAGATTCTCCCCCGCGCTTGTACAATGGAACCGTTTTGTCCGCCTTGGAAGACAATGTATTAATCTCCGCATACTGAATGGTGTCACCTCCACGCATCAGCAGCACCGCACCCGTTGTAGCATCTTCTTGTATAGCTATTCCATACACTTCTTTCAATGGTTTGAGCGGAATATAAGCTTCTCCGCCAACCACCTCCGGTTTAACCGTCATGGGATAATCTCGATGATTAAGTTCCGCCTTCGAACTGCCTTCCTTCATATGGAGTACTCGCTGCGGTGTTGCAATTATGATATCTCCTGTGTCAGCTTCATAGCGTATTCCGGAATCGATCGCCTCTTGCAGCACTGATACAGGCAACTTAAGCTGATCTCCCGTTCCTGAGGCTTCACCATCCATCAGCTGTCCGTCCACAAAAATAGGTTGATTCATGCCAATCCAGTCGGGGTCTTCGTGAATCTGATTAAGCCAAACATTCGTTATTAGCCAATAAGCACCACCTGCGACAACACAGGCAGCTAAAAATCCAGGCCAGAACGAGCGGCGCTTCTGACGTGTATATCTGCTTTTTCTACTCAAACGTCTACCTCCGTTAATCATGCTGAATCATGAAATAGCTAATTTGCTGAGACTATATACATTCTATCGTCCTAAAAACAAAAAACGTGAAGAATCCAAACTGAATTCTGCACGTTAATATTGTAATTCAACTCTCTTAATCCCTGCAACTTTTACAAACTCCATATACTTCCAATCGGTGACCATGTACTTCAAATCCTGTACTTGACTCCGCCTGGAGCTCCACGCTCTTTAAAGAAGGATAACTGAAGTCTTCAATTTTGCCGCATTTATCACAAATAACATGGTAATGATCCGTCACATTGGCATCGAAGCGGCTTGAATTATCTCCGTATGTCAATTCCCTAACCATGCCGGCTTCCAGAAACATCTTCAAATTGTTATATACAGTCGCCACGCTCATACTGGGAAACTGGGGTTCAAGCGCACGGTAAATTTCATCGGCTGTTGGATGCCCCATGGATTCCATCAGATAGTTCAATATGGCATGACGCTGGGGTGTAATACGGACACCGGTCGTTTTCAGATGCTCCAACGCATGTTGGACACGTGTTGCCATAAAACCCACCGCCTTACCTTTCATTACTCTGCAGAGACAGAATGTATGATCACATGTGCTCTTCATTCAGAGTTGATCCTCGGCTGGAACAACGACTATACATTTTCCCTGCCGTGTAACCTTGCCAGTTTATATTTATTGTACGGCGATTGCAAGTTTATTGTCAACGCGTCAGTCAGGGAACTTCGGACGTTTGGTCTTGGGAATTCTGTCCGTCTTCGGACATTTGTTCCAAGTTATCATCCGTATTTTCCGGATCCAGCGAATTCGTTCCAACAGGAGGCACTGCAGGATTACGATCAATAGTGAGGTCGCTGTTTCCCTCAACTTTAACCGTATATTCTCCTTCACCAAGCTGACCCTCAATCGTTTTATTCTTCACTTTAAACGGCAGATCCGTTTGCAGATCTCCATAACTGCTGGAACCACTGAGACTATAATCCCCCCGCTCCGGAATCAAAATGTTAATAGCACCTACAGCGCTATAAACGTCCCAGTCACCGCCTACTTTGGCGGATACAATACTTATACTGCCATTGAGGGATTGAGCTTTAACTGCCAAACTTGCGCCGTCTACACTGATATTTCCGTTTCGGGTATCCGCCGTGATCTCTCCGACGGAGTCCGTGATGTTAATACTTCCGACTTGTGTAGTCAGGTTCACATTTCCAGAAACCCCACGGGCCTTCATGTCTCCTCGATTACTGTTCAAGTCCACATTTCCGATCGCATTTGCCACAACGACATCACCATTCAGCGTTTTACCCGAAATATCACCTACTGCATTCGTAATTCGAATTCGTCCATTTCCTGTCTCAGCCAAAATGGTACTAATAGCTTCCGGACGATTCAACAATATGGCTCCATTGGACGTTCGAATATCGAGATTGAAACGACGATCATCGGGGATCGTTATGGTGATATTCATCCGCGGCTGTGTTTTCTCGTTCTCTCCATACGTTTTGCCTGTAGTCTTGATATGAATCACTTTTGTACCGTCTGCCTCAACAAAGGAAGCGTCCGCCACTGCTTTGGCCTGTACTTCAGTTGTCTGATCCACCCAAACTACCGTGCGCACTTCAATCTCTTCCGTGTCCCCCCGCTGTACCGAGATATCCCCGTTCACGCCCTCAACAACTAGGTCCGACGTATCCATACCTACAGGCACCCGAATCGTGCCCTTATCTTCCATATATCCAGCTGCCTGACTGTAGTCCATGGATGCAGCCCCCAGATTGAGACTCACCCTGTTCCACAAATGCATATAGTGATCCTGCTCTGAAACGATAAATACAGAAGCCGTCAGGACAAGGGACGTCAGGATGCCCTTAGCATCGGGTCTGAAACGCATTTTAATTTTCTCACCCTGGTTGTTTGCATCTACATTCCCTCTTCGACGTGTCACTAAGAACAACAGTATGTATTCCACACCTAACACAACGAGCAAGAGGGGCCACCAATCGACCATCTCATATACATAGTCCGTTCCCCACCGTTTATCCAAAATCAACAGCACACCGACAGCTACGATTAAGGCGGCAGCCGTATAGCGGCCGACCCGGACTTTACGGTTCATGGCTATCCCTCCTTGAATAGTTCACACTAGATTTTCTTCTTGCGAAGCATGACCCAGATTTCCCGTCCGAATAGGATTAGTCCTCCTGTGATCATCAGAACAGCAAATGTATATCCGCCATACACAGCGATTAGCTCTTTAAACCAACGTGGTTTGCGAAAGAACAATACCAGCAGCGACCCTCCTACAATCAGAAGCAGTCCAAACGAAATGCCTCTCTCCCACACCATCATAGCTTCCCCTGCAGAACGTTCGTTAGGGATGGGCTTGTCCGAGCTATTGTGCGTAACCGCTCTTCTCCTGCGCATCATCACCCAGTCCGCAGATTGCAATACGTCGAATACATTGTAAAAGTAAATCACCGGAATAAACAATGCCAGCAGGATAAGCAATGGTACATTGATCTGTATTCCAATAGTTGAGAAATACAAAAGTGCTGACAGGTCCAGAAGCACAAGCATCATGAAAGTCAGACCTCTCATGTATAGCCGGAGATAAATATGGCCCAGACCCGGAATAACCGCACTTAGTAACCCGGCAATAAACTTGTGGGTCCGATTGCGGACAGGTTTTCCACGCTTTCCGCTGGAATTATTGTTCGACTGACGTTTCCGTTTCATAAACGACTCCTTTCTTCCGGGGATGTTCCCGCTCTTCATGCATTTGGTTAGATAGTACCCTAAAGAGCCAGGAGAGTAACTGGAAGAAATATGGTTATGAGCAAAAACCCTCCGACACTAAAGGCCTCAGAGGGTTTAATTCAATTATTCGACTGACACTTTCGTTACATGTTCCCACTGTCTTAACTTGGATACAAGCTGCACTGCACTGAACTCATGAGGCATGTAGACATGCAACACAATTTCAATTTTGCGTTCAACCGATATCATCTCTGCATAAGCCAAATCCTGTTCATTAACCGTTATTTTACGGATTTTGATCTTCTCCTGCTCCATAAATGAAGATACCTGTTCCAGAAAACCGGGCTCAGACAAGGTATGAAGGGTAACCACATGCAGTTTGTTTCCACGGATATACCTAAGCTCCAACTTATTGAATACCCAGAGGTTAAGTAATACCAAGACTGTTGACACGATGGAGGCAAAAAAGAATCCCGCGCCTGTTGCCAGTCCGATGGCTGCGACAACCCAAATGGAAGCTGCTGTTGTCAGTCCGGTAATCGACTTGCCGGTAAAAAGAATCGTACCCGCTCCGAGAAAACCTACGCCAGTAATAACGGCTGTAGCCAGACGGGCCGGATCAATCCTTACGTTTAATTCATTTGCAAAATCTTTAAAACCATAAACAGATAACATCATAATTAGTGCAGATCCAAGACATACCAGAATATGGGTACGCAGACCGGCAGCATGATTGGAACGCTCCCGCTCTAGACCTACAAGCCCTCCAAGCAGCATAGCCAGTAATAATCGTAATAAAATGTGCCACTCATCTATGAACCAGGGATTGCCCAAAGCCGGTACTCCTCCTCCAAGTTGTTCACATCATTAATCTTTATTCTTATGAAATGTCGTTAATTCCACTCCTGGTGCAATCTGCACAACTTCCACGGGTTTAAATCCGAATTTGGTATACAATTTCACGGCTGGCTGGTTCAACGTTCCTGTGGAAACGATATAACGCGGAAGATCCGGATACTGTTCAAATACATGTGTCATCAACGCAGCAGCAATTCCTTTACGAAAATGATCAGGGTGCACCATCATTCGTGTGATCGTTAGCGTGTTGATCTCTTCCTCATCCACTGCAACCGCACCAAGCAATTCACCATCCGTGTCCAAGTAGCCATAGAAGGTCTCCCCACAGTTCTGCAGCGTCTCCATCGTATCCATCAAAGGCGGAATCTCCTGAAATCCGATGATTTCGGCCTCGAGCCGATAAGCTACATGCTGCAGTCGCCAGAGCTGCCCTACTGTCTCCAGATCACTCAATGACAAAGATTGAATCTTCATAACCTACCTCATCTCCTTTGTATGTCACTGAATCCCGGACAATGCAATCAAACTTATGCCCCTAACAAAAAGAGGCTGTCACAGGGACGAGCCTCTTTCTGTCCGGCCTCACCGGATGGATTAGCGGTTCAGTACATCTGTAAGCAGTTGATTGGCTAGTCCCGGATTGGCTTTGCCTTTGCTTTCTTTCATGACTTGTCCAACGAGGAAGCCAATAGCCTTCTGCTTACCAGCCTTGTAATCTTCCACGGATTGCGGGTTGTTCGCAACAACCTGCTCCACAATGGCGAGAATGGCACCTGAGTCACTAATCTGAACCAGACCTTTCTCTTCGACAATTTGCTGTGGAAGCTTGCCGCTCTCGAGCATTTCCTTAAATACTGTTTTGGCGATTTTACTGTTAATTGTACCTTTTTCGAGCAGTCCAATCATCTCACCCAGACCTTGGCCAGTCAGTGGTACCTGAGTCAATTCAAGGTTGCTGGTATTCAAATAACCAAGCAAATCACCCATAATCCAGTTGGATACGGCTTTGGCATCCTTGGTGTATTTCAGACTGTCTTCAAAAAGATCAGCGACGGCTTTGGAAGAGGTAATAACCTCCGCATCATAATTAGGCAGTCCATAATCAGCGGTATAACGGGCTTTACGCTCGTCAGGAAGCTCCGGTATGGAAGCTTTGATCCGTTCTTTCCAGGCTGAATCAATATGCAGCTTCACCAAGTCCGGATCTGGGAAATAACGATAGTCATGCGCCTGCTCTTTACCACGCATCGACAATGTTTTCCCTTGAGCCTCATCCCAGCGACGAGTTTCCTGAACTACTTCGCCGCCATCGTCCAAAATTTCCGCTTGGCGATACTGTTCATATTCCAGACCACGTTGAACGCCCCGGAAGGAGTTCATGTTTTTCAGTTCGGCTCTCGTTCCCAGCTTCTCCTGTCCATGCGGACGCAAACTAATGTTGGCATCACAACGCAGTGAGCCTTCTTCCATCTTCACGTCGGATACATCACAGTACTGCATGATCGCACGCAATTTCTCCAGATATGCACGTGCTTCCTCCGGAGAAGAAATCTCCGGCTCGGACACAATCTCTACCAACGGAGTACCAACACGGTTGAAATCGACCAATGAAGCATAGCCGCCATCCACGTGGGTAAGCTTCCCTGCATCTTCTTCCAGATGAAGACGCGTAATGCCAATTCGCTTTGTTTCACCGTTGACCTCGATATCTATCCAGCCGTTCTCACCAATCGGTTGATCGAATTGTGAGATCTGATAAGCCTTCGGAGAATCGGGATAGAAGTAGTTTTTGCGGTCAAACTTGCTGACATCAGCAATGGTACAGTTAAGGGCCATGGCCGCTTTCATCGCATAATCTACAGCTTGACGATTCAACACAGGCAATACGCCTGGATGTCCGAGACAGACCGGACAAGTATGTGTATTGGGCGGAGCTCCAAAGGCAGTGGAGCAGCCGCAAAAGATTTTGGAGTTTGTATGCAACTCGACATGGACTTCAAGTCCAACGACCGTTTCATATTTAGATGCGGACATTTCTATATTCCTCCGTTCCGGGCAGTCTACAGCTGCGGACGCTGCTTGTGGAATTCCGTATTTTGTTCAAACGCATGCGCTACGCGCAGTACGGTCGTTTCATCAAAGGCTTTACCGATAATCTGCATACCAACAGGCAGTCCGTCCGAGAATCCGCAAGGGATGCTAACTGCAGGTACACCAGCCAGGCTGACAGGGATAGTCAGAATATCATTGAGATACATCGTAAGTGGGTCATCGACCTGGGAACCGAGTTTAAATGCCGTTGTTGGCGCAGTTGGCCCAATGATGACATCATATTTGGCAAATACGTCGTCGAAATCCTGTTTGATCAACGTACGCACTTTTTGGGCTTTCAAATAATACGCATCGTAGTAACCTGAACTGAGCGCATAGGTTCCAAGCATGATGCGTCGTTTCACTTCGGGACCAAAACCTTGACTGCGAGACTGGTGATACAGATCCAGCAAGTTCTCCGGATTGTCTGCACGAACACCATAACGCACACCGTCAAAACGAGCCAGGTTCGAAGAAGCCTCCGAGGAAGCGAGAAGATAATACGTAGCTACCGCATATTCGGTATGCGGAAGGGATACTTCTTCCCATGTTGCGCCGAGTCCTTCGAGGACTTTCAGGGCAGACAGGACGGTTTCTTTAACTTGAGGATCAACGCCTTCACCAATGTATTCCTTCGGAACAGCAATGCGAAGTCCTTTGACATCCCCGGTCAGTCCACTCAAGTAATCCGGGATATCCACTCTCGCGGATGTCGAATCTTTGGCGTCATAGCCAGCAATGGCTTGCAGCACATAGGCAGAGTCCTCGACATTTTTCGTCAAAGGTCCAATTTGATCCAGGGAAGATGCGAATGCAACCAGACCAAAGCGGGAAACGAGTCCGTAGGTAGGTTTAAAACCGACAACACCGCAATAGGAAGCAGGCTGTCTGATGGAGCCCCCTGTATCTGATCCCAATGTGAAATAAGCTTCTCCTGCCGCAACAGCCGCAGCAGATCCACCACTAGAACCGCCTGGAACACGATCGAGTGCCCAAGGGTTACGTACCGGATAGAAACTTGAATTTTCATTGGAGCCGCCCATGGCGAATTCGTCCATGTTCAGCTTCCCGATCGTCACGGTATCCGCCGCTTTCAGCTTCTCGACAACCGTTGCATCATACACCGGGTCGAAATTGCGCAAAAACTGGCTGCCGCATGTTGTGCGCAGTCCGTTCGTAACGATGTTGTCCTTAATGCCGACAGGCAGACCGAAAAGCAAACCCTTCTCCTCACCGCTGACAAGACGATCATCGAGTTGACGTGCACGTGCACGCGCCTGCTCTTCATCCAGTGCCAGATAAGCCTTAACCTTCTCATCCCGTTCACCAATGTTCTGATATGCCTGATTCACCAGATCGCTGACCGACAGCTCCTTGGCGTGCAGCTTGTTATGTATCTCCGGCAACGATTGTTCAAATAAACTCACGTAATTCGTCCTCCTTCCGGTTATCCGTTATTCCATTACAGCAGGCACTTTGAATTGCCCGTCTTCTTCATCTGGTGCATTGCGCATGACCTGTTCAATCGACAGACTTTCCTTCGTCTCATCTTCACGCATCACATTGCTGACGTGCAGCACGTGAGTGGTTGGCTCAATGTTCTCTGTAACCAGTTCATTCAGCTTCTCAGCATATTTTAAAATCGCGTTCAGCTGTCCTGTCAGGGTCTGCTCTTCTTCAGCAGTCAAATTAAGCCGGGCCAGCTTGGCCACATGCTGAACGTCATTATTCGAAATACTCATTTCCGGATGCCTCCTTCATTCGTTCTAATTCCTGAAACCGCCGAAAACGAATCGTCCGTTTAACGGGCTAAAGTCCCAAGATAACTTTTTTCATTATAGGTGAGATAGTTCGACAATTCAATGCAAATGACCCGAGTTACCGAATATGCAAAATAACCCCAAACGATAGAGTCTTCCCTTAGACACATTTTGAAACCTAATCAACTGAATTTTTACACGCATAACTAGGATAATGAGGGCTTTAACGTTCAGACTTTCTAATCTAATCAAAAAAGAGCCGGCATCAGCCGACTCTTCAAATTTTAAATCCATGCACGCAGGTTAACCTGCTTTATAAAATCCGCCTGTGACATAACATCGTTCGCGGTTTCCTCTTCCTCTTCCACAGCTTGAAAATCTCCGTTCATCAGATGATGAAACAGTTTCTCATTGTGTGTCGCAAGGGCGTAATCTATCAACGCTTCTCGCTCGACCCGCTCAGCTTCCTGCTTCAGCAGAACCTCTTCTAGATCGACGTCGCCGGATGGAACAAAAAAGTTCCGATTCACCTGCGGCACTCGAAGCACGTAATCGAACGCATTGTCCGGATTCCGGTCATAAGCGATGATGAAACCATATTCCCCCACAGGAAGATTCTGCTCAAACGCATCCGCGACGATGACAACCTTCTCTCCTAATCGCAGCATCGTCTAACCTCCTGGTAGTCTATCTTTTTATTATTTGTATAGTCTACTAGAAAAGAATAGCGATGTCTACGATTACTAGAATTAAACAAAACATTTGTGCAAAATCTTTTTTCCAAACCGTAAACTCTATCATTTGTCCGATGTTCGCTTAGGAGGTCTGCGATCTGCTCGCACCACAATGAACCAATATATGATCAAAGGTGTTGGAAATCCGGTGATGCCCCACAATCCCCATAACCAGGGGAAACGGCCACGCCTGCGTGCATCCTGAAAGATCCATGTTCCCTGTATTAGCAAAAGAACGGCAATCAGAATAAGCCATACGAGTGGAATCTCATTTAAAGAATAATGCAGATCATTCATAATGAGTCTCCTTCCGGCGTCGCCCTGACCAGATTATTGCCACGGCAATCGCTGCGCACAAGTTAATCGCCTGGATACCCAAATATAGAGCTGGAGCCGAATGGAACAGCAAGACACCAAAAGCGATAATGAACAGCCCCACAATCCAGAACAAAATCATTTCAATCCGATTGGCTCGTCGTTTCATTTGTTTTCGTTCCTTAACTTGGGCTTCAATGGAGGCTAAGGAAGGAGTGTTTACAGGCTCATACGCATCATCGAGCACTTTCATCTGTTGTTGCATTCGCATCAGAATCTCTTGTTCATCCTGTTCCTCAGATCTGCTCATGCTCAACCCAGCTCCTTTCTCAATTGACGAAGACCATAGGCAGTTCGAGACTTCGCCGTTCCGGATGGAATACCTAGCATTTCACCAATTTCATCATAGCCATAACCATAATAATGCTTCAGCAGGACGGCAATACGATGTTCTGGGGTTAACCTTGTCATGGCATCCATGACATCTGTCCATTCTTCATTCCGGCTCTCAAATTGCCACCGCAATTTCCGTACAGCCTGATTACGAATTGCTTCCAGCCAAATCTGTTCTCTTCGTCTGCGCCTAGTCTTGTCGATATATATACGGGTGGCAATCGTAATCATCCATGACGAAAAGGCAGACGAGCCATCGTATCTATGAATATTTTCCATACATCGAATCATCGTATCCTGCACTGTCTCCTCAGCAACGTTGGGGTCCATCGTTACTTTGACAAGATACTTATACACAAAGGCGTAGTGACGTTGCAGCAGTTCTGCCAGTGCACTGTCATCCCCCTGTATCGCTCTCTGTACCTCTTCCAGTTCGGCTGCCTCCATCTGAATCATCACCTGCTCTCCGCTCAGTCTTATGTTATTACGACAGGCTCTGCAAAAACGTTCAATTCAATCCAAAAAAAATCTGAAGCCGACAATTTCCCGGGCAATCAGACTTCATTTCGGTAATCTTGCAGTTTGTCGAACCACGGTTGGTTGCGAGCTCCACTGCTTAATAAATGACTTCTCCATATATTCTGCTGTTGATCCTTGATTGGATTCATCTCATTGTTCATGTAGTTATGTAGTTGAGGACGTTGGGTAACTGCTTCTATTCTGCCACTTTCCATTGCTCGACGGTTCTCTTCGATGATCAGGTTCTCGGCACGTTGTCCCAACTGAATCACTCGCTTTTTCTCCACTTCTAATTCCTCGCTCTCATTAGCTATTGTTTCATAATTCTTCCGACTCTTATCATCTCAATCTTATTATAATTCGACTTGCTAAATGGACTAGAACGATCTTCTGTAGATACTTGTCAACGATCTGTATGTAGGGCTAAACGGGGTGTAACTTTGATAAAAAAGTGGCTGAAAACAAAAAAAGAACGCAAACCGGGTATAGACCACAGTCTGCGTGCTTCGCAAGTTAGGGTGTTTCTTTGTACTGCTTCAGTTAGATGGTGCTTTAACGTTTGTAACAACTAATTGCTATTCTAATGAAAAAGTTGTCACTTGTCCAGACTTTCTTCACATAAATTGTCGGATCATCTTGCAGACACGTATGGATTGTTCTTCTTCTCATAACCGATTGTCGTTTTGGGACCATGACCTGGATACACCTTGACCTGATCCGAGAAGGTGTACAACTTGTTCTGGATTGAATCAATCAGATCCCGTTCACGGCCTCCGGTCAGATCCGTTCTGCCTACACCCATCCGGAACAGAACATCACCTGCAAACAGATCATCACCACATAGTAAACTTACACTGCCTGGTGAGTGTCCTGGTGTATGATACACTTTGAACGTATGGCCAATAAAGTTCAAAGTCTGTCCTTCATCCAAGGCATATTCAGCTGGATCTGTCGATAGCGGCGGGGTAGCCTGCGGCCAGTTCAAAGAACCATTCAATTTTGGCGTCGTGAGCCAATCGCTCTCCAAGTCATGCAAATAAACGGGACAACCTTTCAATTTGCGAATTTCATCCACGCCGCCCATATGATCAAAATGCGCGTGAGTAAGCAGAATCGCTTCGATCTCCAGGTCCTGAATGGCTTTGAGCAATGGGCCCGGATTCATTCCAGGGTCAATGATTACGGCTTTACCTGGATCATCGCCCTGCAACAGATACGCATTGGTCTGGAGCGGACCCAAAGAAAATGTACGAATGTTAAGCATATCGGCTCAGTAACCCGAAATCAGTTCACGCAACTCACGAATAATAGCTGCATTTGACTCCGTTCCTTCCCCATAACGTTTACCAATCTCTTGACGTGCAACAGCCAAATTATCCTGATAATCTGCTGCTTCACGGTCTGGGTTGAGACGTTTAAATTCAACCATAACTTCCTGCACATGTTGCGGGCGAGGTCCCCATTGACCCAGTACATGTCCGCCCGTATCTGCAAAAATAACGACAGGGACAGAGCGTCCGCCCATCGTAAGGAACTCATCCATCACTTCAGGGTGATTTTCCAAAATAAGAACTTCTGTCGGAATCCCGGAGATTTCCAGCGCCTGGAATACGACCGGAACATTACGTACCACGTCGCCACACCAGTCAGCAGCCAAAATTAACACACGCAAATCATCGCGGTGATTCAAGCTTTCGAAAAATTCACGATCATCCTCGCTTGGCCATGCAAAGCTGTCATAGTTTGCCTGAAACTCACTTTGGTTCTTCGTCATGCTCTCAATGAATTCTTTCGGTGGCAGACCTTTACCGAATTTGTGAGACAAGTTTGGTTTTCCCATAACTAGACACTTCCCTTCTTTTTACGAGCATTCATCCATTTAATAAGTACATAAATAATCATAAGTGCGAGAGCAACGAGCAGAATCGGCATAATATAAGGTGCCGCTTTCTCGTTGATATGTTGCCATTGATCTCCAAGTATCATCCCTAAATATATAAACAATGCAGACCAAGGTATAACAGCGAGGGTTGTCAACAAAATAAATCGACCCGTATGCATTTTGGATATACCGGCAGGAATCGATATGGCATGTCTTACGACCGGAACAAAACGCGCCGTGAAAATGACACCCGTCCCATACTTGCGGAACCACTCTTCGGAATGGTCGATGTGCTTTTTCTGGATCAATATGTATTTTCCGTAGCGTTCAAGTACAGGTCTTCCGCCATAACGGCCAATCCAGTAAATAAATAGCTGGGCTATGACACCGCCCACGGTACCAAAAATCATTGCACCGAAAAAATTAATATGGCCTTGTGAAACGAGAAAACCTCCATATGCCAGTACAATTTCACTCGGAATAACTTCAAGCATTAGTCCAAGCATAATTCCAAAGTATCCAAGACTCTGAATCCAATCGAATAATTGATTGACAATGTTATGAATAACGTCCATCTCGACCCTCTTTCTTCATCCTGATTGGCAGTGCCCTTCCGCACCATGGATGTTCGTCCCTATTTTATCACAGGCCTGTAGCTGTTGCTACTTCACCCGTTTGGGGGAGTGTCCCGGAGGCAGTCCTTTGCATATGGTATCGGGAGAGGAGCGTGAGAAGATGTCATTCAAATCAGCACCCGGTACTCCCCCGGTCAAACATAATACCCCAGGCCAGAAACTGCCTTCTGCCCGAGGTATCCGAAGAGCGTGCAGCAAGGAGCTGTATCGAACAGCCAAAAAGCTAAAGGTATATATATCTCCCGAACTGATGAAGCAGGCGGAAGAATTGTATTACGGGAAGGTCATCGCCAATCTGCTCTGGATCGGAGAAAATCGGGATAACCGCAAAAAATTATGCGAGTGGTGGAACGCGGATGTCAGCGCTGAGATCGCAACTCTATGGGGTGTGGAGGTAGAACCGCTGCAAGCTGCCTTTAAGAATGCGTTTGGCGGATATCGCCTGTAGGTTGGGCGTACTGGACAGGTAGACGAACATCCTATGGTGCAGCATATTATTCGATGTTGTGTAACCTGAACTGAGGCGTAAAGCAATACTTTCGTTGGATCCATGCGAGATCGTTCATCACGTTATTTATTAAATCATTCTTTTCATGGTACTCGTTCACTTTAAGCGTTGGATAAAGGTGAGATATTCAGGGACTCTTTCTGGTCACTTCTGAAGCAAGTGGACCAAAAGCAAGGAGGCGTAGATTACCCCCATAACGCGATGCTTCTTCTTTAAGCTCAAAACGCCGATCATTTCTCTCCTCCCCTGCTGCCACTTCTTCCGCCAGTTGTCTATAACGTTCGTACATCCTTACTCCAGCAGCAGCGGTCTGCCTCCCTCGTTCAGCATACCCTGCCGCCAGTTCCCTCCGTGATGCCTGTTCCATCCAATACAGGGCTTGGGACTGGCTGGACGCGTCAAAGCGATTCAGGGCCAGGCCATGTTCAAAATAGTTCCCGGCCAGCTCTCCTCTACCCGATTGAGCTGCCAACCGCCCCAGCTCTCCGTAGAGTTGGGGTGAAACAGGAGAAAAGGACAAGCTCTGCACCAATATGGATTCAGCCTTTTCCACTTGAAGCGTACGGGACAGGGAGATGGCAATATCCGGTCTGTAGGGGTTGAACTTGTACGCCGCAGTAAGTAGCGCTTTACGCTCAGTATCTCCTGAATCTTTTGACATGGCTAGACGATATTGTTGTTCTGCCACCACCTGTTGTCCAGTAAGCCAAACTGTGCCGCCAAGCCAAAACATGACGAACAGTCCGGTTAATATCCGTTGAGGCCATGGGCTTAACGGACGGAGAAAACGAGACCGCTTTTTGTCAGCCGCGAATTCCTGTAGAGTTGCCGACGAGCGAGCCCAGCCCCCCAGCCAAATGAACATCATCCAAAGAAAGGTGAAGCTCCAGTCAAAGTCCATTGCGCCATGGAGGACAAAAACAATAACCGAGGGCAGCAAATGAGGTGCACGCCTCCACATCGTACGCAAGGTGGACAAGAACCATCCGGCGATGAGCAACAATCCGATCACGCCTGTATCGAGGGCGAGATCGAGGAAACCGTTATGTACTTCGCCTCCAACATAAGGCGAGGATTGGATGGCGCGAAACATGCTGCGCCATGTCTCTCCCCCGTGGCCCAGCCATGCGGCCTCGGTCCAGAGCTTCAGGGCATCCCGCCACATCTGAAGGCGGGACAGCCCTGTGCCGACACCTGCCGCCATGCGGTCGGCGGTGGAGGCCACGGCCACCGTGGCGGCGGTAATTCCCGCCAGCACGGTGGCCGTAAGGGCAGCAGCGCGCACACGAGCGCCGCTGTGCCACAAACGGCACAGCAGCAGCGTGCCGAGCAGCGCAGCTGCCCATGCCCCGGCCAGGGCCAGCAGGCCGGGCACGGGTGCAGGCGCCAGCTGGGCCGCAGCCAGCTGGCTGTAGAGCCAGGCCGCGCACGCCAGTGGCGCGGCCGTGGCCAGCAGCAGCAGCAGGCGGGCACCGCGCCGCTGCAAAGCGAAGGCGGCGACCGCGGCGCAGCCGGTCGCCAGCCAAGCGCCGCGCGACTCGCTCAGCAGCAGCGCGGCTTGCGCGGGCATTAGCGGCAGCACTGCCGCGATGAGGCGCCCGGCCGACAACGGCCGGGCCATAGCGCGCGCGGCTGCAGCCAGCCGCTCCAATGCGTACATGCCAACAATGGCACCGTACGCATTGGGGTACTGCAGCAATCCGCCGAGCCGGGCTCCGGCGGAGCTGATCTCAGGGTCAGCGGTTCGCATGACCCCATAAGGCAGCGGCAGCACACCGCACGCGGCAAGTACTCCGCTTAGCACCAGCAGGCCGCCTGCCCATTGCCAGCCGCAGGCAAACCATCGCGTTCCGTTCATGCGCGAGGCCAGCATGACGGTTAACAACGCAAAGATCGCCAGAAGGCTCCAGCGCAGCATCTCATCCAAGCTTCCCTGTACGTTGACAGGACCTATCCATACATGCAGACCAAACCAAACTGCCATAGCCAAGGGCCAAAGCATCCAGCGGGTATGAGCATGCTGCATAATGGCCTCGTATAGTCGTTTGAGGTAATTCGACCACTGAGCAATCCCTGACTGCCCTCTCGTCTTCGGTTCATTGAAGCACATAATAAACAAGACAAACCAAATAAGTACACTTCCTGATGCCACGAGTACCATGGGATATACGTCCGTAGCATAAAACAATCCCCTGCATAGACACCCTGCCAAGAGTAACGTCACTGCAATTAAACCAAGAATTGCCGTTAGTGCCGATTCTGAACTCCACTTAGTCTTCTCATCTAATTTCCCTCCCTTCATGCGCTCCTCTCCTTTCTCCCATCCCCATATTCTCCCAAATCAATTCCAAACAAAAAAAGACAGAAGCTCCCGATAGGGTCTTCTGCCTGATTACTTGCCTTTGGCACATTATATATATTTTCACGGGACCCTATTATCAGTATGTCCCGTCAACGGCGATGGCAGACGAACTGCATCGTTTCAAAGGATCAAGCAACTCGATCATGTATCATCCTTTTTGCCATCTGTCGTCAATCATTATGCATCACTCTTCATCGTTCCATAGGCATTCACATTCAACAATGATCACAGTGGCTGGCATCTGGGGTGACACCTTTGATTGATTCCTCATTTGAATTCTCTTGGCTCGCATCTGCCCCAAGGTTCGACGCAGCTTCTTTCAGCTTGCCGTCACCTGGAAGCAAGTCCGAACATGCCCGCTCCAAATAAGGATCAGCGTGAATGAAATCACGGAATGCAGTATATTCATTCCACATGTCAGCAGTCTGTCCAGCCTGGCCTCGTACGGCACGGATCAAAATGTTTTTTGGTGTATGCTCCATGTCGATAAATTCGAGTAACTGCGTTTTGTATCCCATCAGATCGAGCAACTTGGCGCGAATAGCATCGGTTGCCAAAGCGGAGAAGCGTTCCTTCAAAATACCGTGTGACAACAACGGATTCATTACGTTGGATTCAATCTGGTCAAACAGCTCGTGCTGACAGCACGGTACAGATAGAATGACAGAAGCGCCCCAACGAACAGCTTTCTCCAAAGCAGCATCAGTTGCTGTATCACAGGCATGCAGCGTTACGACCATATCCACTTCATTCAGCTCGTCGTAGTCAGCGATGTCTCCAACGAGGAACTTCAGGTCACCGTAATGCAATTTGTTTGCCAGATCATTACAATGTTCAATAACATCGGCTTTTAAGTCGAGGCCAATAATTTTGAGCGATCTGCGCTGCTGTACGGATAAATAATGATATAAAGCAAAGGTGAGATAAGACTTTCCGCAACCAAAATCAACAATGGTCAATGGACGGCCCTCGGGCAGATGCGGAATGACATCCTGTACCATTTCGAGGAAACGGTTGATCTGTCTAAACTTGTCGTACTTTCGAGCCAAAACGCGGCCTTCCTCGCTCATAATTCCCAGCTCGACCAGGAATGAAACGGGAACTCCATCTTCCAGCACATATTGCTTTTTGCGATTATGCGAGAGGTCCACCGCAGTCTTGGAAGGCGACTTGGTCAAGATGGACACTTTATATTTTTTGCTGATCAAAATTTGATAATCTGCGTCTGTAGTACAGAGCAGTCCTTGACGAAACGTCTCTTCGCATAGCAAAGTCATGCGCTCTACCGCTTCATCCGGAGTCAAATTCTCGTGCAGCACTTTGTTGGTATAATGAAATGCGAATTGATAATGAAGCTGATTCTTGAGCGTTACCGGCTTGACTTGCACTTTCGTATACGAGACATTGTCCCGTCTGCGCAGCTGGCTCCAGGTCGCTGTAATCAGCGAATTCTGTTCAAAGATGTCTTGTATAAGCTTTCGCAATGAATCCACGGGGGTACATCTCACTTTCGGTTTGGTTTGGTCAACCGTTACCATAACACAATTCCGTTCCCTCTCCAAGTTAACGGGCCTATTCATCGGTTTAACGGTTCAGCTCGGCAAGCCCCTCTTCCACTTCCTCACGAGGCAAGCCACCTTGTTGCAATTGCTCATCTTCCAGTTGTCTTAACCTTTCATAGAAAGCCTGTACCTCATCCCGATACTGAATGGGATGGCTTTCGTCTACCTGCAGCAGTCTGTACCAGCTATTCTCAGCCTGATCATAACGCCCCTGCTGTTCACGATACAGGGCAAGCTGCTTTTCCGTTCGTGCCGGAAGTTCATATGATTTCGTCTGCTCCAATATTCCCTCCACACGATCTGGAGCATCCAGCAGCCTCGGATTAGCCCCATTATTCAGTGCGTATAAGTAAAAATGAAGTGATCTCATCAGACGAATGAGTGCTTCATCCTCTGACTCCATTTTTTCTTGGTCATCTATGCCCTCTACTTTGGCCTTTTCATTATAAATGTACGCCTCTTCTTCGATCAGCCTGGCGGCTTGTTGCAGATTGTCCACTTCAATGACGCCGCGAAAACGGAACATTTCAATGACATCTTCGGCAGGCAGTGAGTTCAGCAAAGATAAATTCAGTCCAAACTGCCTACGCAGCAGCTCGTCCAGCTCGGACAGAGCCTCCGTGTGTTTTCGCTGTTGTTTAAGTGTAAATACTTTGCCGATCGCTTCTGTCATTTCCTCCATCATGCGGAGCAGATAATCTTTCCTGAACATGCTATGTGCCCCCTCATCGTTCGATCGTGTACATTCCAGTTTCACTTGCATGATCCATTCTCATCATTTTAATTCATGCCATGACAAAAAGCCAAAACATGGTCTATAGCTCGTCCTATGCTCTGGCCCTGAACAAATAAAACCCCTGCCGTTCTTGAGCGAACGTTGCAGGGGTTTAGCAAGGTACCGGCGCTCCGCCAAGGAGGCGAAATCATCCGATAATCTATTCATGCTCCATTATTACTTCGATAATCCCGTCAAAAATTGTTTAATGACCTGAATTAATTCTTCCGGAGCTTCATACATGCTCATATGTCCTGCTCCAGGAATCACGGCTTGTGTAATATGTGGCTTGTCACTTGTGAATGTCCGTTCCGGTGGAATGACAGCATCCTTCTCGCCGGCAACCAGTAGGACCGGAAGCGGTGTAGCTGATAATACATCACGGCGGTCCGGGCGTTCACGCATAGCCAGTGCAGCTCCGGTTGCCCCTTGCGGCGCTGTCTGGTAACCAATTTCCTTCACACGTGTCACTTGCGTCGATAGCGATTCCACATGTTCTGGTGCAAACAAACCGGGAACCAGCCCATCTACAAAGTGAACAATCCCTTCCGTCTGAATGGTGGATACTGCGCGAAGGCGTTTTTCCTTGCCCTCTTCACTATCGGGATACGCTGTGGAATGAATCAAGCCGAAGGCATTCAATCGTTCTGGGTGGCGCTGTGCGATAGAAAGTGCGATATATCCGCCCATGGAGTGTCCAAGCAGGACAGCCTTCTCCACCTTTAGCTCGTCCATTAATTGCAATACGTCATTGCCCATCTGATCAATGGTATAACTACCTACAGGCGCGTCCGTTTTGCCATGTCCACGCAGATCGGGTACGATGCAACGATAGCTGCGTGCAAGCTCAGGCACTACTTCATCCCAGTAGGATGAACTGCCGCAGTATCCGTGGAGCAAAATGAGTGCTTCTCCCTTACCCTGTTCGGCATAACAAATCGTCGTTCCGTCACACATCACTTTTTCCATATAAATCCCTCTCTCTGCGCGAATTAAATTAATTCAAGTTGTATATTATTAAGCCTGCATATCATTAATGAAACGTTTATCTGTATTTCACTGCTTCGGCGACCGCCTCTGCAATCGTTCGGGACATGCCCATAACGAAATGAAGCGAGGTCATCTGTAGAATGGAATAAGGTCTCGGTCCATTAGCATTCACTACAGCAGCCACGCTGTAGTGACCAACCGGTGGCAGCTTGCCGCCAACCGATTTTGCCGGAATAAGTGGATGTTCCGCAAGATAGTATGTACCAGTTGCCTGTTTTGGACCCAGACAAGCATCTATGGCAATGATGGCGTGATGTGACGGGACAAGCGCCAGCCTCTTCTCCAGCGTATCAGCATCACAAGGAGAAGCCAGCGTCCCTACAACGTGATTCACTCCGGCCTCCTGCAGCAGACTGCCTGTCAATGGGCCCAGTGCATCTCCGGTGGATCGGTCCGTCCCGATACAGACAAAGGTGATTTCATCCGGTGAATGAAGCTTATAGATGTGCTTGAAAAATAATACCAGGTCTTCTCCCTGCACATTTTGGCGGGCTTCCCTACTTTGATGACGAACTAATTCCCGCTTATATGTTGCCAATCTAATTACCTCCTTTCCACTTGTGCTCCCTACCTGAGGCTCTATTGTTATATTCCTCATTTTACCCGATGCTCGAATTCGCCGCAAAAGCATTGGCCTGGGCCTGTCCAATCATGATACAATGACAACAGTTTCCGATACGGAAGGGATGGACATAACGATGGATTTAACGCAAGCAAGCGCAGCCAACATGGAATATATGATTGAAGCGATCAAAACGAAGCTGCGGATGGCCAGTGGAGCTGCCATGCAGGCTTCGGCTTTCCCACTCGACAAGTATGAAGATTTGTTTGACCTGTATGAGATGGTCCTGAGTAAGGAACATCTGAGTATCTCTGAAGTGGAAGCTGTGGCTTCCGAACTGGGTAATCTCCGCAAATCCTAGGGCGATATTGCCCATGGAAAAGAGGACCTGTTCTCCACATTAAAGTGGAGACAGGTCCTCTTACGTTTGTTTTTTCGTCAAGGCAAATCCACCAATACAAATTCAGCAGTCTCGCTGCCTGTACCTGTAATTTGCAGATCACAGCTTTTACGGATTCGTGCAGCATCACCCGGCTTGAGATTGAAGCTGCCATCTGAACATACAATCTCGATATGGCCACTAATCAGGAAGAGATGTGTACGCCTATCTTCATGTTGAGGGTACATTAATTTTTGACCGGATTCCAGATGGGATAGATAGCAAGTTACATCCTGTGAAATAGGCAATGTTCCCTCTGCTCCCTCTGCTCCTTCTCCCCCTTGCCCCGATACAATCGGACAAAGACGGTTCAGATGCTCCTGAGCCTCTACACGACGATTAGTATACGAGGGCTTCAACATGCGCTGGGATGGTAGAAACCACATCTGTAGGAAGCGTACAGGTTCATCCTCGGACGGGTTAGTCTCTGAATGCTCTACCCCGGTACCTGCACTCATGACCTGAACCGTTCCCGGTTCCAACAATTGCTCCGTTCCCATGCTGTCCGTATGTTTCAACGTACCTGATATTACATAACTAACAATCTCCAGGTCATGATGTGGATGTCGCTTAAAGCCTTCCTGCGGCATCAGTGTGTTGTCATTATGAGCCAAAAGACAACCAAAATGGGCATTGCTTGGATCATCATAGTCCGCAAAGGAAAAGCTGAATTCACTGTGTATCCAACCTCGATCCGACGTGTGCCTTTCTTCCGATGTCACTACTTTAATCATGTTCATCCACCTCCAAAGGGTTTAGAGCTGCTGCACGATCACAGCAGTTCTTGCGTGTATATTTAGAATTCTATAGATCAATACCAGTTGGTATGTCATCTTTACCCGTGGTCCGGGAATTCTAATCACGCCCCTTACATGTGGTTATACGCTTTCTTCAGGTGAGTGAAGCTTGAATTCGCTCTCTGCCCGCCCTACGACTTTACCAGCGTCGTTCCGAATGTCAGGAGGATATACTTCTGCCAGTCGTTCAATGGTTTTTCGATTGCTATATCCGATCTGCTCCAGAATGGATTGGGCAATATAGGCCCATTCTTCTTCCGAACCATCAAGCACTTTGAACGTAATTCCGAGGCGTTCCTTTTTCAGGGCAAAACCAAACACACCCTTGAAGCCACCTTTGGCTACAATGTTGCTGTCTTCAAGCAGCACGGAATCCACACGCTGCGTTCCTCCTACCATTAACGGATATTCGTTCATGGCTCCGGTAATGGTCTCTACCGCCGAACGTGTAGATGGGTCCTCGATCAAATCCGGGCAAGCCAGCTTCAGATATGCGTTTGACAATGCCGATAATGGCAACGAAAATACCGGAAAGCCGCAGCCATCCGTCCCAAGTTCAATCTCTTTCTGTTCAATTCCTGCCATATAGGCCATGGTCTCAAGAATTTCACGCTGCACCGGATGCTCTGGTTCTGCATAACTTCCCAAATCGGCCTGTTTCATCTGAGTGTATGCGAGAATACCCAGATGTTTACCGGAGCAGTTGTGGAGAATACGACGCTTCTCTCCTTGAGCACGCAGCCATTGATTCCGGCTTTCTTCATTTAGGGGATAACTCGGTGCGCAAATCAAGCACTCTTCCCCCAATCCTATTTTGCTTTCTATCTGCTCCAGCACCTGAATATGCATCGGCTCCGAACGATGCGAGGAAGACATAATGGCAATCTCCTGAGCTGTCAGACCATAATGCCCGGCAATACCGGCACGAATTCCCGGAATAGCCTGAAAAGGTTTGGCGGACGAACGGGTAAACGCTCTAAAATGAGGATCGCCGGCAGAATATACAACATTGCCGTTCTCATCCGTAATGCTTATGTGTCCGTAATGGGCGCATTCCATAACGCCCGCACGGTATTCTTTAATTAACAGGGCACTCTCCATGCGAGTTCTCTCCTTTATACTCCCGAATTCATCTCTGCTTTGCGTCACGACGCCGCATGGGATATCTTAAATAGTATAGTACAAAAGCGACGTTTTTACAGTTTTTTCGACAGACATTTCGGGTAATCCTTTATCAATCTTTATCTACCTACTACCCTCACTGAAGGAGATACTCATTTATGCTGCGCAAAACGCATTTACCCACCTCCGGGTCAGCTCGTAAAACTTCGGTACGTCCGCTGCTCAACTGGGCAGGTGTTGGAATTATAGCCAGCGTATCGGTCGTCTTCTTACTGGCGACCCTCGGAGAGTTACTGGGTAACGAAGTTATCCTTTCATTGGATGATCGTATCCAACAGTTGTTTTATCTAAACTCGGATTCACGTCTTTATCTGCTGCCTTTCATTTCATTCATTACTGCGCTCGGTTCTTTCAGACTTTCTGCCATCGCAGCTATCGGTTTTTCATTTCTTTTCTTGTGGCAGCGTCGTCCCCGTTTCCTCATATATGGTTATGCGTTACTCAACAGTTTTGCCATGATGTGGATCCTCAACACCTTATTGAAGGAAATATTCAGGCGCAGTAGACCTGATCTGGAACATCTGCTCGTTGTTCACGGATATAGTTTTCCAAGTGGTCATGCGATGATCTCGATGGGGTTTTATGGCATGCTCTTTGTCATCTGGGCGATTGAACGACATCAACGTATGTCTGGAGTTGCACTGCCTGTCCTTTGCGGAATCACATTTATATTCCTGGTCGGCCTCAGCCGTATCATGCTGGGTGTACATTTTCCAACCGACGTTTTCACCGGATTTGCTGCTGGACTGGCTTGGATCTTCTGTATGATTAAAGGGATTCAACGTTCCGTCTGAATTGCACTATCCTATAATTTCCAGTATGGATCTCTTTACATTGATTGTTTCACCTGGAAGCACGGCGTTTATATACGAAGTAAGCAAACGCGAACAGACACCATCCTACATTAAGCATAAGGAGGCGGTTGTTATGTGGGGTATCATTATCAGCATTGTGATGGCAGTCATTATCGGTGTAATCGGTGATGCACTTGCCGGTCATAACATGCCTGGAGGAATCATCGGTGCAATGGTTGCCGGATTTGCCGGAGCCTGGCTGGGAGCACTCTTGCTTGGTAACTGGGGACCGGTCATCGGTAACTTTGCCGTAATTCCTGCCATCATTGGAACAGCAGTCTTTGTCTTTTTGCTGGGGCTTGTGTCCAGACTGTTCAGACAGGCTGCCTGATCGGTCCAACAAGGTGTTCGTTGTTTCGTATCCGTTTCTTAAATTTGAAGAAGGAGTGATTTGACATGAATAAAGCAGAAGAACAATATCCTGTACAAAGCGGTTCCACTTTCGCAAAAGGAATTTTCATCGGAGGTTTGCTGGGAGCAGCTGCGGCACTACTTTTTGCCCCTAAACCAGGACGCGAATTGCGTGGTGATCTTTCTGAGAAGGTGGGCATCGTTACAGATCGCACAAAAGAAGTTGCAGCAGTTGTTGGTGATAAAGCTTCCGAACTGGCTAAAACGGTCTCTTCCAAAACTTCTGATATTGCAAAAACGGTAAACCAAGGACGCAATGACGTTATGGACTCCGTGAGAAAGGCTTCCGCTGACGTGGCCAATGAGGCTTCTAAAGCTTCAGAAGAAGTGGCTGCTGCTTCCGTAGAAGCCAAGGAAGATGCACGTAAAGAAATAAACTCGACCAGCCTGTAAGGCTTATTGATCGAGTGACCAATAGCCAGCTGTATTCCAGCTGGCTATTTTTTATCCACGGTGAGATTAAAGGAGGAAGAACATGAGTAAAATCACAATGAACGGCAATACGCCCATTACCGGGTCAAAACCCGCACAACAGTATGATACCAGCGAACACCCTTTTGAATTGCGTCATGAAGTCAAACGTCTGAACACACGGCTGGATCAGATTGCAGACAGTCTGGAAAAATCTCAAATCAAGGATATTATCGAAAACTATAGCAGTCCCAAAAAACGTATCATTACCAACTTCACCGCTGGTATGGCACGTGGTCTGGGTCTGACGGTAGGAACCTTTGTCGTTCTTGGT